>JADJZA010000001.1 GCA_016719385.1 Candidatus Microthrix subdominans | reverse complement strand
GCTGGCGCACCAACACCTGTTCGACGTCCTGCAGTTCCGCGCCGAGGGCGGCGAGCGTCGACATCAGATCGGCGGTGATCCCCGGCCGGTCGGCACCGACCACTCGCACAGCCAGGTTGATCACGGTTGACTTGTCGCTGATGGGGACGAGGCTACAGCCGTCCGCTCGGACGACTGATCGTCCGCCCCGGGCGACGGGTCGCCGGGCGGCTGCGACTCGGAAACTTGGGCTTCAGGCCGGGGCGACCACTTTCGCAGCCACCGTCCCGGCCCCGTGTCGGCCAGCGCCGGGGTCGAACGGCCGACCACCGCCAGGCTGAGGGCGATCGCAAAGCCGGCGTAGGCGATCAACAGCGGCTCGAGGGCCATGCGGTAGCGGTCGGCGCCCTGGGTGAGCGCCACCGCGAACACCACCGCTCCGGTCACCGCCACCACGGGGGCGATCAGACGCCCCTCACGACGGGCGAGCACCACGCCGGCCACGCCGAGGGGCAACAGCAGCTGCCAGCTGATCAGCCCGCCCCAAACCACCCAGTGCGGGCCTCGCAGCTCGACACCCTCGATGATGCCGCTCTGCTGGACCGGCCGGAAGAACCCGAACGTGCGGGCCACCCTGGCCACCGCCACCACCGGTAAACGACCGAGGTTGCGGCCGATGTAGTCGGTGGCGATCTCGCGCCCGAGCACGTCGCGCTGGGAGGCATCCATTTCGGGGGTGACCACGCTGCGGGTCCGGTCGAAGCAGGCGAAGTCGGAGTAGCCGGTGTAGGGCCCATAGAACCCGGGGGTGCAGTTGCCCTGAACCATCGTCGTGCCCAGGCCGGTCGTCATCACCACCGGTTCTTCGAACCGGTGCAGGTTGCTCCACACCCATGGCCCGAGAAACAGCACCAGCCCGGCTGCCATGGCCGCTCCGTGGGCCACAAAACGACCCCAGCTCAGCTGGCGCCGGCGTCGGTACAACAGCACCGGAATCACCAGCACCGCCACCAACAACTCCGACCGGGTGGCAGCGGCGATGCCAAAGGCCAGGCCCAGGCCCAGCGCCGAGCCCCACGACGGATCGTCGTCGTAGGCGAGGGCGCCGTACAACCAGGCGGCAACCGCCGCCAGCACCAACGGCTCGGCGAGGATGAGCGGGTCCCAGACCCACATGTTGACGTCGAGTGCAGCCAGCGACGCTGCGGCGATCGCCGCCCACGCCACCACCCGTGGGGCCGGCGGCGGGCCGCGGCGTCGGGCAGCGGCCAGCCGCCCCCCGGCCAGCCCCAGGAACGGTATGGCCAACGAACCGACAAGGGCGGAGACCAGGCGGTGCTCGTCGCGCGAGTCCAGCCCCACACGGCTGGCCAGGCTCAACATGGCCGGATAGCCGGGCGGATGGTCGGCTATCTCCTCGGCGACCCCCAGGCCCGTCGGCGATGAGAACCCATCGCCGTCGGCAAGCCGGTTGCCCAGCAGGTGGTAGTAGAGGCCGTCGCCGGTGAGCGGCTGGTCGGGGTTGATCACCGTCAGGTACACCACCCGAAATCCCAGCGAAGCCAGCCAGATGGCCAGGATCCACCACAGGGCTCGTGCCGGCAGCGGGGTGCGGGCACTGCGCTCACCCGATCCCAGCCGGCTACGGGCCGACATAGACCCGCACGTCATCAAACTTGGCGGGCGAGCCCGCCGCCGACGACAGCCCAAACGACCGTGGCGCCCCGGCGCCGTCGAGGGCCACCTGGCCGACCACCTGGTTGCCCACCCACAGCTGCAGTTCATCGCGTGCGAACTCCAGGCTGACCTCGTAGGTCGCCGGGATGCCCACCGGCCCGAACCGACCGATCGTCTCGGCCCCGCCGTTGCGGATCTGCTCGACGCCCACCGCAGCAAAGGTCGGGTTGAAGCCGATCCGGTTGAACTCGCCGGGTCCTGTGTAGCCGTAGACCACGCCCACCCCGTCCTTGGGCGAGTCGATCGTCATCTGGATCACCAGGCGTTCGGCGGCGGGCACGTCGGTCACCGCCAGAGCGGGCACCAACGCGCCGGCCGGGTCCTCAACGATCTGGGCGGACCCGTCGGCGATCACCCAGTTGCCGGTGACGACCTGCCAGTCGCCGCCCAGTGGTCCGTCGCCCCGGTCGAAGGCGTCGGCAACCACCTCGTCGCCCAAGACCAGGTCGGCCGGCTGGGAGGAAGCGTCGACCGACTGGGTCGACGTGGCGTTGTAGCGCTCGACGAGCACGACGGCCGCCCACAACAACAGGGTGACCTGGGCCACCCGGAAGATGACGCGCAGCGGCGACCGCCCCAAAAGGGGCGATCGCCGCTGCGGCGCGTCGTCGTGACCCGCGTCAGAAACCTGCGGCTGGCTAGCGGCCGCGTCGGCCACCGCGGCTCCCGCCGCGACGACCCCCACCCGCATTGCGCGGTGCGGGCTCGGGCCCAAGGTCGCCGTAGGTCTCGGTCAGCTTGGCTTCGAGCACCGGGGCAAACTCGGGCGCCCGCTGGGGGCGCTCGGTTCCGGTGTTCTCCGAGCCGGTGTCCTCCGAGTCTCGAGCATCGTCAGCCGTGCTGGCATCGCTACCGGTGGCAGACGACGTCGTAGCGCTCGAGCGGCCCCGGGGAGGGGCATCAGCTTTTGGGGAATCACCGCGCTCTGCGGAACTGCGGCTGCCGGAGCCCTTGCCCGCGGAATCCGACTTGGTATCGCCCACCATGCGCAGCGACACCTTGCCGTTGGGGTCGATGTCCTCGACATAGACCTGGAGGTCCTGGCCGAGCTCGAGCACATCCTCCACCTTGTCGATGCGCTTGCCGCCACCGATCTTGGAGATGTGCAACAGGCCGTCGCGCCCGGGGAGGATGTTGATGAAGGCGCCGAACTTGGTGATCGACACCACCTTGCCGGTGTACTCGGCGTTCACCTCGGGGGTTGGTGGGTCGAGGATCAGACGGATCTGACGCTCGGCCTCGGCAACCGCGCCGCCGTCGACGGCGGAGACGGACACGATGCCCACCATGCCGTCGTCGTCGACGGAGATGTCGGCTCCGGTCTCGCCTTGGATCGAGTTGATCACCTTGCCCTTGGGGCCGATGACCTCACCGATCTTGTCGGCGGGGATCTCGAAGCTGATGATCTTCGGCGCCGTCTCGTTCACCTCGGGGCGAGGCGCCGGCAGGGCGGCGGTCATGTTGTCGAGGATCGCCATACGGGCGTCCTTGGCCTGGTTGAGGGCGTCGATCAGCACGTCGGCCGGGATGCCCTCGATCTTGGTGTCGAGCTGCAGCGCGGTGACGAACTCGGCCGTACCGGCCACCTTGAAGTCCATGTCGCCGAAGGCATCCTCGGCGCCGAGGATGTCGGTGAGGGTGGTGTACTTGCCGTCGGCGTACACCAGGCCCATCGCAATGCCGGCCACCGGCGCCCGCAGGGGCACACCGGCGTCCATCAGCGACAGGCTTGAGGCGCAGACCGACGCCATCGAGGTGGAGCCGTTGGACGACAGCACCTCGGACACCAGCCGGATCGTGTAGGGGAACTCGGCCATCGAGGGCACGAGCGGGAACACCGCCTTCTCGGCCAGGGCGCCGTGGCCGATCTCGCGGCGCTTCGGGCCACGCATGAAGCCAGGCTCGCCGGTGGAGAACGGCGGAAAGTTGTAGTGGTGCATGTAGCGCTTCTTGGTGACCGGATCGATGCCATCGATCATCTGGTCCATGCGGCCGATGCCCAGCGTGGTGATGTTCATCACCTGGGTCTCGCCACGCTGGAACAGGCCGGTGCCGTGCGCTGTGGGAATGACGCCCACCTCGGAGGACAACGGGCGAAGGTCGGCGGGGCCACGACCGTCGATGCGGGCACCCTCGTTGACGATGCGGCTGCGCACCGCCTCCTTGGTGGCGGCGCGGAAGGCGGCCTTGGCCTGCTTCTCGACCGAGCCACGCTCGGCCTCATCGGCGGCGCCGGCAACCTGGGCGACCAGATCGTCACGCAGTGCGGCCTCTGCGGCGGTGCGCTCGGCCTTGTCGGCGATCGCAGCGGTCTCCGAGATGCGGTCACCCGCAGCGGCGGCGACGGCGTCGGCCACCTCCGGGGTGTAATCCACCTGCGGCACCCAAGCGATCGGCTCGGGGGTGCCGTGGGTCTCGTGGTGCACCTCGACCAGCTGGCGCTGCAGATCGATCATGGCGGCGATGTGGGCCTTGGAGGCCTCGAGGCCGGCGGCAAGCGCCTCCTCGTCGACCTTGGGGGCGCCCTCTTCGTAGAGCTCCCAGGCACCCTCGGTGCCGCCGGCTTCCACCATCATGACGGCGATGTCGCCGGGCTCACCATCGGAACCGTCCAGCTGACGCCCGGCCACGACCATGTCGAAGGAACCGGCATCGCTCTCGGCGTAGGTTGGGTGGGGCAGCCACTCACCATCGGCCGAGTAGGACAGGCGCACCGCGCCGACCGGACCCTCGAAGGGGATGCCGGACAGCATGAGCGCTGCGGAGGCGCCGTTGAGCGCCAGCACGTCGTAGGGGTTCTCCTGGTCGGCGCCGAGGACGAGGCCGACGACGTGGACCTCGTTGCGGAAGGTGCTCGGGAACGACGGGCGCAGCGGCCGGTCGATCAGACGGTCGGTGAGGATGGCGGCCTCGGAGGCCCGCCCCTCACGACGGAAGAAGGAGCCGGGGATCTTTCCGGCGGCGTACGAGCGCTCTTCGATGTCGACGGTGAGCGGGAAGAAGTCGGCGCCCTCGCGGACCCGGCGGGAAGCGGTGGCGGTGACCAGCACCCGGGTGTCACCCAGGCCGACGAGCACGGAGCCGTCGGCGAGGGACGCCAGGCGACCGGCCTCCATCGTGACCTCTTTGTCACCGGCGGGATCGTCGGCGACCGTGGCGCGGACGCGCAGTGCGCCCTCAATTGGCGTTGTGACCATGTAGTTCTCCTTGATGAGGTGCGCGGCGACAGCGTCGCGTCAATGCGCACCGGTTGGAGCGGAGAGGCCAGCAGTCAGTTGTCGACCCCCGAACATCCCTGCTGTCAAGACGGCCGGACAGCTCAGCTGTTCGCTGGACGCTGGCGGGCCACCGAAGTGGGCTGCGTATTCGGGGGGCGGCAACTGGCGGCTGAACTCAACCGCGTTCGTGAACGGCCCATCGTAGTCGACCGGCGGCCCCGGCGGCTTCACCGGGTACGCTCGACCGCCATGAACCAACGTGGTGGGCCCCCCACCGGATCGCCGACCCGCCGTGCGCAGCCTCGGTTGGCGGCGATCGTCGCGGCGATCGCAATCGTCCCCATGGTCGCGTGCGGTTCGTCGGGCGATCTGTCCCAAAGCGATTTCGAGGCGGTGATCACCGACTCGCGCATCGGCACCGAAGTCGGGGCGGTCGTCGCACGCAACTACGCCGCCTGCCTCTACCGCGCAACCGGGGGCGAGGTGAGCGAGATCGTCGACCATGTCGACGACGAGGCCTACCAGCCGAACGGCACCGATGCCGACGCACTGGCGGCCTGCTCGGATGTGTTGATCGACGCCGCCGGGTGACCGGCGGCTGACCGATTCAGCGACTGATCGACGCAGTCGCCGCTCGAATCAGCGGCGGAGCCCCAGCTCGGCGATCAGCGCACGGTAGCGCTCGATGTCGGTGTTCTTCAGGTAGTTGAGCAGACGACGGCGGCGGCCGACCATCTGCAGCAGGCCCCGGCGGGTGTGGTGATCGCGCTTGTGCGAGCGGAGGTGCTCGGTGAGGTGCGTGATCCGCGCGGTCAGCAGCGCGATCTGCACCTCGGGCGAGCCCGTGTCGGATGCGTCACGGGCATGCTTGGCGATGATGTCGCCCTTGGGCGGCATGTTGGTGGGAACGTGGTTGGTCATGGTGCTCCGGTGTGGGCGTAGGGCCCGGCCTCCCTGAGGGTGCCCCGATCACCGGGGCTCCGCGCGGGACGCGGGTGCCGGGGATTCCCGGCGGACGGGCGACGCTACCCGGTTTCGTCGTCGCGGTGCCAACGGAAGGCGGGTTCGGATCGTGCGACCGACGCCCCGGCATACTCGACCTCTTCGGGCAGCGCCAGGTCGAAGACCGCCGCCCCCGGGTCGTAACAAACCGATTCGATCGCTGTCAGGTCCGGGTCCTCCCCCACCCCCAGCGCCACGAACGCCGCCCGCAGATCGTCGCCGAGTTCGCCCTGCAGCAGCTCGGCGATGATCGCCGGCAGCGTCTCCGGGTCGGTCAACAACCAGGAGTGTCCGGCCTTTTCCACCGTGATCAGGTCGGCGCCGACCCGTCGGGCCGCGTCCTCACTGGTTCGGTGCGGCACTGCGATGTCCCGATCGCCGTGGAGAATGTAGAACGGCGTGCCCGCATCCGCCGCAGCGTCGAGGGCGTAGCGGCTCGACCGGGTGCGCAGGATCGAGGCCATCGGGCCGAGCAGCCGCCACGGACGGATCAGGTGACCGGCCATCGTCGGGGTGGACAAGCGCAGCAGCTTCATCGCCTGGGTCGGGTTGCGCGTCAGCGGCGGGATCAGCATCGAGTCGACCAACAACATGATCCCGACCGCGCCGAGCAACGGCGGCCACACCCGAAACAGATACACCATGCGGTCCCAGGTGTCGCCGACGATGGCATCGACCAGCACAACGCCCAGCACCCGGTCGGGCTGGTTGGCCGCCAGCTGGGTGACCAAGCGGCCGCCCATCGAGTGACCGGCCAGCAGGCAGTGCCGCACGCCCAGCTTGTCGAGAACCCGGCCGACCAACGCCGAGTATGCCCCGATGTTGAGGCCGTCCTCGGGGAGACCGGCCGTGCCCCCGTGCCCTGCGATGTCGATGGCGATCACGCGAAACCCCATGCCGCACAGCCGCGACAGGGTTTGGGCGTAGAGGAACCCCTCGGCGGTGAAGCCATGGATGACGACGAGGGGAATGCCCTTGCCCGCCAGCGTGATGCCCACCTCGTGGCCATCGTCGAGATGGATGCGGTGGCGGGCCAATCGAGGCGTTCTGCCCAGCCCGATCGCCGGGGCATCGGGGGCGCTCGGCCCGATGAGCGGATCGATGACCTCGTCGTCGCCCGGCAGGTCCTTGATCAGCTGGTCAACCACGGTGACCACCACCTTCCACTCGCTCCGACCCTGGCCTGTCGGGCGACGCTGCCAACACGCGCCGCGCCTCGTCGCAGTCCCGCCGGATCTGTTCCACCAGCTCGTCGAACGTGTCGAAAGCCGCGTCGCCACGAATTCGGTCGGTGAAGCGCACTGCCACCGCTTCGCCGTACAGGTCGCCCTCCCAGTCGAGCGCGTGTGCCTCCAACACGACCTCCCCACCGTCGCCGTAGACGGTGGGGCGGTTACCCAGGTAGATCGCGGCATCGAGCAACGAGCCGTCGCTTCGCACCACCCGCCCTGCGCAGATCCCTGGCTCAGGCAACAACATGTCCGATGGGACCGCCACGTTGGCGGTGGGAAACCCCCAGGTCCGACCCCGGCGGTCGCCCTCGACCACGACCCCCCGCAGCTCGTGGGGGCGGCCCAGCATGGCGTTGGCCGCCTCGAGGCGGCCCTCGGTCAATGCCCGCCGGATCGCGGTCGAGCTGACCTGCTCCTCGACCCGCACCGGGCGGCCGTCCATGCCGACAAGCGCCAGCCCCTCGACGTCGAAGCCCAGTTCGCTGCCGGCCTCCTCGAGCATGGTGACATCGCCGCCGCGCCGGTGCCCGAACCGGAAGTCGCTGCCGACGATCACCAGCCGGGTCGACAGTTCATCGACGAGCAAGCGCTTGATGAAATGCTCGGGTGCCTCCTGGGCCCGCTCGGCGTCGAAACCGATCACGTAGACCGCATCGACCCCGGTGTCGGCCAGCAGTTCGAGCTTGGTTTCGAGGTCGCACAGGCGTCTCGGCGCCGACTCGGGCCGCAGCACGGCGGCCGGGTGAGGCTCGAAGGTGACGACGACCGACGCCAGGCCGCGTCGTTGCGCCGTCGAGGTCAGCTTGGCGATGACCGCCCGGTGCCCCAGGTGGACGCCGTCGTAGGCGCCGATCGTCACCGCGGCCCCGTCCCGCAACCATTTCGCGGCGGATCCCATCGAGGGCTCCGCGAACGGGCGCACAGCCGTGGGGTCGCTCGGACCGGGGGCGCCATCGCCGAAGATCAGCACCCCTTTACCGTACGGCGTGCGGACGCTCGACGACGACTGCGACATGAAACGACACCCGAGGGGGTCGGTCCGCCCTACGATCGGAGGGTGCCCGAGCCCGACGAGACCGACCAGCCGACCAGGCCCTATCCGCCCGGATGGGAGGCCGACGTCGTCCTGCGCGACGGCGGCACGGTGCATGTGCGCCCGATCGTACCCAGCGATGCCGAGCGTCTGACCGCCTTCCACCAGCGCCAGTCCGCCGAGAGCATCTACTACCGGTACTTCTCCGCCCGACCAAGGCTGTCGGAGAAGGACCTGATCCACCTCACACAGCTCGACTACGTCGACCGGGTCGCCTTCGTGGCGTTACTGGGCGACGAGTTGATCGGCGTCGGACGCTACGAGCGGTGGGGCGAACAGCCGGTGGCCGAGGTGGCGTTCTTCATCGACGACGCCCACGCTCAGCGGGGCCTGGCCAGCGTGTTCCTCGAATACCTGGTTGCCGCGGCGCGCGAGCGGGGCCTGGCACGCTTCACCGCGTCGGTCCTCCCCGACAACACCAAGATGCTCATCGTGTTCTCATCGGCCGGCTTTGAGGTCAGCCGACAGTTCGCCGATGGCGTCATCGAGGTGTCCTTCGAACTCCACCCCACCCCGGAGGCCGAGGCGGCTCGCGAACGTCGCGAGGCGACCGCTTCGGCAGCCTCGGTGCGTCGCCTGTTCACCCCCTCCAGCGTCGCGGTGGTCGGCGCCGGTTCCACCCCGGGCACGCTCGGCCACGAGGTGGTGTACAACCTGCTCGCCCAGCGCTTCGCCGGCACGGTCTGGGCGGTCAACGAGCGGGCCCATGTCGTCTGCGGCCTGCCCGCCTTTCCCAGCCTGCTCGACATCCCGGCCGACGTCGACCTGGCGGTGATCGCCACCCCGGCGGAGCGGGTGGTCGAGTCGATCGAGCTGTGCGTTCGCAAACACGTACGGGCCGTGGTCATCCTCACCGCCGGCTTCTCCGAGGCCGGCCCCGAGGGCGCTGCGGTCGAGGCCGAGGTCGTCGCCACCGCCCGACGCGGCGGCGTCCGCGTGCTCGGCCCCAACTGCCTGGGCCTGGTCAACACCGACCCAGAGGTTCGCCTCCACGCCACGTTCGCACCGACCGCGCCCATGGAGGGCGATATCGGCATCCTCGCCCAATCGGGGACGCTCGCCGCAGCGATCATCGACCGCACCCGCCGGGTGGGGCTCGGCCTCAGCTCGTTCGTCGCCGCAGGCAACCGGGCGGACATCGGAGCGTCGGACCTGCTGCGCTACTGGTACGACGAACCTCGCACCAAGGGCGTGCTGTTGTACCTGGAAAGCTTCGGGCGAATCGAACGCTTCGTACGCTCGGCGAGGGCGCTCACCGCCGCCAAGCCGGTGATCGCCGTCGCCGCCGGATCGTCGCTCAGCGCATCGCCGAGCACCGGCCTGGGCCAAGCGCCCGACCCGGAGGCCCGCCTGCGCCAGCGCATCGCCAAGGCCGTCTTCCGCCAAACCGGCATCGTCCGCGTCGGCACGCTGCACCAACTGCTCGACGTCGGCCGCCTGCTCTCCGCCCAGGGAGTCCCCCAGGGCATCGGCGTGACCGTGGTCGGCAACTCCGGCGGGGCGGTCGACCTCGCCGTCGGCGAGTGTGCGTCCGCCGGCCTCACCGTGCTGCCCGGCCCCCGCCTGTCCTGGCGGGCGGATGCCGAGGACTATCGGGTTGCCCTCGAGGAGGTGCTCGCCGACGAGCGTTCCGCCTCGGTACTGATCGTGCATGCTCCGCCCGAGCTGCGCCCGAACCCGGCGGTCAACGACGTGATCCTCGACGCAGCCGTTGCCCACCCCGAGCGGGTGATCACCGTGTGCAACTTCGACGCCGCCGATGTCGACGAGTTACGGCGTGGCTCGACCGTCGTGCCGGTGTATGAGTTTCCCGAACCTGCAGCCCGGGCGCTGGGCCGCCTGGCCGGGTACTGGGCTTGGACCCACACCAGACAGAGCCTCGACGATCAGGACGCCATGCTCGACCCGGTGACCGACGGGGTCGGGCCGGACGAGCTGGCCCGGACGATGCTCGACCAGCACGGGGAGGGCGCCCTGCCGCTGGGCACCGAGGAACCGCTGCTCGCCGCTGCCGGTGTGCCGATCGCGCCCCGCGTGGTGGTGGAAAGCGCCGAGGATGCCTCGGCCGCCGCCGAAGAGCTGGGCTACCCGGTGACGGTCAAGGGCGCCACTCGTGACCGGGTGTTGCGGTCAGAGGCCGGCGGAGTGTCGCTCGACCTCTACGACGCCAAGTCGGTCGACGATGCCGCCACCCGCCTGGTCGAGCGCTTCGGCGACGGGGCCATGCCGCTGGTCGTCCAGCGGATGATCGATCGCGGCGTCGACGTCGGGGTCACGTTCCGTCGACGCCAGGGCGTGACGACGGTGACCATCGGCGTCGGAGGTGTGTTCGCCAACGAGGACGACGCGTCGCTGGGCGTTCTGCCCGCGTCGCGCACCGACCTGGCGATGCTGGTCGGAGGCACCGACGTCGGACGCCAGCTGGGACGCATCACCGGAACCGAGGAGCTGGTGGACCTCCTTGCGCGCATGTGCGCCCTGATGGAAGCCGCCCCCGAGATCGCAGCGCTGACCGCCAACCCGATCATCGCCGGCATCCACGGCGTTACCCTGGCCGACGTGGTCGTCGAACTGGCCGAGCCTCCCGCCGAAGACCTGGCCGCCCGCCGGCTCGACTTCGAGCCGGAAGCCAGCGACGCCCGCTCACCGGGGGCATCAGCTCTCACCTGAGGGTGGCACGTCAGCCCTGACCGCACGGTTCGTGACACTCGTCACCGGCCGGTTCCTCGGGGTGGAATCTTCGCCAATTGTCAGGACGAGCGCCCCTGATGGAAAAAGATCCATCTGGGGGGAGCGACCTATGAATGAGACCAACGACCCGAGTCGGACCGTGTGTCGAACCAGGTCGACTCACGCTAGGCCCAACCCGGTCACTCGACGACCAGAACCACCTCGGGCTTGAGCGTCGAACCCTTGTGATCAACGTAGATCGCCACCACCGGTGCGGTGCCCGATTGATCGGCGGGGCCGTACACGGCCCACGGGCCCGGATCGTCCGGGGCGGCCCCCAGGACCTCGCGCGGAAGCACCTGACCATGGCGCACCCTGGCCAGCGCATCGGCGTCCGGGCTGAGCGAGTCCAGGTGGGCGACCGCCTCGGCTGCGCTGCGCAGCGGCGCAGCCTCCCAGCCGAGAGCGTCGGCCACCGAGTACTCCCCCACCCGGGTGCGCCTCAGCGAAGCCAGGTGCGCTCCGCCGCCCAGGGCGATGCCCAGGTCGTGGGCAAGGGTACGCACATAGGTGCCCGACGAGCACTCGACGGTGGCGCAATACATCGGCGGCGTGTCCTCGGAACCCGCAGTCACGGCCGGCGCCACGCCACCGATCCAGGTCTGGTCTCCGACCTCGCTGCCCGAGGCCAAGGAGATGTCGAAGCGGTCGACCCGAATCGGGCGGGGCGGTCGCTCCACCTCCTTACCCTCCCGAGCCAGCTCGTGGAGGCGCTTGCCATCGATGCGCACTGCCGAGACCATCGGGGGGATCTGCTCGCTGTCCCCTTCCATTTCTCGGGCCGCTCGAGCCACGGCATCGGGGGTCATTCCCGACATATCAAAGGTGCCGGTAACCTCCCCGGCAGCATCCTGGGTGGAGGTGGACGCACCGAAGACGATCATCGCCTCGTAGGTTTTGGGCAGCCCGACCAGAAACGTCAAGAGACGCGTTGCCTTGCCGACGCCGATGAGCAACAGGCCGGTGGCGTCGGGGTCGAGGGTCCCCGCATGGCCAACAGCCGGGGTGTCGAAGCGCTTGCGGAGCCGAGCGACCACATCGTGGGAGGTCAGCCCGGCACCCTTGTCCACCAGCAGAAACCCGGTCGGCCCGTCGCGACGGCGGGACTTTCGACTCATCGGGCCGCCCGTATCGAGGCCGCGCTCACCGAGCTGCCGATCACTCGGCTTCCGATCACTGGGCCTCGGCGTCGTCGGCAGGTTCGTCGACCCGATACACCGATTCGTCGAACGGCTGATCCGACGGCGGGTCCAGGCCGGCCAGCACCGCCTCGATGCGCAAGCCGGCCTCGATCGAGGTATCGCGAACGAAGCTGATCTGAGGGGTCTTTCGGGCCCGCACGCTGCGGTTGATCACCTGTTGGATCGGCCAGCGCAGCTGCTCCAGCGCCTCGGCCACCTCGGCGGAGCGGCCCTCCTCGGTGGCGAGCACCGCCGAGTAGTACACCCGGGCGCGGGCCAAGTCGCCGTCGACGTCGGCACTGGTGATCGTCACCAGCTCCAGCCGCTCGTCGGCGATCCGCTCGAGTTCCTCGGCTACCAGCTCGCGCACCAGCTCGCCGATCCGATCGGTGCGGGCGAAGGGACGGCCCGGTCCGGTCGCCCGGCCACGCGAAGTGTCTCGTCTGCTCATCGTGCCATCCTCGCGCTCTTGGTATGAGGTCACCCACCCACAGCGGTGTGGACCGCCGGTGATCCGTTGGGCTCAGTCGGTTTCCAGCCACCAATTGGTGACGTCGAGGACCTCGATCTCGGGACGGGACCAGATCAGCCGCTCGGCCGAGTCCATCGCCTCCTCGCAGCGGCCCGGTGTGGTCGCCACGACCGCCAACCCCAGGCTGGCGAGCTGCCAGGAGTCCTGGTGATCGATCTCGGCCACCGAGATCTCCCGGCGGTTGGCCAGGCGGTCCAGGATGGGGCGTAGTGCGATTCGCTTGGCCTTGAGCGACGCCGCGCCGCCCACCCGAAGGTCGAACCGCGCCGCGAGGACGTGGAGCTCAGCCATCAGGAGCGCTCGTTCCCGTCCCCGGACGCAACCGCCGACGCATTAGGTACGGGGGATCTCCCGCAGCTCATAGGTCTCGATGATGTCGCCATCCTTGAGGTCCTGGAAGTCCGACAGGCCGACACCGCACTCGAAGCCGGCGGCCACCTCGCGCACGTCCTCCTTGAAGCGACGCAGCGACGAGACCTCTCCGGTCCAGATGATCGTGCCTTCACGCAGGAACCGAACCAACGATCCCCGCTTGATGACACCGTTGAGCACCTGGCAGCCGGCGACGGCACCGATCTTGGGCACCCGGAACACCTCCCGAACCTCGGCGTCGCCGGTGACGACCTCCTCGTATTCGGGTGCGAGCATGCCGACCATGGCCGCCTCGATGTCCTCGAGCAGCTTGTAGATGATCTCGTACGTGCGGATCTCCACGCCGGACTCGTCGGCCATCTCCCTGATCTTGCGATCCGGGCGGACATTGAAGCCCAGGATGAGTGCGTTGGAGGCGGCGGCGAGCTGCACGTCGCTCTTGGTGATGCCGCCGACGCTGCGGAGCAGCACGGCCACCTTCACCTCGTCACGCTCCAGCTTCTGGAGGCTCTCGGTGACCGCTTCGAGCGAGCCGTGCACGTCGGCCTTGACGATCACGTTCAGGGTGGCGGTCTCGCCGGCCTGGATCTCCTTGAAGATGTCCTCCAGCTTGGCCCCACCGGCCAGCGCCGACGCGTCCCGGCTGCGCTGAATCTCACGCTGCCAGCGCTCACGGGTGGCGCCGACCGCCTTGGCCTTGCGCTCGTCGGGGGCGACGACGAAGTTGTCGCCCGACTGGGCCACGTCGGAGAGGCCGAGGACCTGCACCGGTGTTGACGGACCAGCCTCGTCGACCTGCTCGCCGTGATCGTTGATCAGCGCTCGCACCTTGCCGAACGCCGGACCGGCCACCATCGGATCGCCCACCTTGAGCGTGCCTCGCTGCACGAGCACCGTGGCCACCGGGCCACGCCCGATGTCCAGGTTGGCCTCGAGAACCACGCCGGTGGCCCGACCGTCGGGCGTCGCCCGCAGGTCTTCCACGTCGGCGACGACCAGGAGGTAGTCCAGGAGGTCGTCGATGCCCAGACCCTGAAGGGCCGACACCTCGACGCAGACCGTGTCGCCACCCCACGCCTCGGGGACCAGCCCGTGCTCGGAGAGCTGCGTGAGCACCCGGTTGGGGTCGGCCGACTCGCGGTCGATCTTGTTGACCGCCACCACGATCGGCACCTCGGCCGCCCGGGCGTGGGCGATCGCCTCGATCGTCTGGGGCATGACGCCGTCGTCGGCCGCCACCACCAGCACGACCACGTCGGTGGCCTGCGCCCCGCGTGAACGCATCGTGGTGAAGGCCTCGTGGCCCGGGGTGTCGATGAAGGTCAGCACCCGGCCGTCGTGCATCGCCTGGTAGGCGCCGATGTGCTGGGTGATGCCACCGGCCTCGCCCTCGCCGACCTTGGCGTTGCGGATGCGGTCGAGCAGCTTGGTCTTGCCGTGGTCGACGTGACCCATCACCGTGATCACGGGTGGGCGCTCTGGCAGCTCGTCGTGGTCAACCTCGTCCTCGGGCACGTCCAGCTGGCGCACCAGCTCGACCTCTTGCTCCTCACCGGGATCGACCAAACGAACCTCGGCGCCGATCTCGGCGGCGAACAGCTCGATCATGTCGTCGGTCAGCGACTGCGTGGCGGTCACCATCTCGCCCTGCTGCATGAGAAAGCGGACGACGTCGGCGGCGGTGCGGTTGAGCTTGGGACCCAGGTCCTGGGGCGGCGACAACCGCTCGACGACGATTACACCCTCGGGAACCGCCGCGTCATCGGGCGTGTAGCTGGGGGCGTCCATCGGCTGCAACTCTTCGCGGTTGCGACGGCGACGGCTCTTGCGTCGGCGCTGCGGGCCGGCGGGGCCACCTGGACGGCCACGACCCGGAGGTCCACCACCCGGACGGGGCGGGAAGCCGCCACCGGGAGGCATCGGTCCACCACCGCCGCCGGGGCGGGCGCCGCCGGGGCCACCGGCTGGGCGTCCGACGCGTGGGCCGGCACCGGGCCGACCGGCGCGGGTGGGCGCAGGCATGCGGCCACCCATGCCGGGGGGCGGAGGAATCGGCTTGCCGCTGGCCGACTTTGGCGGGCCAGGGGGCGGCGGGATCGCCTTGCCAGAAAGGCTGGTCGGCCCGGCCGACTCGCCGCCGGCGGATTCGTCGGGGGTCTCGGTTGCGTCCTCGGTCGGCGCAGCGCCTTCGGTGGCGGGACTGGCCTCAACCTGTGCCACTGCTTCGGCGGCTTCGCTTGGAGCGGCTGCAGCGGACGCCGCCTCGGCGACGGGCTCGGTAGCGGTCGGCTCGGCGGGCGCAGGCTGGGCCACGGCGGGCTCGACGGCTTCGGGTTGGGCGGGTGTTTCAGCCTGCTCGGGGGCGGTCGGTGCCGTATCGACGGTGGGCGCCTCGGCCTCGACGGCCTTCGCTTCGGTGGCCTGCGCTTCAGCGGCCTGCGCTTCAGTCTGATCCACCTCGGCCTGCTTGGCCTCGATCTGTTGCTTGTCCAGCGCATGGCCGGCCGGAGGGGTGACCACCTTGCCGGTGGCGCGCATCGGCCGATCGGCGGACCGGGGCTGTTGGGGCTTGGTCGTGTCCGGCGTTGCCGCCGCGGACACCGACTGGGCCTCGACGTGCATGGCGCGGGCCCGATCGCGCGAGGAGATGGTGCGTCGCGAACCCGGAGGGGGCGGCGGCATCTTCGGACGCGGCTTGGTTGACGGCGCGCCCTCTCCTGGCTGGGAGCCGCCCGAGTCGAACGGGGCGGTGGGCTCGGGGACCGGTTCCTGGGTCTCCTGTGGCGCCTGGGCCACCGGGACAGGATTCGAATCCATCGCCTTACCGGTGGCGCGCATCGGCTTGGCGCTCTCGGTGGCCGCCTTGCCGGTGGCGCGCATGGGCTTCTGCGAGGCGGGCGCCTTCGTCGGCGCCTTCTTGGCGGGTGCCTTCTTCTTCGGTGGCGCCTTGGCCGGCTCCTCGGGCTGTTCGTCCCTGGTCAGGCCCTCGCGCTCAGCCTTACGGCGCACGCGGTCGGCTTGGGCCTCGATCATGCCGGAGCTGTGGCTCTTCACGCCGACGCCCAGGTTTTCGGAGAGCTCCAAGACCTCTTTGTTGGTCATTCCGAGCTCTCGGGCCAGTTCGAAGACCCGAATTTTCTTTGCTGCCAAGGTGATCCCTGTACTTCGCGTGATGTGGTTGCTGTGCTGAGCGCTGTTGCTCTAAGTGCTGAGCGCTGAATGCTGTGTCTGTGGCCTACCGTTGGGTTGCGATGTGCGGTAGGCGGTGGAGTTGTCGCCAGGCGGAACCATCGATATCCGACGACCGAGCCGTGCTGGTGCCGGCCGGGGGGCGGTTCGTGGTCGTGCGCTGACGCGTCCGGTGCTGGGCCGACGGTCCAGTCTCGCGCGTGCGAGAGTTCCGTGCCGAACGGCTGACGTACTAGGTGGCCTCGTCGGCGTCGGCCGCCTCATCGGAGATCGCTTCGTTCGACTCATCGGGCTCGACCTCGGCCGCCTGCTCGGCGGCACCACCATCCTCGGTCGAGGCAGATGCGTCGACCTCAGCGGTGTCGGTGGCCTCGTCGCCCGAGGCCTCGGCGATTGGCGATTCCTCACCGGCTGCCTCGTCGGCAGTGGCCTCACCCGCAGCCTCATCACCGGCGGCGGCGTCGGTCAGCTTGTTCCAGTCCTCGAGGCTCAGCGGTGCGGAGCCATCTGCCGGCTGCCACATCTGCTCACCGGACTCGGGGTCGACCACCCATTCGCCGTCGGCATAGTCGGCACCCTCTTCGTAGGGCTGGTAGTCGGCCTGGGCGTCCTCGGTCTCCGAGCGGATGTCGATGCGCAGACCGGTCAGGCGGTGGGCCAGGCGGGCATTCTGGCCCTCCTTGCCGATCGCCAGGCTCAGCTGGAAGTCGGGAACGATCACCTCGGCGGTGCCCAGGTCGCGGTGGATGCGCACCTCGCGCACCCGGGCCGGTTGCAGCGCCTTGGCCACGAACTCGATCTCATCGTCGGAGAACGGCACGATGTCGATCTTCTCGCCGCGTAGCTCGTTGACCACCTGGCGCACCCGGGCGCCGCGAGCGCCGACGCAGGCGCCGACCGGATCGATGTTGGGGTCGTTCGACCACACGGCGATCTTGGTGCGCTGACCCGGTTCGCGGGCGCATGCCTTGATCTCGACGATGCCGTCCTCGATCTCGGGCACCTCCATCTCGAAGAGACGACGGATCAGGCCGGGGTGGGTGCGGCTGACCACGATCTGGGGCCCTTGGCCGTCATGCGCACCTCAACGATGTAGGCCTTCACCCGGTCGCCGGCGTGGGCACGCTCGTGGGGTACCTGCTCGCTCTGGGGCATCAGCGCCTCGACACGACCCAGGTCGAGCAGCGTGTAGCGGCTGTCGGTCTGCTGCACGATGCCGGTGACGATGCCACCCTCGCGGCCGGCGTACTCCTCGTACTTCATCTCGCGCTCGGTCTCACGAATGCGCTGGTTCATCACCTGCTTGGCCGCCTGGGCAGCGATGCGGCCCATGTCGGATGGGGTGACGTCGTAGGGCTCGCCGAGCAACTCGTAATCCTCGCCCAGCTCCTGGGCCCAGACCCGAATCTCGCCGGTCTCGGCGTCGATCTCGGTCCAGGCGAACTCCTCGGCGCCCGGCATCTTCTTATAGGCCGCGTCGATGGCGTCGGCCAGCACGGTCAGGAGGGTTTCGGTCGAGATGCCCTTGTGAGCGGCAAGCTCTCCCAGCGCGTCCATCATGGCGAGGTTCATGGCTGGCTGTGTCCTTCGGTCGGGGTGTCGTCACCCGAGGTGGTCGTTGCGGGCTTGGCGGAGCCCTGCTTCTTGGCCGGGCCCTTCTTGGGGGCCTTACCTGGTTTGGACCCCTTGCCCGGCTTGGGGGCGGGGCCCCACTCAAACTGGGTGCGGGCACGGTCGATGTCGGCGTACGCCACCGCTCGCTCGCTGCCGTCGCCGGTGCGGACGGTGGCGGTGGTGTCGTCGGCGGCGATCAGCTCACCGTCGGCCCGCCGCTCCCCCGGTGCTCCCGGGTTCAGCTTGATCTTCACCGTCTCGCCGATCGCTCCCCGGAAGTGGTCGGGTCGGCGCAGCCTGCGCTCGAGCCCCGGGGTGGACACCTCGAGGGTATAGCTCCCGGGGATCGGGTCCGCCTCGTCGAGGTGACGTGCGATCGCACGGCTCACCGAGGCCACCTGGTCGAGGTTGGCGCCCTCGGCGCCGTCGACCATGACGAGCAGCGACGAGCCCCGAAACTCGGCGTCATAGAGGGTCAGGCCCGACGCTTCCACCACGGGCCCGATGATCTCGGTCAACTTTGCATCGTCGAGCATCGGCACCTCCCTGTGGTTGTTCTTGCGTCGGTTGTGAGCGAGTGCCGGACAAAGAAGTGGCGTGGGCCAGCGGCCCACGCCCCACTCAGGCGACTCAAGCTCCAATCATCGTAGTACAGACCGCCAGAAGCGGGCCGACGCCCCTCAGCCAACCGGTTCGATCGTGCGCATCCAGCCGCGAGTGTCGGTCGCACGGCCGTATTGGATGTCGAGCAGGGCGCTGCGCAGGGCCATCGTCGTTGCGCCCGGCTCGCCATCGCCCACCGTGCGCGCGACGTCACCGTCGATCAGCCGGCCGACCGGCACGATCACCGCCGCGGTGCCGCAGGCGAACATCTCGCGCAGCTCTCCCGCCTCGATCCCCGCCCGCACGGCCTCGATCGACGTCGGCTCCTCCAGCACCTCGTCGATGCCGATGTCACCGCCCTGTTGGCGGGCCAGCTCGAGCAGCGAGTCACGGGTGACACCCTCGAGGATCGTGCCCGACAGCGGTGGTGTGCTCAGCACGGTGCGACCGTTGCGCTGCCAGACGAACATGGCGTTCATGGCGTTGAGCTCCTCCACCCAGCGGTGCTCGACAGCGTCGAGCCACAACACCTGGTCGCCGCCCGCCGCCGACGCCCGGCCATGGGCGGCGAACCCGGCGGCGTAGTTGCCGGCGAACTTCACCGCACCGGTGCCGCCGGGCGTCGCCCGCACGTCGCTCGACTCCACCGCCACGCTGATCGCCCCCAGCACCGGGCCGAAGTAGGAAGCGACGGGCGAGGCAATCACCGCATAGAGGTACTCCTCGGCCGGGCGCACCGACAGGTGGGCCTCGGCGGCGAAGAGGAACGGCCGCACGTACAGCGCCGAACCATCCGCTGTCGGCACCCACGCCCGGTCGGCGTCGATGAGCGCTTCGCACGACGTCTCGAAGGCCCCGTCGGGCAGCGTCGGCATGGCCAGCCGACGGGCGCTCTGGTTCATGCGGGCGGCGTTGCGCTCGATCCGAAACACCCCGACCGATCCGTCGGCCTGCGTAAAAGCCTTGAACGCCTCGAAGATCGACTGGCCGTAGTGCAGCGCCAACGTTGCCGGGCTGAGCGACAGCGGGCCGAACGGACGCAACTCGATCGGCCCCCACTCCCCCGCAGCTTGCCCGGTGGCAGTCCAGCGCATCAGCACCATGTGGTCGGTGAAGGCCTCGCCGAACACCGGGGCGTCGAGGATCGCCTGACGCTCGGCAGCGGGTCGGGGATCGGACTGGCCAACACGAACGAGGGGATGCACGCCTCCATCTTCGCGCCCACCACCCGGTCAACGGGCTTCGCTCCGAGCCCGTCCCGGACGAAGCAGCCCCTACCAGACAGATCTCTCCCGTGGTACCTTGAGTCCGTGAGTGGGACGAACAATGTAACGATGGGAGATCGGGGTCGTCTGGTGGTACCCGCCGACGTGCGCACACGTCGTGGACTCAGCGAAGGAACACCATTGGTCCTGCTCGACACCCACGAGGGGATCGTGCTCCTCACCCGAAAGCAGCTCCAGGCCCGAGTTCGAGCGGATTTGGCCGGGTTGGATCTGGTTTCGGACCTCCTGTCCGAACGGCGCACCCTTGCCGATGGCGAGGACGACGCTCCGTGAGCGTGGTCGATGCTTCGGCGCTGCTTGCCTTCTTGCAGGGCGAGCCAGGCGCCGACGTGGTGGAGGCCGCCTTGGAGCGCGGCGTCACCTGCGGGGCGGCCAACTGGTCGGAGACTGCACAGAAGGTCTTGGGCAAGCAGCGCAATTGGACTCTTGCCCGGGCGCTGCTGGAGAGCTATTCGATCACCGTCGAACCGGTGACGATCGAGGACGCCGAATGGGCCGCCAGCCGATGGCAACCCGGCGAGGGCCTGTCACTCGGTGATCGGCTCTGCCTGGCACTCGGCGAACGGAAGGATGGTCCGGTCCTCACCGCCGACGCCGAATGGGGAACCGGCGGTCGCATTGTCCAGATCAGGTGAGGTAGGCGCTCGCGTCAGTAGCTGCGGCCGACGACGGCGATCAGGCCGTCCCCGTCGTCGCTCTCGGCCACTCCCCCATCGGCTGCGAGCAGGCACCGAACGGTGATGGCGTGCTCGCCCAACTCATCGACCCCGGCGTCACCGATCGCGTTCCACGGCAGCCGGGCGAAGCCGGTCGCACCCGCCTCGATTGCCTCGCCGACCGTGGACACGTCGACGGTGTTGGCGTCGCGGAATGCCAACGCCTCGGCGAAGAGCGAGGCCTGGATCTCATCGAGCAGCTCGGCCACCCGGCCGGCCACCTCACCGCTGGGCACCGGGGTCTTCTCGCCGGTGTCGCGCCGCACCACCACGGCCACGCCCTCATCGAGGTCGCGCGGCCCCATCTCGATGCGCACCGGCACACCCTTCAGCTCCCAAGCGGTTGCCCGCCGACCGAAGCCGGTGTCGGTGTTGTCGTCGACCTTGCAGCGGATGCCCGCACCGACCAGGTCGCCGGCCAGGTAGCGGGCGGCGTCGCCCACCCGACCGGCGTCGTCCTCGCGCACCACCATCACCACCACCTGGGTTCCGGCCACCTTGGGCGGCACCCGCAGGCCGGCGTCGTCGCCGTGCGCCATGATCAGCCCGCCCATCATGCGGGTCGACACGCCCCAGGAGGTGGTCCACGCCATCGCGTTGGCGCCGTCGGCGCCCTGGAAGGAGATGTCGAACGCCTTGGCAAAGTTCTGGCCCAGCTCGTGGCTGGTGCCCATCTGCAACGCCTTGCCGTCGCGCATCATCGCCTCGACCGTGAGGGTATTGGTCGCCCCGGGGAAGCGCTCCTGGGGGATCTTGCGACCGCGGAACACCGGGATGGCCAGGTACTCCTCCATGAAGTCGGCGTACACCTCGTGAAGGATGCGCACCGCGTAGCGGTTGGCCTCCTCCTGCGTGGCGTGAGCGGTGTGGCCCTCCTGCCACAGGAACTCGCTGGTGCGCAGGAAGATGCGGGGCCGCTTTTCCCAGCGGACCACGTTGCTCCACTGGTTGAGCAGCATCGGCAGGTCGCGGTGGCTCTGGATCCACTTGGACATGAACTCGCCGAAGACCGTCTCGGACGTGGGCCGCACCACCACCGGGTGCTCCAGCTCGTTACCCCCGGCGTGGGTGACGACCGCCAGCTCGGGACTGAAACCCTCGACGTGGTCGGCCTCGCGGGCGAGGTATTCCTCGGGGATGAACAGCGGGAAGTAGGCGTTCTCGGCACCGGTGGCCTTGAGGCGGCGATCCACCTCGGCCTGCATGTGCTCCCAGATCGCATAGGCGTAGGGGCGGATTACCATCGTGCCTCGCACCGGACCGTTCTCGGCCAGCTCGGCCCGACCGATGACGTCCTGGTACCAGCGGGGGAAATCGTCGGCCTGGGGGGTGAGTACACGCTTGGGAGCCACGCGTCGATCGTAGGCGCAGCCGTCGGCCCCGAGCCGATTCGGCAGAATGGCGAGCGTCGGGGCGCGACACTGGTGGACGACCGAGCCGAGGGGGTGTTCGTGAGTGAATTCGACAGCGCCGACCGATCGGCCGGCATGGCAGCCGTCGTTGCTGCGATCGCCCTATGACCGATGCCGACGCTGACGCCGACGTGATCGTTGTCGGGG
Source organism: Candidatus Microthrix subdominans (assembly GCA_016719385.1). Classification (NCBI taxonomy): domain Bacteria; kingdom Bacillati; phylum Actinomycetota; class Acidimicrobiia; order Acidimicrobiales; family Microthrixaceae; genus Candidatus Neomicrothrix; species Candidatus Neomicrothrix subdominans. The sequence goes on along the minus strand of JADJZA010000001.1, from coordinate 1,223,775 downwards.
CCGGGTTCGCCGGGCTGAGCGCCGCCCGGGCGCTGGCAGGCGCGGGCTTGAAGGTCGTCGTGCTCGAAGCGCGCAACCGGGTGGGCGGACGCACCCACACCGTCGAGCGATCGGGGGTGACCCTCGACCTGGGCGGGCAGTGGATCGGGCCGGGGCAGAGCCGCATCGCCGCCCTGGCCGACGAGCTGGGCGTCGACACCTACCCGCAGTACGACGACGGCGACGATGTCGTCGTACGGGCCGGCACCGTCGTGCGGGTGGCCAGCCCGGCACTGGCCTTCGCCAAAGAGGAGCTGCTCGGCTACCTCGAGCTGGTCGCCGCCCTTGAGGCGCTGGCGGACACCGTTCCGACCGACGCACCTTGGCAGGCCCCGAAGGCCGCTGCGTTGGACCGCCAGACGCTGGCCACCTGGATCGACGGCCGGGGTGTGCCTGGCGCTGCGACCGAACTGTTCGAGGTGGGCGTTCAAGCGGTGTTCGCCGCCACCTCCGCCGACCTGTCGCTGTTGCACGTGGCCCACTACGTGGCCGCAGCCGGCGGGTGGAGCGCGCTGACCGACACCACGGGCGGCGCCCAGGAGCGTCGGATCGTCGGCGGGCTCGAACCGCTGGCCCGGAGGCTGGCCGAGCAACTCCCCGGAGGGGTGCAGCTCGACAGCGAGGTGCTCGGCCTCGATTGGGACAGGGACAACGACGGAGTCACCGTCACCGTCCAGCGCCGCGCTCCGGCCGCCGTCGGCTCTGACCTTGGCGGCACCATGGGCCCAGGGGGCTCCACCGGAGCCAGGATCGAATGGCTGCGTGCCCGCCGGGTGATCGTCGCCGTACCGCCGACCGTCGCCCAGCGCATCGCCTTCGATCCGACGTTGCCGCCCGCCCGCGATCAGCTCATGGCCAACATGCCCGGCGGCTCGGTCATCAAGTTCCACGTCATCTATCCGACGCCGTTTTGGCGGGCGGCCGGTCTGTCCGGCCAGGTGATCGCCCCGGGCGCTGTCGTCGGCGCCACCTTCGACAGCACCGCTCCGAACCACGTGCCTGACGGGCCGGGAGTGATCACCGGGTTCTTTGAGGCCGCTCACGCCACCGCCGCCGGGCGCCACTCCCAGCAGGACCGACGTCAGATGGTCGTCGACCACCTGGTGGCCGCCCTCGGCGAGAAGGCGGCGGCGCCGCAGGACTACGTCGACCTCGACTGGTCGGCGGAGCCCCACACCCGCGGCTGCTACGGCGCCCACCTGCCGCCGGGGGCGTGGACCCGCTGGGGCCCGGAGCTGCGCCATCCCGTGGGCCCGATCCATTGGGCGGGCAGCGAATGCGCCACCCGATGGGTGGGCTACATCGACGGCGCCATCGAATCAGGCCGGACCACCGCCGCCGAGGTGGCCAACCAGCTCCAGCCGAATGCCCCTTCGGGGGCCCATCACCGGTACGACGGCGACCCGCACGGCCGCGACCCGCACCACAGCCCAACGGAGCGAACAGATGTGTGACACCTTTGCCGTGACCACCCCGACCGGCACCCTGTTCGCCAAGAACTCCGACCGGCCCGTCGCCGAGCCACAGGTGCTGCGCTACAAGAGCCCCCGGCCCGCCGGCAACCGGCTGCCCACCCAGTACCTGAAGCTTGGCGAGGACCCAGGTTCGGTCGGCGTGCTGCTCAGCCAGCCGGACTGGCTGTGGGGTGCCGAAACCGCGCTGTCCACCCAACGGGTGGCCGTCGGCAACGAGAAGATCTGGACCACCGACGACCCGGCCTCGGCTCAACCGGCGCTGATCGGCATGGACCTCGTGCGTCTTGCCGCCGAAGGGGCCAAGGACGCTGCCCACGCCGTGTTTCTCATCGGCCGGTTCCTCGAACGCTACGGCCAGGGCGGGGGCGGCGAGCGCGGCGACGACGCTGCGACGGGCACCGAGCCTTACTGGTCCTCGTTCCTCATCGCCGACCCGGGAACGGTCTGGCAGCTCGAGACCAGCGCTTCGGCCTGGGTGGCGCGTGAACTACCCGGGGGCGGAGCGATCTCCAACCGGCTGACCGACGACGCCACCTGGGAACGCCATGGCGGAGGCGCCGACCCCACAACCTGGGGGCAGCGGCGCAACCCGGACGTGCCCACCGAGCTGGCCGACCACCGCCTGGCCTGCACCTCGGCCTTCGTCGCCTCGCCCGGCGAAGCGCCCACGCCCGCCGACGCGGTGGCGGTGCTGCGCAGCCACGGCCCCGTGCCCTGGGGCGACCCGGTCGGCCGCACCCGCAACGACGGCGAGGTGGTGGCGCCGCCCGACGACGTCCGTGACGATTTTTCGGGCATCAGCGTGTGCATGCACGTGCGCGACTACCAACGCACGACCGCCTCCTTGGTCACCTGGCTGCCTGCCGACAGGGAGGAGCGCCCCCGCACCGTCGCTGCGCTCGGCTCGCCGTGTTGTTCGATCTTCGTGCCCTGCGGCACTGGATGGATGCCCGAGGTGCTCGGCGACGCGGCGACCTGGGCGGTCGTCGGCGGCCTGGCCGATGCGGTCGAGGCCAGCCCCGACGCGCTCGCCGAGGTGAGGATGGTGCTCGACCCGGTCGAGGACCGCATCTGGGAGCAGGCCACCCAGCGCCCCGGGCGACCGCCCCTCGACGGCGGCGCTGCCTGGTCGGCCGACGTGCGTTCTGCGCTCGCCGCTGCCGCCGACCGCGTGGGCGCTGGTTCCGGTGGGTGACCCGGCGGCGTCCGATTGCGCACCGCGCGCGAACGGCTCGCTCGCGTGACCAGCGGCGCTCAGGCGATCCGGTTGCTCCGATGACCAATCCCGTGGCCTGGATCGCAGCGCAGCGGGGCCTGCGAAGCGACGGTCGCCTCGACGGGCCGGTGTGGGTCGCCCACGACGACGGCCGGCTGAGGGAGATCCGGTGGGGCGACGCCCCCGCCGGGGCGCCCGACCCGACACCGGGAACGCTCACTCCGGGGCTGATCGACCTGCAGTGCAACGGCGGCGTGGGCATCGACCTCGGCTCCACCCCGCCCTCGCTCTGGGGCCCGTGGCGCCGCTCGCTCGCTGCGGCCGGCGTCACCGCTGTGGCGCCAACCTTCATCACCGGGCCCTTCGAGCGGCTGCTCGGCCAGATCGCTGCCACCGAGGAGGAGCGTCGGGACCGCCCGGCGGGCGCTGCGACCGGTGCCCGGCTGCTCGGCGTGCACCTGGAGGGACCGTTCATCGCGCCATCCCGCCTGGGGGCACACCCGAGCCGTTTCCGTCTCGATCCCTCGCCCGGGCACGCCGACGCCCTAGCCCGGCTGCCCCTGGGGGCGCTCGCCATCGTCACCCTGGCCCCCGAGCTGGGGGGTGCCGACGACCTGATCGTCGCACTCCGGCGGGCCGGCGTGGTCGTCTCGATCGGCCACTCCGATGCCACCGCCGAGCAGGTGCACCACGCCGCCGGCGTGGGCGCCTCGATGGTGACCCACCTGGGCAATGCCCAACGGGGCCTGCACCAGCGGGAGCCGGGCGTCGTCGGCGCAGCGCTGGTCGACGATCGCCTCACGCTGGGACTGATCGGCGACCTCGTCCACGTCCATGCCGACCTGATCCAGCTGGTCCGACGGGCGGCGCCCGACCGCTGCGTGCTGGTCACCGATGCGGTCGCCGAGACCGGAGTCACCGACCGTGCACCCCGGGTGGCGGCCGATCGGGACGACGCCGCCGGCCGGTCAACGGCGGATGACCCTTCCGTGCTCGCCGGGGGCATCCACAGCGGGGCGATGGTGGTCGCCGGGCTGGTCGGCGCCGGCTTCGATCCCGGGTGGGTGCTCGACGCGTTCACCCGCCAACCGGCACGGGCGATCGGTCGTACCGACCTGGGCACCCTCGAGGTGGGTGCTCGGGCCGACCTGGTGCGCTGGACGCCCAGCTGGACCGTCGGCTCCACCTGGATTGACGGCGACCGGTTCGTCGCCGACCCTGACTGACCCAGCGATCACCTCTACCCCACCTCCCAACCGGGGAGCCCAAAGCACGCCCAGACGGTCGTTTCCACTCCCGACTTCGTGAAGGGCCCCCGAACCACGCCGAACCGGGGAGCCCAAAGCGCGCCCAGACGGTCGTTTCCACTCCCGACTTCGATAGGGGCTCCCAAACCACGCCGAACCGGGGAGCCCAAAGCGCGCCCAGATGGTCGTTTCCACTCCCGACTTCGATAAGGGCTCCCGAACCACGCCGAACCGGGGAGCCCAAAGCGCGCCCAGACGGTCGTTTCCACTCCCGACTTCCACAAGGGTTCCGAACCGGGGAGGCCAAAACGCGCCCAGACGGTCGTTTCCACTCCCGACTTCGGTTGGGTGGGTGGGTGGGTGGGTGTGCGGGCGGCCCGGCTCAGGTGGTCTTGCGGATCAGCTCGACGACCGCCTCGGAGTCGTTGGCGTCGTCGCCCCGTTCGCCCAGGTTGCGGGCCCGGTCCTCGGCCGCTGCCTTCTTGGCCTCCGCCTTGGTGTTGCGGGCCCGATCGAGGGCCGCTTCGGTGCCGTGCTCGACGATGTAATCGGCCCACTCGACCAGGGTGTCGACCATCTCGTCCTCGGGCACGACCGCCACGTTCTCGCCTTTGACGAACAGGTGGCCCCGCTTGTTGCCGGCGGCGATGCCCAAGTCGGCGTCGCGGGCTTCGCCCGGCCCGTTGACCACGCAGCCCATCACAGCTACCTGCAACGGGATCTGGCGTTCACCGAATGCCTTCTGGGCCCGCTCGGCCACGCCGATCACATCCACCTCGGCCCGACCACACGACGGACACGCGATCAGGTCAACGCCTTTGCGCTCGCGTAGGCCCATCGCCTCGAGCAGCTGACGGCCGGCGCGCACCTCCTCCACCGGATCGGCGGTGAGCGAATAGCGGATCGTGTCGCCGATGCCCTCGGCGAGCAGCGTGGCGATGCCGGCGGTGGCCTTGATGTAGCCACCGGGCAGCGGACCGGCCTCGGTGACCCCCAGGTGCAGCGGGTGGTCGGTGACGTCGGCCAGCTGGCGGTAGGCCTCGATCATCAGGGGCACGTTGGAGGCCTTGACCGAGATCTTGATGTCCTCGAAGCCCACCTCGTCGAAGTAGGCCATCTCCATCTGTGCCGATTCGACCATCGCCTCGGGGGTGACCTTGCCGCCATAACGCTCGTACAGCTTGGGATCGAGCGAGCCGCCGTTGACGCCGATACGGATCGGCACCCCCCGGTCCTTGGCTTCCATGGCGACGGTCTTGATGTGCTCGGGGCGGCGGATGTTGCCCGGGTTGAGCCGCAGGCATGCCACCCCCGCCTCTAACGCGGCGAGCGCCATCTTGTACTGATGGTGGATGTCGGCGACGATCGGCACCGGGCTGCGGGGCACGATTCTCGCCAGACCCTCGGCGGCCTCGGCGTCGTTGCAGGTACAGCGCACGATGTCGGCCCCGGCAGCGGCCAGGGCGTAGATCTGGGCCAGGGTCCCATCGACGTCGGCGGTCTTGGTGATCGTCATCGACTGGACGCTGACGGGGGCGCCGTCGCCGACGGGCACGTCGCCCACCATGATCCTGCGGGTCGGCCGCCGTTTGATGGTGCTGGAAGCTCCTGGGTCCATGCCGTCCTTTGTCTGGGACCGCCCGGTAGCTGGACCGTCCTCGTGCTTGGTCGTTCCGGGTCTGCCGGGATCAGAGTTTGATCGGGCTCACCACGTCCATATACACCGTACTGAGGAAGAGCAGCCCCAACACGCCGACCACGATCACCGCCACCGGGTACATCTTGGCGGGGTCGATGAAGTAGCGACGGCCGTCGCCCTTCAACTTCTCGCGGATGCGCTCGTAGAAGGCGATGGCGATGTGCCCCCCGTCGAACGGCAACAGGGGCACCAAGTTGAACAACCCGATGAAGATGTTGAGCACGGCGAGCAGCAGCAGCAGTTGCCCCCAGTCCACCTCGGCAAGCCCGGTGGCGATCGAGGTGGCGCCGATCAGGCTCATCGGACGGGTTGCGTCCTGCTCCATGCTCGCCTGGCGGGCGGTCGCAGCCGGGGTCGGCTCGTCCGACACGTTGCCGCCGGAGGGCCCGGTGGTGGCCGCCCGACCGAAGAAGTCGACCAGGTTGGCCGGGTTCAACACGGTCACCAGGCCGGTGACCGAGTCCCGCGACAGCTGCCAGAAGGTGGTCACCGAGGCGCCGGCCGCCTCGACCGGGTTTTTGCCAACCTCGGCGTATCCCGATGTCGTGCCGATCATGCCTTCGGGCTCGGTGGCGGCGACCGCCTTGCCGAGCTTCAGGTAGGTGCTCTGGGTGCGTGTTTCGCCATCGGCCACGTAGTCGATCTCCAGCACCCCGCCGGCCGCTGCCTTGGTGGCGGCCTTCAGGTCAACTGCCGAGTTGATCGGCACGTCGTTGATCTCGGTGATGACGGCGTCCTCGCTGAGGCCCGCCTTGTCGCCGCGCTCGCCGTAGCCCTTGACGACCGCTTGGTCGCCGATGAAGAACAGGCTGAGGTCCTCCCCCACCGTGCCGATGACCGACGCCCGGGTACCGAGGGTGGCCGTCAGGTCCAGGGTCTTGCCGTCCCGTTCGACGACGATCGGTACCGTCTCGCCCGGACGGGCGCGTACCTCGTCGCTGAGGTCCTCCTGGCCACCGACCTTGGCGCCGTCGACCGAGAGCACCCGGTCGCCCGATGCCATGCCGGCCTCGGCGGCGGCCGAACCCGGCACGACCGACTCGACCGACCACACGTCCGGATCGGCCTGGTCGAAGAAGGCGAAGTGGGCGAACAACAAGATGAAAGCCATCAAAAAGTGCATGGCCGAACCGGCCGATGCCATCGCCACCCGATCCTTGAAGGAAGCCTGGCGGTAGGAGCGGGCCTCGTCCGAGGCCGACACCTCCTCGTCGCGCAGCATGCCTGGCACCTTGACGAAAGCACCGGCGGGGATGGCTCGGATGCCGTACTCGGTCTCGCCTCGTTGGGTCGACCAGATCCGGGGCCCGAAGCCGATGAAGAACTGCGTGACCTTCATGCCGGCCCGCTTGGCCATGAGGTAGTGGCCCAGCTCGTGCATGGTGATCATGAACAGCAGGGCCAGGATCACGACGACGAGGGCCCATCCCTGCCACCACCACAGGGCGACCAGCGCAGCGACGACCAGCGCCAGGCGCCAGACCCCGGCCCGTTCCATGTCCGGCTCGTCCAGCGTTCCGTCCGGCACCGTGTTGGTGCTCGTCACGGTCGTTCCGGCCTTGGACTTCCGCTCGTTCGTCGGTTGATCAGCGCCCTCGGCCGGAGGCTCGTCGGGCAGCGTGCTGCGGGTATCGCTCACGTCGGTCATCAGGCGGAAGTCTCCTCAACGGCGGCGGGCGATGATGCGGTCGGTCACCTGGCGTGCCTGCCGGTCGGCATGCAGCACGGCATCAACGCTGTCGGCCAGTGTGCCATCCCACTGGCCCAGTGCCTCGTCGGTCAGCTCGGCGATCTGTGTCCACCGGAGCCCCCCGCTGAGAAAGGCCTCAACAACCACCTCGTTGGCCGCCGACAACCAGGCCGGGGCCGTCTCGCCCAAACGCCCGGCGGCGTAGGCCAGGTCGAGGCAGCGGAACGTGTGCCGGTCGGGCGGCTCGAAGTCGAGCGTGACCGCCTGCGTCCAGTCCATTCCGCCGAAGGCGGTGCCGAGGCGGTCGGGGTAGGCCAGCGCATACCCGATCGGCAAGCGCATGTCGGGCATCGACACCTGGGCCATCGTCGTGCCGTCGGAGAACTCTGCCATCGAGTGCACGATGGACTGCGGGTGCACGACCACGTCGATGTGGTCGTATCCAACACCGAACAGCTCGTGGGCCTCGATCACCTCCAGCCCCTTGTTCATCAGGGTGGACGAGTCGATCGTGATCTTGGGCCCCATCGACCACGTCGGGTGGGCGAGGGCCTCCTCGACGGTCACGTCGGCCAGGTCCTCAATGCTGCGACCGCGGAACGGCCCGCCCGACGCGGTCAACACCACCCGGGCAAGCCGCTCCGGGATGTCGTTGGCCCGCAGGCACTGATGAATGGCGCAGTGTTCGGAGTCGACCGGCACCAGCTCGGCGCCCGGGGTGGCCCGAGCCCGCTGCACGACCGGGCCGCCGGCGATCAGGCTTTCCTTGTTGGCCAGTCCCAGGCGCTTGCCGGCGTTGAGGGTGGCCAGCGTGACCCCCAAGCCGGCGAAGCCGACCACTCCGTTGATCACCACGTCGGCGACGGCGGCGGCGGCCTCCAACGCTTCGGGGCCCACTTCGAGGTCGACGCCGACGGGAAGCAGCCCGGCCAGCTCGCCAGAGCGGCTGGCGTCGGTCAGCACCACGACGTCGGGCCGGACCGCCGCCGCCTGGGCGGCCACCGCCTCGACCGATCCATGGGCGCTCAGCGAAGCGACACGAAACCGCTCGGGCTCGGTGGCGATGACGTCGAGGGTCTGGGTGCCGATCGAGCCGGTCGAACCCAGCACCGCAACGTTGATCATGCGGGCTCTGCCCGAGCTCGATCGATCATGTGGGCTCTGCCCTTACCAGCCGGTGACGGTGACGAAGTACGCAACCGGCAGCACGAACAGCAGTGCGTCGAAGCGATCGAGCACGCCGCCGTGGGACGGCAGGACCGTGCCCATGTCCTTGACCTGAAGATCGCGCTTGAGCATCGACTCGGCCAGGTCGCCCAACGGGGCAGCCAGGGGACACAACACCGCAAACAGGGCCGTGCGGGTGGAGAAGCTCTCGCTGCCGAGCAGCCCCGGCGAGGTGACCGTCAGGTAGATGAACGTGACGAGGATCGACACGACCACTCCACCGAGCAGGCCTTCCTGGGTTTTGTTGGGGCTAACGGCGCGCAGGGCACCGCCGAGCGGTGACGCCCCCAGCGTCTTACCGATGAAGTAGCCGGCGGTGTCGTAGGTGACCGCTGCGACGACCGCACCGAAGAGCAACCAGGCGCCGCCCTTGCCATCGGGGGAGGCGCGACCGAGGCCGATCAGCAGGGCAGCGAAGCTGCCGAGGCCGCCGACGTAGAGCATGCCGAGCATCGTTGCGCCGAGGTTCTGAACCGGTTGGTCCCCGGGGGAGACGAACAGGTACCACATCATGCCGGACATGACCGCCAGGCCCAACACGATCGGATAGGCCGCAGAGCCCACCTGATAGGCGCCGATGACCAGCCCGACGATGCCGGCGAGGCCGACCAGTCCGGCCGGGGTATAGCCACCGCGGTGCAGCGCACCCATCATCTCGGTGCCCGACACCCCAAGGACGACGACGATGAGGATCATCGCCGGAATCTGGCCGAGCCAGAACGCCAAGACGCCAACGGCCACCAGACCGACGCCGACCATGATCGCCTGGGGAAGGTTCCGATCCCCGCTGCTCCCGTCCTCGGGCCGGCGGGCTCGAGGGGTCGGCGAGGGACGGCCGCCGTCGTCAGGGGCGGGCGCCGGACGACGCTGCCGTCCGGAGGGCGGACCGTTGCCCTGGTCGGGGGATGGACGGCGGGATGGGCGTGGACCCCCGGGTGCCTGGGGTGGAGCGGAGGACGAGGAGGTGCGCGGCCCTGCGGGGCCTGCCGGGGCGCGCCGGGGCCCATCGGGAACGGGAGCGGGACGGCGGGGAGCCGGCTCCTCTCGTGCGCGGGGAGCGCTCCGTCCGGGCGGCGGTGGCACCAGCGAGGCGGACACCTCGGTCGAGGGGCCGTCGCCCTCCGGGTCGCTCACCCGAGGCTGCTGACCGGGGTCGATCGAGTAGTTGTCCGACAGATACGGGTTGTCCTCGGGATCCTGCCCCTCGTCGTCGAGGGCGCCCACGCGAAGGTGGGTATCGGCAAGATCGTCGAAGTCCATCGGCACATCATCACCCCGGGTTTGGCTCTCGCCCCGATACACCGGCCCGGTCGCCGGCTCGTTCTGGCCGGTGCTCACCACAGAGGGCACCTGCCCGGTCGGGGGCGCCGACCAGTCGGGCAACTCGAAGCCGTCGTCGGGCCCGGCTGCATCCTCCGGTCGCACGAGCGAACCGGTGTCGCTCTCATCGAACCACGATGCAAACGGATCGTCGTCGTCTGGTCCTGCCATGGCGCTACTCCCCTGCCTCGTCTGGCCGTGCCGCACGAAGCGGCCGGAGGGTCCAGCGTGGTTGCCCACCCACCATCGTCATCAGACCTCCATCAAATCGGTGGTCTTGGCGTCGATCGCCTGGTCCACCTGGATCTCGAACGCCTTCGCCACCTTGTCGATGCGCTCGATGGCGCGGTGCAGCTCGTCCTCGGAGATGTCGCCGGCCTTCTCAAGCGATTCGACCTCCTTGCGGGCGTCTCGCCTGGTGCCGCGCAGCGAGTTCTTGCCGTCCTCCGCCTTCTGACGAGCGAGACGCACGAACTCCTTGCGCCGCTCCTCGGTGAGCTGCGGAAAGGCGAGGCGGATGTTGACGCCGTCGTTGCTCGGGTTCAACCCCAGGTTGGATTCCTGGATCGCCCGCTCGACCGCCCCCATCGAACCCTTGTCGAAGGGGGTGACGACCAGCATGCGAGCGTCGGGGACCGAGAAGGACGCCAGCTGTTGCAGCGGCACGATCGAGCCGTAGTAGTCGACCGGCAGCTTCTCGACCAGCGCCGGGCTGGCCCGACCGGTTCGAATCGACGCCAGGTCGGACCGGGTGTGGGCCACGGCGCGCTCCATGCGCTCCGAGGCATCATCGCAAATGAGGGTCACCAGTTCTTCGCTCATGTCTCAGCCCACACTACCGAGGCCGAACGCACAGAGCGGGGACGGGTGCCACATCGGCACGGACGCCCGCCGCCAAGCGGCAGCCCAGCTAGCTGACGAGCGTGCCGATATCCTCGCCGGCCAGCAGCCCGGTCAGGTTGCCGGCGCCCATCAGGTCGAACACGACGATCGGCAGTTCGTTGTCCATGCACAGGCTGGTGGCGGTGGAGTCCATCACGTTGAGGCCCTTCGACAGCACGTCGAGGTAGCTGACCTCCCGCAGCAGCTCTGCGTCCGGATCCAGCTTGGGGTCCGCCGTATAGACGCCCTCGGTGCCGGAGTGGGTGCCCTTCAGCATCACCTCGGCGTCGATCTCGACCGCCCGCAGGGCAGCCGCTGTGTCGGTGGTGAAAAACGGGTTGCCGGTGCCGGCGGCGAAGATGACCACGCGGTCCTTTTCCAGGTGCCGCATGGCCCGCCGCCGGATGTAGGGCTCGGCCACCTGTTGCATGTGGATCGCCGACTGGACCCGGGTCTCCTGGCCCAGGCGCTCCAGCGTCTCCTGGAGCGCCAGCGCGTTGATCGCGGTCGCCAGCATGCCCATGTAGTCGGCCTGGGCCCGATCCATGCCGGCGCCTGCGCCGGTCAGGCCCCGCCAGATGTTGCCGCCACCGACGACGACGGCCAGGGCCACGTCGAAGCGCGCCTTGACGTTGACGATGTCGGTGGCCAGGCGGGTGACCACGTCGCCGTCGATGCCGTTGCCGGCCTCGCCGGCGAATGCCTCACCCGAAAGCTTCAGCAGTACCCGGGACCAGCGTGGCTTCTCCATCACGTCTCCATCCTTGCGCGGTTGGGCCCGGACGACCAGTGCGCCGGACCCGACATCGGCAACCGGCGTTAGGACTCGCCGATGATCGCCTGAGCGAAGCGAACGACGCTGGCCTCACCGAGGCGCTCGTCGACGGTCTGCTTCTCGCCGAACATTCCTTGTTCCGGAAGCACCCGCTCGGCGTACCAGGAGGACATACGGCCTTGAACGATCTTGGGCACGGCCTGTTCGGGCTTGCCCTCCTTGCGCGTCAGCTCCTCGAAGCTCTGCAAGGCCTTGGCCGCCAGATCGGAGGAGACCTCATCGCGGGTCATCGCCGTCGGCTTGGCAAAGGCGACGTGCAGGGCCACTTCGTGGGCCAGTTCGGCGTCGTCGGTGCCGGTGACCTCCAACAGCACGCCGTTGACGCCGCGGCCGTCCTGGACGTGCAGGTAGGCGTCCAGCAGGTTGCCGTCGGCGGCCTCGAAACGCACCGCCGAGCCGATCTCGATGTTCTCGCGCTTGGCCAGCTTCAGGCTGTCGAGCTCGTCATTGAGCTCGGAGACGGCCTCGGGCCCGCGTGCCAGGACGGCATCCGCCATCTTCTGAGCCAGTTCGATGAAGTCATCGGCCTTCGCCGAGAAGTCGGTCTCGGATTTCAGCTGCACCATCGCGGCGGAGTTGCCTTCGGTCGCCATGGCGACGGCGCCCTCATTGTTCTCTCGGTCCTCGAGCGCCGCGACCTTGGTCAGGCCCTTTTCCCGCAGGATCCGGGCGGCCTTGTCACGGTCGCCGTCGGCGGCCACCAGGGCGCGCTTGGCATCCATCATCCCGGCGCCGGTGGCATCGCGCAGCGACTTGACGTCCTTGGCGGTGACCTCGCTCATGCTTCCTCCGCCTGCTTGGCTTCCGCTGGGTTGGTCGCAGCGTCCGCTGTGCTCTTCTCGTCTTCGGCAGCCACTGCGGCGACGTCGGCCGGTGAGGCCTCGGGCGCAGCCTTGACCTCGGCCTCCTCCACCGGCGCAGGCTCGGCCACGGTCTCGGAGCTCTGATCCTCGGAGGCCTTCGCAGCCCCTGCATCCTTCGCCGGCGACTCGAGGGGCTCGTTGAGACGGCGCTCGCGCTCGGCGGCCTGGGCAGCAGCCTCGTTCCGGGCCTGATCCTGGGCGGCCTGGTGCGCGGCCTGCTCTTCGGGCGTGCGCTCGACGGGCTTGGGGGCCTCGGGGGCGCCACCTGCATCCTTGGGTTCGCCGTGGCCGCGCTTGTTGCGGATCTGGCGACCCTCGTTGACCGCGTCGGAGATCACGCGGCTCATCAGGGCTCCGGAACGGATGGCGTCGTCGTTGCCCGGAATCACGTAGCTGATGATGTCCGGGTCGCAGTTGGTATCGACCACCGCAACGATCGGCAGGCCCAGCTTGTTGGCCTCGGTCACCGCGATGTCTTCCTTCTTGGTGTCCAGGATGAACACCGCGTCCGGCAGCGACTCCAGGTCGCGGATGCCATACAGGTAACGCTCCAGCTTGGCCAGCTCGCGGGTGAGCAGCAGCGCTTCCTTCTTAGGCATGGCCTCAAACTCACCGGAGTCGCGCATGCGCTGGTACTCCTTCATCTTTGAGATCCGCTTGGAGATGGTCTCAAAGTTGGTCAGCATGCCGCCCAGCCAGCGCTGGTTGACATAGGGCATGCCGCACCGCTCGGCGTAGCTCTGCACCGAGTCCTGGGCCTGCTTTTTGGTACCGATGAACATCACCGAACCACCGTCGGCCACCAGGTCCCGCACGAAGATGTACGAGTCACGGACCCGCTCGAGGGTCTGGCGAAGGTCGATGAGGTAGATGCCGTTGCGCTCCCCGTAAATGAAGCGCTGCATCTTCGGGTTCCAACGGCGGGTCTGGTGTCCGAAGTGGACGCCCGCATCGAGGAGTTCCTTCATGGTGACTACTGGGGCCATGGTGGTGGTTCCTTCCTTCGGTTCGACGAATCCCGGGGGCGATGCGCGCAAGGCGACCGAAGGTGCGCCCGGGTGGTGATGGGTTGGGTGATCGACCCGTTTGGGCCGACCGGAGATGCTAACCCTTGGGCACAGGGGCCACCCACTCGACGGCGAGGCCCCGTCTATTCGACCAGGACCGCCCGGGCGCCGCCGAAGAAGGCGGCCGGGTCGAGGTAGCGCCGCCCGTCGCGCAACCCGAGGTGCAGGTGCGTCGCGGTGCGCCCCACCATGTCGCGCTGGGCAACCGGAGCCCCGACGACCACGGTGATCTGGGCGAGGCCGGTGTAGGTGCTGCGCAACCCGGACGGGTGATCGATCGAGACCACACCGCGTCCAGCCACCGATCCGGCGAAGGCGACGACGCCCGACCCGATCGCCCGCACCGCAGTTCCCGGTGCCGTTGCGTACTCGATGCCGCGGTTGCCGGGCCCATAGGGCCCCTCCGGCGCCCGAAACGGGTCGGCCACCGGCGCGTCCACCGGCGGGACGAAACGGGGTCGAGATCCATCCCAGCGGGGACCGCTGTCCACCTGGCGATCTTCGGGCTGCGACGGCTGGTCGAATGACCTGGGGGCGTCAGCGGCAATGCTGGCGTTGCGCATCGGCCGGACGTCGCTCTCCGACCGGAACGACACGGCCGACGGCAACGGCGTCGTCGACAGCGCCAGCACCACCAAGGCTGCGCGCAGCACGGCGCCTCACCCGCTCAGCGTCGCGGGTGAGGGCACCGCAACGCTTCGATCAGGCTCTGGGGTGTGCGGAGTGCACGGCGGCCCGCATGCGTTCCCGGCTGACGTGCGTATAGATCTGGGTCGTCTCCAGGTCGGCATGGCCCAGCAGCTCTTGTACCGAACGCAGATCGGCCCCACCGTCGAGCAGGTGGGTGGCGAAACTGTGACGGAGCGCATGGGGATGGGTGAGAACGGGCGAGCGGCGATCGACGATGCGCCGAACGTCGCGGGGGGCCAACCGCTTGCCACGGGCGTTGCGGAACAGCTCCGGCCCGCAGCCGGCGGCCAGGTGGGCCGGACCGTCGCCGACGAGCTGGGCCTCGGCGCTTGCGACGTGTGCCCTGAGTGCCGCCACCGCAGCGTCCCCGACCGGCACCAGGCGCTCCTTGGAGCCCTTGCCCAGGACGCGGGCCAGGCCGCGCTCAAGGTCGAGATCGCCCAGGTCGATGCCGCACAGCTCAGACACCCGCAGCCCGGAGCCGTACAACAGCTCGAGGATGGCGTCGTCGCGGGCCGCGGTCGGGCGTTCGGGGTTGGCGTCCTCGTCGAGCAATTGGCCAAGCTCGTCGGCGCGCAGCACGCGGGGTAGGCGCTGGGCGCCTCGAGGTGCGCTGAGCCCGGCGGTGGGGTCGCCCTCGAGCGTTCCCTCCCGGCGGTGCCATCGAACCAGATGCCGCACCGAGGCCAGCGATCGAGCCAGGGTGGCCGGGGCCAGCCCATCGTCGGCGCGTCTTCGCAGCCAGGCCCGCACGTCGTCGCGCCCCAGCTGGGCGGGCCGGGTGATGCCCGATGCGCCGCAGTGGTCGATGAACCCCTCGAGGTCACGTCGGTACGCCGCCCGGGTGGACGGAGCGAGCGAGGCGCCGCCGACCACCTCGTCGAGGCGCCACGATGCGTCGGGACTGACGTGAGCGGCGATGGGGCACAGGGTACCGACCTCGGGGGTGGCTTCGGTGGTCTCTCGGCGCGCCGGCCAGGTTCGTGGCCGGGCTTCTCGATCCGGTCACCATCGTCGTTCACGAACCCCGCCCCGTCGCCTCGAACCAACCCTCCCGCTCGACCAGCGCGCCCCGGTGGCACAAGCGACCAACCGCTGCGGCGACGTCGACCAGGCTGACGTCGACCTGGGCGGAATCCAGGGCATCGGCGATGCGCTCCAGGCTGACGCGCTGCCACCCCGCAGCATCCAACACCGCCGTTTCGATCGGGTCGAACCCCTCGCCGGTGGCATGCGAGCCATCGCCGGCGGGCACGGACCCCTGGCCAGCGCCGCTGCCGGGGTCATTATCCGGCTCGCCGTCCGTCTGAGCTCCGGGTTTGTCGCCGATCTCGGACGTCAGGTCGAACAACGGGGTTTGAGACGGCGGGCGGCGGCGGCGAGGAACGGGTGGGCAACTGCTCGCCTGACGAGACAACGCCGTCAGCACGTCGAGCACGTCGACGCACGGGTCGCAGCCTTCGGAGATCAACATGTTGGTGCCCTCCGAGGCTCGGGAGCGCACCGATCCGGGCACCGCCAGCACGGGCCGGGAACGATCGATCGCCTCCCGTACCGTGTGCATCGATCCGCCCGAGCGGGCCGACTCGACGACGACGACCACGTCGGCGAGGGCGGCCAGTAGCCGGTTACGGGCAGGAAAGCGCCACGCGTTGGGGGGAATGCCAGGCGGCCACTCCCCCAGCAGCCCACCTCCCGCCGCCACCTCCTCCCACAGGCGTCGGTGTTCGGGCGGATAGATCACGTCGGGGCCGCAGCCGATGACGCCGATCGCCACGGTGGCCTCGACAGCAAGGGCGCCCCGATGGGCGGCTGCGTCGATCCCGCGCGCCAAGCCGGACAGCACGGTGATCGAGCGACCGGCAAGCTCGGCCCCAAGCTCGGCCGCCACCTCCCGGCCCACCTGCGATGCGCGCCTGGTACCGATGATCGCGACGGTTGCGTCGTGTTCGTCCGGACCGGCGCCGCGCCCCCGCCGGAGGAGAACGGCGGGGGCGCGGGGATCGTCGGACAGTCGGGTCGGGTAGCCCTCCTCCCCGGGCATCACAGCCCGGGCATCGGCTGCGGCCAAACGCTCAGCCGTGCGGGCCACCGCGTCGCATGAGGCCACCTGTCCCTGCCAGGTTCGCCAGCGTTCGGGCTCGACATCACCACACACTGGCGAGCGCAGACGGCGAAGACGGTCGATGGCCTCGTGTGGTCCCGGGTCGGCACACCAGCGGGCCAACAGGCCCATGCCCATCCCCTCAAGGCCGGCCAGAGTGGCCGCCGCCAGCGCCGTCTCGCTTCCAACTGCCGCGTCGGTTGTCGACGGCTCGTGCGGGACGGCACCTGCATCGCCCATCACGCCACCGCCATCAGCTGGATGCCCACCTCGGCCCGCAACCCCAAGGCCACCTGCATCGTGGCCTCGTCGAGGGTGCCATCGGCGCCGCCGAGGTCGCGCAAGGTCAGGGCCACGGCCCGCAGTCGTGCCATGCCCCGCCCGCTCAACCGTCCGCTTCGCAAGGCCTGATCGAGCACCTCGCGCGCGCCGGGGGTCAGCCGGGTGTGGTGTTCGAGGGCCTCCAGGTCGAGCTCTCGGTTGGCCGCAACGCCGCGACCCCGGGCGGCTGCACGCGCCCGCGCCACCCGTTCGGCCACCTGCGCCGACGGTTCGCCCGCCGGGGCATCGACCAGCTCCTCCGGGGCGAGCGCCTCGACCCGCACCCGCAGGTCGAACCGGTCGAGCAGGGGGCCCGAGATGCGCCGGGCGTACCGCCGCAGCGCCGGTTCGCTGCAACGGCACCGTTCGGGCGTGCCCGAGCCGCACGGGCACGGGTTCATCGCTGCCACCAACAGGCAGCGAGCGGGAAACGACACGGTGGCATGGGCCCGGCTCACCCGGATTGCGCCGTCCTCCAACGGCTGTCGCAGGGCGTCCAGGGCATGGGCGGGAAACTCGGCCAACTCGTCCAGAAAAAGCACACCACCGTGGGCCAGGCTGACCTCGCCCGGACGCATCTGGCCGCTGCCCCCACCGACCAGCGACACGACGGTGGCGGTGTGATGGGGCGCCCGAAACGGGGCCACGACGACCAGTTCACCTTCGGCACCGCGGCGCAACGGACCGGCGGCTGCCCCGTTGCCGGCGGACGAGGCCCGACCGAACAACAACCCGGCCGCCGAGTGCACCCGGATCACCTCGGCGCCACGGTCGGAGTCGAGGTTGGGCAAAAGCCCGATGCTGCGCTGGGCCAGCATCGTCTTGCCCGACCCCGGAGGGCCGAGCATCAGCAGGTGGTGGCCGCCGCCCGCCGCCACCTCGATCGCCAGCTTGGCCACGCGATGACCGCGCACCTCGGACAGGTCGGGCCCTGGGGTGACCTGTGGCACCGTCAGCTCGGGGGGATCGGGCCAGCGCTCCTCGCCGGCCAGGGCTGCGACCACCTCAGCCAGCGTGGTGCCCACCAGGATCTGCCGGTCGGACAGCTGCGCTTCGGCGGCATTCTCCGACGGCACGACCACCCGGGGTGCAGCGGTGGCCTCGACCAACGGCAACACACCCCGCACGCCGCGCACCGTGCCGTCGAGACCCAGTTCGCCGAGCAGGCCGGTGTTCTCGACTGCGGCGGCATCGAGCTGACCGGAGGCGACCAGGTAGGCGATGGCGATCGGCAGGTCCAGCGCCGAACCGCTCTTGCGCAGGCCGGAGGGTGCCAGGTTGACCGTGACGACCTCGCTGCCGCTGAACGTGAGACCGGCGTTGAGGATCGCCGCCCTGATCCGATCGCGCGACTCCCGGCACGCCGCATCGGGCAGGCCGACCATGACGAACCGGGGAAGTCCCATCTTGGAGACGTGTACCTCGACCCATACGCCGCGTCCATCGACACCGAGCAGGGTTGCGGACGCGACGGTGGCCAGCATGATGCCTCGAGTTTCGTCAGGGAAGGTTTCGTCATGGAGTGGCGAGGTGTGGGCCACCTGCGAGCCGTGCACTGACCCTACGAACGATGGGTGACGCTGGGAACCCCCGGCGGCCGGGCCGCGCGACCCGCGTTGCGCCGCAGCGCCCGCCGCAGGAAGGCCCGCCGCAGGAAGGCCCGCCGCAGGAACCCGCCGAGCGGGGCGCACTGCCGGCTGGGCCGCCCTTCGGGCACACTGGTGCGATGGGATTCAATCCTCATCTCAAGTCCGACAAGACGCCCGCCGACTATCTGCTGGTGGCGGTGGCGCTGATCGTCTGTGCCGGCCTGGTGATCTGGGGCATCCTCGGGTGAGTGCTCGACGGCGGCGACCGGCGCCACCCGATCCGTTCGATCCCGGCGCCGTCGAGGTTCGTCGCGTCCAGCCGTATCAGGCCAACAAGGCCTACACCTGCCCATGGTGTCATCGCGAGCTGCCCCGGGGCCTGGGCCATGTGGTGGTCGTCCCCTACGGCGCTGCCGACCTGCGCCGCCACTGGCACCACGGTTGTTGGCAGAAGCGAGTGCGGGTCGGCTGATCCGCCCGGCGCTCAGCCGATGCGGTCCACCTGCACACTGTCGCCGTCCGGCTGCAGCACCATCGTGCCGTCCAGGCTGATCGAGGCCGGGCCGGTCGGGGCCTGCGGGCCCACCTCGACCACCTCACCGACGGTGGTGATCACGACCAGCTTGGAAGGCGGTTGGTCCTCGCTCGGCCCTTCGACATCGGCTTCGGCATCCGTCCGGTCCAGCTCGGCGACGCTGAGCAGCGCGCGATCGTCGCCTCCGCCGTAGAGGTCGACCAACGGCGTGTCGTAGGTGACCACCGACCGCTCCTCCGCTTCGCCGGTCACGGTATCGAGTTCGGCCAGCGTCACCTCGCTGCCTCCATCCTCGCTCGGCCCGACGGCCACATTGGTCAGTCGCCCATCACCGCACATCACTGCGCCGACCAGTCGGGCGTCGAAGCTGTCGATGTCCAGCTCAAAGAGTCGGGCCACGTCGCCCGCCTTGGCCCCAGCGGGGCTGGGCATCACCTCGACCGTGCGCGACGCGGGCTCGGCCGACCCGCGATGTTCCGGCGAGGACATCACGTAGGCGGCATCGTCACCGGCGCAGAACCGAAATCGAGGGGTGTCGTACTCGGCCTCCCCACCGGCGGCCTCGGCGGCGTCTCGGATGGCCGCTGCGTCATAGGGTGCCGAACGAAAGGCCTGATCGACCTCCTCGACCGTCGTGGCATCAACCCAGTAGGCGGTGACCGCCGCGTCGGTGCGCACCGAGACCAGCACCAGCGACCCACTCGAACCCACCACCTCGTAGGTGCCCGGCTCGTCCCACAGCTCCCCCGTCGCCTCCACCCGACCTTCCGGGCTCAGGACGATGCCACCGACGTCGCCGCAGACCCCTGACGTTCCCTGGCACGAGGAGTTGAGGACGAACCAGCTGCCGTCGTCCAGCTGAGTGCCACCGATCATGGCGCCGTCCTCGGGCCAGTCGAGCTGACCGTCGACACCGACTTTGACCAGGTGCGTGGGCCGCCCGGGCTTCCCGGTCGAGACCAGAAATTCGGAGTCGCCGGCCACGGTCGGCCCGTCGTTGGGCTCGACCGAGATCGGTTTCGGCTCGGGTGTCGAGTCCTCATCGCCCCCGCCGCAACCCGCAGCCAGAAGCGTGAGCCCAACGAGCACGGCGAGCGCACGAATGCCGAGCCTCCAACGCCGTTCCATCGCAGCGACGGTAGTTCGGTGCATCCTCAGACCGCCTCGACATAGACGTCATCTGCCCGCTCAGCCAGCGCGCAGATGTCGCTGCTGTCCCCGGTGACGACGACTCCGCCCGGTTCCGCCAGAGCCACGATCAGCGCGTCGACGGCGGAGCCTCGACCAGCCGAGGTTCGGAGCCGAGCCGCCCGTCGGGCCAGTCTCTCGGAGACGACCGGCTCGATTCGACACGACTTCAAAAACTGGTTGGTCGGCGCATCGGGCCCGGGTCGTCCTTGGAGCGCCTCGACCATCGTCATCGTCGAGACGACCGGTGGCCAGTGACCACGACGCTCGAGCAGAACAGCCACAGCCAAGCTCCTCACCGACCGCGTTGCGAGCAGCGTGAGGCCACCACTGTCCAGCACTGCGATGCGGCTAGCCATCGGATTTGCTGAGGTGCAGGTCGATCCGATCGACGATCTCCTCGGCCCAGGCCCAGTCCTCGGTGGACGGCTCCCCCACCTCCGCCCGGAGTTCATCGAGGTAGACCTCGAGCGCAGCCACCTTGTCCCTCCGGTCGAGTTCCTCCCGCACCGCGTTCTGGAACAGCTTCGATGCCGGCAGGTCATACTCCTTCACTTGCTGATACAGATCGTCAGGCAGGTACAGCTGAATCCGGGGCATGCGCCTAAGTATGCGCCTACCACCAAACCTGTCAACCGCCATCAGAACGCGCTCTCGATGACCGAGACCTCGCCCGCCAGCACCGAGGCCACGTCGAAGCGCACCCGACCGAGCCCTCCGCCGTGTTCGACCAGCCAGGCCGCACCGAGACGACGTAGCCGCGCCTGCTTGGCGTAGCCCACCGCCAACGCCGGCACACCGAAGCGATCGCTGGTGCGGGTCTTCACCTCGACGATCGCCACCTCGCCCGGGCGACCGACCACCAGGTCGATCTCGCCTCGGGCGCAGCGCCAGTTGCGATCGAGCACCTCATAGCCGCGGGCCTCGTACCAGCGAGCCACCCTGGCCTCGCCCCAGGCGCCGAGCGCTTGACGAGATCGATCGACCGTCTTGGCGGCGGGCTGCACATCGGAAGACTGCCCGACGGGATGACCGCCAGAGGGTGACACGTCGCTGCGGGGCATCACCCCAGCATGGGCGACTCTGACCACCGGCCGACATGGTGCGCGCACCCCGGGGAGTGCAGCCCGCAAACTGAAGACGCGAGCCTCAGCGGATCGCCGAGGCCGGGTTGCCGACGTCAGGTACGAGGTATCAGTTGCGCAGTTCGCGGATCTTGGCCCGCTTACCCACCCGATCGCGCAGGTAGTACAGCTTGGCCCTGCGCACGTCGCCGCGGCTGACCACCTCGAGGTGATCGATCGTCGGGCAGTGCACCGGCCAGATGCGCTCGACGCCGACGCCGTAGGACACCTTGCGGACGGTGAAGGTCTCGTGCACCCCGCCGTGCTCACGACGAATCACCGAGCCCTGGAACACCTGGATGCGCTCCTTCTGACCCTCAACCACCTTCACGTGAACCTTCACGTTGTCGCCGACGGCAAAATCCGGCAGGTCGTCTCGGACGGTACCGGCGTCGATGAAATCGGTGGCCTTCATAATGAGCTCCGGAGGATTGCGGCGTGGCGACGGGCGAGCCACGGAGTGGCTCGGGGGTTCGCAACGAGCGCCGCGGTCAGGCGAACGGGGAACCGGGAAATGGTAGCGGTCGTCGGGCCTCCGGACCAAGCGCAGACCGGCCCGGGCTGCGTCACGGTCGGGTGGGCGGCCGGCGACCCGAGCGGTCAGACCCGCTCGATCACCGTCGCTGCGCCCATGCCGCCGGCGGCACACATCGTGGCAACGCCCCACTGCTTGTCGGTGCGGGCCAACTGGTGCGCCATCGTGACGAGCATGCGGGCACCGGTGCAGGCGACCGGGTGGCCAAGCGAACAGCCCGAGCCCACCTGGTTGGTGATCTCGTCGTCGAGGCCCAGCTCCCGGGCGGAGGCGACCGCCATCGACGAGAACGCCTCGTTGATCTCGATGGCGTCGATGTCCTCGATGCCGATGCCGGCCAGCTTGAGCGCCTTGGGTACCGCCAGCGTGGGCGCGAGACCGTTGCGCTCCACGGTGTCGGCCACCGAGGCCCACGAGCGGACGATCGCCAACGGCGTCAGGCCGTGGCTTTCGGCGAACTCCCGGCTGCACAGCACCATCGCTGCGGCGGCGTCGTTAAGGCCGGAGCTGTTGCCGGGGGTGACGATCGCCCCTTCGAGCATCGGGTTGATCACGGGAAGCGAGGCCAGCTTCTCCAGCGAGGAAGTGCGCCGGGGATGCTCGTCGACGCTGAACTCGGCGCCGTCGCCCAGCGGTACACTCACCAGTTCGGCATCGAAGTAGCCGTTGTCGATGGCGGCGATCGCCCGCTGGTGGGAGTGGAACGCCCACTCGTCTGCCTGCTCGCGGGTGACGCCGGCGATGCGGGCGGTGTTCTCGCCCACGGTCATCGCCATGTTCATCGCCGGCGTGATGTCGGTCTCGGGATGGGCCGCAGGGAACCACGGCGCCTGGACCCCGTCCGGGCCGGGCTTCATCGTGGCGGGGGCGGTCGACATGGACTCGACGCCGCCCGCGATGCCGCACTCGACCATGCCGGCAGCGATGTTGGCCGCCAGGTAGTTCACCGCCGACATCCCCGAGGCACACCAGCGCTGGATCGCGGCGCCCGGCACGTTGTCGAGCCCCAGCTCGATGGCGGTGTAGCGGGCGATGTTGCCGCCACCCTGCATCGACTCCCCCATCACCAGGTCCTCGATCGCCTCGCCGGGAACACCGGAGCGTTCCAGAGCGGCCCCGACCGCCACCTGGGACAGCTCCAACGCGGAGGTTCCCACCAGCGAGCCCTTGTAGGCGGTTGCGATGGGGGTACGAACAGCGCTTGCGATTACGACGTCAGCCATCGGCGCAGCCTACCCGTCAGCCCAAAACAAGAACACGTTCTCGTTTCGGTGCGACCCGACGTTGTCACCGATCGGCGCGATGATTTCCGACGACGCGATCCGTCCATCAACCGGGCCCAACGACGAACAGCCCCTCCCGACAACAGAAACCGGCAACACCATGACCGCAATCATCGAGGCCACGGGGCTTCGCAAGACCTATGGCGACACCACCGCCATGGACGGCATCGACCTGGTCGCCCAGAGCGGCTGCCTGACGGCCCTGCTCGGACCCAACGGCGCCGGCAAGACCACCTTCATCTCGGCGGTGGCCACCCTGGTGAAGCCCGACTCGGGCACGCTGCTGGTCGGCGGCATCGACGCCGTGGCTCACCCCCAGCGGGTGCGGCCCATCCTGGGCCTGGCCGGACAGTATGCGTCGGTCGAACCGGCGATGACCGGCCGGGAAAACGTTCAGCAAATCGGCCGCCTGTTCGGGCTCAACCGCAGCGACGCCCGATCGGCTGCCGACGACGTCCTGGCCAAGCTGGGCCTGAGCGATGCCGCCGACCGGTTGGTCCGCACCTACTCGGGCGGCATGCGCCGCCGGCTGGACCTGGGCGCCAGCCTGGTGGGCAACCCACGGCTGCTGCTGTTGGACGAGCCGACCACCGGGCTGGACCCCGGCAGCCGCCTGGAGCTGTGGGAGGCGATCCGCCAGCTGGTGGCCGGCGGCACCGACGTGCTGCTGACCACGCAGTACCTGGAGGAGGCCGACCACCTGGCACGCGACGTGATCATCATCGACCACGGCAAGGTGATTGCTTCGGGCACGCCCAACGAACTGAAGAGCCGCTCGGGCCGCGACGTGATCGAGATCCACCCGGCCCGCCAGGAGGACCTGGCGGCGGTGGCCGCCATCGTTCAGTCGGTGATCGACCACGATGTCCACGTCGAGCAGGAATCGCTCGAGGTGACCGCCGCCATCGACGACGCAGCACAGTTTGCGGCGATCGTTCGGGCCGTCACCGACAGCGGCATCGATCTGGACGACATCGCCAAGCGGCGTCCCACCCTGGACGAGGTGTTCCTCGGAATGACCGGGCAACCAGCATCCGAGACCCCAACGACCGAGGGAGCAGCGGCATGACCGTCGACACCAATACATCCCCAACAGGCACATCCCCAGGTGGCACATCCCCCACCCGCACGACACCGAACAGCACGGCCGACCTCGCCCGTCCGCGGGCCGACCGACCGGCGACGACCGGTGCCGGATTTGTCGTGACCTCGATGGAGTCGGCCCGACGCACCGTGCTGCAGTTCTTCCGCACCCCGCAGGTGCTCGTCATGAGCACCGTCCAGGGCGCCATGTTTCTGTTCATGTTCCGCTACGTATTCGGCGGCGCAATCTCCACCGGCGGGGACCTCTCCTACGTCAACTTCCTCGTTCCCGGGTTCCTGGTCACCGTGATCCTGTGGACGGGCATGGGCGCCGCCTCGGGCGTGGCCGAGGACTCGGCCAGCGGCGTGTACGACCGCATGCGCTCGTTGCCCGTGCCCCGCTCCGCCGTCATGGTCGGACGGGCGCTGGCCGACATCGGCCTGGTCTCCTGGGGAGTGCTGACGACGGCCATCATCGGGTTCCTCATCGGGTTTCGTCCCGACGGATCGGTGCTTGCAGTGCTCGCCGGGTTTGGCCTGATCATCGTCGCCTCAGGTGCGTTCGCCTGGGTGTTCATCGTGCTCGGCCTCGTCTCCGGCAACGCCCAGGCCGCGCAAGGCATGTCGATGCTCATCATCCCCTTCTCGTTCATCTCCAGCGCCAACGTGCCGGTGTCGTCGATGCCCGGCTGGATGCAGCCCTTCGCCGCCAACCAGCCGATCTCGGTCATCATCAACGCAGTGCGGTCGCTGATGGTTGGCGGCACCGACGTGGTCGGCATCGGCCACACCACTACCTACTGGGTGGCACTCAGCCTGGTCTGGAGCGCCGGGATAGCGCTGGTGTTCGCCACCGTTGCAACCCTGCGCTTCGGCCGCCGCCGCTGACCCGCCATGATGCCGCCGTTGGTCAGAGGTCGGTCGGGCCGTCGGTGATGATCGGCTCGTAGGCGGCGGCGAACAGTTCGTCGACCGTCGTCCCGGCGGCGTCGATGCCGAGCTCGCCAAGGCGGGCCAACACCCGGTGGGGAGGGTCGGGCGCGGGCGACACGCGAACGTGGAGCGGCCGAGCGCCGGCGTCCAATCTTCCGGGGGTGAGGGGCCACCACGACGGCAGGCCGGCGCTGCCGCTCGCACCTTCTGCGCCGGCGGCTTGGAGGAAGGCCAGCACCTCGTCACGGCCACGGCCGTGCCACTCCAACAGCTTCCACGGGTCGTCGTCGAGCTGGTCGGCGAACACGTACAGCACCGCGGCAATGTGTTTGCACGGGTTCTCCCAGTCCGGACACGAGCAGGTGGCCCGCAGGTCGGACCAGGTGGCGGGAAAAAGGGAGAACCCGGCATCGGCGCAGGCGGCTTCCAGCTCGGGCGGCACCTCACCGGCCAGCAGACCCGCAGCGAAGCGCACCTGGGATCGCAGCGTCTGCTCCAACGCCAGCCACTGCGCGTCGGTCGGCTCGTCGCAGCGGACCGTGACCGCGTACGGGGTGCGGCGCGAACCCTGCACCTGGGCGACGATCATGCCGGGGTTCACCTCCACCGACAGCACCTGGCCGCTGCGGGCGTAGCGGCGACCCCGCTGCATGCGCCCGCCCAGCCCGTAGCTGTCCAACATGGTGACGAAGCGCCCCGACCACCACTGCTCGGCCATGGCGCCGCGCTGCTTGGACGTGGCGATGCCATCGGCGGGCAGCGGCTTGGATGCCGGATAGTTCTGCCAGCGATCGTCCCAACCCCGGCGTGCCATCAGCCGACCTCCCGGTCCCGCAGCGAGATCACGCTGCGCAACTCGGCGGTGCTCAGCTCGGTTACCCAGCCCTCGCCGGTGCCAACCACCGCTTCGGCCAGCGCCCGCTTCTCGTTGATCATGGCGTCGATGCGCTCCTCGATCGTGCCCACCGACACCAGCTTGTGCACGTCGACCGCGCTGGTTTGCCCGATGCGATAAGCGCGGTCGGTCGCCTGATCCTCCACCGCCGGGTTCCACCAGCGGTCGAGGTGGATCACGTGGCTGGCGGCGGTGAGGTTCAGCCCGGTTCCACCCGCCTTGAGCGACAGGAGGAAGATCGGCGGGCCGTCGGGATCGTCGAAGGCGGTCACCATCTCGTCCCGGCGTTTGCGGGGAACGCCGCCGTGCAGCCACAGCGGTTCGATGCCGTACCGGCGGGCGAAGTGGGCCGCCAACAGGTCGCCCCACGCCGTGTACTGGGTGAAGCACAGCACCTTGTCGCCGACGTCGATGATCTCGTCGAGCAGTTCCTCGGTGCGGGCGAGCTTGCCCGACCGCCCCCGCAGCGCCGACCCATCGCCCAGGAAGTGGGCCGGATGGTTGCAGACCTGCTTCAGCTTGGCGATCGCCGCCAGCACCATCCCGCGGCGGGTGATGTCGGAGTCGTCGGGCGGATCCTCCGGCGGCGCCGCGGCGCCGCCGGCCTTCGAGGGGCGACGCTTTTTGGGTTGTTCGGGCCGCTCCAGCCGCTCGTCCATCTCGTCCATCGATTTCAGCAGGTCATCGACCACCGCCTGGTACAGCGTCGCCTGCTCGTCGGTCAGCGTGCACAGCTGGGTCCGCTCGATCTTGTCGGGCAGGTCGTCGATGATGCTGCGGTCGGACTTCAGGCGGCGCAGCACGAACGGGCCGGTGATGCGTCGCAGCAGCGCCGTGGTCTCCTCGTCGCCGTCGCGTTCGATCGGCCCGGCAAAGCGCTTGGTGAAGCCGGTGATCGTCCCGAGCAGGCCGGGGTTCAGCACGTTCATCAACGACCACAGCTCGGCCAGACGGTTCTCCACCGGGGTGCCGGTGAGGGCGATGCGCCGGGAGGCGACCAGCGCGGCGGTGGCCTTGGCAGCGTTGGTTCGGGGGTTCTTGATGTGCTGGGCCTCGTCCAGCGCCAGCCGACCCCAACTCACGGCGGCGAGATGGTCGGCGTCTCGGGCGACCAGCGAATAGGTGGTGAGCACCACGTCGGTGGCCGCCGCCCGCTCGACAAATTGGGACTCGTGGTCGTGCCGGTCGCCGCCGTGGTGCACCAGCACCGACAGCCCGGGGGCGAACCGTGCGATCTCCCGCTGCCAGTTGCCCAGCACCGACACCGGTGCGATCACCAGGGTGGGCCCGGGCGCCGGGTCGGCCAGCACGGTGGCGATGAGCTGGGCGGTCTTGCCCAGGCCCATGTCGTCGGCCAGGCATGCACCCAACCCGAGCCGTCCGAGGAAGGCCAGCCAGCCCACGCCCCGCTGCTGGTAGGGGCGGAGGACGCCCTCGAACCCGGGCGGGTCGACCACCGGGGTGACCGTTCCCGACAGCGCGTCGTCGAGCAGTTGACCCAGCCACCCGGTGGCGGCCACGCCCTCGATCTCGAGCTCGTCGGGTGCGTCCAGGTCGCCGAGGCCCAAATGGGCTCGCAACAGCTCGGACACCTCGGCCTCGCCGACCGTGCCCGCTGCCGCCACGAGTGCGGCCACCCGGTTGGGGTCGATCTGCACCCACTGGCCCCGAATTCGCACCAGCTGCGACTTGGCGGCTGCGGCGGCCTCAAGCCGCCTCAGATCGGCCTTGTTCAGCTTGGTGTCGCCAAGCGCGGCCTGCCAGGTGAAGGACACCAGGGTCTCCAACCCGAGGCCCGACCCGGTGACCACGCCCGGCGGGCTCACCGCCTTGGCCCGCAGCCCGAGGCGCGCCCGGTTGGTCCACCACGAGGGCAACAGCACCGATACCCCCACCTCGGCCAACGGCTCCACCCGCTCGGCGAACGTCAGCAGCCGGGGCGTGTCCAGCGTGAGCGAGTTCGGGACGGCCTCGTCGAGCACGGGTGCCAGCTCGGGCGCCAACCTCACAGCCCGGCCAAGCTGGCCGAGCAACTCGACCACCCCGTCGGCACCGAACAGCGCCCGGTCCTCCCACAGCTCGGCCAGGGTGATCAGCAGGGAGGTCTCGTCGGTGTCCTGGGCCAGCAACTGCAGCCGCCACTGGCTCGCCGCCGTTCCGCGGGCGCCTGGGGGCGGCTCGTGTACCCGGATCGCCAGGCGAACCCGGGTGGCATGATCGGCGCCCGCAGCGATCCACCTATCGACCCGCTGGGCCAGCGCGCCCACCCGTTCCGGGTCGATGCCGTCGGCCAGTCGGCCGTCGTCTCGACCCAGGGCTTCCACCCACGCATGGGGCACGGTCCGCCGGCCGGGCCGACTTGGCACCAGCGCGTGCCCGCTGTTGGCAAGCCGCTCCCTCACCTGCCTGTCGAGCGTCCCGGCCAGTGCCAAAGCCGCCGCACGGTGCCCCTCGGGGGTGTCCTCCACCACGAGCGCGGCGATCATGTCACGGTCGCCGACGGCGGGCAGCGGCCACCACTCCGCCCTACCTCGGCCGTCAGCACTGCGGGTGAGGGCCGGGACGAACCTTCCGGCGTCCACCAGCGAACGCGCGACCGCTGCCGTCCGTTCCTCGTCAGGCAACAGCCGGCGAGCGCCCAGGTTTGGGCTCAGCGTCGCCGATGACTGATCAATAGCGGCGTCGCCGCGCTTTGGGCTGGACGCGCTCCGCCGCTCGTTCGAGGTCGCCCGAGTCGCCATCGCCCCTCGCTGTTGTCGTTGGGTGGTCGCCAGATTCGCGCTCAAAGTCTGGCAGGGAACAATCCTCGCGGGCGCATTGGGTGCTGGGTGACCTGGCGGCCTGGAATCGCGCACTGCCTGGCCACGGCACGCCTACTCTCAGCCTTTTCTCAGCCAATGCTCAGGCGGCGGTGGAAAGCTGTGGCGATGAGCGCCGAACGGTTGTTGCTGGTGGACGATGACGACAACCTGCGATCGATGCTCGATGCTGCGCTCAACCATCACGGCTTTGCGGTGACGGCGCTGGCGAGCGGACGCGACGCTCTGGCAGCGCTGCCCACGGTCGCCCCCGACCTGGTCGTGCTCGACGTGATGATGCCCGACCTCGACGGCTTCGAGGTGTGTCGCCGGCTGCGGGCCGACGGCTCCAAGGTGCCGGTGTTGTTCCTCACCGCCAAGGACGCCACCGAGGACAAGGTGCGGGGCCTCACGCTGGGTGGCGACGACTACCTGGTGAAGCCCTTCAGCCTGGAAGAATTGGTGGCCCGGGTCCAGGCGCTGCTGCGCCGCTCGGGCATGACCCGAAGCGACGGCTCGCTTCTGGAATGCGCTGACCTCGTGCTCGACGAGGACGCCCACCGCGTCACCCGGGCCGGCGCAGAGGTATCGCTGTCGCCGACCGAGTTCAACCTGCTGCGTTACCTGCTCGTGAACCAGGGCCGGGTCCTGTCCAAGGCACAGATTCTCGACCACGTGTGGCACTACGACTTCGGTGGCGACGGCGGCATCGTCGAGACCTACATCGGCTACCTACGCAAGAAGCTGGACAGCGCAGACCCTCGCCTCATCCACACGATCCGCGGGGTGGGCTACACCTTGCGGACCGGCTGAGGGCCCGATGTCGCTCCGCTCCCGGGTGATGGCGGGCATCGCCCTGATCGCCGTCGTGCTGGGCATCGTCACGGTGGCGATCACCAGGATCACCGAGAACAACCTGCTCGGCCAGGTGGATCGCCAGCTGGCCGAGGCGGTCGGACCGATCCGGAACCTCGGCGACTTCGGTCCCCCCGGGCGCGACCGGAGCGGACCCGGCAGCCCAGCCCGCGACGCCCCCGATGCGCCCGGGGGGCCATCCCGATCCCTCAGCTCGCTCTATATCGGCGTTGTCCGCAACGACCGGGTGGAGACAGTGCTCACCCCCGGGCTGCGGGGTGAGCAGGCATCCCCGCCCTCCATCGACGCAGGCACGGCGACGGCTGCAGCCGACTCGAGTCAGGCGTTCACCGTTATGGGCTCGGGAGCCTCCCCCGATTACCGGGTGCTCAGCTACACCGACGACCGGTCGAACACCGTGGTCACCCTGGCGATGCCGCTCGACTCGGTCGATGCCGCCGTCGCCGACCTCATCAAGGTCGAGGCGGCCGGGGCCCTGGTGATCCTCGCGGCGCTCGGCGCCCTTGGCTGGTGGGTCATCCACCTGGGGGTCCGTCCGGTGAAGACGATGACCGGGGTGGCAACGTCGATCGCCGCCGGGGACCTGTCCCAACGCGTGCCCGAAGCCGACGAGCGAACCGAGGCCGGCGAGCTGGCGGCCGCGCTCAACACGATGCTCGGCCACATCGAGACGGCGTTCGAGGAGCGGATCCGCAGCGAGGCCCGCCTGCGGGCCTTTGTGGCCGACGCCTCCCACGAGCTGCGCACGCCGGTAGCGACGATCCGGGGATACGCCGAGCTGTATCGGACGCGGGGCCTGGAATCGCCGGGCGCCTTGGACGATGCGATGGCCCGCACCGAGGCGGAGGCGATTCGCATGGGGTCCCTGGTCGAGGACCTGCTGACGCTCGCCCGCGCCGATCAGGATCGTCCGCTCGACGTGGCGCCCGTCGATCTGAGCGAGCTGGCCGCCGACGCCGCCGCAGACGCACGGGCGGTGGACCCGGACCGCCCGATCGACACCGCCCTGGCCGGGCCGCTTCAAGTGGCGGGCGACCAGGCACGCTTGCATCAGGTGGCGGCCAACCTGCTCACCAACGCGCTGGTGCACACGCCCCCGGGCACGCCGGTTCGGGTGGCGACCAGCCGTGACGGCGACACTGCTGTGCTGACCATCAGCGACGACGGCCCCGGCATGACGCCGGAGACCGCCGCTCGGGCCTTCGAACGCTTCTATCGGGCCGACCCTTCCCGGTCGAGGCACAGCGGCGGCAGCGGCCTTGGACTGTCGATCGTCGAGTCGATGGCGAAGGCACACCACGGCACCGTCGCGCTCGACAGCGGACCGGGCCACGGCACCACTGTGACCGTGCGTTTGCCGCTCAGCGGCCCGTTGAGCCCGGAGTAGACCGCGTCATGGCTGATTCTGAGGTGTGGCCTGGGGCGAGATCCCGGCCGGGGTCGCCGCCGTGCGCTCGTGGATCTCTGCAGCGAGGACGAGGATGGCCTTGATGTCGACCCGAGATGGCGCCGCCAGGTCGCCGTATGGATCCTGCCGCTGAATCGTCCAGTCCCGAACCCAGTCTCAACCAGGCGCTATGCGGACGGAAGGGACACGACCAGACGTGCGCCTCCCAGCGGGCTGTCGTCCACGCGCACCCGACCGCCCAGGTCGCCCACGATTTCGGCGACGATGGCCAGGCCCAACCCGGTGCCCTGATCGGCGGTTCGGGCCGCGTCGAGGCGCGTGAACGGTTCGAACACCCGTTGGCGGTCGGCCTCGGCAATGCCCGGCCCGTCATCGTCCACCGTGATGTCGACGGTCGAGCTGGCGGCGGTCACCGCCACCGCCGTCCGCGATCGGCGGTGGCGGGCTGCATTGTCGAGCAGGTTGGTCAGCACCCGATCCAGCTGGGGCCCGTCGGCCAGGACGATCGCAGGACCGACGCCGGCGAACTCAACGGCGGGCTCGATCCGACGCTCGATCACCGTCCGCGTCAGCGCCTCCACGTCGGTCGCCACCCGCCGGATGGCGGTCTGGGATCCGTCCAGACGGGCAAGCATCAGCAGGTCGGATACCAGGGTCTCGAGCCGTTGGTGATCGATCAGCGAGTCGCCGATGGCGGCCACCAGGTCGTCGACGGATCCCGGGTGCAGGGCGGCCACCTCCAGCACTGCCCGGGAGGATGCCAGGGGGCTTCGCATCTCGTGGGAGGCGTCGGCGACGAAGCGCTGCTGGCGGGTCGACGACGACTCCAGCCGTGCCAGCATGTCGTTCATGGTGGAGGCAAGCCGCGCAATCTCGTCGGTGCTGGCCGGTTGGGGCACCCGGCGGTGCAGGTCGGCCTGGGTGATGTCGGCCACCTCGTCGGTGATCGCACCCACCGGGCGCAGCGCCCGCCCCACCAACAACCTGGTGGTGCCGGCGACCAGCAGGGTCAGCAGCGGAATCCCCCACAGGAAGGTGCGCCACAGCGTCTCCACCGTGTCGTCGGCCGACTCGAGCGATGCAGCGGCCAGCACGGTGAGGTTGTCGCCCGACACCTCGGCGGTGGTCGCCACGATCACGTACCGATCGTCGTCCTCCAGCGGGACGTCGGTGAGGATCTCGGACTCGTGGTCGCCAACGTCGGGACGAAGCTCACTGAGGGCGGGTTCGTCCTCGAGGTTGCCGGTGGCGTCGATCACCGTCCCCTTCGAATCGAGGACCTGGGTGGCGCCCGATTCCTCGCCCGGATAGGCCAGTGGGTTGGGGAGCCTGCCGGTTCGGGCGAGGGCGACCACGTCGTCGGCCCGCACCCGGGCGGCCACCCGCTCGGCATCGACGAGGCGATGGCGAACCAGGCCGGTGAGACCAACCGCCGAGATGACGAGCACCAAGGCGACCACCCCGGCGGCCACCAGCGTGGTCTGGGTGCGCACCGAGCCCCGCCTCGGCGCCCGCCTCACGGCGCAACCATCTGGTATCCGGCGCCTCGTACGGTGCGGATCGTGTCGGTGCCGAAGGGCGCATCGATCTTGCGACGCAGCGCACTGACGTGCACCTCGACCACGTTGAGGTCGCCGTCATAGGCCGCATCCCAGACGTGCTCGACGATCTGAGACTTGGTCACGACGTCGCCCTTGGACCTCATGAGAAACTCGAGCACCGAGAACTCCTTGGCGGTCAGGTCGATCGCCATATCGCCACGGATACACGAGCGGGCCGCCGGGTCGAGCACCAGGTCGCCGACGCTGAGCTTGGCAGGGCGCTCGGTGGCGCCTCGCCTCAGCAACGCCCGGATGTGGGCGACGAGGACGACAAACGAAAATGGCTTCGACAGGTAGCCGTCCGCACCGGTGTCGAGCGCTTCGGCCTCGTCGTACTCACCGTTCTTGGCCGTCAGCATCAGGATCGGAGTCCACACACCGGCCTCGCGAAGACGGGCGCACACGGTGTAACCGCTGATACCCGGCAACATGATGTCCAACACGATGGCGTCGTAGGCCACTTCGGTTGCCATCCAGAGCCCCTCGTCGCCGGTGGCCGCAACGTCCACGGCAAAGCCTTCGGCCTCCAAGCCGCGTTTGACCGCGGCGGCCAGCCGAGGTTCGTCGTCCACCACCAGAATTCTCATGGCCTGCCCGGGTTCGTCGTCGTCAATTGAAGCATGTGACCCTGGAGTGTGACCGGTCTATCTGAGGTTGAGCTGAAGAACAGCAGCCGGTCCTGGCGGCACTGTCAGTCGTCGACCCTCCGGTGGTGGAGCAGGCCGTCCAGATGCTGACGAAGGGTGCGTGAGTGATCGCCCAACGGGCCTTCCAGGCCGGCGGCTTTCGGCAGCGCCTTGAAGGTTGCTGCATCCATGTCCAAGGCCACGTGGTCGTTGGACACCCGGGCCACGCTGCCCATGGGAACCAACGTGTGGTGCGCAAGACCCAGATGCCCTCGCTCGACCACGACGCCGGTCAGGTGATCGCCGTCGGCGACGAACCCGGCCACGTGGCCAATGCACTGGCCGCCGTCGACCAGCACTGCGCTGCTTCGACGAACCTCGCACTCACCCTTCGGTACCCGGTCCCACTGGATCATGGCCGCCGAGTCGTCGTAGCTGGTCATCGCCGTGGACCCCCACGAATACGGCATCGCCAGCACGTCCTCGGTGCCGATGTCCCAGTTGCCGTCCCGCCCCGCCCCCCCCCCCGCCCCGGCCCCGCCCCCCCCCCGCCGGCGCCCCCGCCCCCCCCCGCCCCCGCCCCCCCCCGCCCCCCCCGCCCCCCCCCCCCCGGCGGCGCCCCGCGCCCCGGGGCGCCGCCCGCCCGGCGGCCCGCCCCCCGCGCGGGCCGCCGCGCCGTCCGCAACCGCCGCCGGCCGTCGCAGTTGAACCGTATGGGCCTCCGGCACTGGCTGCTGTGTCTCGATGGGTTTCAACACTCCTCCAACGCTTTGGCGTACAAATCGTTCAGCTTGCGGTTTCCGGCGTCGGTTGGGTGCACCGAGTCCTCGGTCAGGGTGCTGTACGGCGGCACCTTGTCGTTGAGCGACGCCGCCGCCACCGAGTTCCAGTCGATCACCGAAATCCGAGGGTCGGAGGCCGCCAGTTCATCGAACGCGGCGTTGAAACGCTTGGCATCGTCGGTGGTGGCCTGGTTGGTCTGGTGATCGATCATGTGCTCGTTGATGTTGACGAGAAAGATGCAGCGGGCGGAGGGGTAATAACCGATCTCCCGCTTGAGGTCGGCCATTGAGCTCTCGACCTTGTAGTCCTGAAGCACATCGTTGGTGCCGATGTTGAAGATCACCTGGTCGTGGGGTTTCGACCCGACGAACTTGGCTTCCGGGTCGACCTCTGCGGTCGTGAACCCGAAATTGCCGGAGATCACCAGGTGGTAGTCCGAGCCGAGTTGCTCATGCAGATCGGTCTGGTCGAAGTCGGTGATGGAGTCGCCGATGATCGCAACCGAGTCACCCTGGTTCGGATTACCACAGGCGGCCAGACCGGCGCCCATCAATGCGACTGCCGCACACCGCCGAAATCCGCCTCTTCGCCCCATTCCGGCCACAGTACGTCCGCGTGGCCGGTTGTGGGAGCGATCCACCCCTCCGGTGTGCGCGCCAACCCGCCGTCGACACTAGGTGCTTCCGAGGGTTCCGCCGTGACTGAACCGAGCGGCACGACGGTGCACACGATGGGCCCGTCCGCGCCGGAGAGGCCGATCGGCCCTGGTTTCGTGCGCCCGGTAGAAGAAGTACTTCGCAACCTCGATGCTCGCCAGGTAAGCGATGACGAACCCGACCAGCACGGCGAAGAAGCCGAGCGGCAGCGACGAAAAGCCGAGAGGTGAGCCGAGCGGACTCTCAGGGATGGCGATCCCGATGGCGACGACGGCCAATACCGAGATCAACAACGGACGTGAGGGTCGGGAACGAAAGAAGGGTATGCGGCGGGTGCGGATCACGAACACGATGAGGCACTGCGTGGCGAGCGACTCGACGAACCACCCGGCGCGGAACAGCGGCGCCGCTGCGTGGAAGACCCACAGCATCACCGCGAACGTTGCGAAGTCGTACAGGGAGCTGATCGGGCCGAACCGAAACATGAACCGACGGATGAACGCGATGTCCCAGTGTGATGGGCGGGTGAGTTGTTCGGCGTCCACGTGATCGGTCGGGATGGCCAGCTGGCTCGTGTCGTACAAGAGGTTGTTCAACAGGATCTGGAACGGGAGCATCGGCAGGAACGGTAGGAACGCAGCTGCGACGGTGACGCTGAACATGTTGCCGAAGTTCGAAGAGGTTCCCATCAGCACGTACTTGATGGTGTTGGCAAAGATGCGCCGCCCCTCCTCGACCCCGTCGGCCACGACACCGAGGTCGCGTTCCAACAAGATGATGTCCGCAGCATCCTTCGCCACGTCGGTGGCCGAGTCCACCGAGATGCCAACGTCGGCGTGATGAATCGCCAGGGCGTCGTTGACCCCGTCACCGAGGAACGCAACGGCCGACCCAGCGCTGCGTTGTGCCTCCACCACCCGGGCCTTCTGAGCGGGGCTGACCCGAGCGAACACCGTCGTGTCGCCAACGGCGGCCTGCAACTGGTCGTCGTCGAGGGCGTCGAGTTCGGGGCCGGTCAGGGTGTTGTGCACCTCGATGCCGATCGAGGTGCACATCGTGGCGGCAACCCGTGGGTTGTCGCCCGTGACGACCTTCAGCCCGATCCCCAGTTCGGCGAGCCGGGCGATCGACGCAGCGGCCGATTCCTTCGGGAGATCGAAGAAGACGAGGAATCCCCGAAGCTCCAGGTCGTGTTCATCCGATGCGTGCACCTCGCTCGCTCCGGCTGCTGGTCGGGTGGCCACGGCGACGACTCGCAACCCGGCGGAGAACTGGATATCGAGCACGTCGCGGGCGGTGTCGTCGACCGAGGCGCACCGTTGAAGTACCGCTTCGGGCGCGCCCTTGGTGATGATCAACCGCTTTTCGCCGTGGTCCACCAGCACCGACACGCAGCGACGATCGTGATCGAACGGAGCCACAGCTCTCCGCCGGAAGTCGTCGATCGACACCAACTCCGCCGCCGGTGTCTCCCACAATGCGACGTCGAGCGAGTTCCCACCGACCGCCTCTCCCTCGGTCACCGTGGCCTCGTTGCACACGAGTCCCAGGGCGAGCACGTCGTCGTTTGGCTCGCCCGTTGCGTCCATTGCTCGGTCGAAGCTGATGTGACCGTCGGTCAGCGTGCCGGTCTTGTCGGTGAACAACACGTCCATGTCACCCAGGTCTTCGATGCACACGAGGCGCTTCACCAGAACTTTGCGCTCTGCCAGGCGTCGCGAGCCGGTGGCGAGGCTCATCGAGACCACCGCTGGGAGCAGCTGCGGGGTGATGCCGACTGCGATGGCGAGCGAGAAGAGCACGGCATCGATCAAGGGGCGACCGAGAGCGACGTTGCCGGCCAGGATCGCGACGCTGAGGACGCCGCCGACCTTGGCCAACAGGGCGGAGAACCTCCCGAGTCCACGCTGGAAGTCCGTGCGGGGCTGCTGCTCACCCAACCCGGCGGCAATCTCCCCGAACCGGGTGGACCGACCGGTTGAAACGACGACCGCCTCGGCCGACCCGCTGCGCACAACGGTCCCCATGAACGCACACGAGGCCAGCTCCGCAAGCGGCGCGCCGGTGACCGCCGGTTCGACCGACTTGACCGCTGGTTCGGGTTCGCCGGTCAGGATCGACTCGTCGCACTCCAACTCGACCGTCGACAACAACCGCACGTCCGCCGGAACGACCGACCCCATCTCCAGATGGATCACGTCGCCGGGAACCAGGTGGGTCACTTCGACGCTGACGGGAACACCATCGCGAACAGCGGTCACCACGTGCCGGATACCGGAATGCAGCGCCTGCGCAGCTCGCTCAGCGCGGAACTCGTTGACAAATCCCAGAGCCACCGACGCTGCCAGAATCACCGCAATGATCATCGCATCGAGGCCCTCGCCGACGAATGCAGAGATCGCAGCGGCTGCAAACAACAGCCACAGCAACGGACTGTTGAGCTGCCGGCCAAGCACCGACAGCGCGCTCGCGTGGTGGGAACGGATCGCATTCGGGCCAAACACCGCGACACGCCGATCCACCTCGGAGCGGTCGAGCCCCCCGCGACACGAGTCAACGGCCAAAAGCACTTCGTCTGCCGTCATCGTCGCGGCGGT
The DNA here is from genome assembly GCA_016719385.1 of Candidatus Microthrix subdominans. Taxonomy (NCBI): domain Bacteria; kingdom Bacillati; phylum Actinomycetota; class Acidimicrobiia; order Acidimicrobiales; family Microthrixaceae; genus Candidatus Neomicrothrix; species Candidatus Neomicrothrix subdominans. The sequence continues at coordinate 1,186,590 of JADJZA010000001.1, read as the reverse complement.
ATCGATCGTGGGCGCCGTCATATCCACAAAAATCATCATCGCACGCCGTTTCACCCGAGAACGTCACTTCGTGACGGGACTGGCGACTCCCGATTTCATGCCCTGGTTACGATGACTCTGGCGCCTCCGTTGTTGAGCGTGGGCAGGCGGAGATTCTCCGGACCTCGGTGTCGTCCCGCTGGGTCATGGTCGAAACAACATCTGCGGCCCGAGGGCCGCACCAAGGAAATGGAGCATCTCATGGCAGATCTCATCATGTTGAACTTCGATTCGGTCCACGGGGCCCAGTCCGCCTTGGGTGCGGTCCGAGCGTTGGAGGAACTCGACTACGCGTGGATCGACGACGTTGCCGTCGTCGAGAAGCACCAGCACGGCCACATCTCGTTGCACACCCCCCACGGGTCGCTCAGCGGCGGAGCGTGGGCGGGGGCGCTCGTCGGCATGCTGGCGCTGTGGTGGTTCCCGCCAGCCTGGTTTCTCCTCGGAGCCGTCGGTGGCGCAGCGGTCGGTGCGGGCGTCGGCGAGCTGATGAAGCAAGCCGGCCTGGACGACACCCTCGTCGACCGTGTGAAGGGCCAACTCACCAACGGCTCCTCTGCGCTCCTCCTCATCGGCGTCACAGGCGACGTCGACCAGATGTCTCGGGCATTCGAGAGTCACCACCCCACCAACGTGATCCGCGAGCCCATTCCCGAGGCCACCGTCGACCACCTGAAGGAGAAGCTGGCCGGGTAAGGGCCGGCGAACCGGCGGTGAGTGACGAACCAAAGGGGCACCGGCGTGCAGTGCTGGTCGCCCTCGCAGCAAACGTGGCCGTCGGTGTCTCCAAGCTGCTCGGGTTTCTACTGACCGGGTCGGTAGCCCTGTTGGCCGAGTGCCTGCATTCCCTGGCCGACTCCGGAAACCAGGGCCTGTTGTTGCTGGGCGCGCGTCGGGCTCGGGCTGCGCCGACGCAGGAGCGCCCGTTCGGCCGCGGCCGGGAGCGCTACTTCTGGGCGTTCGTCGTCGGGCTGATCCTGTTCGGTTTGGGCGGCGTCGTGTCGATCATCGAGGGTGTCCGCAAGTTGGGCGACCCGTCACATGGCGTCGACCATGCAGCGGTTGCGCTGACGCTCATCGGTGTAGCAGCACTCTTCGAAGCCTCGTCGCTACGTGTCGGGGTGCGAGCCGCTCGGCGCTCGATTCGCCCGGGCGCGGGTTTGTGGCAAGGGCTGCGGGAGTCTCGGGATCCAGAGGTGGCGGTGGTGGTGTACGAGGACACGGGTGCCCTGATCGGCCTGGCCCTGGCCGCATCCGGCATCGGTGCCAGCGCCCTCACGGACAACGGCGTGTTCGACGCAGCGGCGACCATTGCAATCGGCATGTTGCTGTGCGGCATCGCAACCCGGCTGACGATCGAGATGCACAGCCTCCTCATCGGCGAACCCGCCACCGCCCTGGACCTGGAACGCATCCGTTCGGCGGTCAGCTCCGTGGACGGAGTGGCGAGCATTCTCAACCTCCGGACCGAGCACATCGGCCCAGACGACCTGCTGGTGTGCGTCAAGGTTGCCTTCAGCGAACCGGTCGACTTCGACGGCCTGATTCGGGTGATCGACGAGATCGAAGCAGGTGTTGTCGCCGCGGTTCCCGCCACGTTGACGTGTTACGTCGAACCGGATCGCCGCGACTCACGGCGGATCGGCAAGGTCTGGACCTAGACAACCTGAAGGTGGGCTGAAGACCTGGTGGCATTCCGCCATCGCTTCAGCGTGGCCACAGGAGGCCCTGTGCAGAGTGGCGTCCTCGGAACCCTCCAACACCCACAAAGGAGCCGCAATGGCAACCACCAGCAAGGTCAAGAAAGTGATCTACTCGTCCCTCTTCGGGCTGGGCCTCACCGCCGGAGGCGTCACCCTGGCGTCGGCGGCCACCACTCAGGAGAAGCCCCCGACCACCATCGAAGCGCCGGGCAACAAGACCGACACCGAGTCAACGGATTCGAAGGCAACGGAGCACGACGAGGCCGATGAGAAGCCCGACTACACCAGCTCGGTGACCGTCCCGGTCACCAAGGAAGGCCCAGAAGGCAGCGATGCCGATGAAGCCAAGGCTGACAGGGCCGAGCAGGCCAAGCTGGAGAAGGTTGCCAAGATCGACGCCAAGGCAGCATCGAAGGCCGCCACCGACAAAGTGCCCGGCACCGTCGATGAGATCGACCTTGACGAGGAAGGCGGCAACGTGGTCTACGAGGTTGAAGTGACCGCCAAGGACGGCACCGAAACCGACGTGATCGTCGACGCCGGCAACGGCAAGATCCTTGCCCAGGAGACCGACGACAAGTCCGACGACAAGGGCGACGACGCCGATGACAAGGCCGAGCAGGCCAAGCTTGAGAAGGCCGCCAAAATCGACGCCAAGGCAGCGTCGAAGGCCGCCACCGACAAAGTGCCCGGCACCGTCGATGAAGCCGACCTGGACGAGGTCGACGGCAAGGTGGTCTACGAGGTTGAGGTGACCGCCAAGGACGGCACCGAAACCGACGTGATCGTCGACGCCACCAACGGAAAGGTGCTCAGCCAGCAGGCCGACTGAGCCTCCCGGCGCAGGAACGACCGGCCGGGCCTCGCCCGGTCGGTCGTTGCTTTGGCCGCAAGGCGCACGACGACGGCGCCGGAATCCCGGTAGCATTTCTGATCGAGGTCGGACCGACGACGGCGTGTCTGGTGATCAGGAGCGCCCTCGATGTCCACTACAACGCCGTAGTGCTCAAACTCGGGACCGCCGAACTTTGGCGCTGCTCAAACTCGGGGACGCCGCTTCCAAGAACGAGGACCAACACGACATGAACCTGTCCCCCAGCCACCTGGTTGACGCCTTCGGGCTGATCGGCATCGCTGCGATCATCTTCGCCGAGACCGGGCTGCTCATCGGGTTCTTTCTCCCCGGCGATTCGCTGCTGTTCACCGCCGGAGCAGCGGCGGCGGGTGCACTGCCGCAGCTGACGTTCCGCCCCAACATCTGGGTGCTGCTCATCGTGGTGGTCGTCGCCGCCATCGCCGGAGACCAGACCGGATACCTGCTCGGCCGCCGTGCAGGCCCGGCCTTGTTCGACCGTCCCGATCGACGGCTACTCAAAGCCGAGCACCGAGACCGCACCATTCGCTTCTTCGACCGGCACGGGCCGAAGGCCATCGTCCTCGCTCGGTTCGTGCCGATCGTGCGAACGCTGTGTCCCATGGTGGCCGGCGTCGGCGACATGGGATACCGGTCGTTCGTTCGCTACAACGTTGTAGGCGCCACGATGTGGGGCGCCGGGGTCACATTCCTCGGCTATCGGTTTGGCAACCTGGCGATCGTCCGCGATCACCTCGAGCTCAGTCTGCTGGCCATCGTGGCCATCTCGGTGTTGCCCGCCGTCATCGCCGTTGTCCGAGAGCGGGTTCGTCACGACGATCGACGCGTGGCCGAGCCGAAGCCTCAGCGCTGAGGGGAGCATCGACCGGTCGCCGCTCACCCGGCGTGCATCATGGCGACGTTCCGGTGGCCGGGGGAGGACCGTTGCGTTCATGGCCGCTGCTGCGATCTCGGGCGATCATGGACTGAGACGGGGTCTCGTCGGCACCCGCACCACGCTGCCGGCGGCTCGAGATCGATCGCCAGACGACGAGGCCGACGACGACCGCCACAGCGATCAGCATGCCCGCCCGCCCCAGCCACTTCTCGATCACCCGGTAGCTGTTTCCCGCCAGGTAGCCGGCGATGACCATGGTGGGCGCCCAAGTCAGGGCGCCGAGCACATTCCAGACCAGGAAGTTCCGGTAACCCATGGCGCTCATGCCGGCCACGCCGGGGATGAGGGCCCGCATCACGCTGACCCAGCCGCCCGGGGCCCGCGAGCTCTGCAGAAACTCCCAGCCTGCGGTGGGGCTGGCGCTCATGTGGGTCTCCGATGATCTGTTCAGCCCCGCAACGAGCGAGGCACGACGAGAGGACAAAACTCATGAACAAGCTGCAAAAACGACTGGCCGGCGTGGCCGCCGCCGGAGCGCTGGTGCTCTCCGGCGCCGCCGGAGCCTGGACGATGACCGGCATCGCCGGAGCTCAGGACACCACCGCTGCGACCGCTACGACCACGGCCGCCCAACCCGGCGAGACCTCGACGAAGGCCTCCGAGACCAAAACCAGCGACGACAAGGCAGGCGAGGACAAGGCTGGCGAGGCAGGCGGGCATCAGGCCGGCGAGGCTGGCAGCCGGCCGGAGGGCTGCAGCGGACCGGGTGGGCACCCGGGACGACCGCCACACCCGGATAACGGGATGACCGAGGAGGAGCTGAGCGGTGACCAGGCCGAGAAGGTAACCGCGGCCGTCGAGGCCAAGCTGCCCGGTGCGACGATCGAGCGGATGGAGACCGACGCCGAAGCCGGCGCTTTCGAGGCCCACGTCACCGACGCCGACGGCAAGCACCTGACCGTCACGCTGGACAAGGACTACAAGGTGACCGGCACCGAGGAAGGCCCAGGCCCTCGGCCGCAACGCGGCTCGTAGACCGATCCAGGCAGTCTCGGCCGAGTGACCCCTACTCGGCCGGGTCACCGGGCTCGAACTCGAACTCGAACTCGAATTCGGCGAGCAACGACCGGTCGGCGCCGGTGAGACCCCCTCTGGCGTCGATCAGGTCGGGGCGGTCGGCCAGGGTGCGGGCCAGAGACTGCGCACGGCGCCAGCGGGCGACCCGGGCGTGATCGCCGGAGCGCAACACCTCCGGCACCTCCCAGCCGCGAAACTCCGCCGGCCGGGTGTAGTGGGGGTACTCCAGCAGCCCGTCGGAGTGAGACTCCTCCAACGCCGACGTGGCATTGCCCATCACGCCGGGCACCAGCCGGGCGGTCGCCTCGATGATCGCCAGCGCCGCCACCTCGCCGCCGGCGAGCACGAAGTCGCCCAGCGACACCTCGCCATCGACCAGGTGGTTGCGCACCCGGGCGTCGATCGCCTCGTAACGCCCGCACAGCAGCGAGAACCCGCCGCCCTCGGCCAGCTCGGCGGCCATCGACTGATCGAAGGGTCTGCCCGCCGGGCCGAGCATCAACAGCGGCCGGGGGGGCGCCGTCGCCTCGACGGCCGCGAAGATCGGCTCGGGGGTCATCACCATGCCCGCTCCCCCGCCAAATGGAGCATCGTCGACGCTGCGATGAACATCGTCGGTGTAGTCGCGCAGGTCGTGGGTGGCCACGCGTATCAGCCCCCGCCGCTGAGCGCGCCCGAGTAACGACTCGGCGGCAAAGCTGTCGACGAGCTGCGGAAAGATCGTGAACACGGCCACGTCGAGGCCCAGCGGGTCGAGTGCCGGGTCGGCGTCGGACGTCGCCGGCCGTGTGCCGGTCCCGATACCGGTGTCAGGCGTAGAGCTCGAAGAGCCCATCGGGCACCTCAACGGTGACGCGACCGTCGGCGGGCCCGTCGACGATGAACGTCACCGGAACCAGGGCGCCGCCGTCGAGCACCAGCAGGTCGTTGGCCGGGTTGGCCTGCACCGATTCGACCACACCTCGCTCGACGCCGTCAGCGGTCACGACCGTCGCCCCGACCAGCTCGTGCACCCAGTAGCCGTCGGCGTCGTCGAGGGGCGGCGCAGTCAGCGTCCGTCCGCGCAGGGCATCGCACTGCTCGCGGCTGGACACCTCATCGAAGCGCACCAGATAACGGTCCTGGTGCGGGCGTGACGACCGCACGGTCAGCGCGCCACCCTCGTGGTACAGCACCGAGCCCTTGGCCACGCGCTCGGTGCGGTCGCTCAATAACTGGACGACCATCTCGCCGGCCAAGCCGTGCGGCTTGAGCAGGCGGCCCACCTCCAGACGGTCCCCACTTGGGGCGGGGGCTGCGGCGTCGGTCAGGAGTCGAACTCCACGTCCACCTGGGAATCATCCAGGTGAGCGGCGGCGCGAACGACGGTGCGGAAGGCGTTGGCCACGCGACCGCGCTTGCCGATCACCCGGCCGAGGTCGCCTTGGGCGACCGTGACGTCGATCTGTGGGGTGTCCCCATCGGTGTTGACCGCAACCGACACTGCGTCGGGCTCGTCGGCCAGCGACTTGGCGAGGTATTCGGCCACCTCGGAGGCGCGGGTGAGGTCGCTCACGCGTCGCTCCCGTCGGCCACGGCGCTGACCGGCTCGGAGGTCGGCTCCGGCGCTGCGGTCGGTTCGGGCACCTCAAACATCTCGGGCGCGTCGGCCCCGGTGGTGTGGGCGGCCCAGGCGCCGCTCAACTCGAGCAGCTTCTTCACTCGCTCGGAGGGCTGGGCACCGTTCTTGAGCCACTTGAGAGCGGCGGTGTTGTCGACCTTGATCGCCGAAGGCTCCGCCCGCGGGTTGTAGGTGCCGATGATCTCGATGAATCGGCCATCGCGGGGGGAGCGTCGATCAGCAGCGACGATGCGGTAGGTCGGCTGCTTCTTCTTGCCCACCCGGGTGAGGCGGAGGCGTACGGCCACGGTTGAACTTCCTGACGTTGACGTTGTTGAGAAGGGTGTAACAGTTCTTGCGGTGTCACGGTTCTTGCGGGGGCACCGTTGTTGACGCGGAGCGACCGTCCATTCTTGCCGCTGGTCGATGCCGGAACAACTCAGCCTCCCGACCGGGGCCAATTCAGCGGCGATCGACGGGCGGTGGACGCCCGAGGTGATCTCAGCCGAGCCCGGGGAAACCCTCCGGCAGTCCGCCGCCAACCGGATTGCCGCGCTCGTCGAGCTGGGGCAGCTGAAACGCGCCTGCGGGGATCTTGGGAGCGTTGGAACCCTTGGGCGTCGTGCGGCCACCACCCTTCTTGCGCACCTTCTTCTTGTTCTTCTTCATCTTGCGGGCCTTCTGTTTGGAGAACCCGTCACCCATCGACTGCATCATCTTGCGCATCTCGCCGAACTGGCTGAGCAGCTGGCTGACCTCGCCGGGCGAGGTTCCCGACCCCTTGGCGATGCGGGCCCGGCGCGACCCGTCGACGATGTCGGGTTCGTTGCGCTCCGCCCGGTTCATCGAGTGGATGATCGCCTCGACGCGGGCCAGGTGCGAGTCCTCCAGCTCGACATCGCGGATCTCCTTGGGCATGCCGGGCATCATCCCGACCAGGTTTTGCAGCGGGCCCATCTTCTTGATCGCCGCCAGCTGGTCGAGGAAGTCGTCCAGCGTGAAGGTGCCGGCCATCATCCGCTCGGCGGCGACCTCGGCCTCTTCGGTCTCGTAGACCGCCTCGGCCTTCTCGATCAGGGTGAGCATGTCGCCCATGCCGAGGATGCGTCCGGCCAGGCGGTCGGGGTGGAACAACTCGAAGTCGTCGAGCTTTTCGCCGGTCGACGCAAAGGCGATCGGCCGGCCGACCACCTCCTTCACCGACAGGGCGGCGCCGCCGCGCGCGTCGCCGTCCAGCTTGGTGAGGATGACGCCGTCCAGCTCGAGGGTCTGGTGGAACGACTCGGCGACGCCGACGGCATCCTGACCGGTCATGGCGTCGACGACGAGGAACGTGTAGTCCGGGCTGACCTCGTCGGAAATCCGGCGAACCTGGCCCATCAGCTCGGCGTCGATGGCCAGCCGACCGGCGGTGTCGACGATCATCACGTCGCGGCCGGTGCGGCGGGCCTCGGCCAGCGCGCCGGCGGCGACTGCGACCGGGTCGCCGACGCCCGAGGCGACCACATCGTCGGGGGCGGAGTACACCGGCACGTCCACCTGGGCGGCCAGCGTCCGCAGCTGGGCGACGGCGGCGGGCCGCTGCAGGTCGGCACCGACCAGCATCGGGTTGCGACCCTGGGCCTTGAACCAGCGGGCCAACTTGGCCGAGTTGGTCGTCTTGCCCGAGCCCTGAAGGCCGGCCATCAGCACGACGGTCGGCGGCTTGGAGGCGAAGCTGATGCGGATCGCTTCACCGCCGAGCGTGGCGGTCAGCTCCTCGTTGACGATCTTGACGACCTGCTGAGCGGGGTTGAGCGCCCCGGACAGCTCCTCGCCCACCGCCCGCTCGCGGATGCGGCCCTGCAACGTCTTGACGACGGACAGGTTGACGTCGGCTTCCAGCAGCGCCAGGCGGATTTCTCGCAGCACCTCGTCGACGTCGGCCTCGGAGAGCTTCCCCTTGCCGCGCAGCTTGGTGAAGATGCCTTCAAAACGGTCGGTCAGTGATTCGAACATGGGGGGACGATCCTAATGGGGGTGCGACGGTGACGAGCCACGGCGGCATGACGGTTGTGGGAATGCAGGTGGTGCCGCAGCGTCCGAAATCGGGGCGTGGGGTGGGCGAAGTGACGCTCCGAACACAAGACCTGGAAGCTTCAACTCGAGAGAGAGGATCACGTCGTCCGACCCGACTGGACGTACTGGACAGGTCGTCGGGAGGTGTTCGTCGATGGGGTCGACCACGTAACCGAGCGTCGGTCCAACCAGCGGGGCACCGACCTGCAGTAGCGCTCGAACTCATCCCCGAACTCCGCAGCCAAGGCATCCTCCTCGACGCGGATCTGGGAGCGGTCGATCGCCAAGACAAACGCAGCCGCAGGCAGCACCGCGACGGCAGATCGCCGCAGGATCGCATTCGCAATCAGCAGGCCGGCCATTCCGACGTACATCGGATTCCTCGTCAACCTGTTCGGGCCCCGGATCACGAGCGACCTGGCCCCAGCAACATCAACAGGATTGACGCTCGTGCGCTGTCGACGGAACTCCTGAACGCTCCCTGCGAGAAGCCATCCGGAAGCCAACGAGACAACCGCTGCTACCACAGCGGAAGCCGGCCTCACCGCACGGTGGCGAGCGATGAGATGCTGGCCGGTCGCCAGACCCGCAACCAGCAGTGCCGGGGGAACACGGAGTTGGCTCACTTCTTCCCTCCAAACGACAACCCACTTCGGAACCCCACGATAGAAGTCGGTCGCAACCTTGGCTACGTCCCTTCCAAGGAGACGTTCGAGGATGCTGATCACTGCGGTCGGTAGACGACGGAGCGGTGATCGATGCGGTGGACCGGCTGGCTTGAGCCGCTGCGAGCCGTCCCAGGCCATCTCCGATCCGAAGCGGCGCCTACCAGCCCGAGCGGGCGGTCGGCAGCGCGTCGAGCACCGACCTGGGGCCCCGACGCCGGTACCACTCCAGCCCGTACACATCGCCGAACTGTGCCCTTGCCAGACGCATGGCCGAGGAGTGCGCTGGCACCTGACTGGAGTGCGCAGCCATCGCCGCCCGCTTCAGCGCCAGGTGGGCCGACACGTCGACGGTGAGGTCGATCTCGACGCTCGGCGTGCCCAACGCTGCGGTCACCAGGCCCAAGTCAGAGCTGCGGTGGGCCTCCTCGACCAAGTGACTCTCGACGAAGTGGAGGTACTCCCGGTCGACCGTCGCCTCGTACACGGTGGAGCAGCCGACCAGCGTGGCCGCCGCGTGGGCCACCCGGCACACCGCCACGTGGTCGGGGTGACCGTAGATACCGGTTTCGTCGTAGCCGACGACGCAGGTCGCCTCGACTTCGACGAGCACCTCGCCCAGCCGCTGGGCCGCAGCGGCCACGTTCTGGTGGGCGAACCCCTCGGGGCCGGAGCCGACCGCCGAGGATTCATGAGACGGCCGGTCACTGCCCCCGGACGCCATGCCGCTGTCGGCAAAGCCCAACCAGCGGACGTCGGTGACGCCGAGCGCCCCGGCGGCCCATTCGGCCTCCGTCCGCCGGATCGATGCCAGTTGGGGGTCGTCGCCACCCAGCTCGCCGGCGGTGGCGAACACCAGCGTGACCCCGATACCGGCCTGGGCGAGGGCCACCATGGTGCCGCCGGTGAAGATCGCCTCGTCATCGGGATGGGCGTGCAGGAAGACCGCCTGGCCCGCGCCTTGGGCGTCAGGCCTCGAAAAGGGCATCGACGAAGGCGTCGGCGTCGAAATCGATCAGGTCGTCGGCACCCTCGCCCAACCCGACCAGCTTCACCGGGATGCCCAGGTCGGAGGCGATGGCGAACACGATGCCACCCTTGGCCGAGCCGTCGAGCTTGGTCAGCACCACGCCGGTCACCTCGACGGCCTCGGTGAACATGCGGGCCTGGTTAAGCCCGTTCTGTCCGGTGGTGGCGTCGAGCACCAACAACACCTCGACCACCGAGCCCTCGCCCTTGTCGGCCACCCGCCGCACCTTGGACAGCTCGTCCATCAGGTTGGACTTGGTGTGCAGGCGGCCGGCGGTGTCGGCCAGCACGACATCGATGTTCTGGGCGGCGGCCTTGGCCACGCCGTCGAAGATCACCGACGACGGGTCGGCGCCCTCGGCTCCCCGCACCAGTTCGGCGCCGCAGCGGTCGGCCCACATGCCCAACTGCTCGGCGGCCGCAGCGCGGAACGTGTCGCCGGCGGCCATCAGGACCGAGGTGTCATCGTCGATCAGGCGGCGTCCCACCTTGCCGATCGTCGTCGTCTTGCCGACGCCGTTCACCCCGACGAACAGCCAGATGCTGGGCGGCTCGTCCGCTCGTGCGAGCCCGACCGGCGTGGCGAGCCGCGCCTTCATCTCGTCCTTGACCGCCTCGATCAGTTGGATGGGCTCGGTGATCTCCCGCTCCTTGACCGTTGCGCGCACCGAGTCCAACAGCTCCTGGGTGGGACCAACACCCACATCGGCGCGGATCAACGCCTCCTCGAGTTCGTCCCAGGTCTCGTCGTCGATGGTGGACCGGGACAGGATCGAGCCCACATAGCCGGTGAACGCCGACCGTGCCCGACCCAAACGGTCGCGAAACGACGGCCGGACGGGTTCCGGAGGGGCCGTGACCTCGGGTGGAGCCTCCGCCTCGGGCGGAGCCAGATCCTCCGGAGGCGCCCTGTCTTCTGGAGGAGCTGCAACCAGCGTGTCGCCAGGCGGCCGTTCCTCCTCGGGGGTGCCGATCTCGGGTGTCGCGTCCCTCGCTTTGGGCCCGACGAAGGCAAACGCCACCGCAGCGGCGACGGCCACGAGGAAGACGACGAGCAGTATCCATTCGAGGAGATCCACGGCCCGACACTACCGCCGCCGCCTTGACAGCTTCCCGCCGGTTGCGCCGGTCGCTCGCGCCGCAGCGGAGGCCCGTCTGAGAACCGGCCCAGCACGGCTACGACCTGCACGTCGAAGCGCTGCGGGCCCCGTACGCTTGAGCTGCGCCACACCCTCGTCAGAACCGCCAAGCGATCAGGAGCACCGGTGGACCAACACACCCCCAACGACTGGACGGCCCCCTCGGGCCCACCGCTGGTCGGTTCGATCTCCCCCGAGCCGCCCAGTTTCACCGAGCCTCCCAGCTTCACCGAGCCGCCACGCTTCGACGCGCCGGAGCGGTCGACCCCCACCGGCACCCCGGCCGCTGCACCGAAGGGGACCGGCCAGGCCACCGCCCAGGCGGAGACCCTCGAACGTGTGCTGTTCGAGATCAAAAAGGTCATCGTCGGCCAGGACCGGGCGATCGAGCGCCTGCTGGTGTGTTTGATCTCCGGTGGCCACTGCCTGCTCGAGTCGGTGCCGGGCCTGGCGAAGACCATGTCGGCCGAGACGCTTGCCAAAGCGGTCGGGGGCACGTTCTCGCGCATTCAGTTCACACCCGACCTGTTGCCCTCCGACATCACCGGCACGCGGATCTACCGGGCGAGCTCGGAGACCTTCGACGTCGAGCTCGGGCCGGTGTTCGCCAACTTCCTGCTCGCCGACGAGATCAACCGGGCGCCGGCCAAGGTGCAGTCGGCCCTGCTCGAAGTGATGGCCGAGCACCAGGTGAGCCTCGGCGGCAAGACGCACACGCTGCCCGACCCGTTCCTCGTGCTCGCCACCCAGAACCCGATCGAGTCCGAGGGCGTGTACCCCCTGCCCGAGGCCCAGCGGGACCGGTTCATGATGAAGGTGGTCCTGGGCTACCCCTCCCCCGGCGAGGAGGTGGCGATCGTCGAGCGCATGGGTCGCACGCCTCCCAAGGCCAGCCAGGTGATCTCGCCCGACGCGGTGCTGGAGCTGCAGGCGGCCGCCCGCGACCTCTACATCGACCGCAGCGTGGTCGAGTACGCCGTCAACCTGGTGCTCGCCACGCGGGCACCGGAGAACTTCGGCCTGGGCGACCTGCGCCCGCTGGTCGAGTTCGGGGCCAGCCCCCGGGCCAGCCTGGCCCTGGTCAAGGCCAGCCGTTCATTGGCGCTGCTGCGAGGCCGGTCCTACGTGCTTCCCCAGGACGTGTTCGACGTGGCGCCGGAGATCCTGCGTCACCGGTTGGTGCTGACCTACGAGGCGCTGGCCCAGGACATCGACACCGAGGCGGTCGTCACCCGCATTCTCACCACGGTGCCCGCCCCCCGGGTGGCGCCATCGCAGTCCAACGGCCACGGCGACGCCTACCACGGCACGACCACCGACGCCGTCGCCTGGCCGGCCTGAGCGGCGCCATGGCCCGGAGTTCCCAACGTCCGTCAGCGACCGGCCCCGACCGGGCAGCGCCTGGCCACTCGCCGGCCGCCGGCACCCAGGAGGTGCTGCGGCGACTGGAGCTCAACGTCAACCGACGTCTCGATGGCATCCTCCACGGTGAGTACCGCGGATTGGTTCCCGGGCACGGCTCCGAGCCGGGCGAGACCCGCATCTATGCGCCCGGGGACGACACCCGACGCATCGACTGGAACGTCACCGCCCGCATGCAGACGCCCCACATCCGCGAGGCGGTCGCCGACCGCGAGCTGGAAGCGTGGCTGTGCGTCGACCTCTCCCCCAGCCTCGACTTTGGCACCCACACCTGGGAAAAGCGGGACCTGGCGCTGGCCACCGCCGCCGGGATCGGCTTCCTCACCGCACGCTCGGGCAACCGGATCGGTGCGGTGTTGAACCTGGGATCCGAGCTGTCGGTCATCCCGGCCAAGCAGGGCCGTCGCCACCTCCAGGCCATCCTGGGGCGCATCCAGTCGGCGCCTCGCGCCGCCCGCGGGCAGATCGGGCTGGGCGAAACCCTCGAGCGGCTCGGCCGGGTGGCACGTCGCCGAGGTCTGGCCGCCGTGATCTCCGACTTTCTCGATCCGTCCGAGCAGTGGCGCCAACCGCTGGCCGCCCTCGGGCTGCGCCACCAAGTGGTCGCCGCCGAGGTGATCGACCCGCGTGAGCTCGACCTCCCGCCGCTCGGCTACGTCGAGCTGGTCGACCCGGAAAGTGGACGCACCCGCGAGGTGCACGTCACCAAGGCGGTGCGTGCCCGCTTCGCCGAGGCAGCCCAGGAACAACGCCGGGAGATCGGCCTGACCATCCGCAACGCCGGAGCCGACCACCTGATCGTGCGCACCGACGGCGACTGGCTATTGGAGCTGGTCCGTTTCGTGGCCAAACGACGGCATCGGGCCGCCAACCTGGGTGCAGCCCGGGTCGCCCCGTGAGTTGTGATGATGCAACCACTTGAACTTGTGAGGAGTTCCCAAACGTGAGCAACTTCGTGAGCCCCTTGTGGCTCTTGGCCGAGCTGGTCGTGGTGGCGCTCGCCGTCGCCTACGTCGCCTGGTCGCTGTTTGGGCGCCAACGCTTTGCGGTGCGCTTCTCCAACGTCGAGCTGCTCGACAAGGTGGCGCCCAGCCGGGCCGGTTGGCGACGCCACGTCGTGTCCGGCCTGTTCCTCCTCGCCTTGGCGGTGATGGTCGTCGCCGTGGCCCGGCCTCAGACCGAGGTGACCGTGCCCACCGAAAAGGCGACGCTGATGCTGGCGATCGACACGTCGCTGTCGATGGAAGCGACCGACGTCGATCCCAACCGGCTCAAGGCCGCCCAGGACGCAGCGGTCAACTTCATCGACAACCTGCCCGAGAAGTTCAACGTCGGGCTGGTCGAGTTTGCCGGGTCGGCCCAGACGCTCGTGCCGCCGACCACCGATCACACCCGGGTGCAACGCTCGATCAACAAGCTCGAGCTGAGGGAGGGCACGGCGATCGGCGACGCGGTCGACGTCAGCCTGAAAACCATCGCCGATTTCACCGCGGACGCCGAGCTCTCGGGCGACAGTGCCCCGGCGGCGATCATCGTGCTCTCCGACGGCGAAACCACCGTCGGTCGCCCGACTGCGGACGCCATCCCGCTGGCCAAGGAAGCGGGAGTGCCCGTGTGGACCATCTCCTTTGGCACCCCCGACGGCGTCATCACCATGCCGGGAGAATTCGGCGGCGAGCAGGCGATCCCGGTGCCGGTGGCTCCCGAGCCGCTCGAGCAGCTGGCGAAGGACACCGGTGGACAGGCCTATACCGCCGAGTCGGCCAATCAGCTCAACGACGTCTACAAGGAACTCGGCTCCGCGATCGGCGACGAGACCGAGCTGAGCGAGATTGGCTGGCGCTGGACGCTGGCCGGCTTCGCCCTGCTGGTCGTTGCCGGTGGCCTGTCCACCTGGTGGTTCCGACGCATGATCTGAGCCTCGGTCAACTCACCAGCCAGGCGGACAGCAACAGCTCACCCGCCAACTCGTCCAGGTCGTCGCCGTCACAGCCGTCGACCTGAATCGGCTCGATGTAGCCCCGGCCGACCGCCTCCGAGCTCAGGCCGGTCAGGAACAACACCTTCGGGTCAGCAAGCGCTGCGGCGAGCAGCCGGTTCTCCGGCTCGTCGCCAACCAGTTCCGGATCTACGACCGCTCGACGCCCCTCGGCGGTGAGCATCACCGCAGCGCCGGCGTCGTCGGCACGCTCGAGGCAGGCCCGAATCCGGTCGGCGCGCGCAGACCCGTCCCCGGCGGTCGGCCGGGCGACGACGAAGCCGATCGGCTCGCCGACCTTCGGGGTGACGGTGGCGCCATCCTGCAACAGGACGTAGGGGGGATCGCCGTTGGCGGCCAGCCGGTGATCGCCGTAACCGGCCCGAAGCGCCTTGACCCCGCCGACGGTGAGGGTGCCGGCGCCGTGCTCCTCCATGTCCAGCATCAGCGCCGGTTGGAGGCCGCCGGCCGAGATGGGACCGACCGAACGAAAGCGCACCGGGCCCCGATCACCCCAGGCTCCGCGCACGGCGGGGGCCAGGGCTCGGGATCCGCCCAGCCACGGGTCGGCCACCGTCGGCTCGAGGGGCCGCGTGCCCACGAGCGCAGCGCTGCCGGCCAGCACGATCACCGCAACCAGCGCCCCGACCCGTCGACGGTTCCGGGCCTGCCCTGTTTGGCCTTCGGCCTGGCGTCTCACCCGATTGGCCATCATCCGCGACGAGCCCAGCGTCAACAACGCCCCCAGCCAAACGACCGCCCCCGCGATCACGATCCAGCGATTGTTGTTCGGTTTCAGGACGGCAAGCCCCCGCAACCGGCTGGCGAACAGGACGCCGATCAACGCCAACACCACGCCGCACAACAGCACCGTCGCCCCGCTGGTCAGCCGGCGCGCCGCCACCATCGCGTCGGCTCGATCCTCTCCGTCCGGGAGCTTCGTGGCCCGGCGGCCCCGGCGAAGACCGATCACGAACGAGGACAGACCCGCGATCACTGCTCCGGCGCCGACCGCCAAGCCGACGTTGGTCTGGGCATCGCTCCGATCGAAGTACCACACCCCCAGCGGCCGATCCGGCGGGGCCAGCAGAGCGGGGATGGGGCCGAAGACCGACGCCAGCCCGCTCGTCAGCTCGTCGGTTGGACGCTCCACGCCGGCCGCTGCGGTCCCGCCGCTAGCGGCGCTGAACACCTTGGCCATGTTGCCCGTGTCGGAGAACTGATCGATCAGCGGCGGCGCCCACATGGCGACGCCGATGACGACACCCGCGACCGCCCACGGGGCGAACCAGGAAGCACCGTCGCGGCGCGTCCGCCAGATGCCGACCGCGAGCGCTGCGACGAGCAGCGGAATGACCAGCAGCCCGTATCCAACCAGGCTGAGGTGTACCTGGAGCACGTAGGACGACACCGCCACCGCCAACGGAAACAACCGGAGATCGCCGGTGACGACCATGGCGCAGATCAGCACTGCGAAGAGGGCGGGGAGCTGGCCGTGGCTCGAGCTGATCACGGCGACGAGGGCACCGGCCCCCAGCTGCGCCTCGACGACGATGACGATCAGCGCAGCTGCTGCTGCGCCCAACACCCCGAAGCGACGCAGGATCACCCAGACCACGCCGACGGCGGCCGACGCCGATGCGACGGCCGCGAACAACAGCGACCCCAGGTCGCCCCCAAGCCACCCGACCCACGGCGCCTGGGCAAAGAACTGGGCCGGGCCGGGTTGCATGATCATGACGGCGGTCGCGACCGAGCTCTGGCTGCCGACCAGGGGAGTCGGCCCGGCAAACACGTCGCGGCTGCGAAGTGCCAGGTAGGCGGAATCGCCGAACGCGGTGAAGCGGGGCGCCGCTCCGACGAGCCCCTGAATGCGAAGAAACGCAAGAACCACCGGCGCTGTCACGCAGGCGACGAGGAACACAGCGGTCAACCGGGCCACGGGTGAAAGCGACCGGATGAGCACGACCTGGTCATCGGGCCGTGGACCCCTTCGGCGGGAAGCTGGAGCGATCCTCACGTCGTCGATCGCAATGCCCTCGATCGGTACGTGCTCGATCGGTACGTGCTCGATCGGTACGTGCTCGATCGGCATGTGCCCGATCGCTACGTCCTGAAAAGCAGTACCCCCCTCAGCCCTCCCGACATTTCCGGTTTCGAGGTCATCGTCCAGCCGTGCGACCAGGCGTCGGTCGCCGCCCGGCGGCACCTCGCGGCCCGGAGCCGGGCGTCCGCGGCGGGCGTTGCCGTGCGCGATCAGCTCTCCCAACAGCCCGAACGACAACAGCTGCACCGACATGATCGTGAAGAGCACCCCGGCGATGAGCGCCGGACGGGTGCCGATCGTCGCCCCGCTCAACCGATCGATCAGCATCCAGACGAGCAGCCCGCTGCCGACGAGGCCGCTGATCAATCCGATGCCACCGAAGAGGTGAAACGGGCGGCCGGTGTACCGGGTGAGAAACCGCACGGTCAGGAGGTCCAACAGGCCCCGCCAGAACCGGTTGACACCAAACTTGGTCTCGCCGGCGAGACGCTGGCGGTGGGTCACCGGCACCTCCCCCACCGAGAAACCCGACCACGCCGCCAGCACGGGGAGGTAGCGGTGCAGTTCCCCGTGGATGGTCAGGGCGTTGGCGGTCTCGCTTCGCATCACCTTGAACCCGCTGTTCATGTCAGCGGCGTCGATGCCGGTGACCGCGCGGGTCACCCGGTTGTACACCCTGGAGGTCGAACGCTTCACCAGCCGGTCTGCCCGATTGGCCGACCGGCTGCCGGTCACCATGTCCAGGCCGTCGTCGATCGCCGACAGCAGCTTGGGCAGTTCGGCCGGATCGTCCTGGCCGTCGGCGTCCATCAGCACGATTACCTCACCACCCGCCCGTCCCAGCCCGGCGTCGAGAGCCGCCGACTTTCCCAGGTTGGAGCCCAAGCGCACCTGGCGCAGCCCCGGCACTTCGGTTTCCAGGCGGTCGAGCACGGTCCGAGTGGCGTCGGTGGAACCGTCATCGACGACCACTATTTCCCAGGGCAGCCGGAGGCCGTCGAGCACGTCGCGCAGTTCGCTGAGCACGACGGGGAGGTTCACCGCTTCGTTGTAGGCCGGCATCACGACGGAGACGGCCAGCGGGTCCATGCGGGGCAACACTAACGACCGCTGATCGACCTTCGAACCCTCAAGCCGCCGACCAAGGTGTCGGCGGCAGCCGAGGGAATCAACCCGGGAGCAGGTGTTCTGGCACGTCGAGGTCCAGTTCCTCAGCCAGCGCCAGGCCCTTGCGATCCACCTTGACGCCGAGGGTGTCCAGCAGGCGGTTCATCATCTGGAAGGTGCCGACGCAGCCAGCGGCCCGAACGACGGCGTCCCGGCCGCCCAGCGCTGCCAGCGCCGCCCTCGTCGAAGCCATCGTCTCGGGATCCCGACCAATCGCTGCATCGGTGAAGGCCAGAAGCTCCCGTCCCCACCTCAGGTGCGAGTCGGTGTCCGGGTCAACGATCGCTTCCAGCGAGAAGCTGCGGTTGGTTTGGATGGCGCTCGCACGGAGCATGCCGGCATGTGCGAGCAGTCAAAAGAAGCACTCGTTCAGCAACGAGGTGCGTGCGGCCACCAGCTCCATCTGGGTGCGGTGCAACCCTCGCTGCACGTCAAGCTCGCCCATCTCACCTGTTGCCAGATAGAAGGCGGCCTGAAGCTGATGCATGGCCCGGTTCTCGCTGGGCACGGCCGAGAGCGCATTGGTTGGCCAGGCCGGTCCAACGGTCGGCAGCCAACCGCCGTTGCAGGCCGCAGAAGCGTCGACCTCTCCGTGAGGACCGGCCTCCACGTGAGCCCCACTGGGCGGGTCCGGGAGCGGCCATGCATCAACGCCGAGGGCAAAGCAGAACGTATCGATCGCCATGGTTCTCGCGACAACACCGAGCAGTTCGACCAGGTCGAGGGGCCCCACTCCCCGCTCTGACAACGACGCGATCCACTCGGGCCGCACGCCCTGCGCGTTCAGCGCCAGCTGGGCGATGATGTTGGATGTGACCCCGTCGGTGGAGACCGTGGCGCCCATGGCGACCTGGCGGGTCCCGGTTGCGACCGCCTGACGCCGAGACCCGGCGAACAGCGCGCCTGGGCCGCAGATCTGGTTCACCGTTTCGTCGAGGATCAAGGCCTCGGCGGGCGGAACGGAAGGACGGACCATGCTCAACCCTAGGAGAGGTGACACGACCGACCACTCAGGTCGATACCGTCGTCGTCGTGGACGAGCACACCTTCCGCCCGTGGATTGCGGCCGATGTGCCGTTCCTGTGGGACATGTTGCACCTGGCACTGTTCGTTCCCGTCGGGGCCGAACCGCTGCCGCGGTCGGTCCTGGACGAGCCGAAGGTCGCTCACTACCTCCGCAGCTTCGGCGAACGCACCGGGGACGACGCCCAGGTCTGTGAGGGATCGGATGGTCCGGTTGGAGCGGCCTGGTGTCGCAAGCTCGACTCGACCGACCCCGGGTACGGATACGTCGCCGACGAGGTGCCGGAACTGGGCATGGCGATCGTTGGCTCATGGCGAGGTCGGGGCATCGGCCGCCGCCTTCTGGGCGACCTGCTCCAACGCCACCCGGCGATGAGCCTGAGCGTCGACGATGCCAACACCGCCGCAGTCGAGTTGTACCGGTCGTTGGGCTTTCGGCCGGTTGCGAGCGCCGCCGGCTCCACCACCATGGCGCGCACCCAACGGGAGGTGCCATCGGCACTCCTGCTGGAACAGCCTCGGCCGCCCCAGACCAATCCCGACGAACAGGACTCATCATGACCAGCTACGGATTCCTGTTGTTCGATGACGCCGAAGAACTGGACTTTGTCGGACCGTGGGAGGTGATCACCGCGTCGTCGATGCTCCGCGTCCGCGATGGCGCCGACCCGGACACGACGGTGATGATCGCCGAGACCGACAGCCCGGTGAGGTGCGCCAAGGGCATGGTGGTCCTCCCCCATCACTCGATCGACGATCATCCGCCGCTGGACGTGATCGTGGTACCCGGTGGCCAGGGCACGCGGGCCGAGATCGACAACGAGACGCTTCTCGCCTGGCTTGGCAACACCGGCCCATTGGCGACGTGGGTCACCAGCGTGTGCACGGGCTCGCTGTTGTTGGTCGGTGCCGGGCTGGCCACCAACAAGCGGGTGGCCACCCACTGGTCGTTCGAGGGCACCCTGGCCGAGCGGGGCGACTGCACGGTCGTCCGTGACGCCCGCTGGGTGCGCGACGGCAACGTCGTCACCAGCCAAGGCGTCTCGGCGGGCATCGACATGGCGCTGTGGCTGATCGGCCAGATCCACAACCCGGCCCACGCCCGGGCCGTTCAGCGCTACATCGCCTACGAGCCGGCGCCGCCGTACCAGGCCGACGTGTGAACGGATCGGCTTTGAGGGCCACCGCGGTCACCGACCTGCCGGTGGACGCCGGGTGGTCCAATCAGGCTCGTCGGAGGGCGGGGGCGATCGTTGCCTGCCTCCTGTTTCTTATCGCCGCTTCAGGTTCCCTGGTCACAGCCAACCGCACCAACTACAACGATGAAGTCTTGTGGCAAGAGCGGTCTCAACAGTTCGCCACCGGTTTGATCACCGGCGACGCCCGCCTCTTGACCGCTTACAACGTCAACTTCGACACCACATCCGCGAGCATCACGATGCCGGGTATTCCAACGCTGTGGGTTGGCTCCGGGGTCATCATTGCGGAGTGCGCCACATCGGACACGCCAGTGTCACTGGGCGAGTGCGTCAAGCAATCCAGCGGACCGAGCCTGCCGAACGCCCATCGGGCGATGGCATTGTTTGGGGCGGCATCGGTTGCGCTCCTGTGGCTGGTGAGTCGTCGGCTCCTGGGCTCGATGACCGCGTTCCTTGCCTGCCTTCTGGTTGCAACAGAACCGTTCCTGGCAACCCTCCGCACCATGTTCCATACCGACTCGCTGGTGATGTCGTTCTCATTGATCGGTTTCGTGGCCCTCTGCCGAGCGCTCGAGTTGGCAGGCAAGGAACACAACCGGGTCGCGCTGGGTGCTCTGGCCGGTGTCACACTCGCTGGTGCTGCGCTGACCAAACTGTCGGCTGCAGCCGTGGTTCCTGCGCTCGTCGTCTGCGTGACCTGGGCAGCTGTGCGAGTGTGGCTCAAGCAATCCGGCTCCATGAGAACCCGGATCCGGGGACTGCTGAACAGCCATCTCACTGCGGTGCTCGGGGCCTGCCTGGTCGCCGGGCTGATCACGGTTGTGGTGGCCTGGCCTGCCCTTGCCGTGGACCCCACTCGACAGCTCGGAGCCCTCAGGTCCTCAGCGCTCCTGGCGGACGAAGGGCATATCCAGTTCTTCCGAGGGGCCGTGACCAGGTCGCCGCCCTGGTACTACTACCTCTGGGTGCTCGCATACCGCCTGACCCCGTGGTCGTTCCTCGGCCTGCTCGCGATTCCTGGAACGCTCGTCGCTCGGCGAGTCGACTCGAGGTGGCTGCTCTTCGGTGTCTTCAGCGCATCGCAGTTGCTCATCATCGGAGCGTCTGCGAAGAAGTTCGACCGCTACGGCGCAGCCTTGGTTGCAGGGTGCCTGGTTCTGATCGCCATCTCGATCGATCTACTCGTTGGCGACCGGGTCCGCCGCTGGGCTCGGAATCGACCAGCGGCGATCACCGGGGCCGTCTGCACGACGGTCGTGATTGCCCTCTGGGGTCACGTTCTGCTGGTCGCTCCTCGCGACATCACCTACTTCAATCCGTTGGTAGGCGGGCTGAGGTCGGCCTCTGGCCAACTGATGGTGAGTTGGGGCGAGGAACGATTCGTCGCAGACGACTGGCTTGACGACCACTTCGGAGACGGCGGCTACACCCTCTGCAAGGTACGCGTGCTCGGGGTGATCTGCCCGCCTGGGAAGGGCCCTCGCGTTGCGGTCACCTACATCTCCAATACCCAGCGCGGACTGCTGGTGATACCCCCTGAGGAGAAGGACCGCTGGACTCAGATCGGCTCACACCAGATTGACGGCGTTGAGATGGTTCAGTTCTGGCAGGAGCAATAGCGGCGACAGATGTCCGCTCGATGGCTGATGGCTACGGGCTCGCCGTTGGCTCTGGTGCGAACCGCCCGGTGAGCTCCGCTCGGATCTCGTAGTGGCGTGTCAGGAAGGTGGCCTCGTCGAGGCGTTTGCGCCGAAGCCAACCGGTCACCTCGTCGTTACACTTGCTGGCATTGCACGAGCGGCAGGCCGGAACGATGTTGTCCAGCGTGTAGCGCCCGCCCCGCGACAGGGCCAGCAGGCAGTCTTTCTGCATGGGCACGCCGGTGGCCCCGCAATAGGCACATCCGCCCCAGGCCGCCTGAACCGCGTCCCAGTGTTCGTCGGTGAGGTCATGTTCGACCCGATCCATGCGCCGTTTGCGCTTGCGGGACGCCCTGGCCCGGCGGCTGCGGTTCACTGCCATGGCCGACGACGGTAGGCGACCTGCGGGCCTACCTGGGCGATCCTCCTCGTCCGCACCGAAAGACGGGGTGAACGGCCGACCGGCGAGCTTTGGGATGATGACGGGTCACCCCCCGGCCCTTAATCGTCCCAAAGCGACCGAGCGACGGCTCAAAGACGTGGATGAGTGCCAGGAAGCCGAGGGAGCGGTGGGGTCGGTCCGTCGGGAGGGCCACAATAGGTGCTGTGAGTGAGACGGAGCGCACCAAACCGAAGGCAGCACCGAACCGCGTTGCCCAGGCTCAAGCACAACTGCGCCCGACGGTGGTGCTGGTCGCGCTGTTCCTGGTCGCCGCTGCGGTCGCCGGCGCCGTGCCCCACTCGACCGGATCGTGGTTGCCGTTGCACCTGGCCCTGGCCGGAGCGCTCCTTGTGGCGATCTCGGGCGTGACGCAGTTCCTCGGGGTCACCTGGGGAGCCGCTCCTGCACCCCGGTCGATCCTGGTGAGCTTTCAACGGGTCCTGATCGCAGCCGGGGTCGTCCTGGTGGCGATCGGACGCGAGGTGCCAATCGATGCTCTCACCGGGTTGGGCGGGACGCTGGTGCTCGCCGGGCTTGTGCTGCTCATCGTCATCCTGGTCGGCATCGGCCGGAGCGCCATCCAACGGAGGCTTCGTCCGGCGATCGTCGCCTATGTCACCGGCGCCGGGCTGGGAGCGGTCGGCGTGACCCTTGGGGCGGTGCTGGGCTCGGGCGGTGGCGGTGGGTACTACGGCCAACTGCGCGACGTGCATGCGACGATCAACCTGCTCGGCCTGTCCGGGCTGGTGATCGCCGGCACCCTGCCGTTCTTCGTCGCTACCCAGGCCAAGACGAAGCCGTCGCCCCGGGCCACCCAGCAGGCTCAGTTCGGCGTGCAGGCAACGATGGCAACGGGGCTGACGCTGGCGGTGATCGGTTCGTTGGGCGAATGGCCTGTGGTGACGACGGTCGGCCTGGCCACCTATGCGCTGACGCTGCTCGTCCTCGCATCGCTGCTGCCGGACTTGGGCGCCAAGCAGTTCCGGTGGGCCGGACCCCGGCTGATCCAAGCAGGAGCGTCGATCGCGTGGTGGGTCGGTGCCGTCGCACTGGCAGCGGTTCACGCCGCCAACGGCCATCCACCCTTCTCGGGGGCGGTGATCCCCGCGCTTGCCCTCGGCGCCTACGTGCAGCTGCTGGTGGCGTCGTTGTCCTATCTCGGACCGGTGTTGGTGGGCGGGGGTCACCGGCGCCTGACGGCGAACTTTGCCCTCACCCGCTCCTGGGTGGGGTTGATCGCCGGCAACGTCGCCGCTATCGCCGCCGTCGCCGGGTTGGGAACTCCGCTCTATGTCGGCGCAATCGCCGCCTGGACGCTCGACGGCGCGGTGCGGGCCGGGCTGCTGATCGCCTCCCGGGTGCGCCCGGCTCCAACCCCCGCTGCCTGAGCCAAGCGCTGCACCGGGCGTTGCCCGGAGGTGATCAGCCGGGCTGATTCTCCAGCTCCACCGTGTGCAGCAGGATCCGGGTGGATGTCTCGGCCAGAAACGAGTGACCCCAGTTGCGCACGATGTCGTCCAGCCGAGGCACCCCCGCCACCGCCATCAGGATCAGGTAGTCGAACGGGCCGGTGACGTGGGCTGCGAGGTCGACCTCATCGAGGGTGGCCAGGCCGGCCTCAAAGCCCTCGTGATCGCCGTCGGCCGGCAAGCGAACGTCGATCGCAGCCCGCAGTGTGCGCCCGATCGTCTCCGGGTCGATCACCGCCGAGTAACCGGCGATCACCCCTGCGCGCTCCAGCCGCTTCACCCGATCGGCGGTGGCGCTGGCGCCAAGGGCCACCTCCATGCCCAGATCGCGGTATGACATCCGTCCCGTTCGGCGGAGAAGTCCAACAAGAGCACGGTCAATATCGTCTAACTCCACGTTTTCCACGGTCATACACTCGTTCTAGCCGCTGTTGACCCCGATCGCCACGGGGTCGTTGTGGTCAGACTGCGGTCATGAACGGATTGATCGTGGGATTCACCAGTTCCCTCCCCTTGTTGTTGATCGTCGGCCCTGTCTCGCTGATGGTGCTCGACACCGGCCTGACCACCGGCGTGCGAGGCGGCTGGCCGGCGCCGTTGGGCGTCGCCGGCGTCGACCTGGCCTACGCCTCGGCCACCGCCGCCGCCGGGCTGGGCCTGCAGCGGCTGCTCAACGAGCATCAGCAGGCCCTGGGATGGGGCGGAGGTCTGGCGCTGATGGTCCTGGCCGCTTACCTGCTCATCCACGCCCGCTCCCAGCGGGGCGGCGCCGACAGCGTCGGGCCAACCGATTCGGCACCGGCGCCGATGGCGGTGCCGGTGCCGGTGCCGGTGCCGGTGCCGGTGGGCTCATCCGGACCACTCCCGACACCTTCGGCGATCGCCGCCGGACGAGCGGATGCGCCTCGGCCGGCCCCCGTCGGGCTGGCCGCCCGGTTCGCGGCGTTGTGCGCCATCAACCCGCTGACGTTGGTGGCGTTTGCCACGCTGGCGATGAGCGCCGGCGCCGCGCTGGGCCCCGGGTGGGTCCTCGGCATCGTGTCGGCATCCGTGCTGGTCCACGGCGGTTTCCTAGTGCTCGGCGACGCCCTCGGCCGGGTGCTCACCCCGCAGCTCATCCACCGTGGGCGGATGCTGGGCTGTCTCGGCGTGGCGGTACTCGGCATCCACACGTTGCTCGGGGTTGCCGTGTAGGAAGTTCGGCGGCCACTCGGCACGCAAACGCAGAGTTCGAACGGCGTTAACCGACGGGTTCTTCGACCTCGATGCTCGGCAGAGGGACGCCCGGACGATAGAAGGTGTACAGCTCCTCCATGATCGCCTTGGCGACGTCCGCGTCCGTTCCAAAGGACATCTCGACGGTGACCATGCCCCCGAGGATGTGGATCGACTCGAGGCCGCGCACCTGCTCAAAGAGCCGTCGGGCGAGGAGGTCGGGCGGCCGGTGGCCGGAGATCGGCGAGTCGGGAAGGTACACCTCGTGACCGGTACCCGTCAGCGTGCGGTTGAGCTCGTAACGAACCACACCCGGGCGACTGGAATTCTTCTGCGTAACGACGACCGGCTGACCCATGGACCGAGATCGTACCGGCTCAGGGGCGTTCCACCCCAAAGGTGTCGCAGCGCTCGGCCGCCCCGCTGTCGAAGCCCACCCGGAACCACCTCACCCGTTGCTCGGAGCTGCCGTGGTTCCAGGACTCCGGGTCGATGCGACCGGTCGCCTGCTCCTGGATGCGATCGTCGCCCACGGCCGCCGCCGCGCCGAGGCCCTCCTCGATGTCGCCGGGTTCCAGCCCGCGCTCCGAGGAGTCGTCTTGGTAGACGTTGCGGGCCCACACACCGGCCAGGCAATCCGCCTGGAGTTCCAACCGGATCGAGAGGGCGTTGGCCTCGTCGGGGTGCTTCCGGCTGAGCCGCTGCACTTCGTCGGAGGTACCGACGAGGTTCTGAACGTGATGACCAACCTCATGGGCGACCACGTAGGCCTGAGCAAAATCACCCGGGGCACCGAAACGGCTGGACAGCTCGTCGAAGAAGGTCTCGTCGATGTACACCTCGGAGTCCGCCGGGCAATAGAACGGACCCATCGCTGAGGACGCCCGGCCGCAACCGCTGTCGACCGAACCCCGAAACAGGTTGAGCTTGGCGTCCTCGTAGTTTCGACCGCCGTCGGCAAACTGCTTCGTCCACGTGCGCTGCACGTCGTTGAACACCCACACCACGAAACGTCCGGCCTCATCGGTCGGCGGGACATCGTCAACCCGTCCACCCTGCCCGGATGCCTGCGGCACCGAACCCGGAAGGTCCAAACCGTCGACGTTGAAGGGCAGCCCCTCCCCGCCCCCTCCCAGCCGGGGCAGCACGAACACCACCGCCAAGGCAATCACCAGGCCGAGGATGCCGCCGCCCTTGCCGATGGGCAGGCCACCCGACCCGCCGCGGCCGCCGGCACCACCGGGGAACGGAAACCGCAGGCCGCCACCCGAGCGGGGGCCATCGGCCCGCCGATCGTCGACGTTGGTCATGTCCGGCGAGGCCTCTTCGTCCCACTTCACGCCGTCACGCTACCGGGCCTCGTCACCCGAACAGGGAGAGCTGCGGGTCGGGACGCACGTAGCGCTGACCAGGCCACGGTAGATCGTCGCAGAACGACCAGCTGCGCCGGTGGATCGCAGTCGGGCCGTAGCCGAGCAGGGCAAGTTGGTGACGTGGGCACGGGTAGCCCTTGTTGTATTCAAAGTCGTAGCCGGGGTGATCGGCGGCCGCTGCCCGCATCATCCGGTCCCGGCTGACCTTGGCCAGGATCGAGGCGGTGGCGATCGACCGGCAGCGGGCGTCGCCCTTGACGAGCATCGTCGTGTTCTCGTGTCCGACGAAGTCCCACTTGCCGTCGAGCAGCACGGCATCGACCGGGAGGTTCAGCGCGTCGAGCGCCCGACGTGCGGCCAACCGCTGGGCGGCGGACATACCCAGCTCGTCACACTCTCCCGGCCAGGCGTGGCCGACCGCCCAACCCGCACACCGCTCGGCCACCCGGTCGAAGAGTTCCTCGCGACGTGCCTCGCTGAGCATCTTGGAGTCACGCACGCCGTTGACCCGCCGATCGGTGGCCAACACCGCCACCCCGACGGTGAGCGGGCCCGCCCACGAACCCCTGCCCACCTCGTCGATGCCGACGACGCATTCGGCGCCCTCATCCCACCAGCGACGCTCGAACTCCAGGCTGGGCGCCCGCTTGGTGCTGACCGCCCGCTTGCCCGACCGGCGCGAACCTGCCGACGCCGAGCGGGACGCCTTGGCAACCGCACCGGACCCGCCCGTCGGGCCCGGGCCCTCAGGCATCGCCATCGCCCGTTGTGCGCGCCGGCTCAACGGCGGCGATCGTGGCCACCTCATCGGCATCGGGCTCGCCGGCCAGAAACGCGGCAATGATCTCCTTGGCCACGTCCTCGGTGGTGAGCCGCTGCGACAGGGCGAGCACGTTGGCGTCGTTCCAGCGGCGAGCGCCGGTCGCCGTCGCCGCATCGACGCACAGCGCAGCCCGCGCGCCGGCCACCTTGTTGGCGGCGATCGACACCCCGGTGCCGGTGTAACACCACACGATGCCCGCCTCGCACTCGCCGTCGACCACCGCCTGGGCCACACCGGCGCCCACGGAGGGCCACGGTCGATCGATCATGTTGATGACCACCTCGTGCCCCTGGCCGCCGATCCACTCGGCGATCCGCTCGGTGACGAGGGTCGACTCGTCTGCCCCATAAGCGATGCGCATGTCCGTACGGTACCCGCCGCCGGCCTCGCCCCTCAGGCTCCGAACGCACGTCAACGGCCGACCTGTCTCCTTCGTGGCGGTGGCGCATCCGCCTAGCCTGAGGGGGTGATCGACGACACCGCCGGATCGGCGGCCGAACAGCTCAGCGCCCTGCGGGCGCTGGTGGCCGATGGACGAGGCGAGTTGGCGGTGATCCGGCTGCGTCGGCTGCTCCAGGGCGAACCGCGCTCGATCGAGGCCCAGGCACTGCTGGCGTCCACGCTCCTCAGCCTCCATCAGCCCGAGGAGGCGTTGCGCTCCGCCGATGCGGTTGTGGCGGCGGAGCCGAACAACCCGGAGGGCCACCACCTGCGAGCCCGGGTGCTGTTGCAACTCGGGCAGGCCTCACCGGCCCTGGCCGCCTCGGAAGCCGCCGTCGACCGCGAACCGCTGGTGCCCGCCTACCACAAGGCGTTGGTGCGCGCAGCCCTGCGCTGCGGCGACCTCGATGCGGCCCAATCGAGTTCGGCCGCCCTCGGCCGCCTGGCCCCCGAGGAGCCCGAGGGGCGCCTGGGTGAGGCCGAGGTAGCGCGCCGCCGGGGCCATCTGAAGCGGGCCGACGCCCTCATCGGCCACCTGGAGGTCTCCCATCCCGACCATTCGGGGGTTCGTCGACTTCGCCGGGCGATCGATGAAGCCAAGGCGGCGGCACCGCAGCGCCGGGGCTTCTTCGCCCGGCTAGCCGACCGCTTTCGCCGCCGCTAAGCGCCTCGAACTCTGACCGGCGCAGCGAGGCGCGGCCCGGGCGGCGCGGTACCCCCGACTCCTGCCAGCGGAACGGCGCCGCGACTCAGGCGCCGTCGGAGCGGCGCCGCGTGGGGATGCCGACGTTCATCGTCACCCCGCCGCCAGCCCGGCCATCACCGGTCTGAGGTTCACCAGCTGAAGCGCCGCGGTCGTCGGTCGACGAACCAGCCTCCTGCGGGGTGCCCGTCCCCGAGGTCTCCGCGGCGGCCTCGGCTGCCTGGGCGGCCTCGGCCCTGGCGGTGAGGAACTCGGCGGCTCCCGGGGGCATCGCCAGAAGGGCCTCGCCGTCCAGATCCTCGGCCGCAAACGCCGGGTCGAGCGCCGGTGCGCTCAGCCGGCGGCCCTCGGAGCGCTTCGATGCCCCTCGACCTGCGTCGGGCCTCAGCTCCCAGATCAGCGCCGGGCGTGCCCCGTGCCAGCGCAGGGCGCACGAGGCCGAGCCGCCGAGCACCGCCATCGCGCTGAACTGAGCGGGCTTGCCCCACCACTCGGGCGGGAACGCCGGAAACACGACCAAGCCATCCGCCTGGATCGGCGCCGACAGCTCGAAGGTGGCCGCCAGCAGGTGTGCCATCGTGGCCACCGATGCTCCGTCCTCGCCCACGCCCAACGGACGGATGGGGTGCACTGCGTCGGGCCAACACTCCAGACGGTTCAGCAGCGAGGCCACCGCAGCGACGGTCACCGCCCCGGCGGGGTCACCGCAAGCGATATCGGCTCGTGCCGCGGCCAGGGTGGCCGGCAGATCGAGATCGGCGCCCGGGGTTCGACGTACCCAGCGCACCTCGGTCGTCAGCCCGGACTGCAGCTCCTGATCCCCCGGGTCGGATACCCCGTCCACGGTCGCCCCGTCGTCGGCGCGCGCTGCCCCGACGGACGACCGTTCGGGGTCCACAGCCTCGGCGATCACAGGTGCCACAGGCTCAGTCTTTGCCCCCTCCACCAACAGCTCGGCCACCGCCCGGGCATTGTCCGCCACCCCGTCCTGGTCCCAGCCGTCGGCGAGCACGGTGGCGACGGCAACCAGACGCCGCAGCTCGTCGCGACCGGCGGCCGGCCACCACCCGACGCCGCAGCGGCGCAGCCGTCGCCGACATACGTGCAGCGCCCGCGCCAGGTGCACGAGCAGGTCTTCGGGCGCATCGGCGACCTCGTCGGCCGACATGGTGATGCCGAGGCCAACGCACGCCTCCAACACCGCTGTCAAGCCAGCCGGATCGTCGTCGGTCAGGCGGGCCACCTCGCCGACCACGCCCCGGGCCAACGTGCCGTGCCCGGCCCTGGCCACCGCCCCGGCGGCGATCGCCGCCGAGTGGGCGTCCGCCCCGGTGAACCAAGCGCCGTCGGACGCCGCCAACAGCTGGGCCAACGCAGCCCGCGCCACGGCGGTCAGCGTCGCGTCGGGCAACTCGATCGTCGGTTCGGCGGCCAGGTGCAGCGCCCATCCTTTGGCAACGGCATCAACGTCGCCCAGGCCGGTCAGCTCGTCGGGATCCAGCTCGACGCCAGGCTCCGAAGGCCCGATCGGCACACCGAGGCGAAGCGTGCTGCGATGCGCCATCGGCCAGATGAGCGCTGCGCCGGCCACACCGTCGGGCGACTGGGCCACCAACGTGCTGGCCGCCACCTCCCGGGCCGAACCCTCGCCCGCCGAGGCGGGTTGGTCGATCACGGCGAGCTCATCGACCAGCTCATCGGCCACCTCGACGACGTGCACGGCACGAGGAAGTCGCTCGGCGACCAACGCCGGCCGACCATCGACCGTCAGGAGGCCGTTCTCCACCTGCACGTGGTCGATCCGGCCCTGATCCCTCAGCGTCCAGGGTGTTGCGACGATCGCCAGACCAATCGGGTCCGGACCATCGACCTCGATCTCGATCGTCACCCAGGCAGCCCCCGGCGGGCCCGTCCTGGGGGCAGCTCCGTGACGCACGATCAGCTCGTTGGGCCCCACACGGACCCGTGTGTCAGCCACCGGTAGACCATCGGTGCGCCGCTGGCGGACACCACCGACGCTCGACGCCCGCTTCCAGGTGCCGTCGTGGTTGAACCACCAGTCGAGCACCCAGGACGCGTCCGGTAGCTGGAGCACGCCGCGCCGGTCCAGCGCCGCGGCGCCGGCCCCGTCGAGCGTGGACACCAACGACCAACCGACCTCGAGGCGGTTTCGGGCCGCCAGGGGTGTCGGCAGGTACAACGACGACTCGGGGTCGTGTTGGCGGACCCACCAGCCGGGGGCCACCCGGGTCTGGGGCGACACCGATCGAGCGGACCGTCCGACGGGGCGGAGGCGGCCCGTCACTCCCTTGGGAGTGCTCACTCGTAGCCCAGGTGCTCAACGCCAGTCCGGCCGCCCAGCAGGCCGCTGTAGGCGTCGGCTGCGGAGCGCCCCTCGTGGCATACCGCCTGCACCTGAGCGGTGATCGGCACATCCACCTCGTACTCGCGAGCCAACTCCATCACGACGTTGGAGGTCTTGACCCCCTCGGCCACCATGTTCATCTCGTCGACGATCTCCTCGATACTGCGGCCCTTACCCAGTTGCTCGCCGACGTGTCGGTTGCGGCTCTGGGGCGAGATGCAGGTGGCGATCAGGTCGCCCATGCCGGCCAGGCCGGCAAAGGTCACCTGCTGGCCACCCATCGCCACCCCCAAAGCGGTCAACTCGGCCAGGCCCCGGGTGATCACTGCCGCACGCGTATTGTCGCCCGTGCCAAGCCCGTCCGCCATGCCCGAGGCGATGGCGATCACGTTCTTGAGCGCGCCACCCAGTTCGCAGCCGATCACGTCCGGGTTGGCATAGACGCGAAAACGTTCGGTGGCGAACACCGCCTGCAGCGTCTCGGCAACCACCGGGTCCGGCGTGGCGATCACGGTGGCGGCCGCATCACCCACCAGGATCTCCTTGGCCAGGTTGGGCCCGGTCAACACGGCGGCCGGGTGACCGGGCAACACCTCGTGGATCACCTGGCTCATGCGCTTGCGGGTGCTCAGCTCGAGGCCCTTGGTCAGCGACACGACCGGCACCCATGGGCGCAGGAACTGCCCCACCTGCCCCAACGTCTCGCGAAACGCCTGGCTCGGAACGCCCATCACCAACACGTCGGCGCAGCGCACCGCCTCCTCCAGGTCCGAAGTGGCTCGCAGGCCCGGATGGAGGTTGTAGCCCTCGAGATACCGGAGGTTGGCGTTGTAGTCGTTGATGTCGGACACCGTCGCTTCCGAGCGCGCCCACAACAGGGTCTGGGCGTTGTGCGCCGCCAAGTGGCCCACCGTGGTGCCCCACGATCCGCCCCCGATGACCGATACCGAAACTGGTTTCATGTCTGGACCCCTCTACGTCGTGACCACGTTGACCGACGACAGCTCACCACCTGCGGCGACGTGGCCGAGCCGAGGTTGGCCGAGGGTACCTCAGCCAACGATCCGACCTCCGCCCAAACGTCGGTACCTTCGCCGCTACGATCGAGGTGGATGGCGAGCGAGCGAGCGAGATGACGAGCCCGCACGTGCGCACCGACGAGACCCTCGTCAACCTCCACGCTCAGGATCGGGTGTCGAGCGACATGGTCGTTCTGATCCCGGTGAAGTCGTTCGCCACCGCCAAGGCTCGCCTCGGGCCGGTGCTCGGCCCCGACGAACGTGCCGCCTTGGCCCGGGGCATGGCCGCCCGTGTGATCGAGGCTGCCGCACCCGCTGCGGTCTGGGTGGTCTGCGACGACGAGGAGGTGGCCGGCTTCGCCCGCCTCCACAGGGCCGACGTGTGTTGGACCCCGGGGCTCGGCCTCAACGGCGCCCTCGCCGAGGCGCTCTCCCGAGCCAAGCGTGCCGGGGCGTCCCACGCGGTGATCGCGCACGCCGACCTGCCCTTCGCAGCCGACCTTCCGTCGTTGGTGCACCCCGGCCGAGCTGTGCTGGTGCCCGACCGGCACCGGGACGGCACCAACGTGATGTGCCTGCCCACCTCGGTTGGGTTCCGGCCCGCCTACGGCCCCCGTTCCTATGCACGGCACCGAGCGGAGGCAAGGCGGCTCGGTCTGGGCGTCGACTCGATCGACGTCCCGACCCTGGCCTGGGACGTCGACCGCTCCGACGACCTGTGGCCGCCCCAGGAACTCGGGGCCTGGCCGCCCGAGCTGCCACGCCCCACGGCCACACCCACACCCACACCCACACCCACACCAGAGGTTCGCCCGTGACCCCACCAGAGGTTCCCCCGGCAGCGTCTCCGCCGCCGACGTCTCACCAAGTCACATCTGCCCCACCGGGGCAGTCCCCAGCGGCCCGGCCAGCCTCGGCTCTCGGGCTGCCCCGGCCCGACGTGGCGATGGCGATCGGCGCCCACCCCGACGACGTCGAGTTCGGCTGCGGAGCGACCCTGGCCCGCTGGGCCGCCGCCGGCACCCGCATCCATCACCTGATTTGCACCGACGGCTCGAAGGGCACGTGGGACCCGTCCGCCAACCTTCCCGAGCTGGTGCGCCGACGTCAGGAGGAGCAGCGAGCGGCCTCACGCTGTCTCGGCGGGACCGGCGAGGTGACGTTCCTCGGGCGCATCGACGGCGAGCTCGCCAACGATGCCGGTGCCCGGTCGGAGGTGGTCGCGGCGATCAGGACCGTCCGGCCCGACGTCATCTTGGGACACGACCCGTGGAAGCGTTACCGGCTCCACCCCGATCACCGGGCCGCTGGTTGGCTGACGATCGACGGAATCGTCGCCGCTCGGGACCCCCACTTCCTGCCCGAGCTCGGCCTGGAGCGCCACCGCCCGAGTGCGCTGCTGCTCTTCGAGGCCGACGAGGTCGATCACGTGGAACCGGCCGAGCCCCAACACCTCCGGGCGCGGATCGCTGCGCTGGAGGCACATCGCTCCCAGTTCGAAACCACCCACTACCACCGGGTGGGGGGCGCCGGGTCCGGACTGGACCCGGCGGAACTGCACGCCGAATTCGTCGACCGGGAACGCCGCCTGCTCGCCGAGGCCGGCCATCCGTTCGGGGTGGCGCTCGGCGAGGTCTTCAAGCTGATGGATGACCTGTGACGCACCGAGCGTCGGCGCTCTAGCCCACGGTGGTCGGTGGAGGGATGCCGTCGTCGGTCTCGTTGGCCGGGGCCTTTTCCAGCTTGCCGTCGTCGAGCTTGTTGGTCGATTGCGGCGGAAGCGGCGTCACCCCGGCGACCGTTGTCGACGTGTCGCCGAAGTCGTCGGGGCTGACCCGGGTGAGGATGGTCTCCTCGACGTCGGACATCAGGTTGCGACTGGGTCGCTCCGACCCGGCATAGTGAAGCGCAACGACCGATGAACCCACTTGGAACACGGTTCTGATGTCGTAGTTGCCGCCGCCCTCCACCTGAAAAACCCGACTGACGTAGTCGGTGATCGGCTGCTTGGTACCCAGATCGGTCACTTCGACCTTGACCTTCGACTTTCCGTCGAAGCCAGGCTCGAAGTAGCTCGGGCAGTCCAGCATCACCTCGGTGACGTCGCTCACGTAGTTCGCGGCGAACTGGGGACGATCAAAGCTGGCGACCTCGGAGACCAACACGCTGTTGTTCTCGGGAAACAGAAAGGTGGCCGTATCGATCGGGGAGGACCGCATGCCGGTCGTCTCCACCTCTTCACCGCACCAGGTTCCGCCGACCAGGCCGGGGAATGAAGGGGCGACCTTCCAGTCGGCGGGCAGGTCGCCTTCTTCCAACAGCAGCGTCGTCGGATCGATGCCGCCCAGGCTGAGCTGATCGAGCACGACGGCACCCTCGGTGGGGTCGGGCAGCTTGGAGATCGCCTGCCCCATCGCCTGGCCGATACCCAGGCCGACCGCGCCAACGATGACGGCCACCATCACCAACCGAACGGCCGAGCCGCTCAGTCGTTGCAAGATTGGGTGTTTGGGGGCTGAAGCGTCCGCCACGGGCGGAGATGCTACTCGCCTGAGGGGTTGAGCCCGGGCAGGCCGTCACGCTGGCCACTCGCCGCCCATGCGGCAGCCAGCCGCTGCGCCACCCCGGCGGCCTGCTCGTCGGTGTCGTAGCGGGTTCTCGGCCAAAAGAACCCGCGCAGTCCGTCCTTGGGTCGACGGGGCACCACGTGGGTGTGGAGGTAGGGCACCGACTGGCTGACTCGGTTGTTCATCGCCACGAACGTGCCTTTGGCGTCCAAGGCCTCTTCGACCACGTCGGCCAGGCGCTGCACGCGTAGAAAGAACGGGCCCACCAACGACGCTGGCAGGTCGGACAGCGTGTCGACGTGCGCCCGGGGGACGATCAGGGTGTGCCCGTGGAACAGCGGAACCCGGTCGAGAAAGGCGACGGCCACGTCATCGGAGAACACGACGTGGGCAGGGTCGGCGCCTGAGACGACACGACAGAAGACGCACGCCGCAGCTGCGCTCTCGTCGTCGCGGTGATCATCGGCACGGTTGGCGTCGGTCTGGCTGTCACTGGCCATGGCGATCATGGTGCCACGGGTCGGACTCGCCC
This sequence comes from Candidatus Microthrix subdominans, assembly GCA_016719385.1. Classification (NCBI taxonomy): domain Bacteria; kingdom Bacillati; phylum Actinomycetota; class Acidimicrobiia; order Acidimicrobiales; family Microthrixaceae; genus Candidatus Neomicrothrix; species Candidatus Neomicrothrix subdominans. The sequence goes on along the minus strand of JADJZA010000001.1, from coordinate 1,152,104 downwards.
ACTCCCGGGTCTCGAAAACAGGTGGCGTTCGTCGCCGCCCCCCCATTCGGGAGTTCGCATGTCTTCAAACGACCAGACCCCAAACAATCAGTTCCCAGCGGTTCCGCCTCCAACCAAACCTGCACCGGCCGGCCGCCGGGTACTCCCGTTGTCCCCCGGTCGACAGGCGGCTTTGCCCCTGTCCAGCCGCTCCCCCGCCGCCTGGGCCGCAGCGCTTGTCGACCTGGGTGATCCCCGGGACGCACTGGTCGAAATCACCGCCTCCGGGCTGCTTCGCTGGTGGTCGCCCCAACCGGGCCGTCGCACCGCTGACGGCCAGGCCGGCTCGCCCGACCCCCTCCAGTTGGTGTGGTGCCGCCGAGCAGCTCCCGACGTCGAGCTCGTCGCCCTTGCCGTTGGTGCGCTGGTCGCTCCCGGCCCCAACTCTGCGGGCACCGGCGGCGAGCCGGGTGCGCCGATGTGCGTGGCGGTCGCCGCCACGCGATGCGGCGAGTATGCGGTCACCGTCGGCAACTGGCGTGAGGGCACGACGACGGTCGCCGGACGGGGCGCTGCCGTCGATGCCGTGTTGTTGTACCTGGGGCTGTCGACAGCGCCTGAAGCCCGCACCCCCGCCGACCTCGTCTGCTCGATGTGGGTGGACCGGTTGCTGGCCGCCGGTGCACTCCACCCGGGACGGGTCAGAACCTGGGCCGACGCGGTCCGCCATCACCCGCTGGGCGCGTCCGCCCCGACGTCGATGCAGCTCAGCGCCGCCTCCAGGGACCTGGGCCGATTCGGATGGGACCGGATACGTCTCGCCGTGGGTGCGGGGCGGGCCGAGTGGTCCGAGCTCAGCCCCTCCGCCGCCCGCTGGATGGACCGAGGTGCCTTCGCCCGCTGGCTGCTCGACCGCTACCCCGACCTGGACGACCAGCGTCTCGCCCTCCGGGCGGTGCTGCCGGCCAGGCTGGCCACCACCGTAGGCCGGACGATCGAGGCCTCTCTCGGCTAGCGCCGTCGCCCTGATTTCGCCGACACTGCGCCTTGACAGCGGCTACACAGGAGACATGCGACTCCACCTGACCAGCGACGAGCTTCTCGCCACCACGCGCGCCGTGCGCAAGCGCTTGGACTTCGAACGGGAGGTCGAGCCCGAGGTGATCGACGAGTGTCTCGATGCGGCGCTTCAGGCCCCGACGGGATCGAATGCCCAGGGGTGGCACTTTCTCGTCGTTCGGGATCCGAAGCTGCGTCTCGGTCTGGCCGAGCTGTACCGGGAGGCGTTCTCCGGGTACATCGCCATGCAAAAAGAGGCGGCGGCCAAAGCGGGTGACACCGATGACGGCTCGGTACAGAATCGCGTCCGTTCGTCAGCGGAGTACCTGGCGGAACACCTGCACGAGGTACCGGTGCACCTCATCCCGTGCATCTACGGCCGACCGGAGGGATTGGACCAGTCGATGATGGCCGGGCTGTACGGGTCGATCCTGCCGGCGACCTGGAGCTACATGCTGGCGGCTCGCGAGCGAGGCCTGGGCACGGTCTGGACCACGTTGCACCTGCCCTTCGAGAAGCAGGCCGCCGAGCTGTTGGACATCCCCTATGACCGGGTGACCCAGGTGGCCCTCATTCCGACCGCCTACACCCTGGGCACCGACTTCAAGCCCGGGCCGCGTCGCGACAAGTCCAACGTGATCCACCACGACCGTTGGTCGTGAACCGGAGCGACGCGGCGCTACCCTCGGCCAGGTGACCACCCGCGTTCGCTTTGCCCCGTCCCCCACCGGCTCGCTGCACCTCGGCTCGGCCAGGACCGCTCTGTTCAACTGGCTGTTCGCCCGAGCGGTCGGCGGCGAGTTTCTGGTCCGCATCGAGGACACCGACGCCGAGCGGTCGCGACCCGAGCTGGTGACGATGGTGTTCGACACGTTGGAATGGCTGGGCCTCGACTGGGACAACCGAGGCGAGGAGCTGCGCCAGTCCGAGCGCGCCGACGTCTATCGCCAGGCGGTCGGCCGGCTGCTCGAGGAGAACAAGGCCTACGCCTGCGATTGCCTGCGCAGCGACGTCGATGCCCGCAATGCCGAGGCCAACCGACCGCCGGGCTACGACGGGTTCTGCCGTGAGCGCGACCTGCCGGTCGGCGAGGACACCGTGGTGCGCTTTGCCACCCCCGATACCGGAACGGTCGCCTTCGACGACGTGATCCGCGGCAACGTCAGCTTCGAATGCTCCAACCTGGAGGACTTCGTCATCGCCCGCAGCGACGGGTCGGTGACCTTCCTCATCGCCAACGCCATCGACGACGCCGCCATGGGGATCACCCACGTCGTTCGCGGCGAAGACCTGCTCAACACCACCCCCAAGGCGGTGCTGTTGCGCCGGGCGATGGGCATCGAGGATCAGCCGATCTTCGCCCACCTGCCGCTGATCGTCGGCGAGGGACGTAAGAAGCTGTCGAAGCGGCGCGACGACGTGGCGGTGGAGAACTACCGGCAGGCCGGGTACCTCCCGGAGGCGATGGTCAACTACCTGGCCCTGCTCGGCTGGGGGCCCAACGACGGCATCGAGGTCCGTCCGGTCGGCGAGATCATCGAGCAGTTCACGCTGGAGGGCATCAACCCCGCACCGGCCGCCTTCGACCCCAAAAAGCTGGCCCACGTCAACGCCGAGAAGGTACGCGCCTTGAGCCCGGAGGAGTTTCTCGACGCGGCGGAGCCCTACCTGGCCCAGGGGCCGTGGAACGCAGACGACTTCGACCGAGACGTGTTTCTGGCGCTGGCCGGCGAAGTGCAGAGCCGGGTGAAGACCTTGGCCGAGGTTCCGTCGATGGTCGACTTCCTCTTTCTCGATCAGCCCGAGATGGACGAGGCATCGGTCGCCAAGGCCCTCACCGGCAACGAGGCGGCACCTGCATTGCTCGACGGTGCCATCGCGGCCCTCGCCGACATCGAGTGGACCGCCGAAGCGCTCCACGCTGCGACGCTGGCCCTCGGCGAGGCCAACGGGCTCAAGCTTGGCAAGGCCCAGGCGCCCATCCGCGTGGCGGTCACCGGCCGCACGGTCGGACCACCGCTGTTCGAGGCGCTCGCCCTTCTCGGACGCAGCGCCACGATCGACCGGTTGCAGCGCGCCCGTGCGCTCACCGGCGGCTAGCGGGTCGTGCCCCGCCCTCGCCGTGCTCGCTGGTGGGTCCTGCTCGCCATCCCGGTGTTGGTCGTCGGGTACCTGGGCATCACGTTCGTTCAGGTTCGCAGCGCTGCGGGACGCGACGATCGCACGCCGGTCGATGCCATCGTCGTGCTGGGCGCGGCGCAATACGACGGCCGGCCGAGCCCCGTGCTGAAGCGACGCCTCGACCATGCCCTGGAGCTCTACCGAGCGGATGTGGCCCCCGAGATCGTGCTGACCGGCGGAAAGCGGGACGGCGACCGGTTCACCGAGGCGTTCACCGGGTTCAAGTACCTGCGACAAGCGGGCGTGCCCGACGACGCATTGGTGATCATCTCCGACGGCGCCAACACCTGGGAGTCCCTGGCTGCCGCCGCCCGTCAGCTGAAAGCGCAAGGCGACAACCGGATCGTGTTGGTGTCGGACCCCTACCACAACGAACGGCTGCTCGGCACCGCTGAGGAACTCGGCCTCTCCGCCGGCGTGTCCTCGACCGGTGCCGAGGCCAGCCTGCGCCAGCTCGCCGGGGAGACTGCCGCAGTCGCACTCGGTCGCCTGATCGGGTATCGCAGGTTGCTCCGCCTCGGTTGAGGCGCCGCCCAACCGGGGCGGTGACCCGAGTGTGCGGCCGCGCGAGGTTGCCGCTAAGCTCATCGAGCCCTTCGGGGGTGGTGTAATCGGCAACACAGGTGGTTCTGGTCCATCTATTGGGGGTTCGAGTCCTCCCCCCCGAGCTCAACAACTACATACGGGCCACGCCCGCCAGAGCGACCGACCACAATGGTCGGCCGGGATGCGATTTTTCGCTCTCCCGGTGGCGTCGCTAGCGTGACCCGCCGTCCTGCCCCCATCGTCTAGCGGCCTAGGACACCACCCTCTCAAGGTGGCGGCACGGGTTCGAATCCCGTTGGGGGTGCCAGTACCGAAACCCTTGGTCTGGGCCGCTCTCGGCTCCAGACCAAGGGTTTCATCGTTTCCCGGGACGATCAACCGGGCCGCCCCTTCGATCATGGCGGGGTCTGTGGCCTCGGCTCACGTACCACGACCCACGCCTGTTCCGTTAGGGTCCGCGCATGCGCCTCGAGCCGGCTGGCTACCTGTGACTCGGATCCTCTCCTACGACGCCTGGGTTCCAGCGGAGGAGGGCCTGCGAGAAGCGCTGTGCGCGCTCGGCAACGGTGTGTTCGTCACCCGCGGAGCGGCCGCATGGGCGCAGGCCGATGAGGTGCACTACCCCGGAACGTACCTGGCCGGCGGGTACAGCCGTGCCACCAGCGCCGTCGACGGTCGCGAGGTCGAGAACGAGGACCTGGTCAACCAGGCGAACTGGCTCCCCATCACCTTCCGCATCGATGGATCGGAGTGGTTTGGCCTGCGAGACGTGGAAATTCTCGAGTACCGCCAAGAGCTGCACCTGAGACGCGGGGTGCTGGAACGACACGTTGAGATCATCGATCGGGCCGGACACCGGATTCGGGTCACCGAGACCCGGTTCGTCGACATGGCCAACGCCCACCTGGCAGCCCAGCGCATGGTCATCGAAGTACATGACCCATCGACGATCGAATCGTTGGAGGTTCGTGCGGGCATCGACGGCGAGATCGACAACCATGGGGTCGAGCGCTACGAGAAGCTGAACCACCACCACAACGAGGTCCTCGAAACCGGCGGTCACGAGAACCGGGTGTGGCTGCGAACCCGGACGTTGTCGAGTGGGCTGGAGGTGGCTCTGGGTGCCACGGTCCGCATCGACGGTCTCGACGACGTCGACACCCGCGCCCTGATCGAGGAGAAACGGGTCGACGTGGTGGCGATCGGCGCTCCCTCCGCACGCGTCCAGATCGACAAGGTCGTGACGCTGCACACCTCGCTCGATCCAGCGGGTTATCAGCCGTTGGTCGACGTGCACCGCAGCCTTGACCTCGCCGGGGATTTCGATGACCTCCTGTTGGGTCACGAGCGAGCGTGGGACGCGTTGTGGACGCGCAGCGACATCCAGTTCCACGCTGGCGACCACTGGGCCGATACCGTGCTCGCTCTTCACATTTTCCAGATGCACCAAAGCTTCACGGCGCACAGCACCGATCGTGATGTCGGGGTCCCCGCCAGGGGTTGGCACGGCGAGGCCTACCGCGGCCACATCTTCTGGGACGAGCTGTTCGTGCTACCGCTGTTCGACTACCAGTTCCCCGATCGAGCGCGTGCCGCGATCAGGTACCGGCACCGGCGTCTCCCCGAAGCGCGCCGAGCAGCAGCTGAGGAGGGCCGACGGGGCGCAATGTTCCCTTGGCAGAGCGGCAGCACCGGGCGCGAGGAGAACCAGCAGTGGCACCTCAACCCGCGATCCGGACGCTGGTTGGCCGATGTGACGCACCTCCAACGCCACATCGGCCTGGCCATAGCCTTCAACGTCTGGCACCACTGGAAGGTGACCGCTGACGACGAGTTCCTCCACGACGTCGGGGCCGAGCTGCTGTTGTCGATCGCCGACTTCTTCGCCGACCTCGCCCGCTGGGACGCCAACCGCGAGCGCTACGTCATCGAAGGTGTGCTCGGGCCCGACGAATACCACACGGGCTACCCCGACGCCGGCGAGCCCGGACTCGACAACAACTCGTACACCAACGTGATGACGGCCTGGCTGCTGAGCCGCGCACTTTGGATGCTTGACCAACTCCCGCCGCTGCGACGCCGCGAGCTGACCGAGAAACTCGGCATCAACGACGAGCACCTGGCTCGCTGGAACGCTGTGAGCACGACCCTGTTCGTGCCCTTCAACCCCGATGGGATCATCGAGCAGTTCGAGGGTTACGGTGCGCTGGAGGAGTTCGACTGGCAGGGCTACCGGGACCGCTTGGGCGACATCTCACGCCTCGACCGCATCCTCGAGGCCGAGAACGACACCGTCAATCGCTACAAGGCCTCCAAGCAACCCGATGTGGTCATGCTGTTCTACCTGCTCACGGCCGACGAGCTGGTGGGGGTATTCACCCAACTGGGATACGCCTTCGAACCCGACGACATCCCCCGCAACGTCGAGTATTACGTCGCTCGCACCTCTCACGGTTCCACGCTGTCGCGGGTGGTGCACTCGTGGGTACAGGCGCGCACCGACCGCGCAGAATCCTGGGATGCCTACCAGGAGGCGCTCGCCAGCGACGTCTCCGACATTCAGGGCGGTACGACCGCTGAAGGCATCCACCTGGGCGCCATGGCCGGTACCGTGGACATGGTTCAGCGAGGCTACAGCGGCCTGACCATCGACGGGCACATCGTCAGGTTCAACCCACGACTCCCCGAGGAGGTCCCATCGCTTCGTTTCTCCATCCGATTCCGGACCCACTGGATCCTGTGGGTGCACATCGACGATCGGACGCTCACGGTGCGCTGCGAGGCATCGGTGTCTGATCCCGTGCACGTGGCCGTCAAGGACGAAACAGTTGAGCTCAGCGCGGGTCAACAACACCGCTTTGACCTCACGGAGTTGAAGGGCTGAGGCCCAGCCCTCTAGCCACCCCCGCAGCGTCCATCTCGTAGTTTGTGATGATGGTGACGGCTCCACGACCCGGGCGTTCAATCCGGCTGTTCTCGAGTGGTTCGTCGGGGACCCGGGAACGCTCGGCCTCGGATCTGGCCCTGGCAATCTTCACGTTGGTTCCCACCCTTCTGCTGTCGCGCATTGCGGTACCCGAATCCGGTTTCGAGCGGTCGGTCGCTGCACTCTTCGACGCGGTACCCGGCGCCCTGGATGTGCTGTGGCGCCTCAGCCTCGTCGGGCTGGGTTTTTGGTGTCTCGTCGTGATCCTCGGAGCGATGCTTCAGCGACGATGGGGCGTCGTGGCCGAGATCGGGCTGAGCGCGGTCCTGGCCCTCGGCCTGGGGCTGCTGATGTGGCAGCGGGTCAACGGCGGATGGCCCAGCATCGATCAGGTGGTGACCGGCGGCCGAGGTGGGGCCGTTCCGTTAATGCTCCTGGCTGCGGCCACGTCGCTGGCGTCCGCCTCCTCCCCCCACCTCACCAAGCCCGTGCGCGCCTCCGGCCGATCGAGCGTCGCCATCGGCGTCACGTCGGCCGTGATCCTGGGGGCCACCACCCCCGTTGGGGCGACCCTCAGCGTTCTCCTGGGCGTGGCAGCTGCCGCCCTGGTGCACCTGGGCCTCGGAACCTCCGCCGGCCGGCCGACCGTCGAGCAGACCGAGACCGCACTGCGTGCCTTGGATCTGGTGGTCACGGGACTCGCCACCTCGCCCCGCCAGTCCTCGGGGGTGGTGGCCATGAACGGTGTCGACGCAGCCGGCGATCAGGTTCGCGTCAAGGTCTATGGGCGCGACGCCCGCGATGCTCAGCTGCTCAACGCCATCTGGCGGCGAATGTGGTACAGCAACGACTCATCGTTCTCGGGGAGCCGGGAACGACAGGTCGAACATGAGGCCTTCATCACCCTGCTCGCCGCCACCTCCGGCGTGACGGTTCCCAGCGTGGCGGTGGCCGGGATGACCGCCGAGGGCGACGCCGTGATCGCCGTCCGGGACGCGGGCCGACCGCTCAGCGCCGTCGAGGAGCTCAGCCGCGTCGACGCCGTGCCACAACTCTGGCGGCTGGTGCGCCGCCTTCACGGCGCCCGCATCGTCCACGGTGAGCTGAGCCTCGACGCGTTCGGCATCGTCGACGGAGCGGCGGTGTTGCGCGAGTTGGCCCCGGCCACCATGTCGATCAGCGATGAGGCGCGCACGACCGACTGGGCGCAGCTGACCTGCATCACCGCAACGCTGCTCGGGATCGACGCTGCGGTCGCTCTGGCGGCCAAGGAACTGGGATCGGCCGGCGTCGAAACGATGCTGGCGTACCTGCAACTCCCTGCGCTCGGCCGCGACCTTCGACGAGCCGTGAAGGCCTCCGACGTCAACCTGGGCGACCTTCGCGCCGCCTTGGCCGCGGAGGTCTCGGTCGAGCCACCCGATACCGCCAGACTGCGACGGGTTTCGCCCCAGTCACTCGCCACGGTCGGCCTGCTCGCCTTGGTCGCCTTTGCGCTCTTCAGCGCCTTTGGCGACCTCGACCTGGAGGAGCTCGCCGACCTGATCGCCGGCATGTCACCGGGGTGGGCGATCGCAGCCCTGAGCGTGGCCCAGATCGTGTTCGTGTTCAGGGCGTTCTCGGTCAAAGGGGCCTCACCCAAGGACCTTCCACTCGGCCCGCTGACCATCTTGCAGACCGCGGTTGCGTTCATCGCATTGGCGGTCCCCTCGACCGCCGGGCGGCTGGCCATGAACATCCGGTTCTTTCAGCGCCAGGGCATGACCGCCCCGACAGCGATGTCCGTGGCGGCGATCGACAGCTTCAGCGGGTTTCTCATCCAGATCTCGCTGTTGTTCCTGACGCTCGTCGTCGGGATCGGGCAGGTGGACCTCCACCTGGACCTGACGTCGACGAGTTCCAAACTGGAGTGGATCCCCACCGCGCTCGGGGTGTTTGCGGCGCTCGTGGCAGTGGGTGCCGTCGTCGCCGTTGCGGTGCCCCGACTTCGCACCCGCATCGGCGATCGCGTCGGGCCGATCGTCGCCGACGCCAGGTCGACCTTGGCCTCGCTGCGCACGCCGACCAAGCTGGCGCAGCTGTTCGGAGGGAACTTCGTGACCGAGCTGGTGCTCGCCGCCACACTCGGGTTGTCGCTTCAGGCCTTCGGCGCGTCGGCGAACCTGGCCACGCTGCTGGTCATCTCGGTGGGGGCCGCGCTCTTCGGCGGTCTCATGCCCGTGCCCGGCGGCATCGGCGTGATGGAGGCGGCCCTGGCGACCGGCCTGGTCGCCGCCGGAATCGAGGCGCCGACCGCAACGGCGACGGCGCTGCTGTTCCGGGCGACGACCTACTACCTCCCGCCGCTGTGGGGCTGGATCGCCATGAGGTGGCTTCAGCGCAACAGCTACCTGTAGGCGGTTACAACGCACCGCCACGATGTGACACCTCTCGCCGCCTGGCGACTTGGGGAGGCATATCGCATTACGATATTTTAAGGGAGTGCGACTCCCGGTCATGCTCGACGAAGCCTCCATCCGTGTCCGACAGGGGCTCGGACTCGCCATCGTCGGCGTAGGGATCGCCGGCGGTGCGATCGGGGCCGCCTACGTGGGGGCGCTGCACGTCCTCGGCCGGGTGATCGGGCCGGAGCACCACGCCGCCGGAATCCAACTCTTGATTTTCATCGCCGTGGGCGGGCTGGTCGCGCTGATCACCCGGCTGTGGGGAGAGACCGGCAACGTCGAGTTGCTCGTCGACAACATCCATGTGATGGGCGGTGCCGATGATGTCCGCTCGCTTCGACCGTTGATCCCCACCTCGTTACTGTGCGTCGCCTCGGGGGCCGGCATGGGCCCGGAGGCGCCGCTGGTCCAGACGACCGGCGCGTTCGGCACCTTGTTGGGCTCGCGCAGGGGGCACTCGACGACCGACGTCCGGGTGTTGACGATCACCGGCATGGCCGCCGGGTTCACCGTTCTGTTCGGCGCACCGCTGGGATCGGCGCTCTTCGCCCTGGAAATCCTCCACCGCCGGGGACTGCAGTACTACGAGGCCCTCCTGCCGGCGGTCGTCGGCTCCCTGTGCGGCTATGGCGTCTACCTGGGGCTCAGCGGCCTGGGCGTCAGCTCGATCTGGAACTTCCCTCCCGTCGGCGACCTTGCCGTCCACGATCTGGCGCTTGCCGCCGGCATCGGCCTCATCGGCGCGGCGGGCGCCGCCATCTTCACCGGTGCTACCCACCTCGGCAGATGGGCATTCGGCATGGTGCCGGTCTCGGCCCGCTACATCCTCGGTGGTCTGGCCCTCGGGCTGCTCGGGTGGTGGTCGCCCTACGCGCTCACCTTCGGCGAGGTGCAGCTCTCCGAACTCCTCGACGTCCGCATCGGCGTTGGGGCGCTGGCGGTCGCCATGGCGGCCAAGCTCCTCGGTACCACCGTGACGCTGGCAGCGGGCTGGAAGGGCGGCTTCATCATCCCGCTCTTCTTCATCGGCGCCGTGTTCGGCCAGCTGGCCCATCACGTGTTGAGCGGAACCAACGTCTCGGTGCTCATGGCATGTTCGATGGTGGCGCTGTGCGTCGGGGTGACCAAGACGCCGTTGGGCACCACCCTCGTCGTGACCGAGATGGCCGGCCTTCCGCTGCTGCCGGTTCTGCTGATCGCAGCGGTGACCTCCATACTGGTCACCAATCGAGTCACGCTGATCGAGACCCAGCGCGAACGCAGCGCCGAAGTTCGAGTTTCGTCGCCGGGAGGCCCATGAACGACCGTCCGCTCTCCAACGCCGACTATCAAGTGCTGGCAAGCTTTCGCCATGCGTTGCGGGTGTTCGCCCGATTCTCCGAGAACGCCGCCCGGTCGGCCGGCGTCACGCCCGCCCAGCACCAGCTGATGCTGGCGATCAAGGGCTGGCCCGAGGGCTCGCCGACGATCGCAGCGCTCGCCGATCGCCTCCAGCTGAAACACAACTCCACGGTCGAGTTGATCCAGCGTGCGGCTGCGGCGGGGTTGGTTGAGGGCGAGACCAACGCCGAGGATCGGCGCGAGCACCTCACCAAGCTCACCGAACGAGGTGATGGAATCCTGGCGTCGCTCTCTCTGGAGCATCGCGACGAGCTCCGACGCTTTCGGGCCGAGATGAACGACGTCCTCTTGGAGCTAGACTGACGAGCGCGGCTTGGCGGGTGAACGCACCGGGTCGACCCCCGGTGCAAGACTGACCCCTCCAGATGACGGCGCTGACGTAGGCGAGGACCGATGGCCAGTTTCCCTCCACTCCGACCGATGACGCCGCTGCGAGTTCGCCGATGAGCGCGATCCGCCGCAAGCAGGCGATCGCAGCTGCGATCGCCGTGACCGTTGTCGGCTTGGCCCTGGTGCTCGCCGCCCGGGGCGGCGCCTCCGATCGGGCTTCGGCGCCGCTGATCGCCCCCTCAAGCACCGGAACGCCACAGTCGTCGTCGACCACCAAGGCGACCACCTCAACCGCCAAGCCAGCCCCCAGCGCCAAGCCCGTCGCCGCCAAGGCAACCACGAGCTCAAAGCCGGCGGATGCTCCCGCGCCGACCGCCCCGGCCGGTCCCGCGCCGCGCAGCGGCGCAGGCCCCTACCAGGTGGCCACCGCCAAGGGTCCGGCGGTGGCCGTGCAGCTCGCCGCCCCGGCCGGGGTGGACGACGGCCCGCCCACGCTGGACGCTCGCCCCGCATTCTCAAGCGTTCAACAGGCCACGTCGCCGCTGCCGCGTATGGAGCAACCGGTGCAGGGGCGCTTCGCCACCGACACCGGCTACCGCTTCGACAACCCCCAGCCCTTCGGCGACGCGATGACCTTCCTCGTCGTGCGTCGGTCGGGCGACTGGCTGCAGGTGCAACTACCCGTCCGGCCCAACGGCACGATGGGATGGGTGAAGCGGTCCGACGTCCAAGAGTCCGAGGTGAGCTCCCACGTGGAGGTCAACGTGGCCGATCGGACGCTGCGGATCTTCCAAGGCACCTCGATGGTCGCCGAAGCCCCGGTGGCGGTGGGCACCGACGCCACCCGCACGCCGACCGGCCGCCATTTCCTGACCGACAAGCTCAGCGAACCCAGTGGCGCCAAGCGTCACCCGTGGAGCCTCGGCATCAGCGCCTACTCCGAACAGCTCGACACCTTCGACGGCGGCGCCCCACAGATCGCCATGCACGGCTGGAGCGACCCGTCGGTGTTCGGCCAGGCCAGATCCAACGGCTGCATCCGCGTGCCCAGCGCTACGGTCGAGCAACTGGCGGCGTTGCCCCTGGGCACCCCGATCGACGTCTACGCCAGCTAAGGCCTCCGCCGGTGCCGGCGCATCGCTGGAAACAGGTGAGGGTCAGGCCTGGCCAAGGTCGAAGAGCGAGCGCCAGTCGGCCGCGTGGGCCTCGGCGACCGCTCCAGGGGTCTGACGCAGTGAGGCCTCCGGCACCAGGTCGACCAGCGCCCGACGGGCCTGGTAGTGGTGGGGATCGGCGATGCCTTCGAAGGCCCGCCGACGCAGCTCGGCCAGCTCTGGGTCGACCGACGACGAGCCGAAGCCCCAGATCGTGACCGCAACGTCGAGGTCGTGGCGCACCGGGGCTCGGCCGTAGGACGCCGCCCGCTTGGCGGCCACCGCCGCCAGACCGGATGCCACGTCGTCGCGGTGCTCACCGGCCCCCAGCGTCAGCTCGTCAACGCAGCGCTCGACCAGCTTGAGGGCGTAGCCGGTGTCGGGGCCGGGGGTCCCCAACTGGTCACCCCACGGCTGCGGGCCGTTCAGCTCCCCCGGCCGACCCGGCTTCCACGGGGTGGGCACCCGAGGCGCCGACGTGTAGCTGCGGGCCGGCTGGACGGGATTCTCGACGATATAGGTGGGTGCTCCCATGGACGGCCCACCCTACCCGTCTGCGCGTTTGAGGCCGAAGACCAACGAGTCGATCAGCGCCATCCACGACGCCTCAATGACGTTGGGCGATACCCCGATCGTCGTCCAGGTGTCGTGGCCGTCGGTCGAGTCGATCAGCACCCGCGTGACCGCGCCGGTGGCCGCTCCACCGTCGAGCACCCGCACCTTGAAGTCGGTGAGATGGATCCGCTCGAGGTGGGGGTAGTGGCGTCCCAGCGCCGTGCGCAGGGCGGCGTCGAGGGCGTTGACCGGGCCGTTGCCCTCCCCCACCGCGGCGATCCGCTCGTCGCCGACCCACACCTTCACCGTCGCCTCGGTCGACAGGTGGGCGCCTTGCCGGGGTTGGTTCGGGTCGGCCCGGTGATAGCCCGACACCCGATAGGCCTCGGTGCGAAAATACGGCTGCTCCCATCCGGCCGCGCTGGCCATCAGCAGCTCGAGCGACGCATCGGCGGCCTCAAACACCCAACCGTCGGCCTCCAGGCCCTTCAGAGTGTCGTTGAGCGTGGCGGCCTCCGCAGCGTCGAGGTCGACACCGAGCTCCTCGGCCTTCATCGACATGCCGGTCCGACCGCCCAGGTCGGAGACCAACACCCGGCTGTGGTTGCCGACCAAGGCCGGGTCGACATGCTCGTACGCGGCCGTGCCCGCCCGGCGCAGCGCCGAGGTGTGGAGCCCGCCCTTGTGGGCGAACGCCGAGGTGCCCACGTAGGGCGCCGCCGGGTTGAGCGGCAGGTTGACCAGCTCGGCGACGTGCCGGCTGACCGGGCCCAACCGCTCCAGCCGCCCCTCGGGCAGCGTTCCCACCCCCAGCTTCAGGGTCAGGTTGGGGATCACGGTGATCAGATCGGCGTTGCCGGTGCGCTCGCCGTATCCGTTGATCGTGCCCTGCACCTGGGTAGCGCCGCTCAGCACGGCGGCGACCGCGTTGGCCACGGCGCAACCGGTGTCGTCCTGGGTGTGGATTCCCAGCTGCAGCCCATCGAAGCGATGGGCGATCTCGGCGGTGATCGCCTGCACCTCGTGTGGAAGCGACCCGCCCTTGGTGTCGCACAGCACGACGCAGTCGGCACCGGCGAGCGCCGCCGCTTCGATCACTGACAGGGTGAAGTCCGGGTCCTCCTTGTAGCCGTCGAAGCAGTGCTCGACGTCGAAGAACACCCGGCGGCCGGCCGCCTTGAGGTATCGGACCGAGTCCGACGTCATCGCCCGGCCCTCGTCCAGGGTCGTGTTCAGCGTCTTGCGCACCTGCCAGGCCGATCCCTTGCCGACGATGCACAGCGTCTCGGTACCCGCGTCGAGGAGGGTGGTCAGGGTGGCGTCGCTGTCGGTGACGCCCCCAGGCTTGCGGGTAGAACCGAAGGCGACCAGCCGAGACGTATCGAGCTTCAGCTCGCCGGCGGCCGCCCGACGAAAGAACTCGGCGTCCTTGGGGTTGGCCTGCGGAAAGCCGCCCTCGATCCAGGCGACGCCCAGGTAATCGAGCTGCTCGGCGATGCGCAGCTTGTCGTCGACCGACAGCGAGATGCCCTCGAACTGCGAGCCGTCCCGCAGCGTGGTGTCGAACACGTCGACCCGTTCGGGCAGGGCGATCTCGGGGGCCGCGCCGGGTGGCGCCGCAGCGCCGGACGGAGCGGTGTCACGCTCCTCGCTCATGGCAGCTCCACCCAGGACCGGTACTTGTCGTCACCGCCGCGGACGACGTTGGCATAGCGCTTGGCCAGCTCGGTGGTGATCGCACCCGGACAGGCAATTGGACGGTCGTCGACCGAGTTCACCGCCGACACCTCGGCAGCGGTTCCGACAAGAAACGCCTCGTCGGCGGTGTAGAGATCCGAGCGCACCAGGTTGTTCTCCACCACCTCATGACCCATATCGGCGAGCAGCTGGGTGACCGTGTGCTGGGTGATGCCCTCGAGCGCCCCGGCATGCAGCGGCGGGGTGGTGATCTTTCCGTTGGTGATGACGAAGAGGTTTTCACCCGAGCACTCGGCGATGCAGCCGGCCCGGTTCAGCAGCACAGCCTCGTCGTAGCCGGCGTTGAGCGCCTCCACCTTGGCCAGCGAGGAGTTGACGTAGTTACCGGTGGTCTTGGCCGCCGGCGGCATGGTGTTGTGGTCGTGGCGTTGCCACGAGCTGATCTTCAGCTTCACACCCTTGGTCACCGCGTCGTCGCCCAGGTAGGCGCCCCACGGCCAGCAGGCGATGGCGACGTCGACGCTCAGCCCGATCGTCGACAGCCCCATCTCGCCGTATCCGTAGTAGGCGATCGGGCGCACGTAGCAGCCGTCGAGCCCGGTGGAGGCCACGGTCTCCTTGGTGGCGGCCACTAGCTCATCCACGCTGTAGGGCAGCGGCATCGCCAGGATGTCGGCCGAACGCTTGAGACGGGCGATGTGATCGGTCAGCCGGAAGATGCCGGGCCCGTCAGGCGTCGGGTAGGCACGGATGCCCTCGAACACGCCGGTGCCGTAGTGCAGCGTGTGGGTGAGCACGTGGATCTGCGCCTCGTCCCAGGGCACCAAGGAACCGTTCATCCAGATGAAGGGCGTGGGGGTCAATGGCATGGCGCAACTCCTTGGCGGTGACCAGAGCCGGGATAGGTGGCCGGCGGCCGGTCGATGTGGTGGACGGCCGTCGGCGAGCGATCGGCGGTGTACTCGGGTGAGAACGGAGGGTCAGGCGGACACGGCGGCGACGAGGGCGTCGCCGATGTCGGAGGTGGAACCGCTGTAGCGCTGCGGGTCCGAGGTGGCGCCGGCGATTGCGTCGGCCACGGCATCGTCGCCGAGGAACCGGGCCATCAGACCGGCGGAGATCACCGCAGCGATCGGGTTGGCCTGGTTGGTGCCGGCGATGTCGGGTGCGGTTCCATGCACCGGTTCGAACATCGACGGGCCGGTGCGATCCGGGTTGAGGTTGGCCGAGGCCGCATAGGCGACCCCGCCGGCCACCGC
Source organism: Candidatus Microthrix subdominans (assembly GCA_016719385.1). Classification (NCBI taxonomy): domain Bacteria; kingdom Bacillati; phylum Actinomycetota; class Acidimicrobiia; order Acidimicrobiales; family Microthrixaceae; genus Candidatus Neomicrothrix; species Candidatus Neomicrothrix subdominans. Next base: position 1,136,572 of record JADJZA010000001.1, on the reverse strand, counting down.
CCCACCCAGATCGGTGAGGATGTCGCCAAACAGGTTGTCGGTGACGATGACGTCGTAGCTCTCGGGCCGCTCGACGAAGTGGATACAGGCGGCGTCGACGTGCTGGTAGGCGGTGTCGACCTGGGGATAGTCCACGGCCACCTCGTCGAAGGTGCGCTGCCAGAGGTCGCCGGCAAAGGTCAACACGTTCTTCTTGTGGACCAGCGTGAGGTGGTGGCGTTCGCTCGCCACCGCCTGGTCGAAGGCGTAGCGGATGCAGCGCTCGACGCCGTGGCGGGTGTTGACCGAACCCTGGGTGGCCACCTCGTACGGGGTGCCCCGGCGCAGAAAGCCGCCTTCCCCGGCATAGGCGCCTTCGGTGTTCTCGCGGATCACCTCAAAGTTCACCGCCGGCGGCAGGCGGAACGGCCGGTAGTTGATGTACATGTCGAGCTCGAAGCGCATGCGCAGCAGGATCCCCCGCTCGACCAGGCCGGCCGGTGCTGCCTGTCCCGGTGCCGGGTCGCCGACCGCGCCGAGCAGCAGCGCGTCGAGGCCCCGCCACTCCTCCATCACCGGGTCGGGCAGCACGGTGCCGTCGCGCAGGTAGCGGGCGGCGCCCAGGTCGTAGTGGGTCAGCTCCATCTCCAGGCCGGCCGCCTCGAGCACCCGCAGCGCCTGGGCGGTCACCTCGGGGCCGATGCCATCGCCGCCGATCACACCAATGCGGTGCGGTCGGCGGGCGGACTCCTGCTCGTCGGGTGTCTGCGCGTCGGGAGCTTGTTGGTCGGGTGCGCCGGTTGGCGTGACCTGGCTGGTGTTCATCATCAACTCATGTTCCGGCTAGTGGGGGGATGGGCGGCTGCTCGTACTGGCCGGCCTGGTGTTCGGGCGGACAGCATCGGCTTTGGGACAAGAAAAAACCGCCCACGAAGTGGACGGCTGGACGCACGCATCGGAAACCGATGCGTGCTAACGAATGATCGCTACGGCGGTGCGGAAGGCGGTCCGGTTCATCACGAGCGATGCTACCAGCGCGCCACCGGGCGGGCACGACCCGGTATCGTGGTCGGGCTATGGCCAACACCCACGAGCTGTCACAGGCTGCCTACGACCGACTGAGCGCCGAGCTGAACACCCTGACGTCCAGTGGACGCCTGGAGATCGCCGAAAAGATCGAGGCCGCCCGCGAGCTGGGCGACCTCAAGGAGAACGGCGACTACCACGCGGCCAAGGACGAACAGGGCAAGATGGAGGCCAGGATCGGTCAGATCGCCGGACTCCTCGAGGACGCTGTGGTCGTCGGCGACGACGGCCCGATCGACGCGGTGCGAACCGGCGTGACGGTTTCACTGCGCTACGAGGGTGACGACGAGATCGACCGCTACCTGTACGGGTCGATCGAGGAACAGTCGGGCGACATCGACGTCGTCTCCCCCACCTCACCGCTCGGTGTGCAGCTTGGAGGCAAAAAGGTGGGCGACACCGTCTCGTTCACCGCACCCAACGGCAACGTGTTGAACGTGGAGATCGTGGCGATCGACCTCTGAGCCTGCATGGGCGAGTACCGTGCAAAGCGATGTGAGACCTCCCATCGTTATTCCGTGAAAGCGCTCAGGAGTACAACCATGATCGAAGACTTCAAGAAGTTCATCAACCAGGGCAGCGTGTTGGACCTGGCAGTCGGCCTGGTGATCGGCGCCGCTTTTGCGGTGGTGATCAACTCCTTCGTCGACGGCCTGCTCAGCCCACTGGTCGGGCTCATCCTGCCCAATACCGACAGCCTCGCCACGGCCAGCTTCACGATCAGCGGAGCAGAGTTCATGTGGGGCTCGGTGATCATCGCTGTCATCAACTTCCTCGCCATCGCCGCCGCGGTGTTCTTCGTGGTCGTGCGCCCCTACAACCACTGGAAGGAACGGTCGGCCACCGACGCCGACGTCGAGCCGACCAACGAGGAGAAGATGGTGGCGCTGCTCGAAGAGATCGCCCGCCAGCCTCGCTAGCGGACTGAGGCTCGTCGGCGCTGCGCTTCTCGACGCACCCAAGTCCGAGGCGCTCCAAACCTCCGTCGCTCCGGTCCGGGTCCGTCAGTTCGCTGACGGTACCGGGCCGGTGACGTTCACGCCGCGCCGGAGACGCTGACGCTCCGGCCGAGCACCTCGGCCAGCAGGTTGGTGTTGGCCGCACCGGCGTACAGCTCCAGGTCGATATCGCCGCCCGCTTCAGTGGGGCTTGCCACCACCGACACCTCGTCGGCCGAGACCAGCACCTCGACGTCGCCCACCTTGTTGGCGTGCGAGCGGTCGAGGCCCACAGCCACCCGCAGGATGCCGGCCAGGGTGCGCACGACCGCCCGGTCGACCAGCGATAGGGCGCCAAACTCGGGGTGGCGCTGCTCGTCGGGGCGGGCCTTGCGGTGGAAGCGGGCCAGCTGGGCGACCATCTCGATCTCGCGGTCGTTAAACCCGGACAAACGGTCGGTGTTGCGGACGATGTAGTAGCTGTGCTTGTGGTGGGCGCTGTGGCTGATCATCAGCCCCACGTTGGCCAGCAGCGCACCGGCCTCGAGCAGCTCGCGGTGTTCGGCGCCCAGGCCGTGCACCCGCTCCAAGCCATCGAAGATCGCCAGGCTCAGGCGAGCGATGCAGCGGGCATGGTCGGGGTCCTCGTCGGTGGCGATCAGCAGGTGCTCCACCGAATGGCGACGAAGGTCGGCCAGGTGCGCTGTGTCGCCGCCGGTCAGCCGTGCCTGGGCCTCCTCCAGCACCCCCTCGCGCAGGGAGCCCTCCGAAATGGTCAGGCGCTCCCACCCGAAGGCGTCCATCGCGCCCTGAACGATCAGGGCCCCTCCAACGATGATGTCGGCCCGGCTTGGCTCCATCCCGGGCAGGGACTTGAGGTCGTCGAGCGACGTCGCCTCCAGGATGGCGTCGACCACGGCGTCGAGCTCGCGGCGGGTCATCGTCGACCCGTTGGCCGACCGCCCGTTCTCCCCCGCCTTGGCCCGCGCCATGGCCGCCAGCGTCTCGATCGTCCCCGAGCACCCGGCCACCACCTCGGCCGGCAGGTCCGCCACAGCAGTGGCGAACGGTGCCAGCGCTGATGCCACGTGAGCCTGGGCTGCCCTCATCTGCCTGCTGCGGGCCTTCTCGGGCCCCTCGCCGAACAATCCGTCAGGGAAGAACCGACGGGTGGTCCGAATGGCGCCCAGCTTGAAGCTGCGCGACGCGGTCACCTCGTCGCCGGTGCCGTAGAGCACCTCGGTGCTTCCACCCCCGATATCGATCAGCGCATGGGGCCGATCGAATACCGGCAGCGCACCCAGAACACCCAGGTGGATCAACCGAGCCTCCTCGACCCCTGAGATCACCTCGACGCTCACGCCGGCCTCGTCGCGCGCCCGACGGATGAACGCCTTGGAGTTGGAGGCCTCGCGCACGGCGCTGGTCGCCACGGCGACGACGAGAGCGTTGCGCTCGACAGCCAGCTGCGCCGCCCTGGTCAGGGCAGCGATGCCCCGGTCGATCGCATCAGCGTCCAGGGTGTCCATGTCGCCGCCGCCCGACCCGAGCCGAACGGTGGCCTTCTCGCGGGTCAACACCTCGTAGCGTCCCCGGTCGAGCACTCGCGCCAACACGGTGTGGATCGAGTTGGTGCCGATGTCGATCGCAGCGATGGCGCCGAGATCCTGCCCGGAGGTTTCGGTGGGTTCGTCGACGCTCACCAACCCAAGGTACCCGTGCTCGTCCCGGTGTCGGCACGGGGCGACGGACGCCACCGACGCACGACACAGTGCCGTCCGGCCAGACTGGAGGGGTGCAGCAACGCGAGCTCGGCTGGGATGACGCTTGGGAATCGACCTGGGCGGCGGCGGCAACCGACCACCTGATACCCGCCCGCATCACCCGCATCGACAAGGGCGGGCTCAGCGTCGACGGTGCCGGGGTGTCCTTCGGACGGCAGCTGATCGTCGCCAACAAGGAGGCCCGGGACGCGGTGGTCGGCGACTGGTGCGGCCTCAACCCCGACGCCGCCCGCATCGAGGTGCGCCTGCCGCGTCGCAGCGTGCTCGAGCGTCGGTCGCCCGGGGCAGATCGCGACGATCTCGCTTTGAGCGCCAAGGCGGTGGCCGCCAACCTCGACCACCTGTTGGTATTGCAACCCCTCGACACCGGGGTCAACCCCGCCCGGCTGGTGCGCGAGCTGGTGATCGCCTGGGAGAGCGGAGCCCGGCCGGCGGTGGTGCTGACCAAGTCCGACCAGGTCGACGCCACCCAGCTGGCCGCCGCCCGGTCGGCGGCAACGGTGGCCGCGCCCGGGGTCGACGTCGTCGCTGTGTCCAACCTCACCGGCAGCGGCCTCGACGAGCTGCGGCCGCTGTTGGCGCCGGGGGTCACCGTTGCGCTGCTGGGTGCATCGGGGGCGGGCAAGTCCAGCCTGGTCAACGCTCTGGCCGGGCGGCGGGTGGCGCTCACCGGCAACGTCCGCGAAAGCGACCTGCGGGGGCGCCATACGACGGTCACCGGGCAGCTGTTGGCGCTGAGCGGGGGCGGGCTGCTGATCGACACCCCCGGCATCCGCGGCGTTGGGCTGTGGCAGGCCTGGGACGGCCTGGCGCTCGCCTTTCCCGAGGTGACCTCGGCAGCGCGCTCATGTCGCTTCGAGGACTGCGCCCACCAGGGTGAGGACGGCTGTGCCGCCGAGACGGCCGTATCGACCGAGCGCCTGGAGCAGTACCGCTCGCTCGCCGACGAGCTCACCCGGCTGGACGAACAGCTCGAGGTGCGCTCCCGCGACCGGCAGCGGGAGACCAACCAGCGAGCCCGTCGCAAGGCCCAACGGCGCCGACCCAAGGGCTAGCCCGGCGCCATCCGCAACTCGGGAGCCCAAACGACCGCCAGACCGCGGTCCCAACTCCCCGCTTGCGCGCCACCCGCAACTCGGGAGCCCAAACAACCGCCAGACCGCGCCCCCCACTCCCCAGTTCGGCAAGAGGCGGGGTTGGACAGCACGTTGGACGCGGCCGGGTTGGTCCGAGGTCTCGTTCGCTAGGGTCCCGTGCCTATGGCACCGCCTGTTTCGGACCTGTTCGACCCGCAGCGCTGGGAGGACGTTCCCGGCTTCGATGACCTCAACGACATCACCTACCACCGGGCCGTCGATCAGGGCACGGTGCGGGTGGCCTTCGATCGGCCCGAGATCCGCAACGCGTTCCGGCCCGACACCGTCGACGAGCTCTACCGGGTGCTCGAACACGCCCGGACCACCTCCGACGTCGGCTGCGTGCTGCTGACCGGCAACGGCCCGTCCCCCAAGGACGGCGGATGGGCGTTCTGTTCGGGTGGCGACCAGCGCATCCGGGGGAAGGATGGCTACCGCTACGCCGAAGGCGACACCGCCGAGAGCATCGACCCGGCCCGCTCCGGCCGGCTGCACATCCTGGAGGTGCAACGCCTCATCCGCTTCATGCCCAAGGTGGTGATCTGCGTCGTGCCCGGCTGGGCCGCAGGCGGCGGGCACAGCCTGCACGTCGTCTCCGACCTGACGCTGGCCAGCCGGGAGCACGCCCGTTTCAAGCAGACCGACGCCGATGTGGCCAGCTTCGACGGCGGCTACGGGTCGGCCTACCTGGCCCGCCAAGTGGGCCAGAAGTTCGCCCGGGAGATCTTCTTCCTCGGCGACGAATATTCGGCCGACGATGCCCACCGCATGGGCATGGTCAACGCCGTGGTCGACCACGAGCGGCTCGAGGAGGTGGCGCTGGAGTGGGGGGCCAAGATCAATGGCAAAAGCCCGATGGGCCAACGCATGCTGAAGTACTCCTTCAACCTGATCGACGACGGCCTGGTCGGCCAGCAGCTGTTCGCCGGGGAGGCCACCCGCCTGGGTTACATGACCGACGAGGCAGCCGAAGGCCGGGACTCGTTCCTCGAGAAGCGTGACCCGGACTGGTCCCCCTACCCCTGGTACTACTAGATCATTCCGGCCTGATCACTCGGATTGCGCCGCCGCGGCGGGGGTCGCCGACGGCCACGTCCGGCGTGGCCACCAGGTGGAGCCCGCCGAAGTACAGGTCCCGGTGACCCCATTCGACCACCGGGTATCGGGCGGCGAGCGCCTCGAGCACCGCCGCCGGGAAGCCCGGCTCGGCCTGGAGCGACGAGCCGTCCCAGTGCAGACGGGGGGCGGCCACCGCCTGGTCGGCCGGTAAGGCCTCGCTGACCAGGTCGGCGGTCACCTGGGTGATCGTCGAGCGGATGCGCTCCGATCCGCCGCTGCCGAGCGCCACGGATCGACCCCCACGGTCGAGGCGCAGGGCGGTCGGCGCCATCATCGACGGGATCCGCGTGCCCGGCACCGCGGCGTCGAACCCGGCGGGGTGCAGGTCCTCCTCCCCCATCATGTTGTTCAGCTGGACGCCCGAGCCGGGTGCGAACTCTCCGGAGCCCGAGCCATTGGAGGCGGTCATCGACGCCAGGTTGCCCCAGCGGTCGATCACCGACAGGTGCGTGGTGCCCTGCACGGCGCCGACGAGACGCCGGCGGGCGTCTCCCTGGGCGACCAGCACGTCGGCAATGGCCAATGCGCCGTCGGGCGTGCGCCTGTCCGATCCCCTCGGGTCACCGGCCAAACGCTCCAGCCCGAGGGCCACCAGGCGGCCACCGAATGCAGGGGCCGGGTTGGTCCAGCCCGCGACACCGTCGAGGTCGAGCGTCAAGGGCCGTCGCTCCTCTACCCGGTACTCGTCCAGATCGGCGGAGGTGACCGCTCCCCCCAACTCGTCGGGGGCAAAGCCGTCCCGGCCACCCGCGCCCACCTCGCCGAGTACCGCCGCGAGCTGCGGGTTGTGGAAATGATCGTCCTCGGCGAGGGGACGGCCGTCGCGCAGGTACAGCTCGGCACCGGTGGGCGTCCGTCCCATCACGGGGGCCAGCAGACCGGCCACCCGCACCATCGCGCCCACCCGCTGGCCGATGGCGGCCGCCTCGATCGCCGGTGCCACCACCTGGGCAAGGGGCAACGTGCCCAGACGCCGGTGCACGGCCAGCAGACCGGCGAGCAGCCCGGGGACCGCCACCGACCCCGGCCCGACGTGAAAGGTCTGGGTGGCGGCACCGAAACGGATCGGCACCGGAACGGGCGCCTCGACCGGGCGGGTGCGACCCAAGCCCGGCACCGATACGAAAAAGTCGAACAGGATCGACCCCAAACCTGGCCCCGTCGCCAGCAGAAAGCCGCCGCCCGCCAGGCTGGTGTACAGGGGTTCGGCGGCGGTGGCAGCGAACCCGGCGGCGACCGCTGCGTCCCAGGCGTTGCCTCCGGCGGCGAGCATCAGCGCGGCGGCATCCGCGGTCACTTCGTGACCGGCCGCCACCAACCCGACACCGTTCGCCGTCGCGTCCGGTGAGCCGGCAGCGGACGCCCATCCCGGTTCAGCCATGGCGGGGCGGCACCCCGAGCGCCTCGGACAGCTCGTTGGCCGCAGCGACCACATCGGCGCCGAAGCGGGCGCCGGGATCCTCGCCCAGGCGGTCGACGGGGCCGGAGATCCCGACCGCAGCGACCACGCTGCCGGACGGCCCGAGCACCCCGGCGGACACCGATCCCACCCCGTCGGCCCGCTCACCGACGGTGGCCACCCATCCGGCCGTGCCGGCCTCGCCCTGAAGGGCCCGCCCGCCCGAACCGACGTCGATCGCCACACGGGACCCTTCGTCGACGATCGTGCGCAGCTCGTGAGTGGCTTCGACCGACAGCAAACACACGCGCCACTCCCCGTCGGGCAGCCACAACTGGGCGCTCTCGCCGGTGACGTCGCGCAACGCTGTCACCGTCGGGCGCGCCGTCTCGGCCAGCGCCGACCCGCCGAGCGCTCGGGCAGCCAGCCCCACCAGCCGGTAGCCCAGCGCAAAGCTGCCGTCGGTCGTGCGCCGCACCAGGCCATGCTCGTCGAGCGAGCTGGCCAGGCGGTGAACGGTGGCCCGGCTCATGCCGGTGCGGTCGGTCAGCTCGCTCAGCCGTGCGGGGCCGTCCTCGAGTGCGGCGACGATCGTCATCGACTTGTCGAGCACGCCGACGCCGGTGGCGAGCGCCGGCGCTAGCGCAACGTCAAGTGGCTCGCCCCCACTCGTCTTCGCTCGAGGCCGGTTGCCTCCGGTGTTGGGCATGGGTACCATCGTACCACGGAGCAAGACTCGCATCTCACTATGTGAGACAATAGTGCCCCGACGCCCTCCACATGCCGAGGACGGACTCCCGCAGCCGATCGCTTCGTGCAACTGCTGCCATCCGCTCGGCAGCCGTCCCTTCCCGCCCAGCATCCAAAGGAGCCGAAGTGTCCCCCACCACCAACCCCGCAGGCCCACGCACGATCAGCCAAAAGGTGTGGGACAACCACGTCGTCCACTCGGCCCCCGGCGAGCCCGACGTGTTGTACATCGACCTGCACCTGGTACACGAGGTGACCTCTCCCCAGGCGTTCGAGGGCCTGCGCATGGCCGGCCGCACAATGCGCCGCCCCGAACTCACACTGGCCACCGAGGACCACAACGTGCCCACCGCCGACATCGGCGCCCCGATCGTCGATCCGGTGTCGCGCAAGCAGATCGACACGCTGCGCAGCAACGCCAAGGATTACGGCGTGACCGCGTACCCGATGGGCAACAAGCTTCAGGGGATCGTGCACATCATCGGCCCCGAACAGGGCCTCACTTTGCCCGGGATGACGATCGTGTGCGGCGACTCCCACACCGCTACCCACGGCGCCTTCGGTTCGTTGGCCTTCGGCATCGGCACCTCCGAGGTGGAGCACGTCATGGCCACCCAGTGCCTCAGCCAGGTGCGTCCAAAGACCCTGGGGATCAACGTCGACGGCGAGCTGCCGGCCGGTTCGACCGCCAAGGACATCATCCTGGCCATCCTCGGTCGGCTCGGCACCGGCGGCGGCATCGGCTACATCGCCGAGTACCGCGGCTCTGCCATCCGGGCGCTGTCGATGGAGGGGCGCATGACCGTCTGCAACATGTCGATCGAGGCCGGCGCCAAAGCGGGGCTGATCGCCCCGGATCAGACCACCTACGACTACGTCGAGGGCCGCCCCCACGCGCCGACCGGCGAGGCCTGGGAGCAGGCGCTGGCCGACTGGGCGCAGCTGGTCACCGACGACGACGCCGTGTTCGACAAGGAGATCTTCCTCGACGCAGCCGAGATCCGCCCCCACATCTCCTGGGGCACCAACCCGGGCCAGGTGGTGCCGCTCGACGGCGCCGTGCCCGACCCGGCCTCCTTCGACGACCCGACCGAGGCGGCGGCCGCCGCGCGGGCGCTCGAGTACATGGACCTGTCCGCCGGCCAGCCGATGAAGGAGGTGGGCGTCGACGTGATCTTCATCGGATCGTGCACCAACGCCCGCATCGAGGACCTGCGCGCCGCCGCGGCCGTTGTGCGGGGGCGAACGATCGCCTCCAACCTGCGCACTTACGTCGTCCCTGGCTCCCACGCGGTCAAGGCTCAGGCCGAGGCCGAGGGGCTCGACGCCGTGTTCAGCGACGCCGGGTTCGACTGGCGCGAGCCCGGCTGCTCGATGTGTCTGGGCATGAACCCGGACACCCTCGCCCCCGGCGAGCGATCGGCGTCCACGTCGAACCGCAACTTCGAGGGCCGCCAGGGCCGCGGCGGACGCACCCACCTGGTGTCGCCCGAGGTGGCCGCCGCCACCGCCATCGCCGGGCACTTCGCCGAGCCCGCCGACCTGTAGGCCGACTCCTCGCTCCCAGGCCACGCCTTCCCACCGCTTGGATCCCGCCTACCCGCCGCCCAAATTCCGCTCACCTATCGGCCCGGTCCGGTCAGCCACAGCGCCGACCAGCGCCCTCACCTCCCGCCCGAATCAGTTCTCCGTTTCCCCGAAAGGACCACCACCATGGAACCCGTCCGCATCATCACCGGCCGCGCCGTGCCCCTCGACCGCTCCGACGTCGACACCGACCAGATCATCCCCTCCGACTGGCTCAAGCGGGTCGAGCGCACCGGCTTTGACCGGGGCCTGTTCTCCGAATGGCGCGACGACCGCAACTTCGTGCTCAACGACGAGCGCTACCAGGGGGCCAACATCCTCGTCGCCGGGCCCAACTTCGGCACCGGATCGTCGCGGGAGCACGCGGTGTGGGCGCTGCAGCAGTACGGCTTCGACGCGGTGATCTCACCCCGGTTCGGGCCGATCTTCGTCAACAACGCCACCAAGGTCGGTTTGGTGCCGGTCACGGTCAGTTTCGAGCTGGGCGAGCGCCTGCTGCGGGCGCTCGAGGACGACCCGTCCCTGATGTTGGAGATCGACGTCGAAACCGCCACCGTCGAGGTGCAGTCGCTCGGTGTCGAGGAGCGCTTCGAGCTGGAGCCGTCGGCCCAGCACCGCCTGGTCAACGGCCTGGACGACATCGCCCTCACCCTGTCCCACGCCGACGCCATCAGTGCCTTCGAGGCCCGGCGACCAGCATGGATGCCCAGCCTGGCGACCGCCGGGTGATGCCGCCAGGTTGGCCCGATTTCTCAGTAGGCTGAGCCGATGGCCAACCCAATGCTCAACGACAAATCGCTGGAGAAGGCGTCCACCTGGGGCCCCGGGTCGGCGGCCTCGGCCGACACGATGACCCAATGGCCGCCCCCCGGCATGGAACGCCCTGTAGGCCTCGACGGCGAGAGCCGGGGCATGACGATGCGGGGCACCGCGTGGGCCACCTCGGTGCTGATGGCGCTGCTGTTGCTCAGCGCAGCGTTCGGCTGGGTGCAGACCGCCTCGCCCACGACGGGCTTCAACGCCGCAGGCCAGCAGGTGACCAACTTCACGATCCCGATGCTGGCCTGGGTCGGCGTCGGCGTCGGGTTCGTCTGCCTGATCGGCCTGTGGTTCAGGCCTCGGATGGCCAAGTTCATCGCCCCCGTCTACGCGCTGGCCCAAGGCTTCTTCGTCGGCGCCATCTCCAAGATGTACGAGTCGTTCCAGGGCGGCATCGTCGTGCAGGCGATCGGGGCCACGCTCGCCGTGTTCCTGGTCATGTTGTTCCTGTACGGCTTCCGCATCATCAAGGTGACCGACAAGTTCCGTCGCACGGTCATCTTCGCCACCCTCGGAATCATGGTGTTCTACGGCATCAGCTTCCTGATCAGCCTGTTCGCCGGAGCCCAAGCGGTGAGCTTCCTCTCCAGCTCGACCCCACTCAGCATCGGCTTCAGCGTCATCGTCGCCGGCATCGCCGCCATGAACCTGGCGCTCGACTTCGACTTCATCGAGCGGGGCGAGAAGATGGGCCTCGACCGCGACTTCGAGTGGTACGGCGCCTTCGGGCTGCTGGTCACCATCATCTGGCTGTACCTGGAGCTGCTGCGGCTGCTCTCCAAGCTCCGCAACTGAGGCGGCCCGCATCCCTCAGCGTGACGCGCCGCCGACCCGACGAGCGGGCCCGGGCTGGGTTCGGGGCGCCCCCGGTCGGCCGCCAGGCCTAGGTTGAGGTGTGGCTGGCCATTCCAGCCCTGACCCGCAGGATTTTGGCCAGACGCACGAGCGTTGCCTCAAGGTCGTACTTCACCTGCCCCCAGGTGATGCGCACGGTCAGGTATCCGAACGAGGCCGCCTCGGCGTCGCGTTGGCGATCCGAGTCGAAATCACGCTCCCTGGTGTGCCAGCTGCGGGAGTCGTTCTCGCCGATCACCATCTCGTCGTCCCACAGGTGGTCGACCCGGGCGTGCCATGGCATCTGCACCTGTTGACGACCCGGCACGCCCCCGGCCGCGGTCCAGCCCTCCAGGAACAGCCGTTCCAGCTCGCTCTCCGAGCCGCCCTCGCTGCGTCGCGATGCCAGCAGATGACGCAGCGCCGGCGTACCGCGCACGCCGCGACCCGACAGCTCCTCCACGGAGAGCTCCAGCACCGACAACGGAAGTCGGCGCTGGGCAAGGCTCAGGTCGACGACCCGGTCCAGCTCTTCGACGGGCAGCACCGCCGCCAGATCGAACAGGGTCTGTGGCACCGTGGTGATGGCCATTCCGCCGAGATGCTGGAAGCGGGTACGATGGGTGCGGCGAAAGAGGCGCACGTCCGCAGGGCCGACGGCGCTGAGCACGGTCGTCGACAGGTCGATGGGCGCCCGGGTCGCCGGGCTCAGACCCGGGAGACCATGGAGAGCGCCTGCGGTTCGATGGCTGACCGTGGCGCTGGGCACCGCCAGCACGCCGGCCTGAGCGCGACCCCAGATGTCGGTGGGCACCGGCCCGAGCGCGACCACGTTCCGACCGATGGACACCCACCGTCCCGTTGCGATCCGGTGCCGAATTGCCCGAGGGGTGAGCCCGGCCTGTTGCAGCTGCACGCGTGACGCAACCCCGTGTTGGGTGGCCGCCAGCTCCCTCAGGGCCGCTTCGTCCAGCATGAGCGGATCTTCGGTCAGGGTTGGCTGGCCGTCACTGGGTGGAGATCCCCGGGGCCGGTGACCCGCTCGCCCCGGCGGCGGGCCGGCTGGGCTCAACTGTGTCCAGCAGCCGTCACAGCGGCTCCAAGGCACATTTGAGCATTGGCCACCGACGGACCGTCGGGCTGAAGACGTCGGCCCCGGCGGTTGTCCGGGACCGACCCCCGCTCAGCCGACCGAGCGGACCGACTCGATCCCCTCGCCCTTGCGCAGCGCCTCGACGACGTCGGGTGGTGTGGACTGCGTGGTGGTCACCACCATGAGCGAGCCTTCGCCCGAGGGGTTCTTGCCCACGTTCATGTCCTCGATGTTCACCCCGGCCTCGCCGAGCACACCCCCGACGAACCCGATGCGGCCCGGGACGTCTCGGTTGTGGATCACCAGCATGTGCGAGGCGACGGTGATATCGACGGTGTGATCGTCCATACCCACCACCTTGGGCACGTGCTGAAGACCGACCAACGCGCCCGAGACGGAGTGACCACCGCCGGACAGCGTGATGCGGCTGAGGTAGTCGACCGGGTCGGTGCAGGTGACCGTCCGCAGCTCGATTCCCTGCTGCTCGGCGATCTGTGGGGCGTTGACGTAGCTGACCGGCTGGCCGGTCACCGCCCCGAAGAACCCCTTTTGCGCCGACAGGGCCAGCAGGCGGGTGTCGTGCTCGGCGATCTGGCCGCACATCTCGATCTCCAGGGCCGGCGTGTTGTCGCCGACCAGGCCGGCGAAGATCCGCCCGAGATCGTCGGCAAGGCCCAGGTAGGGCCGAACGGTCTCGGGCACCTCGGCCGCTTCGACGTTGACGGCGAACGGCACGAAGTCGCCGGCCAACGCCAGCAGCACCATGTCGGCGATGACGTCGCCCGCCTTGTCCTGGGCCTCGGTGGTCGACGCCCCGAGGTGCGGGGTGACGATGACGTTGTCCAGGTCGAACAGTGGCGACTCGGTCGTTGGCTCGGAGGCGAACACGTCGAGTGCAGCTCCTGCGACGTGGCCGGAACGAACCGCGTCGGCCAGGTCGTCTTCGACGATGATGCCGCCCCGTGCAACGTTGACAATCCGCAGTCCGGGCCTGGCGGCCGCCAGGCGCTTGGCGTCGAGCATGCCGATCGTTTCGGGGGTCTTGGCAAGGTGCAGGGTGACAAAGTCGGCCTGCTGGAGCAGCTCGTCCAAGTCGAGCAGCTCGACGTTGAGCTGCCGGGCCCGCTCGACGGAGAGGAAGGGGTCGTAGGCGACCAGCCGCATGCCGAAGGCCATCGCCCGTTGGGCCACCAAGGTGCCGATACGGCCCAGACCGATGACGCCCAAGGTCTTGTCGGCTAGCTCGACGCCGTTCCATTGGCTGCGCTCCCAGCGGCCCTGGCGCAACGCTGCGCATGCCTGGGGGATGTTGCGTGCCAGCGCCAGCAGCATCGCCATCGTGTGCTCGGCTGCGGACAGCGTGTTGGACTGCGGCGCGTTGACCACCATGACGCCGCGCCGGGTGGCCGCCTCCAGGTCGACGTTGTCGAGGCCGATGCCCGCCCGGCCCACCATGACCAGGTCGGTGCCCGCCGCCAACACCTCGTCGGTCACCTGGGTCGACGAGCGGATGATCAGCGCCGCAGCGCCTGGGATGGTTGCGATCAGCTCCTCGGGGGACAGCCCCACCTGGATGTCCACGGTATGACCGGCCTCCCGGAGGCGGTCGAGGCCTGGATCGGCGATCTTCTCGGTAACCAAAATTCGAGCCATAGGCCTTCATCGTGACCGCGCCCCGGCCCCGGCGACAACGTGACGGGCGCTGCAGTGCGATCGGGCACACCCGCCGGGCGGGCGCTCGGGCGTGGACCGGCGGGGCATGGGGGCGGTGGACGCAGCAGTCTGGGCGGATGAAGATCCTGCTCACCGGAGCGACCGGCTACATCGGCGGACGGCTTGCGCCGCGCCTCATCGAGGATGGGCACGGCGTGCGCTGTCTGGTGCGAACCCCGTCGAAGCTGCGCGACGTGCCCTGGAGGGACTCGATCGAGGTGGCCGAGGGCGACGTCACCGAGCCCGAGACGCTCGAAGCGGCGATGGAGGGCATCGACGTCGTCTACTACCTGGTGCACTCGCTGGGGGGCGCCGACTTTGTCGAGGTCGATCGCCGGGCGGCCACCAACGTGGCCAAGGCAGCCGAGCACGCCGGGGTGAAGCGCATCATCTATCTCGGTGGCCTGCACCCCGAGGGTGAATTGTCCGATCACCTGGCCTCCCGCCTGGAGGTTGGGCAGGTGTTTCTCGACGGCCAGGTGCCCGCTGCGGTTCTTCAGGCGGCGATCATTCTGGGTTCGGGGTCGGCGTCGTTCGAGATGATGCGCTACCTCACCGAGCGCCTGCCGGCGATGATCACGCCCCGGTGGGTACACAACCGCATCCAGCCGATCGCTGTGCGCGACGTCATCTGGTACCTGGCCCAGGCGGTCCACCTCGACGACGACGCCAACCGCACCTTCGACATCGGCGGGCCCGAGGTGTTCACCTACGTCGAGATGATGCAGCGTTACGCCAAGGTGGCCGGGCTGCGCCGCCGCATCATCATCCCGGTGCCGGTGCTGACGCCCAAGTCGTCGGCCCACTGGGTCAACGTGGTCACGCCGGTGCCCAGGTCGATCGCTGCGCCGCTGATCGAGTCGGTGATCCACGAAGTGGTCACCGAGGAGCACGACCTGGCCGATCAGGTCGGCGAGCCCCCGTGGGGCCCCACCGGGTACGAGGAGGCGGTGTCGCTGGCTCTCGAACGCATCAAGCGGGGGGAGGTCACCACCCGATGGTCGGGCGCTTCGACCGCCGGCGCACCGTCCGACCCGCTACCCAGCGACCCGGACTGGACCGGCGGCAGCATCTACCACGATGAGCGGCAGCTCGACTGTGACGCCGGATCGGACGTGTTGTGGGAGGTGGTCGAGGGCATCGGCGGCGACCGGGGCTGGTACTCGTTCCCCCTCGCCTGGTCGGTGCGAGGCTGGATGGACCGGCTGGTCGGCGGCGTCGGTCTGCGGCGCGGCCGCCGCAACCCCAATCGACTCTTCGTCGGCGAGGCGCTGGACTTCTGGCGCGTCGAGGAACTCGATCGCGGCCATCTGCTTCGGCTGCGGGCCGAGATGAAGGTGCCCGGTCGGGCCTGGCTCGAGTTCCGGGTCGAGCCGGGGGCCGACGACGCGTCGGGTTCGACACTGCATCAGCTGGCCACCTTCGTGCCCACCGGCTTGGCCGGTCACGTCTACTGGTGGGCGGTGTGGCCGTTCCATGGCATCGTTTTTGGCGGCATGTTGAGGAACATCGCCAAGAGCGCCGAGCGTCATCGGGCGTCCATGAAAGCCGCCTGAGACGATCTCAGCCGTGGGTCGACGCAGCGGCCGTTCATGCGAAAAGCTTCCTGAAATGTTCGATGACGCCCGCTCCTCAAGCACCCCCGCAGGCGGCCCACGCACGCCCAGCCCGTCGAAGCCGGCACCCGCCATCGAGGCACACGGCATCACCAAGCGTTACGGCGATGTCACCGCCCTCGGCGGAGTGGACCTGTCGATCCCCACCGGCACGGTGCTGGGCCTGCTCGGCCCAAACGGCGCCGGCAAGACCACGATGGTGCGGGCGCTCACCACCACATTGATCCCCGATGAGGGGCGGGCCACGGTGCTCGGCCACGACGTCGTGACCGAGGCGGACGCCGTGCGCAAGGTGATCGGGCTGGCGGGCCAGTACGCCGCGGTGGACGAACTGCTCACCGGCCAGGAGAACCTGGAGATGATCGGACGGCTGGCCCACCTGTCCCGCAAGGTGGTCGCCCGGCGCGCCACCGAACTGCTCGACCAGTTCGACCTGGCCGACGCCGGCGGCCGCCCGGCGAAGACGTACTCGGGCGGCATGCGACGCCGGCTCGACCTGGCGGCCGCCCTCGTCCACAAGCCGCCGGTGCTGTTCCTCGACGAACCGACCACCGGGCTGGACCCCAAATCGCGCAGCGACCTGTGGGAGGTCATCCGCCAGCTGGTGGCCGACGGCACCACCCTGTTGCTCACCACCCAGTACCTGGAGGAGGCCGACCTGCTCGCCGACGAGATCGTGGTGATCGATCACGGCCTGGCCATCGCTCGCGGTACGGCAGCGGAGCTCAAGCGCCAGCTGGGCGCCACCGTGCTCGAGGTGAACCTCGTCGACTCCAGGGCGGCGACCGCTGCCCTGGCGGAGTTACAGGAGGTGCCCGGCGCCGAGGGCAGCCCGGAGCAGGACGGCACCATGGTGCGCCTGGCCACCGCCGACGGCCCGGCGACCGCCATGGCGGTGCTGCGCTCGCTCGACGCCGCAAAGATCGGCGTCGCCGGTCTGGCATTGCGGGAGCCGAGCCTCGACGACGTCTTCCTGTCCCTTACCGGTCACGCCGCCGAGGAGACCGCCGACACCCCCCAGGAGGCAACCTCATGACCAACACGACGGTTACCACGTCCACAGCCAACCTTGGGGGAAGCGAAGCGCTGCAGACCGAGGAACGCTCGGCGCTGGCCTGGGCGATCAGCGACACGCTGGTCCTCACCCGTCGCAACCTGCTTCACCTGGTCCGCCAACCCCAGCTGCTGGTGTTCACCTTCATCCAGCCGGTCATGTTCACCCTCCTGTTTCGCTACGTCTTCGGCGGGGCCATCCAGACGGGCAGCGTCGCCTACGTCAACTTCCTGATGCCCGGCATCTTCGTGCAGACCGTCGTCTTCGGTTCGACGGCCACCGGTATCGGCCTGGCCGAGGACCTGGCCACCGGGGTGGTCGACCGCTTTCGGTCGCTGCCGATGTCGCGCCTGGCCGTCCTGGCGGGTCGCACGCTGGCCGACCTGACCCGCAACACCTTCGTCGTGGCCCTGATGACCGTCATCGGGCTGCTGGTCGGGTTTCGCCCATCGGGTGGGATCACCGGCTTTGCCCTGGGTTCGATCATGATCCTGCTGGCTGCGTTCTCGCTCAGCTGGGTGTTCGCCCTCGTCGGGCTCAAAGCGGCCAACGCCGAGGCGGCCCAGGCGGTGGCGTTTCCGCTGATCTTCCCGCTCACCTTCGCGTCCTCGGCCTTCGTGCCGGTGCAGACGATGCCGGGCTGGCTTCAGGCCTTCGCCAAGCACCAGCCGATCACGGTGATCATCGACTCGGTGCGGGGTCTGATGGCCGGTCCCGTCGAGGCTGCGGCGCTTCGCAAGCAGGGTCTGCTCAACGCGTCGACCGGCACGTCGACCGTGCTGGCGCTGCTGTGGATTGCAGCGATCCTGGCGACCGCCGCGCCGACGGCGGTCCGCTGGTACCGCCAAGCCACCTGAGCCGCGTGACCCCACGGTGGCAGCTACCTGAAACGCGGAGCCACCGACAACGGCTCGACGGTTCCCGACCCGACCGGGGCCAGGCCACCTGAGCCGGGTTACCCCACGGTGGCCAGGCCACCGTCCACGGGAATGATGGCGCCGGTGACGTAGGCGCCGGCCCGGGAGGCCAGAAAACGGGCGACCCCCGCCATGTCGTCGGGACGGCCGATCCGCTTCATCGGGGCCTGATCGGCGATCGCGTCGCCGAAGCTCTCCAGGGTCGCCGCCATCATCTTGGACTCGAAAGGTCCGGGTGCCACGGCGTTGACGGTGATGTCGGGGGCCAGTTGCTTGGCGAGGTGGCGCGTCAGCTGGTGCACCGCCGCCTTGGACGCCGAGTACGAGTAGGTCTCCATGATCGGCACGTGGATGCCGTCGATCGAGCCGATGTTGATCACCCGGGCGGGCTCGTCGGCAGTGCCCGCCGCACGCAGCAGCGGTAGGCAGAACTTGGTCACGTGGAACACGCCGGCCACGTTGAGGTTGAGCACCCGGTCCCATGACGCCTGGTCGTGCTCCTCCAGCGGGACGCCCCAGGTGGCGCCGGCGTTGTTGACGAGCACGTCGAGGTGGTCGGTCTGCTCGGCGACCGCGGCGGCCAGCGCACGGGCACCCTCCTCCGAGCCGAGATCGGCGACGATCGCTGTGGCGCTGCCCTCGCCGGGCAGCGCGTTCAGGTCCGCTGCGGTCGCTTCCAACTCGGCCGCCTTCCGAGCTGCGATGATCACTCGGGCCCCGTCGGCGACGAAACCCCGGGCGATCATGGCGCCGATGCCCCGCGACCCACCGGTGATCAACGCCGTCTTACCGCTGACCGAAAAGAGCTCGTCGCTCATCTGTCTCCCCCATCGTCGTGGTAGCGGGCGAGTGTATCGAGACCATACCCAGGCCCAGTTGGGTAGCCGACGCCCCGACCGGGCCGAGACACGCGCATCCTCCTGCTGAATCGCCGTAGCGCGCCCCGGACCTTGCCTGGTTGTGGAGGTGTGCCGGGGTGTGGAGGTGTGCCGGTGAATTTCACCGGCACACCTCCACACCTTCGCTCCACACCTCCGCTCCGCACCTCGCCTCTGTTCCACACCCCGCTCGGCGGTCTCGCGAGAGGAGGCCAGGCGGGCGCGGCTGGCAGGATGATGCGGTGTCCCAGCGCCGCTCCGCCGCCAACGTGCTCGGCGACGCCCCGGTGGCTGCGTTCATCCTCGGTGGGATCTCGCTCTATGTCGGCGCCTCTCTGGCGGTCGGCATGTTCGACGAGGTCGGCGCCGGCAGCACCGCCTGGCTTCGGCTCGCCGGTGCCAGCGCCGCCCTGTTGGTGCTCACCCGGCCATGGCGGCGCTCGGTACGTTCCCGGGTGACCTCCCGGGCGGTGCTGGGCGCCGCCCTCGCCTTCGGGGTCACCTCGGCGGTCATGAACACGTCGTTCTACCTGGCCATCGATCACCTGCCGCTGGGGACGGCGGTGGCGCTGGAGTTCACCGGCCCGATCGGTGTTGCCCTGTGGGCCGCCCGCACCCGCCGCAACCTGGCCGCCGTCGCCCTGGCGTCGGCCGGCGTTGTGCTGTTGGCCCGCATCGAGTGGCGGGCCAACGCAGCCGGCTTGGTCTTCGTTGCCATCGCAGCAGCGTGCTGGGCCGGATATGTGGTTCTGGGCAAACGCCTGGCCCACCTTGGGCTGGGCACGACCGGGCTGACGCTGTCGACCGCTCTGGGCACGCTGGTGCTGGCGCCGGTGTTCGCCCCCGGGGCCGCCCGGGCGTTCACCCGCCCGCCGCTGTTGGCGACCGCCCTGGCGGTCGGGGTGTTCGCCAACGTCGTGCCCTACGGCATCGACCAAGTGGTGCTGCCCCGCTTGACCCACGGCCAGTTCGCCCTGTTGTTGGCCGTGCTTCCGGCCACTGCCACCCTGGTGGCGGCGATCACCCTTCGCCAGATTCCGACCGCTTCCGAGCTGCTCGGAATCGCTGCGGTGTCGGCGGGGGTCGCCCTACGCGATCCCCCACCGTCCGCGGACCTGCCAAGCGACGTCCCCCTCTGAGAACCGTCAGCGTCGGCTTGAGCGGCGGTCACACTCAACCGCTTCACCGCTCGAGATCGGGAGGTGCTCGAGTCGATCGCCCGGGGAGGCTCGAACGCCGAAATCGCCGCCGAGCTCTACGTCAGCCACGCCACCGGCACGACCCCCATCAGTCCTCGGCTGACGAAACTCGACGCGGTGGACCTCGCCCAGCTGGTGATGATCGCCTACGAGACCGGCGTCGCCGTTACCGGCGACGCGGATCGGCGAACGGGCGGGACGACCTACTCCGCCAGGGACGCGGCCTCGGGGTGCAGGGCCAGCCAGCCCTCCCACGCCGAACTCACCATGTCGTCCAGGTTGCGGCTGGTCGACCAACCGAGCACGTCGGTGATCCTGTCCACCGACGCCACCAGGGCCGCCGGGTCGCCGGGGCGGCGCTCGACGACCTCGACGTCGACCGGGTGGCCCAGCACCCGTCCGACGGCGTCGATCACCTCCTGCACCGACGAACCCTGGCCGGTCCCCACGTTGAGAACCAGGCCATCGACGGTCTCCGCTGCATCGGCCTCCGGCGCCACCTCGCCCCCAGTCGCCTGGAGGGCGTCCAGGGCCCGAATGTGAGCGTCGGCCAGGTCGGCGACGTGCACGTAGTCGCGGACGCACGTTCCGTCCGGCGTGGGCCAGTCGGCGCCAAAGATCCGGGGTCGTTCGCCACGGGTGAGGGCGTCAAACACCATCGGGACCAGGTTGAACACGCCGGGGTCACCCAGCTCGGGCGACACTGCGCCGGCCACGTTGAAATACCTCAGGGCGGCGTAGCGCAGGCCGGTGGCCCGGGCGACGTCGGCCAGCAGCCACTCCCCGATCAGCTTTGATTCCCCGTACGGGTTGATCGGTCGGGGCGGGTCGTCCTCCTCGATCACTCCTCCGCTGCCCATGCCGTAGGTGGCGGCCGAGGAGGAGAACAGGAACCGGCCGACGCCTGCGTCGACGCACCCTTCGAGCAGGGTGGCCATGGCGGTGACGTTCTGGCGGTAGTACCACAGCGGGCGGGCCACCGATTCGCCCACCTGCTTCTTGGCGGCGATGTGGATCACCGCCGTCACGCCGTGGTCGTGGAGCGCCGCCCCCACCACAGCGGCGTCGCCGACATCGCCCTCGATCAACGTCACGCCGTCGGGCACCCGGTCGGCCGTCCCGGTCGACAGGTCGTCGAGCACGACGACGCTGCGACCGGAGGCGGCGAGGGCGGCGGTGACGTGGGCCCCGATGTACCCGGCCCCTCCGGTCACCAGGATCGTCTCGGGTGAAGGGTCGCTCTGCGCGCCGGAGGAAGCCATGGCGCTTAGGTTAGGAGACGGCGCGGAGGGGCAACCCGAGCGCCCGCAGTTGGGCTCGCAGCCGCTGCGGATCGGTGAAGAGGATCGCCGGCAACCCGAAATGTTGCGCCGCCGCGACATTGTCGGCCCGGTCGTCGATGAACACCGCCTCCGATGGGTCGACATCGAAGCGCTCACAGGCGATGGCGTAGATCTCCGGATCCGGTTTGATCACGCCAACCTCACCGGACAACAACCAACCGTCGAGCCGGTGAAGCACCTCGAAGCGGGGGTCGTCCACGATGCGCTCGAAGGTGGTTGTGGCAAAGTTCGACAGCGCATAGCGGGGCACCCCGGCGGCGCCCAGCTCGTCGATGATCGCCACCGTTCCGGCAATCGGGTCGGCCAGCGTTTCGGGCCACCGGTCCCAGAAGGTCCAGATCAGCTCGGCGTGGTCGGGATGGGCCAGGGCGACCTCGCCCAACACCTCGGTGTGCGGGCGCCCACGGTCCATCTCCTCGTTGACCGCCACCGTGATCACCTCGGAGGTGAACCAGTCGAGCATGGCCACGTCGGGCATCAGCTCGGCGTACAACCGACGCGGCGACCACGGCATCACCACGTTGCCCAGGTCGAAGAACACCACCCGCGGGGTGCTCGACGCACCGTCGGCGTTGCCGGATCGTCGGTCAAGGAGCATGACCGGGTTCTAGCCCAGGCCCGTCGCCGTCGTCACAGCGGTACGATGATCCAATGGCATCGGGCCCGACCAACCCCACTTCCGGCAACGACCACCCCGCCTCCGATGGCGGCACCAGCACCGCGCCAGGCGGGCAGGCCCCAGCGGCGGGCTCTCGGGCCGCCTGGGAGGCCGCCTTCGCCGCCAGCCCCGGCGCCGACGCCCCGCACACGACCATGTCGGGCGTGCCGGTCGAGGGGGTGTACGGCGACGGCCCCTACCCGGGCGAGTTCCCCTACACCCGCGGCATCCATGCGTCGATGTACCGCAGCCGCAGCTGGACGATGCGCCTCTTCGCCGGTTTCGGCACGGCCGCCGACACCAACGCACGCTTCCACGAGCTGCTCGCTGCGGGCAGCACGGGCCTGTCGACCGCCTTCGACATGCCCACCCTGCTCGGCCGGGACTCCGACCACGAGTGGGCGATCGGCGAGGTGGGGCGCGCCGGAGTTGCCGTCGACAGCCTCTCCGACATGACCGAGCTGTTCGCGGGCGTCGATTTGGGCCAGGTGACCACCTCGATGACGATCAACGGGCCGGCCGCCCCGATCATGGCCGCCTACATCGCCGTCGCCGAGGCCAACGGCACGCCGCGGGCCCAGCTGGGCGGCACGATCCAGAACGACATCCTCAAGGAGTACCACGCACAGAAGGAGTACCTCTTTCCGCCTCGGCCCTCGATGCGGTTGGTCACCGACGTCATCTCCTTCTGCGCCGCCGAGATGCCGCGCTGGAATCCGGTGTCGGTGTCCGGCTACCACATCCGCGAGGCGGGCTCGACCGCTGCCCAGGAGCTGGCCTTCACCCTGGCGGACGGCTTCGCCTACGTCGAAGCGGCCCTTGCAGCCGGTTTGGCGGTCGACGACTTTGCCCCTCGCCTGTCGTTCTTCTTCAACTCCCACTCGGACTTCTTCGAGGAGATCGGCAAGTTCCGCGCCGCCCGCCGGATCTGGGCCCGCTGGCTTCGGGACCGCTATGGCGCCCGCGATGAACGATCGATGAAGCTGCGGTTTCACACCCAAACCGCCGGGGTGTCCCTGACCGCCCAACAGCCCAAGATCAATATCGCCCGGGTGGCCACCCAGGCGCTGGCCGCAGTGCTCGGCGGCACGCAGAGCCTCCACACCGACAGCTACGACGAGGCGCTGGCCTTGCCCACCGAGGAGGCGGCACGCATCGCGCTGCGCACCCAGCAGATCATTGCCGAGGAAACCGGCGTTGCCTCGGTCGCCGATCCCCTCGGCGGATCCGCCTATGTCGAGTGGATGACCGACGAGATGGAGCGGCAGGCCGAGGAGATCTTCGCCGACCTCGATCGGCTCGGCTCGGGCTCGATGCTGGAGGGGGTCTACGAGGGCATCGATCGCGGCTACTTCGTCGGCGAGATCGCCGAGGCGGCCTACACCTTCGAGCGGGCGGTCAATGCCGGCGAGCGCATCACGGTCGGGGTCAACGCCTATACCGACGGCGACGACCGCGCCCCTCGCCTCCTCTCGATCGACCCCGAGGTCGAGGCGCTGCAGTTGAAGCGTCTCGAGGGGGTGCGCCACAGTCGGCATGACGACCGGGTACGAACGTCCCTCGACGGCCTGGCCGCCCAGGCCGCCGACCCGTCGATCAACCTGATGCCCGCCTTGATCGACGCGATGTCCGCTCACGTCACGCTGGGCGAGATCACCACGTGCCTCGAGGGCGTGTTCGGGACCTACCGAGAGCCGGAGGTGCTGTGAGCGAACCAACGACCACGACGAGCAAGGCCCTACGCCCGGATGGCCAGCCGATCCGGGTGGTGCTGGCCAAGATGGGCCTCGACGGTCACGACCGCGGGCTCAAGGTGGTGGCCCGTACCCTGCGCGACGCCGGCTGCGAAGTGATCTATCTCGGGCTTCGTCAGAGCGCCGCCACGATCGTGGCCGCCGCCATCGACGAGGACGCCGATGCCATCGGCATCTCGATGCACAACGGCGGTCACCTCACGCTGGCACCCCGGATGGTGGACGCGGTCGTCGAGGCGGAACTCGACACACCGGTCATCGTCGGCGGCATCATTCCCGATGTCGATCGCCCCACGTTGACCGATGCGGGTGTGGCCGCCATCCTCAGCCCCGGCAGCTCGGACACCGACGTCATCGTTGCGGTCACCGAGGCGGTGAGGGCGGCCGGGTCGACCTAGACCTCAGAACCGGCGGGGTCCGGTCGCCCGGGCGACGAAGGCCGAACGGATCTCACGGCAGCCCTGCCGGTTGGCGGAAGCTCATCACCCTCCGTGACCTTGGACACCAACGCTCGACCTCGTAACCTGATCGACACGTTGTCATCACTTCGACATGTTGACCAGGGCTTGCTACGCGAGCCTCAACCAAGAGACCGAGGAGCCCCTGTGAAGATCCGCCCCCGCCAGTTCGCGCTCGCAGCCGTCGTGGCGCTGCTCGCGATCATTGTCGCCTCCTGCGACGAGACCACCAACTCCCAGCGATCCCAGGTGATCTCCCTGATCAACAAGGAACGCTCCAGCCGCAAACTGCCGAGGCTGGTCCAGGCCGGCGACCTGAACTCCAAGGCCGGCGGTTGGGCGGCAAAGATGCGCAACGAATGTCGGCTGAGCCACTCCAAGCTCAGCGACGGGGTCACCCTGAGCTGGCGGGCGCTCGGCGAGAACGTCGCCTATGCTTCGTCGATCCCCAAGACCCACACCAGCCTGATGAACTCGTCGCGACACCGGGCGAACATCCTCAAGTCGAACTACAACCGGGTGGGGGTTGGGGTCGCAACCGGTAAGTGCGGCGGTTACAACGTCGTCTACGTCGCCCAGGTGTTCGCTGACGCCCGTTAGCGAGAGCCGGCGCGCCCGTCGAGCGCTTCTATCCCGCCTGCACCAGCGGCAGGATGGCAACGAAGAAGATGGCGCCCGCCGCCACACCGAGCGTGTGCCACACCTCGTGATAGCCGTACCAGCGCGGAAGCGGGTTGGGGCGGCCGAGCGCGAACAGCACCGCTCCTACCGTGTAGGTCACGCCGGCCGCCACGACGAGGGCCAACAAGCGAGGCTGGGCCCAGAAGTAGGGCAGGAGGGCCAGGCCCGTCCAGCCGAGCCCGATGTAGAGCACCCACCCCATCGTTCGGAATCGTTCCATCGAGAGCACCTTGAGCACGATGCCGAGGGCTGCCCCGGCCCACATCAGGCTGAACATCAGCCAGCGCCACATTCCGGAGGCGGCCAGCAGGTACATCGGCGTGGCCGTGCCAGCGATCAGCACGTAGATCATGGCGTGATCGGCCTGGCGCCAACGGCGGCGCGCCCCGGGGGTGCGGGCATAGACGTGATAGGTGGCGCTGGTGGCGTAACAGGCGATCGCCGACAGCCCGTAGATCCAGGCGGCAACCTCGGCGCGCGGCGTGGTGGCGACCATCACCAGCCAGACGAGCGCAGCGACCGACACGACGGCGGCCGCCAAGTGGATGCGACCCCGCAGCCGTGGACGGGCATCGAGCTCCTGATAGTGGCGCACAGTTGTGAACTCGGGCCCCGTCTCGGCCAGGTGTTCACCTGCGATCAGCTGGTCAGGTGCGATCACG
Organism: Candidatus Microthrix subdominans; assembly: GCA_016719385.1. Taxonomy (NCBI): domain Bacteria; kingdom Bacillati; phylum Actinomycetota; class Acidimicrobiia; order Acidimicrobiales; family Microthrixaceae; genus Candidatus Neomicrothrix; species Candidatus Neomicrothrix subdominans. The sequence continues at coordinate 1,111,115 of JADJZA010000001.1, read as the reverse complement.
ACTGACGACGCTACACCCAGAAGTTTGCGTGTGTCGGCGGTAGCTGAGCGTTCTGAGCAGAGCAGCCATCGCCCGCCCTGACGCCGCACCTGGCTCACCCTCGGAAGGGTTGCAGCGCTCCGGGCGGGACCGTTCCTAAACGCCCGGCCTCGTAGTCGGCAAAGGCGGTGGCCAGTTCGTCGCGGGTGTTCATCACGAACGGGCCGGCGTGGGCCACCGGTTCCCCAATCGGTGCCCCGCCCAGGATGACGACCTCAACTGCCGGGTGGCGCGACTCCTGAACCGGGTCGGCGCGCAACCGCATTCGGTCCCCGTCGCCGAAAAGGGCAAGTTGTCCGGTGGCGATCGGCGCCGCTTCGACGCCCGCACGCCCCGACCCGGCCAGCACGTAGGCCAGGGCATTGTGGGTGGGGTTCCACGGCAGGACCAACTGCGCGCCGGGCTGAAGCGTGGCGTGAAGCATCGTGATCGGGCTGCGGGTCGACCCCGGCCCCGACACCGCCCGATCGCCGAGCGACACCTCACCGGCGATCACCCGCACCAGCGCGCCGCCGTCGGCCGAGGACAGCAGGGTCAGCTCGTCGCCCTCGATCGCCTGGTAGGCGGGCGGGGTCATCTTGTCCTTGGCAGGCAGGTTGACCCACAGCTGCACGCCGTGAAAGAGGCCGCCGGCACGGACCAACGCCTCAGGCGGGGTTTCGATGTGGAGGATCCCCGACCCGGCGGTCATCCACTGCGTTGCGCTGTCGGCGATCAGCCCACCGCCCCCATGGCTGTCCTGGTGAACCATCTCTCCGTCGATCATGTAGGTGACGGTCTCGAATCCGCGGTGCGGGTGCCACGGGGTGCCCTTGGGCTCCATCGGCGCATACTCGACCTCGCCCATCTGGTCGAAGTGTACGAACGGGTCCAGATCGGCCAGCGACACGCCGGCGAACCCCCGGCGCACCGGAAAGCCCTCCCCCTCGAAGCCGGATGGGGCGGTGGTGATCGTTCGCACCGGGCGGTCCCGCTGGTCGTGTCGCTCGGGCGGCAGCTGCGCCAACGAGGCGGTTTCGGCGGTGATGGCGGGCATGGCGTCGCTCCTCGGTCTCGTCCAACCTGTTCCAGGTAGAACAACTTGCCGAGGCAGGGCCCTATTCCTTCGGCCGACACCCCACCGGTCAGCAACGCTCAGAAGTAGATGATCTCCTCGGCTTTGACAGCTGCAGCGTCGAGGTCGCCGCTGTAGGCGCCCGTCGACAGGTACTTCCACCCGCCATCACAGATCACGAAGACGATCGTGCCCGCCTCGATGCGCTTGGCCACCTTGATCGCTCCGGCCAGCGCTGCGCCGGATGAGATCCCGGCAAACACTCCCACATCGCCGAGGCGACGGGTCCAGATCAGCGACTCCCTCGGGCGAACGATCGACTTGCCGTCGAGCAGGTCGACGCCTCCCCACTTATCGAATACCGGCGGGATGTAGCCATCGTCGAGGCTCCGCAGGCCCTCGACCTGCTCGCCACTCGGCGGCTCGACGGCCAGCACTTTGACGTCCGGGTTGAGCTCCTTCAGGTACGTGCCGACCCCCAGCAGGGTGCCCGACGTGCCCAGGCCGGCGACGAAGTGGGTGATCTCGGGACAATCGGTTGCGATCTCCGGACCGGTGGTCTCGTAGTGGGCACGGGGGTTTGCCTCGTTGGCGTACTGGTACAAGAACACCCACTCCGGATGCTGGTCGGACAGCTCCAAGGCACGCCGTACCGCCCCGTTGGAACCTTCCGCCCCCGGCGAGTCGATCACCTCGGCGCCAAAGGCCAGCAACGCCGCCCGACGCTCCTCGGTCACGTTCTCGGGCAGCACCACCTTGAGGTGATAGCCCCGAACCCGGCAGATCATCGCCAGGGCGATGCCGGTGTTGCCAGAGGACGGTTCGATGATCACCGAACCCGGACGCAGCGTGCCGTCCTCCTCCGCCTCGAGGATCATCTGGCGAGCGATGCGGTCTTTGACCGACCCGGCGGGGTTGAGAAACTCGGCCTTACCCAGGATGCGCACGTTGGGGTTGGGACTCAGCTCGGAGACATCGATCAGCGGTGTCGAGCCGATCAGATCCAACACGCTGGCGACGACTGCCATGGGGAGACCTCACTGGATGGGAGCGGTGGCCGGGCCAATCCCGACTAATCCGACCACTTCGGTAGGGATTGTACCCCTGCCAACGCGTTCCAACCCAACGATGTCGCGCGTCGCCAATCTGCAGTGCCGCCAGCTCAGGCTGAATCGACGACGGTGACAGGCTCCTCGACCACCTGCCCATCGACGATGCCAAAGCTGCGCATCACCGGCTGGGGGCCGCGCAGCGACACGATCGGGTAGTGCCACTGGGGATCCGGCGCAGCGGCGATGTCGGTCGGTGAGGGGTAGGCGTCGGTGTGGGTATGGGTGTGCACCACCCCGATGATCGCCAGCCCGTCGTCGTCGGCGACCCGCTCGACGCGCAGGAAGTCCCGCCCGTCCACCTCGTAGGTCCGGCTCGACCGGGCTGCGTTGGGTGTCGGCTCGAAGCGGATCACCCGGTCGCCCTGCCACTCGCCGATCAGCAGCCCGCACGCCTCGAGCGGGTAGGCCCGCAGGCCATGTGCGCAGATCGCGTCCCAATGTTCGTCCCTCAGCTCCAGCACCGGGCCAATCTGCCACACCGGCCGAGGCTCGACCCAGCGGCGGGTAGCCTGCGGTGATGGGTGACGAGGAGAAGCTGATCGCCACCAACCGCCAGGCCTCTCGCCGCTACGAGCTGCGCGACACCTACGAGGCGGGCTTGGTGCTGGTCGGGTCCGAGGTGAAGTCGTTACGCGAGGCCAAGGGCGTGCAGCTCACCGAGTCCTACGCCGACGTGTCCCAAAGCGGGGAGATGTGGCTCCGCAGCCTGCACATCGCCGCCTACACCCATGCCCAGGACCACTCGGGCCACGAGCCCACCCGCCCCAGGAAAATGCTGTTGCACCGCCTCGAGCTGGACCGGATCGCCGCCAAGGTCGCCCAGGAGCGCTTGTCGATCGTGCCGCTCCGGCTGTACTTCAAGGGCAGCCGGGTGAAGGTGGAGTTTGCGCTCGGCAAGCCCAAGAAGACGGTCGACCGGCGGCGCGACATCGCTGAGCGGGACGTCAAAAGGGAAACCGAACGGGAGCTGGCCCGCTCGGCCAAGCAGCGGTGAGCGGCGCCCGACCTCGCCACAGGTCGGCCGAACGGGCGCGACGGTCGATGACTACGCCGAGGGCCCGCCTCCTCGCCGTTCTCGCAGCACTGTTGCTGATCGCCACCCCGGCCTGCGCCGAGGAGGTGGCGACGAACCCGCTCGACGAGCTGCTCATCGCCATCGACGCCACCCGCGCCGTCCCTACCGGCCGCTACTCGACCACGTCACCTCGGCAATCCGCCTTGGGCGAGTACGACGCCGACGGGGTTCGCCTGATGGCGGCGGCGTGCCCGGACATCCAACCGCCCTGCCCGGAGATCCGGTTGATCGGTCGGCTGGCCTACGTCAGGTCGTCGTCGCTTCCCGCCATCGGGGCCTCGACCGGCTGGTTGACGGTTCCGCTCGACGAGCTGGGGCCATTGGAGAACCGCTCGCCGGGGCTTGCCGACGAGGTCGCCGCCCTCGGCGGGGCGCCGCCGCCCGGCATCGGGCCGACCCTTGCGGCGCTCCGCACCTCGAGGCGAGCGCCACGGATGGACACCGGGCCGCTGCGGGCCGAACTCGACCTGACCGACCTGGACCGGCTGTCACCGCGCGACCAGGATGCGGTCGTCGCCTGGGCTGCGTTGTGGGCCCGGCGGGGCGGCGAGCGAAACGTCACCGCCGACGTGTCGATCACGTCGGATGGCCATGTCGAGATGGTGGTGTTCGATCCCGACGGCGACACCCCGGCCGGGCCGATGACGGTCAAGCTCTTCGACCTGGGCGCTCCGATCGAGGTGACCACCCCCTCGATCACCGAGTCGACCCCGCTCCGCTGAGGTCAACCGGTCACCTCATCACCCAGCGGCCAGTCCGACACGGCGATTGGGCGGCGGGCGAGTATCTTGGATGGCTGACACCAGGGGCTGATCGGTTTCGACGTTGAGACCAGGAAGTCGCTCGTGCGACCCGAGTTGCTCAGACTCGCTAAACGGGGCAACCAAAAGAACCGGCAAATCCGAGTTCGCTCTCGCAGCCTGATTTAGTTCAGTCTGAAGAGAGTCATAGTGACCGGCAACGGCGCACGGGGCCAGATCCTCACAGCCCGGCAACAGAAGTGGGGATGGACAGCAGGGAAAGACCGCTGACGGTGAGAAAGACCACTGACTCCGAGGAAAGACTCGGCGGTGATCGAAAGATCAGTTGACCCGCCAGCGTGGCAGCCGCAAGCCACAAGTCGGGAACGGTCGTAGCGCGGTCGATAACCACTTAGCGGACGGGGGTTCGATTCCCCCCAGCTCCACCAAACGAACCGAGCACGGCACAGTTGCAGTTCTCTCTCGATCCCGGAGGTTGAGCGTGATCAGCGATCGTCAACGCTTTCCCCAACAGGGCCTTCGATCGGCCCATAGCGGTCCCTCGCAGGACCACGCACGGCGCGTCCTCGCCGGCCGCGGCACCCGCGGGCTCGGCCCGATCACGATGCGGGTGGGCGACGAGGTCATCACCGTCCTTCCGGCCGACCCCGCCATCCTCGACGACCCCGTGACCATCGTCGATGGGCCAAGCGACGACGCCGAGGTCGTGGTCGAGTTCGCGAGCCCCGAGGCCTTCTCCGACTTCAGCCACGAAATGCGCACCGTCGCCGGGCTGCACGTCACCGGCGCAGTCAGCCACCCGGTCGGTGGATTCGCCGAGTTCGATGACTGGGAGCCGGCCCTTCGGGCGCTGTACCACGGGCGTCCGGTGTACGACCCCGCAGATATCGACCTCGCCGACGCTGAGCGCTCGTTCGACTGGGACGAGGTCGACAACGACCCCGACGTCGCCGACGATCTGGCAGCCTTCCTACGACGCTACGGCTGGGCTCACGTGCGCAACGTGTTCAACGCCGGGGAGATCGCCACGCTCAACGCCGAGGTTGATCGGGTCGAGGCGGCCGCCAGCCCGGACACGCCCGGATCGTGGTGGACCCACGATGGTGACGGCGATGAGCAGCCCTGTCAGCTGCACTACCTCGGCCTCGCCTCGACGGTGATCGGCGCACTCGACCACGATCGTCGCGTCGAACGACTCGTCGGGCTCAGCGGCGACGACCTGGCCAACCACCCGGACCGGGCACTCGGCACGTTTGCCGTGCTCAAACGACCGACCGCCGCGGAGGGGCTGACCAACCTGCCCTGGCATATCGACTGCGGCCTGGGCGGGCACCCCTTGACGTGTCCGGGTCTCCACCTCGCCGTCCAGCTCACCGCGTCCAATCCCGACCTCGGTGCCTTCAAGATCGTCCCGGGGAGCCACGACGCCAGCGTGCGACGCTCCGACGTCGAGGCAGGCCGCTGCCCGGTCGTCACCGCCGACACCCAGACGGGCGACGTGACGCTGCACATGACCCACGCCGTCCACGCCGCCCCGGCGCCGCTCAGCAGTTCGACCGGCCGACGCACCATGTACCTCGGGTTCGGCCCGCAGGACCTGGAGAACGTCATAGGCGCCGGTCAGTCCTTCGACGACTTGATTACGCAGACCAGCACCGACGGCCACGTTCGTTTCAATGCGGGGGCGCCGGGCGCCGTCTAACCGCTGAGCGCACCAGCGGGACGGTGCTTCGCTGACCCCCTGTCGGTGCCGGCGTGTGTCAGCAGGTGGTCTAGAGCGCCGGCGAACCGCTCATGGGTGAACTCGAACCCCGCATGGTCAAGCACGTTCGGGATGCACCGACGGCCGGTCAATGCCAGTCCAGGATCGGTCCGCAGCAGCACCGCACCGACGTGGACGAGCGGCGCCGGCATCGGTGGGGACCACGGTCGATGAACCGCGCGGCGCAGCTCGGTCATCATGTCGCGGTTGCGCACCGGGTTGGGCGAGGTCACGTGCACGACGCCGTCGACCGCCTGAGCATCGAGGAGAAACCTGACGGAGGCGAGGAAGTCGTCGATGTGGATCCAGCTGACCCACTGGTCGCCCGGGCCCATCCGGCCGCCGAGGCCCCAGCGGGCGAGGCGGGTCAGCCGGTTGAACGCCGGGGTGTCGTTGTCGAGCACCACCCCGGTGCGAAGCCGGACGATCCGGTCGGCGACCACGGCCTTGGTGGCCGCCTCCCAGGCCGTCGCTACTCCGGCCATCTGTGGTGGCCCGTCGGCGGGAGGATGGGTCTCGTCGATAACGTCGTTGCCCGCGTCGCCGTAGATGGCCAAGGTGCTCATCTGCAACCACAGGCGTGGTGGCACGCCGCACGCCCGTGACGCCGCCGCCAGCGCAGCGGTGGGCTCCACCCGGGACCGCCGGAGCAACTCGATGTTGGTGGCTGTCGGCCGACGGTCCACCAGTTCTCCGGCGAGGTTGACGACGATCGCCCCCTCCAACTCGGACGCCCAGTCGCCCACCGCCCTCCCGTCCCACAGTGCCTGGCGAAACCGTAGATCGGACTTCGGTGACCGGGTCAGAATCACCACGTCGTGGCCGGCACCCTCGAAGTCGGTGGCCAGCCGTCGCCCCAACGCACCCGCTCCGCCGGCGATCACCACCCTCATCGGGCCGGCTCCGCAACGTTGGAAACGTGCGTCGGGACCATGGACGGGACCGGTGTCCAAGTGACGTCGACGTGTTCCATCAGGTAGGCGTTCGCCGACTCGGCGGTGGCGAATCCGCCCAGAAAGGCCGACGTCAGCGAGAGGACGTGCACTGGACGAACATCTGTGCGGTTCGGCTGCATGCGCACGGCCTCCACGCCACCGTGCCGATCGGGGGAAAGGCCCACCTGGGCGCCGACGCACACCAGGCCCACCTCGGGCTGACGCTCGGCGACGATGCGGTCCGTGTCGATGTCGACGGCCAGCCCGAGCCCGGTCGCCAAGCCACCGGCATCGGCATCGGCATCGGCATCGGCATCGGCATCGGGCTGCTCAATGGTGCTCATGATCGTTATGCTATCATGTGCTCACGCATTATCCACCCATCGAACGGACAAGCAGTGACCGACGAGTTCCGTCTTGACGAACTGGCACGACGGGCCGAGGTGGCCTCCACCACCGTGCGCCTCTATAGAAACCGAGGACTGCTCCCGCCACCGCGGCTGGTTGGCCGGACCGGATGGTACGACGCTGGCCACCTCAACCGCCTGCGGCTCATCACGCGCCTGCAATCTCAGGGTTTCTCCCTCTCGGGCATCCGCGAACTCCTCGACCAATGGGAGCAGGGCCGAAGCTTGGACGCCATGCTGGGAGTGGAGGATCAGTTGGGTGCGCTACTCGGCGAACCGCAGGCCACCACGATCGCTCCGTCCGAGCTCGCCTCGCAGTTTCCAGACAACGCCCTCACCGTGGAGCTGATGCAACGGGCCACCGAGCTTGGACTGGTCGAAATCCTCGACCAGGACACCGTTCGAGTGGCCGATCGCCGATTTATCGGCGCCGGGGCCACCCTGGCCCACCTTGGCATTCCGTTGGCTGAAATCCTGGACGAGTGGCAGGCCCTGCGCTCCCAGACCGATCTGGTCGCCGACCGGTTTATCGGGCTGTTCGAACGCCACCTGGTACCCGATGAGTGGCGGACAGATCTGAGCACCGAGCGGGCCAAGGATCTGGCTGACGTGCTCGCTCAACTTCGGGCGACGGCGCAACAGGTGCTGGCGGCAGCCCTCGACGCCAGCATCGCCGGGCTAGGACGTGAACGCCTCGCCGAGCTGCTGCCCGATGGCTGAGCGGCGACAACGCTCGGCGGGTCACCGCCGCTCCCTACCAGCTGCCGCCTCCACCGCCGCCGAAGCCTCCGCCGGAGAACCCTCCCCCACCGAAGCCGGACATGCCGCCCGCTCCCCCGGCGCTGGAGCGCTGCACCGCCGAGAACGTGCCGGCGGCGTAGGAACCGAAGTGGTTGAGGCTGTGGGAGAAGATGATCCAGTCGAAGGGCCGCGGTGACACCCACCACCCCATCTGCTCGGACGGCACCACTCCCTCGGCGCTCAGCTGGGCGAAGGTCTGGGCCCACCGTTCGGTCATGCCGAACACCATCGCATAGGGCAGGTAGCGGCTAAAGAGGTTTTGTTCGGCGGCCCAGTTCTGACGGTCGCCCTCACCGGCGGCGAACATCTCGCGAAAGCCCAGCACCCGCCGGTACATGGCGGTTCCCTTGCCGGTCCGGGCCGGCATGTTGATCGACAGCGCCATCAGCGCAAAGGCACCGAGGACCAACGGTAGGCCGACCAGCGCCCAGCGGGTGAAGGCGATGAGCAGCACCCACAGGCCCCCCGCCGCCAGCAGCGCCATGACGCCGACGCCGAGCCAGCTGGCGCGGGTGCGATCGGGGCGCTTGCGATACCAACCGTGGGACACCATCTCGTCGTACATCTGCGACTGCACGATCTTCAACCGGGAGCTGAACGAGTACTTCAGTTCCGCCAGGGTCGTTTCGCTGCCGGAGGCGAACACCGACGTCAGCAGGGTTGTCTCGTAGGGAACCAGGCCGGTGTGGTCGGTGTTGAGCTGCACGAGCCGGTAGTCGCCATCGGTCAGGTCCTCGACCCGCAGGTAGCCCCGCACGGCCAGGTCGATCAGCGTGGCGGACACATCGATGTTGTCGGCCCGCTCGTCGATGATCGTGCCGGCCGCTCCCGGCAGGATCTGGTTGGGGGGAACGAACTCCACCGTGACGCCGTCGTGACGGGCAAGCCCCATGCGTTGCTCGTCCTCGGTATCGCTGCCAAAGCTCTGGTCGACCGCCGATCCGACGAACGTGCGGTCGCGTCCCACCCGGTACCCCAACAGCGCCACCACCGCCGCCACCAGCGCGCTCAGCAGCGCGCCGACGCCCACGGTGGCTGGGGTCAGCGAGAACGCCCGCTGCAAGCTCCACACCTCGTCGAGGATGGGCTCGGAGTTGGAAAAGGTCCCCTCGGGCACCTTCAGGTAGAGCGTGGCGCCCTGGCCGTTGCCCAGGCCGGACTGGCTGACCTTGGCCGTATCGCCGGAGAAGGTGGCCTGGTCGCAACCCTCGGTGCCGCCGTACCGACCGGAGAAGCAGTTGATGTCGTCGATCGTGCCCGGCATTTTCACCGTTGCGGTGGCGGCGTCGATCGGCACCCGCCACTGGTCCCCCACCAGGTTGAGCGGCACCTCTTCGTAGCCATCGAACGCGTTGACCACGCCCTTCAGCTCGTATCGGAGCACGTAGGTCTGGGGACCGGAGACCGTTTTGTCGGGGTCGCCGACCCGGATGCGCTCGATGCTGTCCTCGTGGATCACTTCCACGTCGCTGGGCGCACCGGTAGGGCTGCTCGCCGAGAGGTTGGTCAACGGAGTGACACGCTCCCACCGACCGGAACTGTCCCGACCATCCAGGATCGGGTCATCGGCGTTGAGTGAGGTTCGAACCTGGATGAAGCGTTCCAGGCCGTGACGCGACGCTGTCCCGAAGTCGTAGTCGATCGTCTCGGTGACCTTGGCGGTGCCGTCCTTGGTGAGCTCGGCCTCGAAGTTGTAGTCGGTGATGCGCTCGCCGAATTGAGCTCGCAGCGCTCCGCCCGACTGAACAGAGGACCAACCCCGGCCGTCCAGGTGGCCCGAGGCCCCCGCCGGCGCGGCCCCGCCACCGACGGCCACCAGGCCGAAGACGACGCTGAGCAGCCCGAGGACCACCGCTCGTCGCGAGCGTCCAAGCCAACCCGACTGGTACCGATCGATCATCGGGCCACCATACCGGGGCGAACTAGGTCTTCAGATACCAGGAGACCGACAGCGTCGAGCCGATCGCACCGACGACCAACGCCACGCCGATCAGAAGCAGCATCACCCAGGCGACGTTGCCGTCGGTCCACCAGATCGCCCCGAAGAACGACTGCACGTCCTTGTTGACGAAGCTGGTGCGCCACACCCAGGTGAGCCCCCACAGGCCGGCGGTGGCAGCCGCCCACCCGATGAGGGCGTGCACCACCCCCTCGAGGATGAAGGGAATCCTGATGAACCAGTTGGTTGCCCCCACCAGGCGTTGCACTTCTATCTCTCTTCGGCGCGCAAACACCGCCGTCTGGATCATGAACACGATCAACAGCGCGGTGGCGACCAACAACACGACCGCCAACACGATGAAGAACGTCGACAGGTTCGACAGGAAGCTCTCCATCTGCTTCACCGCGTCGAGCGCGAACTCCACCTTGTACACGCCGGGCTCGTTCTGAAAGCTCTGCCCCAGCTCGGACACCACGTTGGACTGCGGGTTGGTCGGGGTCACCCGGAACGACTGCGGAAGGTCCTGCGGCTCGACCGACGCGACGATGTCGGGATCGTCGCGGAACAGCTGCTGGAACTCCTTGAAGGTCTTCTCGGTGTCGACAAAGGTGATGTCGGACACCTGCGGCGAGGCCGCAAGCTTGCCCTCGACCTGATCGATCTTCTCCTGGTCGGCGCCGGGTTGCATGTAGACGATGAACTCGACGCCGTCCTTCCAACGCTCGAAAGCGTGGTCCACACCGGCCACGAACAGCAGTGCCCCGCCGAGGATGCCCAGCGACACCCCGAACGTGATGATGCTGGCAACCGTCAACAACAGGTTGCGCAGCAGGTTGTTGGTCGTCTCGCGTACGACGTAGTCGAGTCGCATCGCCATGGTTCAGCCTCGCTGAGGTTCGCGGTTGAGCAGGTGGGAGGGGGTGAGCATCATTCGTACACGCCGCGGGCCTGGTCGCGCACGATGCGGCCCCGGTCGAGCTCGATCACCCGGCGGCGCATCGTGTCGACGATGCCCCGGTCGTGGGTGGCCATCACCACCGTGGTTCCGGTGCGGTTGATTCGGTCGAGCAACTTCATGATGCCCACCGACGTCGCCGGGTCCAGGTTGCCGGTCGGCTCGTCGGCCAAGAGGATCAGCGGCCGGTTGACGAACGCCCGTGCGATCGACACCCGCTGCTGCTCGCCGCCGGACAACTCGTGAGGGAAGTTCTCCGACTTCTTTGATAACCCGACCAGGTCCAGGATCGCCGGCACCTGGGTGCGCACGACGTGGCGCGGCCGGCCGATCGCCTCCAGCGCAAACGCAACGTTCTCGGACACCGTTTTGTTGGGCAACAACTTGAAGTCCTGAAAGACCGCTCCGATGTTGCGGCGCAGGTACGGCACCTTGTACCCGGGCAGTTCCCCGATGTCCTTGCCCGCCACGAAGATGCGGCCTTCCTCGGGCCGCTCCGACTTGTTGACCAGGCGCATAAACGTCGACTTGCCCGACCCGGACGGGCCGACGAGAAACACGAACTCACCCTTGTTGATGTCGACGTTGGCGTCGCGCAGCGCCACCGAGTCGGACCGGTAGGCCTTGGTGACGCTTTCAAACTTGATCACGTAGTCAACCTCTCGGGCAGGTGGTTCCGGGCTGTGACAACCGGGTATCGGCGATGGTCGGGGGCCACGGTGCCGGAATGTGTCGCCAGACCAGGCACTCTGTGACCAGCCGACTGAAAGATGTTACAAAGCCGCAACACCATGCGGGTGACACCCCGTCCGAAATCGCCCGACATCGCGGGAAACCCGGGGCGGACCACGGTGTGCTGACGGCAGGCCGGCGAGCTCAGGATGCTGTTGCGCCGGCGTTGGCTGTGCGGTTCCAGCGCAACCAGGCCTCCATGAAGGCGTCCAGGTCACCGTCGAGCACCGCCTCTGGGTTGGAGGACTCCATGCCGGAACGAAGATCCTTGACCTGCTGATAGGGCTGGAGGACGTAGTTGCGGTCCTGGCTGCCGAAGTCGACCGCCGCCCCATCGCCGGAGAGGGCGTCGATCGCATCGAGGCGCTTGCGGCGTTCGAGCTCCAACAGCTTCGACTTCAGCAGCGCCATCGCCTTGTCCTTGTTCTGGAACTGCGATCGTTCGTTCTGCACCGCCACCACCGTGCCGGTCGGCAGGTGGGTGATCCGTACGGCCGAGTCGGTCGTGTTGACGTGCTGGCCACCTGCGCCCGACGACCGGTAGACGTCGATGCGCAGATCCTTGTCGTCGATGTTCATTTCCTTGTCGACGTCCTCGAGGAACGGGGTCACCCGCACCGACGCAAAGCTGGTCTGGCGCCGGGCATTGTTGTCGAAGGGTGAGATGCGCACCAGACGGTGCACGCCATGCTCGGAGTGGAACCAGCCGTAGGCGTTGCGACCCTTCAGCAGGAAGGTGGCCGACGACAGCCCCGCCTCCGTGCCCTCCGAGACCTCCTGGAGTTCCAGCGTGAAATCGTGGCGTTCGACCCAGCGCTGATACATGCGCAGCAGCATCTCGGTCCAGTCCTGGGCATCCACCCCGCCGGCACCCGAGTTGAGCTCCACGATGGCATCGCCCTCGTCGTAGTCACCCGTGAAGAGCGCCCGCAGCTCGAGCCGATCGAACTCCTCGGTCAGCGACTCGACGCCGGCCGAGATCTCGGGTTCCAGCGACTCGTCGTCCTCCTCGCGCGCCAGCTCGTGCAGGGTGGTCAGGTCCTCGAGCGCAGCGTCGAGACGTTCGAAGAGCTGGACGTCATCGCTCGCCCCGGCGAACTCCCGCTGGATCGCCTGGGCCTCCTCGGCGTTGTCCCACAGGTCGGGACGGGCCAACTCCACCTCCAGCTGGGGTAGGCGTCGACGAAGCTGCTCGACCCGCAGGTACTCGGCCGCCTCGTCGCGCTCTCCGGCGAGGCGCCGCAGTGCATCGGTGAAATCCTGCATCTACACCGCTCCCGAACTCGCCGCGCCGCCCGCTGGGTCGCCGATCACTGGGCTCCAGCGGGGGCGCCGTGACACTTCTTAAACTTCTTCCCGCTGCCGCAGGGGCACGGCGCGTTGCGCGGGGTCTTGTCCCAGTCGCTCTTCACCACCGGCTGCGCAGCCTCCGGCTCCGCAGGTGCGGCCTGGGCGCCGTCGCCGGAGTCCGCCTCCTCCTGGCCGCCCCCCATGAGCGCCATCGCCGGCGTCCCCGAGTCATCGCTGGGGTCGGTCGGGCCCTGGGTGACGATGTTGCCCACTTGAGCCTCCGGCACCTCGTCGCGCACCACGTTGACGTGCATCAGGTACTTGACGAACTCCTGGGCGATCGTATGGATCAACTGCTCGAACATGCCGTAGCCCTCGCGCTGCCACTCGGTGAGTGGGTCGCGCTGGCCCATCGCCCGCAGGCCGATGCCGTCCTCGAGGTAGTCCATCTCGCGAAGATGGTCGCGCCAGCGCCCGTCGATGATCCGCAGCATCACCTGGCGCTCGATGTCGCGCATCGTCTCCTCGCCCAGGGTTTCCTCCCGCGCCAGGTACTGGGCGTTGGCCTCGCCCATCAGCAGGTCGTACAGCTCGTCGGTCGACACCGCCTCGTCGAGGGTCGCCTCGGTCAGCTCGGTCGGCCAGAAGGTGCCGATCTCTGACAACAGGCCCTTGAGGTCCCATTCCTCGGAGAACTCCGACACGCAGTAGGTGCGGATGGTGGAGTCGAGCGCGACGGCCAACGCCTCGAGGGCCTCTTCACGCAGGTCGAGACCGTCGAGCACCTCGTCCCGGCGACGGTAGATCACCTTCCGCTGCTCGTTCATCACCTCGTCGTACTTCAGCACGTTCTTGCGGATCTCACCGTTGCGCGTCTCGACGGTGTTCTGTGCCCGCTCGATCGCCTTGGTGACCATCTTGGCCTCGATCGGCACGTCCTCGGGCCAGTCCTTGCCCATCACGAACTGGATGGCCCCGGTGGCGAAGATCCGCATCAGCTCGTCCTCGAGGGACAGATAGAAGCGGCTTTCACCCGGGTCACCCTGGCGACCGGCCCGGCCCCGCAGCTGGTTATCGATCCGACGGCTCTCGTGGCGTTCGGTACCCAGCACGTACAGGCCGCCGAGCTCGCGCACCTTGTCGCCTTCGGCCTTGACCTCGGCGGCCCAATGGGCCCGTCGTTCATCGAGGAAGGCCAGTCCCTCCTCGCTCTCGGGATCGATGTCCTCGCCGGCAAGGTCACGCTCGGCCAAGCCTTCCGGGTTGCCGCCCAGGATGATGTCCACTCCCCGACCGGCCATGTTGGTGGCGACCGTGACCCCGCCGATGCGACCGGCCTGGGCCACCACTTCGGCCTCACGGGTGTGCTGCTTGGCGTTGAGCACCTCGTGGGCGATCCCGCGCTTCTGAAGCTCGCGCGACAGCACCTCGGACTTCTCGACCGAGACCGTGCCCACCAGCACCGGCTGCCCGGTGGCGATGCGCTCTTCGATGTCGTCGGCAACCGCCGAGAACTTGCCCATCTCCCCGCGGAAGATCAGATCGCCCTCGTCCTTGCGGGCCAACGGCTTGTTGGTGGGGATCGGGACCACCTGCATGCCGTAGGTGCTCATGAACTCGGCGGCCTCGGTCACCGCCGTGCCGGTCATGCCGGCCAGCTTCTCGTACATGCGGAAGTAGTTCTGCAGCGTGACGGTGGCCAGGGTCTGGTTCTCTTCCTTGATCCGCACCCCCTCCTTGGCCTCGACCGCCTGGTGCAGGCCCTCCGACCAGCGGCGGCCTTCAAGCACGCGGCCGGTGAACTCGTCAACGATCTTCACCTGACCCTGGCCGACCAGGTAGTCCTTGTCGCGCTGGTACAGCTCCTTGGCCTTGAGGGCCACGGTGAGCTGATGCACGAAGTTGGCGGTCGGGTCGTCGTAGAGGTTCTCGACGCCGAGCGCCTTCTCCACCTTCTCGATGCCCGGCTCGAGGGGCGCCACCTGACGCTTCTCCTCGTCGACCTCGTAGTCGACGTCGCGCTTCAGCGCCCGGACCACCGCAGCAAAGCGGTAGTACAGCTTGGCCGCATCGGTGACCTGGCCCGAGATGATCAGCGGCGTACGCGCCTCGTCGATCAGGATCGAGTCGACCTCGTCGACGATGCAGTAGTTGAAGCCCCGCTGCACCTGTTCGCCACGGGACAGCGACATGTTGTCGCGCAGGTAGTCGAAGCCGAACTCGTTGTTGGTGCCGTAGGTGATGTCACACGCGTACTGGGAGCGCTTGAACACCGGGTCGTTCTGGTTGGGTAGCACCATGCCGATGTCCAGGCCGAGAAAGCCGTGGACCTGGCCCATCCACTCCGCGTCGCGCTTGGCCAGGTACTCGTTGACCGTGACGACGTGAACGCCCTTGCCGGTCAGCCCGTTGAGATACACCGGCAGCGTCGAGACCAGGGTTTTTCCCTCACCGGTCTTCATCTCGGCGATCCAGCCGAAGTGAAGCGCTGCGCCGCCCATCAGCTGCACGTCGTAGTGCCGTTGACCGATCACCCGCTTGGCGGTTTCACGAACGACGGCGAAAGCCTCGATCACCAACGTGTCCAGCTCCTCCCCGTTGTCGAGACGGTTGCGGAAATCGGTGGTGCGGCCGCTCAGGTCGCCATCGGAGAGCGTTTCCATCTCCGGCTCGAGCGCGCCGATTTCTGGGACGAGGTCGGAGAGGGCGCGGACTTTGCGTCCCTCACCGGCCCGAAGAATTTTGTCTAGGAAGCCCATAACGTCGACGAGTCTACCGATGCGGTGGTGGGTGGTAGGGGGTCGCTGCGACGCAGAGGGCGTGCACCGACCGGGCCCCGGCGCCACGAAGCGCCATCGCAGCCCGGGACAGGCTCGAACCGGTCGTCGTGACGTCGTCGATGACGACCACCCGGACGGGCGACGGGCCGGTGGGGCGCAGCACGGGGCCCGTCAGGCGCTGCGCTCGCGAGCGTCCGGTCTGCCCGTGGGGGCCGCCGCTCACCGGGGCCGGGTCACGGCGCAGCAGTCGGGCCGTGCCGGCTGACGGGATCGCCATCCGTCGCGCCGCCGCGGTCGCCGCCTGTGCCAGCAGCTCGGCCTGATCGAAGCCGCGCTCGGCACGGTTCGCCGGGGCTGCGGGCACCCAGCACACCGTGGCTCCGTCCAGCCACGTGCCGCCCATCACCGCCAGGGCCGCCCCCAAGGACCGCACCGCATCGCGATGGCGGCCGTACTTCAGCGACGTGATCAGGGTGGTGGCTACCCCCTCGTAGCGGCACAGCGCGGCGGCGCCGTCGAGCCCATCGGGCGGAGGGCACAGTTCGCCCGCCGCCAGCGGCCGCAGCGCATCGACGCACGCCGCACACGGGCTGGGGCCACTTCGATGACACACGACGCACGACGACCACAGCCACACCCGTAAGTGTGGCTGTGGTCGTGTTCGGTTGTCACCGGGCCGTGCGACCCGTTGTGTTGTCCGCTACTCGGGAGCGACGATGTCGACCATTTTGCGGTTGCGCCGCTGGTCGAAGCTCACCATGCCGTCGGCGAGGGCGAACAACGTGTCGTCCTTGCCGCGACCGACGTTGTTACCGGCGTGAATACGGGTACCGCGCTGACGCACGATGATTGATCCTGCGGTCACCTCGGTGCCGGCATACACCTTGATGCCGAGGCGCTGACTGTTTGAATCACGACCGTTCCGAGTAGAACCGCCGCCCTTGGTCTTTGACATCTATGCCCTCCGTGCTTCAGCGGCTGATGCCGACGATTTCGATGGTCGAGAAGCTCTGCCGGTGCCCATAGCGACGCCGGTTGTTGCTCTTGTTCTTGTACGTGAAGCCGTCGATCTTTTTGCCGCGACCCTCGCCGACCACCCGGGCCGACACGCTGGCGCCACCGAGTTGCTCCGGCGTTGCCAGCACGGTGTCGCCGTCGACCACCATGACCGGGGTCAGGGACAGGTCCTCGGAGTCGTCGTTGAGACGCTCGACGTTGAGCCGTTGGCCCTCTTCAACGCGGTACTGCTTACCGCCGGTCTTGATGACTGCATACATAGTTTGCCGATCGTAGCGTTCCCTCACCCAAACCGTCACGTCGGGGTCGAATGCTCGTTGCAGGAGGGCCGAAGCCGCCCCGGACGTGCGAGGCGTCATGGTACAGCCTGACGGGTGGCCCCCCTCAGCCCGAGACCCGCCGTCGATACGGGCCTCAGCCCAGCAACTCCTCGGGCAACGTCATGCCCCGTCCTTCACAGGAGGCACAGCGGTCGGCGAAGCTCTCCAACAACCCCTCCCCGATCCGCTTCCTGGTCATCTCGACCAGACCCAGATCGGAGATGGGCGCCACGTGCGTTCGGGTCTTGTCCCGGGCCAGGGCGGCCTTAAAGATCTTCAGCACCTCGTCGCGGTGCTTCTTGACGTCCATGTCGACGAAGTCGATGACGATGATGCCGCCGATGTCGCGCAGGCGCAGCTGGCGGGCCACCTCCTCGGCGGCCTCCAGGTTGTTGCGAAAGACGGTCTCCTCGAGCGAGGACTTGCCGACGTTGCGGCCGGTGTTGACGTCGATGACCGTGAGTGCCTCGGTGCCCTCGATGATCAGCGACCCGCCGGACGGCAGCCACACCTTGCGGTCGAGTGCCTTGTGGAGTTGCTCGTACACGTGATGGCGCTCGAAGAGCGACAGCCCCTCCGCAGCCGGGTCATAGTGCTCGATGCGGTCGGCGAGCGCCGGCGACACCGAGGTGACGTACTCGGAGAGCTCTTCGAAGAGCTTGCGATCGTCGACGACCACGGAACGGTGATCGGCGTTGAACTCCTCCCGCACGATCCGGGTGGCAACGTCGGGCTCGCGGTAGAGCAGCCCGGGCTTGGTCTGGGACTTGGCCAGCGCTTCGATCTGGTCCCACTGCCGCAACAGCCGAGCCACGTCGCGCTGAATCTCCTCGGCGGTGATGTTCTGAGCGGCGGTGCGCACGATCACGCCGTGTTGCTTGGGCTTCGCCTTGTCGAGGATCTTGCGCAGGCGTTTGCGCTCATCGTCGGGCAGGCGCTTCGAAATGCCATAGGTGGTCGAGTTCGGCACGAGCACGACGAATCGGCCGGGCAGCGAGACCTCCTGTGTGAGGCGGGCACCCTTGTGGGCGATCGGGTTCTTCGTCACCTGGCACAGGATGAGCTGCCGGGCCTTGAGCACCTCTTCGATGCGTGCCGAGCGCTTGTTCTGGCCCTCGGGCACGATGACGTCGCTGCGATAGACCACAGCGTTCTTGGGCGTGGAGATGTCGACAAACGCCGCCTCCATGCCGGGCAACACGTTCTCGACGCGGCCCATGTAGATGTTGCCGTGGATCTGGGAGGCGTCGTCGGCCTTGCGGGAGACGTAATGCTCGATCAGCTGACGACCCTCCATCACGGCGACGTGGGTGGCCTCGGCCGTGACGTGGATGTTCATTTGGAACCGGCCGACGGCCTGTCCGTTGCGGTGGCGACCCCGGCGGCTGGCCAGCGTCGCCTCGTCGAGCTCGATCGGATCGCCGTCGTCGGTGAGCACCGCCTCGATCGGCGTGGCGCTGGGGCCTCCGCCGCCGCCCTTGCCCTTACCGCCCCGACGGCGGCGCCGACGCTTGGGAGCACCCGAGCTGCCGGAGCCCGACCCTGACGCGCCGTCATCGGACACCTGGGATGCGGAATCCTGGCCACCGGACTCAGCAGCCGGCGCGTCCGAGGGCTGGTTGTGAGCGCCACCCGTGCCCGAGTTGCGTGGGCGCCGTCGCCGGTTCGGCGACTTGTTGGCCTCACCCGATCCTCCCTCGGAGGGCGGCTCGGCACCGCCGGGGCTTCGTTCAGCGACCACCTTGGCCGGGATCGAGTCCCCGATCTGTGGCTTGCGGCGGGGGGCGGGTGATGTCGTGGGGCCTTCTTCGGCCATGGTGGAGTCCTCTCATGACGCACGCCTCAAGGCGTGGCTCACTCGAGGGGGCATCGGCACCGGTTCGGTGCGGCTCCCCTCGGTGGTCGTCCATTGGTTGATACGCGTCACCCGGGCCGAGAACGTCAGCGGCTTGAAGGCCGCCAACAGTTCGGGAATCCGGATGCCGCGGGGCGCGGTGGCCAGCTCGATAACGAGCAGGGTTGCGCCGTTGTCGGGGGTGACGTCGATGCTGCGGATGATCGGGCGAAGATCCCAATCGACGTCCTTGCCCTTGCGGCTGACCGTCGCCGGCAACGCCGGCGCAGCCAACAGTTCGGCCGCACGGTCAGCCGCGGCCTGGGTGTCGACGTCGATGCTGCGCAGGTGCCAGGTGCAGGCGTCGACGATCGCCTGCAATGAGCCGTCGGAGCGCTGCACCGCCACGGCGGCGACGGCGTCGATCCCCTCGGGGAGGTGGTTCGACAGTTCGGGCGGCAGCTTGGCGGTGTCGACCGGCCCGGAGAAGTCGACGTCGACGTACTCGGCGAGCGATTCGTGCCCCACCGACAGCGCCAACCCGAAGTGCAGCTTGGGCCGGGGCGAGAAACCTTCCGAGTAGGCCACCGGCTGACCGGCACGGCGCAGGGCCCGCTCCCAGGCCCGCGCCACATCTCGGTGGCCCAGGAACCGGATCTTGCCGGTGACCGTATAGCGGATCCGCACCCTCATGAGCTGACCCCGACGCCCGCCCGGACCGGCGTGCCCAGGCGCACGGGCACGGCACCCAGGTCCGAGGTGACGTTCTGGCCGGTGCCCTGGCTGCCGCCGGCCGGCGGAACCGCCGAGGCCACCACGTGCTCGACGCCGTACCCGGTGCACGCGCCGCAGTCGTAACACGGCGTCCAGCGACAGTCGGGAAGGCCCACTTCGGCCAGCGCATCGGCCCAGTCCTGGGCCAGGAAGTCCTTGTGGAGGCCGGCCGACAGGTGATCCCACGGCAGCGTTTCGTCGGTGTCGCGGTGGCGGTTGGCGTAGTACTCGGGGCTGAGCTCGGCCTCGGCCAGGGCGCGTTCCCAGCGGTCGAGCTCGAAGTACTCGCTCCACTCCTGGAACGTGCCTCCGTCGCGCCACACCGACTCGAGCACCGCTCCGAGGCGGCGGTCGCCGCGGCTGAGCACGCCCTCGATCAACGTGGTCTTGGGGTCGTGCCACTTCAGCTGCACCCCGTGATCGCGACGTAGCTCGTCGCGCAGCAGGTAGATCTTGCGCTGGAGCTCGGTGACCGTGTTCTGTCCGAACCACTGGAACGGGGTGTTGGCCTTGGGCACGAACCCACCCACCGACACGGTCACCGACGGGAACTTGTGATACTTCTTTCCGATCTCGACGCAGCGCCGGGCCAGTTTGGCGATGCCCAGCGTGTCCTCGTCGGTCTCCGACGGCAGCCCGGTGAGGAAGTACAGCTTCATGCGCCGCCAGCCCTCCGAGTAGGCCGCTTCGACCGCGTCGTAGAGGTCCTCTTCCCGGATGAGTTTGTTGATGATCTGGCGCATCCGCCACGTGCCGGCCTCGGGGGCGAAGGTCAGCCCGGTGCGGCGGCCCTGGCGGATCGAGGTGGCCAGACCGACGGTGAAGGCGTCCACCCGGAGGCTGGGGAGCGACACCGACACCTGTCCCGCCGAGATCGGGTCGGACACGATGGCCTGAACCACCGGCTCGATACCCGAGAAATCGGCGGTTGACAGCGACGTCAACGCCACCTCGTCGTAGCCGGTGCGGGCCAGCCCGTTCGAGATCATCGAGGCGACCTGCTCGGCGGGCCGCTCGCGCACCGGACGGGTGATCATCCCCGCCTGACAGAACCGGCAACCCCTGGTGCAGCCGCGGAACACCTCGACGTTGAGGCGATCGTGGACCACCTCGGTCAGCGGCACGAGCTGGTTGCGCGGGTAGGGCCACTCGGCCAGGTCGGCCACCGTGCGTTTCTCGACGACGTCGGGCGCCGAGGCGGCGATGGCCACCGTCTCGATCAGATCGCCGCTACCCGAGTACACCGGCTCGTACAGCGACGGCACGTACACGCCCTCGACCTCGGCCAGCGCTTCGAGCAGCTCCTGGCGGTCGGCGACGCCGGCCCGCTTCGAGCAGGCGATCACCTCGGTGAGCTCCCCCACCGCCTCCTCGCCGTCGCCGAGCACGACAAAGTCGAGGAAGTCGGCCAGCGGCTCGGGGTTGGTCGTGCAGTGGCCCCCGGCGCCGACGAGCGGGTGATCGCCGGTGCGGTCCGCCGAGCGAAGCGGCACGCCGGCCAGGTCGATGCAGTTCAACACGTTGGTAAAGGTGAGCTCGGCCGACAGGTTGAAGGCCACGACGTCGAACTCGACGGCCGGCCGATGGTTGCCGACCGAAAACAGCGGCAGCCCGGCGGCGCGCAGCTCGGCCTCGAGGTCGACCCAGGGCGCATAGGCGCGTTCGGCGACGGCATCGTCGCGTTCGTTGAGGATCTCGCACAGGATTTGCAGGCCCTGGTTGGGCAGCCCGATCTCGTAGCTGTCCGGGTAGACGAGCAGCCAGGCGACCGTGTCGTCGTCGCGTCCCGCCTCGGGGTCGGGAACGATCGCCCCGTCCTCCATGCCGATATAGCGAGCCGGGCGCTGCACCCGCTCTAGCAGGGGTTCGAGGGAACTCCAGATCGACGACATGATCCAGTCAATCTACCGGAGCCGGGCCGGGTGGTGGGCCCGGACCGGGGACGGGCACGCTGGCCCGGCTACGCGACGTCCCACTGGCGCATCTGCACGTTGAGCACCAGACCGACGGCGGCGAACATCGTGATCAACGACGAACCGCCGTAGCTGATGAACGGCAGCGGAATGCCGGTGACCGGCATCATGCCGATCGACATGCCGATGTTCTCGAACAGGTGGAACATGCACATCACCATCACCCCCACGCAGATCAGGCGTCCTTGAGGGTCGGGCGCCACCATGGCGGCGTACCACATCCGCCAGATCAGCACGGCGAACAGACCGATGATCAGGGCCGAACCGGCGAAGCCGAACTCTTCGCCGGCGACGGTGAAGATGAAGTCGGTCTGCTGTTCGGGAACGAAGCGCCCGGTGGTCTGCGGGCCCCGGCCGTACCCGTAGCCGGTGAGGCCACCCGACGACACGGCGATCTCCGCTTGACGAACGTTGTAACAGGCGTCCTCGTTGCCCGGGCAGCGCTCCTGTACGAACGTGGTGAGGCGGTCCTGCTGGTAGTCGTCGAGCGCACCCGAGTTGAGGATGCCGACGACACCGAGCACGGCGATGGCGGCGAGCGCCACCAGGTACCGCCCGCGAATGCCACCGACGAACATCACGCCGGCCCCGATGAAGACGAAGACCAGTGCGGACCCCAGGTCGGGCTGCACCATCACCATCCCCACCGGAAGGCCGACCAGGGCCAGCGAGGCGACCAGCCGGAGAGGCCGGCTGGCAATGCGGTCCCCGCCCAACAAGGCGGCCAGCATCACGATCGTGGCCAGCTTGGCGGTCTCGGCCGGCTGGAAGGAGAACACGCCCAGGTCGAACCAGCCCTGGGTGCCGTTGACCGTTTTGGACACGCCCGGCACCAGCACCGCAACCAACAGGAGCAGTGAACCCAGGTACACCCACTGAGCCTTGGCGATGATCCGGCGGTAGTCGATGGCGGCGACCGCTGCCATGACGCCGACCGACATCAGGGCGAACACCAGCTGACGGGGCAGCATCGATCCGGTCTCGAACTGGCGGCTGGCCGAGTGGACCAGCGCGAAACCGATCAGGGTCAGCGCGCTGACGACCGCCACGATCACCCAGTCGACGTGGCGCCACGCAGCGGTCATGTCGCGGGTGCGAACCGACAACGGTTGCAGCGCCGGGCGGCGATAGTCCGACTGCAGGCTCATCCCACGTTCCCGATCCGTGCACACCTGACCACCGGACGTTCCAACACTGTGCACCTCATCACTTGACGTCCAACGGGGGAACGTCCGGCAACGTGCGATCCTCGCCGACCAGCGGCGCCGGTGGGAGGTTGCCGTCGACGATTGGCCGCATGATCCGCACTGCGGTGGGGCCGGCGGTGTCGCCGCCGAAGCCCGATTCGGGGATGATCACCGAGATCGAGTAGTTGGGCCCGAACGGAGCGTCGATCGGCCCGTACATGGCGAAGACCGATCCGTCGGCCTTCGGGTTGGACTTGGTGCCCGCCTCGGACGTACCGGTCTTGGCCGACCAACGGCCGGGCAGCCCGCCGTACTGCTCCCACATCTTGTTGGCCGTGCCGCGACCGTTGTTGATCACGCCTTCGAAGCCGGCCTGCATCGTCTGCAGGTGATCCTCGCTGAAGGGCACCAGGTCCTTCAGCACCGGGTTGAACACCTCCTGGGCTTTCACCGGGCTGTCCGGCTTGGGGGCGGTGTTGGCGTCGGTTGGGATGGTCACCTTCTGCACGAGCAACGGCTTGTAGTGCCGGCCGCCGTTGGCGATGGTGGCATAGGCGTTGGACAGCTGGAGCGGGGTGACCAGCACCTCGCCCTGGCCGATCGACATGTTGACGTTGTCACCGGCGGTCCAGTTGCGCCGTCCCCAGGGATTCTCCTCGTCGGGCCCCAGGTCCTTCTCGGCGGCGTCGTAGCGCTCGCGGAACAGCTCGGGCGTCGGCAGCCGGCCGGTCTGCTCACCCGCCAGCGCAATGCCGGTCGTGTCCCCCAGGCCGAACTTGGTGCCGGCGTCCTGGATCGGGGTCTCGCCCAGCAGGCCCCGGCCCTGCCACATGCGGTCGGCCAGCCAGTAGTAAAAGACGTCGGAGCTGATCGTCAGCGACGTCTGGGGGTCGGCGAAGCCCAGTGCCGTTCCACCCGCGTTCTGCCGGGTGCAGCCCGGACCGTTGCAGTCGGCGATCGTGTACCTGCCGGTACTGTCCTCGAAGCCGGTCGGGTTACCCGGCCCGAACAGACCGTTCTCCAGCGCTGCGTACAGCGTGACCAACTTGAAGGTCGACCCCGGGGGAAACTGCCCGCTGACCGCCCAGTTGTTGAGCGGATAGCCGTTCTGGGGATCGTTCAGCTCCTCCCACACATCGGTGGAGATGCCGCCCACCAGCGCGCTGGGGTCGTAGGTGGGTACCGAGGCCAACGCCAAGATCGAGCCGTCGTGGGGGGAAATGATCGACGCCGCTCCCTCGGGGGCGCGGTACATCCGGCCGTCCTTGTCGCGCTTGCCCCGCACGTCCGACATGTGCTGCTTCAACACGTGCTCGGCCCACGCCTGGGCATCGACATCGATGTTGAGCCAGATGTCCGACCCCACCTCGGGAGGCGTCTCGTCGCGCACCTGCACCACCTCGCCGGTGCGCGACACCTCCACCGTCGTGCTGCCGGGCGTGCCGCGCAGCTCGGCCTCCATCGACTGCTCAACCCCGCCCTTGCCAACCTCGTCGCCCGGTTCGTAAGGCTTGCCCACCTTGGCTGCCGCGCCGACGAGCGCCTCGTTGTCGAGTTCCGCCTCGTCGACCTGACCGATGTAGCCGAGGATGTTCGACGCGACGTGGCCGTACGGGTAGGTGCGCACCGTCTCGCGTCGCACGCGCACACCGGGGTACTCCTCGCGGTGTTCGGCGAAGAACAGCTCCATCTCCGGGGGTGCGTCCTGGTACAGCGGGATGAAATCCAGGGGCGCATACCGTTGATCGTTCACCCGGTCGGCGATGTCGGAACGCTTCAGCGCCTCGAGGTCGTAGCGGTTGAACTTGTCGGCCAGCGCGCCGTACAGGTCGTTGCGCTCCAATTCGCTCAGGGAGTTGACATCGTCGCGCACCATGCCGACAACGACCGACAGCCGGTTGTCGACCAGGATCTTGCCGTTGCGGTCGAGAATGCGTCCCCGGGGCCCCTGCTGCTTCACCGTCCGCAGGCGGCTGACCTCGCCGGTGGTGGCGAACTCCTCGCGGTTGAGCACCTGGAGGTACCAGAGGCGCGCCGTCAGCGACGCGAAGAGGGAAATACACACGATTCCCACAATCGAAAGCCGCAGGCGCGGGGTGTCATCCATGGCGATCGACCAGTTTGCCAGGCCCCGGTGTCGGAGCGGACCGCGCCCGGTGCAAAACTGTGGATCTCAACATGTCGCGTTCGTCACCTCGTCATCGTCGGTCGCCCCCGTCGATCGTGGGGGTTGGGGCGCCAGCGCTAACGGGCGATGTTCGAGCGGCCGTCCTCGGCCCACTCGATGACGGCGATCGTCGGCAATGCCAGCAACGCGTTGGTCGCCGAGATCAGGCCGACGATGCGCCCGACGTCGGAACCGGAGAGCGTCTCTGCGCCGAAGAGCTGTCCGACCACCGCGTAGAGCAGCGAGCCTCCGGCCGAACCTCCGAGGACGAACAGGGACAATCCCAGCGGGGTGTGGCTGTTGATCATCTCCTCGGCCATCCCCGCCATGAAGCCGACCATGGCCCACACCAGGGCGGTCATGCCGAGCGGGGTTGGCAGCACCGGGTCGATCAGCAGCCCAGCCCAGAACCCGATGACCACGCCACGCCGGGGGCCGGCGACCAGGCCCGCCACGACGGCGATCAACAGGGTGACGTCAGGGTGGACGCCGCCCAGGCGCAGGTCGGAAAACACCCCCAGCTGGAGGATGATCACGCTCGCCAGCACCAGGGCGTACCGCCCCCGCGCCATCCAGCTCATCGATGACCGCAGCGGTTGCTAGGGGCCAACGGGGTTCCCACCGGCACCGGTCGTCGAGTTCGCACCCGATTTGGTCGGATCGGCCGTGGTCGTCGAGGACCCCGGGTTGATCCCCACGTCGCTATCGCCCGGGTCGAAGGGGTCGGCGCTGGGACGCCCGGCCTCGGTGGTCGGGGTCGACGACTCTCCATCGCCGGTGGTTCCATCGCCGGTGCCGCCTGCGTCCGACTTGTCCGCCTCGGGCGTGGTGTCGGGCCGAGGACCGTCCGGGGTCCACTTGATCACCTGGACGAAGTCGAAGGTGGCAAAGTCCGCCGCCAGGTTCACGTCCAGCCGGGTCAGCTTGCGGGCGTCGTCGGCCTGGATTCGACCGACCGTACCCACCGGCAGATCGGCGGGAAAGCGGCTGTCGGCCACACCGGAGGTGACGACCTGCTGGCCCAGCGACACGTCCGCTCCGAGGTCGACCGCCGAGTCGATCACCCACGGCCGGTCAAAGGTGCCAACGCCGTGGCCCACGCCGGGCAGGCCTTGATCGCCGATGCGGACGCTGAAGCGCAGGTCCACCTCGGTGATCAGGCGGATCTGTGAGCGGGTCTCGTAGGCCTTCTCCACTTGGCCGAGCAGACCGTCGGCGTTGACGACGGGCATGCCCTCGGTCACCCCGTCCGCTCGGCCGACGTCGAGGTACGCGGTGTTGGAATCCCAGTTGCTGTTCGGCCCGGACGTCCGGCGGGCCACGACGGTGTCGTAGTCGGCGGTGAACGTGACCCCGACCAGGTCGGCCAGCTCGGTCAGCTTGCGCGACGCCAGCGCCTCGTCCCGGCCCTGGTTCTTCTGAGCGGCCAGTTCCTCGCGCAGCCTGCCGTTCTCCTCCTTGAGCTCGTCGTACTCCGAGATCCCGTGCCACATGTTGCGGAAGGGACGGGTCAGCGAGCCGAGCGCGCCGTCGCCGCCGGTGAGCCCATCGCCCATCGCCGACTTGGTCGTCTCGATCACCCCGACATCGCGCCCGTCGAGGGTGATCAGCGTGATCGAGGCCAGCACGACCACCGAGATGGTGAGGCGCAGGCGCGTTCGACGATCGAAGGATCCCACGGCGACTCCCGTACTACTCGGGGTCGGTCATCAGGACCGTGCCGTAGGCGTCGAACGCCTCCAGCGACTGGCCCGATCCCAAGGCCACCGCGTCCAGCGGGTAGGCCGCCAGGTTGACCGGCATGCCGGTTTCGTTGGCCAGCCTCACATCGAGCCCGCGCAGGTAGGCGCCACCGCCGGACAGCACGATCCCTTGATCCATGATGTCGGCGGAGAGCTCGGGCGGCGTCTTGTCCAATGTGACCTTCACCGCGTCGACGATGGCCGACACCTGCTCGGCGATCGCTTCGCGCACCTCCTTGGTCGAGGTGACGACGGTCTTGGGCAGCCCGGACACCAGATCCCGGCCGCGAATCTCGGCGTAGATCTCTTCTTCCATCGCGTTGGCGGAGCCCAGCTTGATCTTGATCTCCTCGGCCGAACGCTCGCCGAGGGCCAGGCTGTATTCCTTCTTGACGTACTGGATGATGGCATCGTCGAGTTCGTCGCCCCCGACGCGGACCGACTGGCTGGCGACAACGCCGCCCAACGAGATGACCGCCACTTCGGTGGTGCCACCGCCGATGTCGACGATCATGTTGCCGCGGGGCTCGTGAATGGGCAGGCCGGCACCGATGGCGGCGGCGACCGGTTCCTCGATGATGTACACCGGCTTGCGGGCCCCGGCGCGCTCGGCGGCCTCCTTGACCGCCCGCTGCTCCACCCCGGTGACCCCGCCGGGAACGCAGATCACCATGCGGGGCTTGGCGAAGCGACCTTTATGCACCTTCTGGATGAAGTAGCGCAGCATCTTTTCGCAGATCTCGAAGTCGGAGATCACGCCGTCCTTCAGCGGACGGATTGCCTGGATGTGGCTCGGGGTGCGGCCGATCATCTTCTTGGCCTCGTGGCCGACCGCCAGCGGCGAACCATCGATGGTGTTGACCGCCACCACGGAGGGTTCGGACAGGACGATGCCTTCACCCCGGACATACACCAACGTGTTGGCCGTGCCGAGGTCGATCGCGAGATCTCGGCCCATCGAGAAGGTGTTGCGCATGGACATGGGAATACCTCTGCCTCGCCGGCGCCGGTCAGAGCCGGTCAACGGACCAACACTAGACCAGACCGACGACAGCGAACGATCGGCGGGTGCATTTTTTTCGGGGTGTTTTGATGGCTTTTGTTACGACACAAGCGACATCTCGTAACCGAAACTCAATGTTACGGCCTGACGTTCCGCAGGTCTAGGGCGGGGGCAGGTCTTTTCGAGGAATCCCTGCCGACGGCCAGTCAGCGCCGACCCGCCCGCTGGTCCTGGCTACAGGTCGGGAAAGAAGATCCCGATCTCCCGCTCGGCCGACTCGGCCGAGTCCGAACCGTGGATCAGGTTCTCGGTGAACAACGTCGCCAGGTCGCCGCGGATCGTGCCGGGCGCAGCCTCAGCCGGGTTGGTGGCCCCCATCATCGAGCGAACCATCGACCACGTGTCATCGGTGCCCTCGAGCACGCCGAGCAGGCTCGGCCCCCGCGTGATGAACTCCTCCAGCTCGCCGTAGAAGGGCTTGTCGACGTGCTCGGCGTAGTGCTGCCGCGAGGTGGCGACGTCGACGGTGCGCAGCTCGGCGGCCACGAGGCTCAGGCCCTTCGCTTCGAATCGACGCAGTATCTCCCCCACGAGATTGCGTTCGACGGCATCGGGCTTACAGATGATCAGGGTGCGGTTCACGGCGCCCGACGATAGTTGACCCGATGAGGTCGGTCCCCAACCGAGGACGTCAGTCCGGCTCGTGGAACTCAGGCTCGACGGCGTCGGCGGCCACCTCGAGGATCGCCTCGATCACGTCGCGCGCCAGGGGCAACAGCGTCATCGAACCGGCGACGACCAGCAGGTCCTCCTCATCGGTGTGGCGCATCGCCCTGGCCAGCGCCGTCTCCGGGTCGGCCACCGACTCGACCGAGAGGCCGGCCGAAGTGAACGCCTCGACCACCGGGGCAAGTTCGGCCGCCCTCGGCGAGGGCGGTTGCGTGATGATCACCGAGTCGAGACGGGCCCCGAGCAGGGCCTGGGCGTAGGCGAGGGGATCCCGGCCGGCGAGCAAACCCACGACGGCCAGCCTCGCCCCGATGACGTCAAACTCATCGCTCAGCGTTTCGCCGAGGGCCTGCGCTGCGTCCGGGTTGTGGGCCGCGTCGAGGATCACGAGGGGTTGATGGGAGATCACCTCGGCCCGACCCCGAAGTTTGACGCCGGCGAACGCCTCGTCGATCACCTCGTCGGCCACCGCCCGGTCGAAGAAGGCCTCGGCTGCGGCGACGGCGAGCAACGCTGCACCGGCCACCCACGACCCGAAGGCCGGTACGAACACCTCCGGGTGGATTCCCCACTCGGTGCGCAACTCCGTCTGGTGCCCTCCGATGGCCACCAGGTCGCTGTCGACGCTCAGGCCGTCGCCCACCCGGACGGTTCGCGCCGGACCCTCGGCCTCGATCACCGCAGCCAAGTCGTCGCTCATCGGCCCGAGCACCAGGGTGGCGTCGGGGCGGACGATGCCCGCCTTGGCGGTGGCCACCGCCTGCTCCCAGCCCGCACCGCCGGGGTGATGATCCCGTCCGATGTTGGTCACGACCGCCACGACGGCGTCGGCCACGTTGGTGGCGTCGTCGCGACCCAACATGCCCACTTCGACAACGACGGCCTCGACGGCCGCGTCGGCGAAGGTTCGATAGGCCGCAGCGATCAGCGCCTCGAACCGGGTGGGCGGCGCGTCCATCGAGCGGGCGGCCAAGGAGACGGCCGCCAGCGCCTCGCCAAGCGTCTCGACCTCGACCGGCTCGTCATCGATCGCCACCCGCTCGAGCACCGAGCCCAGGTCCGGCGAGGTGGTCGTGCCAACGGTCAGCCCCGAGGCCATCAACAGTCGGGTCAGCAGCGTGGCGACCGTGCCCTTGCCGTTGGTGCCGGTGATCATGATCACCGGTGCCGCACGTTGGGGATCCCCGAGCAGCGCGCACAGGCGACGCATCGGATCGAGCGCGTCGTCGGCGCCGCCCGATCCTGCGACCGGAGGCCCCCCGGGTCGAAGCCTGCCCTCGGCGATGCCCGGCGAGGAGGTCTCGTGATCGACCAGGCCGTCGAGCCAACGGTACGGGTCGCCCAGGCCGACGCCGGCCGGCCCGCCCTTGGGCACGCGTCGGCCCGAGCGGCTCAGGAGGCGGCCCGACGGGGTCGGGTGGTGCGCGCCATCTCCTTGCGCAACACGAGCGTCGGGTTCACCTTGTCGAGCACGACCGCATCGTCGATCACGACCTTGCCGACGTCGCTGCGACCGGGCAGGTCGTACATCACGCCGAGGAGCACTTCCTCCATCAGCGCCCGCAGGCCGCGGGCACCGGTGCCGCGAGCCAGGGCCAGATCCGCAATCGCGTCGAGGGCCTCGGGGCTGAACTCCAGCTCGACGTCGTCGAGCTCGAACATGCGCTGAAACTGGGCGACCAGGGCGTTCTTGGGCTCGGTAAGGATCGAGGTCAGGGCCTCACGGTCCAAGCCGTCGACCACGCCGATCACCGGCAGACGGCCAACGAACTCGGGGATCAGCCCGAACTTCAGCAGGTCCTCGGGCATCACGTTGCGGAACAACGCACCCTCATCGCGCTCGTGCAGCGTGCGCACCTCGGCGCCGAAGCCCATCGACTTCTTGCCCACCCGGTTTTCGATGATTCCCTCGAGGCCGGCGAACGCTCCGGCGCACACGAACAACACGTTGGACGTGTCGATCTGGATGAACTCCTGGTGGGGGTGCTTGCGACCGCCCTGGGGCGGCACCGAGGCCACCGTGCCCTCGATGATCTTCAGCAACGCCTGCTGGACGCCTTCGCCGGACACGTCGCGCGTGATCGACGGGTTCTCGGCCTTGCGGGCCACCTTGTCGATCTCGTCGATGTAGATGATGCCGGTCTCGGCCTTCTTCACGTCGAAGTCGGCGGCCTGCAACAGCTTCAACAGGATGTTTTCAACATCCTCGCCCACGTAGCCGGCCTCGGTCAGGCTGGTGGCGTCGGCGACGGCGAACGGCACGTTCAGCATGCGGGCCAACGTCTGGGCCATCAGCGTCTTGCCGCAGCCGGTCGGGCCGAGCAGCAACAGGTTGCTCTTCGACAGCTCGACGTCGTCGCGTCCGGTCTTCTGGGCGTGCTTCACCCGCTTGTAATGGTTGTAGACCGCGACGCTGAAGACCTTCTTGGCCTGCTCCTGACCGATGATGTACTCGTCGAGGAACGCCGAGATCTCCTTGGGCTTGGGCAGGTGCTCCAGCGTGAACTCGGAACCCTCGGCCAGTTCCTCCTCGATGATCTCGTTGCACAGCTCGATGCACTCGTCACAGATGTAGACGCCGGGCCCGGCGATCAACTTTTTCACCTGCTTCTGGGACTTGCCGCAGAATGAGCACTTGAGGAGTTCGCTTCCTCCGTCGAACTTAGCCACGTTGCTGGCCTCTCCCTGATCGGTCGGCTGGGCTGGCCAGCGTAGGCGGCCGGCCATCGTGCTTCGGGGACCGTTGCCGGTGACACTCGCCGCCCACTTCGGCCACGACCTGGTGCCGCGACGCGTCGCATAGCGGCCCGACCAGCGGGTCCCCCGCTCTTCTGGTCAACATCCTAGGGCACCGCCCCGGCCACGGAGTCCCGGATGGCCGACGGCGGCCGAACGGGATGCGCGCCGCCACCGCCGCGGTCGTCCGGCCGACTACTTCGGTGGGGCGATCGGCCCGTCGGTGCGCTCGCCGCTGCGGATGTCGATGACCTCGTCGATCACGCCGTAGTCCTTCGCTTCCTGGGCGGTCATGATGAAGTCGCGCTCGGTGTCGGCGGCGATCCTGGCCAGGTCCTGGCCGGTGTGCTCGGCCAGCACCTCCTCGAGCGCCTGCTTCAGGCGCATGATCTCCCTGGCGGCAATCTCGATGTCGGAGGCCTGGGCATAACCCGACTGCCCGTGGGGCTGGTGGATCAGCACCCGGGCGTGGGGCAACGCCAGGCGCTTGCCCTTGGTGCCGGCCGCCAGCAGCACGGCGGCCGCCGAGGCCGCCTGACCGAGGCAGATCGTGTTGATCTCCGGCCGGATGTACTGCATCGTGTCGTAGATCGCGAACAGGGCATTGATGTCGCCG
The DNA here is from genome assembly GCA_016719385.1 of Candidatus Microthrix subdominans. Taxonomy (NCBI): domain Bacteria; kingdom Bacillati; phylum Actinomycetota; class Acidimicrobiia; order Acidimicrobiales; family Microthrixaceae; genus Candidatus Neomicrothrix; species Candidatus Neomicrothrix subdominans. The sequence goes on along the minus strand of JADJZA010000001.1, from coordinate 1,079,372 downwards.
CCCGGCGAGTTGATGTACAGGTTGATGTCCTTATCGGGGTCTTCACCCTCGAGGAACAACAGCTGGGCGCACACCAGGTTGGCGACCGTGTCGTCGATCGGTGTCGACAGGAAGATGATGTTCTCCCGCAGCAACCGCGAGTACAGGTCGCTGTAGCGCTCCCCCCGCGAGGTCTGCTCGATCACGTTGGGCACCATGTAGTTGGTGGCGCTCAGCGAGGCCAGGCCGTCGGCGGGCTGGTTCACGCTGGCGGTCGGGGGCAGGTGCAGGGTCATCTAGGCCTCAGCTTCGGGGTCGCTCGAATCGGTGTCGCCGTCGGCGCTGTCAGCGTCGACCGGCTGACCAGTGTCGGGCGCGTCCCCCGTCGCTGCCTCGTCACCCGCGTGATCGCCGTGGTCGTCACCGTGATCGTGGGGATCCAGCTTGAGTAGTTCCGGATCGACCGGCGCGCCGGATGAATCGGTGATCGTGGCGGTGTCGATCAACCAGTCCATCGCCTTGCGCTTGGCCAGGTCGGCACGGAGCGCCGGCATCTGACCGTTGGAGGCCAGGTTGGTGCGGGCGACCTCGATGTCCACCTCGGCGTGGAAGGCCAAGTGCGCCAGCTCCTCGTCGAGCTCGTCATCGGTCGGCTTCAGGCCCTGATCGGCGGCGACCGCACGCAAAGCAAGATCGACCTTCGCCTGCCGTTCGCCCTCCTGGGTGAGCTGAGCGCGGAAGGCATCGGGCTCCTGCCCGGTCATCTGCAGGTACTGGCCGAGCTCGATGCCCGACTGGGACAAGGTGCGGGCCATCGATTCCAGCTGCTCCTGAGCACCGGACTGGACCAACGCCTCGGGGACGTCCTCGGTCACCAGGTCGACCAGTGCGGTCGCCAGCTCGTTGCGGACCTCGTTCTGGGCCCGCTCCCGCTGCTGTGCGCTCAACTTCTCGACAAAGTCGTCGCGCAGCTCGGCCACGGTCTCGAACTCGGTGGCGTCGGCCACCCACTCATCGGTCAGGTCGGGCAACTGGCGCTCCTGGACGCCGAGCACCTCCACCTCGAAGGTGATCGTCGGCGGCTCGGCCGCGTCCGGCTCGTCCGAATCGGCGTCGTCGTCAGGCTCGACCGGCGCGGCCGGATCGGCCGCCTCGAACGTGGTCGTCTCGCCGTTCTCCAACCCGATGAGGTTGGTGTCCAGCTCCGGGACCACACCGCCCGAACCCACCTGGTACAGGTAGTTCTCGGCGGTCATGCCGGCGATTTCCTCGCCGTCCCGACTACCCACCAGGTTGAGCGTGACGTAGTCGTCGTCCTCCACCGGACGCTCAGCATCGACCAGCTCGCCGAACTGGGTGCGCAGCTTGTCGATCTGGTCGGCGACCTCATCGTCACCCGCATGCGGGTTGACGATGCTCACCTCGAGGCTTCCGTAGCCCTCGATGGTGAGTTCGGGCCGAACCTCGACGGTGGCGGTGAAGACGACCGGACCCTCTTCGGCCCCCTCGTCAAGCTCGATATCGGGCTGATCGATCGCATCGACCTCGAGCTCGCGGATGGCCTCGTCATAGGCGCGCGGCACGGCCACCTGGATCGCTTCGCCCCGGGCATAGCCGGCGTCGACGTGGCTCTTCACCACCTGCTTGGGCACCTTGCCCTGACGAAAGCCGGGCAAGCGCGCCTCTTTGGCGATCTTTACCCAGGCTTCATCGAGTGCGGAATCGAACTCCGCGTCCTCGAGTTCGATGCGGACCTTGACCTTGTTGCCTTCGAGAGGCTCTACGACAGACTTCATTGGTCGGGCATCCTAGGGGTCAATTGGCCGGGACTCCGAACGGGACGGCGGGATCACGCCATTCTCCACCGCCGAGATCACCGGCCGAACCTTCAGCAGGTACCACAGCGAGAGCCCGACCCCGAGCACCGACAGGAAGGTCCCGAGGAGGATCATCGCCATCCACATCGCCTGTGGGCGTTCGGCCAGCGACCAGGCCCACGCCGGTCGTCGAGCCGCGTCCAAGAGGGCGAACACCGACAGCGCCAGCGGGGCGGCCGCTACGAGCAGCACGCCAAACATGGCCAGGAAGTCACTCACGATTCCAGTCTGCCCGACCGGGCGATCCGCTGCCGGGGCGCCTCGGGCCGCTCCGATAGTGTGTCCAAGGTCGGCCCTGTCGACGGGACGTGGCGCAGCCTGGTAGCGCACCTGCTTTGGGAGCAGGGGGTCGGGAGTTCAAATCTCCCCGTCCCGACCAACACATGTGAGCGTGCGATGTTTGGTCCCCCAGAGGTGGGGGGAAGGGCCGTCGACGCGTCTCCCACGCTTACCTGGGCGTCCGCCAGCTGGGCTAGGATCGTGGGCCTTGCGGGTGTAGCTCAATGGCTAGAGTCCCAGTCTTCCAAACTGGTTATGCGAGTTCGATTCTCGTCACCCGCTCTCTCCGCGTCGACGGCACGACCCTCAAGTCGTGTAGTCGGCGTTGATGCGGACATAGCCGTCGGTCAGGTCGCAGCCGTAGACCACCCAGGCGCCGTCGGCGATGGCCAGGTCGACGGTGATCAGCACCTCGTCGCCGGCCATGTAGTCAGACAGCGCGGTCAGGTCCACGTCGTCCGGAGGCTTTGGGTACACCTCGGCCTCACCGAAGCGCACCGACACCGCTTGCTGGTCGATGTCGTTGTCGTCGGACAGCTTGCCGATCGCCATCACGACCCGACCCCAGTTGGGGTCGGCGCCGTGCACGGCGGTCTTGACCAACGGCGAGTTGACCACCGCCTTGGCCGCCCGCCGGGCCTGATCGTCGTCGCGGGCGCCCTCGACCCGCACGACGATCAGCGTTTGCGCCCCTTCCCCGTCGCTGGCCAGCTGACGGGTCAGGTCCAGACAGACCGCTTCCAGGCCGACCTCGAACGACGCCGGATTGACCGGGCCACCAAGCCCGGAGGCGAGCACCGCCGCCGTGTCGGATGTCGAGGTGTCGGTATCGACCGAGAGCGAGTTGAACGTGCGGTCGACCACCCGGCCGAACATGCGGTCCAGTTCGGCGGCGGGCAGCTCGGCGTCGGTGAACACGAAGGCCAACATCGTCGCCATGTCCGGCTCGATCATGCCGACACCCTTGGCCACGCCCACGATCCGGCAGTCGCCCACCTGCGCCTCGGCCATCTTGGGAACGGTGTCGGTCGTCATCATCGCCTCGGCGACGGCGCCGGCGTCGGTGACCGGAAAGCGCTCGGCCCGACCGGCGTGGCTGGTGAGGTCGTCGAGGTAACGGCGCACCCGGTCCATGGGATAGGGCCGCCCGATCACCCCGGTCGACGTGACCAGCACGTCGGTGGGCTCCCCCTCGACCAGGTCCCCGACCCGCTGCGCGAGTTCCTCGGCATCGGCCAAACCCGCAGCGCCGGTGGCCACGTTGGCGTTCTTCGACACGACGACCACCGCCCGCAGCCGCTCATCGGCCAGCGCCCGACGAGAGACCTCCACCGACGGCCCGGCGAAGCGGCTGCGGGTGAAACGCGCCGCAGCGGTGGCAACCCCCGAGCAGGCGATCACCGCAAAGTCGGTGGTGTCGTCGCGAATACCGATGTTTCCGACGTGGGCGGTGAAGCCGGGAGGCAGTTCCATGACGACACATTAGATTCCGCACCACCGGTTCCACCCCCGATGAGCAATCGCTCACCGCCGGTACCGACCCCCGAGGAGCGCCATGGATCGCGACCTGTTCGATGACGAGCACGAACTGTTTCGGGCCAGCGTGGCCGACTGGATCTCGGCCGAGGTCACCCCGCACTACCTCGACTGGGAGCGGGACGGCCTGGCGCCCCGCAGCCTCTTCAGCGACGCCGGATCCCACGGTTTCGTCGGCATGGCCGTACCCGAGGAGTACGGCGGTGGTGGCAGCGATGACTTCCGCTTCAACGTGGTGCTCGCCGAGGAGTTGGCGGCGGCGGGCATCGGTGGGGCCGGCCTGGGCCTCACCCTGCACAACGACATCACGACGCCGTATTTCCTTGCGTACTGCGGCGAGGCCCAACGACGGCGTTGGCTGCCCGGGATCGCCTCGGGCGAGCTGATCACAGCGGTGGCGATGACCGAGCCGGGCATCGGCTCCGACCTGGCATCGATGTCGACCACCGCCATCCGGGACGGCGACCATTACCGGCTCTCCGGCTCCAAGACCTTCATCACCAACGGCATCAACGCCGACCTGGTGATCGTCGCCGCCAAGACCGACCCGACCCAGCGCCACCGGGGGATCTCGCTCATGGTGGTCGAGGCGGGGATGGAGGGCTTCGAACGCGGCCGCAACCTGGACAAGGTCGGGATGCACAGCCAGGACACCGCCGAGCTGTTCTTCAACGACGTCGCCGTGCCGGTCGACAACCTGCTGGGCGAGGAGGGGGCCGGCTTCAGCTACCTGGTGTCCAACCTGGCCCAGGAACGCCTCAGCATCGCCGTCACCGGGGTGGCAACCGCTCGCGCAGCGCTCGGCTGGACGCTCGACTACGTCCGCGAACGTCAGGCCTTCGGTCAGAACATCGGCTCGTTTCAGAACAGCCGATTTACGCTGGCCGAGTGCCACACCGAGGTTGAGGTCGCCCAGGCGTTCATCGACCGGGCGATCGTCGCGCTCAACGCCGGCAGCCTGACCGTCGAAGAAGCGGCGATGGCCAAGTGGTGGTGCACCGAGTTGCAGGGCAGGGTCGTCGATCGGGGCGTTCAGCTCCACGGTGGGTACGGCTACATGACCGAGTACCCGATCGGTCGGGCCTACGCCGATGCCCGCGTCACCACGATCTATGGCGGTACCACCGAGATCATGAAGGAGATCATCGGGCGTTCGCTCGGGCTGTAACCGCTCGGACCCGTCCGGTCCTCGGCACGCCAACCCGGCGGAATCGGTAGCGTGGCGCGATGCCCGACTCGGTTTGCAGCGATGCCAGCACCGCCGACACCGAGGGCGAGGCGTCTCCCGAGGCGGGAAGAGGAGCCAGGAAGGCAGCGCACGCCTTCCGGTCGGTGCTCGGCGTTGCCGTCGTGGCCGTCACCGGCGTTTTCATCGTCATCTACGCCTTGCCGGACGCACCGATCACCCGGCACATTCCGAAGTGGGTGTACAGCACCGGTGACGCCGTCAGCCTCAACCAAAACTGGGCCTTGTTTGCGCCCGACCCGCCAACCACCGATGTGCAGCTCGACTTCGTCATCACCGATGCCGACGGGAAGGTCACCGTCGAATCGTTGCCGAGCGGGCCCGCCTGGCTGCCGACCGCCCGGTCGGAGCGCTGGCGCAAGGTCCGGGAGCGGGTGACCCCAACGTCGGCGGCCACACGGTGGCCGGAGGTGCTCCAGTGGTCGCTGGCGCAGTTGAAAGCATCGGGGCGATCCTCAGAAGATCGAGCTCCGCCGCCGCTGGATCGACCGGGAGGCCGACAACCCGGACGACGCCGGCACCGAACGAGCATTTACGTTCGCCCGCTTGGACATCCCGACCAACGAGTACGTCGTGCTCGACCCGGAGGCTCCCGGTGCGGTCAAGGAAAAGCCCGCCGACGCCTCCCCCGACGGGCGGGTCGAGAAGACCGACCAATGACCGAGATCATCGGGTCACCGCAAACCGATCCAACGCCCAGTCCGCCCGAGCCCCGAGCAACCGACCCGGCATCAACCAACCCGGCGACGATCGAGCCGGCGACAACCGACCCGCCGACGATCGAGCCAGCGGCAACCGATCCTCCGGGAGATGGCGGAACGGCCCAGAAGGCCCGGCGCGTCAACCCCGCTCGGCGGTTGGCCCGTACGGTCACCGACCCGCTCCTTCGCACCCAACGGCTCGACAACTGGGTGCTGCTGCGCAGCGGCGTCGGCGCCTTGGTCATGTTCTGGGGGCTGACGTTGCTGCCCGACCTCGCCGACCTGTACGGCTCGTCCTCGATCGTGCCGTCCCAGGGACCCCGCGCCGGCCAGTTCTCGGTCTTCAGATGGTGGACCGGGGACATAGCGGTGGGTGTGGTGCTGGGCCTGGCCGTGCTCGGAGGCCTGGCGATGGCGCTCGGGGTGGCTGTCAGGCTGGCGGCCCCGGTGGCTTTTGTGGCGGTGACCAGCCTGATGGCCTCGGCGCCGCTGATGCTCAACGGCGGCGACGACGTCCTCCGCCTGTTGTTGTTGTTCATCGCCCTGTACGCCGTGATCGCCCCTGCCGATGGGCTCAACACGGCGGTGGGTCGACTCGGGCTGAGCGAGCCGCCGACGGGCCCCCCATGGGGCCTCGTGGTCATCCGCATCCAGATCATCGCCATGTACATCGTCACCGTCTTGGACAAGATGGAGGGCAGCACCTGGCTCGGCGGCACGGCAACCATCCGTGCGCTCAACCTGCAGTCGATGCGGCGTTTCTGGGTGCCTGAGTTCATGCTGACCTCGTCGGCGGCCCACAACCTGATGACCTGGGGCACCCTCGCCACCGAGGTGGCCATCCCGATCCTGTTGATCAACCGACGAACCCGCCGCTGGGGCATCGTGCTCGGCGTGGGGTTCCATGCGGCGCTGGGCTACGTGTTGCGGCTCGGCCTGTTTCCCGCCACGGTCACCATTGCGTATCTGGCCTTTCTCACGCCGGCGGAGGCCTCGGCCATCGTCGGCTGGGTACGGCGTGGGGCCGACCGGATCGTCGGGCTGAGGGCCAAGGTCCCCTCCCCCGGCACGGATCAGGCGGATGACCCGTAGAACGGTCCACGTGTTCCGCTTCGCCACCTTCGGGTCACCGTGCAACCAACGGTCGGGGTCGCAACTGGCCGGTCTTTGAAGCGGATAAGGCCGATGGAAAGCGCACTGATCCTCGCAGGAGCGCCTTCAATCCCGGCGACCCTCGGCCCTGCCCGGCGGCAGGTTCCAGCCTAGACTGGCAAGAGTCTGACTCGTCCGGGGGTTGATCATGACGGTGCTCGTTGGTTACGCCAGCGCCTACGGATCGACGAAGGGCATTGCATCGAGGGTGGGTGAGCACCTCAGAGCAGCGGGCTTCGAGGTCGACGTGCACCCAGTGGACGAGATCGATGCTGTGAACGCCTACGAGGCGGTGATCATCGGCAGCGCGATCCACAACCAGAAGTGGCTTCCGAGCGGCGATGAATTCATGCGGGCGCACGCTGAGGCCTTAGCGAGCCCTGTCTGGCTCTTCAGCGTTTGTTCCATCGGGGAGACGACCAGCTTCCTCAGCGAACGGTTGGCCCGGATAGCGACGACGCCGGAAAGTCCCACCGACCGTCTCCGAGGTCCAACGCCCAATCGATCTCCGTGACCATCGATACTTCGCCGGAGCGATTGAACGGACGCACTGGTCGGCGGCAGGCAACCTCTTTCTTCGGCTCTGTGGCGGGACGTATGGCGATCACCGCGATTGGATGGACATCGAACGGTGGACCGCGGGAATTGCGACGGCCCTGGGAGCGCGAGGAACTCCGGCCAATCAGGGCTGACACTCCGACGGCCTGGTGGGTCCAGTCCCCTTGTGCGTCAAGATCCCTTTGCCCACACGGGTTCTGGAAGTGCCCCTCATCGACCAGCTCTCTAACCCTGTTGTACAGGATCGGGTGCAACGTGTGGCGCGCTGAAGCGACGGTCACGCGCGAAGTATGACGACGTACGGCGGAGTACTACTGGATGTCATTGGAGACTCAGCGCTTGGGCTCACCCAGCTCCTCAACGCGGACGTCGTAGAGAATCCCTAAACGGCTGAGTAGCTCATCATAGGTAATGACAGTCATACTAAACAGTCCCTGCCGGAAGAAATTGAACGAAGCCTTCTTTCGCTCCGTGAGACCCGACGAATCGCCGACAATCAAAACGCCTTTGGGATGGATCTGATTCAGGTCCTTGAACTCATCACCGATTACTGATTTGAAGTGGTCAACCGCTACCGCCATCTGATTCCGCGTTTGGACAACTCCGCCGCTAAGTCCGGGAGAGGCCGAATAGATCTCTTGGGCATCGCCGCTATCTGCCCCTACCTCGATGCAGCCCACCAACGAGCTTCTCTCCAGGTGTCTTAATCTCGACGACCGCGAAACTTTTGTGCTTTCGTCTGAAAAGAGGAAATCCGTTGCTACGCCACCGCTGCCCTGTCGACCAGCGGCTCGTTTCCCGCCTACGTACGCCTCGCCCCGTAGCATGAATACAGGGGAGGAGAATGCAGCTTGGAGCATCCACGGATGGGTCTCAAAGAACTGTTGCCAGTGATCCTCGTCGCTAACGTAGGTGGCAATATCATCGGCAAACTGCCGTATCGCAGTTTCTCGGACAAGCTGGAGCTGACTAGCAGCAAGGCGAGATGCAAGATCGGCATCCTTCTTGGCAAGTTCGTTCCAGAACTCCTCGGAATGGTCTCCGTCAACCAGTTCCTTGATCGCCTTCTGTCGCGTGGCACCGGTTACTAGAACAACCTCATCGCTCCCGGCGACAACATAGCTATGGTCACCAGGCGCAGCCCCTTTCTGCTTCTGGACTTCGTATAGCTGCGTGAGTTTCGTGTGTAGAAGAGCGGTGGCTTCGGTGCTTAGCTCAATCGCCACACCGCAATCAGCCGGAAGCTTTCGGAAATCGACATCATTGATGTCAGCCCAATTGCCCTCTTCTCCGATCTTCTGGCGAATGACCTCCCCTCTGACGCCACCAGCGTGAAGCGCAGGGCGGAGCACGGTACGCGTGGTCGGCGTCTGGCTCAGCACAATGTCGTCGGACGTTGCGTACCCGCTCTTCACGTAGTGAGTCGATATATGGTCAGCCATAGTACTCCTTCCTCATGAAGCCGATCAGAGCTAGCGCTTGGAGCCGAGATGAGCGGTTTCTAAGGGTTCCTCTCAAACCTGGAAAACGGCGATTCAGGGCGACCGTCTAGCATCTTGTCCGCTAAGTCCCACGGATCTCGTCATCTGGCACTTTGGCGAAGATCGAACCAATATCATCCCACCCTTCGAGCCGCCCAACTGTCGACAGGATGCTCTCCTCGGCTTCGCGCAGCAAGGACTTGTCCTCGCCGCAACGAATGACCATTCCGAGCAACTGAGTCGTCGTCATTAGGCAATGGCTGCGCGCCGTACTGAAGCCAACCATCTGATTTGGAAAGACTGGCGAGCAGCGACTCGACAACGGTCGATCTCTCCATCCATTGACAATCAGGATACCCTTGCGTCGCTCGTCGGCATCCATGGCCTCTAGCACCCACTTCTCAAGCTGGGCCGCATTCCGTTCACTTGCGCTCTTGGAAACCCCTTTGACCTCGACAAGAACTCTGTCGCCGCTACTGCCAGTGGCATAGATATCGGCTCGACGCCCCTCGCGCTCTTCTACTTTGAAGCCTAGAAAGCAAAGGGCTTCAGAAACAACTTCCTCAAGCGGCTTTCCAGTCGCGGCTATGAGCTGTTTAAGACGATCATCCTGCATCTGGGAACTTGCCAATGCCTCAAGGTTCTTTGAGGCGTTGCTACGCTGCTCTTCGAGTTTCTGCCGCGTAGCGTCTCGTTTCAGCTCTGACGCAAACTGATAGATTTTAGTCCAGTCTGGTAGCTCATTTGGCTCTTCTGTGAACGTTTCAGCCAACCAACGATTGAACTCGTCGGCTAGTACATCGCTGCCACGACTCGCTTGGTTCGACCCGCTATTGATGCCGGAACCCTCGCGCTGAACATCAGGCAGCAGTACTACCGTGCCTCTTTCCTCACCCTTAACACGCCCGCCTACTACCCGCTGGGTGCCTTGGATTCGCAGTCCCGGCGCCAGCGTGGCTACAGGCGCCGTGATTGATCGATGGTAAGTCAAGTGGCCGTCCCAAGCCGCAGCCAGCCCTGAAAATCTGGGGTCAGTTATCTCAATCATGCGACCCGTTCCTCCAAGGACGTCTTCACGCCGAGCGGGATGGCCGTCAGAATGTCCAACGCTGTATTTGGAAGGATTCGAATTGCTCCACGAGTTGCGCGCGATGCGTTCGAGGTCTCTCTCCAGCATCAGCCTGACGTCATCAGGGAGCAAAACGACCAGAATGCCACCGTCCACCATATATTCCCGAAATCTCTTCCGCCATTCGTTTGTAAGGGCGCGAAGCTTGCCCCTATGTCCACCGACAGCGCAGGACGGCCCTTCTCCAAGTTTCCATTTGCGCGATCTTCGTAGCGTCGGAACGTGTGGTGCGGCTCCCAGACGACCACGTCGTAGTCGTGCGGTGACACCGAGGCCTCAAAGACCGACCGATCCTGTACTGGACCAAGGTAGCTATCCAGGTACAAGGTGCGCATGTGATGGATGACCTAACAGAGGAGGATCACTGGTTGTGACCAGCTGGAGGTGGTAGCTCAAGACTACACGGCTGCAACTTGAGCACCTCTTGGTGATGCGGTGACCGTCAGTACCTACCCCTTCGCGCGCATCCGACCTACGCCCAGCGGCTGAAGCGAACCCCAACGGTGCCAGACTTGAGTTTCAGAATGAGCGTGGCGTTGCCGCAGATACTTCACGGTCCAGCGTCCAGACGAACGCCACGCCTGATCGTGGGAAGATCCAGCCGTCGAGGTCGACTCGGATGGTGCGGTTGGGTTGGGAACGCTGTCTGGGGAGTGTTCGATGCGCGTGGGTCTGACGGACGGGATGAGGTCGAGGGTGCTAACGGTGTCGATGCCGCAATCGGTGTAGTCGAAGTCGACCTTGAGGTCTCGGGTGGGTTGCTCGATATCGAAGAACAGCAGATGGCCATGCTGGCGCGTGATGGTCTGGTAGGTGTACGAGATGGTTACGGGTTCGGCTGCGTCAATGAGGCCTTGGCCGACGTTGGCGGTGTAGGTCTGACCCGTCTTCTTGGCAGAGCGTCGAATAGCACGCTCTTCCCCGTTGACGGCAAAGCGAAGTAGCTGGAACGAGTCCGGCTTGCTGGCGTCGACTCCATCCACCGGCTTGAGGAACCAGGCTGAGGTTGCTCCCCGCTGGCCTGCCAGTTCGGCGTACTCGTCTCGGTCAGACAGGCAGACGAAGCGGCGTTGCGGATGCTTGGGAATAGCGGTGTACTCCCAGCGGACCGTAACGGTGAAGAATCCGCTGGTATCGGCTTCGGTGGTGTTGGACTTGGCGACACCACTTCCCATGGGAAGTGGACTGAGTTCGATGGATAGATGGGCGTCATGCCACCGTTCGCTGGCGCCGACGGCCTGCTCGCGGATGTCGGTGTAGATCTCGCTGGCGAACTGCTGGTCATCCAGACGCAGCGCCAGGCTGTTGGTGATGACGTGATCCAGCATGTGGGGTGGCCACTCGGGCCAGGTCTTCATGATTGGCGGCGAAGGCTTCCAGGACGGCGTCCCGCATGGCAGGCGCCTGCTCATGGAGGATGGTGCGCAGTCGAAGCTCCTCGATTGCCGCTTGCTCGCGGTTGAGGAAGTGGTCGAGCCAGACCGAGAGCAGACCAGCACCGATCAGGATGCCGCCCAGCTCGGACCATGGGAGCAGGGCGATCCAACTGGTTGCGTCGCCGTCCAGGCGTTTGCCGATGACCATGAGGAGGACGCCAGCCATGACCAAGACGACGCTTGAGAGGAGCGTCTTGGTGCGGTAGAGCCGGGTCAGTAGGTCTTGCATTGCTGTACTTCATTGTACCAAAGATTGTGAAAAATGCAGAAGGCTCCAGGGGTCCACCGTTGAGTGGTCCTGGAGCCTTCGTGGTTGTCTCGGACCGACCATCGGGACAGCGGTGCTGCCGGGCTGGTCGGTGTAGAGACTGGGATCTGCGGCTGGTCTAGCCGTCGCCTCCTCCGATCATGGCTCACCTCCTTCTGCTGGAGTGCCGATCGGTCGATCGGCGCCCTTGCAGACTATATGCTGTAGATAGATGTTCTGCACGGCCCGACGATGGGCGGGTGGCAGACGAGCTGGAGGCAGCGTTCGGGCAAGTGGTGCGTCAGCTGCGCGAGGCCAAGGGGATGTCCCAGGAGGAGCTGTCGTTTGCCTGTGGGCGGCATCGGACGTACATCTCGCTGATTGAGCGAGGCAAGAACAGTCCGAGCATGAGGACGCTGTGGATGTTGGCGGAGGCGTTGGGAGTGAGGCCGGATGAGTTGGTGCGGGTGACGGTCGATCGCCTTGGAGCGTAGGGCTACCCCCGCCAGTAGCGGGCGCGCTGATGAGCGACTACGACGCGATACGGAGGTGCTGAAGGTTGCGGCGAAAGCCAAGCACCTGTTTGCCAGAGGCAAGCCCTTTGGGAAACAGTCCGCTTTCGTACGCCCTATCCTACTGAGCCATGGATACAGGCCACTTTCCAAGTGAATCCGACCTCCTAAGCCTCATTCAGCATGTGTACGAGACGGATGCCAACAACGAGTCGTACGCCCTGGAGTGGAAGTCAGCACTGGTCTTCAAGGGTGATGGGCTGCTTCCCATAGTGACGAACATTCTGGGCTTCGCGAATCGAGACCCCAGCAAGGCTGGACGGTTCTACGACGGCTACGGACACTTCGTAGTCGGAGTGGAGCCCGGCAGTGTCTATGGGATCGATGATCCCTTGGATCCTGCCGATCTCACCAACAAGATTGGTCCCTACGTCGGCGACGACGGGCCGTTGTGGAAACCAACCTGGTTGACCTATCCAGGTACAGATCATTCGATTCTGGTCATCACGGTGGCACCCCCACGAGATGGTGATCCAATCCACACGATGAGGAAGCAGCTCGGAACCAGCACCAACGGTCAGGTCTATCTGCGGCGTTCGGGCCAGACGCGGCAGGCAAACTCGGCAGAGCTGCGGGTGCTCCAAGAACGCTTGTTGTCGGGCCGTAAGAATCTCAGCGAGATCACTGTGTTAGCAATCGGAGAGGCGCTGGAATCGGTGGACTTGAGTCAGGTCTCGTCGGATCACTGGCGCACGAAGCAAGAGGCGATCCTCTTGCAACCACTTGAGCAATGGGAAGCCGCCGCGCAGCGTCGAGGTCAAGTGGCAGACGAGGAACGCAAGACCATTGACCTTGATGCCTTACGTGCATCGATCAAGGAACCCGAGAGCGACGCGAGTAGCGAAGAAGCAGCCAACAGAGCCAAAACCCTGGCTACCCGAATGATGGAGGAGGCCTGGTCAAAGCGGCCAGAGGATCGAACCCCAGAGAAGTACCGCCGCGAGGTGACAGAATATTTGGATGAGTGTATTCGGGTACTCCCCTACGCAATCATCGCCAACCAAGAATCCAATTGGTCCTCAAGCTTTCAGCTGGAGTTGTCGAACCCTTCTGACCGCAATATCAAGGGTCTGGCGATCCGTGTGGAATTCACCGACGCAGTAGTCGCCGTTCCGCCTGACGTCGACCTAGTGGATCTTCCCAAGCCACCACGATCGTGGGGTCCACGAGACTTCAAACTCAATCTGGGAGGATCGATCTTGCCCTCAGCACTAACAGCATCGATTTCGCCCATGAACTTTGATTGGTTGCCTGGCTACGAGGTTCTACAGAGCTATCCAGTTGAGATTGACTTTGACCCTGTTGACCTTCGACCGTACGAGACCGCGGCGCTTCCAGAAGTACCCATGATCATGATGCGGCCATCAGACAGCATGAGCGTCACCGGCACATGGGCCGCCACCTCAAGTGAACTCGATGGGATACGGACAGGTGAGTTCCAAGTCACTTCCAGGCACCTCTCGATACTGAGGAAGCAATCGAAAGGTGTAGACGGCAGTTAACCTGAAGATGTGATGACATGCCGATCGCTCAAGCGAGCTGATGCACGGCATTGCTGATATCACAGCAGCCTCCTCTCCCTCACTCTATGCGATACGTGCGAGTAGTCAGGCTGGTCTGGCTTTCTCCGATTTCGCTAACACATACGAGGTGGCGACTCTCGTTCCTCCAAGGTTCCGTTGGCCTGTCGCATCCAGTGCACTCCCTCCGAATCCGTGAAGGCAACTTGGGCGACGAGTCCAGGGAAGACAATCAGCTCTGGGTTGATCCAGTCCCGAGACACTGTGTCGCTGATCGTCTCACCTGGCGGCAAGGTGCCAATGTGCACTTCCCAGCGGGCGTGGTCGGGATGCTCAGGATCATCATTAGGACCGCCAATCGGATGGAGAACATGCGCGACGCAGTTGTCGACAGGTGAACCGCTGACGTTTCGGATCTTGACGATCGTGCCACCGTTCTCCTGCGAGCCATCAGGCATCAGCTCACCTTCGATCCAGACTGCGATCGACTGTGCCTGGGCACGCCGTCGCCGCGCATCTTCCTCGCGACGACGCAATGCCTCCAGCTTTCTTTCAACCCGCTCCCGATTGATAACCCATAGCGCCGCACCGAAGGCAAGAATCGTTCCGATGGCGGCAGCCCAGTCGGCTGCTGTTCCCCACTGGATATCGGAGGGGTTCATGAATCCCCTGGGCCTGTCAGCGAGAGACCTGCTTGGAGGGTCCAGATCGTCGGATTGCAGAACACCAGTCCCCACTGGGCGGTCTCGCTGAGCGGGGCAGGAGTGCCGTCATCCTCTTCGAGAATCCAGCGACACTTGAAGGTTCCTGGCTGCCCGTTGACCGTGGCTGTCCCGTGCACGTTGTAGATGACGGGCGCTTCGTTGTCTATCTCCGAAAGCTCGTACTCGGACAGGTGGAAGAAATCGAACAGGTCACGCATCTGGCCTGCCTGAGCGCCCGGTGAATCACCAGCCACGAGCATGCGCCGTTGGAATGTGGCGAGCATCCCGTAGTTCCCGGACTCCCAGGCGTTCATGAAATCTCTGGTCCGCTCAGCAATCTCGTGCTCGTTGAAGCCCGCGTCTGATTGAGAGAATGACTGCGGCTCCCACGCTTCGGTGCCTTGCTTCAGCCGCTGCGTCTTGGCCAGCTGAGCAAACACCTCTCGCAACTGCGGCTCAGGGTCGGCTGGACGCTGAGCCTTGATGGTTGCCTTCGCCCAGTCATCCAGAGCGAAGAGAAGGTTCCAAGCTTTGGAGGCCACGATGACGTTGTCGAAGTTGATAACCGAACCATGGACAATGCCGTGACGGAAGACGTCGTGGACCTCCTTGTCGATCCGCTTCTTGATTGTCTTGGTGAACGGCTTAAGCGCGTTGGACAGTCCGAGGCTGTGGCCGACAACGCTGTCCCAAGCGACCATCTCTTCAGGGTCGCGAGCAGCCAGGCCCTGTCGCTTCTCAGGCTCGAAGTCGTTGACGAATCCGTCCATGACAGCGATCAGTTGGAGTACGCAGGAATCGAACTGGTCAGCTTGGTAGTGATCCATAGCACGCTTGATCTGGTGCATCCGTTGGCGCAAGCCATCGGTACCTTGGAGCCGCATCAGCCAGAACTTGGTCGTTTCGGGGTTGCGGTGGAGCTCGATCAGCTGGGCCTCAGCAGCTTCCGCGTCATCGGTCGAATCGAGGATCTTCTCGATGTCGTCGACGGAGAAGCAGTCAGTGAAGACCCAGTGGCGGGCGCCCAGCAGATTGTAGAACTGGTCGACGGTGCCCATGAGTCGACGCAGCTCGGCTTCCAGGTCGACGAGCTTCTGTCGCTGATCACGAGCAATGACCCGCGTGACCAGCTTGCCGCCCTGCAGGAGCTTAAGTTGTTTTTGGACGCTCGGGAGATCCATGGCAGAGCCGTACGGCGACGGTTCGGGATGGACGACGGCTGATTTCCTAGACATG
The DNA here is from genome assembly GCA_016719385.1 of Candidatus Microthrix subdominans. NCBI lineage: Bacteria > Bacillati > Actinomycetota > Acidimicrobiia > Acidimicrobiales > Microthrixaceae > Candidatus Neomicrothrix > Candidatus Neomicrothrix subdominans. The sequence continues at coordinate 1,063,719 of JADJZA010000001.1, read as the reverse complement.
ATGTTCATTGTAACAACGAACGTGCGTTCGTTCCAGGGAGTTACCGCTGCAACGTCAAGCGCCGCGGGTAGGGGGGCTATCGGATCCTGCTCTTGTTGTTCATCCATTCAGCTCAGGGACCACAAGCATTGCCCCGCCCTCCGTGCAACGCTTGTGGGTACGCCAGCCAGCACGAGTGATCAGATCCCGCAGCCACTGGACGATCCATGGCGGATCGTCCGACTCCAGTCCCTCGGCTCTGCGCAGACGTTCAGCGTCGTCCGCTAGTCCACTCAACCGATTCGTGCCCTTGCGCCATAGCCAGTCCCAACAGCCACAAGAATCGCCACTCGGCAACCGCGAACTACGTATGCGCGCTGCCGCGAGGCCACTAGAGTCACAGGCCGTGAAGAACTCTCACCTGGTCTTGTTGGTGGCACTGCTCGTTCTCGTGTCAGGTAGTTGCGGCGGTTTCCCGCCTGAACCGATCCCAGTCTCGGCGTTCGCCGACACCATCCAGGCTACATCGTGCTCCGATGACGCAGCCCGAGCGGTATTTGAGGACCTCACGACCTGTTGGGACCTCGTCGAGTCCACCGGCGTGGAGCGCGACGACAATTCCGGGGCATGGGTACTTCACATCGGGGTTACGGACGTGATAGCAAACCCCCCTAACTCCTTCGTCGAACTTCAGGGCGACGCTTTGTGGGCAAGTTGCCGTTGGCGACTATGGCGGCGCGGCAGATGTAGCGGTCAGCAGCGAAGACGAAGCGGCGATGCTGGCGCAGGGGACGGTGTTGCACCCAAGCGGACGGTGGCGGAGAACAGGTTGCGTCGTGCCAGCGCCCGTCGGCTCGGATGGCTTGCTCGCGCATTTCGGGGTAGATCTCCCGAGGGATCTCCTCGTTGTCGAGCCAGGTAGCCCAGAAAGAGGCGGAGTAAATGTCGGCTACCTGCCGCCTACTGAACCCAGGTGGCGCTTCCTTACAGCCTTTCGGGAAGCTCGATCCGCGGAACCGCACGAGCCGAAACATTGTGCCTTGCAATGGACCGCTGGCGGGAGAATAATGACCGGGCCAGAGCTAACGAGTGGACATGTCGAGCCCACTACAGCTGCCGCGGCGGACCATTCGAGCAGATCGCCTTAGGAATTCCCCCGCACCGTGCCCAGGCAAAGGCTCTATTTCGGGCTGCAAGGACGGCACTGTGTACGAATTTGCTGGGAAAATCGCTTGCGTTCGAACAAGGCGTGAATTACGCTGCTCATCCGTGGGGCACCCCTCGCACAGAGCAGAATCCCTCCAAGAAGGGAGGTGATAATATGAACGATCTCACCATTGCCTCCTCCGTCAAGACGCCCGAGAAGGGCTCGCTCTTGGCTGAGTTTGAAATGGACGAAGACGTTGCTGAGCTGGCAATCGTCGACGACCTGTGGTACTTCATCAAGAAGAAGGGCAATTGGATTGCCGGTTCCGGCTAGTCCGGCCAACTTCAAGAAGTGTTAAGCACACGACTGTCTGGGCGAAGGGGTGCCTCATCTCAGTCGTTTGCCACCAATAACACGCCTATCACTGGAGCCCCCGTGACTAACCGACCAAAGCAGAGCATCGGGCTCAACTTCGACGCCCGTTGCAATGCGGAATGCGCACACTGCTGCGTCTCTAGCTCACCACGGGCCAAGAGCCGCCTCAACGAGGAAACCATCTGGCGTATTGTTGACGATGCCGTCAATCATCCAGACGTGATAGAGGTAGGGCTCACTGGTGGCGAACCGCTGTTGCGAGTCAATCTTGCGCTAGACATCATCCGAACCGTCTCGAAGGCCGGGAAGCGCGTAACCTGTGTTAGTAATGCGTACTGGGCAAGAACCCCAGCAACTGCAAGTGAGATGTTCGACAAGCTAGGACAGGCAGGTCTTGACTCCCTGACCATTAGCTATGATGAGTTCCATGCCGACGACGTACCGTTGGACACAATAAAGAATGCTCTCAACGCGTCGAAGGCCAGCCACATCCCGGTGATTCTCAACATGGCAGTAAGCCGGACCCGCGACTCTTTCAAAATTATCGAGAACCTCGGGACTGCCGCCTATTGCGTCCCCATCACTCGTTTCCCTATCGTTCCAGCCGGGGCCGCACGCGACTTGCCAGACTCTGAGTTTGAGCGGGAGCCGATCACGGAGTCAAGCTACCGGTGCCCCGGGTTTGAACTGATCCTTCACCACGATGGAAATGCTTACCCATGTTGCTCGCCGGTCATCTTTGATACTCCCCTAACGTTGGGAAAGGTAGAAACCGAGTCGATCGAGACACTGATCACCAAGGTCGAAAGAAATGCCGTGCTGTCGATCATCCAGCGAGAGGGCTTGGGATGGTTCAAATCCCGCATAGCTGAAGCCCTACCAGAAAGCGATGTTGCTAAAGTCGACTCAGTGGTATCGGCATGTGAACTTTGCGGTATCATTTTTCAGCGATGAATCGTATGTCCGAGCCATAAAATCGGAGATCTTGGATTACGCTAAGGTCGTAGCTTGACTGTCTTAGCACTTCGAACACCCGATCTAGAGGTAAGCGTCGAAAACCGCATTGCAGTCATTTGCCATAAAGAATCCGGCCGCTACTTCCAATCGAACGTCGAGGTTCTTCCTCACGATCTGCGAACGGCCCTGCAGGTTCGTCAGCCACGTGTGTCGAATCGATTTGGCATAGGGTTGCTGTTCGTCGTGATGTCAGCCCTTGTGGGTCAGCTCCTCTTCTTAGGACTGGCTTCGCCTGGCCAGGCGGGACTGGATTCCATCCTTCCCTTGGTCATGTTCGCGTTCCTCACGATCGCAGTGCATGAGGCAGGTCACGTTTTGGCGCTGCGATGGTTTGGCCGGAAAGCCGATAAGGTCGGCTTCAAACTTCACTTTGTGGTGTTGCCAGCATTCTACGTACGGATGAATGAATCGCTTCTCCTTTCCAAGTATGAAAAGGTTGTTGTGCACAGTGCGGGAATCGGTGCAAACGTGATTCTCAACTCGATTGCGATCGTGGTGAACATCGCAGTCCTACACTCCGATGGCCTTCTCTTTGCAATCCAATTGATGGTGCTTAGCCTCGTCTTCAACGCGGTGCCGTTCTTGAACTCGGACGGGTACCGTGTCATCCTAGCTCTGACGGGCACGAACGAGTTGAAGTCAAAGCTGGCGAACCCCTGGTGGGTTAAGGCCCTGAAGCTCACAAGCGTGGTACTCGTATTGTGGTACACTTGGAGTTGGGTATCGCCATTGCTTAACCGCTGAAAGGAGGCTGACTTGGAACCTATAATCGCACTCAATGAGCTTACCTTGAAGTTTGGCAAGAGTCTGGCCCTCGACCAAGTCTCTCTGGATCTGCCGGACGATGCAGGCCTGGTCGGTCTCTTTGGAGTGAACGGCGCTGGCAAGACTTCTCTGCTTCGATGTTTAGCGGGTTTGATTTCGTCATTCGATGGCCGCATCAAAGCGCCCGATCCGGGTTCGATCACCTTTCTTCCAGACAAACCTTTCCTCTATCAGTTTCTTACACTGAGGGAGTGCCTGCAATTGTTTTCGCGTCTCTATCCCGATTTTGATGAGCCGCTGGCCAGCCAAATTCTTTCGCGCTTGCAGCTCGACTTGGATAAGAAAGTTGGTGAGTGTTCTCGCGGCATGTCGGAACAGCTTCATCTCGGCCTATCTCTCGCGCGGCGCTCGAATGTTTACCTATTTGATGAGCCACTCGCTGCCGTCGACCCTCTTACACGGGACGCACTCAAGGACATGATCCAGGAATACCGAACTCCGAACTCCTTGGTGATTCTGAGCACTCATCTGATCGACGACATGGATGGGCTTTTCGATTGGGTGGTCATACTAGGCCATGGCAGGCTCGTAGCCAATCAGTCGACGGATTCGGTTTTGGAGACAGGTGTCTCATTGGAAGTATTCTTTAAGGAGACGGTACGTGCCCTGGCGAATTGAGGCAAGAAAGCACTTTTGGCCGTTCGCGTTTGCGGCATTCGCGAATGTGTCACTTGGTATAGCGTGGCTCGTTCTACGTTCGGATACTATGCTTCTCCTCTACTCCCTGACCAAGATGTTGGTTTGGTTCTTCGTGGCAGGGTACTGCATTTACGTGCTATATTCGTTCTATTATTTGGGATCAGATGTGCTGATGCATCTGAGTCCCCTTCCTCAGCGAAGGGTGCTTCTGGCCAAGGCGGCCGTGCTGGGGGCATATCTTTATGTCTTGTTCTTGATTGCACTCCCGGTGGACGTGGTTCAACTCGGTGACGCGCGGCATGGTAATCTTTTAATCGTCGTAATGTACTACCTTGGCGCTAAGGCGATTTCGATCGTCTCCTACCTATCGTTGTGCATGGTCGCTGTCTGGCTAGCGAAACGCTTCCGGAACAGGGTGCTCAGCGTTGCGGCGATGGCTTTGACGTTGGGAGTCGTTACGATCGTGCTTGGTGTTCTGCTTTTCGCTTTGGTATCGAGCCCTGGTTGGCAATGGTCTATAGGTGTAAGTGACATGCCTGACAGTGTCAATCAGTATTCGAGCCTCTTGCCAATTACTGTGGCGAGTATTGACCCTCGTCCTCTGGACGCTACCTTCTCCTTCGGATCTTTCGCTCCCAATGTGTTGTTGCTGCTCGTTTCGTGTATTTTTTGGGCGTTCTTGGTCCCTCGCTTCAAGTTTGACTTCTATCCGAGATAGGTGCCGGTCTGTCAGACGTGGGCCAATGAGCGGCGTAGCCACTTGCGGGTCCTATTCCGATCTAGCCAGATTGGCACTCTGTTCCTCTGTCCATTCAAGTGGCTTCCACCTTTAGGTTGCTCGGCTAGCTGTCGACAGAGCTGAGGTGGTTGTAGAGATTCTGATGACCTTTGGCAGTGGCAGGTGGCGGCTGAACCTCGGTGCATCCGGGCGGTTGAGGACGTTCGACAACGTCATGTTCGGCGCAGCTGGGGCAGCCGCAGCCGGCTCGTATATCCCTGAGCCCTCGGTGAGCAAGGCCGTAGCGGCGATCCTGGCAGTCTTCTCCGGCTATGCGGGCTGGGCGTACAACCGTGGCGGCTGTCTGGCGGTTCACCGTTCATGGACCGGCCAGTACTGGGTTTGGCACTACTACGGTGGTTCCTGCCGCTGAGCATGGCGCACAAACGGCGAGAGATACTAAATAGCTCGCCGTCGAGAGGGAACGGAGGGATCGCAGTTGCGATCTCACCGTTCCCTCTTTCGGGGGTCAGCTGTCAGTTTGTGGTTGTGTTTTGTCGACATCTTACGTAGACTAGAAACAATATGAACAAATCTACTCGAAACCGTCGTTACGTTATTGCTACAGTAGGACTGGTTATTGTTGTCTTGCTATACCTACTCAACTGGAGCTGGTTATTAGTGCCGGTGGTTGTGCTGGCCATCCTTCTGGCGTTCTGGAGCTGAGAATTCAACGGTTGCCAACTCTCGTAACAAATCGCTCGCCAGAGGAAGTTGGTGGCGAATTTGTAAGCGCTTCGCCGCCAATTCCGACCCTCACCTGCTCCTCCAACCCATACCAATCCGCAATCCTCCTCCAGTCCTCATCAACCAGCAGCAAGAAGTCGGTGCAGGCTCGGATGACCTGGTGGGGCTGGCAGTCGGCCTGGATGCATGGGTGGGTTCGGCTGGTCGGGAAGTGCTCTCGGTCTGTCTGGCTGTCGTCGTGCGTCCAGGTGCATTGGCAGGTTCGTAGCCAGTCTTGCCACTCGTCGTGGGTCACCATGCCGACCTGCTTGTCGGCTGCCAGCAGAGTCAGGAACTGGTGGATCTCGCCGCCCGCTTTTTGGTGCAGGCTGCGTAGGTACGAGTCATCTCGTTGGTTCATCTCACTGACGTGCCAGCCGATGCGGTAAGTGGCATCGGCAACGTCTTGCTCTGCTTCCCCATCACTGAGGAGCCACTGCCCACCGAAGCGTGTCATGAAGCCATCCAGCCGCACCAGAAACGTCGCGTAGTGGAAGAGCGCTGAGCGGCCGTAACCTTCGGCCTGGAACTCTTGGGTGTACCCGTCGGGCCAGTCCTCACTGGGCGGCTGGTCCCACGGTCGGTCTTCTTCGAGCAACGTAGATCGGTAGGCCGTCAGGTCGCCGCCCAGTCCCGAGACGGTGCTCCAGATGCGGTAGTAGGCCTCGAACCGCTCCAGCCAGTTGACGGCCAGGCGTGAGTCGGTCGGTAGACGGCGGGCCATCTCAAGGTGTGTCAGGTGCATCGACCGCCGTTGGATCTGGGCGAGGATCATCTCAGCAGTCTGGGACAGCACTTGAGTCTCGGGCTGTCGACGGAAGTGCTCCAAGCTGACGCCCCATTCAGCGGCTGCCAGGCGGCGTAGCTGGGCGGGTTCTCGGTCTCGGTCGCCTTCGGTCAGTCCGAGGAGTACCCGCGCCGTCAACCCGATCCTCGACTCGCCTAGCTCGACGACGGCGCTTCGGATTAGCTGCTCGATGGATGGTGCGGTGACCGCACGGTCCATCTCAACCAGGTCGAGAGCGCGGACCGACTGGGCCAGCGCAGGGAGGTCCAGCTGACGGAGCTGGAGCAGTCCGTTACGGCGCAGTTGTTTCAGGTCGCTCAGTAGATCATCGAAGAGCGGCGGTTCGACCTGGGGTGGCATGACGCAGCCAGTTCAGCAGAGCCAACCGAGGAACCACCAGAAGACCACCTGAGGGACCACCAGGGCAACCACCACCTGCGGTGCTGTGGTGACGCTCGTCAGGCAACGGAGGACGCTCGAAGGTTTCGGGTGGCGGTCTGGCATCAACCACGGAGGTTGCTCATGTCCGAACTCATTCCCTACTCCCAGCAGTCCAGCGAGGTGGTACCAACCGGTGTCGGTGCACTGGTGGAGCGCAAGGCCGACCGTCTGGCTCGCAAGCAGGTCGAGCAGTTGCAGCGCACCAAGCGGGTCGGGCTGGCTCGGCTGGAGGTGCAGGCACAGCTGGAGTCGGCTCGGGCTCAGGCTGTCGGCTACGTCGGACAGCAGGCGATGCAGACGGTGGCCATGGTGTCGCAGTTGGAAGGACAGCTCGGTATGGCGTGCCCGTTGGCGGTGTCCAGGTTGCAGGGCATTGCTGACATGACGGCGTTGTCGCTGGCTGAAGTGGTGTCCGATGCTGCTCGGAAGATGGGGCGGTGAGCGGGATGATCGTCTTTCTCATCGGAGTGGTGCTGGGCATGCTGGCACTGGGTGGTCTGGTGGTGACCTGGGCGGTATACGCACCTTCGGCTGCTGAGCTGGCCGAGAAGGCTCGGCTGCACGACGAAGCCCAGAAGGCGTCCTGGCGGATGCATCAGCAGGCCACGCAGGCCTTTGCGCAGATGCTGGAGGTGTCACGGCAGCGGCTGCCTGGTGCTTCGCCTGGCGGCGACGGCACCGAGTGGTCCTCCACTGACGAGCAGTGGGAGGACTGAGCATGGCTGAGCCTGGCCCACTGCGCCAACTGTTTCGGTCGGCGTGGTGGGTGGTGCTCAACCTGGTCGGGTTGGTGTTGGTTGGGCAGTGGCTGTGGGAAGTGGTGCAGGGACTGCAACCGCTGCTCCTGGTGGCAGCGGGGTTGGTGCTCGTGCTGAGCGCCCTCGTGGTCTGGCAGCGCTGGCGCTGGAGGTAGGGACGCCCTGCCCTTCGGGCATGGCTCGGATCACAGTGCACAGAGATCAGGGAGCAGACAACAAGGACGGCTCGGTGTCCCGTTTCCCTGTTCGCCACTTTCGTCCTCCGCCCTCCGTCATGTCGACAGTGCCGTCCACGGCGTCAGCAGATCGTCAGCGACGCGGAGACCGCCGGCACCAGCAGGACGAACGAAGCTAATTCCACAACGTCGAAATTTCGAATCGACCAGCTCTGGTAAATGACGAGATTGGACGGTTTGTGGTGGTTGGAGAGCTTGACTGTCGCTTGCAAGCGACGCATAACAATAGATAGGGGTTTGTGGTGAATGGTTGGAGATTTAGAGCTGGGTGGATGTGGGATGTCGCTGGGAAGCATCGCCTAAGAATCAAATATCGAGCGCGGATGCAAAGCAAGGTCAAATGAACGAAAGGAGCGAGGCAATGAGTAAAAATCGGAATAAGGACGCCGGAACAATGAAGCAAGTGGCGAGCAAGCCAGGGGTTCGGATTCGTGCTGTGCGGCGCTCCAAGCCAGATGTGCAGCGGTTGGCGCAGGCGCTCATTGAGATCGCCATGAGTCAGGCGGAAGTAGTGGTGGATGAGCCTGAGGACGACGCTGGTGAAGCGACCAAGGCGGCATCGTGAGACGCCCCGACTTGGTGTGGTGCGAGCTGCGCTTCCCCGCCGAGATGGAGGCAGAGCTGGCGGTTGCCTGGCTGCGCTCGCTGGCGGCACGGGGTCGGGCTGGCTGGTGGTCGGTGGTGCAGCCACTGGTGTTCGAGCTGCGACTGGATGCTGCCGGAGCGAGTTGGTGGGTTGGACTGCATAGGAGCGAAGCGACCGCCCTGCGGCGTCAGTTAGAGGACTGGCTACCTGGTGTGGCGGTGCTGCCCGAGGAAGCAGCGAAGGCGTCTGTGGGCTCTCCGACTGCTTCAGCGGGCACGACGCTGGCCGTTGAGCTGGGGCTGCGCTCCAAGCGACGCACCTTGCGAGCGGAGCTGCAGGCCGAGATTGCACGCGGGCTACTTGAGATCGGGGTTGGGCTGCGTGGCAAGGAGACGGTGGTCGTGCAGTGGCTGGTTGGCGGCTGGCTGGCTCGCTCACCTGTGGCGCCGCCCGCTCATGGGCGGGCAGATGACTCTCCTATCTCAGCTGCTTGGGGATTATTGCGGGGCGAAGCTGCGCCTGTACTGGACAGCGAAGCCACCTTGGCAGCGCGCAAGAAGCAGTCCGAGCAGCTGTTTGCCTGTGTTGGGCGGGTGGCGGTGTGGGCTGCCAGTGGTGGTCGGCGGCAACGTCTGGTGTCCCAAGTGGTCGGCGTCTTCAAGGTGGCCCAGGTGCCTGGTGCCAGCTTGCAGCCGCGCTGGTTGACGTCGTGGTGGGTGCGGTCACGAAGCAATCGGCTGGTGCTGCCACAACTGGATCCGCCGGCAGTGCTGCAAGCAGATGAGCTGGCAGCGGTGCTGGGTTGGCCTCTGGGCCTGAGTGCTGAGCAGGCTCCGAGTGCGGACATGCCAGCGACGCGGTTACTGCGACCGAGCGCACGTGTATGTCGACCACTGGTGGATGAGTCGGTGGACGGAGCGGTTGTCAGCAAGGCGGAAGTCCAACGGCGGTTGCGTCAACGAGTGGTTGCGGTGTCTGCGTTCCCATCGGTCAACGGCACGTTGGTGCTCGATGAAGTATCTGGTCTGCGGCATTTGCATGTGCTGGGACCGTCAGGCGTTGGAAAATCCACGCTGTTGGCAAACCTCATCCTGCAAGACATTGCGGCGCAGCGCGGCGTTGTGGTGGTCGATCCCAAGGGCGATCTTGTCGACGACGTGCTGCGCCGCTTGCCCAGCCATGCGCTGGAGCGAGTTGCGGTGTTGGATCCGACCGACCGAGCGCCGTTGGGTATCAACCCGCTGGCGGGTGGGACTGGTGGCCCGGGATCAGGGCTGGCGGTGGAAGGACTGTTCGGGGTGTTGCATTCGCTGTGGGCTGAGTCGTGGGGACCACGGCTGGGAGATGTGCTGCACGCTGGGTTGCTGACGTTGGCACTGGAACCTGGGCACAGCCTGGTGGAGCTGCCGCTGCTGTTGACCAACCCTGGCTTCCGTCGTCCGTTGGTGGCGCTGGCACGACAGCGAGACCCGCTGGGACTGGCCGGGTTCTGGGGCTGGTTCGACGAACTGTCACCTGGGCAGTCGGCTCAGGTGCTGGCGCCGGTCATGAACAAGCTGCGCAGCTTCTTGTTGCGACCTGACCTGCGGGCGGTGCTCGGACAGACCGAGCCACGCTTCGGCCTCAGCGAGATCTTCGGAGCGGAGGCGGCGCTAGGTCGAGCATTGTTGGTTCGGCTGCCGCGGGGTGAGCTGGGGGCTGAGGCTGCCACGCTGCTGGGAAGCTTGGTGTTGCACCAGGTCTGGCAGGCCAGCCAGGCCCGATCAGGAATGCGCAGCGGTAAGCGCTCGCCCGTCTTCGTCTACCTCGATGAGTTTCAGGACCTGCTGCGACTGCCGCTGGCGCTGGGCGAGGCGTTGGTGCAAGCGCGGGGTCTGGGGGTCGGGTTGGTGCTGGCACACCAGCATCTCGGACAACTCAGCCCAGAGGTGCGGGCAGCAGTGTTGGCCAACGCAGGCAGTCGGGTGGTGTTTGGACTGGACCACGACGACGCCGTGCTCATGAGTAAGCGCTCGGGCGGAACACTTCAGCCGAGCGACTTCGCTGGCTTGCCTGCCTTCGAGGCCTACGTCGACCTGGTGTCAGGCAACCAGGCCAGCGGCTACGCCTCGGCACGAACGGTGCCGCTGACCGCCGCCCAGCGTTCGCTCAGTTCGGTGCTCAGCACCAATCGTCGACGGGTTGGAGTGGATCGGCGGGAAACCGAGCGACGGCTGAGCGAGTTGGTTGAAGGTTCGGGTGGTGGCAGTGACGTCAATGGGCGATCCACGACCGCCGCTGGCGGTCCGAGTGCTGACGCTTTCGGGGACTTCGGGACCATCCCAGGTAATGACGATGGGGGTCGGTCGTGAACCGCCTGTTGAGCGCGCTTAAGTCGGGAGTTTCTCGCTCTTGGGGGCTCTTCTGCCACCTGCTCTCTGCTTCCTGCTCCATGCCCCTCCGGGGCGTTCGCGTCGGTCTTCGCGTCCCTGCGCTGAGCCAGGGGTCGCTTCCCATTGGGGCGACTGCGTTCTGGCACCGAGAACTGCCGTTGACTGTCTCCCCTTCTTGGGGTGAGCAGGCCGTGAGGTGGCGCTGGGAACCGGTGCTGGGCGTCGTATTGGGTGGTTGGTCATGAGTCGGCGCCGAGCACCAGTGGCCGAACCGTCGAAGCGTGACCTTGCGGTGCTGCGAGATGTTGGGCGACTGGGCCATGCCAGTGCCGACCAACTGCGCCGACTGCACTTCGCTGAAGGGTCTGAGGTCGGTCGGCGACGCCGAGCGCAGGCGGTGCTGCGAAGACTGAGCGAGGACGGCTACCTGCACCGACTGCCGCGGCGGGTCGGTGGCAGCGGAAGCGGTTCGGCCGGGTTTGTCTACTGCCTCGGCTACCGAGGGCAGCGACTGGTCTTCCCTGCGCTGTTTCCAGGCCGACGGGCCCGAACGCCCGAGGAGGTTGGCACCAGCTTCGTCGGGCACAGCCTGGCGGTGGCCGAGCTGGTAGCGGCGTTGGTGGAAGCCGAGCGGGAGGAGCGCTGCTCGGGTATGGCGCTGGAAACCGAACCATCGTGTTGGCGGGACTACCTCGGGCTCCATGGGGCCAAGCGGAGTCTGCGCCCTGACCTGGGCGTGCGGCTGAGTGTCGGCGGGCAGCAGCTGGTCTGGTTCGTAGAGGTGGATCGAGGCACCGAAGGGCTGCGACGGATCCGAGCCAAAGGACGGCAGTACCTCGAGTACTGGCGCACTGGCCAAGAGCAGCAGCAGCTCGGTGGGGTCTTCCCCAAAGTGCTCTGGTCGGTGCCCGACCGACGGCGGAAAGAGCTGTTGCTGCGCACGCTGGCGGAGCTGCCGCCACCTGGAAGCGAGATGTTCGAGGTGAGGACGGCGAAGGGCAGCGCATCGCTGCTGCTCGGTGACGAGATGGAAGCAAACGAAGGAACGGAAGGAGACGAAGCATGACGAAGAACGAAGGACGAATGGAGAAGGCAGACGGCCAGGGCGCAGAGCTGCAAGGGGCTGCAGGTCGACCAACGAGCGGCGCTGCCGCTCGGACAGATAAGGAAGTGGTTGAGCTGGTCGAGGCAGATGAGGTCGGTGGTCGGGGTGGTTGTGGGCGGATTCTGCTTGGTGACGCGCTGGAACGGCTGCAGGAGCTGTCGACGGGATCGGTCGACACTGTGGTGACCTCGCCTCCCTACTTTCTGCTGCGCAACTACGGAGTGGATGGACAACTGGGTGCGGAGCAGACGGTTGCCCAGTGGGTGTCAGGGCTGCGGGCGGTCATGGCCGAGGTGGCACGAGTCCTCAAGGAGGACGGGTCGGTCTGGTTGAACCTGGGTGACACCTACTCCCGCCATGACAAGCACGGTGCCCCGCCCAAGAGTCTGCTGCTGGGGCCTGAGCGGCTGCTGGTGGGACTCATTGAAGACGGCTGGGTGGTCAGAAACAAGCTGGTCTGGGCCAAGCCCAACCCGATGCCCGCCTCGGTACGGGATCGGCTGAGCTGCACCTGGGAGCCGATCTACCTGTTGGTGCGTTCACGCAGCTACTTCTTTGACCTGGATGCGGTGCGGGTGGCGCCAACTGAGGGGACGACTCGCAAGAAGCCATCGGGCAAGCGTGGATGTGCCGCCAAGTACGAGGCGGCAGCTGGTGGTCGGCCGAGCTGGTCGGGACCGCTGGCCGGGGACAATTCAGGGCTGAGTGCGATGAAGCGGGCTGGGCGGTCGTCGCATCCGCTGGGCAAGAACCCAGGTGATGTCTGGACACAACCGACTGCCGCCTACCGCGGTGCCCACTTCGCCACCTTCCCCGAAGGGCTGGTCGAGCGCCCACTGCTGGCAGGCTGCCCGGAACGGACCTGTCTGAGCTGTGGGACGGCTTGGCGGCGACCGCCACTGGAGCAGCGGCTCGGTTCGTTGGCAGTACGAGCGGTGGTCAGAAAGTCCTGTAGTTGCGCCAAACGAGACTGGCAACCAGGGCTGGTGCTCGATCCGTTCATGGGGGCGGGCACGGTCGGCGTGGTGGCGGAGCGGCTGGGACGGCGCTGGCTGGGAATTGAGCTCAGTGAGGAGTTCATCGGGCTGGCTGAGCAGCGGATCGCTGGCGCTCGCGCCGAGCGTGAGGCAGCAACGGAAACGGTGGTCGACACCACGACGGTCGTCGACGGAGAGAAACAAGCACGTAACGGGCGCGGAGCGACCCGAGAGGAGGTGGAACATGAGGATTGACGAGACGAGCGGAGCACAGCAAGCAGAGGGTGCGGTGGACGCGGCAGATGACGAGGTGGTCCAGGCTGCTGTGCATGGAGAAGAAGGGCGACTGAGTCGAGAACGGCCTCCGACTCCGCCCCGCATCTACCTGGCATCGCTGACCGACTACAACGCCGGGGTCCTACATGGGCGCTGGGTCGATGCAGACCACGAGGCTGAGATTCTCGGTGAGGTTGCCCAGGAGATGCTGGCAGAATCACCGACGGCTGAGCGGTATGGGGAGGTTGCTGAGGAGTACGCCGTCCACGACTACGAGGGTTTCGGCAACGTGCGCATCGGTGAGTACCAGTCGCTGGCGGAAATTGGCGAGCTGGCGCAGGGCATTGTCGAGCACGGCGCTGCCTTCGGGGTCTGGTGGGATGACATTCGGGACATGGCGCCCGAGGATGATCCGTTCCACAGCTTCGAGGAGCGCTTTGAGGGGGAATTCAGCTCCACCACTGAGTGGGCTGAGTCGATGCTCGACGACATGGGGGTGTCGATCGACCACTTCCCTGGCGTACCCGAAGGACTGTGGCCGTATGTGCAGCTGGATGTTGAAGGCTGGGTACGAGACATGGAGATGAATGGGGAGATACGGGTGGTTGAGGGAGGACGTGGGGTGTATGTGTTTGGGTTGTTGTAGCTCACCGTTCGTGGTTGCGCCGCCCCTTGGTACGCTGGCCGGTTCATCCATGCGGCGGTTGGAGGCTCAGATGAACGACGTGACAGACGAACCGCAGCAGAGAGAATCGAACGATCCGACCTTCTGGTCTCGACAGTTGGAGATTCTGTACAGCGTGCTGCTCAGTGCATCGCTCGGGGTGGCGCTCGGAACCGGGCTACCCGACGCAACTTGGACGGAGTTTCAAGGAGCCCGAACCGTTTGGGCGGTGACCATCCTCGGCGTCACGGCCGTGTCGATCGACGCATGGTACAACCTCAATCAGATCATTCGGAGCGCAAAATTCGGTAGAAGCCAGGGAGTGCAAACAGGCATTCTTGCGTTGTCGTTCCTCGTCTTTACGTTCTTCCCATTTCAGTTCCTGGTCCGCCAAACTGCTGGCACCAACATTTGGATGGCGGTCGTTCCTATCTCGGCGTTGGTCATCAACCTGATAGCAATCTGTCTTCTCCAAGCCATCTTCATGAAGGTGGCAGAGGTCAAACGACGTAACCCGCCGACAAAGGGCGCAACTGTGGACATCGAACTGTCGCAGGATGCCCGGTCGATGTTTGGAGACAAACAGCTCGACCTGCTCGCCTTCTCACGGTTCCTACTAGCTGTCGCATTCGCTGTGCTGTACTTGGCAGCCTTCTCGCCAGTCAACGCGAAGGCATCGGCCATGTCGACTTGGCCCGCATTTGCGGTCGTCGGACTTTGGGCGATTTGGCGCGTTCTGGAGCACACGGTCGGCCTATGGGTGATTGTCCAATATTGGCAAAAGTTTACTAAAAGGACTACAATTGATGTAGAAGGTACGGAAAAGCCAAATGAGTATTGAACGTCTCGCGTTAGTTACGGATGGGCCGATTGAACGCCAGGATGGCGTGCAACGCTACACGGCAACAGTCGGTGAATGGATGGCCGACCAAGGCATCGACGTTCACTACTTTACGAGTGGACCGCGCTCCGAACCCTACGAGGCGCACTCGGGAACCGTTCACACCCTCGCACGCACAGTGTCGATGTCTGGAAATGGTAATGAGTTCGGAGCTGCAGTCTTCCCCCGGCGTGCGCAGCGAAGTATGGATCTGCTCCGTGAGGGCGGATTCGATATTGCCCATGTGCAACTGCCCGATGGGCCCTTTGTAGGGGCTCGGGTTAGGCGAGCGCTGGGAAGGACCGCCACTGCGGTGGTCGGCACCTATCACTTGATGCCTATGGGAAAGTCGGACGAGGTTCTACTCGGGGCTGTCGGCCGACTGAGTAGACACCTTGATCGCAAGCTCGACGGCCTAACGGCCACTTCGGGGATGGTTGCCGAGTTTGCCTCGTCGGTCACTGGGCGAGCGTGCGACGTCGTGCCCCCACCTGTTCAGTTGGGATCGGTTACCAAAACCACTCACACGGATCCGGTCATCACCTACACCGGTCGTCTCGCGAAACGAAAGGGAGTTGAGTCCTTGCTGCACGGCTACGCCGAGCTTGCGAACCAATGGAGCGATGCTCCTCCCTTGCAGCTAATTGGCGATGGTCCAGAGCGGCACCGCCTGGAACGGATCACGGGCCAACTCGGGCTGCAATCACGGGTGTCTTTTCTAGGCCGTCTCTCGGATGACGAAATGGTTGACCATCTGCGTCGATCCGCGATGGCCGTCTACCCAGCCATCGGCGGCGAGAGTTTCGGTCTCGTTCTAGTGGAAGCAATGAGATCCGGCGTCCCAGTCATTGCTGCTTCCAACCCAGGCTACGCAAGCACCTTGCAGGGGCATGAAAGCCAACTCTTTCCGCCATCCAACCCCGGAGCTTTCGCTGAGGCTGCCCGAAGGGTCCTATCTTTAGATAATGCAGAACGCAAAGAGCTTATTACGAAGCAACACGTCACTGCAGAACAGTTCAGCCTGAACCAGGTCGGACCAGCACTAATCGAATCCTATGAGCAAGCCATGGTATCCCTACATGCTGTTGTAGAATGAACAAATACTGTTTACCATTCGCGACGTGGAGCGTACAATTGTAGTAGAACGAAAGGAAGTGGAGATGGCAGATAGCAATACGAAACAGATTGAACCAGATGGGGTACGTCTCGGTGACGCGATTCGTAGGGCACGAGAGGCTCTGGCACTGTCGCTTCGTCAGCTGGCGCCACTGGTGCAGCTGCACCACTCCTTCCTGGCACGGCTGGAGGCCGGGGACTACCAAACGGCCAAGCCTGCGGTGCTCCAGCGACTCAGCCGGGTGCTGGAGCTGGACGAGCGGGACTTGTTCGCCCTGGCAGGGCTGGATGCTCCCGAAGGACTCCCGGCCTTCACACCGTATCTGCGAGCCAAGTACGACATGAGCGACGAGGCAGCCCAAGCCTTGCATGAGTACTTCAGCTTCGTCAGCGAGAAGTACGAGGTCAAAGAGCGAGGCAAGCCTGGCGGCGACCAGCGGGCTGCGTGAAACTTCGAAAGAAGTATCAAGGGGCAGGAAGGATGCGAATCGACCACCATCAATGCTGGATGGTTGGAGCTTCGCCCCTCCCTACTTTCTACCAACTATGAACTACCAACTAACAACGACTTCCACGAAAGGGGGCACTATGACAACACAATCTACGACACTGAACCTGGCAGCTCTGTCGACAGCGGCCTTGCCTCGTCACCAAGTCTTGGCAGCGGTGCGCGCCCTGATGCCGCCCCGCCCGCTGGAAGTTCACGAAGCTCGCTCTATTGCTGAGCGTCAAGCGGGACGGCTGCGCAACTTGCTGGATCTGGATGGCCCGATGGTCGACCTCGATGCGGTGGCGTCGTTGCCACGGCTCCACGTGCGTTCCCAGGTTGGGCTACCGGTGTCGGGGTTCTCTGAATGGAGTCGCAGTCGTTGGGTGATCGCCATAAACGGCGATGACCACTGGACGAGGCGACGCTTCACGCTGGCGCATGAACTCAAGCACGTGCTGGACAATCCGTACATTGAGATGCTCTACCCAGGACGGGATGGAGCACCGTCGGGTCAGCGAGCAGAGACCATCTGCGACTACTTCGCCGCCTGCCTGCTCATGCCACGACTATCTGTCAAGGCAGCCTGGGGGCAGGGCAACCAGCGACCTGACGACCTGGCGGCACACTTTGGGGTGTCCCGAGCTGCCATGGGACTGCGGTTGCACCAGTTGGGACTGACCAGCACCAGGCGACGTTGCGGCGGGGTTGGCAGTCTGGCGAAGGGGCGCCGCTACGAACGAGCGGCAGCACCTGCTGTCTGGCCTTCCTTTGGGCTGGCGACAGCGCAAGGATCGCTGACATGACCGCCACCACGACCAACCAGACCGACCCAGCAGCCCGCCCGACGCGGGCTGTTTTGTACCTGCGGGTCAGTACCGCTAAGCAAGCTAAGACTGATCTGGACCCTGAGGGATTGTCGCTGCCCGCCCAGCGGGAGTCATGCCTCCGCAAGGCCGAGGAGTTGGGGGCTGAAGTGGTCGATGAGTACGTCGACCGTGGTGAGTCGGCCAAGACAGTCGACCGGCCACAGTTTCGCAAGATGGTCAGTCGAGTGCAGGCCGACCGAGATATCGACTACGTCATCTTGGACAAGATCAACAGGTTCGCTCGGAACCGTCGAGACGACGCCAACATGCTGTTCGAACTACGAGCGGCTGGCGCCACCGTGATCTCGGTCAAGGAGAACATCGACGACACGCCTGCAGGCATGCTGATGCACGGCATCCTGGCAACGCTGGCCGAGTACGAGTCGCGCAACAACGGCACCGAAGCGCTCAAGGGAATGACCCGCAAAGCCCAGGTCGGTGGCACGCCGGGGAGAGCCCCGATCGGGTACCTCAACGTCCGACTGCCCGTACCTGGACAACCCAGAGGTATGGCAGACGTTGAAGTTGATCCTGAGCGGGCGCCGCATGTGCGCTGGGCATTCGAGCAATACGCCACCGGGGAATGGACCACGCAGTCACTGGCCGATGCCCTCGATGCACGGGGCCTGCGCTCGGTGTCAGTCGGCAAGCGACCATCCAAGCCGCTACTCAAGTCGCGGGTGGCCCACATGTTGGGGAATCGGTACTACGTCGGAACGGTGACGTTTCGAGGAGTGCAGTACAAGGGACGCCACGAGCCGATCGTGGACAAGGCACTGTTCGAACGAGTCCAGACGGTGCTCAGGGTCAAGGCAACCACTGGCGAGAAGACGTCGAAGCACCACCACTACCTGAAGGGCACGGTGTTCTGCGGGGAGTGCCATTCTCGGTTGGTGTTCTCCCGCAACCGTGGCAACGGTGGCAGCTACGACTACTTCAAGTGCATGGGACGACAGAACGGTGTCGCCTGCACGGTCGGGTACGTCCGAGCCGACTGGCTGGAGAGCCAAGTTGATACCGAGTGGCAACAGAACGTCTTCCCCACCGAGCTGGCAGCCGAGCTACGTGGGGCGGTGCTGGCTCGGCTCCAGGTCATGCACCAAGGTGCCAGCGAGCAGCTGGGAGTCCAAACCAAGCGGTTGCAGGACCTGGATGGTGAACGGTCGACGCTGCTGAAGGCCCATCTGGCGGGAGCGGTGCCACTGGATCTGTTGAAGTCGGAGCAGGATCGGATTGCTCGGGAGATGAGCCAGGCACAGGTGGAGATAGCGGCGGCGTCGATGGAGTCCGCCGAGGTGGAACGGACGCTCAATGCTGCGTTGAAGCTGGCCGAGGATTGCCAGGAAACCTACCTGGATGCCAAGCCAGTCAGACGGCGGGAGCTGAACCAGGCGTTCTTCGAGCGCATCGAGGTGGTGCCAGATGAAGGTGTTGAGCTGACGCTCAACAGTCCATTCAGGGAACTGCGGGAGCTACGGGGACTCCGAGACGGCGACGAGGAAGCCACTGGACGACTGGATGGCGTGCTCGGTCGTCAGGGTTCGGCCGGGAATGAAGAAGCTCCAGCCGAGTGGGCTGGAGCTGAAGATGAGGTCGTTGGATGGGAGCCGACGGACGGCTGGGAGAGCGATGTCCAACGGGGGCGACGGTACTGCCGTACCGATGGTTGGAACATGCGTGATTTGGTGCCCCCGGCAGGACTCGAACCTGCAACCGTCGGATTAGAAGTCCGATGCTCTATCCAATTGAGCTACAGGGGCCAGCACGGGATCGGCGACGGGCATAGGCCCAGCGCCGCCGGTACCCACGCACTTTATGGGCTGACCCGAGGTCGAGCCCCACGTGGGCACGATGCCGGTCCCGTCGGACCATCGGCGATCCGGCAACGTTGCGTCGCTGGTGGTGCGTCCGTCGCCCAGAGGGTGTTTGCGCCGAGTCCAGTATGCTCAGCGCCGATTCGTACACAGAAAGCGTTCAAGTCGCCACCGATGGCGGCGAGAGCTCCGGAGCGAAAGCGCAACTCACGACCATGTCTCAAGCGAACGGGCCCCTGTCGACGACGATCGCGACGAAGCGCTACCTCAGGCTGAGCCTGATGGCGACAGTGTGTGCTGCGCTGCTTGCGCTGGCCCCGATCGGCACCGCCGGCGCCCAGGACGAACCCGCCTGGGATGCGTGGGACCAGGTGACCGGCAACAACGGATCCGAGTACATCGCCGACAGCCAGGGTCGGGCGCTGCAGTTGCGGGGTGTCAACATCAAGACGGGCAATCCCGCAGACGGCGCTCGCGATGAGGTGCTGGACGCCATCGCAGCTCGCGGCTTCAACCTGCTGCGGCTGTCGCTCTTCTGGGAACAGTTGGAGCCGCAGCAAGGCGACTTCGATCAGGCCTACCTCGACGACATCGACGCCGTGATCACTGCGGCCGAGCAGCGCGGCATCTGGGTGGTCGTCAGCTTCCACCAGGACACATTCGGGTCGGCCTTCGGCGGCCATGGCATCCCACCGTGGGCCACCAAGGATGACGGCCTGCCCTTCGAGCCCACGGGCAGCTTCCTCACCGACTACCTCCAGCCGGGCGTGCAGGCGGCCTGGGAGAACCTGTACGAGGATCCCGAAATCCGTGCCGCCCAGGCCAACGCATGGACCCATGTCGCCGCCGAGTACGCGGATCACCCCAACGTGATCGGTTACGACCTACTGAACGAACCGTTCGGGAAGATCCGAGAAGGCGAGGACCTGCTCACGGCCGCCAAGCGGGTCGAGTCGGTGCAACTGACCGCCATGTACCAACGCCTCACCGACGCGATCCGCACGGTCGATGCTCGGTCTTGGATGTTCATCGAGGCCCCCAATCTGGCCTCCCTTGGCATCTCCACGTCGCTCGGTCGGGTCAACGACGAGCGGGTGGTGTTTTTCCCTCACTTGTACAACACCGACATCGAGTTCGAGATCTACAACGGTTCCGGCGACCCCAGCGGCTTCAACCCAGACTTCTTCGAAGGTTGGGCGACGGCAATCGCCACCTATACGGACACGTATCCGGTGCCGATGATGGTGGGCGAGTGGGGTGTCCCCACCCCCTACCCCGGCATCGACCGCTACATCGCCGAGGTGCTTGAGACGATGGAGGCGACCACTTCCGGGTGGGCCCAGTTCAACGGCTGTTTTGGTGAGGGATACTGCACCTTCGGGCCCGAGGGTCAAGATCGCGAGCAGATCGACCAGATCGTCCAGCCCTTTGCCCGGGCGATCGCCGGCGCACCCGACGATCACCACTTCGACCCGGCGACGCGCACCCTTCGGGTCACCTTCGCCGACAACGATGCGACGGGCCCCACCGAGATCGTTGTGCCGGCGGCCAAGCGCTACCCCGACGGCTGGCGTCTGGATGTCGACGAGACGACGGTGGAGCCCGCCGTCGAGCGGCTGGCGCCCGGACTGGACCTCATCTCGGTCGATGTCCCCAAGGACGGCTCGACTCACACCCTGTGCCTCACGCCCGAGGAGGCCCCGCAATCGTGCGCACCGCCAGCGCCGGAGATCGAGCCAGCCCCGTCCACAGACAGCGACCCAGCCCCAGACAACGGTCGACCGTCGACGGCCAATGTGGCCGACCCGTTGGCCGCCAGGTTCACCGGCTGACCCGCTACTGGCGCAACCAACTTCCACACCGACGGGCCCAGGGCCTAGCATTGGGTGCACTTGGTGGGCGTAGCTCAGCTGGTTAGAGCGCCAGGTTGTGATCCTGGAGGCCGGGGGTTCGAGTCCCCTCGCTCACCCCACCGACGACCGCCCGGCCCTGTGGGTCGGGCGGTCGTTTCGCGCCCGGCCTGCCGGTGGACGACGAGCCATTCGCCACGACAGTTTCGTTGGTGGCGCGTGGCGCTCGGGCTGTACAGTGGTCGGTCTTGCGCCTCTAGCTCAATTGGTTAGAGCGTCGGACTCTTAATCCGTAGGTTCCGGGTTCGAGTCCCGGGGGGCGTACAAAACCGAGACCCCAGGTCACACCGGACTTCCGGGAGACCTGGGGTTTCGTTTGTCCCGGCGAGGCGTGGGTACCGCTCCTCGACCCTCTGGCTCTTTCGGCCCTCCCCACACCTTTCCCCTGAGGAGCCATCCGTGAAGCCACTGCGTCCCTACTTACTCTCGATCACGTTGGTTGCGTCGATCGGATTGGCCGCGTGCGGCGGCTCCGACGAGGCCGACAGCACGGGCGACTCCGTGAGCGCGACGACCGCCGAGGCCACGACGACCACCGTCGCAGCCCCGACTTCGGAGCCACCCGAGACGAGCGAGCCGAGTACCACCGTGCCCAGCAGCCCGACCACGGCCACCCCCGGCCCGCCGACCGACGCCCCCGCCGCCTCGGAACTGGCCGGCTTCGAGGAGTACGCCGTGCTCCAAAGCACGATCGGCAACCTCGACTCCCTGACCCCGGAGATCGAGACCGATAACCCGAACACGCGGGTGATCCTGTACGCCGACGCCGACGGGCGGAAGGTGTACAAGTCGATCTACGTCAAGCGCAACAATCGTCTGAAGGTCATCGACCTCAACGGTGGCGGCCCGCCTCTGTACAACGACACGATCTAGTCGCCAGCGCCGCCGAGAAGCCCGGTCATTCCAGCTGTGATCCGTCGGGCCGGATCGTGTGCCAGTTGCCGGTGGGGTCTCGGTGGATTTGGAAGCCCTTCTGTTTCCAGCGGTTGTGTTTGCCGCACAGCGGGGCTGCGTTGGAAGGACTGGTCGGGCCACCACGGCCGTATTCGGTGAGGTGGTCGACCTCACAGGCGCTGGCCGGGACGGTGCAGCCCGGCCACACACAACAGGTGTGCCCGGCGGTGGCGGCTGTGCGGGCCGAACCGGTGAACCGTCGGGCCCGGCCGAGGTCGATGACCACACCGGCGGCATCGACGATCACGCGGCGGATCTGGGCGGCGAGACCGTCGAGGCTGTTGGTGGCCGCTTCGGTCGGGTCAACGCCGTGACCGTCACCGGTGCGACACATGAACGTGTCCGGATCGAACCTCGGGGCCCGGTCGGCGTCGAGCGCCCTGAGCATCTCTTGATAGGCCGCGGCCGACCAGTGAATGTTGTGGACGAACCCCGGAGGGACGGCCCCGGCCGGTGAGCCGGCTGCGTCTTGGAACAGCCGGTGGAGCGCGTCGGCGCGCCGTTGGGGTGCGGTCCGCTCCAGGTCGGCGTTGGTGACGGCGTCGCCGAAAATGGCCTTGGCCTGGTTCCAGTCGGTTTGAAACTCGGCATCGACGTAGTGGTCGAGGATCTCGCGCATCTCGGCGCCCTGCAGCGACGCGTAAAACCCGGTGAGGTCCCACGAGCCGTCCCACGGGTTGGGGACCAGTTTGGCGTCACGGTTTGTGTGGTTGCGTTCGTTGGCCGGTTCGGGGCCGTCCTCGTCGATCAACCGCTCCCACTGGCGGGTTTTCGACTCGAACTGCTTCGCCGACATCGTTTCGGCGTCAGCCAGGAACTCATCCTGGCGGGCCTCCATGGCCGGCGCAACACGCTCGTTGGCGTGGACCCGCCCCAGCAGGTGCATCTGGTCGGTGCCGATCTCACCATGGGCCCAAGCATCGGCCAACTTCGGCAGGTCACGACATGCCCGCGCAGTCTTCTCACGGGCTGCCGCCTCGCCACCGGACAGCTTGGCGTGGTGTTTGGCCATCACCGTGGCCGAGGCGTGCCCATCGTCGACGTACAGGCCGTCACGGTCGATCGCACCCACCAGGCCGGTGGCCGCAGCGTCGACCCGACGGCGCAACACCTCGAGCTCACGCAACCACACGATGGCGTCCTTGCCGTCGATCGGCACCACCCCGGCCGCAAACAACCGATCGAGACCGACATTGATCCCGTCGATCGCAGCAACCGCATCGTGTGCCAACACCATCGAACCCATGTACCCCAGTATGAGGCGACACAGGGACAACCAACCCTCGAATCCACCTGCTCCTCAAAGAAATCTCGTCGATCCTGTCGATCGCTGCCGGTTCGTTCGTTGTACTGGTGTCTGGCAGAGTGCCGGACACCAAAACGATGGAGACGACAACATGGCGCAGTACCTGCTTTCGGTGTGGCACGCTGAGGACGACGAGGTCTACCCGGACGACGAGACGATGCAGAGGGCCTTCGCCCAGGTCGACCGGTTCAACGAGTCGCTGCAGGCCAGCGGATCGTGGGTGTTCGCCGGCGGGCTGCAGCCGGCCTCGTCCGCCAGCGTGGTGAGGGCGACCGAGGCGGGCATGTCGGTCACCGATGGTCCCCTCGCCGAGGCCAAGGAGCAGATCGGTGGATTCTGGATCATCGATGTCGCCGACCTGGACGCCGCCCTCGAGTGGGCACGCAAGGGCTCCGAGGCGTGCATGAACCCCGTCGAGGTTCGCCCGCTGCAGGGCGAATAGACCGACAGCGCCCACCGCTCCAGTCGTGACCCACCTCCGCCCGTCCGATGCCCAACCGCCCAACGGTCGACCTCGCGATACTCGGCCGCTGCGGTCGAAGCCGTTCGACAGCGGCGCGTTCGACGCGATCTACCGGGCGGAGGTGGGCCGGTGCACGGCCACGATGGTGCGGGTGCTCGGCGACATCGACCTCGCCGAGGACGCCGTGGGCGAGGCTTTCGCCATCGCTGCGCAGCGATGGCCGGACAGCGGCATCCCGCCCAACCCGGGCGCATGGATCACCACGACGGCGCGCAACCGGGGCATCGACCACGTCCGTCGCGAGGCCAAGCGACCTCAGCACCACCGGGCCGCCCACCACCTGGCGACGATCGCGACCGACCAGCCGGATCCACCGGTGATCGACGAGCTGGGCGACACCGACGTGGTCGCGGACGATCAGTTGCGGCTGATCTTCCTGTGCTGTCACCCGGCCCTGGCGCCCGACACGCAAGTAGCGCTCACCCTGCGGTTGCTCGGGGGGTTGCAGACCGACGAGATCGCCCGGGCCTTTCTGGTGCCCGCGGCCACCATGGCCCAGCGCCTGGTGCGGGCCAAGCGCAAGATCCGCCACAACCACATCGCCTACCGGATACCGGCCGACCACGAACTCCCCGACCGCCTCGGCGCCGTGATGGCCACGATCTACCTCATCTACAACGAAGGGCACACCGCCACCTCCGGCCCCAGTTTGGTCCGAACCGAGCTGGCCGCCGAAGCGATCCGGCTGGCCCGGCTGCTCACCGAGCTGATGCCGGACGAACCTGGGGTCGTCGGCCTGCTGGCATTCCTCCTGCTCACCGAGTCACGTCGGCCTGCCCGCACCGACGTCGACGGATTGCCGGTCCGTCTGGGCGACCAGGACCGCGACCGCTGGGATCGTGGGATGATCGACGAGGGCCACCGCCTGGTACCTCGGTGATCGTGCGTGTCGAGATCGACCGGCTCGGCGGCGGCGGACCCTGGATCAGCGCCTGACCACTCTCATCGACCCAGTGCTGCCCTCTCTCGCATCTGAAGCCCGCACGCCGCCCACCTCGGCGCGCATCCGACGCAATGTTCAGAGCTGGAGCGGCAGACAGGCCAGGCGAGCCCCGGCCATCCCGTTTGGCATCCTCGCCATCGCATGGATCACGATCGAGCGCGCACCGGGCGGGACGACGAAGGGAACCAGCGCGACTGCCAACGCGGTCCCGTCGGGCCGGACTGTGAAGTCCAGCCAGACCTCAGTGGACGGTCCAACGACCGCACCACCCGTGGAGTTGTAGTGCGGTCCTGCGGCCGCTCCGTCGCCGGCGACACAAGGTCCGGCATGGACGTGCGCGCCGGTACCTCGTCCCCGCGACCGCTCGGTCGATACCCCGCACCTGAAACGCCACCAGCGACCCTCGGTTCCGCCGGCTGACGACCAGTGCCGCAGCGGTTGAGCCATCGGTTGGATCGACCGTCGACGGCGCCAAATCTGACATCGTCCCCGCACGACGACGCCGCCGGACGGGCGATTGACCAGGTGCCGACCGGTCGGGGCATGGTCCGAGCGACGATCGTGATGTCCAGCGCCTGAACCAGCCGCGACAGCACGATAGACAGCTCCATCTGAGCCAACGCAAAGCCGAACCACATGTGCGGTCCCCGGCCGAAGGGAACCCACGCCTGGCGGGCGAGCCCGCGCTGGTGATCGGTCGGGTCCTCGAACCGGTCCGGATCGAACCGCTCAGCATCGGGCCACGAGCGTTCGTCGCGCCCAGCGAGATAGGCGACCACATCAGCAGGCTGGGCCTGGCGATCCCAGCGTCGCTGCACGTCTACCGCGGTGCCCACGACGAGGCGGACGCCGACATCGAGGCCGGCCTGGCCGACATCGACGACGCCGACAGCATGAACTTCAGGCCTTACTTCCTGGCGCTGCGCTCACGGCTGGCGCTGCGCTCACGGCTGGCGCTGCGACGAGGCGGCCTCGAGGGTGCCCGGTCCGAGGTGGAACACGGAAGGGCGATCCTGGCGTCCGGCAGCACGCTGTTCGGAACCGACTGGCTTCTCGATGCTCAGGTCCAGTGCCTGTGGGCTGACGGTGATGAGGATGGCGCGCTTCCCTTGGCGGAGACGACCTGGGAGCAAACCGCCTTCATGCGCTGCTTCCACGGCGGCCTGAACGTGGCGTCGAGACAGCATTCACTTTGCCCACCATCGACGGGCGAGTCAGCCGCCGGAATGGACGCTCACCGGATCGCCCGGCTCCACCCGCCCGGGGGTGAGGACGCTGGCGTACCAGCGAGCGCGACCCGGGCTGACGTCGTGGCCCAGGCGTCGGTGATCCCGATCGGAAAACCAGCGGCTGTTCTTGGTGCATGGCACCGCCGGAGCGGACACGCGGGCCGTCATGTCGCCAACCTGCACGATGAGACCGGCCCGAATCTGTGACCAGTCGAGACCGCTCAGGCTGAGGTTTTCCCCAGCGGCACCGGGGAAGATCGGATGCCCCTCCGCGGCCCACGCCTCGACCACTTCGGTGGACCACAGACACAACGCCTGCCACGGCCGCCCGTGATACTGGCGGGCCGCCTGGGCATCGCCGACAACCCCGCCGACATCGATCTCGGCCGACGGAATCTCAGGTTTGGGCACACCACCACCGCTTGCATGCAGCGATGCCACCGTGCCTCCCCCAAGCGTCAACACGTCGCCCAGCCGCTGGCGCACACCAGCGATGGCCCACAGGTGGTGCATCACCTCGTGAGCGCTGTGGCGCACGCCCCAGTCCAGCGAGAACGACTCGCCACCGACGGTGATCGCGTTGGCCCAGGTCGCTTCATCGACCGACCGCAGGTACGCACCGTGACGGCTGGCCATGACCCGCAACGCCTCCAGCGAGTTCGCACGATCGAGGTTGGCACCATCGCCGATGATCGGCTGCTCGGGAGACTCGGCGACATCGATTCCGAGCGCATCGACCAAGAGCTCGGCACGCATCAACCAGGTCGCCATCACCGAGGCCAGATGGTCCACGTGTTCGCCGATCGCCGGCATCGACCGATCGGGCCGGGTGAGCCAGACACCATCCGGCAACCGCTCCACGGCCAAGGCCGTCAGCCACTCGGCCTTTTCGACGGTGCGGATGGCATCCTGGCGAGACCAACGCATCGAGTCGAACCCACAGTCGTCACACGTTTCCCGGGGGGTGACCAGCCCTGCGCTGGTCTCGGCGGCGCTGACCGATGGTGCCATGGTGCGAGGGTATCCCGCGTCCATGCCAGGACGGGCCGGGCCGAGCGCCAAACCCGCCGGTGACCGAGGAAGTGCTTCCCCCTTGGATGTGACCGGCGTAGCGTGACGCACGGCGCTGGGACTCCCGAAAGGGACGTCCATCACGACAGCAACGCCAAAGGAAAGCACGTGACCGCACCTACCGATCCATCGCTGAGCTTCCGCAGCAGGACCGAGCAGCCTCGTGCGACATCGGACGGTCTGGGGCCACTGTTGGTGGCGACCGGGGACGTCACCGGCGGCGAGTTCGGGTTGTTCGAGGTGGACATCACCCCCGACGGCAGGGCTGGGGCGCACTACCACACCGGTTTCACCGAATCTTTCTACGTCCTTGAGGGATCGGTGGCGCTGACGCTGGGTGACGAGGTGGTCATCGCTGGGTCGGGGGACTTCGCCTTCGTGCCGCGCCACGGCGTTCACGGGTTCGCCAACGCCAGCGAGGACGAACCGGCTCGCATGCTGATCCTGTTCACTCCCGGGGTGGCCCGGGAGGAGTACTTCCGGGAACTGATCGAGCTGCACGTGAACGATCCCGATCCGACCCCGGAGCAGATCGACGCGGTCGCCGCCCGCCACGACCAGGTCAACCTCCGCGACCGCGACGGGTTCCTGGCACCTGGGAGCTGACACCGGCCTCAGGAAACCCGCAGCTTCGGCGTTTCGGAGGCGTCAGATTTGTCGCTTGCGGCGAGCCGCGCTGGGGTATGGTCCCAACCATGAGCATCACCTTTGACGAGATCCGTACCGACTGGCCCGAAGACGACACGATCGTTGCCTCCACCGATGGTGACGGCGACGGGACCGACCCCGGTGACGGCGACGGGGACGCCGGCGACGATGGCGATGGGGACGGCGACGCCGGTGCGGGCGACACCGACGGTGGTGACACCGACGGCGGGGACGCCTGAGCCTGCCCACCGAACGCGCCGCTCCCAGCGGCGACCAGAACAGGGTCGACACCGCCCCGGCGGCCGTCGGCGCCACCGGGAACGCATCGGTCGACGCCGCACGTTCCGGCGCTTATCCGATCAGCCGGCGCGAGTTTCACCCCGACGCGGCCCGCCTATCCGACCTGAGCGATCAGCAAGGGGTCGCCGCCGGCGAGCCGCTGGGCACGATCCCTCGATACCTCGCGGGCCGCGTGGCCCAAGCGCACCTCGCCGACCCCGAGCGCTGGTGGGACGATCTGTTGACCCGCTCTGCCAGGGCACCGGCGTTTCGCATGGTCCGCGACGGCGCCACCCTGCCCCGCACCCAGCTGTGCCGCAGTGCCGGCGTCGGCCATCAGCGCCTTGACGATCTGATCGAACCCAACCGGGTACTCGAGGCCTACGACGAGGGGGCGTCGCTGGTGCTCCAGGGCCTGCAACACAGCGACCCGGCGATGGCACGCCTGTCGACCAACCTGGCCCTCGAACTCGACCAGCCCGTCCAGCTCAACGCCTACCTCAGCCCCGCAGCAGCCCGCGGCCTGGACCTGCACTTCGACTACCACGACGTGATCGTCGTGCAGCTCAGCGGAACCAAGGCATGGCGCATCTGGGCGCCACTCGTGCGGTCGCTGTTGCCCCAAAAGCGTGGGCCGGGCATCGCCAAACCTGGCTGGGACGAGGTGGGCGAGCCCGTGATCGACGTGGTGGTGCAACCCGGCGATGCGTTGGTGATCCCGCGTGGCCACCCACACGCTGCGTCGACGATCGACGATGAATCCGCCCACCTGACGATCGGGATCATGTCGCTCACCTGGCAGGCGCTGATCGGCAACAGGCTGAGGGACACCGTCGGGGGTTCCTCACTGTCCGCCACCGCAGCGCCCACTCATCCTGGGCACGAAGGGGGTTGGGCTGCGGCGATGGCCGCCCTGGCCGAGAACCTCGACGAGCGCTCCCTGCTGCGCGCCCACCGGCTCGAAGTGTGGCGGCGCCAACCGCGCACCCGTCTGCGACCCCGAAGAACCGCGTGGGATCTGGAACGACCGCTGCACGTCACCCCCGGACCGCTGTTGTGGTTGGACGAGGAACGCTCCCCCACCGAGTCGACGGTGGCGCTGCAGCTCGGGGACCGGGCGATGACCCTGCCCGCTGCGGCCGGGCCGCTGCTGGCCTGGGTGCTGCGGCGCGAGGGGGAGTTCACCGCCGAGCCGGACCATGGCCTGGATGCCGAGTCGGTGCGGGCGATACTGACCGCCCTGTACCGGGAAGGAGTGGTGGCACATGGCCCCCTTTAGCTGCGCCCGTGCGGCGATGGAACGTTCCGAGGCGATCTTCGCCACCGCATCGGGCGTTCGGCGCTGGCTACTCGTCGAGGTGCGCGGCCCGTGGGGACACAACGCTGCGCTCGACTCCGACCTGGGCGACTTCGTCGACAAGGCATGGCTGGCGACAAACAAGGAGCGCGGCATACGGACGCTGAACGTGCGCCGCAACCTGCGCCGGGCCTCGGCCGGCGACAGCTCCACCAATGGCCGGGCCGGCGACGGCGGCGTCGAGCTGATCTATATCGACCCGGCGGTTCCCGGAGGGCGGGCGGGACGAACCTGGCATCGGGTGGTCGACGGCCTTCCCGATGTGGCAGCCGCCACCGCCGATCTGCCCGGGGTCGCCCGCAGTGGCGAGCCGGAGGGCTGGACGTCGTGGGACCGTCCGCTGACGCTGGTGTGCACCCACGGCCGCCACGACAGCTGCTGTGCCACCTTTGGGCGGCCCACGATCCGTCACCTGCGCGAGAGCCGCTGGGCCGACAGTGCCTGGGAGACCTCACACGTCGGCGGTGACCGGTTTGCCGCAAACCTCGTGCTGCTGCCCGACAGCCTGTACTTCGGCCGCTGCGACCCCGAGTCGGCCGAGGCCGTACTCGAGGCCTACGAAGACGGTCGTATCCACCTCTCCAACTACCGGGGTCGGTCCACGCTGGGCTTCACCCAGCAGGCGGCCGAGTACTTCGTCCGCACCGAGGTGGGGCTGGACCGACTCGACGCCGTCGGCGGCGTTCACCGGTTGGAGCAACCCAAGCGAGGCGACGGGGCGAGCACGCTGAGGTTCCGGGTCGCAACCGGGCGGGGCACCGCTGACGGTCACCCCCGTTCGATCGACGATGTGGTCGGCTATGACGTCACGCTCGAGCGGACGACGCAGCCAAGCCCGACGCCCCTCACCTGCAAGGGAAACGATGGCGTGTCCTACCCCGTCTACCGGCTGGTCGACCTCACCGAGTCGAGCGAGAACGATGCGGCTGACCGGCCGGCCGGCGAAGGCTCCACGGCACCAACGGGTTGAGGGTCAGCGTGCCGGGCAGCCGAGGAATGGTCCACCGGCCGCGACGCTGCCAAGCCAGAATCCTGGCCACCTCGTGGGGCCGGGCCGCCGGCAGCTCCAGCCGCTCCCGCACGACGGGCGGCAACAGGTCGCACGCCAGCACCGCACCGAAGCGCTTCGCCGACCCGGGCACCCAACGCAAAGGCGGGTCGAGGATCGATCGCGCCGAGCTGCGGGATCGATCGTCGGGCTTGAGCGTGTCCGCCCGCTCGCCAAACCATTGACGGAACCCGGCGGCGTCGATGGGGAACTCGTCGAGATCGACGTTGAATGACCGCGCCAGCAGCCGGGTTTCGACGACCGAGCGGTCGCGATCGGTTTCGGTGAGCCGGCCGACGAAGCGGCGCTCGACCTCCCACAGGCTGTCGATCAGGGTGGCCAACACCCAGGCCTGGGCGTCGGGATCGGTGGCGTCGTAGGCCACATCGTCGGCGGTCCGCCCCACGATCGACCCATGCACCCGGCCGAGCGCCTCCGATTGGGCGTGCGCCGCTGACGCCGACCCGAAGGACAGCCTGAGCATGGCGGTCAGCGTCGACACCAAACGGTGCAGGCTGCGCGCCTCCCAATCCGAGTGCTCGGCGACCGCTGCGGCCACCTCGGGGTGGGCCACCTGCAACAGCAGGGCCCGCTGACCGCCGAGCACCGCCCACCATCGGGCTGCGGTCGCCCAGGCCACCGAGGTGTCGTCGAGCAGCGCTCCCGGCGCCGGCGCGGCGATCGGGCTCACCGGTCCCCCTCGATAGGCTCGAAGTTGACGACGAACGCCGCCGGCCACAGCTTGCCGGTGAGGAGGAATGACCCGTCGGGCAGCGCTGCGATGCCGTTGAGCACATCCGCCTCGGCTCGCTCGTCCTCGGTGAGTAGACCCGACGCATCGACGGTGGCATCGAGCGAGCCGTCAACCGGGTCGATCACCACGATCGTGTCGGTCTGCCAGACGTTGGCCCACACCCTGCCGTCGACGCACTCCAGCTCGTTCAGCTCGCTGACCGGCGCCCCCCCGTCATCGATCACGTCGACCGAACCCTCCACAGCGAAGGTGTCCGGGTCTCGGAAGGTCAGCGTGGCCGAGCCATCGCTCATCACCAGGCGGTCGTTTGGTTCGTCCATGCAGATCCCCCACCCCTCCCCCTCGTAGTCGAAACGGCCGACCTCGGCCAACGTGTCGGGGTTACGCACGAACGCCGTACCTTCCTTCCAGGTGAGCTGCACCAGGCGGCCGTCGGGCAGCGCGGTCACCCCTTCGGCGAAGAACTCCTGCGGGACATCGACCTGGTCGACCGTTCGCCCGGTGTCGAGGTCCCAGCGGCGCACGCTCGACTCACCGTAGAGCCCGGTGGACTCGATGACTTCGCCATCGACCACCTCGAGGCCCTGGGTGAACGCCTCCGGATCGTGGGGCAGGCGCCGCTCGACGACCGGCCGAAGCCCTCCCTGAGCGGCCGGTCCGGTCTCCCGACCGGCCCGCACCCACACGGCCGCCGCCAACAGCCCGACGAGCACCACGCCGATGGCCACCAGCACGAGCGCCCGACGTGCGCGACGGTCCGTCGACCCCGCGACGACCCGAGCGGACGCGCCGTCCTCGGTCTGGTGCACCCGGTCGGCGCCCGGGGGGAGATGATCCACGCCCGCGACGATAACGGCCGGCGGCCTGCCCTCAACCCCGGTCTCGCGAGAGGTGACAACCCCCACACCGATCGCCTTTCAACGCCCAGTGACATTGTCTCAGCTCAGGAGTAACTTGATCGGCGGTGGGCGATTGGCGGGTCGCCCACCCACAATGCTGGCGGAGGCGCACATGGGACATGGGTCGAGAACGCGAAGGCTGTCGACGGTGCTCGTCGTTGCAACGATGGTGGTCGGCTTGGCCGGGATCGTTGAGGTAGGTGCCCAGCCGGTGCCCTATGCCGACACTCCCGTCGGCGGTTGGGCGGTCAATGGCAGGGTGATGGCCACCGAGATCATCGGCAACACCGTCTACGTCGGCGGCACCTTCACGTCGGTCAGCGGGCCCGGTGGCTCCGTCGCCCGTCAGAACCTGGCCGCATTCGACTCCCGCACCGGTGCCCTCCGCACCGAGTTTGTGGCCAACGCCAACCAAGCGGTTCGAGCGCTCGACACCAACGGAACCAGCTTGTTCGTTGGGGGGAGCTTCAGCTCGATCGCCGGAGTCACCAGGCAACGCGTCGCTTCGCTCAACCCCACCAGCGGTGCCGTCAACGCTGGGTTCACCGCCAACGCCAACGGCTACGTCAATGCGTTGAAGGTGTCGGGCAGCCGGCTCTACGTCGGCGGGACGTTCTCCACGCTCGCCGGACACAGCATCAGCCGGGCGGGCGCTGTCAGCCTGGCGAACGGCGCAGCAATCACCTCCTTCGCTCCACGCCCCAACGGCACGGTCCACGGGCTGGAAACCACGCCCGACGGCTCCCAGGTGTTCGTCGCAGGGGAGTTCACTTCGATCGCCGGGGTCGGTCGGCGTTACATCGCCGCTGTGACGCCCAACGGCGCGTCCACCGGCCCCAGCTACGGATCGGTGGTGAAATACGCGGTCCTTCAGATGGCCTACGACCCCCACACCGGCCTGCTGTTCGCTGCGGTAGCCGGATACGGCAACCAGGTGGCCGCGCTCAACCCTCTCACCGGAGCGCGACCGTGGCACCAGTACGCGGACGGCGACGTCCAAGCGGTGGCGGTCGACGGAGACAACGTGTACTTCGGTTTCCACGAGGGGTTCAAAGGTGACAGCAAAGTGAAGATGGTGGCCGCCAACTCGAGGACCGGAGCGATCGTGGCCGGCTGGAAGCTGCACGCCTCCAGCTACATGGGCGTCATGTCGATCAGCACCAACGGATCAACCCTCGTCGCCGGAGGCGAACTCGGCTGGATCAACGGCACGAATGCGGGCGGCATGGCGATCCTGCCCCGCCCGGGTCAGCAACCGCCGCCACCTCCCCCGCCGCCGCCACCGCCGCCGCCACCCCCACCCCCACCCCCACCTCCACCCCCGCCGGCCGGTGGCGTGCTGGTGCCCGCCGGGGCCGACTGGCACTACCGAATGGGTGATGCCCCGGCCAACTGGGCCGATCCGGCGTTCAACGACGGCGCCTGGGCCCAGGGCTCGGCCGAGCTGGGCTACGGCGACGGGGACGAAGCCACCGTGATCGGCCCCGCTGCCAACACCGCCTACTTCCGCAACTCGTTCTCGCTCACTTCGGTTCCGACCCAGCCGATCACCTTGTCGGTCGTCTCTGACGACGGCGCGCTCGCCCGCCTCAACGGGGTCGAGGTGATGCGCGACAACCTGCCGGCCGGAACGATCGGTTCGTCGTCCTTCGCCTCCGCCTACAAGAACGGCGCCGCCGAAACGCGATGGGTGAGCGTCACCGTCCCACCGTCGGCGCTGCGCGTCGGCACCAACACGCTGGCGGTCGAGGTTCACCAGGCCGGGGCGTCGTCGGACCTCAGCTTCAACGCTTCGCTGAGTGCGCCGTAACGAGCGCTATCTGGAGAACACCGCCACCGACTCGGTGTGGTGGGTGTGGGGGAACAGGTCGACCAGGGTGACCGAGTCGAGGCTGAAGCCCCGCCTGACGAGCAGACCGGCGTCGCGCCCGGCAGAGGCAGCGTCGCAGCTGATCAACACCACCCGTCCGGCCCCGGTGGCCTCGACCTTGCCGACGCCCTGCTTGCCCAGGCCGGCGCGGGGCGGGTCGGCCACGACGGCGTCGGCCTTGGAGGGGCGCCACTTGGCCATCGTGGAGGCAATCACCCGCGCCTGTCCCGTCTCGGCGGCACCTGCGAGGTTGACCTTGGCGTCGGCGACCGACGACCGGGCCGATTCGACCGCAGTCACCCTGAGACCGGGCGTCCGATCGGCCAGCGTTGCACCAAAGAGGCCCACACCGGCGTAGGCGTCGACCAACCGATCGCCGGCCGACATCGGACCCAGGCCATCGGCGACCAGCTGCACCAACGCCTCAGCCCCGTCACGGCGGGTCTGAAAGAACGATTGGGCCGAGATACGAAAACGTCGCCCGGCGACCTCCTCGTGGATCCACGCCCGGTTCCGTTCCAGCTCGTCGAGACCCACCACCCGCACGTTGTCGATCGGCACCGACACCCCGGTGGCGTTCGGCGTCACCATCACGAGCGCCTCGCCGGTGGCCGCACCGACCCGAGCCATCACCTCGGTGGCCGGTCCAAAGTCGCTCTCGGTCACGATCTGCTCCAACAACGGATGGGCCACAACGCACACCGACAGCGGCACCAGCTCGTGGGTGCCCAGCTCGAACAGCCCGGCCCGGCCGTCGGTCACCCCCAAGCGCAGGGTGGTCCGGAAGTCAGCGGTGGGCAGATCGGGCCCGGGCTGGATCTCCGGCGCGTCGATCTTGCCCAGGCGACGGATGGCATCGGCGAGCACCTCGGCCTTCATGCGTCGAAGCAGGGCAGGCTGGGCATCGGCGTGATCGCAGCCACCGCATCCGTCGGCGACGTGGGGGCAATGCGCCACCTCGACCCGCTCGGGGTTGGCTTCGAGCACCTCGGTCACCTCGCCAAACGTGGTGTGCTGCTCCTCGCTGAGCGTCACCCGTACCAGCTCTCCGGGCAGGCCGCCGTCGACGAGCACCACCCGGCCGTCATCTCGACGGGCCAGTCCCATACCGCCGGCCACCGGTCGTTCTACCCGCAACTCGATCTGTTCCACGAACAATTCGTAGCATGACCCCGTGACCTCAACTGCTTCACCCCCAACCGCTGCCTCCTCGTCGAAGCCGGCACCCGGCACCGACCGGCCGATCGAAATCGTGCCGTCGGTGCTCCCCGCCGACTTCTCCAAGCTGGGCGAGGAGTGTGCGGCCCTCGCCGACGCCGGGGTCGACCGCATCCAATGGGACGTGATGGATGGTCAGTTCGTCCCCAACCTGACCTTCGGTCCCGACGTGATCGCGGCATGCCGAAACGCCACCGACGTGCCCTTCGAGGCCCACCTGATGGTGGAACGGCCCGAGGAGCTGGCCCACCTGTACGTCGAGGCCGGGTGCCAGATGCTGATCGTGCACGCCGAGTCGACCAAGCACCTCCACCGCACGCTCGGGTCGATCCGCGAGTTGGGCGCCCAACCGGCGGTGGCCCTCAACCCCTCGACCCCGCCCGAGGACGTGCGCTACGTGCTCGAGCTGTGCGACATGGTGCTGGTGATGACGGTCAACCCGGGGTTTGGCGGGCAGGCCTACATCGCCGAAATGGAGCCCAAGGTCGCCACCCTGCGCCGTTGGATCACCGAGGCCGGACTCGACTGCGACATCGAGGTCGACGGCGGGATCGGGTCTGCCACGATCGCCGGGGCGGCGAGCGCCGGCGCCAACGTGTTGGTCGCCGGCAGCGCCCTGTACCGGGATCCCGAGGGCCTGGCCCACGCGGTTTCTGAGCTACGGGCCACCGCCACCGCTGCCGCCACCACCTGACCGCAAACCCGGCCTCCGTGGCCCGAACTGCCTCAGCGGAGCGGTCAACCTGGCCTAGCCGCGATCCGGCACGTTTTTTCGCTGGTGGCGGCTTGAAGGCTGTTTTATTGTGATGGTGGCTGGTTGCGGGCTCGGCGGGGTGCTCTCGGAGGGTTTGGGGTGTGGCTGACTTCCTTCACGGTGCGGTGAGGGTCGTTCGGGTTGGTGTGTGGGGTCGGTGAAACAGCCCGGCCGAATGTTCGGGCGGGCTGGCTGGTTGCTCGGCGTGGCGCTCGGTCAGATCCGGAGTGGTGTGGGGGTGTTCATGGTCCGGAGGCGTCGCCCGGCGGCGCGGAGGTGGGGGTTCCATGGCCAGCCTTTGGGCCACATTGTCCAGGTCTGCCGGTTCTTAACGCGCAGGATTGCTGGGGTGCTGAACAGGCAGCGTCTCAGCTTTTTGGGGTGGGCGTGTTCGAACTCGCTGCCTGCGAGGAGGTCGAGTTGGAACCATCGGCAGAGGGTGTGGGCCCAGCCGACCATTGAGGTCCAGACCTTGTTGCGGGCGGTGTCGGGGAACGGGAACCGGTCAAGGCCGGTGGTCTTGAGTCGTTTGATGTTCTCCTCGACGTGGGCGTGTTCGCGTTGGAGCCGGTCGATCTCCAACGGGCTGTCGTCGGGGAGATCGGAGACGATGATGGTGTGGCGCCAGCCGTTCGTGTCGAACATCCGTTGTTGAGCACCGGGGTGTAACGGTTCACGTCGGATGATCATCCGGGTGCCTGGCGGATAGTGGACATCGAGGTCGTCTTTGGGCCGATTCTTCAGGCCAACCCAGTCCGTGATTGCCGGGTCATGGGTGACCTCAACAACCTGCGCGTTGCGGGCGTCGACATCAGAATCGTTGCCGTCCCAGTCGATGTTGCGGGGCCGCAAAGCGTTCTCCCAGTTGGTGTTTTCGTCGAAGGCGAGGATCACCGAGCTCACGATGTTGTTCGACCGGCCGGTGACACAGAACCGCAGGTTGCGGTTCCACATGTCCCACAAGAATCCGAGGGTGTGCCCGGCCGAATCGGAGCGGACAAGGATCTCGTTGGTCGCTTCAGCGGTGTTAGCGCCGGGACGATGGGACCGGGCGACCGTGTCGGGAAGCGCGTCCAGTCCGGCGTCGATGATGCCAACCAGATCGACGATCGTGTTCGCGCCGGCGTTGCCGGGGCGGTGCTCGATTGCGAGGGCCTCTCCTGAGCAGTCAGCGAAACACGCGACCGGGTGGAACCCGAAACCGCGTTTGTAGTTGCCTTTGGCGTCTTCCTTCTCCGAATGTGCGGGTGTCAGGGTGGCGTCGATGTCCAGGACCACCCGGCAGCCGGGGTTGGACCAGCCGTGTTCGGCCCACACCCTGGTGCGGACCTCGCGCATCACGTCATCAACAGCGCCGACCGATCCGGGTGTCTTGGCCATGTCGGTGATCATCCGCCGGAACGTCGTCTCTGAACCAACCGAACCCAGCACTCCTCCGGCTGCCTGGAGCATTCCAAGATCGGTGCAACAGTCGCCACCGGCGTTCAACATCAACAGACTGTGGACCAACAGCCCACCCCGATCGACCACCGGCATGGCGGCACCCCGATAGGGCACCGCCGAGGCGAATCCGTCGGTCAGACCAAGGCGGTCCGCGTACTCGGCGAGCGGCCCCAAACCGCCCAACGCGACGATCTTGTCGGTCTCATCGACGCCGTCATATCGCACCGAAGCCGACGCGCTAGATTGCACCTGACGAATGCGTTCCAAACCAGCTCCCTTGTGGTCCTTAACACCCTCAAGTTTGCTGGAACGGAGCGCATTTGTCGCGTCCGAACCTAATTCTTCACGATCTCAGCGTGCCGGATCGAGGCTAGGCCAGTTCGCCCTTACCGATGATCACGTTGTCGATAATGCCGTACTCCTTGGCCTCTTCGGCGGTGAACCAGCGGTCACGGTCGGAGTCGGTGTTGATCTGCTCGGGCGTCTGACCGGTGTGGTGGGCGATCCGATCGGCCAGCATCCGCTTGACATAGATCATCTGCTCAGCCTGGATGGCGATGTCGGCGGCCTGACCCTGAATGCCGCCGAGCGGCTGGTGCATCATGATGCGGCTGTGGGGCAGCGCAAAGCGCTTGCCGGCGGTGCCGGCGCACAGCAGAAACTGGCCCATCGAAGCCGCCAGGCCAACGCACACCGTGCCGACATCGGCATTGACGAACTGCATCGTGTCGTAGATCGCCATGCCGGCGGTCACCGAGCCGCCGGGCGAGTTGACGTACAACATGATGTCCTTGCTGGAGTCCTCTGCGTCGAGGTACAGCATCTGGGCGGTGACGAAGTTGGCCAGCTCGTCGGACACCTCGGCGCCCAGGAACACGATCCGGTCCTTCAACAGCAGCTTGTAGATGTCCGCCGAGGGGTCCATGCCCGACAGCGGGCCCGAGCGGGGGGCCTGGTGGCTGGTGAATGCGGACAACGCGTCGCTCATGGATCTCCTCGAAAGTAGGACTGACGTCAGACTGGCTGTACCCGGGCATGATGACGCCGTTGTGAGGGCGCCATCGGACCGGTGGGTGAGGCTACCCGGTGCTCACTCCATCGCCTTGCCGGAGACACATCGGGTGTCGAAGCACGGTCGACCCCACGTCAACGACGACCTCACGCGACGGGTAGCGTGACCTGCGCAGCGAGCACCGCAACGCGGACGTGGCGGAATTGGCAGACGCGCCAGGTTTAGGTCCTGGTATCCGAAAGGTTGTGTGGGTTCGAGTCCCACCGTCCGCACCAGGGTTTTGCGCCCCAAGAGAATGTTGGTTCGACCAGATCGTCGCGGCAATCGTCGCGATTCTCCCAACCCGACGTGCAGGAGACTCGCTAGCGTTATCCCTATGGCACGCACGGTCGGTTGGGTCCCGAAGAAGGGCGGGAAGGCCGGCGAAGGCTCGTGGCGAGTCCGCGTTTCACACAAGGACGACAGCGGCAAAACGAAGTGGGACTCAGCGACGATCAAAGCCGCGGACCACGGCGGCAAGCGGTCTTCGAAAGTCATCGCTGAGAAGTTGGCGATCCGAATGGAAGACGACCGGGCAGCGTCCGCTATGGCACCAGTTCGCCCAGAAACGATGACCGTCGCCGAACTTGCTCACCGCTGGCTTGCTGCAACCGCTGAACGTCGCGTCCCAGACGCGCAAGCAACTGAGGTGCAACGCACCAACGATTACATCATTGCGGCGATCGGTCCGGTCCTCATCGTGCACGTCAACGCAGCACACATCCGGAGAGTTCACGAGGAATCCCGCACCGGCACCCGCGGGCAACCGCTGTCACAAACAACCCGCCGCCACGTCCATATGACATGCGTCGCGATGTTCCGATGGGCAGTCCGACAAGGGTTCCTCGAAGCAAACCCGACAGACAAAACCGATCCACCAAAAAAGGGGTTCATCCCCCGATTTATCATCCCGGCGACCCAGCAAGCTGCCGTCGTGAAGGCGGTCCAAACGATGGGACCGCAACGGGAGAGTACCGAATGGTTGATGTCCGCTGCTGTCAGAATCTCGCTGGCAACCGGTGTCCGACAGGGAGAACTTGTCGGATTCCAGTGGGGAGACTGGAACCCGAAAAGCCAAATCCTCACAGTCGCGCGGTCGATCACGCGACAAAACACGATCAGAGAAGGCGGCAAATCACAGCGCATCCGCCATGTCCGCCTAGGCGATGCGATGACCGGATGGATGGGTCGCTGGCGTGACACTCTCGATGCACTGGGCGACGCTCACGGACTCCCCCGCACCACCGGCGAAGACCCGATCGTTACGTGGGTGACGCCCCGAGGACCGCCAGCGTGGCGCGGCCACATCCGTCCCCAGGTGCTTAGTCGTTGGTGGTCTCACAACCGTTTGGAGGTTGCCGAGATTGTTAATGACCCTGCGATCGCCGACGTTGTTTGGCACGGCCAACGGCACAGTTTTGTGACAGCGGCCATCGAGGCAGGCGCGTCCCCGCATGATGTCGGAACGGTCGTCGGACATCACGCAGTCGAAACAACCCGAGATTATTGGCGCGACCATGGGGCGTCTGCTGGCCGCGTTTCGGATGCTCTGCCCGATTTTGGATGAAGATATTTCGGTGACGAATCAGCAACTCTTTCCGCTCGCACCTAACCCTTGAAGCACCCCAGCTACTACCCCAACTGACCCACGCTGCCGCACCCACTCGACCCCCTCCACCACTCTCTATTGGTTTCTTCTATTGGTTTCTTCTGGTGGGTGTCTGTATCTGGACATCCTGTGTTGGGGCTTTTCAGCTCAGTCGGATGGTTCGGTTCAAATGCAGTGCAGAGCGGGGAAGGTGGGCTGGCGGAGGTGGGTGAACTGAAACGCGGCTGTCTGGGTCTGGGGTTCGTGGCGGCGCTGGTGACTGATGAGTGGAGTGACTAAACGGGGAAGGGAAGTGAGGCACCAGCGGAAGGAAGAGCGGCTGGACGGTGGTGGGGAAGACCAGACGTTTAGGCAGATGAATAAGGTCTCGGTAGACACAGCTCACCATTCGGAATCGACCACAACTTCTAGCACATCATCCTGACAGCAACGAGCGGCTCAGAGTGCTACACGGTAGTCTCAGTTGCCTGTCACACCCTGCTGGGAGTCTGGAGCCATGCTCATCGACGTAGTGCAGGATAATGACACCGGCCAAGTCGGGATCGTGGTCACAGCCGATGCTCTGCCTGCTGCAGTTCATCACCCAGAATGGTTCGCTTGGCAACTAACTGTTGACGAAAGCTTGGAGTTCTGTGCGATCACGATGCCCACGCATCCGATCGGAGATCCGCCTCAGTGCGTGATGAGGTTTTCGGACGTGGGATCGAACGTTGCTGACGGTCGTGCGTGGGCGCTTGCCCTGCTTGTTAGTGGACCGGTGATGGTCACTGTG
This sequence comes from Candidatus Microthrix subdominans, assembly GCA_016719385.1. Lineage (NCBI taxonomy): Bacteria > Bacillati > Actinomycetota > Acidimicrobiia > Acidimicrobiales > Microthrixaceae > Candidatus Neomicrothrix > Candidatus Neomicrothrix subdominans. The sequence continues at coordinate 1,023,227 of JADJZA010000001.1, read as the reverse complement.
GTTGATCCCACTGGCCACACGTTTTGTTTCGAGACGATCCCTCACATTGGCACCGGCGATCACGGGTGGCGGCAAGAACTGCTGGGGCGGCCGTGAGCGGGCAGGTTGCGTGTCGTGTCGATTCTGACTCTGATGGCAGTGGGTGGTCTTTGGTGGTTGAGGCGCCGGCGTTGGCGACGATCGAGCATCGTCTCTTCCGTGGCCCTTGGTCAGCTTGCTGCGCTCTAGCCCGATCCCGGGTGTTCAAGTTCTAGGTAAAGCTGGGAGTGCGACTATCGATTGCTCCGGATGGTCGGCGTGGGGTGGGTGATCCGGCGGCTCCCTCGCGGAGGACTGGGAGTTCATTTCGTCGTTGACCTGGATGAGGAGGGCGCCGACGAGGCAGATGACTGATTCGGTGTTGAGGAATTTTTGGACGACGTCGGTGCGGCGTGTCAGTTGGCGGTTGAGTTGCTCCTTGGGGTCGTTCGGCCAGACCTTGCTCCAGTGGGCTTCTGGGAAAGCGGTGTAGGCGAGGAGGTCGTGCTCGGCGCCTTCGAGTTTGGTGGTGACGGGGGGTGCGACCGGCTCGATCTGGTCGACCACGTTGCGGTGCTGGGCTCTGGCGCCTTCCGGGTCGGGTTGAGCGATGATCGTGCGGTTCAACGCGGCGACGACAGCGCGGTGTTGGTGTTTGCCGGCTCAACGGGCGGCGGGTTGCCCACGCTGGCATGTGTCCGGCACTGTAAGGGGCCAGCGGCAGGGCTGAATCTGACCGGGCGGACGGGACTCCCCATTAGAGCAGGCGTCGAGAGCGCACAGGCGGCGTGGATGTGCCGCATGAATGCCCTTCCCCAACCAAGAGCCCTCATGCCGACGTCGGTTTGCGTCCCACCTGTGGGTCCTCCAACGGCACGTGGCGCTCTGATACCTGGGCGGCGTGAAGCTGCCGGACGTGGTCAACAATGCTGATTCGTAATGGTCCGGGCAGCTCGTCCATCAACCGAAGTAGCTCAACTGCCGAAGCGAAGGGTCCGGGCGCCTCCCGGATGGTTGCGGCTGCGTCGGGAATGCTGGCGGGATCTTCACCCGCCAAGATGCGGTGAAGGGCTGTGTCTGGCCAGCGCAACGTCCGCGAGGCTGCGACAAGGGTGGACGCTCTTGGAACTCTGGCTCCGAGTCGCTCCAGGCACTCCCACGTGGGGTGCGACAGCGAGGAACGCTCGCAGGCCTCCTTGACCGTAAGCCCGAGGAGCTCGCGCCTGCCCCGTACTGCCTCATGCGGCTCAACCATGCTCATAGTTTAACCCACATCTAGGCAAACCTGCGAACGTTTGAAAGAAACTTGCGTGAAAGAGGTTGCCACCTGTGGATAACCGTGATAGCCTGTGGATATGAACCTGAAGAACCGACCACTCTCGTCTCCTCGGGGAGACCCTCAGGTTTTCGATAAAGCGCGCCCGGCGCTCACTCGTTCCAAGGGCGCTCCCGCTGAGTTAGACGAACTACTCAGCGGAGATCAGCAATGCGGAGTTCCCATCACCTAGCTAGCGCTGGGACTGACCTTGTCCTCTCTACGAGAGATGACCTCAAGGCGGCCCTGCGCGAAGTCCTAGACGAAGCAGCGGCTACGCAGGCCCCGAGCCTGCCAGCTGTCATGACCACCAGCCAGGCCGCGAAGCACCTGTGCGCTACCGACGCTTGGGTTCGCACTCAAGTTAGAGCGGGGAGCCTGGCGGAGGCTCCCCCGAGCAACAGCCGCCGGCTCCTGATCACGCGTGAGTCAGTCGAACGGCTGCTCCGAAATGGGTAGCCGCGAAGATGGGAAGCGGGCAGGAGTGGCTAGCGGGAGCCGCCGTGCCGTGCGGACCAGGACCGCATCCGAGCGCGTAGAACGTGTCGGGATGGCGGACGGGTGCAGCGCCTGCGTTGTTGGGAGGTGGCCCCGATGAGCGCGCCGACTCTCACCTACGACCAAGACGAGCTACTGGCCGCCCCTGAAGGAAGCCCTTCACACGACCCCACCGATCTGCCGCTATCTGACATCTCTCCTCCGCCCGAGCCTGACCCTGAGGCTCTTCGCTGGTGGCTGCACCATCTGTTCGACAGGTGCAACCCGAACGGCTGGGTGATCGCCTCAACCCTTCCGCGCGGTGACGATAGATGGCGTGAGAACGTGCACGCCTTCACCGTGGGCGAGCGAGCCAGCGCTGTCGACAAGTTGTCCTCACTGGCTCGTGGAGGTGACTTGTACGTGACCTGCTGCCCCCGGGCTAAGCGCCCACCACGAATGAAGCGTGGAGGTGCTGACACCGTAGGAACGCTCCCCGGGCTCTGGGCAGATATCGATGTGCGCGGACCCCGCCACGCCGCCACGAACCTCCCGCCGACCGATGCAGAAGCCCTCGCTATCGCGTATGACGTGGGTAAACCGCCGTCTCTAACGCTCTACAGCGGTGGGGGGCTTCAGCTCTGGTGGCTCTTTGAAGAGCCGCTAGTGATCAACGACGACAACCGCGCCAAAGTAGCCGAGCTGGTTGAGGGCTGGGGTCGGACGATGTTCAACGCTGGAGCACTGAAGGGGTGGCACGTCGACAAGGTGAGCGACCTGCCCCGAGTGTTGCGCCCCGCCGGGACCGTCAATCGCAAGAGCGACCAGAACGGGCAACCCTTGCCACCACTCGCCGTAGAGGTGGGCGACGGCCCCGACGTTCCGACTCGCTACAGCGTCAGTGAGCTGAGCACCCTCATCGTGCCCGAGAAACCGAAACCGAAACCGACAGCGCTGCGCCGACCACTGGACAACCAGCCGCCTCCTCTCGGGGTGCCCAATGGACCCGCCGACCTAGTCGCAGCGCTTCCCTGGTCCGCCATTTTAGAGCCGTTGGACTGGCAGTTCGTCCGCATGATCGATGTTCCCCCGGGGTAGGGCCGAGCAATGGCGCCGACCTGGATCGACGAGCGACCACAGCGGCAACTTCTGGGAGTGCTACGGCGCGATCCACAGCGACAACGCTGGCACCGCTCTGACTCACGTGGCGCTCAGCAAGTTCACGATCTACGCCGAACTCTATTACCAGGGTGACACAGCTGCCGCCGGTCGGGCGGTGTGGGAAACGACCGTGGCGCGCTGGGGAGTGGCACGATGAGCGATCTAGTAGCAGCGGCAGCCGCTGACACCGAAGCCGCTCGAAAGCTAGTAGCGCACCGACAGAACTATCGGATCAAGGCCCCTCAGACAACCTCCCCCGATACCACCGAGGCCGATCGATTCTTCGGGCAGGAGGCCGACAACCCGTACGCCGTCGCACGGGTGGACCTTGACGCACTTATTGAACGGGGCCCGCCGCCCGCAAACTGGCTCATCGAGCCCATTATCGCCGTAGGCCGTTCCCATGCACTGGTCGCTCCGTCGAAGGCCGGAAAGTCGCTGTTGACGCTCGGATTGTGCTCTGCTTGCCTCGGCATTCACCCGCTCACTGGGCAATCTATGACACCCCTCAAGGTCCTCTACGTCGACTACGAGATGACCGAGGGCGACCTTTTCGAACGCCTGGAAGCCTTGGGATTCACAGACCCTAAACACCGAAAGCTACTTGGAGATCAGCTGGTCTATGTCCAGCTGCCCGCCTCCTCGCCGCTCGACACGGCTGCCGGGGGGGCTCAACTGCTGGCCTACGCCACCGCCGAGCGTGCCGACCTGGTGGTAATCGACACTCTGAGCCGAGTCACCGAAGGTCCCGAGAACGACTCAGATACCTACCGCAATCTCTATCGGCACACATGGCTACCGCTTAAACGCGCAGGCATTGCCGCCGTCCGCCTCGATCACACGGGCCACGAAGGCACACGAGCGCGCGGTTCATCCGCAAAGGGTGACGATGTAGACGTGGTGTGGTTACTTAAGCCGACCGACAAGGACTTCGGGTGGAAGCTCACCCTTGCCGCCGCTCGTATGGGCTGGGTGCCCGAGTCGGTATCTATCGAGAAGGTGCGAGGCAAAGCTCTCACCTTCCAGCGCGTGTCCAAGGGGTGGTTACCTGGAGTGGCCGACGTGGTGGCTGACCTCGACGCCATCGGCTGGACCACCGGCGCCGGCACCGGCACCGGATACCGAAAGGCAAAGACAGCACTAGTCGAAGCCGGAAAGTCAACCGCATCGACCGCCGTGATGGGTCAAGCGTTACGCTTTCGCCGAGAGCGGAGCCAAGGGCGGGCTTAAAGCGATCTCCTGTTAGCTGGGAGCACCTCAAAAGCACCTCCGGCGAGCCTGCCACGAAGCACTCTTGGAAGCAGCGTCTAGAACCCTAGGCGTGTCTGGCAGAAGCACCCCAAGAAGCAGTTAGAAGCACCCTATCCAGGCACCCCGGAAGCAGTGCTCCCCCCTTAAGGGGGAGCACCGGCGCCCATGTCAGAGCCTCGACGATCATGTGAGGCAACGCCGAAGCACGCCTCGTCCCGGTATGCCCGATCCCTTGTGCTGACGACGCGCTGCAAGTGCTCGCCCGGCAATGCCCACCCTCAAATTACCTGGCCCTCCCTCGTCCCCAACGAAAGTGGTGCCCAACAACATCTAGCCATCTAAACTCAGATTAGCCCGGTGGAACGCATCTTGGCATGACGTCAGGGTGATTCGACCTCGATGAATGCATGCAGCTAAAGGAGGCGTCGATATCGAACCTGCAAACAGCTAACTTCCATTCGATGGATTCCGCCAAGCGTGTAGTCATCGACGACGGATCGTTGATGCCCCATCCAACAGGTCCGTAAGGCGAATCCACGGCTGCTTCGCGACTTCGGTTCCAGAAACCACAATGGCGCGTCTTGAGTAGCGTCGGAGTTGGCGTGTTGAAGGCGTCATGCTTGTGGACTTTCAATGAGCCGTCGCTGTGCCCCGACTGTTATGTCCTATCGTCCCGCCTCTTCGCCCGATCGCGTCGAAACGAACTCCGGACCTCGACGAAATGCCAGCACGACGAGCGTCTCCCGCTCTGGCGAGGACTGCGAGGGCAGGGCTCAGGCATCGTGCTCGGCAGAGCGTCCTCCACCGCTACAACATCTATTTCAGGGCAGTTCGAGCCCACGCCGAGTAGGACCCCCAAGCCTGCCTCTCTGTGCACAGCGTTGCCGGATCAGGGGGTCAGCGTGGGCTTCGTGAAGCACCACCGTGGGTGTGAGCACTTCACCCTTGCTGCAACCCAAGATCACCAAGCGCTGCGCCAAGTAGAGGGAGCGCGCACCCTCGGAGTACAGGAGACCTCCCTCTAACGGAACCTGCCGGACAGACAAGGTGCCACCAGATCATGCAGCAGTCCCGTTCACCAAGTCGAGCGTTGATGACGCGAGCCAAGATTCATAGCGTTCCTCCATCGCTGTCACAGCCCGATGCCACACTTCTTGACATGCTTTCAGCAAGATTCGATCTCGATGAAACGACACGGACGATGGCTGTGTCGATACCGAACCTGCCAACAGCCATCCTCTGTTCGGTCGGCTTCGCCTGGAACGTGGTCATCGACGAGTCTCTGCTGTTCTGTTCTTTCTCCGTACGAGACTCCCAGACACGACCACCCTTCATCTTCCTGTTCGACCGCACAGAAACGACCACCAAGGCGGACGCAAGGTCTACGGCGCTACAGCTCTTGGATGGCCCAATCGACGTAACACTCACAAATTCACGTGGCAGATCGGAAACCTGGGCGGTGACACCCCAGCTCGGACCGGGACCCGATAGCCCTCCCTGGCGTAGCGAGCTACTTCAATCACTCAACCAAGGCAGCGGTACGGCGGGATAACACGACCTTCACAGGACCGAATCACTCGACACCGATACTCGCCCTCTTGGACCAGCCAATCGCCCGGCGCCCGAGGACCCAGGAGCGGTGGAAGTCGGTGCGTTCATACCAACGCTGTGCCCGTCTGGATCAGTACGAGGGGCTCAGCTCACCATCATCGGAACTCATCTGCTTTTCGAAGGACTGGCGGACGAGACCCATCACGTAACTCAAATCATCGGGTGAAGAGAGCCCGATCTCGACATCTCCGTTGCCCCAGCGGCCCATGCCGGTCACGTCTCGGGCGAGTCCTCGCGGGTCGACCAGCTCATGGAACTGCATGTTGAGCGAGAGGAGCAGCCGACCCATCTGAGGAACGACGTCGACAAAGTTGGTCTCCGCCTTGTAAGCGACATAGAGCTTCAAGAACCCCTCGGTCACCGTGGGGTCCAGAGCAAGCACCCGAACTCGTACCTCGTCGAAGAGCTGACGCATTGGGGCGCCCTCCGCCAGTTGCTGGTGGTCGTCGATGGTGTAGGTGGCGACCGTCTTCTCGGCCCTCGGCGGCCGATAGTCGGCGAGTTCCGCCGGGTCGAGCCTCGGCGCCGCCCAGACTTCTGTTCCGCGCTTTGCCAGCCGTAGAGCACGCTCGTCGATTGCGGATTCGTTCCAGTGCTCGATCGTGCCGAGGCCTTCGTTGAGTCGGAGAGGACTCTCCTTAAAGCCGCCTGCCATGTCTCGCTTCTGGACGAACGGTCGGTCACTGTACTCGCTGTTGTAGCCGGTCAGGGTGAGGTTGCCGAGGGTGTGCAGCTTGGTCTCATGCACACGCTCCCAGTCGGCCCCAAGGTCCTCTCTCCACTCACGGGAGAGGTCCTCGTTCTGCGGCATGATGTGCTCGATCGTGTACTCATCGACGGGCACGCGTTCCTTGCGGCCGTCGTTCTCCAAGCGGCGGAGCCAGTAGCTCCGGCTGCGGAAGCTGTACAGGTCACGCACCGCGAACTCCCGCATGAACTCGTCATCGCTCGGGAAGCGGCGGTAGGAGGGAAGGAGCAGGTAGGCAGCCTCGATGCTCTCCAGGAAGCGGTCCTTCTTCAGGCTTCGCCCGAAGTTGGCGAACGTCTTGTTCATCGAGTTCGTCGGAATCGCGCAGATGGCGCGACGGAACACGAAGGCTTCGGTCAGGCGCACCGCCCGGATCAGATCGTCCCGGCTGAGGACACCCGACGAGTAGTCGTCGTAAAGCTCAAGCAGGAACGGGTACGCGACGTCGACTTTCAGCTCACGAAGATCCTGGAAGGTGTCGGCCAGCGCCGTGTCTGGCTCCTTACCGAGCGCCATCGCGCAGTAGTGGCTTGCGAACTCGTGGATGTCCCGGACCAAGTCATCGACCCCGGCCACATCCACCTCGGGCTGACGGGCGTAGGCCTTGAAGGCCTCGTACACAGCCCGGACGTTCGGGATTTCTCCCGTCTTGAACGTCAGGTAGTGCCGCATGAACTTGTCGAAGTGAGATCCGTAGGCTTCTTGACCGAACTGGACCTCCATCGGGCGCCAGTGGTCCTCGTACAGCTCGGACTGCTGTCTGGGTTCGAGGCCCATCAGGATGAAGTTGCGGATCAGGTCGGCCTGGCTCAGCTCACGACCGGTTGAGTTCATGCTCTCGAAGATGAGCTGCGGGTTGTCCTGGTCCCGGTTGAGAGCAACATCCACGATGACCAGCTTGCTTAGTCCCCTGCAGAGGGCCTCAACGTTGCCGTCAAGCGCTGCCACGAGCCCATCGAACAGCTCGAAGTTCTGCGTAATGCGCACCGAGATCTCAGCCGGGAGAGCCTTCTGCTGGACAATCGCAGTCAGGCTGTCCTTGTCCGTCTGGGTCAACACAAGCTTGAAGTGACGCTCGCCGTCCTCCAGCGGGTTAAGCAGGAAGTAGTTGCGGATCTTCTTGGCCGAGAATCCATCGACCGGCTCTCTGTCACCAAGGTGGCGGGCAAGGGCCTCAAGGAGCAGCGTCACCGACGTGAGCCGCTGCTGACCATCGATGACCAGCAACGGAGCCTGACTGGAGACCTGGGAAAGCCCCTTCTCGATGTAGACGACCGAACCAACGAAGTGGGCGCTGACTTCGTCGTTGCGTCCTGCCCTCATGATGTCGTCCCACAGCTTCTGGCACTCCCCTTCGGTCCAGCTGTAGGTCCGCTGGTAGATCGGGATCACAAGCTGCGGCGATGTCCTCAAGAACTGAAGCAGCGAGGCCTCGGTCGCCTTCATTGGTTCAGTCCTTCAGCGGGTAGTGAGCCGATGATGTCGAGGGTGCGGAGCGAGAGGGTGATGACTCGTCCAATGAGGTCGAGGATGTAGCGGGGGTCGTTGTGTCCGTCGGCCCATGCGTTGGGGTCGTTGACGATGCCGGAGGCTTTGTCCGTTTTGATGTAGTAGCGGTCGATGATCCAGTCGATCCCGCTGCGCGTGCCGAGCTTGTACTCATGCGTTCGTTCGGGGATACCCGACAGGGTCAGATATTGGTTGTAGATCAGCTGGGTGCGGTCGGTGACCTTGTCGCCGGTCTCGGGGTCGGTGACCTTCGGGTAGCGCATCTTCTTATCGCCGACGCGCAGCACTTTCGGGTCGACCCCGGGGTCGGCACCATGTGCCCAGTGCTCTTCGATGGGGTACGGCTCGACGGTTTCGTACCCGATGTGGAGTTCCATGAGTTCGGCGCCGGCGTCGCGGTAGGCGTCGAAAGTGACCCGATCGGGCGCCATTGGAACCCGTGATGCTTCCTTCTTCAAGTTCGATTCATACCGGGAGCGGAACTCGGGTGAGTGCAAGGCGCCGTAGACGTAGTGGAACACGTCATCGTCAGTGATGTCCGCGCCCAGTTCGGTCTGGAACTGGCGGAAGGCTGTTGGGTTGAGGTTCGAGACCCTTTTCCACCTGTCATCGGTGCCGTCGTCGAGAAGGGTGGGTTCAGTGCTGGGTTCCTCGTATCGCCACCTGGCGAAGTGGTATGTCGGATTGCCAGCACCGACCAGCACCAGGTCGGTGATGGCGTCGCTGGCGAACACGCTGAACGGTGCCGGACCAGTTTGCTGAACGACTATGGCTCGGTTCACGGCATGAGGGGTTGGGTACAGTTTGGGGAGCCGGTAGGTGCGGTGATTGAGAGATCCATCGAAAGCGACCTCTTGCTTGAAGAACGGTCGGTACAGACTGGTTCGGACCATCTCATGAGTGAACTGGTGTCGCTCTCCTCGCACCACCCGGGGGAAGTCGCTCGATGCCCAGCTGTACTTGGTTGTGTCTCTGTCTACGAACTCCGCCGCCGCCTTGGCGTCGCTTGCAGCGTCCCCGGCTGTCGAGTGTCGCCGGAATGCGTCGGCCTGACCGTTGTAGTGGTGGACCATCCGCTCGACGTTCTCGGTTAGTTCAGTCGACGAAGAGTTGTAGACCCAGGCGTCGCGGTTGGTTTGGAGGCCATTGGATCTAATCTGGAAGATCCCGTTGGCACCGGACAGCGGCAGATGCTGGTCGTAGGTGACGTCTCGTTGGTTGATCCAGTCGCCGGTCTCGTTCGGTACAAGGGATGCCCATGGCATGTTTTCGACGGTTGAGGCTTCGATGGCGGTGAGTTTGTTCTCGCGGTTGAGGTAGTCGCCGATGTCTCGGTAGTGGATCCGAGCCCCACTAGCTGGGACTGGGCCGGGTTGTTTGACGAGGAGGGTGATGGCGATGGTGTTGCGGCTGCCTTGTCCGAAGACTTTGCCGCCTTCGCGGCGTGATTGTTCGCCGCTGGTTCGTTGGTTGCCTCGGAGGTTGTAGATGTAGATGTGGTGGAACTCGTTGGGGAGTGTGAGGCGGATGCCATCGGCAGTGTTGCCGTCGATCCAGCCGCCGTTTGAGACGAATCCGATCACGCCGCCGTTGGGTGCATCTTGGATTCGGTTTGATGCCCAGCGGATGGCCCGGATGTAGGAGTCGTAGAGGGAGTTCTTGTTGGTGGCGGTCGAGCGCTTGGCGTAGGTCTCCGCTATCGATGTGTCGAGGGTGGGATAGCCGAGGTTCTGGTTGTCGTCGTTCTCTGAGGTTTGGCCGACGGAGTAGGGCGGGTTCCCGACGATGACCCGAATATCGAGGCCTTTTTGGTGGTCGGCTCGTGCGTTGTTGCTGGGGAAGAAGACTGCGTCCATGGGGTCGCCGTCTTCGGAGAGTTGGAACGTGTCGGTGAGCACGATCCCTTCGAACGGCTGATACCCGTCGACCCCCGCCAGGGTGTTGTAGGTGGTCTCGATGTTGATTGCTGCGATGTAGTAGGCGAGCAGCATGATCTCGTTGGCGTGCAACTCGCTGGCGTATTTGCGGGCGAGGTCGGCGGGGTTGATCAGCCCGGTTTGGAGGAGCCGGGTGATGAACGTGCCGGTGCCGGTGAACGGATCGAGGATGTGGACCCCTTCGTCGGACAGGGTGGTGCCGTCGAAGTGCTCGATGAGGAGGTCGTTGACCGCTCGGTTGATGAAGTCGACGATCTCGATCGGGGTGTAGACGATCCCGAGTGATTCGACAGCTCTGGGGAGTGCCCGTTTGAAGAACTTCTCGTACAGCTCGGTGATGACCTTCTGGCGGGCCTCGGCGGTGTTGATCCCGCCGATGAGCATCCGGATGTGCTTGTAGAACCCCTCCAGGGTGGCGGTTTCTGATTGGAGGTTGGCGTCGTCGAGGGTGTCGATCATGGACTGCATCACCTGGGACACCGGGTTGCTGGTTGTGAACTGGTCGCCGCCGAAGAGCGCTTCGAACACCGGCCGGGTGATCAGATGCTGGGAGAGCATCCCGATCGCGTCGTCGCGGGTGACGCCGTCGTTGAGGTTGTTCCGCAACGCGGTGAGGAACTCGTCGAAACGTGCGACGGCCTCCGGGTTTTGGTCGGCGTGTTCGAGGAGGGTGCGGATGCGGGTTTCTTGGGCGGCTGCGATTTGGGCGATGTCTTTCGCCCAGGACTCCATGTAGCGCCGGTTGCCGACCTTCTCGACGATGCGTGCGTAGATGGCGTCGTGGACCACCTGAAGGTCGGGCAACTCCAGCTGGGTGCCAGCAGATTGGGCGCTTGTGGTGGTGATCTTCTCGCCGGGGTTGGCCGGGTCGTCGCCGCCGTTGCCGAGGCCGATCCCGATGACCTCAACTTTGGAGGAGGTCTTGTTGATGTCGATCTTGTTGATCTCAGCGGCGAGGCGTTCGTCGTGTGAGCGCAGCGCCTGGAGGACCTGCCACACCACCTGGTAGCTCTTGTGGTTACGGAGGGCGTCCTCGGGGGCGACCCCTGCTGGGATGACGACCGGTAGGACGACGTAGCCGAACTCTTTGTCGGGGGCGAGGCGCATCACCCGGCCGACCGCCTGGACCACATCGACGATGCTTTTGCGCGGTTGGAGGAACAGCACCGCGTCCAACGCGGGAACGTCGACGCCTTCGGTGAGGCATTTGGCGTTCGACAGCACGCGGCAAACACCCTGACCAGGTGGTTCCTCGAGCCACGCGATCGCCTCGGAGCGAACTTTAACGTTGGTTTTGCCGTCGACGTGTTGTGCTTCGATCTTCACCGCGTTGCGGTGGGCTCGTTCTTCGAGCGCCTCGTTGACGATCTGAGGGAATGCCGTGGTGAAGGCCTTGGACTGGTCGATCGTCGAGGAGAACGCGACCGCCCTGCGCATCGGGGTGTTGTCACCCTCGAACTGGGGGCCTCGCTTCGACAGACCGTGCCAGCAACCCACGATTTTAGCGACGTCATCAAGAGCGAGGTCGCCATCGGTGCCGGCGAGTTGCCGTTGGAACGCCGACGAGACGGCATCTTCGTTGACCGCAAGGACAAGCACCTTGTAGTCGGTCAACAGCTGTTGGGCGACAGCGTCGCCGAACCCGAGTTCGTGGAACACCGGCCCGAACGTCGAGCGATCGTCCATCGACGCCACCAACACATCGGCATCCGCGGCCTTCGCTTTGGCCTGATCCCCGTACACCCGCGGGGTGGCAGTCATGTAGAGGCGTCGGTCGGAGTCGACGAACTCGTTGAAGTGGACCTTGGTGAACATCGACTGGTCATCGATGTCGGTGAACGCACCCGTGGTCCGGTGGGCTTCGTCGCAGATGACCAGATCGAACCGACCCAACCCAGCCTGCTGTTGCGCTTGGGTGATCACGTCGATCGACTGGTAGGTGGAGAACACCACCGACATCGACGACTTCGACGCCCTCGCGTCGATCGCTCGCATCAACGTGTCGGTGTTCGTCGACGCCGGGACTGACAGGTCGTTTGCGGACATGTCCTCGTCTTGGCGACGCCGGCCGGCGTGGGTGTCCGAACACACCGCAAACGTCGCCAATGGGACGGTGGCATCGTTCGCCCATGCCTTCACCGACTGGGACAACAGGTTGATCGACGGGACCAGGAACAACACCCGCCCGCCAGCACCCACCACCCGCTCAGCGAGACGGAGCGATGTGAGGGTCTTGCCGGTGCCGCACGCCATGATCAACTGACCACGATCCGAACTTTGGAAGCCCTCGGTCACGTCTGTGACTGCTGCCTCCTGGTGAGGGCGCAGCGTCAACGGTGGGCGGATCCGCAGCTGCGACGGGCTCGACAAGGTGAACTGGTCCCAATCGATCGCAGACCGCTCGAAGTCGTCGACCCGCCACATCGTGGTCGCCTTGGCGTGCTTGTCGAGGTTCACCTCGACCTTTGGTGACTCTGACCCCGCAGTCGACACGATCATCCCCGAGGTGAACTCGGGCTGACCCAGCATCCCCACAAATGTCGACACACCAGACCACGACAACGTGGCGGTCGGCGCGTAGAACTTGCACTGGATCGCTACCAGAGCCCCGGTGCCCCGCTCACGAGCCACCAAGTCGATCCCTGTGTCAGCCTGACCATCACGGTCCGGCCAGTCCATCCACAACCACACCTCATCAAAACGCTCAGCCCAAAGCGGATCGGTCTGAAAGTAGGCACGGCAGAACTTCTCGAACCGGGTGCCCTTCGCTGCGGTCGTCTTTGCCGAAGCGTCGAACTCCTCCAACAACTGGCGGAACGTCGTCATATGAGCCGCAAACCTCCCCGGGGTTGACGAAGGTGAGGGTAGTTCCGTCAGGTCCGTGGTTGCGGATTGGCGTGGTGTCGTCGCGTCGTCGCCCGGCTCGGTGTTCAGAAACGACCGTATTTGAGGCATCCGTCGATCCCTGCCAAGAGCGCCAGTCTCGACGTTCAGAACCCGTGTTCAGGTTCAACGTCTCAAGTCCACCCGTATCGACCGTTTTTGGTGCAGCCGACGCATGGGTGCGTCACCCGCACTAGCGGCCTTCTCGGCTCCCCGCCTCAGACTCTGACCGGGCTAGTACCCAACTAGATCGGATCGAATTGAGCGGGGCTTGGTGAAGAGACGTAGTCAGTCCACGCGTTGCCGTCCCAGTACCTGTACTCGTATCGCTCGGCTGGGTCGGAGTGCCAGCCCTCTGGTGCCAACTGATCATCGGTCTGACAAGCGTAGAGCGGGTCGAAGTCTGCAACGCCTGCGGTTGCGACGTGGTCAGTCCACCCGTCACCGTCCCAGTACCGGTGCTCGTATCGTCCCGCTGGATCGTCATGCCAGCCCTCGGACGGCGACTGATCGGCTGCCCGCCGAGCCAATTTCCGGCCACGACGCTCACCCAGGAATCCGGCGGCGTCATACATCAAATCCCCAATGACAGCGCCCTGTATGTAACCTTCAGTGAACGGACCGAGAGCCATTCGATCACCCTATACCTGGCAGCGCCTCGCTCACATCGGCGAGAAAAGATCGTCCCACCGGTATCTTCCGGCCTGCTCCCAGCAGCCAGTGCGTCAATCAGGGCGTACCTGAACGCACACCTAACGATTCCCCTTTCGACCGTCCAACCGGGTTCGGCTAGGGTTTCGTTAGACACATATGCAGAGGGGTCTAGAGGTGAATGGACACAAGGGCCAGATTGTCGGTTATGCGAGGGTCAGCGCTGCCGATCAGAATGAGGCGCGGCAGGTCGAGGCATTGTCCGACGTCGACCGTCTGTTCTGCGAGAAGGTCTCAGGCAAGAATGTCGAAGACCGAACACAGTTGCGTGAATTGTTGGAATGGGTGCGCGATGGCGATAAGGTGCGGGTGAAGTCGCCTGACCGTCTCGCGAGATCGACGAGAGACCTCCTCGATCTCATCGAGCAGTTCCATGCGAAGGGTGTCGCTCTTGAGTTCGTCGACAACCCAGCGCTGAACACCGACACTCCGCAGGGCGCGTTCATGCTGACGATCCTCGGTGCCGTCGCCCAGCTCGAACGCGCCACGATCCGAGAGCGCCAAGCTGAAGGCATCGCCATCGCCAAACGGAACGGCGTCTACGAACGGGCCCCGAAGCTCTCCGCCGAGCAGATAGCGCACGCTCGAGAGCGGGTCGAGGCCGACGTTCCAAAGGCAAAGGTCGCTTGTGACCTTGGGGTGTCTAGGCAGACCTTGTATTCAGCTTTGGGTGGCAAAGGCACGTACGCCTAGGCGAGCACCTGAGTGACGGCTGCCACCGGGAGTAACTCACGCTAGATGCCGGGATCTAATTGTCGTGCGCCTAATTGGCAATGCCAGTAGCTACATTGGTTCACGCACGACGGGCGATCTTGCCAGGAATGCGGTGATCGACCACCAGACGCACCGCCTTCGCGCGGGTCTCTTCGTCGTACTTGCTTGGCATCGACACAACCTCTCAGGAAAGAGGAGTGCACCGAACCCGGGGTGGTTCAGTGATATCTCCGGCAGGTGTGGAGAGGAGCTTGTTGCGGTGCCCGTTCCGCAGGTTCGTTCGGGCCAGCGATCGTTCGTTGGGTTCGCTGCCGATCCGGGCCGACAGTTCCGCTTCTATCGGCTCTTGGATCGCGTCGGTGAGGATCTCGGCCAGGTTCGCCGCCAACGGCGAATGAACCGAGGTGAGTGACGTCGACAGTGCGTTCAGCGCAGAATCAGGTGTGGTCATCGTGCGGCGTTCCTCTCAGGTACTTAATCGTTTCTGAGAATCGCACGGTGACCACCACCATCACGGTGATGGTCCCGAACTACACCACCAGGCGGGACTCACCCTGCTCCCGCTTCCTGCGGAGCGGGTTTGCTAGTAAAACGACACCACTTTGCCCGAGTGGCTTGCCGGGGTGTACTTGATCGCGACCAGATAGCGGCGGGCTTTGCCGGTGTCGTCGGGGAATTCCACTTGCACGTCAAACATCAATGCGTCGTTCTCGGGAGCGGGATCGTCGTCTCGGGTCCCACGAACGAATCGCAAGTGGAACACAAGGCCACTCCGGATCTTGGTCTCAATAGCTTGGATGAGCTCCTCGCGGCTTAGCCCGTCGAGCCGGGCACTGCGCACTGACCCCAGGTGACCATCAGGCTCGGCGGTCTTCAAGTACGCGAATCTTCGTTCATCGAGATCAAGCTTCAGTTCCCTTAGCGGGCTCTGTCCGCCACCCAGAGCGGTCAAGGTGAGCACGCTGTCTTCATCGGCCCACGCCGGAACACCGTTGTCCATGCGGTGGTCGAGCAGCACTCCGTAGAGCGCTTCTTCTACGCCAACGAGATTGAACCGATGACCCCCGGTGGGCGGCGTGATGTACGGTGAACCGTCCTCGTCGGCTGCAACGACGAGCGCATCGCCATCGCGGAACGCATACTGTGGGAGCAGCATGAACGACTTAAGAGGGGTCCACGTCGAACAGTCGATGTACCCCAAGTATGCAGCCGTCGAATCTCGCAAGGCGGCATCTATCGCGCTGACATGTGTTCGCGCCATGTTCGTGAGATAAAGGACGTAGTAGTGCTCGGTGTGCAACCGAGGAAAGTCGTTCGTCCGAACGAGGTGCTCCTCAAGTTCCCTCCAAACCCAAGCGGCCGGTGCCTTGAGGATGTCGCCCTGACTGATAGCGGTCCGTTGGGGCCCGTCGCGCCAAAGCGCCGACAGCCACACCTTCGAGAATTCAAGCCCGTAGTGGTCGCTCCCGGCAGCCGTGGAGTCGAAGATGAAAGCAATCTCCTTATGCGTTCGTCGAGGCATCAGAGCCCACTTCAGCTTGGCATACTCCACGCCGCCCGTAGCGAGTTGTCGGGTCACCTCACGATGCAACGCGCGGATCAGATCACCGACATTTCTGCTGTCGAGATCGAGGGCTGCCACACTCGATGAGAGGTAGAAATTGGTGTAGTTGTTCAACGAGTGAATAGCAAAGGCAGACTCCTGCGAGTCTGAGGGAAACTTGGAATAGCGAGCCATACGGCAATCCTCTCATGCGGCGCCCCGCTTCCTCCGAGTCGGCTCCTTACTAGGAGGCGCCGCTGTCGTCCCGTTGTCGAACTCTGTTTGACCGCCGCTGGCGGGTGTTGAGCGCCACGTTCGTTGGTGACGGGTGGGTTGGGGTCATTGATGGTGGGCACGACTGGAGTGGCGTTGCTGGTGTCGCTGGGGTGAGGCTCGCGTCTTTGTAGACGCGCAAGAGCCCTCCCGCAATTCTCTGGGTGAGTGATCTGGAGGGCTCTTCCTGATGCCTTGGGGGCACTGGTGAAGTTCGTAGAAACTGACGCGGTGGAAGTCGAGCGCGCGATATTGAACGGCGTGTTGGATTGTCCGGGTTGTGGTGGGGATTGAGGGGGTAGCTGGGGGTCCAACACTGGTGGGGCCATCGGCGTGATGCTCGGTGTGTACGTCCAAGTGCACCCCAAGGAGAACACACCGATGGCTCTTTCCCAGTCTGCCGTTTCTGACCTGCTCGACGCGCTTCGTGTCGGGGAAGGCACCGACCTGGTCCGCGAACTCGCCGAGTGGGCGCTCCAGCAGCTGATCGAGGCCGAAGCAACCGAGAAGATCGGCGCCGGCCCATACGAACGGTCCGACCAGCGCTCCAAGGAACGCCACGGTCACCGCCCGAGGATCGTCTCGACGAAGGCCGGCGATTTGGAGGTCGCGATCCCGAAGCTCCGCAAGGGCAGCTTCTTCCCGGAGGTCCTCGAACGCCGCCGCCGGGTCGACCAGGCGTTGTATGCGGTGATCATGGAGGCCTACGTCAACGGGGTCTCCACCCGCTCGGTCGACAATCTCGTCGCGGCGATGGGTGTCGAGGCCGGGATCTCCAAGTCGGAGGTCTCGAGGATCTGTGAGCGGCTCGACGAACGCGTCGCAGCGTTCCGGGGTCGCACCCTCGGCCACGTCAGGTTCCCGTACGTCTATCTCGATGCCACCTACATCCATGTCCGTGCCGACGCCTTGGGTCAGGTCGTCTCCCGTGCGGTTGTGATCGCAACGGGGATCACCGCCAACGGGACACGGGAAATCCTCGGTGTCGACATCGGCGACTCCGAAGACGAAACCTTTTGGACCCGGTTCCTCCGGTCGCTCCGCACACGCGGGCTGGCTGGTGTGCGGCTGGTGATCTCCGACGCGCACGCCGGCCTGAAAGCCGCAATCCGTAAATGCTTCGCCGGGGCGTCGTGGCAACGATGCAGGGTCCACTACGCCCGCAACCTGCTCGCCACAGTCCCCAAAGCCCATCAAGAGATGGTCTCTGCAGCGTTCAGGTCGATCTTCGCTCTCGGCACCGCCACAGAGGTCATCGCCCGCTACGACGAGGTCACTACCACCCTCACCGACCGGTTCCCCAAAGCCGCCACCTCGATGGCAGACGCCCGCACCGACGTCCTCGCATTCGCCGCGTTCCCCAGATCCCATTGGCGGAAGATCTGGTCGAACAACCCGCTCGAGCGGCTCAACAAAGAAGTGAAACGCCGCACCAACGTCGTCGGGATCTTCCCCAACGACACCGCCGCAATCCGCCTCATCGGCGCCGTCCTCGCCGACCAACATGACGAATGGGCCATCGCCCGCCGCTACCTCTCCGAAGCCTCGATGGCCGAACTCAACAAACCATGCGACACTGAACCCGAACAGCCAGCAATCACTGGCTGAACACACCGAGGATCACCCTCGAAACCCCACCACCACGCGGGACTCTGTCCGACCGGGATCAGATCGGCTGCCAGCCGCTCCCGCTTCCGGCGTTTGCGAAGAATCCAGCAACTCTGTCGGCGATTTCCCCAAAGAATTGCCCCCTATATACCCTTCAGTTATCGGACCGAGACCCATGCAACAATGCTACGCCTGACAAGACCGACGTGAGATCGTCCACGACCGATCCCTGCGCCCTCCTGCCTCTTCAAGCGCTGAGCACAGGGATGAGCCTCATAGGCCCGAGCGACGCCAGAGCGGAGACCCGATGCGTGTCGAGGATCGGCAGTATGAGTTGCCACCAAGCCCGACATGTTCGATCGCCGATCAAGAACATAGCGCTGGCACTCAGACAGATGAGAACGGCGCACTACCGAGCCTACTTGAGCGACCACAATGGTGACCGACTCAGGTATCAAGAGTCCAGCAATCCTCGCCCGCATCAGATCCGGCGCGGTTCTCAAAGTGGGGTGACCCCTTACACCCCCCAAAAGCAAGCCCCGGTCTGCATAGCAAGTGCCATCGTGTACGAGTTTCGAGCTTCGTGGGATGCTCGTGGACATGTTCCCACGAGTCAGGCTCTTCCTCCATGTCTACGCTTTCATCATCGTCGGACTTCTCGGCTTCGGTTTCCTTCAATCCGGAGCCGAAAGAGAAGACGTAGCTCGGGTAGAGGTTGGCGGCGCTCTCGTGAGCGGCGTGGTCATCTCCCTCGGGTTGCTCTCGTTAGAACGTCATATCGAACAAGCCGTTACGGAACGTCAAACTCGGGAGCAGTACCAACTGGCGCTGGCCATGGAACGCGACTTGACGGACCGGGACTTCTCCGGCCTGAAACTATCCAACCTCAGACTTGAAGGAAGAGACCTGCACGGGAGTCGATTTCGAGGTGCTGACCTATCCAGGGTTGACCTCTCACTCGCGACACTGAAGGAATCTGACTTCTCCTACGCCGACCTGAGACATGCCGTCCTTAGGGGAGCGAATCTGTCAAATGCAGAATTCGATGGAGCAGACTTGTCGGAAGCGGATCTCCGGGGTGCGGACCTCAGTGGGGCCGAGATGGGCACTGCGAAACTCAGCGGCGCATCTCTTCCAGAAGTAACCATTTCTGGCTCCAACATGCTTCTCACAAACCTTGGGTCGTTCAAAGGCGATTCCACACAATCTGGTTGGTACTTGGCGGCCAAAACCAATCGGCTCGCAGCCTCGCTAATCCATGCGAAGTGGGACCCCGCTAACCCGCCGATCTGGCCTGATGGGTACACGCCACCTGACAACAACTGGCCGGTGGATGCCACACCTCAGTAGGCGTGACCTAGTTCGTGGGATGATGGTCGGGTGGAGAAATGTACTCGGATTCTGTTTTGGTGCCTGGTAACCGGAGTTGGTGTTTTCGGGGTCGTCTTGATCCTGTGGTCCTCAGGTGCTGTCGTTGACCCGCCGACCTTCTTGCTCAGCGACATATTTGACCGGTACTTTGACTCCGACATTGACCTAGCCGTGGGAGAGATCGGATCGGCGTTGGTTAGCGGTTCCGTCATTGCGGGACTCTTCTTGCTCATCGAACTTCGCGAACGAGGACTCACGTAAGGAAGATCGCGCGATCGCTGACTCTGCACGGGAGCAAGATCGTACGATCGCTGAGGATGCCCGCAAGCAGGACCGTGAAATCGCTGAGGCCGCCCGGACACTTGATCGCCAACTAGCGTTAGAAGCCCGCAAGCAAGACCGGAAGCTCGCTGACCGTCAGGCGCTCCAACTGTTCATCTGGTCTGAACGCGACCTGAACAACCGCTCTTTCCATAGGGCGGATATGTCGGAACTCCAACTCAGTGGACGTTCACTGCATAATACGGACCTCGAATGGTGCGACATGACGGATTGCGGACTCGTAAAGGCTGACTTAAGCGGGGCAAAGCTCTTTCAGGCGATTCTGAACGGTATTGAGGGGACGGAATGCCAGTTCGTGGCAGCCGAGATGGAGGCGGTGGTGATGCGGAAGGCCCGCTTCATGCGTCGATCGAACTTCCGGAAGGCCAACCTGAGCTATGCGACCTTAACCGATACTCGATTTATCGAGGCCAGTTTCGAGGGAGCCAATCTGACCGGGACGGATTTCACCGGATCGACGCTCGAAGAAGAAGCGTTCGCCGGAGCACATTGGGATTGGGATAGGAAACCAATATGGCCGGAGGGTTTCTGCCCTCCGGACAATGCTCGCCCCCTGGAGGAAGAGGGCTAGGACTCGCCCTCCTGCCTGTGTCGTCTTAGCTGAAGCGTGGTGTTTCTTAGTCCACACGTAGCGAGATGGAGCAGTTGGTAGCTCGCCGGGTTCATATCCCGGAGTCCGCAGGTTCGAGTCCTGTTCTCGCCCACCAAAGCAAGCGGATAGCCCGAACCCCTGGAGGGTGGTGGCGTCCTGAGCCCTGGAGGCATCATGGAGGGAACACGCGGCCCGGTGGGCAAACGCGACGCGGAACGGCGTCGACGGAACAAAGACTCAGGGTGATGACGTTGTTACAGCGTCGGGCAAAGTGAAGCAGCAGGTCGCGTTGTCCGAGTGGCCTCCTGCGATGAAGCGTTGGGTACAAGGGACTCAGCTCATAAGAGCTTACGACAAGCAGTCAGGCACAGTTCTACGAACCATCCGACTGGGAAGCCGCTCGGTTCAGGCGGATGTTGGCCAAACGGCCTTCCCAGACGCCGGGACAAACAGGACGTGTGCAACGTTGAGCAGACTGACAGGCGGGATAATGCAGCGAAGTCCTGGCAGGAAGAAGTGCTTGACGATTTCACAGCCCAGCTTGCTGCTGCGATCAAGTAGTCCGACAAGGATTGCCCCACAAGAATAGAGTTGATCCGTCTCGGTAGGCAGGTCGAGATCGACGGACTGAAAGGCCGGCAGGGCGAGCTGTTGCTCTCTCTCGCTGACGCTGGACGTTGGGCGCACTGCTCCTGGCGGGCTCGCGAGCGGGCTATCAGTCTCGGTGCGACCGTCCCTGAGATGTACGGACTGTGACATTCCGCTGGCGAAGATCGACGCAGAACAGACCGCGACTGAAGAGCGTCACGTTTCCGGTTGGAACAGCAGGATCTCAAGGAGCGCTAGCACAACGACGGTTGCTTCCCATTGTTGAATCGGGCGTTCGGCCAGTCCGTGGAGGATCTCGTTCCGCAGGTTGAACCCCTGGATGTCGTCGGTCAGCAAGAAGTCGATACGGCGCGCGAGTTCCTCCGGAAATGTGTCCGGCGATGCCTTCCTTAGATTGCGGAGCAATCCTCCGAACGTGGACACGCCGCCACGCTCGTCACCTTTGGGTTCCTTGATAATCGGCACGTTCGCTTCGACCGCGGTACGTCTGACCAGCTGCTCGATTCGTGGCAGCAGGGTGCACGCGGATGATTCCCAACGCTGTTCCGTGTAGAGCACAAGTCCGTCGATCAATGCTTCGATGTTCGTTTCGTCGATGTGTGGGTGAGGGTCTAGCAGCCGTCGAAGTTCGTCCGTGTCGGGGTCGTAGTGGGTGAAGATTTGTTTAAGGGAGGGCGCAAGGAAGTTGGCGGTTAGAGACGCGTTGATATTGCGAGACACTGCATTGCTGGAGTGTCTCGGCGGTTCTGCGTTGGGGTCACCGCAGTCCTGAGCATCCGTGTTGCGGAGGGTGCTGTTGTATAGCCCGAAAGTTCGAACGGGCAAGTAGTCAAGGAAGCTCTGGCGTTCGGTGTCTGGTTCCCCGTCCCCATTGACGGCGGACCGTCCGTTGGTCACGAGCCGTCTGAGCGATGATTGCAGGTCGTCCGACCCGACAGTTTCGGCGATCCATTGGTGTACCGCTTCGGCGGGAACCGTTCCTCCGATCCGTGTCGGCACGGTGCCCTCCCAAACGTCGATGTGTTGGATCGCAGCCTTGATCGCAGCTTGTCGCGGGTGTCCAACACGGGTAGCGATGCCCAATGCGTTTTTGGCTGCGGCGTAACTTCTCATTCCAATACTTGACTCGGACTCGTCCATGAATGCTTGGATTGCCTTGTCGTAGTTGTCCCACGCATCGGGGCAGAATTTGTTCCGGACATCAGCAAGCACTTCCAGATCGTGTGGCCCGGCGAACCTGTTCTCTACCTCATCCAGTAGCCGAACTGCTTCCGGGGATGGGACAACAACATCGGCCCAAATCCGGGTTGCAGCACAAAGAGAGTCGTCGGGACCTCCCAACCCGCCATGAGTGATCCCTTCCATGATGTCCCGCATTAGCTGCTCGGTCTGCTGAGCCGCTTCACCGTTCCGCTGACCCATTCTGCGAACCAGTTCCGCTACCCGTTCAGCGCCTCGGATGCGCTCCATGACGTGAGCGTCAGAATCACTGAGCACTTCGAAGTGCGCGTCAAGTGACGCGGGACCGTGAGGCTTGCTGCCGTGGATGTGCTCGGTGAGCCAGAGCGTGTCTTCTATCCAAGACTTCGCCATCGGGTTACTGACCAAGGTTGCGACGGTCACAACGTCTGACCATTCGTCCGCATCGAAGTCCGTAACAGATGCCCGAAGCTCCCTCGGCAGCATCTCCGGTTTGTCGAAACTGCCCGCCGGCGCGTGATCAAGGACGGCCACCATCGTCCGTTGGCTAGCAGACAGTTCATCCCATCGACCCCACTTCCGGAAGAGCGCCGATGGGATGTCGTGTCGAAGCTCCACCTGCCCGCACACCTCGTCGATGTCTGCTGCTGCCTGCTTCAAATCTTCCATCCGTTCAACCCTAGGGAACCGCCGGTGGCGGCACCGGCGCAATATCTCGACCCAGAATGCGTGAACTATCTATGGAGCTCCAGGACGGAACCTTCAGCCGCAACCATCATCGGAAAGGGCCCGAACGAGCTTGATGCCCGTACCGTGGTCCAAGCTGTCGTCGGTGCTAGCGGCATCCTCGTCGGTGTCCTGCCGGTCTTCGCACCGCTCGGCGTTGCCAATTTGCCGGAGCTTTTGGGTGCGTTGACACCGTGCAGAGTGGTGCTCACATCGACCGTTCAGAAGGTGTTGAACGGTGCCCGGTCGGACAGTTAGCTGACCGGAGAATCGTCGCGAAATCGTCGCGCTTTTCGGTTTCGGGGGGTCGGGCCAGGTTTAGGTCCTGGTATCCGAAAGGTTGTGTGGGTTCGAGTCCCACCGTCCGCACCAGCAACCTCGCCGCAACAGCTGGGCTTGGCGAACTAGTCGGTGAGGCGGCGGGCCTGGCCCACCCAGTCGCCCTGTCGAAGCCGACCGCGCAGGCCCTCGATCGAAGTCGGCAGCGGGCCGTCGAGGTCGAGGCCGGCCAGGTCGGCGAGGGTGACCACCCCGGCCTGGCGGAGCTGGTCGGCGATCTTTGGCCCGATGCCGACGATGTCGATCAACTCCTCGCCCTGCCGGGAGGCGGGAGGCACGATGTCGGCTGCCGGGGGTACCCGGCGCTGATCGCGCAGGTCGATCACCTCAGGCTCCTCTCGGGTCAGGCCAGGGGCGATGAGGCGCACCGACAGCTCGGCCGAGGAGCCGGCGTCGGGCACGTCGGCCTCCGGACCCGGTGGGCGGGATTGCCCCCCGTTGGAGTGGGCGCTGCCGACGGGGTCGTCGCCTGACGACGGCTTGGGTTTCGACTCGGGGTTGATCGGCTGACCGGTCGCCGGGTCGATGACCGCTCGCCGACCTCTCTTGGCGGGTGCCGGAGCGGCACGGGCCAATCCGGAGACGGCGGGGGCGGCGCCAGTCGATCCGGAGGCGGCTGGGGTCTCTGCGGTGGCCGGCGGAGACGAAGTGGGCGGCGTCCTGGGTTCGGCCGGTTCGGCCGGTTCGGTGGACGGGCCGACGGGCCGTTCGTTGCGGCGCGTTGGTTCGGCTGTCGAGGGCTCGGGCTCCTGTCGCCCGGGGGCGGAGGGCACCGGGGTGGGGGGCTGGCCGTCCGACGCCCCTTCATCGCGCAACTCGGCCAGCTCGCCTTCCCGCTGTCGGAGCTGCTCGACCACCTTGCGACCGGCGGTGATCAGCTCGGCCTCCCGCTTGGAGAACACCTCGACCCGCCGGGCGTAGTCGGCCTCCAGACGAGCGACGCGCTCATCGACATCGTCCGAGCCGGGCTCGGCCCCATCCGCGTCGGAGCGCCCTTGCGCGACCCCGTCCGGCCCCCGCCCGGCCCTGGCGAAGAACCAGCCGACGACGAAGCCGATCGCAGCGGCGACCACCAAGGGCACGACGAGACCGCCGATCGTTCCCAACTGCCCCCTCCTTCGAGTTGGTCGACCCCGCCGTGATGCGGAGGAAAACCGCTGCCTACGCTACGTGCCCGCCGGGTGCGCCGCTGACCGTTGGTTCAGGCGGCGACCGGGAGGAAGGGGCGCCAGGCCACCGGCACGTCATCCAGGTCGAACAGGGGCGTCGCATGGGCCGGGTCAACCCGGTGCAGTGACCAGCCCAGCTCCCGCAGCGTGCTGTTGGCTTTCAGCTGGTTGCAGGGCACGCAGGCCGCCACCAGGTTGGTCGGCTCGTCGCCACCACCCCGAGACCGAGGGACGACGTGATCGACCGAAGCGGCGCGGGTGGCGCACACGGGACTCGACGCTCGATAGGCACACAGAAACCCATCGCGCCGCAGCACCGACCGTCTCGAGCAGCCCAGGGAACTCGCCCGGGTCGCCGGCACGTACCGGCGCAGCCTGACCACAGCCGGATAGGGAAACTCGGCGGTGGCCGAGCGAAGCGCACGGCCTTCCTCGACCGCCTCGACAGTGACCTTTTCGGCCATGACCAAACAGATCGCTCGGTGCCAATGGATCAAGATGACCGGCTCGTAGGAGACGTTGAGTACGAGCACCTGATCGTTGGCCACGGCACTCCTTCGTGCTCGTCGTTCGCTGAGCGGCGTCCCGTGGGCGGCGACCGCAGCAACCAGCATTGCCGATTGCGGACGCGTGCGTGCGGTATTTCCGCTCAGGTGTCCTCGGGCCACCCCGAGGCCTCAATGATCCTGATCAGCTCCGCCAGGGCGCGGCCCCGGTGGGAGATCGCCGCTTTTGCATCGGAATCCATCTCGGCGAAGGTCGATCCGTCGCCGTCGTCGGGCACGAACATCGGGTCGTACCCAAACCCGCCATCGCCCCGCTGCTCGGTGATGATCTCCCCCTCGACCGCACCTTCGGCCCGGAGCGCCACCCTGCCGCTCGGGTCGGCCAGCGCCAGGGCACATCGGAATCGAGCGGAGCGCCGGAAGCCGACGCCGGCCTCCGTGAGGCGGTCGCTCAGCGCCCGCCGGTTGGCCTCGTCGGTCGAATTGCCCGATGACGGCGTCCCGCCCCGCTCGGTAGTGGCCATGTCGGCGGCGAACCGGGCCGATCGCACCCCCGGCGCCCCGTTCAGGGCGTCGACCTCGAGGCCCGAATCGTCGGCGAGCGCCCACTCACCCACGGCATTGGCCACGGCGATCGCTTTCAGATCGGCGTTGGCGACAAACGTGGTTCCGGTCTCGTCGACATCGTCGAGCCACTCGGGCCGCGGCAGAACCTCGACCGGCACCGACAATGCGGCCAGCAGGCTGCTCAGCTCGGTCACCTTGTGTGGGTTGTCGGTGGCCAGGACGATCGTCCTGGAACGCTCGGCGATCACGACGGACCCGCTGCTCTTCAGTCCGACCGACCGATCGTGCGCGGCTCGGGCGGGGTGGCGGTGTAGCTGCGCTGCAGGTCGAACAGCGTGGCGGCGCCGCCCTCGGCCAACACCATCAGCTCGTCCAGCTGATTGCGGCTGAACGGTTGGCCCTCGGCCGTGCCCTGCACCTCGACAAAGCGGCCGTCGCCGGCGACGACAACGTTCATGTCCACCTCGGCCCTGGAGTCCTCCTCATAGGGCAGGTCGAGCCGGGCCTCGCCGTCGACGAGCCCCACCGACAGCGCCGCCAGCGGCTGAAGGATCGGGTTGGCGGGAACCAGGCCGGCCGCCACCAGGCGCTCGCAGGCGTCCCACAGCGCCAGCCAGGCTCCGGTGATCGAGGTGGTGCGGGTGCCACCGTCGGCCTGGAGCACGTCACAGTCCACCAGCAGCTGGCGTTCGCCCAGGGCCTCGTGGTCGACCACGGCGCGCAGCGAGCGACCGATCAGGCGCTGGATCTCCTGGGTGCGACCCTTCGGGCCTTTGGTCTCGCGACGGATCCGTTCGGGCGACGAACCGGGCAGCATCGAGTACTCGGCGGTCACCCACCCGGACCCGCGGCCC
This sequence comes from Candidatus Microthrix subdominans, assembly GCA_016719385.1. NCBI lineage: Bacteria > Bacillati > Actinomycetota > Acidimicrobiia > Acidimicrobiales > Microthrixaceae > Candidatus Neomicrothrix > Candidatus Neomicrothrix subdominans. The sequence goes on along the minus strand of JADJZA010000001.1, from coordinate 997,193 downwards.
CGCATCCAGCGGGGAACGTCCTCATCGAGGCTGACCGTGCACAGCACTTTGGTACGGCCCGACGAGGCCATCACCGAACCCAACGCAAACTCGGTGGCGTCGCGCTCGAAGGTGACGGGGCGCAACTCGTCGGGGGCACGGCCGTCGGCTCGGGGGGTGGGGCTCATGTGGGGATCACGCTCACAGTTCAAATCGAAGATGGGGGGTGGCCAGGTGCACTTTCCCGCCGAAGGCGGAGGTGGCCGCCCCCAGGATGGCATCTCGATCCTGTCCGGGCACGATGTGGGTGGCGGCCAGGAAGGACACACCCGCGTCTCGGCACATCGCACCGGCCTCCGCAGCCGTCAGGTGCATGCCGCCGGTGTCGCCGGCCTCGACGTAGGACGTCTCGCACAGGCCAAGCGTCACCGGGGCGTTGAACTCCTTGTAACTCCAACCGGGGCCGGTGTCCGCCGAGTACCCGATGGCGACGTCGCCGGCGGACAGGTGGAACCCGAGCGTCACGCCCGGATGATCGGTGGCCGAACACCGCAGCTCGATCGGCCCCAGTTCAAACTCGTCGCCATCACCCGCCTCCTCCAAGGCGAAGGTGGGGCTCGTCGACCCACCCAGCGCCGCCTCGACGCAGGCGAGCGCGTCTGCGGGCCCGAGCACCGGGAGGTCGTCGCGGCCGAGCACGTAGCGGTAGGCGTTGCACAGCGTGGGCAACTCGCCCCAATGGTCGGGGTGAGCGTGGGACAACAACACCGCGTCGATCCGGTCGAGGGGCAGGTGCCGCTGAAGGTTGGCCAGGGTGCCGGGGCCGACGTCCATCACCAACCGAAACCCGTCGTGCTCGACGAGGTATCCGGAACAGGCGTCATCCGGGCCGGCGAAGGTGCCCGACGATCCAAGGACGGTAAGGCGCATGGGGCTGGGGTTCCTCCCGCTCGGTGCAGTTGTTCCAACCCGGAGCGTAGTGGCATCCGGGGTGGCGCTCAGCCCCCTCCGGCGACGGTGGTCCCGGTGGACGCCGCAACCGGTCGACCGAGTGAAACGTTCACCGGGGTGGCCGCCCCGGCCGACGATGGGCGGCCGCCCGAGGCGAGCGCCAACGCCTCGATCAGCACCTGGTTGGCATCAAAGTTCGACACGGTCGCCAGGTGGGCGATGTCGTCGGGGTGCGGTTGGAACGGCGCCTCGCTGCTGCCCTGCAGACCGACGCCGTAGTGGCGGGCATAGGACCCACCGACGAAGCGGTAGGCGGCCGCCATCATCGGCGAGCTGCGCCTGATCTGGGCCCAGGTTCGGCGCCGACGGGCGCTGGAGGAATAGAACGCCCCGTACGCCCAGCGGGCGCCGGCATCGAGCATGGCCACCGACATCTGCGCCGGCTCGAAGAGTGTCCGGTAGGCGTTGTAGTGCGACCAGTCGTAGTCGAAGATTCGACCCTCGCCATGGAGACGGGAAAACGTCTGTGTGCCCGGCAGCGGGGTGAGGATGGTGAAGTGGGCGGTGTCGACGCCGATCTCGTCGGCAGCGCGTACCGTGTCGGCAAACGCGCCGGGCCCGTCGGAATCGAACCCGAAGATGAAGCCGCCCTCGACGGCGATGTGGGCGTCGTGAAGACGCTGCACCAGCTCGGCGAACTCGGCAGGACGGTTCTTCTTGTTGGCCTCCTTGAGCGCCTGGCGGTTGACGCTCTCGAAGCCGATGAAGAACAGGGCCGCTCCGGCCGCCTCGGCCAGCCGGAGCAGCTCGGGGTTACGGGCCAGGCCGATCGACGTCTGCGCAGCGAAACGAACCGGCAGGTTGGCCGAGGCCATCGCCTCGAACAGCGACCCGCAGTACTCCTGGTCGGCGGCCAGGTCGTCGTCGGTGAAAAACACGACGATCGGGGTTCCCGGCGGCCGGCCGGGCATCTTCACCCGGATGCGCAGCTCGTCGACCACGGCGGCCGGGTCGCGGTGGCGCTGACCTCGTCCGTTGATGCGGATCACCGAGCAGAAGTCGCAGTTGAAGCGACACCCGCGGGTGGTCTGGGTGGTGTGGGTGGGCAGGTATCGCCCGCGCGGAAACTGTTCGTAGCGGGGCATCAGCTCGTCGATGGTCGGCGCCAGCGACAGGTCCTCCCACGACCCCTCGTAGAACTGCTTCAGACGGTTGGCGGCGGCATCGGCGAGCACCCTGCCGAAGATCGCTTCGCACTCCCCCACCACGACGGCGTCGGCATGACGGGCGGCCTCGCCCGGCAACATCGATGGGTGCACGCCGCCCATGACCACCGGGATGCCTTTGGCGCGATAGGCCGCTGCGATCCGGTAGGTGCGGGGAGCGTTGGCCGTCCAGGTGGTCATCGCCACCAGATCGGTCGGTGCGTCGAGGTCGAGCTGTTCGGCGTCCTCGTCGATCATGGCGGTGTCCCAGCCCTCGCGGCGGGCGAGCGCCTCGATGGTCATCGCCGCCAGCGGGGGGAACCGGTGCAACGACACATGGTGCAGCCCCACCGAACCCCAGCGGGCCTTGATCACGGTGACGTGAGGTCGATTGCCGCGTCGAGCTACTGCGCACATGAGGTTCTCTCCCCGTCGTCGGGAACGCCCGGTGGCCGAGTCAGGGTACCAGCACGGATTGAAACAAGATTCGTGTCGCCGGGGACCACCGGGAGGGTCGACGGGCTCGGATCGGTCAGATCGACAGGAAGAAATTCAGCTCCGTCTCGAGGGCGTCGATGATCGTCTGCGCGCGCCGCCAGCCGTGGGCCTCACCCTCGTAGCGCCGTTCCTCCACCCGGCCTCCCCGGCTACGCAACGCGTCGACGAGAGCGTCCGCCTGGCTGGGCGGCACCACGGGGTCGTCGGACCCCTGCAGCACCAGCACCGGTACGTCGATGGTGTCGACGTGGAAGAGCGGCGATCGGGCCGCGTACACCTGGGCCTGCTCGGGATAGGGGCCGACCAGCCCATCGAGGTAGCGGCTTTCGAACTTGTGGGTTTCGGCGGCCAGCAGGGCCAGGTCGGCGATGCCGTAGCTCGAGGCCGCCGCAGCGAAGGTGTCATGAAAGGTGACGGCGGCCAGCGCTGTGAACCCGCCGGCTGAGCCGCCCCGGATGAACAACCGGTCCGGATCGGCAAGGCCCCGTTGGGCCAGGCCCTCAGCCACCGTCACGCAATCGGCCACATCGGCGACCCCCCACGCTCCCCGCAAAGCCTCCCGATAGGGACGGCCGTATCCGGTCGAGCCGCGATAGTTGACGTCGGCGACGGCGAACCCGCGCGTGGTCCAAAACTGCACGTCGGCCCGGTAGCGCCACTCGGCGGCAGCGGTAGGGCCGCCGTGGATGCGCACTACCAACGGCGGCGGCTCCGACACGTCGCCAACCTCAGGGTTGCGCGGCGGGTAGTACAACGCAAAGGTGTGCCCGACCGCCGCCCCACCCTGTATCCCAGAGGCTTCCGCTCCCGCTTCCGTCGCGCTCTCGGTCGAAAACGCCAGATGCTGCGGCTTGGAGACCCACTCGGGTGCCAGGGACACCAGACCCTGCGACGTGCCCGGTCCGCTCAGGAACCGCCCGTCGGGATGCCGTTGCGCTCCCGCGCCTTCCTCGGGACGGTTGCCGGCCGCCTCGGCGGCCGTCACGGTCAGATCGTGTTCATGCCACCAGCGGACGTGCGGCGAGCTGTCGGCGCCGGCGACGACCGCCGCCACGATGAACGCGCCGGCCGGCCCGGACCCGACCGAAAAAGTCTCCACCTGGGTGACATCGTCGGCCAGGGTGGGGGCCGGCAGTTCGACGGCCACCCCACCGCCCTGTCCGCCGCCGGGCGGCGCCGCCAACAGCGTCAACACATCGCGTCCGTCGATGCGACGAGCGCTCAACGCCCCGCCGCCGGGCAGCGGCGCCAGGCGGCATCGACCGAACACCCAATGGGGTTGGGCCACCTCCCACCGGCCCAGCCCGACCGGGCGGCCCGATCCGGCCTCGGGTAGCCCCGGCGGGCAGGCCATGGCGTTCCAGTAGCCGTTGAGGTGGTCGCTGGCGAACCACAGCGCCCCGTCCGGGCCCCAGGCCGCATCGGAGACCGACGCCGGGGCTCCGCCGGCCTCGAGGGCCGTGCGGCCGCCGGCCACCACGCGCGGCTCTGCGATGTCCAACATGGCGGTCCCGGTGATCGCCAGGTCGGCGGCCCACAGAGTGGTGGCGTCCCAGGGCATGTCCGGATGGCTCCAGGACAACCAGCAGATCGTGGCCCCGTCCGGCGAGATCCGAGGATCGGCGACAAAGCTCGACCCCGCGGCGAGGATGGAGACCCGCCCGTCGGACACCCTCACCGCAACCAGTTCCTGTACCGGCTCGAGGCCGGGCACCGGCCGCTCCCGCACGCAGACCAGGAACTGACCGTCTGGGGTCAGCTGCAGGTCGGCGTACCGACTGACCGCATCGGGCGGGCACTCGGCGGTGATCGGTCGGGGCTCGCCCGCCACCCCGTCGGCGTCGATTGGGATGGCCCAGACGCGGGCGTCGGAGCGCAGCGAGGCGTAGACGACACCCGGGGCGGCCCGCCAGGCGCCGCCGCCGTATTCGTTGACGCGCGTGCGCACGTCGGCGTCCACGGGCACGACGTCGACCGCGCCCCGCTCCGGATTCCAACGAACGACCGCCACCCGGCCGTCCTCGTCGGGGCGGCTCTCCGACCAGAAGATCGAACCGTCGGCCACCTGCACTTCGCTCGGGCGCGATCCGGGCGCCGCCACCTGGGCCGCGCTCAGCGGGCTGGGCCACCACCCCGGGCGATACCCGTCAGGCCCACCCTGCCCGGACGAGGCGTCGGCGGAGGGCGCTCCGTCGGTCATCCTGCGGCGACCAGCCGGGCGATGCGAGCGATGCCCTCCTCCATGTCGTCATCGGCCAGCGCAAAGGAGAAGCGCCCGTAGCCCGGGGCACCAAACGCCTCACCCGGCACGAACGCCACCTTGGCGTGCTCGAGCACCAGGTCGGCCAGCTCGAGCGAGGTCGCCGGCACATGGCCGGCGAGGGGCCGGCCCAACAGCCCGGCGAAGCTGGGGAACGCGTAGAACGCCCCCTCGGGCTCCAGGCAGGTCACCCCAGGGATCTCGTTGAGCATGCGATGGATCGTCACGCGGCGCCGGTCGAACACGTCGCGCATCCCCGCCACCGCCTCGAGGTCACCGCTGACCGCAGCGAGGGCGGCGCGCTGGGCGACGTTGCAGACGTTGGAGGTGGAGTGGCTCTGCAGGTTGGTGGCCGCCTTGATCACGTCGGCGGGGCCGATCATCCAGCCGACACGCCAGCCGGTCATCGCGTAGGTCTTGGCGACGCCGTTGAGCACCACGCACCGGTCGGCGAGCTCGGGGACGACCACCGGCATCGAGTGGAACTCGGCATCGCCGTAGACCAGGTGCTCGTAGATCTCGTCGGTCACCACCCAGATGTCGTGCTCGAGTGCCCACCGGCCGATCGCCTCGATCTGGTCGCGTGGGTACACCGCCCCGGTTGGGTTGGACGGCGACACGAACACCAACAGCTTGGTGCGCTCGGTGCGGGCGGCCTCCAGCTGCTCGATGGTCACGCGGAACCCGGAGGTCTCGTCGGTGGCCAGGTACACCGGGGTGGCGCCGGCCAGCCGAACCGGTTCTGGGTAGGTCGTCCAATACGGCGCCGGGATGATCGCCTCGTCCCCCGGGTCGAGCAGCGCCAGCAGCGTCTGGTACACCGCCTGCTTGCCGCCGTTGGTGACGAGCACCTGGGAGGCCTCCACCTTGTAGCTCGAATCGCGGGCGGTCTTCTGGGCGATCGCCTCTTTCAGGTCGGGATGACCGGCCACGGGCGAGTAGCGGTGCCACCTGGGGTCCCGGGTCGCCTCGGCGGCGGCCTCGACGATGGCCTCCGGGGTCGGGAAGTCCGGTTCGCCGGCACCGAAGCCGACGACCGACTCGCCGGCGGCTCGCAGGGCCTTGGCTTTGGCATCGACCGCCAGGGTGGCCGACGGAGATATGCCGCCGATCAGTGCGGAAACTCGTGAGTTCGTCATCAAAGTGGTCCTCGGTTGGGTCGTCGTGGCCGGTGCGAGGGTACCTGGGGTTCGGTGCGTCCCCACGATCGGTTTCTCCACCGCCCAGATTGGCACCGACGCCCTTGCTCACCCACACTGAGCAGGTGACCAACTCTCCCATGCCCACCATTCCGGACGACCTCCGCCCCTCCGACGGCCGCTTCGGCGCCGGCCCGTCCAAGGTCCGGCCCGAGGCGATGGCAACGCTCGCCTCGCTGGGCGGCGACCTGATGGGCACCAGCCATCGTCAGCTGCCGGTGAAGTTTCTTGTTGGCGAGCTTCGTAACGGGCTGTCCGAGCTGCTGTGCCTCCCCGACGGCTACGAGGTGCTGCTCGGCAACGGTGGCACCACCGCCTTCTGGGACGCCGCCACCTTCAACCTGATCTCCGAGCGCAGCCACCACCTGAACTTCGGCGAGTTCAGCTCCAAATTCACGACGGCCGCACGTAAGGCCCCCCACATCGGCGAGCCGTCGGTGGCGACTGCCGACCCCGGTTCGGCCCCGTTGCTGGAGGCCGTCGCCGGCGTCGACCTGTACGGGCTGACCCACAACGAAACCTCGACGGGGGTGGCCATCCCCTTGGCTCGCCCTGAGGGTGCCGACGATGGCGCCCTGGTCGCCGTCGACGCCACCTCGGCCGCAGGGGGCATCCGCTTCGACGCCGCCGCCACCGACGTCTACTACTTCGCACCCCAGAAATGCCTGGCCGCCGACGGCGGCCTCTGGCTGGCAGCGTGCTCCCCCGCCGCCATCGAGCGCATCGAGTCGTTGTCCGGCCGCTGGGTGCCCGAGTTCCTCAACCTGGGCACCGCCCTGGACAACTCCCGCAAGGATCAGACCTACAACACCCCCGCGCTGGCGACGCTGGTGCTGGCCAATGCCCAGGTGCAGTGGATCCTGGAGAACGGCGGGCTGCCCTTCTCGGCCGGCCGCTGCGCCGACTCGGCCGCTCGGCTCTACGGCTGGGCGGACGCCCACGCACTGGCGGAGCCCTTCGTCACCGACCCGGCGCTGCGCTCGCCAGTCGTCGGCACGATCGACTTCGACGACTCGGTCGATGCGGCCGAGGTGGCGGCGGTGCTGCGGGCCAACGACATCGTCGACACCGAGCCCTACCGCAAGCTGGGCCGCAACCAGCTGCGCGTCGCCATGTTCCCGGCGATCGAGCCCGACGACATCACCGCCCTGACCGGCTGCATCGACTGGGTCATCGAGCAGCTCGCCTGATCCCAGCGAGGCCGGATGGCCTTGGCCGCCCCATCCAGGGCGCAACCGTCGGCGCGTCGGCCGCTCCCCCGGGATGCCCGGTCACTGCAGTGCGATGTAGGGCTGCTGTTCGACCTTGACGATCGTCCCGCCCTCGATCGTAAAGAACAGCACCGACGAGTCGCCGACGGCGAAGCCGGTGTCCTTCTTACCCATCGTGTTCCACAGCTCCCGTTGGGTGGCCGGACGCAGACCGCCGCCCTCGGTCGGCAACAACAGGATCTCGGTGTCGCCGTTCGTGGGGCGATCGACGAGCCCCAGCGGGTCCTCGTCGGTGGCGATGGGCACGCCGCCCTGGTCGCTGACCGTCACCAGGTTAAGGCCAAGCGACGCGTTCTCTGCATCGACGCTGTTAAGCGTGGCGGCGTAGATCCCGTCCGGAAGCCCGGTACCCACGGCGCTCTCAGGTCCCAGCGCCGGAAGCTGGAACGGAGCGGGCGTGGTCGGCGCTGCCATCGTCTCGTCGGTGGTAGGTCCAGCGGTGCTCGAAGGTGCCGAAGCGCTGGTTGCATCGGCACCGGCGTCCTCGGACGGGCCATCGTCGCCGGCGTTGCACCCGGCCAGCACCACCCCGGCGACGAGCAGCGCGGCCGACCAGCGTCGCGCTGAGCGGCCCAGGGTCGCAACGGTCACCGGACGGTCGGGGGTCGAGAGGTCACATGACGAACGAGCACGCTGGGTCACGGCCGGACCTTACCGGGCCCTCGTGGTCGCTCCGAGCCCCTCGTATCGCCGACGCGCAACGCTCGCCGGCCCGAGCGCGTTGGAACCCACCCCGCAATCACCGAACGACTTTTCCAGTTTCGCGTGGGTGACGTTGACCAGAATGAGACCTATGACACAGCCGACCAACCCATCCACCGCCCGATCGGATGCTGCGGGCCCGGCGTCTCCGGCGACGGTGATCGCCGACGTGCGAGAAGAACTCACCGGGGCGGGCGGAACCTTCGAGGTGATCATCGACGACGTGGCCGGGATCGGAGGGCCCGAGCCGCTCCCGATGAAGGTGTATGCCAGCCGGATGGCCAACCTGCGCGAGGTGTTCGCGTTCGCTGCGGCACATGGCGACGCCACCTTCATCGTCTACGGCGATCGCCGGATCACCTTCGCCGAGTTCGCAGCCGACGCCAACCGCATTGCCGCCAACCTGGCTGCGGCCGGGGTGCAACACGGCGACCGCGTAGCGGTGCTCAGCCAGAACAACCCGGAGTGGTGCCTGACGTTCTGGGCAACGGTCAACCTGGGCGCCGTCCTCGTCGGGCTCAACGGCTGGTGGAACACCGACGAGATCCGCTTCGGGCTGGAGGACAGCGGCGCCAAGGTGCTCGTCGCCGATGATAAGCGCCTGGCACGGGTGGTCGATCACCTCGACGAGCTTCCACAGCTCGAACGTGTCTTCGCCATCGACGGCGATCACGCCCACCCGCTGGTCTCGCAGTTCGCCGAGCTGACCGCCGGCGACGATCCGGGCCCGCCCGAGGTCGCCCTCGACGAGGGGGATGCGGCGGTGATCTTCTACACCTCGGGGACGACCGGCCGACCCAAGGGGGCCATCTCCACCCATCGGGGCATGGTGGCCAACCTGCAGAACACCGTGTTCCTGCTGACCGCCAACGCCGCCGTGCTCGATCGCCTCGGCGAACCTGCCGCTGCGTCGACGGGCGGCCAGACCGCGGCGCTGTTCACCTCGCCGCTGTTCCACGTGTCCGGATGCCACTCCACGCTCGTCGTCGGACTGCTCGGCGGCCTCCGGCTGGTGATGGTGCCCGGCAGGTTCACACCGGAGCTGGCCCTCGAGCTGATCGAGCGCGAGCGGGTGAGCATCTGGTCGACCGTCCCCACGATGATCTGGCGCACCTGCGAGTTCCCGGGCCGCGGCGACTACGACACCTCGTCGGTCACGTCGGTCGCCTTCGGCGGTTCCCCCTCCGCGTTGGAACTGCAGCGGATGATCAGGGACACGTTCCCCAACGTGCGGGCCACCTCCAACGCCTATGGGCTGACCGAGTCGTCCTCGGTGGCCACCGTGCACCTGGCGGGATCGCGCGTCGACCGACCCGATTCGGTCGGGCTGCCCATGCCCGTCGTCGACGTTGCGATCGCCGGGGCCGACGGGGTTCACCTGGGACCCGAGGAACAAGGCGAGGTGTTGCTGAGAGGGCCGATCATCATGCCCGGTTACTGGAACCGGCCCGATGCCACCGCCCAGGCCATCCGCAATGGGTGGCTTCACACCGGCGACCTGGGGCATCTCGACGCCGAGGGGTACCTGTTCATCACCGATCGAGCCAAGGACATGATCATCCGAGGGGGAGAGAACGTCTATTGCGTCGAGATCGAACAGCGCCTGGTCGAGCACCCCGAGGTGGCCGACGCAGCCGTCGTCGGCGTGCCCCACCCGGCCCTGGGCGAGGAGGTGAAGGCGGTGGTCGAGCTCACCGAGGGAGCCGCTGTGACCGACGCCGAGCTTCAGTCCTGGGTGGCCGAGCGGCTGGCTGGGTTCAAGGTGCCGTCCATCATCGAGCGCTGGCCGGAGAAGCTGCCCCGCAACGCATCCGGCAAGCTCCTCAAGAATGTGCTGCGCGGCGAGGGACCGGTCAGCTTCGCCGAAACGATGTAGGACCGCCGACGCCATGACCCAGCGGGTGCGAGTGCGCTTTGGAACACGATGCTCATTCGCGTCCGATTCTTGAGGCGGATGCCTAGCAACGGGCTGATTGTGTGACTAGCGTTCGTGAAATGCGACACACCATCTCCATCAAAGCGGTCATGGCCGCCACCCTCCTCATCGCCGCCGTGTTGGCCACCGGCTGTCAACCGGCCCCGGTTCCCGGACGCAATCCGGTCATCATCGTCGCCGGCACCTTCTCACCCAGCTTCGCCAACGAGATCCTTGCCAACCGGCTGCGGGCCGACGGCTACGACACGACCATCTTCGAGCTGCCCACGTTGGGCGCCCAGGACATCAGCCTCACCGCTCAGGCGCTGTGTTCGGAGATCGACGTCGTACAGGCCAAGACCGGCGCAACCAAGGTCGACCTCGTCGGCCACAGCCAGGGTGGCCTGGTGGCTCGCGACTGCGTCAAGAACTACGGCGGCAACACCAAGGTGGACACGCTGGTCATGCTGGGTGCGCCCAACTACGGCACGGTGTTGACCAACCTGCTCGCCGCACTCACGTTTGGTACCTGCCTCGGCCACACCGCCTGCTTGCAGATGGCCATCGATTCGCCGTACCTCAACGCGTTGAACGCCGGCCCCGACGTCATCGCACCGGTGAAGTACGTCAGCATCTACTCCGCCATTGACGAGTTGGTGATCCCGCCCAGCAACGCGGCGCTCAAGGACGGAGCCACCAACGTCGAGTTGCAGAGCCAATGCCCGCAGCGGGCCATCGAGCACCTCGGGCTGATCATCGATGCGACGGTGTACTCGGGAGTCGAAGATGCCCTCGCCGGTCGAGAGATCGACATGAACTGCTCCGCCTTCTGACCTTTGAGGCTCTCCGGCTGCTCTTGGGTCACCCCGACTACGGGAACGACTCGCAACTCGGGGCACCCGCAACTCGGGAGCCCAAACGACCGCCAGAGCGCGCTCTGCACTCCCGACTACGGGGAGCGCCCGCAACTCGGGAGTGCACACGACCGCCAGAGCGCGCTTTGGGCTCCCCAGTTCGGGTGGGTCCTGTAGGTTCGCCCCCATGTCCGACGCCGCTGACTCGACGAAGGGTGGGGCCGAGGACGCACCGCCGGACGCCGCTCCCCTTCCCGACGGCAGCTACGACGTCTTCGTCATCGACGCCGATCAGGATCCGAAGGATGAACGCACGGTCGTCATCGAGGTGACCCTGCTCGACGGAGAACACAAGGGCGAGGTGCTTGCGCTGGGTTGCCCTGCGAGCGAACTGGTGCCGGGGGGAGCCGATCCCATCGAACTGTTGGGCGAAACCGGGGTGCTGGCCGTCGTCGACGGCGCACCCCGGTTCCAACTCGACCGCTGAGCCGCCGCTGCGCTCAGGCTCGGTCCCCCGCTGCGCTCAGGCTCGGTTCCCCGCTGCGCTCAGGCTCGGTTTCCCCCTGCGCTCAGGCTTGGGCCGCAGCGGCGAATCCAACCTTGAGGTCGGCGATGATGTCGTCGATGCTCTCGAGGCCCACCGAGAGGCGCACCAGGCCGGGCTCGACACCCGCCGAGCGCTGCTCCTCGTCGTTGAGCTGACTGTGGGTGGTCGACGCCGGGTGGACCACCAGGGAGCGAACGTCGCCCAGGTTGGCCAACTGATAGTGCAGCTCGAGTGCGTTGGCGAACGTCTCGCCGGCGGCGCGGCCGCCCTTGATGACGAAGCTGGGTACCGACCCGGCGCCGGCGGGCACGTACTTGGCGGCGTGCTCAGCCCACGGCGAGCTGGCCAGCCCCGCGTAGTTCACCCGCTCCACCTGATTGTGGGCATCGAGGAACTCGACGACCGCCTGGGCGTTGGAGACGTGGCGCTCCATGCGCAGCGACAGCGTCTCCAGGCCCTGCAGCATCATGAAGGCGTTGAACGGCGAGATCGCCGCGCCGGTGTCGCGCAGCCACTGCAGGCGTGCCTTGAGGATGTACGAGCCGTGGCCCAGCGAGGGCCAGAACGTGAGGCCGTTGTAGCTCTCGTCGGGCTCGTTGAACCCGGGGAACTTCTCGGCGTCGCCAAAATCGAAGCTGCCGCCGTCGACGATGATGCCGCCGATTGAGGTGCCGTGGCCGCCGATGAACTTGGTGGCCGAGTGCACGACGATGTCGGCACCGTGCTCCAGCGGGCGGCACAGGAAGGGCGAGGCGACCGTGTTGTCGACGATCAGCGGCACGCCCGCCTCGTGGGCGGCGTCGGCCACGGCCGAGATGTTGAGGATGTCGTTGCGCGGGTTGCCGATCGTCTCGCCGTAGAACGCCTTGGTGTTGGGCTGCACCGCGGCCTTCCACGCCTCGATGTCACCGGCGTCCTCGACGAAGGTCACCTCGATGCCCATCTTGGGCAGGGTGTGACGGAACAGGTTGTAGGTTCCGCCGTACAGCGAGGCGGCGGTGACGATGTGTGAGCCGGCCTCGGCCAGCGTCATGATCGCGCAGGTCTCGGCGGCCATGCCGCTGGCGACCGCCAGGGCGCCGGGGAGTCCGACAGCCGTGGTCACGCCACCCTCGAGCGCCGCCAGCCTCGCCTCGAAGACGCCCTGCGTCGGGTTCATGATGCGGGTGTAGATGTTGCCGATCTCCTCGAGGGAGAACAGCGCCGCACCGTGGGCGGCGTCGCGGAAGCTGTAGGCGGTCGTCTGATAGATCGGGGCGGCGCACGCACCGGTCGTCGGGTCGGGCTCCTGGCCGGCGTGGATCTGACGGGTCTCGAAGCCCTGCTGACGGTCGGGGGTCTGTTCGCTCATGTGGGGTACGCCTCTTCTGTGGTGACTCGAAGTTGGAACGGGCAGAGCCTAGAAGGACCTAATCCCGACTTACAAGGTCGGGATTAGGTAGAGGCCGTCGCAGCCCTCCCGAGCCGCCGGTAGCCTGGCCCGATGGGGAGACTTGGACAGGTTCCACTCGACGAGGTGAGCGACCCGCGGGTGGCGGCAACGTACGCCTACATCTTCGGCGACAAGGACCCGGTGTCCGACCCGGGTACCGCCACCGGCTCCCCCGGGGACTGGTGGACGACCTTCGCCGCCTCCCCCGACGTGTTCGCCCACTGCCTGGCAGGGTTCGCCCTGTACCGGGACCCGGAGCGCCGTCTGGACCCCGTCCTGCGGGAACTGGGCCAGACCCGGGCCGGATGGCTGCGCCAGAGCAATTTTGTGTACAGCCAGCATCGCAAGTCGTGCCGCGGGCTCGGCATGGACGAGGCCAAGATCGACGCTATTGCGTCGTGGGAGGTGTCGGCGTTGTTCGAGCCGGCCGAACGGGCCGTCCTCGCCTACACCGACGGGCTGGTCGGGGCCAACGGGCGGGTCAGCGACGCCGTGTTCGTCGAGCTCCGGGCGCACCTGAGCGACGAGGAGATCATCGAGTTCACCTACATCACCGCCTGGTACGCCATGCACGCCGACATCTCCAAGGCCCTTCGCCTGGAGTGGGACGACGTCGACGACCCGATCCGCGAGATCGACGGCGGCGAGGGTGCATCCGACGTGATCGAGCCCGGCCCGGGCGGCGGCCGACCACCGGGATGAGCCGTTACCGGCCGGTCATGGGAACGCTGGGCTTCGTCTGGGATCGGGCCAACGACCTGGTGCTGCTCGTCCACCGCACCAACCGGCCGGACCAGAAACACAACGGGCTGGGCGGCAAGCTGGAGCCCGACGAGGACGTCGCCACCGGCATGGCCCGTGAGCTGCACGAAGAGGCGGCAATCGTGCCCCTCAAGATGCGGCTGCGAGGAACCATCTCCTGGCCCGGCTTCGAGGGCCCTGGGGGCGACGACTGGTTCGGGTTTCTGTTTCTCATAACCGAGTGGCGCGGCCAGGTGCCCGCCGCCAACGACGAGGGCGAGCTGGCCTGGGTGCCCCGCAGCGCTCTGATGGCCTGGTGCGATCCCGCCACCCGCCCCGACAGCGGACTCGACTTCCACGAGGGCGATGCCCATTTTCTGGCGTTGATGTTCGACGATGACCCCCGCCAGTTCCACGCGCTGATGCCCTGGGATGACGGCCGCCCAACCGGCTGGACGGTCTCGCGGCTGTAACACCCCCCGGCCCCCCCCCCCCCCCCCCCCCCCCCCCCCCCAACGAGGGGCCCACAGCACAACAACCCCCCCCCCGCCCCCCCCCGCCCGGCACGGCCCCCCCCGGACCGGGATACAGCAGGCCAGTGAGCACCTCGCGGGTGCCGGCACCCTCCTCACCGGGGAGGAACTCGACCGCAGCAAAGTCGGTGACGCCGATCTCGGCCAGCTCGCCGATCCGCTCGCCGACCTCCCCAGCCGAGCCGATGATCGCCACGTCTGCGGGGCCGTCGGCACCCTCCCGGTCCAGCATGGCCCGGTATGAGGGCAACATCCCATAGATGCTGAAGGCCTTGGCGGCCCGCTCCTTGGCGCCGGCGACGTCGGCGGTCACCGCAACCGGCAGCGCCGCCGTGACCCGTGCAGGCCCCTTGCCCAGCTCCTCGCGAGCGGCCGCCAACGTGGGGATCGTGTGGCTGGACAGCGTCTTCGGCCCGGTCATCCAGGTGATCGTCCCATCGGCGTACTCGGCGGCGAGCCTCAGCATCCTCGGGCCGAGGGCGGCGACGAGCAGCGGCACCGGGTCGGCGCCGATCTCCAGGCTGGCATGGGCCGAAATGCGCTCGCCGGAGGCGTCAGCAGCCTCGCCCCTCAACAGCGGGGTGAGCGCCGCCAGGTACTCCTCCATGTGGGCCGCCGGGCGGTCGAAGGACAAGCCGAACATTCCCTCGATCACCATCTGGTGGCTGAGGCCGATGCCGAGGTGCAGCCGTCCGCCGGAGATCTTCTGGGTGGTCAACGCTTCGGCGGCCATCGTGATCGGGTGGCGGGGGTAGGTGGGCACCACCGAGGTGCCGAGCGCAATGCCGGGCACCTCGCGGCCGACGACCGCCAGCAGCGTCAGCGCTTCCATCCCGAAGATCTGGGGAAGCCAGTAGCTGTCGAAGCCGGCCTCGGCCGCCGCCCGAGCATTGGCCACATAGTCGTCAACCGTGACCTGTGGCCCGGAGTTACCGTCGAAAATCCCCAACTTCATGGTGCGCCCCCTCGGCGTCGTTCACGGGCGGCAGTGGCCCTGATGATCAGAAATGCAGTCTGGCACTCCTGACGACCAGCGGACCGACCGTCCCCGAAAACGACGCTGGGACCGCCGACCCCGCCATGGCGGTGTCGACGGTCCCAATGCGCAGAAAACGGACGGAGGCGACTAGTCGCCGCCGGAGATGTCCTCGACCTTCGTCTTGCCCTGGGAGATCCACGGCATCATCGACCGCAGCTCGGCGCCGACCTGCTCCACCTGGTGCTCCTGGCCGGCCTTGCGCAGCTCGGCGAAGCGCGACCCGCCGGAGCGGACCTCGTCGATGAACTCGGTGGCAAACTCACCGCTGCGGATCTCGTCGAGGATCTTGCCCATCTCGGCGCGGACCCCCTCGTTGATCACGCGGGGTCCACGGGTGAGGTCGCCGTACTCGGCGGTGGTCGAGATCGAGTAGCGCATACCGGAGATGCCCTGCTCGTACATGAGGTCGATGATCAGCTTCAGCTCGTGCAGGCACTCGAAGTAGGCCGACTCGGGCTGATACCCGGCGTCGACGAGCGTCTCGAAGCCGGCCTGGACCAGTGCGGTCAGCCCGCCGCACAGCACAACCTGCTCACCGAACAGGTCGGTCTCGGTCTCCTCCTCGAAGGTGGTGTCGAGCACGCCGGCACGGGTGCCACCGATCGCATCGGCGTAGGCGAGGGCCAGGCCCCGAGCCGAGCCGCTGGCGTCCTGGGAAACGGCGATCAGGCAGGGAACGCCGCCGCCCTCGGTGTAGGTGCGGCGCACCAGGTGACCGGGCCCCTTGGGTGCGACCATGGCGACGTCGACGCCCTCGGGCGCTTTGACGTATCCGAACCGCACGTTGAACCCGTGGGCGAAGAACAGGGCATCACCGTCGTTGAGGTTGGGGGCAACGAACTCCTCGTATGCGGGACCGATGTCGGTGTCGGGCAGCAACATCATGATCAGGTCGGCCTCGGCGGCCGCCGAGGCCAGGTCGGTCACCGCCAAGCCGGCCGACTCGGCCTTGGCCCGCGACGACGAACCCTCGCGCAGGCCCACGCGGACGTCGACGCCCGACTCGAGCAGGTTGAGGGCGTGGGCGTGGCCCTGGGACCCGTAACCGAGGATGGCCACCTTGCGGTCGGCGATCAGCGATCGGTCAGCGTCGCGTTCATAGGACACGGTTGCCATGTCGGGGGCTCCTTGTTGGTGAGTGATCGGTTGGTTGGAAAGATCCGTTGGTCGGGAGGGAACTCCGCAGCGGTGGCGTAGCGACCCGGGACCGGTCAATGTTCGGCCCCCCAGCGTAGGCGCCCACGCCCAACCGTCCCGCAGGGACGGGCGAGGAGAGACGGTCGCTCGGCGAACGGTGCCTTCACCCGAGGCGGGATCCTCGCCCCTAACGCAGCGCGATCCGAGCTTTTCTCCCCTCGGGGATGCGAAGTCGCCCATACCGGCGGTAGCCTCTCCCACCGTGAGCACCGTCTTCAGTTCCAAACGTGGCCATCGCCAATCTGCCCGGTCGGCGCTTGCCGTCATCTCCGGCTTGCTGTTGCTGGCAGGCTCGCTGAGCGCCTGCGGCAACGACATCGAGGCCGCCAGCTCGACGACCAAGGCGAGCACGACCACGAGTGACGAGGCGCAAACGACCACCTCCGATGCCGGTGGGCTCACCGGTGGCAACGTCGGCCTGGGGTCGAAGCTGGGCGAGGAGGCGGTGTCGCTCCCCGGCCTCAACGGCGGGTCCTCCGACGAGACGTTCGGGCCGGACGTGGAGTCCTGCCTGGACGAGGAGGCCGCCGATCTCTCGGAGGCCGATTACGACGCGGTGATCAACGACGACGATTTCGCCGGGCTCTCGCCCGAGGGCACCGAGATCGTCACCGCAGCGATGAACACCTGCATCCCGCCGGAAGAGATCGCCACCGTGTTTTCCGAAGAGTTCTCCAAGGAGCTGGGCAGCGAGCCCAACCCACAGTTCACCGCGTGCCTCAGCACCGAACTCGAAGGCCAGGTCGGCGACCTGCTCGTCGAAGCGTCGCTCGCCGAGAATGCTGGAGGCGACGAGATTCCCCAGCCGGTCATCGACCTGCTGGACGCCTGCGGCGACATCATCATCAGCGACCTGTTTTTCCAGCAGTTCAAGGAGAGCGGGCTGCGCGACGAGGTCGCCCAGTGCATTGCGGACGGGCTTGAGGGCAAGGTGACGATGTCCGACCTGATCGAACTCGGACAGGGCGGCGAACTCCCGGCCTCCCTGGAGGCCGATATCGAGAAGCTGGCCAAAGAGTGCGAGGCAGCCGGATAGCTCCACCGGGCTGGTGGCACCAGGTGGTCGCAGCGCCACCGACACTCGATATCCTCGGGCGGTGTTCCATTGCCGACGCCCTCGCGTCTTGTCCGGTCATGTTGCGGCGCTGCGCCGGACCCCGACGCAACCCAGCTCCGCAGCCCTGATCGGCGCGGCCGCGCTGCTGACCGTGCTGTTGGCGGGCCCGGGGTGCGCGTCCGGTGGCGACGAGCGCGCACGCCGGGCCGGCAGCTCCGATGCCCCCGGGACGAACGATGAGGTCGCCCAGCCCGGTTCGCAGGACACCGGCGTGGGCGCTTCGACCGGTGGGACCAGGGTGATCGCCGGGCTCGGCGGACCCCTCGCCCAGTTGGTGGATCGGGCCGGCGTGCCCGGCCTGGGTGAGACCTCGACCAACGGTGTGGCGGTCTCGTCCGAGCAACGGACCTGCCTGGAACGTCAGGCATCGGCTTTGCCCCCGCAGGACCTCAGCGTGGTGACCGCCGGTGGGGGTCTCGGCGAGCTCACCCCCACCGGCGGGACGATCGTCGCCGACGCCATCAGCCGCTGCGTCGACGCCGGGTTTCTGGGTGAGCGGCTCGGCGAGGAGTACGTCATCCGCCTTGGTCTGGACGCCACGTTGGACCCCGGCTTTGCCACCTGCATCGCTGGGGAACTCGACGGCGCAACCGGCGCGCTGGTGACCGAGGTGGCGCGGCAGTCGACCGGGACAACCACCGAGCTGCTCGGACCGGTCGCCGAGGCGGTCGACCCGTGCGGAGCCACCCACCTCGTACAGCTGTTGACCGACCACTACGCCGCCCAGGGCCTCAACGCCGAGGCTGCGTCGTGCGTCGGCGTCGGTCTCGCCGAACGCGTCAGCCTGTCCGAGGTTCTGAACAGCGGCAGCGTCGCCAAGTTGGAAGCCGAGTTCTCTCCCACCCTTCAGCTCGACCTCGAGGATCTCTTCGAGCAATGCGGGGCACCGCCACGCAACGGCACGTAAGCGACGTCGGTGTCAACCGACCGGTCCGCTACGACCTGCCGGGCTCGTCGTCGATCTTGGGCAGCGCCACCCTGCCGGTCCGCTGGAGCGAGGCCACGCCGTAGGGCGTGAGCAACCGCT
Source organism: Candidatus Microthrix subdominans (assembly GCA_016719385.1). Taxonomy (NCBI): domain Bacteria; kingdom Bacillati; phylum Actinomycetota; class Acidimicrobiia; order Acidimicrobiales; family Microthrixaceae; genus Candidatus Neomicrothrix; species Candidatus Neomicrothrix subdominans. The sequence continues at coordinate 978,726 of JADJZA010000001.1, read as the reverse complement.
CGAAGGTGTCGAGCCGGTCCGGGCGGGCATCGAGGGCCACCGTCACCGCATGGTGACCGACGTCGAGGATCCGCCCGTTGAACACCTGGGTGAGCTCGATCACCTCGCGCCGACGGTCGGGTTCGGCCCGCACGGTCACCAACATCAGCTCCCGCTCCACCGAGTGCCGGGGAGCAAGCTCGGTGATCTTCAGCACGTTGACCAGCTTGTTGAGCTGCTTGACCATCTGCTCGAGCGGTGCCGTGTCGACGTTGACCGTGATCGTGATCCGGCTCAGGCCCGGATCCGAGGACGGGGCGACCGCCAGGGATTCAATGTTGTACCCGCGCTGGGCAAACAGCCCGGCGACCCGGGCGAGCACGCCCGACTTGTCCTCGACGAGCACCGACAGCACGTGGTGGTGGTCTTCATCGATCATTGGGTGATCCCTTCGGCTTCGTCGGAGTCCTGCGACACCACAATCTCGTCGTTGCCTTTACCGGAAGGCACCATGGGGAACACCTTCTCCGAGCTGTCGGTGCGGAACTCGATGACGACCGGGCGGTCGTCGATCTCGTTGGCCTTACGGATCGTCGGCGCCACCTCCTCGGGTGACTCGACGCGAAACGCCACGCAGCCCATCGCTTCGGCCCACTTCACGTAGTCGGGCAGGTCGGGGCTGAGGTAGACCTCGCTGTAGCGCTCCTCGTAGAACATCTCCTGCCACTGGCGAACCATGCCCAGATAGGCGTTGTTCAAGATGGCCACCTTCACCGGGATGCGTTCGGTTGCGGCGGTGACCAATTCCTGAGCGGTCATCTGGAAACAGCCGTCGCCGTCGACCGACCACACCGTGCGGTCCGGCATGCCGACCTTTGCCCCGATCGCCGCCGGCACCGAGAAGCCCATCGTGCCCAGGCCCCCGGAGTTGATCCAGGTGTAGGGGTGCCGGAATGTCCAGAACTGGCTGGCCCACATCTGGTGCTGGCCCACGCCCGACACGACGATCGTGTCCTCTGGCGACAGGTCGCGCAGCTGCTCGAGCACGTACTGCGGCTTGAGCAGCTCCCCCGGCTCGGACTGGTCGTAGGCGAGCGGGTACTTCTCCTGCCATCCCGACACCGTCGAGCGCCACGCCGTGATGTCGGTGGCCGCGTCGGCGCCACCCAGATGGATGAGGTCGGCAAGGATCGCATCGATCACCTGCCGGCAATCCCCGACGATCGGGACATTGGCGTTGCGCACCTTGCCCAGTTCAGCCGGGTCGATGTCGACGTGGATCACCTTGGCAAGAGGTGCAAACTCGGCCAGTTTGCCGGTGACCCGGTCGTCGAACCGGCTGCCCAACGCGATCAGCAGGTCGCTCCGCTGCATGGCGGTGACCGCGGTGTAGTTACCGTGCATGCCGGGCATGCCCAGGCACAACGGATGGTCGTCGGGAAACGCCCCCCGGGCCATCAGCGTGGTCACCACCGGGATGTCGAGCAGCTCGGCCAGCTCGCGCAGCGACTCGGCCGCCCGGGCCTTCAGCACTCCCCCGCCGACGTAAAGCACCGGCCGCTCGGCGGCGAGGATCATTTCCGCCGCCTCGCGCACCTTACGGGGGTGGCCAGTCGTCGTCGGCCGGTAGCCGGGCAGGGACGCACGCACCTCGTCGTCGGTGGGCCAGACCCAATCGAACCAAGCGTCGGGGTTGTTCGGGTCGACGATGTCCTTGGGGATGTCGAGCAGCACCGGACCCGGCCGCCCGGTCGTCGCCAGGTGAAAGGCCTGACGAACCTTCAGCGGGATATCGGCCGCCGAGGTCACGAGCTCGTTGTGCTTGGTCACCGACCGGGTGATACCGACCGTGTCGGCTTCCTGGAAGGCGTCGGTCCCCAGCGATGCGGTGGCCACCTGCCCGGTGATGCAGATCATCGGCACCGAGTCCATGTAGGCGTCGGCCAGCGGGGTCACGATGTTGGTGGCCGCCGGGCCGGAGGTCACCATCGCCACCCCCGGACGTCCGGTGGCGTGGGCGTAGCCCTCGGCCATGTGCCCGGCGCCCTGCTCGTGCCGGACGAGGATGTGACGGATCGGGCTGTCGAGGATCGGGTCGTACACCGGGAGGATCGCCCCGCCCGGCAACCCGAAGATCGTGTCGGTTCCTTCCAGCTCGAGCGAGCGGATCAGCGCCTGGCCGCCGTTGATCCGCTCGGGGGCGGCGCCGACGGTGGACGAACCATCAGCGGGGGTGGCGGCCGGGTCGTCGCCGAGGTGCGGGGTGGGGTCCATGATCGTTCCTGTGAGGGTGGGCTAATGGGGAAGGCTGGGCTGGGCGGTTGGAGCGGTGATGCTTGGTATGAGCCTGGCTCGACGGTGTGCGGCGCCGCCGTGGTGTGCTTCGATAGCACGGTGACGTGCGCACGACCGATTCGGGCCGAAAACTGCGATGACCTCCCACCTGGGGAGGTCATCACGCACGCCAACGAACTGAATCGGGTGTGCGCGTCAGCGCGGTACTACAAGGATGGGGAGACACAAGGGGGAAGGGATCGCTGTGGCCACGTGCCCAGTCTGTCTCGCGCCCGGCGGCTTTCACAACCACTAGGTTCCAGACAACAGGCCGCGCACCGGCTCGGGTGTTGCTGGAGGCACAGATGTTGCTCGGACTTTTGATGTGCGGTCAGGTGGCACCGGCCGCCCAAGGCCCCGGCGGCAACTATCCCGAGCTGTTCGCCTCGTTCTTCGCCGAACACGACGTGACCCTCCTGCGGGTGGACCTCGACCGCGGCGAGGTTCCGGACGATCTCGACGCCGTCGACGGCTGGATCACCACCGGCTCGGCCCATTCGCTCGTCAGCGATGAGCTTCCCTGGCTACCGAGCGCCCTCGAGCTGGTGCGCACGTTGGTCGACGAGGACCGGCCCTACATCGGCGACTGCTTCGGCCACCAACTGCTGGCCGTCGCACTGGGGGGCACCGTGGAGCGGGCCGCCGTCGGTTGGCGGGTCGGCGTCCAGACGTACCGGGTGACCCGGCCTCAGCCATGGATGGTGCCGGCGGCTGAGGAGTTCAGGCTGATCGCTTCCCACCAGGACCAGGTGATCGTGCCGCCCGAGGGCGCCGTCGTGTTCGCCGAGGGGCCGGGCTGCCCGGTCGCCGGCATGGCCTACGGCTCCGCCATCTCGTTCCAGGGCCACCCCGAGTACACCCCGGAGTTGTCGCAGTTGCTGACGCTCGACCGATGGGAACGCATCGGCGACGAGGAGACCCGCCGTGGGCTCGCGTCGCTGGATCTGGGGGTCACCCAGGGGTTGACCGCCGACTGGATCGTCGAGTTCGTGCGTCGCGCCGCTACGCAACGCAACGTCGGCTGAGTGGCGGCGGATCAACCCCGTCGGGGGATCTACCCCGGGTCGTTTCACCCTCTGACCGTCGCCCACGTGGCGGTCATCGACGCGGCGCTGGAGCAGCGCCGGCTGGATCGACTCGACCTGGCGATCAGCCAGGCCGCCTTCGACAAGGCCCACCTCAGCGAACAGATCGAACAGCGCGTCGCTGCGCTGCACCGCTTCGCCGATGGGCGCAGCGACATCGGGATCGTCGTCTCGCAGCATCGGCTGATCGCCGACCTGGCCGTCGGCTACGACGCCGTGGTGATGGGCGCCGACAAGTGGCACCAGCTCCACGAGCTGCGCTTCTACGGTGGGGACCAAGCTGCGCAGCGGGCCGCCCTCGCCTCGCTGCCCGAAGTGGCCGTCGCCCCTCGCCAGGGATGGTCCACCCCCGGCGAACACCGCCTGTGGCTTCCGCCGGAGTTCGCCGAGGTGTCGGCGACGGCGGTGCGAGCGGGCCGCACCGACTGGCGCGCCCACTGATCCAACGAGGCGCTCAGGTGGGCGTCACCGCGTCGAGCACCCGGTCGGCACGGCCGGTCAGCATCCGGGTGGCCGTGCGCTCGGCCAGCGCCCCCAGCGCAACGTCGACGGCGAGGGAGACGGCGACCAAGGCCACCACCAACGCAGGCCGCCCCGGCCCGAAATACCCGATCACCAGCGCCGGCGGGATCGTGACGATGCCCATCAACGCCAGGCTGAAACCGAGAAACAGGCCCGACAGGCAACCCTGCCCGGCGTCCGCTGACGCAAACGGATTGGAGGATTCGGGCTGGGCCATCGGCGCGTTCACGCTGACGAACATGGCCACACCGGAGGCGAGGACGGCAGCGCCGGCACCGAGGAGCAGCCCGATCGGCACCAGCGACCACCCACCGGTGAGCGCCGCCACCATCGGTGGCACCACCACGACCGGCGGGACCCCGGAGAAGAGCGCAGCCAGCCGCTTGCCCCGCACGAGGTGGGACAGGTCGCCGTTGGCGATCAGGTCGGCGCCGAGCGCCCGACCATCGGTGCCGAAGACGTTTTGGTTGTCGAAGATCACGGCAAACTGGGCGGCGGTCCCCAGCAACACCATGGTGGGGTTGCGGCCATCCCCGGAGGACAGCACGACGGCCAGCGACCCACCGATCGCCAACGCCAGCGCGGCGACCAGCCCGGTCAGGAGGCGCGGTTCCCGCAACTTCAGGCGCACCGAGCGCACCGCCACTGTCCAGGCGGGCGACTCGGGCAGCCATCGCGGGTAGGGCCGCCGCTGCCGTCGAGCACGTTTCGAGGCTGCGCCGGCGCCGGGCGTCGCCACCAGAAACAGGCGAAAGGTGCGTCCGTGCAACACGAACAGCACCGGCAACACCGCCAGACCTGCCAGCAGGTGCGCCGTCGCCGCCCCGGGACTGGTGCCGGCCTGGGTGACCGCACGGGCGAGCTGGGCGGTGGGCGTCCAGGCCATTGCGTCGGCGGCGTTCTCCCACCACCCGGTGGGCCGCGTCATCAGGAAGCTGATCAGCTGCGCACCCGCCGCCAGCAACAGCCCGGCGGAGGCGGTGAGGAGGTTGGCGAAGCGCCGGCCCCGACCCCCGGCCAGCATGCCCAACACGTTGGTGGCCAGCCGGGCGCAGGTAACGGTCAACGTCGCCAGGCCGACGACGCCCGCCACGACGATCAGCGCCCCGGGACCCGCCGGTACGTAGCCGGCCACCGTGCCGGCCGCCAGCAACATGCCGGCCAGCCCTGCCGGTCCGACGAGCGCTGCGGTCAGCGTGCCGGCCGAGAGGGCCGAGTTGGACAGCGGCAACACCGCCAGCCGCCGAGGGTCGATCGTGCCTTCGGCCCCGACCATCGCCCCGAAGAGAACCGCCACCACCGGCAGCGCGGTGGCGCCGACGACGAGCACCGGGTCGAGCCAGTCCACCTGGCGGGCTCCCACGGCGATCCCCACGCCCATGGCTCCGCCAACCACCGCCGCCACGGCGGTGCCGACCGCCAGCCCAACCGCATGCATGATCGAGGTGCGGGCCAGCGCCGTCAGCAACGCCACCTTCAGCTCGACGATGCGCCGGGCGGCGAGTGCCGGGCCCAACGGCGGCGGCGCCGAATGGGCAGCCACCTCAGCGGGGGCGGGCCGCACCGAGGTCCGACCGGCCACGACGCCCGGCTCGGTCACGTCGGCGCGTCCAACCAGTCCAACAAGCGTGCGTCGGTGGGCGACTCGCCGACGATGGCGATGAACGCCTCCTCCAGGGTGGTGCTGTCGCCGGCCAGCTCGTCCAGCGGTCCGGCGGCCAGCACCTGGCCCCGGTCGATGATGGCCACCCGGTCGCAGAAGCGCTGCAAAACCTCCATCACGTGGCTGGAGACGACGACGGTGCCGCCGGCGTGGCGATAGCGGTCGAGCACCCGCCGCACCGTGAGCGCCGAAACCGGATCGACGCCCTCGAACGGTTCGTCGAGCAACAACAGTGCGGGGCGATGCAGCATCGCAGCGGCCAGCGACAGCTTCTTGCGCATGCCGTGGCTGTAGTCGCCGATCACCTCGCCGGCCGCACCGGTCAGGCCGAGCACCTCCAGCAACGCCCAGGACCGCTCCTCGGTCACGGCTCGACCGAGGTTGCGCAGCAGGCCGGTGTGCACCAGTTGCTCGATGCCGGACAGGCGCTCGAACAACAACAGCGGATCGGGCACGACGCCGATGCGGCGGCGGGCCTCAACCGGGTCGACCCACACGTCGACGCCATCGACGCTCGCCCGTCCGCTGTCGGGACGCAGCAGCCCGGCGCACATCCTCATCGTCGTCGTCTTGCCCGAGCCGTTGGGTCCGATCAGCCCGAAACAGCTCCCTTGGGGCACCACGAGGCTGAGCCCGCCGACCGCGACGTTGGCACCGAAGGCCTTGGCCAGATCCTCGGTGACGAGCGCAGCGGGCATCGGTGGAGCGTAGCGACGCCCCGCAGCCGCGGCGGCGCAGCCCGGATGTCTAATCGACGGTGCCTTCGTGCACCGAGAGGTCGTCGTCGCCGTCGTCGCGTGACACGTAGCGGGCGATGCTCACGCAGAAGCTCCCCAACGCCGCCCGCAACGCCGTCGCGCCCCCGGCGGATTGCACCCCGTTGACCGGTACGAACGATCCGGCCCACGTCAGCAGGCTGCCGTCGGTCACCTGCTCCACCATCACCGACGCCTCGTAGTCCTGAAGTGGGAGGCCGGTCAGCAGCTTGTAGCTGAGCGATCGGGGCGGATCGAAGGCGGTGATCTCCTCGCGGCTGGCGACCGGCGCTCGTCCCACCTTGCGGATTGCACCCACGCCATCGGGATGGTCGTGGCCCTCCGCCTCGCGTTCGGATTCGAGGCCGATCGCCCACCTCCCCCACGCCGAGTTGTCGGCGATCAGGTCGAAGACCACCTCGGGTGGCGCAGCGATGAAACGGCGGACGGTGACGGTGCGGCGGCTCATGGGTCCATCTTCGCGCTCGGCGCCACCGTCGCGCGCCGCTTCGGCGTTTGCGGCTTCGAACCGCCTCAGCGAAGCCCGACGGGCCGACCGACCAGAATGGGGCGATGGCCACCGACTGGAACCCGCTGCTGGGTCGTGAGCTACAGGACCCCTATTGGGCCGAGCTGATGACCTTTGTCGATGCCGAGCGGGTTCGCGGGCCGGTGTACCCGCCCCGCGCTGAGGTGTTCGCCGCCCTCCACCTCACGTCCTACGCCGACCTGCGGGTGGTGATCCTGGGCCAGGATCCCTACCACGGCCCCGGCCAGGCCCATGGCCTGGCGTTCTCGGTGAGCGACGGCGTTCCGCCGCCCCCGTCGCTGAAGAACATCTTCTCCGAACTCACCGCCGATGTCGGCTGCCCCAACCCGTCGGGCGGCAACCTGTCGGCGTGGGCTACGCAGGGCGTGCTGTTGTTGAACACCTCGCTCACCGTGCGGGGCGGCGCAGCCGGCTCCCACCAGGGAAAGGGCTGGGAGCGCTTCACCGACCGGGTCATGACCACCGCCGCGGCCAAGCCGGAGCGGGTGGTGTTCGTGCTGTGGGGTGCGGCGGCCCAGAAGAAGCGTCCCCTCATCGAGGGTGGACCGCACGTCGTGATCGCCTCGCCGCACCCCTCGCCGCTCTCGGCCCACCGTGGGTTCTTCGGATCAAAGCCGTTCAGTCGGGCCAACGCTGCGCTCGTCGAGGCCGGCCGGCCGCCGATCGACTGGTGTCTGCGGTGACGGTCGGAAGGCCGACCCAGCCGGAACGGTGATGAGCAGCGAGCGCCGCTGGGATGGTGAGATCGTTGCTCTGGCGGTGCCCGCAGCCGCCACGCTGGCCGCCGAGCCCGCCTACCTGCTGACCGACACCGCCCTGGTCGGCACGCTCGGGACCGAAGCGCTGGCCAGCCTGGCGGTGGCCAGCACGATCGTGATGGCCGCCTACACCATCTTCATCTTCCTCACGTTCGCCACCACCGCTGCGGTTGCCCGACTTCTCGGCGCCGGGCGCCAACGGGATGCGGCCGAGGAGGGCGTGACCGCCACGTGGCTCGGCGCCCTGCTCGGCGTGGCGGTGGCGCTGGTGGTGCTGCCGTTGGCACCGGCGCTCGCCCGGCTCTTCGGTGCCGAGCCCCAGGTGGTCGACGGCGCCGTGACGTATTTGCGCATCTCCACCGCCGGATTTCCTGCGCTGTTGATCGTCATGGCGGGCGCCGGGTTTCGTCGGGGTCACCACGACACCCGCACACCGCTGTACGTCGGGCTGGTGACCGCCCTGATCAACCTCGTGATCGAGGTCGCCCTCATCATCGTGCTCGACTTTGGCATCGGCGCCTCGGCGCTGTCGACGGTGATCGCCCAGTGGTGCGGGGCCCTCGTTTACGTCGCCCTGGTCGGCGCCGAGGCCCGGCGCCACCAGGTGGGGCTCGCCCCACATCTGGGGCGCATCGCCATCCAGCTGCGGGTGGGCTCAGCGCTGATCGTGCGCACGGTGGCCCTTCGGTCGATCTTTCTGATGGCCGTGGCGGTGGCCGGCCGGATGGGCACGGTCGAGCTCGCCGCCTACCAGATCGGAATCGGGGTGTGGACGTTTCTCGCCTTCGCCTACGACGGCATCGAAACCGCCGGACAAGCGCTGGTGGCCCGTGAGTTGGGCGGCCGGCGGAGCGATGAGGCGCGATCGGCAGCCGGCCGGGTGTTGCTGTGGGCGATCGGCGCTTCGGTCGTGCTGGGCGTCGTCACGCTGCTCGGTCATCGGGTGCTCGCCAACCTGTTCAGCTCCGACGACGTCGTCGTGGCGGCGGCCGCCGGTGCGCTGTTGTGGGTCGGCGTCGGTCAGCCGATCGCCGGTCCTGCCTACGCGCTCGACGGAGTGCTCGTCGGCGCCGGCGACCTGCGGTTTCTGGCCGGGGCGATGCTGGCGGTCGCCGTCACCTTCGGGGCCGGAGCCGCGCTCACCCTGAGCACCGGGGCCGGTCTGTGGGCCCTGTGGGCCACGCTGCTCGTCTCGATGGCCGTGCGCACGGCGCTGATGAGCCGACGGTTCCGGTCGGGGGCGTGGGTCCGCACCGGCCTGCCGGCCGGCAGCGCGTAACTCGATCGAGCTATGACGGGGCGGGCCTGCGCCGGACACCGTTCAGGTTTGGAGGCTTCCCGAGCTGTGGGTGCGCCGGTGACGCTGGCGAGGGATCATGGTGAGATGACGTCCCGCACCCGTCCCTTGGCGGCACTGGCCCTACTGCTCACCATGTCGCTGCTGGCGGCGTGTGGCGACGGCCTCGGCGGCGAGTCGGCCTCCTCGACCTCAGCGGCCGACGGCACCGCACCTCCTCCCGCTGGAGGTGCCGCTCTCGATTGGGACGGTGTTCGGTACGACTTTGGTCGCATCACCGGCCTGAGCAGCAATGAGAACCAGGACCTGATGACGTTCGACCGCTACCAGCTCTACGGCGACAACGGCAAGCTGCAATCGGCGCCCGACTTCACCGAGGAGCCGATCGTCGTCGGCAACAGCGACGTTCCGTGGGTGAACGAAAACCCGAAGGAACGCACCTACGCGCTGGACCCGGAGGCCGAGGTCCTCAACCTGGCGAATCGGGGCGAGATCCAGTGCGGCGGCAACGACAAGACCGAACGACCCGCCTGGAAGTCCTCCACGGTCGACGACCTGTTCGCTGCGGGTATCCCGGACAGCGATCAGGTGTCGCTCACGTTCAGCGATGCCGGCAAGGTCACCCGCATTCGCATCTCACAAGGATGCTGAGCCGACAAACCCCTGCGCAGCCTTGAGCATGGTCACGGCCTGGCGAATTGCTGGATGCGCCGATCACGACTGCGAGTCATCATGGGGCCATGCCCAACATCCCTCGTCCCTTGACGGCAGTTGCCCTACTGAGCACGGTGTTGCTGTTGGTGGGTTGCGGCAACGACGTCACTGACCAATCGGCCTCCTCGACAACGGCCACCCCGACGACGATCGTCGTCGTCACCAGCGTCGTCACGGTGCCCGACACGAGAGCGCCCACCACCGTCCGAGCAACGACCACCGCTGCCACGAGTCCCTCGGCCAGCCCACCCCCCACTGCGCCGCCGGGGGCCAGCGCTCTCGATTGGGATGGCGTGCGCTACGACTTTGGTCGCATCACCGGCCTGAGCAGCAACGACAACCAGGACCTGATGACGTTCGACCGCTACCAGCTCTACGGCGACAACGGAGAGCTCCAGTCGGCGGCCGACTTCACCGAGGAGCCGATCGTCGTCGGCAACAGCGACGTGCCATGGGTCAACGACAATCCCCAGGAGCGCACCTACGTCATCGCTCCGGATGCCGAGGTGCTGACGCTGGCCAATCGCGGCGAGTTCGAGTGCGGTGGCAACGGCCAAAGCGGCAGTCCAGCCTGGCAGTCGAACACCGTCGACGACCTGTTCGCCGCAGGCACCCCCCAGAGCGATCAGGTGTCCCTGATGTTTGGCGATGACGGCAGGGTCACGCTGATCCGCATCTCGGAAGGCTGCTGAGGGAGCCAGAGCGGGAGGCGCCGATCACATGAGCGGTTCCCCCCCCTCAAGGCGCCAGGGTCGACGCTGACCACCCACGACCGGTGCCAACACCAGCCCCAGCCCCAGCGGACGATGCGGCGCACCAAGCGCGGTGTTCCCGACGCAGCTCCACCGGCATGCGTTCCAACTGTCGCGTGGATACCGACGGCATCGTCGTTCGGAACTCCACCACCGACTCATCGAGGCGGCGGCCCAGCTCGAACGTCTCCAGCCTCATCAGGCTGCGACGCAGGGGCGACTGTCGAGCGGTGCCTGCGCCCAGCCCGATGCGGAGGGCCAACTCATCCGAGCCGACAGTGAAGGGCACATACTGTCCCTCACGGCGTCGGTCTTCCAGCTCACGCTGCACCCAGCGCAGCAACCACAGGCTCGATGGCCCGATCACCGGCAGCCAGAACCGTTCGGCGTAGTCGCTCTGCGGCCGATGCGCCTCCGGCGTCGGTCGTGGCCATGGGTTGATGTTGAGGGTGGCTGAGAGGTGCATGGCAGTTTCGAACGTACCGAGCACTCGGCGAGAATTCGATGGGGAGCGCGACCCGCGAGCCCTACGGTGGGCGGGTGAGCGCCGACCAGCCACACCGGTGGCGACCGATGACATCCGCCCCCACCGATCAGCACCGCTGGGAGCGGGCCGCCGCTCTCGGCTTCGGTGAGACCGAGCCGGTCGACCCGTGGAGCATCGAGCAGGTCGAGGGGCTGGGCCGCCAGGCGTGGGTGGTCGAGGACCGGGACACGATCGTGGGCACCAGCGCCGACCTGACGTGGCAGCTCACGCTGCCCGGGGGCACCACCACGCCGGTCGGCGCAGTCATCGCGGTGACCACCCGGGCGTCACACCGGCGCCGAGGGGTGCTGACCGCGCTGATGGGCGCCCAACTGGGCGCCATGACCGCCGGGGGCATCGCTGCAGCCGTGCTCACCGCTTCGGAGGGCACGATCTACGGTCGCTTCGGCTTCGGCGTCGCCGCCTCGCAGCATCAGCTTGTGGCGCCAACGGGTCGGCACGGGCTCGACCATGTTCCGCTGGGACGCATCGACCTGGACGAGGCGTCGGTATTCCGCGCCGAGATCGTGGCTTTTCGACGGCGCGTCGAGGGGCAGCGGCCGGGCACACTGTCGCGACCGGAGCTGTGGTGGGACCATGTGGTGTTGGGCGAGCGACGCTCGTTTGGGGGCGGCGGACCGCAGTTCGTATCGCTGCACCGTGACGCCGACGGTTCGGTCGACGGCTACGCGCTCTGGCGTCTCGACGGAGAAGGGGGCGAACGCACCATCGCCGTCCGTGAGCTGCACACCCTCGACCCTCGGGTCGAGCTGGCGTTGTTTCGTCACTGCGCCGAGATCGATCTGTCGAGCTCGGTGCGTTGGGACACGGCACCGGCGGATTCGCCCATACCGGCGGCAACGACCGATCCCCGCAACTGCCATGTCGCCGGCATGCGCGATCAGCTGTGGCTGGGCCCGCTCGATCCGGCGGCGCTGCTGGCAGCTCGCACCTACGAGGCGCCGATCGACCTCACCCTCCGTATCGTGGGAAGCGCGTCCGGCTGGTCGGCTCCGACCGTCACCGTCCGGCTGCGGTCACGACCCGGGGAGCCGGCGGAGGTCATCGTGCTCGACCAATCGTCGTCGGACGCGCCGGGCACACCCTCGGCCGGTCGGTCCCGCGAAGCGGCGCCGCCGAGCGCACCGGGACCGACGGCGTCGAGCGAGTCGATCGCCTCAACCCAGCCAGGCGGGCCACACGTGCCCGACCTCACCTGTGACCGGGCCACCCTGGGCATGGCCATCCTGGGCACCACCCCGTGGCGCACCCTCGCCGCCGCCGGAAGGGCGCACGTCACCAACCCCGACGTGCTGTCCATCCTCGACGCCGCCTTCGCATCGCACCCGGCACCCAACAGCCAGGACTACTTCTAGGGCGACACCCCGCCTCCCACCCGCCCACCACTCCCGCACCACTGGCAACTCGGGAGCCCAAACGACCGCCAGACCGCGCTCCGCACTCCCCAGTTGCCGACCACCTACCCACTACTGGCAACTCGGGAGCCCAAACGACCGCCAGACCGCAGTGTGCACTCCCCAGTTGCCGACCACCTACCCACTTCTCGCAACTCGGGAGCCCGAACGACCGCCAGAGCGCGCTCCGGGCTCCCCACTTCGGAGGGCGGCGGGCGGGCTGGACGCCCGGCTCAGGCCTCGGGGGCGGCGAAGCGCTCGACCAGGCGCAGCAGGGTGCGGACGCCGAAGCCGGTGGCGCCCTTGCACGTCTCTGCGGTGTCCTCGTCCGACCACGCCGTGCCGGCGATGTCGAGGTGGGCCCAGGGAAGACCCTCGGGCACGAACTCGGACAGGAACAACCCTGCGGTGAGAGCACCGCCGTAGCGATCCCCGCCGATGTTCTTCAGGTCGGCGACCGGGCTGTCCAGTGCGGAGCGGTACTCGTCGGGCAGCGGCAGGGTCCACACCGACTCACCGGCCCACTTGGCGGCATCGGAGACCTGGCCGGTGAAGTCGTCGTTGTTGCCCATCAGCCCGGCGATTCGCTTGCCCAGCGCCACCATGACGGCGCCGGTCAGCGTGGCCAGGTCGATGATGGCGTCCGGCTTGGCGTCGGCGGCCACCGACAGGGCGTCGGCCAGCACCAGGCGACCCTCTGCGTCGGTGTTGAGCACCTCGACCGTCTTGCCGTTGTGTGCTCGAAACACGTCGCCAGGGCGTTGTGCGTCCGGGCCGGGCATGTTGTCGGTTAGCGGCACGAAGGCCGTCACCCGCTGGCGGACCTTCAGCGCGGGAAGGGCGCACATGGCGGCGAGCACCGAGGCCCCACCGCCCTTGTCCATCTTCATCGTCATCATGCCGTCACCGGTCTTGAGCGACAGGCCGCCGGAGTCGAACGTGATGCCCTTGCCGACCAGCGCCAGGTGCGCCCCCGCCCCATCGGCGCTCTTCGAGGTGCCGCTGGGCTGATAGGTCAGCTGGATGAACCTCGGCGGCTGAGTGGATCCCTTGTTGACGGCGATCAGCCCGCCCATGCCGGCCTTGGCGATCGCCTTCTCGTCCATCAGCTTCACGCCGAGCCCGGCGGCCATCGCCCGTTCGGCCACCGTCTTGGCCAGCGCGGCCGGGGTCGCCGACCCGCCCGGCTCGTTGACCAGGTCGCGGGCGAAGGCGACGGCCTCCCCCACCACGCGGCCCCGCTGCACGCCCGACGACAGCTCCCGACCCAGCTTCGACACGATGACGATGTCGCGCAGCTTCACCTCGGAGGTCTTGTACTCGTCGTAGCTGTAGGCGCCCGACACGAGCCCCTCGGCGAGCGCCTGGCCCATCGCCCGGGGGTCGAGCAGCTCGGAGGAGGCGTCGGGAAAGTCGACGTTGATGCGCTTGAACTTGGCGCCGGCCTTGGCCGCCACCGCGCCAGCTCGCCGGAAGGTGTCGGGCGTGACCTCGGCCCGGTCGCCCATGCCGACCAGGATCCGCACCAGGTCGCCGTCGCCGGGCACCATGACGTGCGACCCCACCTTGGCCTCGAAGCCCACCCGTTCGAGGTAGCCCCAGTCGATCCCGTCGGTCTCGGTGCGTCCGTTGTCGACCAGCATCACCAGCGCATCGGTGCGGATCGGCGGCTTGGCGCTGACCTTGATCTGGGGCACATCAGCCATCGGTGGAGGCTCCTGGGTTCTCGTCGGTCGGATCGGGGTCGTCGCCCAAATCCCGGGTTTCGGTCGGGTCGGGAGCGTCGCTCGGCACCGAACGGGTGGTCAGCGAATCGCCCTCCACCCAGCGGGCCAGCGTCCAGAGCAGGTCGGACAACCGGTTGAGGTAGGCGATCGCCTGGGCACCCACACCCTCGATTCCCAGGGCCGATCGCTCGGCGCGCCGGATGACGGTCCGGGCGACGTCCAGTTGGGCAGCCACCACCGACTCGCCGGGGACGACGAACTCGCTCGGCGGTTCGAACAGGGCGGACGTGTGGTCGATCAGCTGCTCCAGACGCTCAACCATGGCGGCCGTCACCCGGGTGCCGCCGTCCTCCAGCTTGTGGTGGTTCTCGGGGGCAGTCGCCAGCTCGGCCATCAACACCCACAGGTCGCGACCGACCGAGACGAGGATCTCGTCGAGCAGCCCGTGACCACCGGGCACCTGTTGAGTCTCCGCCGCTTGGGCTCGGGCGACGCCGATCTGGGCCTGCGCCTCGTCCACGTCGCCGTAGGCGGTCCCCCCCCCCCCCCCCCCCCCCCCCCCCCCCCCCCCCCCCCCCCCCCCCCCCCCCCCCCCCCCCCCCCCCCACCCCCCCCCCCCCGCCCCCCGCCCCCCCCCCCCCCCCCCCCCCCCCCCCCCCCCCCCCCCGCCCCCCCCCCGCCCCCCCCCCCCCCCCGCCCCCGCGGGGGGGGCCCCCCCCCCCCCCCCCCCCCCCCCCCCCCCCCCCCCCCCCCCCCCCCCCCCCCCCCCCCCCCCCCCCCCCCCCCCCCCCCCCCCCCCCCCCCCCCCCCCCCCCCCCCCCCCCCCCTCCCCCCCGGGGGGCCCCCGGGCCCCCCCCCCCCCCCCCCCCCCCCCCCCCCCCCCCCCCCCCCCCCCCCCCCCCCCCCCCCCCCCCCCCCCCCCCCCCGGCCCCCCCCCCCCCCCCCCCCCGCCCCCCCCCCCCCCCCCCCCCCCCCCCCCCCCCCCCCCCGCCCCCCCCCCCGCCCCCCCCCCCCCCCCCCCCCCCCCCCCCCCCCCCCCCCCCCCCCCCCCCCCTCCCCCCCCCCCCCCCCCCCCCCCCCCCCCCCCCCCCCCGCCCCACCCCCCCCCCCCCCCCCCCCCCCCCCACCCCCCCCCGCCCGCCCCCCCCCCCCCCCCCCGCCCCCCCCCCCACCCCCCCCCCCCCCCCCCCCCCCCCCCCCCCCCCCGGGGGCCCCCCCCCCCCCCACCACCCCGCGCCCGCCTCCGCGTTTGGGGTCCGTTTTTCACGCTTGGTGGACCTCGACCGGCACAGAATCGAGCAACGTCCGGAGATGCAGTTCATGTCGGTAGATGCCGTCACTTCCAGTGTTCGGATGACCATTCTGGAGACCACCCGTCCGCCGGGCGCCGACGATGACACGGTTATCTCCGAGGCGAGCTTCACCGGTGCGCAGCCGACGTAACACGTTGGCCTGACGTCGGAAGGCTGACCCCTCCGCAGCGCCCCAGGCGATGGCCGGATAAAACCGATCGGCTTCGCGGTAATTTGCCCCGAGGCAGTAACCTTGCGCTTCTTATGACTGACAGCTCTTACCTTTCGGCCATCCGCGAGCGGGTCGTCGTGTTCGACGGCGCCTCGGGGACCTGGTTGCAGGGGCACGATCTGGGGCCCGACGACTTCGGGGGCGATGCGCTGGAGGGCTGCAACGAGATCCTCTGCGACACCCGTCCCGAGTTGATCACCCAGATGCACCGGGAGTACCTGGAAGCCGGGGCGGACGCCATCGAGACCAACAGCTTCGGTGCCTTCGGCGTGCCGTTGCGCGAGTACGACATCGCCGACCGGGCCCACGAGCTGTCGCTGAAGGCGGCGCAGCTGGCTCGTGCCGCAGCCGATGAGTTCTCGACCGACGAGCGTCCCCGCTGGGTGGGCGGATCGATGGGCCCCGGCACCCAGTTCGCCACCCTGGGCAACATCTCCTACGAGGACCTGCGGGCCAGCTACTACCAGTCCGCCCTGGGCCTCATCGAGGGCGGCATCGACCTGTACGTCATCGAGACCCAGTTCGATCTGCTGGGGGCCAAGGCGGCGATGACCGCCTGCCGGGACGCCATGGCCGAGGTGGGTCGTGAGGTCCCGATCCAGGTGCAGGTGACCATCGAGCTCACCGGGCGCATGCTGCCCGGCACCGAGATCTCTGCGGCGCTGGTTGCGCTCGATGCGATGGGTCCCGACGTCATCGGCATCAACTGCGCTACCGGCCCGGTGGAGATGGCCGAGCACGTGCGCCACCTGGCCCAGACCAGCCGGGTGCCCATCGTCGTCATGCCCAACGCCGGGTTGCCCTCGGTCGTCGACGGCAAGATGCACTACGACCTCACCGCCGAGCAGTTCGTCGAGCACCAGACCCGCTTCGTCGAGGAGCTGGGCGTCAGCGTCGTCGGCGGCTGCTGCGGCACCACGCCCGAGTACATCCGCGGTCTTGCCGAGGCGGTCGGCGGCCGCAAAGTCGACTGGAAAGAGGGCGAGTTCGAGCACGGCGCCACCTCGATCTACAGCCTGGTGCCCTTCGAGCAGGACGCCAGCTTCATGATCATCGGCGAGCGCACCAACGCCAACGGCTCCAAGCGGTTCCGCGAGGCGCTGCTCGAGGGCGACTACGACACCTGCGTCAAGATGGCCAAGGACCAGGTGAAGGAGGGTGCCCACGTCCTCGACGTGTGCGTCGACTACGTCGGCCGCGACGGCGTCGCCGACATGGAGGAGATCGCCAGCCGCTTCGCCACCCAGTCGACCGCACCGCTGGTGTTGGACTCGACCGAGCCCGAGGTGATGGAGGCCGGCCTGCGCTGGATGGGCGGTCGGGCCATCCTCAACTCGGCCAACCTGGAGGACGGCGAGGCCGAGGGCAGCCGCCTCGACCGGGTGATGAAGCTGGCCGGTCAGTACGGCGCGGCGGTCATCTGCCTCTTGATCGACGAGAAGGGCCAGGCCCGCGACGTCGAATGGAAAGTGCAGATCGCTCACCGCATCCACGACCTGGCGATCAACCGCTACGGGCTGGAGTCGTCCGACCTGATCTTCGATGCCCTCACCTTCCCGCTGTCGACCGGCGACGACGACCTGCGCGGCGACGCGATGGCCACGATGGATGCGATCACCCGCATCAAGGCCGAGCTGCCGGGCGTGCACACGGCCCTCGGCGTTTCCAACGCCAGCTTCGGCCTCAACCCCGCCGCCCGTCACGTGCTCAACTCGGTGTTTCTCAGCGAGTGCGTCAAGGCCGGACTGGACTCGGCGATCGTTCACGCAGCCCGCATCATGCCGCTGGCCAAAATCCCCGAGGAGCAGAAGGAGGTGGCGCTCGACCTCATCTACGACCGTCGGGGCGCCGAAGGCACGCTGTCGGACGGCGACAAGGACTACGACCCGCTGGTGAAGCTGCTCGAGATCTTCAGCGACGTCAGCGCCGCCGAGGCCGTCGTGGAGGACCGCACCGACTGGACGCTGGAGGACATCCTCAGCCACCGCATCATCGACGGCGACAAGGAGGGCCTCACCGAGGACCTCGACAAGGCGATGGCCCAGGGCATCGCACCGCTGGCCATCATCAACGACATCCTGCTGGCCGGCATGAAGATCGTCGGCGAGCGCTTCGGTGCCGGCGAGATGCAGCTGCCGTTCGTGCTGCAGTCGGCCGAGACGATGAAGGCCTCGGTCGCCCACCTCGAGCCGCACATGGAGAAGGACGAGAACGACACCGGCAAGGGGTCGATCGTGCTGGGCACCGTCAAGGGCGACGTGCACGACATCGGCAAGAACCTGGTCGACATCATCCTCACCAACAACGGCTACACCGTGCACAACATGGGCATCAAGGTGCCGATCACCGAGATGATCGAGAAGGCGCTGGAAACCAAGGCCGACGCGATCGGCATGTCCGGCCTGCTCGTGAAGTCCACGCTGATCATGCGCGACAACCTGCTCGAGCTGGCCAGCCGCAACCTGGAGCGCATCCCGGTGATGCTCGGCGGCGCCGCCCTCACCCGGGCCTACGTGGAGCGTGACCTGCGCGAGAACCATCCCGGCAGGCTGTTCTACGGCAAGGACGCCTTCGAGGGCCTGCACACGATGGACCGCCTCATGAAGATCAAGGCCGAGGGCGAGACCGACGAGGACAAGGGGTGGGGCATCGAGCCGTCAGGCCGTGAGATCCCCGGGCTGTCGGCCCGCCTGGCCGCAAGGGCCGGCGAAGGCCCCGATGCGCCCACCGACCTGCCCGCCCGCTCCCCCGAGGTGGCGACCGACAACCACGTGTTCGTCCCGCCGTTCCTCGGTACCCGAGTGGTGAAGGGAATCCCGATCGACGACATCGCCGGCTGGGTCAACGAGACCGCCCTGTACCGCAACCAGTGGCAGTTCCGCCCCGAGGGCGACGAGGACGACGCCGCGTTCAAGGAGCGGGTGCGCAACCGCTTCCGCTCCGAGCTGGCCGACGCCCGCGAACAGGACCTGCTCATCCCCACGGTCGCCTACGGATTCTTCCCGGCCAACGGCGACGGCGACGACCTGGTGATCTGGACCGACGAGAACCGCAACGTCGAGCGTGCCCGCTTCCCGCTGCCCCGCCAGACCAAGTCGCCGTACCTGTGCATCGCCGACTTCTTCCGCTCGGTCGAGTCCGGCGAGCCCGACTACGTGGCCGCCCAGATCGCCACGATGGGCTCCAAGGTGTCAGAGCGCACGGCCGAGCTGTTCGCCGCCGACAAGTACACCGAGTACCTGTTCCTCCATGGCCTCGGCGTCGAGATGGCCGAGTCGCTGGCCGAGCGCTGGCACCGCCGCATCCGCGAGGAGTGGGGCTTCGCCGACGAGGATCCGCACTGGGCCGGCCAGACCCCCGACAGGACCGCCCTCACCGGCCTGTTCCGCCAGAAGTACCGGGGAGGCCGCTACAGCTTCGGCTACCCCGCCTGCCCCGACCTGGAGGCCAACGCCATCCTCGGCGAGCTCCTCGGCGCCGAGGCGATCGGCATCGAGTGCAACGAGGACACCGGCTGGCAGTACCACCCCGAGCAGACCACGTCGGCGATCATCTGCCACCACCCCCAGTCCAAGTACTTCGTCGCTCGCTGACCGGCCGACCCCAACAGACGAACGATCCCCCTCGACAGGCTGGCCTACAAACCGGAAACCCTCCGGCGCTGCGGCCGAGGTACACGTCTTCCCCGAGACCGGGGACGCCCTCGGGTCGTCATCTGTCGCCTCCTGCTCTTTCGAAACGACGGAACGCCCGGCAAGGCGTGGCGCTGCTCAGATCGGTCGGCGACCATTCTAAGCATCTGTAGGTGGTCGCGTCAGGGCGGCCGCCAAGCATGCACGGTGGATGGCCGTGAGGCAGAGCCAGGGATATGTGCACGGTGAAAGCCGCAGCGACCACTCACCTCGGATCCATCCAGAGATGAAAGCGTACGAATCACTCGACGCGGAGCTACGGGAGTTCGACCGTCGTGCCATTCGAGACCTGCCACTTCTTCTCCGTCGTGTTCGCTTTACGGGTGCGCCAACGGCACGCGCAGGCAGCTCTTCGACAGCACCACTGGCTTCGCTGCCCAGGGCTTCGCTGCCGACGGATTCGTCGCCGATCGTGCCAGCCGTCGGCGCCACCCGAATTCAGCCCTTCGGTTAACTTGGACCATGGCTATACCGGCACACATCAAAGCGTTGCTTGACGGCCCAGCGGATTGGAATGACCTCCGTGTGGGGGTCTCCAAGCCCGACCTATCCACTTCGAAATTGGCTGGCGCGAACCTTCGCGATATGAACTTGCGTGACGCAGACCTTCACGGGGCAGACCTTCACGGGGCAGATCTGCGGGGAGCAGATCTGCAAGGAGCGAGTCTGCGCGGGGCCAACTTAGGCGTCGCAAACTTGTCGGAAGCCCATCTAGTCGGCGGGTCGCTGGCCGGAGCGTATCTGGGCGGATCAACCCTCAGCGGAGCGAACCTGAGCCGGGCAGACCTTGGGAGCGCGAATCTCTACAAGGCCCACCTGACCGGCGCGAAGCTGTCCGGGGCAAACCTCCACGGCGCCAACCTCCAAGGAGCGACGCTGAATAGCGCGAACCTGCCCGGGGCCAATCTGTCTGGGGCCAACCTGCGCGAGGTCAACGCAGCCGGCGCCAACTTGGACCGCACCAACCTGTTGGGCACCAACCTGTTGGGCGCCTACCTGGCTCGGGCTCGATTACGAGGTGTCACCTGGGACTCGTCGACAGAATGGCCCCTGGGATTTCGGCCACCAGCAGCACCTTCCGCCACGGCCCCCCCGGGCCAGAATTTCGAACGTGAGGCCCTTCCCTCCGTTGCAGAGTTGCGACCGATACGGGTAGACCGGCTCGATCTCGACGATCTCGCTGCACTGGGGAGAGACCTAGAACCCTTTTTGACCGACGTTCGGCAACGCCTGCATAATGATGAGTTCTCGGAGTTCGAGGCGCTGAGCGTCGAACACTCCCTGAACGGGCTCGACTCTGAGATGTGGCGAAACCCAGGCGAGCGGTCACCAGGGGTGATCGCAGGCCATACCGCACAACTGTTCCGCCTGGTCGGTGGACAATTGCCACCGCGCTCCGGAGCCAACGACGCTGCAACAGCGGCCGCCCGACAAGCCTTGGAATATGCGGGCCAACTCGACTCCGCCACCGCAGATGACTCAGCGTCCGAGGTTGAGGCAACAGTCGATGCGCTGACAGACGTAGTCGAGGCACTGATGGATGCCAAAGCCTCCGACGATGACACCGAGGACACACCTCACCCGATCGGCCAACCCGCCCACATGCGTGCATGGTCAAGGGTTCATCAAGCGCTCCGTTGGGGGATTGCACCCGGAGGTGCCGCTGGAGTCGGCGCCGCCACGAGCCAGCAACTCATCACAGCACTCTTCAAGGGATTCTCGCCAGCATGGGCCGCAGCCCTTGGTGCCGTAGCTGGCCTCGTTGCCAGCACCTTCTTTCCGTCACAGCAGGGCCCGATGGCCCCCCAAGCTCCGACTACGAGAGGCCCGCAGTGACGCCATCCTAGTGTTTCAGCCCGTTCACGAAGCATGGCGACCGGACCCCAGCACCCACAATCCGTAGAGGTCCCCGCCGCCGAACCCAGAGATATCCGGGCCTGAAAACGGGAACATGATCTGTCGAGCATCCTGCACGTGGCCGAGATTCATCGCGTGCCCGAGCTCGTGAAGCAGCACATTTCCAACGCCTTGAGGCCCGAAGCCTTCGTCGTAGTCGAGGAAGGCACGGACGGTTGCCACCCCGCCAGACAGAACGGCACCGGTGCTCCGCGGGCCGCCGAGTCCAATGACCTTGCCCTCCACCATGCGCCCGCTGTCGTCCTCCTCGGGGAAAATCCATCCGATCCAGAGACCCCTCAGATGCTGGTCGAACCCCGGAAAACGATCGTCCATTCCTGCGTACTTGAAGCGAAAGCCCGTGGCGTCCGCGATGCGCTGGAGACACTCGCGCACCAACTTCAGTCCATCGGCAGGCCCGCCGGTCTCCCGAACCTTGAAGGGGATCGGCTCACCTAGGTCGAATCGGTGTGGCTGACCATCGACCTGGATCATAAAGTCGTACGGTCCGTCAGGGCTCGGCGGGATGATCGCGCCCGAGGGGTTGACGAAGGTCCCGACTGGAAAGGTGTCGATCGGCTCGATCACTCGTTGACGGAGCGAATCCATGACATCATCGCTGACGCGAGGAACCGGAGTGTTTCGCCGCTCTGCCGACGGCCTAAAGCGTGTTGGATCCACCTCGCGTGCGGCGTCAGCTGAGAGAAGGGCGCTTCGCTCTCGGTCGATACTTCCAAACTCGATGGCGACCGTCTGGAGCATCAACCGTTGTTCTTCCCTCCGAGCGACACGGACTGCAACCCCTTCGTGCTCGGCCAAGCCGGCTGCGACTATTGACTGAGGGCCAATGCGTGCGGCCGTCGTCACCGCCACCTGTTCTCGGTGGAAGCCCGCCAAGTTCGTCCGGATGAACGGCACCTCATTCTGTTCGTAGGCTTCAGCGAGGAAGCGCACGCCCGCAGAGGCGTCTGTAGCCGCTGGCGCCCTGAGGTTGACCAGACCATCGATCAGCTCATCGGGTGGTTGCTCCGCTAGCCATCTGAATCCTTCACCCGCCCACTTCACCCTCACCTCACTGCGTCGAGCAGCATTCTGAGCGTCCTGCAAGAGTGCGGTGCGAGCGGTGTCGGTCATGTCCGGCGGGCTGTCATCGGCGTCGGGGTTGGCACGCTCACGGACGATGCTCTTCTGATCAGCGAACCTGTCCATCGACGCGTCCAGCAAGTCGTCGAAAGCAGCCCTCAACCAACCCGGGACGAACTTCTGTTGACGAAGCCCCGCAGTCAGCCGCCGAATTCTGGGTTCGCCCACCGCACCGATTGCGACCTGATGGGAATGCAACTCCTGCAAGGAAACCGCTCCGGCGGCAGGCTCCGATTCGAATGGTCCACCGAGCGGTTGAGCGACGAAGGCCCTCAGCCCTCCTGACCATTCCACAAAGATCTCATAGACATGGTACAGCCGAACGAGTTCGGCGACCGACAGGTAGATAGCCCGCGACGCGAAGCTCCGCTCCGACTCCCCCTTCGGGAGCCGGACGCTCCGTTCCCAGCGGCGTCGGATCCAACGTGCTGCCCAAGCCGTCAGCGAAATCAAACAGCCGATGACGTAGACGGTCACCAGCGCGACCAGCACGGCACCAGCCAGCGGGAGCAACACCAGCGCCATGATGCCGACGACCGCTACAACGAGCGCCGCCACCGGCCGCCAAATCCGTCGTAAGACGCCCCGTCGACGGTGCTTGGATGGGTCGTCGCCAGGGGCCGCTGGGCCTCCATCCGACATCGCTTTAAAGAACGACGTCGACCGCTGCTGTGCGAGGTCGATCTCGGAAAGGATCCGTTTCGACACCTGTCCCACAAACGACGACCCGAGCTGGCTCTGAACAGTCCGCAAGCGATCCAGCTGCTGGGTCGTCAGCTTGATCAGGCGGTCGCGTTCCTCAGGGTCGTCCGGCAGTTCGGTGCCAGCCGGAAGGGCTCGAGCTGCCTCAAGCCGGAGTTCTGCTGCCGAAGCAACCGCGGGCGCGGCGGCGCGGCTGTGGGCCCAACGAGCGAGACCAAACAGAACCAGCGAGGCGATTGCCGCCCCGGCCGCCGCTGGCGCCCGTTGTGATTCAGTCGCTTCCCACCCAAACCATGCCCACACCCCCGCCCCGGCGGTCAGGAGGCCGCAAATCACGAGCAATGGCGCCAGTTTCCCCTTGATTCCCCCTGAGGTTGCTGCTCGCCCGGAGGTTGCTGCCTCCCCCGCTTGGGGCATGCCGATCATCAGGAAACGGAGGTAGGCCGCAACGAGGTCGACCACGTCGGCGAGTCCAGCAGCATCACCTGGCCGCAACAGCTCGTCAGGAGGCATCAGGGTGGAGCGAAGCTCTTCGTTGAGGAGATGAGGCCCGATATCTGGCCCCATCACTACGTCGGGCGTTCTGGCCAACGGCCGCCTGGATGGCGCCGCGCCGGCAGCAACCCCGGGAAGTTGTCCGCTATCGAGGAGACCAAACGCAATTGACCGGAAGTCCGACCAGTCCTGTTCACAGTCGCCGGGGCCTTGCACATCGCTGTATCCCTCGAACCAGGTGACGAAGGTGTCCCGGAGCGTTGGCATCGAACCCAACCCGTGGTCGTCCCCGACTTCGATCTCGTGAAACCTGTCCCTACTTAGGGTCAGTCTGTACCTGGCGTCCTCACCAAAGATGACGCGGTCGGCCTTGTGAGCGAGCCGATCTTTGGCTCGAGCAACGTTGTTTTCAACGCTCTTCTCTACTTCGCGTGGCAGGTCGCGACGGAGAAACTTCAAAATCATGCGAAGCGTTCCCATTAGCCCGCTCCACTCGGGTCGTGGAGGAGGCGGCGGCTTGGGGTCGGCAAAGCGGAAAGGGTGCTCACGCAGAGGATCGGAAATCCAAGCATCGACGATGCTCTCGCTCCATGTGGCGACCGTCGCATCCTGAGCCGTCGCAACCTGCAGCCCATCTCGGAGGACCACCAAATCATCCGGCGCGCCGTCATGTAGGGCGCCCCGCACAGCCCGCTCAGCGATACGGTCAACCATCAAGGTCCGGCTGAATGAACGGGCCACCAGCAGCTGAGATTCGGTTCCGTCGTGTTCACCAACCGGTATGGGCACCTCCCCCTGCGCTACCCACAGCCCGCAAACGCTGAGGACCGAAGCGGCGGCATGCGCGACGTACCGGTCTCCCACCTCGATCGTCACCACCCCGGAGGGTGAGTGGTCCTCTGGCGACACGAGCACGTTTCGCCAACCCTGCCGACAGGACAACTGCGTCAGGGTCGGCGACTCGGGGTCCTCCGTAGGGATGTGGAGCGTCACGAGCTCAGGCGATTGTCCCTTGCCGATGACGCGCAGCCGGTGCTCCAGACGCTCGAGCCGTGGGTCCTCTCCGTCAACGGCATCGTCGCCGGGGACGAGCAGCCGGACAAACCAGACCTGTTCTCCGCGTTCACGGAGCGCCAGGTGTTCGTCCAGCGAACGAATGTCCAGCCCGTCGTCAATCCGCTGGCACGGCGGCGACTCCTCATCAAGGTCGTCGCCCCATATCCAGTAGAACGGACGTGCCAGATGCCCGGCTACCAACTGGGAGAGTTCCTCGTGAACCCAGCGCGCAACCTGGCCG
Source organism: Candidatus Microthrix subdominans (assembly GCA_016719385.1). NCBI lineage: Bacteria > Bacillati > Actinomycetota > Acidimicrobiia > Acidimicrobiales > Microthrixaceae > Candidatus Neomicrothrix > Candidatus Neomicrothrix subdominans. The sequence goes on along the minus strand of JADJZA010000001.1, from coordinate 953,900 downwards.
TTTCCAGCGATGACAACGACCGTGCCCATCACAAGCGAATCCCCCGTTCCCTCGTCGAGAACGAGGCATTTGCCCAGGTTCTTGCAGCCTCCGCCAGCAATGGAGCGAAGTCGGCCCTACGGGCGACGTAGCCTTCGCCTTCGCTTAGCGAGATCTCGGCCATCTCCTCGCCGAGCTGCGCATCGATCCACTTCTTAAACTGGTCCCGACGCTCACCGTCAGAGTCAGCCTCACCGGCACCGACAACGCCGAGTCCCCCGGACGGCAACGTACCGTTGGCGATCCACTTCTGGCACGCACCATCGATGTCGCCCATCTCATAGAGAACATCGAAGGCTCGGAGCGAGTCTTCTGCTTGCCCGGTTTCTGCGTGGCGCAGCAGTTCCATGCCAAAGGCTTCCATGGCGACGTGGAAGTACTCACGGCTATCGTGCGCAGCCCCCTCGGGGCCGCGAACGGGGAGGGTCCGCCAGCGGTCGCCGTCGAGTAGCTCGGCCCCGTCGCTGGACGGGATCTCGCGAACTAGTCCAGCAAATCGGGCCCACTGCCAACCTCGGGCCATCTGCACGATTCCACGACGGGAGATGGGGATCGTCTCGGTACGGGAACGAGCGCGTCGTGCAAAATCGAACGGATTGTCCCGGTCCCCGGAGCGGAGCCACTCCTGATACACCCCCGACCTGAACCCGGGCATGACCGCTGGGTGCACCGGGGCCGACGATGTGAAGATGGACACCGACCGGATTCGATCCTCCGCCAACTCTGCCACCGCGCCCTTGGCAAAGTACTGTCCGACGTTGGCTGGCGGCACCCCGGTGCTGATCAACACCTCCTCGGCCTTCTGTCGCCCTCGGGTGCCCTGCGGGATCGGCAGCGGGGTCATGGTCATTCCGCTCTCACCGGGTCGTTCTTCGTACAGCCGACCGAGCGAACTCGGGTCGGTCTCAGCCAACGGGCTCGAAAGCAGGATCGCGTACTTCAGACGATTGCCGAAGTGATCGATCTGGTCGTCATCGGCTGTCTCCAGGAACCCGGCAAGGTCGGCGGACAGATATTGGCCCAACCCGCTGGTTGGGTCCTTTCGCATCCATTCCTTAGACCGACGTCGTAGGTCGCGCACGGACAGGCGGACGTGTTGGAGTGGCGTCTCGGCGGAGCGACCTCGCTGCCATTGCCACTCACCGAGTGCCAGCAGCTGAGAGTCTTCCTTCCGAGCGCCCCTCGCTGTCGCTTCGGGCATTTCGGCGTCGTCCAGCATGCGGCTCGACGCGTCAGACACCGGATCGGCGGTGTTTCCGATGGTGGCACGCAGGAGCTCGTCGAGAACTTCCGGATACTCGTCGACGTCAACCAGCAACACGTCGGTTGGGTTCGGGCGAAGCCGGTCCGCCACCGGCCCCGACGACAGGTCGCGAAAGTCCGCCGACTCGCGGTATTCGGTCAGACGGGCCATCTCGTTGGTGAAGAGCGACCGGAACGGTCGCAGGACATTGGTCACCAGATCCGACAACACCGAAACTGCGGTCTCATGCCGCGCCGCGCCAAGCTTCCCGCGGATCCCGAAGTCGAAGATGTAACTATACCGATCCTGCAGGGCCGAATGGTCGCCACGCACCTGGCTGCCGCCACGGAACCGCTTGCCACCTTCTTCGAGTCCCTGTTGAGCAGACCCGGCAGCACCCGCCGACTGGTCGAGGCGGACCTGCCGTTCGCTCGGCAGCTCGTGGGTCAACACATACGTGAGCTCCTCGTCGAGCCGCTTCAGTAATTCAAGAACCACCCACCCGCCGCGCCGTCGCACGTAGTTGCTCACCACCTCGCTAAACGTTGCCGGGAACTGCTCCGAGAAACGCCGTGCGTTGGCGTCGAACAAGAGGCTCATCTGGGCTAGGAAGTCCCCCTCCCGGGTGTCGCTCAGCCGAGCGACACGCTTCACCCACGCAGCCGGCGAGAGCATCTCAGCACCGTCGACTCCGCTGTTGGCGAGGACCTCCTGTCGGAACGCTAACGCATGACCTTCAAACTCATCGGTCGGGCACACCGCCTCCAACATGTCATTGCTCTCTTCACCCCGCTCATTCAGCCCCAGATCGGTGATGAACTGCCGGATCAGCTGCCCCTGGTTGGCCTCGACGACGTGCTGGACGTCCTCCTCCCGGGTTCGGTCGACGCTCGCTGTAGTGTCCACTTCGCCGAGCACCTGGCGGGCCTGACCCTTGTGTGCCAGCACGACGTGGTTGATCGCCGACCGGCACAGGCGATCGGAGGCAAACTCCTCGAACCGCTCGCGTCCGAGCCCAAACCGGCAGAACCCGAACGACGCCGTCGGCACCGGCTCCCTGAGCATCAGGGGTCGGAGCCTGGCCGACGATGCCCCAAAGTTGCCGGTGATGTGGCTGTTGTAGTTGGTCGCAAAGCTGTCGTCGAGCGCCAGCTGGGCCAGCAACTCACCGACCGCAGCGAACACAGCGTTGGGCTCGGTCAGCGTCAGGTTGCTGTTGCCACGTCCGATCAGAAAGTTGTAGCTGGCACCCCGTCGATCCAACCCATCGACCGCGATGCCGGCGCCCTTATGATGCGGCAGGCTGGGCGAAGTATCCCATGCCGCGTTCAACAGCTCGCTGATCGCCCAGTAGCTGTTGTGTTCCACCCCACTACGAGCAGCGGGGGGTAAGGCGTCGAACACGCTCGGAAGGTAGAGGATCGACGAGTGTGTGGTGGCCCAGGCATGCCCGATTGCGGTGCGAAGGAGGTCGGAGACATCGAGGAAGATGCCTGAACCCGAACCGCCAGCGACCGACCCGACCACTACCACCAACGGGTCCTCCTCGTCACCACCTCCGCCCATCAGTTGGCACAGATCGGTGAACTGCTTATTGGAGTCGGTGCTGGTGAGGCTCTCGACCGAGTTATCGAACGCTTGCCGGACGCTCGTCATCTCATCGACCAACACGGTCCGGCCGACCGCCCGAAACTGCCCAGCGCCGAGCCACGGGGCTTGCCAAACGCTCGAAACGTCGGGACGCCAGGTCGCAAACTCGCGGTTTCCACGAGCCTGCATCAGGCTGGCGTCATAGTCGCGGTATGGCTTGCCCTGCGGAGCAATGCCGAAGTACTCCCGCCGGTGAACGAGATCGGAGCTCAGCGCCTCGTCGGTCTCGGTGGCGGGGGGGAGGTCCAGGTTGAGCAAGCTCCACCCTGACGGGAAGTGTCCGCGATAGTTCAAAGATTCGAGGCGCCGTTCCAGGGTCGCCTTCGCATATCGGAGGGTACGCGCCCCCGAACCCCCGACGCCGATTAGCCATACCTTTCTTGGCATATTTCTTCACCTTTCCCTGTGAGCTTGCGGATTCGAACTGTTGGGTGACGAGCTACGCCGGCGGAGGCGTTAAATCAAGATCTTGCGACGGCTCGTCGTCGCCACCACCTCGCGTGTGTGATCGATCGATCGCAGCTTTGAAGCGGTCGGCGATTCCGCTGCGGGTGTCTTGATCCGGCGGCAAGTGGCTCACCGCAGTTTTGATGCGGGAGGTCGTCAGTCCGTGGCGAAGCTGGGCGGCAAGCTTCTCGACCGGTTGTTCCAAACCCGGTCCGGATGCAGCGAAGGCGATCAGCAGGCCGTCGACCTTGATCGGGTCATCCTCGACCTCGCCGGGCGCGGCGTGAGTGACGACCAGCGCCCACCCACCGAGGAGTTCGAGCGGCACACACCCCGAGGTTCTGCGACCACGTCGAGAGACCAATCCGTCGTGGCTACCCACCACCTCGCCCAGATCAGAGCGCACCTGGGCTTGAGGTAGCCCAAACAAACGCGGTTTGGCTACGACGTTCACGCGTTCGCCCGCCAACACGCCATCACGCTTGCGCAAGGACTCCTTCACATAGGACGAGAAGTCCGCGGGTACCGGTGATACCAGGCCTTCAACGACCGAACCATGCAGTTGGAGTTCTTGCGGGATCGCCGCAAACAACACCGTGGTTTGCAGGTCTGAGGAGAGCCTGCCGGTTCGGCGAGCGACGATGTACAACACCAACAGGCCGAGGAGCATCACGCCCATCACGATGCCGACCAGGATCAGAATCGCCACGGCTTGGCAGGTCGCCTCGCTCCCAGCGAAGGAGATCGGCACTTGAACCCGACGAACCCCCTCCTCAGAGCTCGACCGAAGTTCGATCTGGAGGAAGCCGTCGTACTCACCCGACCGAACATCGTCGACCACGATGCCAACATCGACCTCCGCCGGCTTTCCCGCCGTCAGCTCCGAGCATGTCGACGGCTCCAAGCCGTCGACAACGGCATCTTCGGGCACCTCGCTCATCTGGACCGACTTCAGACAGATCTCGCCGCCCTCGTTTCCCGCAAGCGCCTTGAGGGTGCCACGGGCAATCGGTTCGCCGTCACTCCCGCCACTCACGCCGGAGAGCCGTAGCCCGCCGGGGGGCACATCGAGGACTCGAAAGCCTTCGCTACGAAGCAGCACCGAAGTAGTGGCCCGGCCGTCCGGGCGGAGAACCTCCGTCGGGGGTGTCCCAACCGGCGGGAACGCCCCAGTCACCGTGAATTCGGCTGTGACCGCCGCTTGCTCCAGATCTGGAACCGCTGGCACCGTGAGCTCGACCGTGCCATCGGCGTTCGGGCCCGCGCTCGTCGACGACATCTCGGAGGACTGTCCCGGCACGACGACGCGCCCGTCGACGTCGACCGTTCCGGCCACTTCGGCCAACGTGATCGGCAGCCCATCACCGACGATGAACTGGCCGGTCACCCGGCCGGGCTGGCCGATGGTCCACTCTGCCCATCAGGAAGCTCGAGTGAGAGGTTCGAGTTGACGGCCGCGACTAGGCCGACGCCGCTGTCTTTCGCCGCTGCCAGCGTCCACTGTCCGACCTGCGCGTCTCCGGCCTGATCGAAGTCGATCGTCAAGGTGGCGAGCTTGGCGGATTGGGGTCGCACACGTGCTTGTCCGCCCAGGACGCTAAAGGACGTCTCCTTGCTGAGCGGAACCGCTTCGACCCGCCCCGTAGGATCGGTCACTTCAAGCTTGCCATCGGGCGTCGCCAGCACTGTCTGCACCACGATCGACTCGACCGTCCGGTCAACGGTCAGGGGGTCTGACAGCACGCAGTGCTGAATCATGCAGAAGATCTTGATCACTATCTCGCCGAAGTCGTCTGCCGTGACGACGGCGCCGAACTTCCCGGAATCTGGGTTGCCACAGCTGAACCCGCCGCCCTGCCCCATCGCCAAGGCGTTGAAGAAGTCAACCGGAGCCACATTCTCAAGTTCGGCGTCGGGATGAATGTCCTTTTTGAGCTGAAGACCCATTCCCAACGTGACGGTCTCGGTGCTTCGCAGTTGGTCGGCCAGGCCACCCGGACGACAAAGCTCCTTCAAGCCAATCTGCACCGCCTCCCTTTGGCCTTTCAGCGACGTGAGCGACACCGACTCCGCATACGGCTTCCTGTCGGTGCGGGTTCCCAAGGAATATTCACCATCGCTGAGGATGACCATCAGCCGGCAGGCCTCGCCGGCCGCAGAAGTTGCGGCTGCGCGCTGATCCAATGCGTCCTGAGCTCCTTGCAACGCCAGGACATAGTCGGTGTCGATCGCCTTGTTCCGGTCCCTGAAGCCTTCAGCGACACCAGCTAGTTCGGGAGTATCCGTCTCGTTGACCGTGACCCAATCCGTCGCCGGAAGGTATTCCTCACCGAAGCCAGCAACCAAGACATCAACGTCCAAGCTCGTTCCCCCGGTTGTCACCAGTTGGGAGAGCGTGTCCAACACCGAATCGAGCGCACCAACGCGCTCATTGTCCGGGTCGGTTGCAGCGCGCACCCCGTAGCCCTTGAGGCTCGCCGATTCATCGACCAGCACAACCGCCATCAATCGCTTCTTCTGAACAAAGCAATCCTGAAGCGTTGCAACACCACCTTCAGTCGGAACCTGCGACTCCGACGCTGCTGCGGAACTTCCCATCGAGATGACGCAGACCACCGCTACGGCGATGAGAAGCGCTCTTTGAATACGCCCGTCGGTCGCGGAAGCCCTCAGTTGCATGCCCGCGTCGCTATCTCACTGGCGATCGGCCACGTATGCAACGCTGCAAGGAGCAGGCTCGCTGATAGCAGTGTGACAACGGTGGGGTTGGTTCTCGTGGAGCGCACGAAGTTGGGATCGCTGGACATCCTCACGATGTGCTGTTTGAAGAACAGCAGAGCGAGCAGCCCGACAACGGCGAACGCAAAGCCGATCTGGTGGATGCGCAGTGACCCGCCGAGCACCAACAAGACCGCCGAGACACAGACGGGCAGAGCAGCTACAGCGAGCAGCAGGGAGCTGGCACGCGGCCCACTGACTTGGGCGCCGAAATCAAACTGATTCAACGGAACGAACTCTGTTCTCGGCGCCCGGTACCAAACGAGCTCACGTCTCGGGGTGCTGTCGAATTGACGGATCCACGATGCCTGACCACACGACCAACCATCACCTGTCCCCGAGCATGATCCGAGTATGTCGGGTGTCGCTGGGCACACCTGAACTGTAGGGCTCGGTTCGAGCTGGTAGCAAAACGTCACCGTCGAGCTACCGTGCGCGAGAAACCATGCGCACCCTGATCACAACCAGAGGCCGTTCGCCGGCCGCTGCGCCGCGTTTCGGGGTGCTCCCGCTCCGCCAGGTCCGCCCCCTATCGCTTCCGAGGGCCAAGATGGGGCCGGCCCCCACGCTTGAACATGAAGATGCGAGACGTAGGCTGAACGAGATACTGTCGGCGTTCATGCAAATCCAGCAGGAACGATTGCGCTGACCATGCATTCAGACCGAAAACCGGTGGATGCAGCGCAGGTGCCATCTACTGAGCTGCCGACTTTGACCCGACGGGCCGGCAAGCCATGGTCGGCGCGAACCACCCGATTGTTCTGCAGCGGAACAATGATGTTGTTCGGCCTGGCCCTTCCGTGGTTGGGTCCTTCGGTGCTGACCAGCCCGGGCGTCATCTACCTCTGGGAGGTTCCGGTCGCAGCAGCGATAGCGATGGCAGCGGCAGCTGCGATCGGTGTAACGGCGGTAGCACCAGTTGCTGCTGCCTCGCCTGACGGCCCTCCAATTGCCAAGAGCCGGACGGTCACGATTGCAGCGCTGGTGGCCGCGTCAATAGTGCTGGGTACCAACATCGTCGCCGAGTTGTTTTCAGTGGTTTCGATCGGCCGATCGGCTCTCGAGCTGTTCGATGGGGAGCCGTTGCGCCTACTTCCGGGTCCTGGCCAGCTCCTTTTTGCCGGCGCGGCCGGGGCGGCATTGATGAGCGGTGCCGGCCTACCCCCCATATCGACCTTGCGTGACCGCGTAGCCAGAGGGCGCATGGGCAGCTTGCGGGGTTGGACAGTTCTTGCTGGCGTGCTGTTGGTGGTGCTGTCGCGCCTCGATGCCTGGCTGACCGTCGGCAATTATTCCTTGACCGGAGCCGAGCTCCCAGTTCTGGGGCAGATCCTGGGCACCCTGACCTTGGGGATAGCGATCGCCGCCGCCTGGCTGATGTGGCGAGGAGGAGCGTGGCCCAGGTTGTTGGGCAGCTTCTGCGGGTTCTTCATCGCACTCCTAGCCGCTGGGACGATGCTTGTTAGCGGCTTTGTTGTCGGCCACCTACCTACCGACCGGATCGAGGCTCAACTGGTTTCAGTCCTGCCGGCCGAGCTCGGTGCGGACGCGGCCCATACGGCGGCCGACGAGATTCGAGACGCCGGTGCGGGGAACGGGCCGTTGTGGTCCCTCATTGGGATCGGCCTGCTTGCATCCGCAGCGGCGCTTCCCTCCCGCAGGCTCGCTAGTCGTCGAAGGTCCAGTGACTCGGCCGGCCCGTACCTGAAGACTGATACCACGGAGCAACAGCGATGACCGCTCTGACATGGGCGCTCAACGTCGTGGCTGTGGCGGGCGCTGCATGGGCGGTGACCTGGGGTTCCATCGGTTGGTCCGCCGGTCGCCGGGCCGGCGTCGACCCCGCAAAAGCAGCAGTGCTGTGTTGGCTCATCGGTCCGATCGGACTACCCATCCTCAAGAGATGGCAACGAGCTCGAACTGGTTCTGTTGCCTTTGCCGAACGCGTCGGGAAGGGCGCCCAACTCGGCGCCGCGGCGATCAGAAAGCCCGCTGAGCGGCGCAACAACGACCGGTAGATCAGCTGTCGTTGGCGGCTGACGGCAGACAAGCGCCCGCACGCTTGCGCAGCTCTACCGCTCGTGGGAAGCCAACACGATCAGCGCGTCGCCCTCGTTCAAGACGAACTCGGCACTCTTGGGCGGGTTGATCAATACTTCGTTACCGAGGGCCGCCTCATGCCGTTTCCGTCGGTATCCGATTGCAATCTCATCCCGACGCTGCGCTGCCAGCGTCAAAGTCGCAAAGGTAGCTGTGTGGTCGACTCGCCCATACCAGTGGATAGGCTTGCAGTAGATTTCAGTGCCTTCAGCATCCAAGAGGTCGTCGAACACCGGAGCAAGGTTGACATTCTCGGATACCTGGGTGAGGAACAGACTGCTCAAGTGCTCGGTGAGCACAAGCTGGTCCGACCAGTCCGCCGGCACCAGAGCAATATCGGCGGCGTCGAGCAACTCAGCGACCACATTGGTTTCCATGTTGGCCGTAGTGATGGCCCCGCCAATCTCCAGGAAGGCCATCAGTGTGCGGGCATCCGCATCGGTCGGAGTGAGAGAACCCCGACAACACAACACGATCACGTAGTCCGGGTCCGTTTCGGCGAGAAGCTTCGGCCCCGGCGCCGGGGCCCGGGGGGCGCCGCCGTCGCGGTGGCGGGTCGGGGGCCTGGCCGGCCGACCCGGGGGGGGCCGGGCCGGCGGGCGCTGGGGGCGGGGGGGGGCCGTGGTGGGGGGGGGGGGGGGGGGGGGGGGGGCGGCGGGGGGGGGGTGGGGGGGGCGGGGGGGGGTGTGGGGGGGGGGGGGGCGGGGGGTGCGGGGGGGCGGTGCCGCTCTTCTGGCTGGGCAGGGTGGGGGGGGGGTTGGTGGGTGGGGGGGTGGTGGGCGGCGGTCGCCGCGCCCGCGCGGTGGTGGGGGGCTGCCGCCGTGGGGTGTGGGGGGGGGGGGGGGCCGGGGCCCGGCCCCCGCGGGGGGGGGCCCCCCGGCGCCACCCCCGCGATAAAAGGGGGAGGTGAGGATGCCCTGGTTCCTACACCACCGGGCCTGGCTCGACTGATACCGAGATTGGCCAGGTTGGTTGGCAGGCGCCCTTCCAAGTCGCCGACCAGATCGGGGTCTGCCACCACGGTGATGGTCGAGCCATGCGGCACATAGTCGTTGAGCTCCTCCAGCACGAGCGGAGCGAACTCGTTGAATCCGAACATCAATGCCCGTTCGGGTTCCCGTGTCGCGCTTGGTCGCTCGGGCACCGGGCCGGAGGCGCTCACGTCGGGCGCAGGTCGGAAGTGGATGCTCGAAGCATCCTCGGCGATGACAACTAGCTGGTCATCCTCGGCCACAACCGTTGACCCCGGCGGCCTCACGCTAACCCTCCCGTCGGCCGTGATCAGTCCAATCGGCACCGAGCGCTCAAAGCACAGCGCCGTGTCGGCAAGGCTCATGCCGACCACCTGGGGTATCCGCCGTGTGTAGATCTCGGAGCCTGAATAGTCGAACAGCTCAGCCAGCACACGGTCTACCCCTGGGTGGCGGCAGGCTTGGGCGATCACTCGCGCAGCGAGATTGCCTGTTTCGACCACCACGACCCGATCGCCCACCACGCTGCGCAAGGCTTCGGCAGATGCCCCGGTGCTCAGCTCTGCGACGATCGGTATATCGTCAGGGACCTTGAGGTCATAAAGCAGCGCAAGCACCGTCTTAATCACGCGTGCGTCACCGTCGATGGTCCCGTTGCGCATTACGACGACCGACCGAGCGAGCTGCGGATTGACAATACGCAGGTCGTTCGCGACATGGGGTTCACCCGTGCGAGTCACCACGCGAAGTCGCGGCGCCGCCCGCGTCCAGCCAGCGACATGCTCGTCCATCTCGGCCTTTTCACGCCCTGCGAGGATTACCAGCGACGCGCCCCGGTCGCCCTCACGTCCCTTCGCCAATTCGGCCACTAGGGTTTGTACCTTTGGAGACCAGCCCAACACCAGTGTGTGTCCGCTCTCAATCATGGGTGCCCTACCCCGCCCAATCCGACCCAGACGGGCGCTGATGCCGGTAGCTGTGATACCGATGACCGTGCTGACCAACAGCACGCCGAATAGCGTCACAGCCAGCGACGTCAGCCGCAACGGCCACGCCTCATCGCTGGCCATGGTGCCCGGGTCGAGCGCTCGGAGCAGAGCCTGCCAGAAGCCCTCGACGTAACCGAACTCGCGGCCCGACTCGTCGGTCAGTCCGAGCGCTCCGATCAACGTTGCCATCAGCAGCAGGAACCCCAGAATCAAGGCGGCCAGCCACACGATGACCCACCACACATCCCCGGTCGTCAGAGCGTTGTCTACGCGATAGCGCAGACGATCCCTGCGAGTGAATGACGGTCTCTTTCGCATCAGTTCGTTCCGATGCTGCGCTGCCGCCCGTTACTCATCGGTCAGTTCCAGCGCTCGTGCTCGGTCAAGCCGAGTGCGCGCTTCGTCGGCGAATGCTGCGTTGGTGAGACGGTCCGCATCGACGCTTATCCGGCTCATGCGACCGCCGCGGTCCAACACCAACAGATCATCGCTTCCGTCGACAGGAAGCACGGTTCGCACCCATGTCACAAGCATCGTCAGTCGGATAGTCGTTGGTTGAGAGTGTCTGACTGGTCGCAGGATGAATCGCCGACTTGTATGTGGGCACCGGTTCTTGGGGCTTTAGGGCCGTAGGTTCCGGTAGGTCGTCGGCCGGGGTGGCTCGTGAAGCGCCTGCCGCCTCCGGGTTGGCTCACCCAGGGTGTGCCTTCCCGGTCGACGACCGGCTGCGGTCTGGCTCAACAGAGGCGTGATTCCCATTGCAGCTGGTCTCGAAGCCGGCATGCCGACTGTGGTCTTCCATGTCAATGAGACCAAGGGACCAGGACCATGATCATTGAGTAGACCCGCACAAAGCCAGCCACACCGCAACGGCGTTGGATCCGGCGACGAACACGCCGGTGTCGTCGATCAGGATCGACGCCAGCATCGCCGGCTATCGCCAGCTGATCCGGTGGGCAGCCCAGTTCGAGAGCGCCGCTGGGCGATCGAGAACGCCAAAGGCCTCGGATCTCATCTGACCCAATGGCTGATCGCGAGGGATGAGGCAGTCGTCGACGTTGCGACGACAGCGACGTCACGGGTCCGCGAACTTTCGCGTGGCGGCCGCCGAAAGAACGATGTGATCGATGCGTCCGCTGCTGCGAGCGTCGCTGCACTCCATGGTGACGCGACCGTTGCGACCGCAGACGACGAGACCACAGTGTTTGCCCTGTTAGAAGAACGACGAGCAAACCTGGCTGCGCAGCGGGTGCGGACGGTCAACCAGCTGCACGCCCTCATGCGAGACCTGACGGCGGGTGGGGCCCGAGTTGCGTTGAGCGCCAATGTCGCGGCGGCGAAGCTTCGATCGGTGCGACCATCGACTCCGACAGGCAAAGCCCGCAAAGCAATCGCTTGGGACCTCGTCCGCGACATCCGTGCGCTCGACCGTCAACTCGCCGCAATAGCCGACCAGATGACGGTTGCGCTTGACGACTACGAGACCAGCCTCCTCGAGGTCGACGGGGTCGGACCGGTCCTCGCAACCAGATTGCTGGGGCGAACCGGCCGGCCCTCGCGGTTCCGGAGCGCGGACGCGTTTGCCAGCTACACCGGATCCGCGCCCATCGAAGCGTCCAGCGGTGAACGCGTTGTACACCGGCTTTCACGCAGCGGTGACCGCCAGCTCAACTCAGCGCTCCACCTCGTCGCGGTCACCCAGGTCCGCATGCGCAACAGCGCCGGGCGCGCCTACTTCGACCGCAAGATCGCAGAAGGCAAGACCCGCAATGAAGCAATGCGATGCCTCAAACGCAAGCTCGCCGGCCACATCTGGCGGCGCATGCTCGCCGACGAACGCACCCGCCTCAACCGCCACGACCCCGTCACCATCGCCGCTTGACAGAACACAGAGGCACCCTGGGTTTGATGGAGGCTCGGGCCATTTGGTTTCGACCAGCTCGCCGGTGTTGCTGAGCTGACGGTAGTGGTGCTCTTCGAACTCTGCTGGTGGGATGTCGCCGAGGGAGCTGTGGAGCCGTTCGGTGTTGAACCAGGACCCACCCGAGGGTGGCGAGTTCGACGGCGTCGACGTCGCGCCACGCACTTAAGGTGGATCAGTTCGGTCTTGTAAGACCGTTCACGGTCTCGGCCAGGGCGCTACCGTGGAGTCGGCGACCGAGCCGATTGACGGTGTGGCGCCGATCTCGGCGAGTCGTTCGGTGTAGCGAATCGAGGTGTATTGACCAGGTTCAACCAGTCGTTGCAACACTTGCCTGTCGGAGGGGCCGAAGTTGTTCGTCGAGGGCTTCGGCGGGGGTCTTCCAGCCGAGGATCTTGCGGGGTCTGTTGTTGAGGGCGTTCTGGACTGCGAGGAGTTCTTCAAGACTCCAACGGGAAAGGTCAGTTCCCCTGGGGAAGTATTAGCGGAGCAGTCCGTTGGTGTTCTCGTTCGTGGCGCGCTGCCATGGCGAGTGCGGCTCGGCGAAGAAGACCTTGAAGCCGGTGTCGATCGTGAACTGTGCGTGGGCTGACAGCTCTTTGCCTCAGTCCCTGGTGAGCGAACGACCGAAGCAGCCCTGCAGGCATGGACCCCATGGTTGATCCGAGGGCGTCCTTCATGGCAGTGGCGCCGTAGCCGCCGAGGGCCGGACCGTTCTTGACTGGTGGCTGGACGCCGTAGCCCTCGAGTCGGGGCACGTGGACGAGGACGGTGTAGCGGCAGGTGCGTTCCACGACAGTGCCGGTCGCAAAGCGGCCGCAGGCCGATGATGAGATCACCTTCCTTACGTTGGTGGTGGGGCCGGTGCGCTGGTTCGTAGCGTTCTGGTCACCCTTCGGCTAGCGGGCATGTGAGAGGGCCCGATAGTTGGTCCAGGGTCTTTGCGGGTTGGGGTTGGTGGGTGGTGGTCCAGTGGTGGGCGAACTCGGTGGGGGTGAGCCCCCGGTGGGCGGAGTGGGGTCGGTTGATGTTGTAGTCGATGCGGTGGTCCTCGATGAGGACTTGGGCTTCGAGGAGTGAGTCGAATTGCCAGCCGTTGAGGAGTTCGTCGCGGAGCCGGCTGTTGAACGATTCGATCCAGGCGTTCTGCCAGGGCGAGCCGGGGTCGATGAGCACTGCGTCGACGCCGGTGTCTGAGCACCAGTTGGCGATGGTGTGCGACACGAATTCTGGTCCGTTGTCGAACCGGATAAACGCTGGGGCTTGGCCCCGCTCGAGGGCGAGGCGGGCGAGGGCTCCAACAAGGCGTTCGGCGTCAATGGAGTGATCGACCACGATCGCCTGGCATTTGCGTGTGTATTCGTCGATGATGTTCAACAACTTGACCTGCTGTCCGTTGATCATCTGGTCGAACTGGAAGTCCATGGCCCACAGGGCGTTCGGTCGGATGAGGCTCATCGCCCCGATGCGGGTGCCGACCCCGGTGAGGCGTTTCTTCTTGCGTCGGGTTGGCACGCGGAGTCCTTCCTCGCGCCACAGGCGGCGCCCACGCCTGTTGTTGATCGGGTGGCCGTTGTTGCGAAGGTCAGTGGCCGCGCGGCGCCACCCCCAGCCGGGACGGTCTTTGCCGAACTGGCGCAGATGGGCCCGGATCTCGGCGTCGTCATCAGCTGGGACGGGCGGGGTCAGTCGTTGGGTTGAGCGGTGTTGGCCAACAGTGCGGCATGCGAATCGTTCTGAGACCGCGAAACGGGTTTGGGCCATCTCGACGGCGGCCCGTTTCCGGTTCGGGGTCAGAAGTTTCCAGTGATGATGTGAGGACCGGAATCTCCGGTGATGATCGAGCTGGGGCCTGCTGGTGTGACTCCGAAGTTTCCTGATCCGAACGGTGTCTTTCGAAGGACCTGTCGACCACCTGGATCCCCAGCTCGATCGTCTGAACCAACGCAGCCGTGCGTCGAGTGTGCCTCATAGGAGCCGGCCCCGACACTGTTGGCGGCCCATCACTGGCCTGTCCATCGAAGCCACGTCTGCCTATCGACAGGGAGAAGGACCATGGTTGGCATCATTGGTGGCGTCGATACTCACGCGGCCACACATCACGCTGCGATCATCGACGACGTTGGCCGCGCTCGAGGCGGCGAGTAGTTTCCTGCAACAACGCAGGGCTACTCCCGGATGCTCCGCTGGATGAAACAGCACGGCACCCTCACCGTTGTTGGTGTTGAAGGCTGCGGGATCTACGGGGCAGGGCTGGCACGACATCTCGACCGCAAAGGCATCGCCGTGGTCGAAGTACCTCGCCCTGACCGGCGTCTACGCCGTAACAGCGGCAAGTCCGACCCGATCGATGCAGAAGCAGCCGCCAGGGCCGTACTCGCTGGGACAGCCACTGTTCAGCCCAAGCTCGGCGACGGACCAATCGAAGCAATCAGAGCCCTGCGGGTCGCCAGAATCGGTGCTGTCAAAGCCAAAACGGCTGCCACCAACGCGCTCAAAGCGCTGGTCATCACCGCCCCTGAACCTCTCCGATCCCAGCTGGCCGGCCTCACCACCATCCAGCTCGTCAACCCCTGCGCCCGGTTCAGGTCCGAGCTGAGCGCACCCTACGATCCGACTCAAGCAACCAAGACCGCAATGCGTTCGATCGCTGTCCGAGCACGGCACCTGATCGACGAAACCCGCGCTCTCAAACGCCAACTCGACACACTCACCCAACACACAGCCCCGGCGACCACCTCCGTATTCGCAATCGGCCCTGAGACCGCAGCGGCACTGCTCGTCACCATCGGCGACAACCCGGACCGGCTCCGTAGCGAAGCCGCTTTCGCCCACCTCTGCGGCGTCGCCCCGATCCCCGCATCGTTAGGGAAGACCGACAGGCACCGGTCCACCGCGCATCGATAGTCCTTCCATGCCTGTACCACGATGATGCAGACGATCAGACCACACGAGCCCTGCACCAGTTGAAGGGGCTCAGCTCAACGCCGCCAAACAGCTCTCGGCCGATTGACCCCAATCGAGTACGAGACCATCATCGAACCAGGCGCCACCCAACAGCCTACCCCCAAATCCGAGCTCACCAGATCACGCGGCAGTCCCCTCCTAGCCAGCTGGGCGCATGGACCTAGCCGAATGGGACTAACAGGAGCCGGTGATCAGCCTCAATCAGAACGTCAGGCTGAGGAAAGAAGGCATCCATCTGCAGTCGACCCGATCCTGGCTCGTTCTCGACGCGTTCCACTCGGCGTACCTTCGCCAACCCCAGAAGTTGGAGTGGCGGCTGGGACCTCTGCCGAACCGCCAGGCAGGCCTCGTCAAAGGGTAGGCCGACCAACGCACTACCGGGACTGAGACCGCCACCAATAAATGGATCCGCACCCCGCCGAATTTCGTAATGCCGAAAGTGTTCTGCGTATTTGACAGCGGTACAGAACTCATCAAACTCGAGTGCGGACGACGTGCCTTCACTCTGTTCGACCGTTCGAAAATAGCTATCGACAAGATTGCGAAAAAAGTTGCGTCTTGGGACCTCAGTGTCAAAGATCCTATCCACAAACAGTTGCTCAAAGAGGAACCGAGAACTCTGGTGACGCGACTCGACGGCCACGTAAACACCGTCATGGGTAACAGACCCACCGAAGCCTGACGTATCGCCCAAGCCAGCATCCAGATTCTCAATGAAGCGGAGAGAATCCAAGTCCGTGACAGAGCGTCCTTCCCGGGGCGAAAACACATACACACGCTCACCAGGTTTAAGACAATCCACCGACTCAGGGTCACAGAGAGCTTTCACAATATCAACCATCTCCCGGTTCCGGCGGACCGTCACCACGTCGATACGCGCCTCCAAAGCGCTGGGTATTTCGGCACCGTGTTGGACATGCAAGATCAAGCCAATACCTTCGAGTAGATCTTCATCCAGCTTTCGAACAACGGACATCGCAAACGCCAAGGAGTCAGGTGTGGCGTAAACTATGTGGACTCGCGGGCCACCCCGGGAATCACCGGTGCGCGTCTCGCTCTGTTGAAGAATCCCGACTCGAAGCACGTCTCCGCACTGAAGGCTCAAAGCTGCAGCTGGCACACCGAGGAGGGCGTTGGAACCGCCGAGTGCCACATCAAGGCAAACTATTTGTGAAGCCCTGCATTCAAGCCGACTCGCCAGCTCTTCAAGCACGTCCTCTAGGTCAAGACGAAGCTGAGCGGCGTGCGTCCGGCCGAGGTCAGTTGCGGCCTGACCGACAACATGCCGAGCGAACTCGGCAAAAAGCTGACGTTCTTCAGGGGCCAGGACCACCAGATTGAGCCGCCATCCTGCCTCGCCTAAACCTCGCGCCGCCAGACCCTCGCGATACAACCCGGTAAACGCATAGAGACGCTCGATCGATTCAACAGTTGCAGACAAGTCGGCGCTGAGGTGATCCCCGAGGGCATCACCCGAGGTAGCCACCACGATTCGCTGGACGAGGTCATTGCTGATAGATCTTGCCAAAAGCCCTTCAACTCGCCTATTGCTGCACTCAAATAGAATCTTTGGCAACCTCGACTGAGTTCCGCCGTCAATTGATTCATGGACTAGGTTATCTAAAGCTCCAAGGTACTGAAGATTTGCATAGTCTGCTGAACTCGTACCATCGGCCAAAAAGATGATTTCCTGCGCTTCTATCACTCGAAACGAAGCCATGTCGTCGTGGACATCACCGCTAAGGACTTTGAGATGTAAGCGATCTCGTTGCTCAGCAGATTCGAGGACTGACGACGCTAGTCCTTGGTCTCGTGTCATGACAACTACAAATCTATCACTATGCTCCAGCAATTCCGAGATCACCGCAATATCATTGATCGTGGCTCCGATCAAGACACAGCGTGAAACTGGCGCCCCTCCCCGCGCCAGAATCTCCCCAAATTTCTGATGGGATGCACTTGATGGAGCACGCAGAATCTGAATGATCCCAGCAATCCCGACGAGCGGGAGCAGTCCAGCTAGCATAATACCTAAGATGGAATTGGGAAAGAGCTCACTCTCGTATCCCGATCCCAAAAAGGCTACGATCCAGACCAGAAATTCCTTCAGCGACTGATATTCAGGCTCGCCGCCATAGAGTTTAGTGTGGAATCCCTCCGACCAATATAGAAAACCGGCTGCGGACCCGATGAATAGCATGACGCTGAGGACTGCGTACGCAATCTTGTGCTTCAGAGCGAGGAGGGACAGGCGGTTGAACACAACGAAGGCATCTCTAAAGTGGGACAGAACTACTTGGCGGCGCCTTAGCTCGCGTCGGAACATGACGATGGAGGCCACTGCCACGCCAACTCCGATCATCGCCAAAATGGCGCGTGCGGGCGTATCATACATAACTATGGGCGTATCAAGTCCTGTGATGACGTAGGCCAGAGCACCATTTAGACCATAGATGACGGCACCAAGTGCCAGACCCACCGCTGCAAAGGTGAACGTGCCGAACCTCACAAGATCACCTCGGTCCGGAACTTCAATGACCAACTCTGCACCTCTGGTACGTCGCAGACGATTTACCTCACGCTGAATCACATTGAACCAAAGTAGGCCGGCTAGCGCTCCGACAGGAGTGACGTAGGTGCTGATGTTGACCCCGACCAAGCTTGCCTGCTTTGAAACGTTACGCGCCAAATCATTCTGGAAATTGATTTTGGGTAGCGCCTCATTCACCAGGGCTGAGGCCGGGAGATCGTTGAAGAGGTTAACTAATGCTCCAGTGCCACCGATCCCGATAAATGGCGAGAGTGGGTCCCCGTTGGCGAGGCGCGCATTTAACCAAGGGACGATTTCGTTGGAGAACACGGAGAGGCTCGAAAATGCATCTGCCAGAACGAAAAAGGCCATACCGAAAAAGAATATTCCGGCAGGCATTGTCAGGAGGAGGGAACTCACTTTGCGCTTCGGAGCAGCGGATGAGCTTGATTCGGATCCTCGCCGAGCGAGCGGACGGACCCAAAGCCAAATCGCGAGGCACGCTATCGGCAAGGCCGCTAAATAGAGTGACAACCGGAGTTGTGAGACTAGCGCTAGCAGTACAACCGACGCTCCGAATGCAGCTACCCACTTCAGCATCTCCGGTGTAAGATTTCGATACTTGCTGAACTGCGGCACGTCGTACGAGGCGTCATACTCCCAACCACGAGTGAGTCGTTTGAATATACGCCCACCCGGAGTTTCGACCTTTCGCACCAATACGCTGATCGCAAGGTATGTAAGAAAGAAGGCAAATAGGGTGACCGGGGCCATGATGAAGAGATACGACCCGAAACTCAAATTCAATCCATCTGCAACAATAATGTTCGACGGCGAGCCAATAAGCAGACCCATAGCGACCGTATTTGCAGCGATGAACTGAGCGAGGAGTATGAGCTTTACATTTCGTATACGCGCCTGCACGCAAACCGAAAGTATAATCGGAGTGAGGGCCAGGATGACTATATCGTTTGATGTGAAAAATGTTAGCACTGAAGTGAGGATGAAGAAATACAGTATGAGGCGTGATGTCGACCCCCTGCACCGTTCGGCAACCTGGAATGCCACGAAGTGGAAGAAGCCGGACTCGCCGAGTCCTTCGGAGATGAGAGCGAAGGAAAGAATAAACGCCACGATTCCTCCCTTAGAAAGTAGCGCTGACGTCACCGATCCAAAGGGAAGTATATTGAATGCAAGGCCGATGGCGACAAGAGCGATTGGAAGCCAAGCCTCCCTTGAAGGTAAAGATCGTGCCTCCAACCAGCGTTCGAACGGTAGTCGTCCGGACGAAACGATCGCTACGATAGTTGTAAAGGCTCCTAGGAGAATGAACGCAGCGCCGGTTCCGTGGGTTGACAGATGGGCTGCAACGGGGGCGACTAGCGCAAGTGCCGGAAGAGCCAGGTCGCCGGGTACGAATTTTCTTGTCGTGCCTACTGAGTCCATGATGGGTCAACGTTAGTTCGGCGACTTTCGCAGTCCCGAATTGACAGATTCATAGGGTCAGGGGTGCGTCAGTTATCTGGCGTGACCCACCGCTGGCCGCGCATTGAGCCCAGGAGCAGCCGGGCACACGGACCAAAGCTGCTGTGCTTGAAAGATTCAGCGAATCGTCGGGCAGCGGGTCAGCCTGTTCAGAGATTCGGATCTTCCAAATCCTGCAGGATGCGGGCGCCTCAGAAGCGATGTCCAGCTATTCATCGTTGCGACGACCGCCGGACGACTAGCACCCGACGCTAGCTCCCGATGTCTTGAGAACCATGATCCGCTCGACCGAGCGATCGACTTGGGATTCGCTCAGGCGGCCATCGGCAACTGCGGCCTCCAGTTGGTCGAGCACCTGGTTCATCTGGTCGACATCGCCGAAATACAGGGCCAGGTCGTTGCCGGC
Source organism: Candidatus Microthrix subdominans (assembly GCA_016719385.1). Taxonomy (NCBI): domain Bacteria; kingdom Bacillati; phylum Actinomycetota; class Acidimicrobiia; order Acidimicrobiales; family Microthrixaceae; genus Candidatus Neomicrothrix; species Candidatus Neomicrothrix subdominans. The sequence goes on along the minus strand of JADJZA010000001.1, from coordinate 934,374 downwards.
GACGAGCGACGCCTCGACAGCATCGGGCACGGAGATATCACGGGCGGTGATCGCCCCCATCTCGGCCAGCTCATCGGTCACGGTCACCCCCTGGTAGCCGAGGTCGTTGCGCAACCAGGCCATCGCCTCGGGGTTCATCGAGAACGGTTCGCCGCCGTCGGTCAACCCGGGAACGTCAAGGTGGCCGGTCATCAGCATCGACCGATCCCCCATCTGCTCGAACATGCCAGTGAACGCCACGATGTCGTTCCCTTCGAGCGAGCTCAGCTCGGGCGTCTCGGCCGGGGCGTCGTCGCCGTGGGCGTCCGCCCGGCCATGTCCCGGAAAGTGCTTGAACGTGGGCAGAACGCCGGCCTCGCACAGCCCTTCGGCGAACACCCCGGCGGTGGCGACCACCTCGGCCGGGTCGTCCGACCAGGTGCGGTCACCGAGCGGGTTGGACCCGCCGGCCACGTCGACCACCGGCGCAAAATCCACGGTGACACCCAGTTCGGCCAGGCCGGCGCCCCGTGACCGGCCGGCCTCGCGGATGCGGTCCGCCTCCCACGCAGCCATCTCGCGTGCGGCCGGAAGCGGCTCGAGGATCGAGGCCAGCAGGTCGACCTGTCCCCCCTCGGCGTCCGTCGCCACGAACGGCGCCACCGGCCGGTCGGCGGCGTTGACGAACACCGGCGATGCGAAGACCTGTGTCTCCTTGCGCCCGGCGAACACTCCCCCGGCTCCGGCATCGATCAGCTCCTGGATTTTCGTCGGATCGGTGGCGCTGTCCTCCGGCGCATTGGTGCCGGTGAACAGCATCTGAGCCAGCTTCTGGCGCAGGGGCCAAGTGGATGGGGCGCCGTCGTCGGTCGGGGCCTCGGTTGCGGGCTCCGAGTCGGGTTCGGTGACAGCCGAGGTGTCCGGGGCCGCTGACGACGGGGTTGCCGCTGACGACGAGCTTGCCGCTGGGACCTTCGACGAGGCCGGCACTTCGGACGACTCCGCGTCATCGCCGCAGGCACTGGCGAACACCAGCGTCGCCACCACGAACGCGGACCAGCCGGCAGACCGTTTCGACCTACTCATCGTCGTTCGTTTCCTCACGTGTTCGGGGCTCAGTTTCGTTTGGGAAGATGCTGTTTCAGGGTGAGCGTGTCGGCGAACAGGTCGCCCAGTCGCTCGACCCGGGCCCGCACGTCGTCGATGTCGAAGGTGAGCGGTTCGCCCTCGGCGCCGGCGGTCACCTCGTCCCAACCGATCGGTGTGGACACCGTAGGCCGGTCTCGTGCCCGGGTGGAATAGGGCGTAATCGTCGTCTTGTGACGGCTGTTCTGCGACCAGTCGACCAACACCTTGTTGTTGCGCTTGGCCTTGGTCATCTCGGTCAGGACTCGCTTGGGCTCGCGCTTGGCCAGCAGCTGGCCCATGGCCAGAGCGAAGCTGGAGGTGTGGTCGTAATCGTGGGGCGTGTTCAACGGCACATACATCTGCAGGCCCTTGGACCCCGAGGTCTTGGCGAACGCGACCAGGTCGACGGACTCGAGAATCTCCCGCAGCCACAACGCCACCTCGCAGCAGCCGGACAGGTCGACGCCGGGGCCCGGGTCGAGGTCCAACACCAACATGGAGGGTGCGTCGAGGTCGCAGCCCTTCGACATATGGGTGTGCAGCTCTAAGGCCGCCAGGTTGGCGGTCCACACCAGCGACGCCGGCTCGTCGAGGGCGCACGCGGCGATTGCGCCCCGCCGGTCGCCAGGATCGTCCACGGTGCCCAGCCAGTCGGGACGGTGCGAGGGACAACGCTTCTCGAAGAAGCCATCGGTGCCGACGCCGTTGGGGTGGCGCACCAGGGTGACGCCCCGGCCGGCAAGGTGGGGCAGCATTACCGGGGCGATGGCGACGTAGTAGGCGATCAGGTTGGCCTTGGTGGTGCCCGTAAGCGGGTACAACACCTTGTCCAGGTTGGACACCTTCAACTGGCGCCCGTCGATGTCGACGGTCTGGGAGGTGGGCTCGGGCACCGTTCGATCCTGGTGAGCTAGGCCGACTCGGCAGCGGGCTCGTCCGCCTCGTCCTTCGGGGCCTTGCGGGCCTCCTTGGCCGCAGCCACGCTGGCCTCGAGCGCCGCCATCAGATCGATCACCTGATCCTCGCCGTCGTCGGTGGGTGCGCTGACCGATGTTTCGCTTCCGTCGGCCTTTCGCTCGATGAGCTCGAGGACGGCCTCACGGTAGGTGTCGCTGTATTTGGACGGGTCGAACGCCTCGGTGAGCGAGTCGATCAGCGACGAGGCCATCGCCAGCTCCTTCTCGGACAACTCGACGTCGGCGGGCTTCTCCATGCCGGGAATGACCTCGGGGGCGTTCACCTCGTCGGCCCACACCATCACCGACAACATCAGCTTGGTCTCAACCGAGCGGACGACGACCAGGTGCTGCTTGGAACGCATGACGAAGCGCCCCAGCCCCACCTTGTTGGCGTTCTCCAGCGCGGTGGCGAGCAGGGCGTAGGGCTTGGCGGCGTCGGCCGGAGCCGCCCAGTAGCTACCCGAGAAGTACACGGGGTCGATCTCGTCAAGGTCGACGAACTCCTCCAGCTCGATCAGCCGGTTCTGTTCGGGCATCAACTGCGCCATGTCGTCGTCGGTGACCACCACCCAGCTGCCCGAGCTCAGCTCGTATCCCTTGACGATCTCGTCGTAGGGCACCTCTTCGCCGGTCGATTCGTTCACCCGCTTCTGGCGGACACGTGCGTGGTCACGGCCGTCGAGTTGGTTGAAGCGAACCGATTGCTCGGACACCGCCGAGAACAGCTTCACTGGGATCGAGACCAGCCCAAAACTGATCGATCCGCTCCAGATTGCGCGTGGCATGGCACTCCCAGAACCGCCCGAGGACCTACATCCTACCGACCGCAGCGCGCAACCGGCGGACATCGGGCTCCGCCCACCGAGCTCGTCACAACCAGAGCGATGTTGCGAAAAGGTTACGAACGCGAAACACTTGTGCTGTCGCGCGTCGCCTGTCGACCGCTTCCCACGCAATCTCCCCCCCACCTGGAGCCCAGCCTTGGACGCCGAACGCTTGCACGACCTCTCACCCGAGCGACGTGCCCGCATCTATCGAGCCCGTCGCATTCGGGTGCTGATCGGGGCGATCGCCACCGGCACGCTCTTGGCCGGCACTGCGGTGGCTGCCGCCAGCACCTTCAGCAAGTCCGAGACGACGACCGCAGCAGCTTCGACACGGCGCAGCGACGACGGCACGCGCCGTCGGATGACCGATGCTGCAGGCCGCAAGGCCAGCGCGAACCGCGCCGAACAGGAAGACTGGGAGTTCTCCCGTCTGGTCGCCGAGACGCGTCGCGAGACCGAGCGCCGCACCGCCGAAGCCGAGGCCGCCGTGGCGGCGGCCGAGCAACGACAGGCCGATCAGGCTGCAGCCAAGGCCAAGGCGGCCGAGCAGGAGAAGGCAACTGCAGCCGCCGAGGCGGAGCAGGCGGCAACGGGCGCCGAGCGCATCGCCAAGGCCAAGCAGGCCGCCAAGGCCGAGAAGGGCGCCGAGCTTGCCGCTGCTTCTGGCCGCGACTCGACACCACCAGCCGACGCCGCCGCCGCCACGCAGCAGGCCAGCGCAGCCGAACTGGCAGCCGCCAAGAAGGCCGCCGATGGCAAGGCCTGGATGGAAGCAGCCGCCCGGGCCGAACAACAGCGAGCGGCTGCACCGGCGCCATCGGTTTCGGGGTCGATCGGTGAACCTTGGGTGGCACTCGCCGAGTGCGAAGCGAGCGGCAACTGGGCGATGAATTCCGGCAACGGTTACTACGGCGGCCTGCAGTTCAACCTGGGCACCTGGAAGTCCCACGGCGGCGTCGGGATGCCCCACGAGAACAGCCCTGCCCAGCAGATCGAGATCGCCAAGCGAGTGCAAGCCTCTCAGGGTTGGGGAGCCTGGCCCGCCTGCTCTCGCAAGATCGGGCTGCGCTAACCCGAGCCCGCATCCATCATGCGGGCTCGGCGATCACGCGGTTCTCAAGTCGGCCGATGCCGTCGATCTCGACGGTGACGGTGTCCCCCGGCACCAGCCAGCGAGGCGGGTCGAACCCGGCGCCCACCCCGGCGGGCGTCCCGGTGGTGATGACGTCCCCCGCCTCCAACGTCATCGACTGCGACAGGTACGCGATCTGCTCGGCGACGGGGAGCACCATCTGCGAGGTCGACCCGTCCTGGCGGAGTTCGTCGTTCACCCAGGTGCGAATGCGCAGGTCCTGGGGGTCGGGTACCTCGTCAGGCGTGACGACCCAGGGACCGATCGGCCCGTGCGTGTCGAACGACTTGCCCAGGGTGAAGGTGGGGCTGCGGCGCTGCCACTCCCGAACCGACACGTCGTTGACGACCAGGTAGCCGCCGACCGCCCCAAGCGCCTCCTCGACGCCGACGCGCCGGGTGCTCCGGCCGATCACCACGCCCAATTCGCCCTCGTAGTCGACTGACGCTGCATCTCGAGGCACCCAGATGTCGTCGGTCGGACCGGTGACGCAGGTGCTCTGCTTGTTGAAGAACAGCGGAGCGTCGGGCGCCGGCATGCCCATCTCGGCAGTGTGGGCGGCGTAGTTCTTCCCGATGGCCAGAAACTTGGGCGGCCGCGCAATCGGTGCCAGCAGGCGCACCTGCGACCGGGCCCAACGTCGCCCGGACAACTCGAGTGGTTGCCCCAACGGCACCCGGTCGGTCGGATTCGCCAGCTCGGCGATCTCGTCGTTCTCCACCACGCCGACCGCCACCACACCGTCGCCGGTGCTGAACCTCACCAACCGCATCGTGTCCCCCTCCTCGGCCAGCCCGTGTCACACGAGCGGGATCAGCCGACCGCAGCTACGCACCCGACAGCAGCGCACGAGCGACCAGGTCGGTGCCGAATGCCGTGAGGATGGCCAAATACAACAACCCGGTGGCCGCCATGACCGCGGCGTACTGGCGCTCCTTGAGTGCCGCCCGGGTGACGATGACCAGCACGATCGTCGTCACGGCGCTCGCCGCCCAGAACCAGCCGAGCATGCCCCCGTAGGCATCGTCGATCGTGCCGTTGAACACCGACACCATGCCGACGGGGACGAGGAACAGCGCCACCTCGACCGGCCAGGTGTACCCGACCCAGCGCACCAGCTCGAGCAACGGGGCCCGCGGCAAGCCAGGCTGCACCAGGTACCAGTGGCCAAGCAGCATCCCATCGGACACCGCGCCGAGGAACGCCGCCCCCGCCAGCCATCGGGCCACCGACAACACCGGGGCGTCGCCCCCCGAAGCCACTCCGCCGGCGATCAACGCAACGATGCCGAAGGCCACGGGGATGAGATCGAGCATCGGGGGGAACTCGGGGACCAACTCGTCGAAGACCTGCTCGTCCTTCTCGATGCCGGTCATCTGGGCGACCCGCTCCGAACGGGCCTGGCTGCGCTCCCGCTGGAGCGCCACCCCGGCGCCGCGGCGCTGCCACGACACAAAGGTCACCCCCACGGTGGTGATCAAGGCGAGCGCAGCCGCAACGTCGCGCACGGCGTTGGGTTCGTAGCGCAGCCCGACGACGACGGCGCCGGCGAACAGCACGCCCGTCGTGCCGCGGATCGTCCAGCCGTATCCGATGCCCACCTCGCGCCGGCGGCCGGTCAGGGCCAGAAAGGCGCCCATGCCGGTCGCCCAGGCGACCATGAACGTGGCGGCGTCCAAGGTGATCATCGACGCAATGCCTTTCGCTCGGGCGAGGGGGGGGTCGCAACTCGATGTGAGTTGCGACGGTGCAGTGCCCGGACGCTAGCCCGGTTGGGGTTGGAGGTCGCTTCGAGCGCGTGGCCCGGCTGTGCTGCGCGCCCCGCCGGCCCCATGAGCGGCCGCGGCGTCGGCCGCCTGGGCAGCATGGTGGGAGCTGCGGGTGAACGGGGACGACTCGGCGTGGGCGATGCCGGCCTCCCGTGCCAAGGCGCCGAACCGGTCGAAGTCGGCGGGGGTCCACCAGTGCGACACCGGCAGGTGGGCTGCGGTGGGCCTCAGGTACTGGCCCATCGTGACGATGCTGACGCCGACCCCGGCCAGATCGGCGAGGGTGGAGGCGATCTCCGCCTCGGTTTCGCCCATGCCCAGCACCATGCCGGACTTGGTGACCAACCCAGCGTCGGCCGCCCGGGCGAGCACGGCGAGGCTGCGGGTGTAGTCGGCGGAGGGCCGGGCGGCCCGCTGGAGCCGGGCGACCGTCTCGATGTTGTGGTTGAGCACGTCGGGGCGGGCGTCGAAGATGAGGTCGAGCGACTCCGGGTCGCCTTTGCAATCCGAGATGAGCACCTCGACCCGACATCCCGGCCGGGCCCGACGGATCGCTTCGATCGTCGCCGCAAACGCCCCGGCGCCGCCGTCGGGCAGGTCATCGCGAGCCACCGTGGTGACGACGGCGAAGTCGAGCCCCATCGAGACGACCGCCTCGGCCACCCGCTGGGGCTCGCCGTCATCGAGCGGGCCAGGGCGGCGGGTGTCGACCAGGCAGAACCCGCAGGCGCGGGTGCAGCGCTCGCCGTTGATCATGAACGTGGCGGTCCCGTCGGACCAGCACTCGGACAGGTTGGGGCAGCCGGCCTCCTCGCAGACCGTCACCAGGTCCAGCCCGGCGATCTGACGCTTGAGCGCCGTCACCTCGGGGCCGTGCTCGACTCGGGACCGCATCCACGAAGGCTTGCGCTCCCGGTAGGGCACCGCCTGGTCCACCCCCGCATCGGCCAGACGCTTGGATCGCCTTGGCGACAGCGTGACCGGCGAGGTTGTTGCGCCTCCATCTACGGGGTCGGCGGCAACCGATCGGGCTGTCGCTCCCCCTCCGGCGGATGCACCGGCCATGCTGACCCCGGCGTTGGCACCGGCTGCACCCGGGTCGGAGACGGGGGCGCGCCGTTGCGGCTGAACGGGGCCAGATCGTCGACATGATGGCGCCACACGACGTCGGAGCGGTCCCACGCCCGGCCATGCCCAAACGCCTCGGCGGGCGGCGCCCAGCGCTCGACCGCCCGGGCGATGAAGGCGTCGGTCGCTTCGGCCAGGCCGGCGTCGATCCCCTCGGCGGCCAAGGAGGTGATCCCGTACTCGGCGATGCCGCAGGGCACGATGTGGTCGAAGTAGCTCAGGTCGGGGTGGACGTTGAGGGCTACGCCGTGCAGGGTGCGGTTGCGCACGAGGCGCACGCCGATGGCGGCGATCTTGCGGGGCCGTTCACCCTCCGGCGCGATCCACACGCCGGGGTAGTCGTCCATCCGGGTCGCGCCGGGCAGGCCCAGGTCGGCCAGCGTGTCGATCACCACCTGTTCGACCGTGCGCACGTAGGCGACCGTGTCGGGCTTGTCGCCCCCGCCCCTCCCCGGCAGCGTCAGCACGGGATAGGCGGTCAGCTGCCCGGGCCCGTGAAAAGTGACGTCGCCGCCGCGGTCGGCCCGCACCAGCTCGGCCCCCGCCGTGGTGGGGTCGACGAGGATGTTGGCCGGGTCGGTGCGCACGCCCATCGTGTACGTGGGCTCGTGCTCCTGGCAGAGCAGCCAGTTGTCGGCGCCCCGCTGTGACAGCGCGTGCTGCAGGGCGTAGGCATCCCGGTATCGGGTGCGGCCCAACCAGCGGACGTGCAGGGGCGCCGGCTTCATCGGCGGGCGCTCACAGCTCGCCCGTCCAGTCGCGGGTTTGGAGGATCTCCTTCATGCGGGCGAGGAAGGCGGCGGCGTAGCCGCCGTCGAATGCCCGGTGATCCCAGGACATGGTGAGGTTGCCCACGGAATGGATGGCGATCGACTCGTGGCCCCGCTCGTCGGTGATCGCCACCGGGCGGCGGGTGATGCCGTCGGTCGAGAGGATCGCCACCTGGGGCTGGTTGATGATCGGCGCCACAAACAGCGTGCCGAAGCTGCCCGAGTTAGACAGCGTGAACGTGCCGCCCACCAGATCGTCCGGGCCGAGCGCCTTGGTGCGGGCCCGGCCGGCCAGGTCGGCGATGTCACGGGCGATCGCCCGCAGACGCTTGTCGGAGGCATGACGCACCACGGGGGCCAGGAGCCCCTCGAAGTTGAGATCGACCGCCACCGACAGGTTGACGTTGCGGTGAACGACCAAACCGTTCTCGTCGACCGAGGCGTTGATGTAGGGGAACTCCTCGATGGCGTCGACCGCCGCCCGGGCGATGAACGGCAGGTAGGTGAGGCTGTAGCCCTCGGTCGCCTTGAAGTCGGCGCCGAACAGGCTGCGGGCCGTCTCCACGCCCTCGAAGTCCACCTCGACGGCGGTGATGGCGTGGGGAGAGGTGGCCTTGGACGCCACCATGTGATCGCCGGTGCGGCGACGGATGTTGGTGAACGGAACCTCGGTGTCGTCCGCGCTGAGCGTGACGGGCGCCGGGGTGGGCACCGACGACTGAGGCTGGCTCTGCGGGGCCGGGGCGGGCGAAGCGGGCGCACCGAGGGCGAACGCCGGGGCCTGAGGTGCCGCTGGCGGAGCCTGGGCGCGGGCGGGCTGTGCAGCCGCGCGGCCGGAGCGCTGGGCGCCTGTGCGGGGGGTGCGGAGGCTGGCGCACCCTGACCGCGGGCCTCGATGGCGTTGACCGCGTCCTCGCGGGTGATGCGCCCCCCGGGGCCGGTACCGGTCACCTCGGAGGCGTCGAGGTCGGCCCCGTCCAGCAGCCGACGAACGAGCGGCGACAACAGCACGCCACTGTCGCTCGCCTCGGCCGCCGAACTCTCCGGCTTGGCCTCGCCGCTGGGTGCCGCCTGCTGGGGCTCTTCCTTCGGCTCGTCCTCGGGCTGAGCAGCCTCATCAACCGGGGTCTCTTCGGCTTCGGCCTGGTCCTCCGGCTGAGGTTCTGGCTCCGGCTCGCTGGCCTGCGCCACCTCGGGCTCGGCGGGCGCCTCTTCTTCGCCGCTGCCGGCGTCCTCGTCGGACGCGCTGGGCGCCGCTCCCTCGCCGACGACGGCGATCACCGTGCCGACATCGACCGTGTCACCCTCGGCGGCGCGCAACTCCTGCACCGTGCCGGCGATCGGGGAGGGCACCTCGGTGTCGACCTTGTCGGTCGACACCTCCAGCAACACTTCGTCCTCGGCCACCTCGTCACCGGGTTGCTTGAACCAGCGGGTGATCGTTCCTTCGGTGACGGACTCGCCCAGCTGGGGCATGGTGACGTCGGACATGGTTGCTGCTCCTGTGATGTGCGAACGGTGTGATGGCGAATTCGTTGATCTGGGGACGGGGCGCTACCCGTGGAGGCCGCGGCCTGTGAGGGTCATCACCGTCTCGCCGAAGAGCTCCGACAGGCTGGGGTGGGTCTCGAGGTAGTGGGCGATCTCGTCCACGGTCGCCTCCCCAGTTGACCGCCAGGTACCCCTGGCCGAGCTGTTCGGTGACCCACGGGCCGACCATGTGAACTCCGAGCACGCGACCGCCGGTGCCGTCGCCTTGATCCTCGGCGATGATCTTCACCAGACCATCTGTCTCGCCGATGATCTGTGCGCGGCTGTTGCCCATGTAGCGGCTGCTCGACACGACGACGTCGAAGCCGGCCTCCTTGGCCGCCTCCTCGGAGTATCCGGCGAAGGCCACCTCCGGCTTGCAGTAGATCGCCCAGGGAACAGCGTGGTAGTCGACCGGCACGGGGTGCTCACCGAGGATGTCGCCGATGGCGCAGATGCCTTCGGCGAAGCCGACGTGGGCCAGCTGGGGCGTGGCGATGCAGTCGCCGATCGACCACACCCCGTCGGCACTCGTCCGGCGCAGCTCGTCGACGGTGACGAATCCGCGGTCGTCGAGGTCGACTCCGGCGCCGTCGTCGACCAGCGAGTCGGTGTAGGGCCGGCGGCCGACCGAGACGACGACCAGATCGGTCTCGATCGTCTCGCCGTCGCCGAAGCTGACGGTGGTGGCACCCGAACCGTCCGGCTCGTGGCCGGTGACCTTCACCCCGGCGCACGTCGATCTTCTTCTTCTTGAACGCCCGCAACACCTGCTTGGCGACGTCCTCGTCCAGGCCGGGCAGGATTTTGGGCAGCGCTTCGAGAATGGTCACGTCTGCGCCCATGTCGGCCAGGGTCGAGGCGAACTCGCAGCCGATGGCACCGCCGCCGATGACGACGGCGCGACGGGGCAGATTGGCCAGCTCCAGGAACTCGTCGGAGGTGCACACGACCGAACCGTCGGGCTCGAAGCCGGGGATGGTGCGTGGCACGGACCCGGTGGCCAGGATGACGGCGTCGCCCTTCAGGGTGCGGGTGCCGCCGTCGGACAGTTCAACGGTGACCGAATGGTCGGATTCGAGGCGACCGGTCCCGGCGACGGTTTCGATCTTGCGCTGCTTGATCAGCCCGGACAGCCCCTTGTGCAGCTGATCGACAACCTTCTGCTTGCGGCTCTGGGTCACCGACCAGTCGACCTCGGGAGCATCGGTGGTGATACCAAAGGTCCCGGCGCCGAGCACGGTCTGATGGACGTGGGCGGTCTCGAGCAGTTCCTTGGCCGGGATGCACCCGCGGTGCAGGCAGGTGCCACCGACCTTCTCCTTCTCCACCATGGCGATCCGCAGACCGGCGCTGGCGCCGTAGAGCGCAGCGCCGTAGCCCCCGGGGCCTCCACCGATGATCACCACATCAAAATCGTCGGCGCCCTGCTGCGACCCTGACCCCTGCTGCGAAGCGTTGCTCACGCCGATCTCCTCACCACCGCGCCGTTCGGCCCCGGTGCCCATCCGAGACTACCCCGGTGTGACGCCGACACCGGCCGGTCGTCGCCCGCTCCATCGAAAGGACGGTCGCCAGCCGGCCGAACGGGCTCAGGTGTTGCCGGTCGCCATGACCACCTGGGTGACGAACGCCGCCACAATCAGGACCCCGCAGATGACGGCGGCGATGATCAAACGCTTGGTGCTCACGCCGAGGCAGGTTAGTCAGCGGTCGGTTCGGCAGCTGAACCTCGACGGCGGTTGACTAGGCGGATGGATATTGCGATCACCGGATCCGGCGGGCTTATCGGCACCGCTCTGAGCAAGGCGTTGACCGATCGGGGCGATCGGGTGCTGTCGCTGACCCGGTCGGCCGATAAGGCCAAGGGCGACCCCGACGCCGCCTACTGGTCGCCCTCCTACGGCAGGATCGACGCCGGTGCGCTCGAAGGCCTCGATGCCGTCATCCACCTGGCGGGTGAGCCGATCGCCGACAAGCGCTGGACCGACGATCAGAAGGCCAAGCTGCTCAACAGCCGCACCGAGGGCACCACGTTGATCGCCGAAACGCTCGCCGGGCTGGCCCGCCCACCGGCCACGCTGCTGTCGGCGTCGGCGATCGGCTACTACGGCGATACCGGCCAGCAACTGGTGGATGAGACCTCGCCGGCGGGGTCGGACTTCCTCGCCAACATCTGCGTTGCCTGGGAAGCGTCGACCGCTCCCGCCGAGGCCGCGGGGATCCGCACCGTCCACCTGCGCACCGGCATCGTGCAGTCGACCCAGGGTGGCGCGCTGCAGAAGCAGCTGTTGCCCTTCAAGATGGGGCTGGGCGGCAAGGTGCTGCCCGGCACCCAATGGGTCAGCTGGATCACGATCGACGATGAGGTGGGCTCGATCATCCACGCTTTGGACACACCCGAGGTGACCGGCGCAGTCAACCTGGTGGCCCCCAAACCCGGTGACCAACGCCGACTACGCGTCCGCGTTGGGCAAGGTGTTGCACCGGCCGACGTTCATCATCCCGCTCATCGGACCGAAGGTGCTGTTCGGCTCGGAGCTGGCCGAGTCGCTGCTGAAGACCAGCCAGCGGATCGACGACGGCGTGCTCGAGCGGACCGGCTACCGCTTTGCCCATAGCGACCTGGAGGCCGGGCTGCGCAGCCTGATCGACGGGGACCGCTAGGACGGCGGGGCGCCATCGTCCAAACTGGGAGCGCCGGGCCGGGAAGCTCCCGCCGGGCAGGACGGAAACATGATGGTCGAGAAGACAGCCAAGGACCAGGTTTCGGTGTCGCGACAGATCGACGCCAGCCCTGAAGAGATCTTCGACGTATTGGCCCATCCGGCCCGCCACTCCGAGATCGATGGCTCCGGCACGGTGAAGGACAGCCGCGACGGCCAGCAGCTGCGCCTGTCCCCCGGCGCCAAGTTCTCCATGGACATGCGCCTCGGGTTGCCCTACCGGATCAAGAACACGGTGGTGGAGTTCGAGGAGGGCCGCCTCATTGCGTGGCGACACTTCGGCCGCCACATCTGGCGCTACGAGCTCGAGGCCCGTCGACGGCGGCACCCTGGTGACCGAGACGTTCGACTGGTCGGGCGTGCCGGTGAAGGCCTACATCACCCTGATGAAGTGGCCGGAGCGTCACGAGAAGAACATGGCCGCCACGCTGGAGCGCCTGGCCGAGGTCACCGAAGACGGGGCCACCAAGGGCTAGCCGGTGAGTTTACCGAGCGCCGGCACCGACCCGGCCGACCGGCCCGGGGTGGCCGCCTTCGACTTCGACGGCACGCTCAGCGTGCGAGACACCCTCGTGCCGTTCCTCGTCGGCCTGGCCGGCCGACGGGCGATGGCGTCGCTGCTGGGCGGCTCCGGCGCCGAGCTGGTGCGCGGCCGAGGCCGCAGTCGCGACGCGGCCAAAACGATCGTGCTGCGGCGCGTGATGACCGGCCGCCCGGCGGTGGACGTGGCGGCGGCCGGCACGCGCTACGCAGCACGGCTGTTGCCCAGGCTGCGTCCCGACGGCCTCGAGCGGGTGCGCTGGCATCAGCAACGCGGCGACCGGGTGGTGCTCGTGTCCGCCTCGCTGGGCGTCTACCTACGACCCTTGGCCGACGAGCTCGGCCTGGACGGGGTCGAAGCCGTCGAGCTCGTCGTCGACGCTGACGGCCTGCTGACCGGCGCCATGATCGGACCCAACTGCCGGGGCCCCGAGAAGGTGGTGCGCCTCGACGGCTGGCTGGCCGGGGCAGGACTGGACCGCTCCAGCATCGAGCTGTGGGCGTATGGCGACTCGACGGGCGACGACGAGTTGTTGGCGGCGGCCGATCACGCCCATCGCTGCGGACGTCCACCGCGCAAATCGGGCGATCGCCGGGGTGTCCGCATCACCGGGTGACGGCGGCTACTCGATCACCGGCTTGACGTCGGTCAGGCCGATGTACACCGGGCCCGATTTCAGAGCGATCGGGTTGCCGGCATCGTCGGTCAGGTGCCAGGTGTCGTCCGGGTTGGCGCGGGACCAGGTGCCGTGGATGTAGTCCCGGCCGGTCATCACCCACGCTTCGCCTCCGCCAGTGGACGCCGCCTCGGGCGACCGGTCGTCGGCCGGCGACGGTGGGTACCCGGTGCCCAGGATCACCACCGAGGTGCGCCCGATCTGGTAGCCGGTGTCCTTGTCGATGTGGGGGCGGCCGTGCTGGAAGCGAAGCCACATCTGGGAGGTGTCGTCCCACTGCCACCACGAGTGCGACTGGCCGATGTCGACCGACACCTTCACCGGTTGCCCACTCACCGTGTTCACCCCGGCGCCGGCACCAAAAAAGTCGGTCTGCCTCCTCGGTGGCAGGGCCTCTGCGCCACGCGCGGCGATCCAGCCCGGGCGGTGACCGTAAAAGTTGTGCGGCTGCTGTCGGTCGTCGCTGCGGAAGAAGGAGCCGACCGCGTTGCGGTTGAGCATGCGCACCAACGTGCCGTCCGTCTCCCGGGCCTCCATCATCGCCATCACGTAGTCGTTACCGCCCGAGAACACCAGCATCGGCCGGCCCAGGCTCTTGATGATCGGCGGATCGGCGGTGCGCCCCGATCGGATCGGCCCGATCACGTCGGCCGCCCGGGAGTGGTACACGGCGATGAACCGGCTGACATCCTCGGCGCGGAGCTCGTAGATCAGGTCGGCACGATGCAGGTTGGTATGAGGATCGACCTCGGGGGCGTTGGACACCTTCACCGCGACCGCCGGCCCGGCAGCGCCCTCCGGCGAGTCGAAGCCCAGGTTGGTCAGCGGAGCACAGCACCCCTGGGGCCACGGCTCGGGCGGCAACACCGGCAACAGCTGGGGCCCCGCCTTGCCGCCGGAATCCGTTCCGATCGGCACCACCTCGACGTCTGTGACGGGCGCGACGGCCTGGGTGGTCGACGTGACCTCCTCCGGGACGCTCGACGGCGCCGAAGCCTTCTTCGAGGTACCGCTGACGCCCTTGGACGTCGACACGATGCGTCGACGAGCGATGGGCGTCTCGTCATTGGTCGAGACGGTGGAATCATCGCCCGTGCGCAGGACCAGCACCCCGGCCACCGCAGCGACGACGACGATCGGTGTAAGGAAGGCCAGTTGCCGGGGTGACATCGAGCGGACGGCCGCCCACAGTCGACCCATCGTGTCGCCCACCGTCGAGCGAAGGCGATCGATCACTGGCTACGTGACGGTGGGGGCCGTGGTGACCAAACCGACGTAGATCGGGCCTCGCTGCAGGCCGATCGGACGCCCGTTGAGGTCGTTCATCTGGAACGTTGCCGTATCTGCGCCTCGGCTCCAGCTGCCTTGGGTGACGGTCTGTCCGGTCAGCACCCACACCTGTCCGGAGGCCGCGACGCCCGGCTGCGTGGGGTACGTGACCGCTTCCAGGCTTCCGAAAGACTGCTGGTAGGCGGTGGTCATCACGATCACGGAGCTGCGACCGATCTGGGAGCCGTCGGTCTTGTTGATATGGGGCCGCCCGGACTGGAAGCGCACCCACTGCTTTGACGCGTCGTCGAAGACAAAGCCCGATCGCTGGCCGGCCACCTGCAGGTCGACGCGGCGAGCGGGTGTGGCTCCGGCGTTCTGCTGTCCATCCGCGAGGAACGCAAACTGGGGGTTGGGCGGGTAGGTGTAGGGGGCGTACTTCTGCACCAGGTTGTTGCGGCTGACGAACAGGTTGTAGTCGGTCGCTTTGGGGGACGTTCGGAAAAACTGGGGCGAGCCGTCCTGGTTCTCTTGGGCGTGAACCAGCCATCCCTCCTGCTGGCGCAGGTCAACCCTGGCCTGCACGCCCTCGTTGGCTCCCGCGTAGGCCAGGATCGGGCGCCCCAGCGGCGCCAGCAGTGGCAGGTCGCCGCTGCGCGCCGACCGGACGGCGCCGATCGTGTCGACATTCCGGGAGTGATACACCGCCAGAAAGCGACTGGCATCCCCGATTTGGTGGGCTGGTTCCTCGTAGATCAGGTCGGCCATGTGCAGCCCGGTCTGTGGGTACGCTTTTGGGGCATTGGACACCTTGACCGCCAACGCCGGCCCGCCCTGACCGAATGGTGAGTCGACCCCCAGACCGGTGAGCGGGGCGCAGCGACAGCCCTCCGGCCAGGCGACCGGCGGCACCGGGCCGATCAGCCCCGCGGTGAGGTCGACAGGGGTCGGCTGGCCGGGCTCGGGCGCACGCAGTTGATCGGATTCGCCTGGCGGGGCTGTCGGCACCGGGTCGACCGGGCCCTGGTCCTGGGGAAAGACCTGCGCATCGGCCTTCGCCTTGGCGTCGACCTTCGCCTTCTTGGCATTGGCGGCCGCATCGGCCTTGGCCTTTGCATCCAAGGCGTCGCCCATGCCTTGGGACGTGGAGACCAAACGTCGCGCCGGGACGGCCACGTCGTCTCGGGTCTCCACTTTGGCGGGGTCGGTGCGGTTCGATGCCATGGCGATGCCTGCCACCAGTGCCACCGCCACCACTGGGCTGGCCGCGAGCGCCCGCCGAGAGGTGACAGCTGTCGCCAAACCCTTAGGAAGCTTGGCGATGAAGTCTGGCAGCGCCACCCTGAACCTCCTAGGTCGGACTAGTGGATGCTAGCCCGACCACCCTGGCATTGGAATGAACGAATGCGAGGGGGCCGGGCCGGCGTATCGCTGGTCCCGCTACTACTTGGGCTGCATCCGGGTGCCGGCGTCGAGGCGCACCGTCTCGGCGTTGAAGTACGAGTTGGTGATCATCTCGACGGCGAGCGAAGCGAACTCGGACGAGAAGCCGAGGCGCTTGGGGAACAGCAGGTTGGCCGCCAGCTTCTCCTTGAACTGCTCGGAGGCCTCGCCGGTGCCGTAGATCGGGGTGTCGAACAGACCGGGGGCGATCGTGTTGATGCGAATACCCGAGGCGGACAGGTCGCGTGCAACCGGCAGGGTCATGCCGACGACGCCGCCCTTGGAGGCGGAGTAGGAGGCCTGGCCGATCTGGCCATCGAACGCCGCCACCGAGGCGGTGTTGACGATGGCGCCACGCTCGCCGGACTCGTTGGGCTCGGTCTGGCTCATCGCCGTCGCCGCCAAGCGGATGGCGTCGAAGCTGCCGATCAGGTTGATCTCGATCACCTTCTTGAAGATGTCGAGGTCGTGGGCCGAGCTGTACTCGCCGTCGCGCCCGATGGTGCGGGTGGCCCAGCCGATGCCGGCACAGTTCACCAGCGCCCGGACGGGGCCGAGCTCCTTGGCGGCCTCGACGGCGGCGATGATCTGGTCGGTGTCGGTCACGTCGGTGGCGACATAGACGCCACCGATCTCCTTGGCCAGCGCCTCGCCGGCCTCGGCCTGGCGGTCCAGGTCGCAGACGACGACCTTGGCGCCCTTGTCGGCCAGCGCCTTGGCGGTGGCCTCTCCGAGGCCAGAGGCCCCACCGGTCACGAGTGCGGAAGCTCCGTTGATGTCAAGCATTCGAACATCGTAGGGAGCGAGGCCGCCCGCGCGCAGATTGAGGCCTCCGACGGTCGCCCCCGGACGCCCGGCTCGACCCCAAACCCACCGAACCGGGGAGCCCAAACAACCGCCAGACGGGCCACCCCACTCCCGAGTTGCAAGCGGGCTGCGAACCGGGGAGCCCAAACGACCGCCAGACGGGCCACCCCACTCCCGAGTTGCAAGCGGGCTGCGGACCGGGGAGCCCAAACGACCGCCTGACGGGCCACCCCACTCCCGAGTTGGCTGTTTAGGCGGGCGAGCCCCAGCCGGCGCCCCCGGGGGTGAGCATGCGGATCACGTCACCGGTTTCGAGCTGCAGGGTGCACTTGCCGGGGAGCCGTCGGGCCTGCGCCTCGTCGCCGCCGGGCAACAGCCAGTTCTCGCCCACGGCCCCGTCACCTCCGCCCGCCCTGCCGTGGGGCGCCACCTCTCGTCGCTCGCAGATCAGCGACACGGTGACCGGCTCGAGCACCTCCAGCTCACGCTCGATGCCCTCGCCGCCCGCAGCGAGCCCGGTTCCCCCACTCCCCCGGCGCAGGCGGTAGCGCCGCACCCGCACGCCCAACGCCCGCTCGGTTGCTTCCACAGGCGTGTTCAGCGTGTTGGTCATCGCCGTGTGCACACCGGACATGCCGGGTCGAGCCTTGGCGCCATCGGCCACCGGTCGACCGCCCTGTCCGCCACCGACCGTCTCGTAGCTCACCCAGCCGTCGCCGCCCAACAGGATGCTGTTCATCGTCCCCTGAGAGTCGGCGGGAACCCGATCGGGGAATGCACCGGCCAGCGCACCCAGCGCCACGTCGGCCACCCGCTGGCTCACCTCGACGTTGCCCGCCCCGACCGCAGTTGGCGCCAGCGCATCGGTCACCGTGCCGGGACGGGTGATCACCTGCAGCCGGCGGAGCGTGCCGCCGTTGGCGGGGAGGGTCGGATCGAGAATCGACCGCAGGGCCCAGAACGTCGCCGAGACCGTGACCGCCTTCGGCGCCCAGACGTTGCCCGGCGCCGAGGCACCGCATTGCGAATAGTCGAACGTGGCGCTGGAGCCATCCAAACGGAGCCGCACCCTCACCGGCACCGGTCTGCGCTGCGACGGCGCCGGCCCGGACGAGTCCATCACGTCGTCGTAGCTCCACTCCCCCAGGGGCGCCGCCGCCAAAGCGGCGGCCACCGTGCGCTCACCGTGGTCGAGCACCTCCTCGAAGGCACGAGCCGCCACGGCCGCGCCGCCCAGCTCCTCGACGATGACCGCCAGGCGCCTGGCCGCCACGCGGTTGGCGCCGACCTGGGCGTCGAGGTCACCCCGGCGCTCCTCCGGGGTACGACTGTTGGCCGAGATGAGGCGGGCCACCTCGGAGGTGAACACCATCGGCGGGATGCGCAGCCCCTCCTGGGCGATGTGAGTGGCCTCGGCGGGCAACGAGCCCGGTGCCGCACCACCGACATCGGCGTGGTGGGCCCGCGTCGCCACCCAGCCGACCAGCGTTGCGTCGGCATCGCCGGTCATCGAGGTGTCACCGACCACCCCCGCCCGAACCCCCTCGGAGGTGGTGGCCCCGGCGGGCCCTGCAACGTAGACGGGAGCAACCAGCGTCAGGTCGTTCAGGTGGGTGCCACCGGCGAACGGGTCGTTGACCACCGCCTGGGTGCCCGGGGGCAGCGGGCCCAGAGCGTCGATCACCGCCGCCACCGCCGCCGGCATCGACCCGAGGTGAACCGGGATGTGCTCGGCCTGCACCAGCAGCTCACCGGCTGCGGTGAACAGCGCCACCGAACAGTCGGCGCGCTCCTTGATGTTGGGGCTGAACGCGGCCCGCCGCAGCACGGCACCGGCCTCGTCGGCCACCCCGGCGAGCCGTGCCAACAGCACCGCCAACGCCGCACTGTCGAGGCTGCCGTGCCATCGATTGCCGGCCTCCGGAGCCGAGCCGCTAGGGCCGGCATCAGTGTCGGCAGCCACGCCAGCATCCGCACCGATACTCCCATCCGCTGTCACCGCAGCATCCGCTGTCACCGCAGCATCCGCTGTGTCCTCGGTGATGACCAGCGCGCCCAGGGGGCCGGGCCGACCGGTCCAGCCTTCAGGGATCCAGACGGTGTGATCAGCGGCCGGCACCGACACCGGGCCGGACACCACCTGATCGCTGACCGCATCGGCACGCTCCAGCAGCTCGATCGGGCCGACCGGCGATCGCCGCTCGCCGAAGGCCCGGAGGGCGATGACCTCCACCGGGGTCTGCGGCAGCGAAAAGCCGTTGCGCTCCTCGTGGACGGTCCCGAAGCGTTGGACGTCGTCGACCTCGATCTCGTGGCCCTGCCCGGCGTACCGACACGACAGCACCGAGGCAACCTCGATGGGACGGTCGGCTTCACCATCGTCAACCTCGGCACGGTCGACTTCGGCACGGTCGGTCGCACCGGAATCGTGCTCGAACTCGGCTCGAACCCGGTCCTCCAGGGCGCGCCTCGCCTCGGCGAGCCCGTCGTGGTCGTGAGGGGTCGGCCACGAATGAGTCAGGTCGTGACGCTCGGGAGCGCCCACGATGCCAACCGCCGACAACACCCCAGCGAGCGGCGGCACGATGACCGCCGCCATGCCCAACAATCGGGCCAGGTCACAGGCATGCAACGGCCCGGCGCCACCGAAGGCGACCAGGGCCAAACCAGACGGGTCGACACCGCGGGCCACGCTGACGCTGCGCAGCGCGCCCTCCATGTTGGCCGTGACCACCGCCAGGGCCCCTTCGGCTTCGATGCCCTCCCGGGCAAACGCCTGGGAGGCTCCCCCGCCGTCGAGCGAGCCCAGCGCACCGTGACCCTGAGCGGGGATGCGGCCCAGCACCACGTTGGCGTCGGTCACCGTCGGCTCGATGCCACCTCGTCCGTAGGCGACCGGGCCCGGCTGTGCGCCGGCCGACCGGGGGCCGACCGTGACCGCTCCGCCGGCGTCGGTCGACACGATCGACCCTCCCCCCGCCCCGACGGTGACCACATCCAATGACGGCATCCGCACCGGGTAGCCGACGAGGTCGCGGTCGACCGCAGGCGCCGGGTCGCCGTCGAGGATGAGGCAGACGTCGGTCGAGGTGCCACCCATGTCGAAGGAGATCGCATCGGGGAACCCACAGGCGCTCGCCACCACCGCTGCAGCCCGAACCCCGCCTGCCGGTCCGGACAGCGCCAGCCCGGCGGGGGCGGCGGCCGCGTCGCCCAACGGCCACAGGCCTCCCGCCGACGTCATCACCCACAACCGTTCGGCCAACGGCGCCAGCCCTTCCAGGTAGCGACGCACCCGGGGTCGCAACGCGGCGTTCATCACGGTGGTGGAGGCCCGCTCGTACTCTCGGAACAGCGGCGACAGCTCGTGGCTGGCGGTGACGTCCCAGCCCGCCTCCCGGTAGGCCTGAGCGACCAGTTCCTCATGTTTCGGGTTCAGGTCGGAGTGTAGGAGGCACACGGCGAGCGCCTCGACGCCACCTGGGATGTCGGGCAGCGCTGCGACCTCCGGGGCGAGCTCCACCTCGCCGGTCGGTGACAGGCGTTCGGCGACGTCCAAGCGGTCGCGTCGGGCGACCAGGGGCGGAGGCCGGTCGGCGAAGTGGTCGGCCAGGGAGGGGCGGTTCTGTCGGCCGATCTCGATCAGGTCGGCAAACCCGGACGTGCCGAGCTGGGCCACCCGGGCCAGCGTGCCCTCGAGCACCGCGTTGGTGGCCACCGTGGTGCCGTGGGCCAGGTGCAGGGGCGCCGGATTGCCGGGGTCCGCCCTGAGGTCGCCACGGGCGAACGCTTCGGCTCGCAGGCGCTCGACGCCCTCCCGGATGGCAGCGCCAGGATCGGCCGGCGTCGACGGCAGCTTGACGATCGACCCGTCGGGTCCAACCAGGTCGGTGAACGTGCCGCCGGTATCCACCCCGATGTGCCACGCCGACCGTTCCGCCACGCCTCCGAAGCTACTGCCGAGGACGCGCCGGCCGGTGCCCAGAGCGCCACCGGAACCCACCGTCAGACGGCTCAGGACCAGCAGTGTCCCCCATGCACAACGCGAAGTGAGGTTCAACGCACATGGCGCCACCGTGGGTTTGAATGGACCGATGGGGCTCTCCACCGCAGTGACCACCTGTCCGCTCTGCGAGGCGATGTGCGGCCTCGAGCTGTCGCTTGATGGCGGACGTGTGACCCGCATTCGCGGCGATCGCGACGACGTGTTTTCCGGCGGTTATCTGTGCCCCAAGGGCACCACCCTCGGGCGGCTTCACGACGACCCCGACCGCTTGCGTGCCCCGGTGCATCAGCCCAATGCCCGCAGCGCCGCCGCCGGAGCGGCCCAACCGGTCACCTGGACCGAGGCCTGGCACCTCACTGAGGAGTTGCTGCGCACTGCGATCGACACGCACGGGCGCGACAGCGTGGCGATCTACCTGGGCAACCCCAACGTGCACCACCTGGACGGCACCCTGTTCGCCAAGCCGCTGATCCGGGGCCTCGGAAAGCCCAAGGTATTCTCGGCCAGCACGGTTGACCAGCGCCCCAAGGAGGTGGCCTCCGGGCTGATGTTCGGTACCACCCTGTCGGTGGCGGTGCCCGATATCGACCGCACCGACCTGGTGGTGCTCATGGGGGCCAACCCGCTGGAGTCCAACGGCAGCCTGGCCACGGCACCCGACTGGCCGGGCCGGCTGGCCGCCGTACGCGATCGTGGCGGCCGGGTGGTGGTGATCGACCCGCGCCGCACCAAGACGGCGCGGGCAGCCGATACCCACCTGGCCATCCGCCCCGGGGCCGATGCGCTGTTGCTCGCAGCGGTCGTCACCGAACTGGCGCGAACCGGTCGGGTCGATCCGGGCCACGCTGGGGAGTGGACCGTCGACCTCGACGAGGCCATCGCCTCGCTGGCGGCGTTCACCCCCGAGTCGGTCGCCGTCCGCTCTGGGGTGAGCCCAGACGAGATCCGCTCGTTGGCGGCGCAGCTCGCCGACGCCAAGTCGGCGGTGGTCTACGGCCGCATCGGCACCACCACCCAACGCTTTGGCACGCTGGCCAGTTGGCTGGTCGATCTGGTCAACCTGTGCACCGGCAACCTCGACCGAGCCGGCGGCGCGATGTTCACCAAGGCCGCCGCCGGCGCCGCCAACACCCGGGGCACCCCCGGCGTCGGTCGTGGCGTGCGCATCGGCCGCTTCGCCTCCCGGGTGCGCGGCCTGGGCGAGACGATGGGCGAGCTGCCGGTGGCGGCGCTGGCCGAGGAGATCGACACCGACGGCCCCGGCCAGATCAAGGTGCTGATCACGGTCGCCGGCAACCCGCTGCTGTCGACTCCCAACTCGGCGCGCCTCGAGGCGGCGATGGAACACCTGGAGCTGATGATCTCGGTCGACCCCTACGTCAACGAGACCACCCGCCACGCCGACATCGTGTTGCCCCCGCCCTCGCCGATACAGCGACCCCATTACGACCTGGCCTTCACCCAGCTGGCCGTGCGCAACGTGGCCAACTACTCCCCACCCGTCATGGAGCGCGACCCCGACACGCCCGAGGAGTGGGAGATCCTGGCCCGGCTGGCAGCCTTTGCTCAGGGCTTGGGACCCGAGGCCGACCCGGCCGACGTGGACGACCTGATGATCACCACTCTGGTCGGCGCCGCCGTCGCCGACGAGACCGGGCCGGTGCACGGCCGGGACGCCACCGATCTGCTCGCCGAGCTGGCTCCCCGCACCGGACCCGAGCGCATGCTCGACCTGATGCTGCGGATTGGCCCGTACGGTGATGCCTTCGGCGCCGTCACCGAGCCGGTGCCGCTGGGGCTCGACGAGGAGGGCCGTCCCATCTCGGTTCAGCCGCTCAGCCTGAACGAGCTGGAGGCCCATCCCCACGGGGTCGACCTGGGCCCGCTTCAGCCTCGCCTGCCCGAGGTGCTGCGCACCCCGTCCGGGCGGATCGAGGCCGCACCTCCCGAGATCGTTGCCGACGTGCGGCGACTCACCGCACTGCTCGACGACGGGGAGGACGGCTCCCTCGTCCTGGTTGGGCGTCGCGACCTGCGCTCCAATAACTCCTGGATGCACAACGTCGAGGTGCTCGTCAAGGGCAAGGAGCGCTGCACCCTGCACATCCACCCCGACGATGCCGCGCCGCTGCGGCTGACGAACGGCGAGCTGTGCGTGGTGTCGTCGCGGGTAGGCCAGTTGGAGGTACCGGTGGAGCTGACCGAGGACATCGCCCCCGGAGTGGTGTCGCTCCCCCACGGCTGGGGCCACAACCAGCCCGGCACCCGGCTGGCGGTGGCCAACGAGCGCGCCGGGGTGAACTCCAACCTGCTCACCGACGAGGACGACGTCGAGGCGATCACCGGCACCGCCGTGCTGTCCGGCATCCCCGTCGAGGTCGCCCGGGCCTGAGGTCGATCCACGCTCGGACGGAAGGGATGGCCGCCCACAGCGATCGCACCCAAGCCGCCTCTGGGTGTGATTGCTGTGGCCCGTCCCACAGCAATCACACCCAGTTGGACCGTGGGTGTGATTACTGAGGGGGCCCGGGGGACGAAGCCAGACCGGAGATCGGCTACGGAAGGGCGGACAGGTCGAGGTCCCACACCTCGTCACCCAGACGGCCGAAGCGGCGCAGTAGCGCCCGACCCTCGGTCGTGTCGCCCCGTCGGACGAGCAGCGCCCCGTCGGCCACCTTGGCCAGCCAGCCGTCGCGTCGAGCCAGCGCTTGGCTGCGACCGTCGGCGTCGGACGGGGCCTTCGATTCGAGCACGACCGTGTCGGCCACCCGCCCCAGCAACTCGGCGAACGCGGAGCGGTCGGCCGAACGCAGCGTCGCCTGCGGGTCGGGCCACGGCAACACCGCCACCACGGCGATCCCGGCGTCGAGGGCCACCTGCGCTCCGATCGCTTCGGGCCCAGGGCGCAACCCGGACAGCACAACCAGGTCGGGATGAAACTCGCCCTGGGCGGAAAGGATCTTGGCCAGCTGGCTGCGCGCCGCCGCCAACGACCGGGCGTCGAGTCGACGGATGCCGGAGACGGCATAGCGATACCCATCGGGGGCGCGCCGATCGGCGCTGCGACCGGTCGGCGCCTCATCGGTGGTGACAGCCGTTGAGGCATCGACGCTGGCGGGATCGGAGCCTGCTCCGTCGGCGGAAGACCCGCCTCCCGATTCGGAGACCGCGATGATCGTTGCCACCGCGGCGGGAGCAGAGCCGGCGGCGGCGGAGTTGGCTCCGCCGGCGGAGTTGGCTCCGCCGGCGGAGTTGGAGCCTCCGGCGGCGACCGTTGCAGCCGCCTCGGTGGCCAACCGGTCGGCCTCCTCGTTCATCGGATCGCCGGCGTGGCCCTTCACCCAGCTGAAGGTGACCTGGCCGTGCGCAGCCACCTCGTCGACGAACGGCTTCCACAGGTCCTGGTTGGCCACCGGCTCCTTCTTGGAGTTCTTCCAGCCCCGGCGCAGCCAGCCGTCGATCCACCCCTCGTTGAACGCCGACACGACGTATTTGGAATCGGACACCACCTCGACCGCACCGGGGTGCGCCGCCACCGCCTGACGCGCCGCTTGGAGTTCCATGCGCTGGTTGGTCGTGCCCCGTTCGCCTCCGGAGTCACACTCGCCGCGCTCGTCCACCCACCCCCAACCGCCGGGGCCCGGGTTGCCGAGGCAGGCCCCGTCGGTCCAGACGCGAACCACGTCAGAGGGTCCAGGGCGGATCGACGTCGGCGTCGATGCCGAAGCGGTCGATCGCCTTCATTGCCAGCGAGGCCTCGATCGTCCCGCTGCGGGACATGGCCGACAGCACACCGACGACCACGTGGGCGGCGTCGGTCTCGAAAAAGCGCCGCAGGTGGGCGCGGTCGTCGGAGCGTCCGAATCCGTCGGTACCCAGCACGGTCAACGGCCGGGGCACCCAGCGGACCACCTGATCGGCCCACGACGACAGGAAGTCCGAGACCGCCAACACCGGCCCCTCGCCCTCGGACAGCAGCTCGGTAATGAGCGGCGTCCGCTCGGGCGACTCCGGATGCAGTCGGTTCCACCGCTCGACTGCCAGCGCCTCCCGACGCAGCTCGTTGTAGGAGGTGGCCGACCACAGGTCGACCCCGACGTCGTAGTCCTCCGCCAGGATCCGCTGAGCCTCGACGGCCGCCGACCAACCCGTGCCGGAGTACAGGACCGACCCGCGGTGGGTCGCTTCGGGGGCGGCATGGCTGCGGTACAACCCGCGAGTGACCCACTCGGTCAGCTGCTCGATGCCGCCCTCGGCCTCGGGGGCCGGCGGCATCTCGTAGTTCTCGTTGTACAGGGTGAGGTAATAGAAGACGTCCTCGCCGCCGGCGGGGTCGCCGGCGGTCGACGCCGGGTACATCCGTGCGAGGCCGTCCTTGATGATCAGGGCCATCTCCCAGGCGAACGCCGGGTCGTAGGCCCGGCAGTTGGGCACGGTCGAGGCGAGCAGTTGGCTGTGCCCGTCGGTGTGTTGGAGCCCCTCGCCCTCAAGCGTGGTGCGACCGGCGGTCGCCCCAAGCAGAAACCCGCGAGCCCGGGCGTCGCCGGCGGCCCAGATCAGGTCGCCGACCCGCTGGAAGCCGAACATCGAATAGAAGATGAAGAACGGCAGCATCGGCACGCCGGTGGTGGCATAGGAGGTTGCCGCGGCGGTCCACGACGCCATGGACCCGGCCTCGGTGATGCCCTCCTCGAGGATCTGGCCTTGGGCCGACTCGACGTAGGACAACAACAGGTGGTGGTCGACCGGCTCGTAGCGCTGACCCTGCGCGGCGTAGATCTCCAGCTCGCGGAACAGCGCGTCCATCCCGAAGGTCCGGGCCTCGTCGGGCACGATCGGCACCACCCGATCACCGACCGTCTGATCCCGGGCCAAGCTGCGCAGCAGCCGGGTGAATGCCATCGTCGACGACACCTGCTGGCCGTTCGAACCCGACAGCAGCTCGTCCCACGTGTGGTCCTCCACTGCACCGAGGCCGCGACGCACGGGCAGCGAGCGGGCGGGCAGCGGCCCGTCCAGGTTGCGCCGACGTTCCATCAAGTAGCGGTGTTCGGGCGAATCCTCGCTGAAACGCAGGTACGGCGGATCACCGTCGGCGATCGCCTCCTCCGAGACGTCGGACTCGAGGTGCAGACGTTGGCGCAGTTCGCGCAGCTGCTCGGTGTCCATCTTCTTGATCTGGTGGGTGGAGTTCCGGCCCTCGACCTTCGACCCGAGCGCCCAACCCTTCACCGTCTTGGCCAGGATCACCGTCGGGGCACCCGCCATCTCGGTGGCCGACCGGTAGGCGGCGTACACCTTGGAGTAGTCGTGGCCGCCGCGGGGCAGGCTCTGGAGTTCCTCGTCGGACAGGTGCTCGACCAGCTTGCGCAGCCGGGGATCCGGCCCGAAGAAGTGCTCGCGGATGTAGGCACCCGATTCGGTGGCGTAGCGCTGAAACTCACCATCGACCGTCGTGTTCATCTTCTCGAGCAACACCCCGTCGACGTCATTGGCCAACAGCTCGTCCCAAGCGGCCCCCCAGACAACCTTGATGACGTTCCACCCGTTCCCCCTGAAGACACCCTCCAACTCCTGGATGATCTTGTTGTTGCCGCGCACCGGCCCATCGAGACGCTGCAGGTTGCAGTTGATCACCCAGGTGAGGTTGTCGAGGCCCTCGCGTGCGGCCAGGTTGATCGCCCCCAGGGTCTCGGGCTCGTCGACCTCACCGTCGCCAAGGAAGGCCCACACCCGCGAGTTGGACGTGTCGTCGATGCGCCGGTTGTGCAGGTACCGATCGAAGCGTGCCTGGTAGATCGAGTTGATCGGCCCCAGGCCCATCGACACGGTGGGAAACTGCCAGAAGTCACCCATCATGTGGGGGTGGGGGTAGCTCGTCAGGCCCCGCCCCGAACGGTCGGGCGTGTCGATGTCGAGGCGGAAACGGTCGAGGTCGGCCTCGTCGAAGCGACCCTCGAGGAAGGCGCGTGCATAGATGCCCGGCGAGGCGTGACCTTGGATGTAGACGTGGTCGCCGGGCGTACCGTCGGCCTGTCCCCGGAAGAAGTGGTTGAAGCCCACCTCGTAGAGCGCAGCGGAGGATGCATAGGTGGCCAGGTGTCCGCCGATGCCCGGCGAGGCCCGGTTGGCGCGGATCACCATCGCGACCGCGTTCCAACGGATGAATGCCCGAATGCGCCGCTCCATCTCGAAGTCGCCGGGAAACCACGGCTGAACGTCGGTGGGGATCGTGTTGATGTAGGGCGTCCACACCGATGCCGCCACCCCCAGCTGACCGGCATGCGCCGCCTCACCCAGACGGGCAAGCAGGTATCGGGCCCGCGCCTTGCCCCGGTGCTCGACCACCGCCTCCAGCGAATCGAGCCATTCCTGGGTCTCGCCAGGGTCGATGTCGGGCAGCTGGTGCGAGAACGCATCGTTGAGCATCGGAACTCCTCGTCGTTGCGGGCGTGAGGCCAGACTACGGCGCTCGGCTTGGGAGTGGGTCCACGAACCAGAGTGTCGGAGGGTCCACCGCTGCGTTTGGTGTACCCGACTAGGACTGCAGCGACCGGGAGGTGCGCGACAGCCAGCCGGTGAGCATCGCCACCGCCCGGGGGTCGTGGCGCAACTCGTGCCCGGCCCCCTCGATCAGGCGAAACTCGGCGGTGCCGTGGGCGTCGGCCAGCGCCAGCGGGTCGACGGCCGGCACCACCTCGTCGGCCGAACCGTGCAACAAGAACAGCGGCCGGGAGGCCAGTTCGGTCACCCGGTCCAATGGGCGGGTGGAGCGCAGGGCACGCCCCCAGGCGTCCTCATCGGCGGGGAAGTCGTCGTCGCGGATCACCCCGACCAGCCGGGAGTGCTCCAGCAGGTCGCGGGGGTGTTTGGCCCAGTCGTCGAAGTCGGCCGGGGATCCGGCGGCGGCAACGCCCGCCACCTTGGGGTTGGACGCTCCCTCGCAAATGCACAGCGAACCGCCGGTGCCGAACCCGACGAGCCACACGTGGGCGATGCCCAAAGCGGCCACCTCGTCGATGGCGGCGGCAATGTCGTGCTGCCAACCGTCGAGGGAGAAGTCGCCCTCCGACTTGGCGCACCCCCGGAAGTTGATCGTCAACACCGGCCACCCGAGGGACTCGCTGAGGCGATCGGCCAGCTGGGGGAATGATTTACCGGAGTTCTCGGCACCGCGACCCTTGTTGGGGTAGCCGTGGCACAGCACGACCCCGTGATCCGACGGCCGTGGACCGGCCGGCGCTGCCAGATACCCGGCCAGCGACAGCCCTTCCGAGCTGAACCTCAGCCAGGCCACGGCCCAGCTCCGTTGACCGCCAGCCCGGCCCGGTCGAGCGACCTCGTGGCATCGAGTACCTGCGGGGAGGCCCGACTCCACGGGAAAGCGGCTCTGCTCGAAGTGCACACGGCAGCGGCTCCCCGACCGATCAGCTCGATGCCGTCGCCCTGCGTCCGCCGTAGGGGCGATAGCCCCGGTTGTGGGCCTCCGCCAACGTGTCGGGACCGAAACAGATGTAGGTCTCGGCCGTCATCAGCTCGGTGATCAACGCCTCGTCGGCGCCCGAGATGGCATCGACGTCGTACACGACCTGCGTGCGCTTGTCGCCGACGTACTGATTCTCAGAAAACTGCTTGGGACGCTCCATGGCGCAAGCTCCTCCAACGGTGCCGAGCGGGGTTTTGGGCGAAGGTTACTCGTCGCCAACGGGGTCGTCGCCGAGCGCCGAGCCGACCGCCCCGATGCTGCGTTGAAACTCCCCCTCGGCGCGCAGCACGATCACCACCTGTTCGTCGCTCAGGTCGCGGTCCTCCACCTCGCCGAGCACCCAGGCCAGCGGCTCGTCCTCGTCGACGACGACCAGGTCGTCGGCCACCGTGTCGAACGTGCGGGGCGAGGCCAACCCGCGCCGGGACATGTAGGCGATGTGGGCCTCGATCACCGCCCGCACGTCGTCGTAGCTGATCTGAGCGGCCACGTCCGGCGGCAGGTGATCGGCGACGTAGTCGACCGCGTCCTCGACCACGTACACCGCCCGCATCGGCCGCTGGGCCTGCACGCCGGTGACCGACCCGACCGCCACCGCGGCGATCACAAAGGACACCAGCGCGCACAGCACCCAAAAGAGGGCGATCATCGCGTTGCTCCCGTCGAAATTGGACGACCGGTGGGACCGAACACGTTCACGCGCTCACGCTACCGGAGCGTTCAGATGCCGATCGCCTGAGCGAGCAGTTCCCGGTGGTAGGTCGGGTCGCCGAAGAGCAGCTCGGAGCTTTTGGCCCGCTTGAAGTACAGGTGGGCCGGGTGCTCCCAGGTGAAGCCGATGCCACCGTGGATCTGGATGTTCTCGGCGGTCGTGTGGAAGTAGGCCTCCGAGCAGTAGGCCTTGGCCAGCGACGACACCGAGGTCAGCTCGTCGTTCATCTCCGCACCGCACCAGGCGGCGTAGTAGGCGGCCGACTTACCGGACTCCACCTCGAGCAGCATGTCGGCCAGCTTGTGCTTGATCGCCTGGAACGAGCCGATCGGCCGACCGAACTGCACCCGGTCCTTGGCGTACTGCACGGCGGAGTCGAGGCACTCCTGGGCGCCGCCCATCTGCTCGGAAGCGAGGGCGACCACCGCCAGCTGCAGCATCTTGGTGAGCGTGTGCCAGCCTCCGCCAGCGGCGCCGATCAGCTTGCCCGGCGTCGCATCGAAGTCGAGCTTGGCCTGCTTACGGGTCTGGTCCATCGTCGACAGCGACGTGCGGGTCAGCCCGGAGGCATCACCGTCGACCGCGAACAGGCTGACGCCCTCGGCGGTGCGGGCAGCGACGATGATCAACGAAGCGAGGTGGCCGTCGATGACGTAGCTCTTGGTACCCGTCAGAGTGTGGCCGTCGTCAGAGGCGGCAGCCTCCATCTCGATGCCGGACTCGTCCCAGCGGCCGTTCTCCTCGGTGAAGGCCACGGTGGCGATCGTCTCGCCCGAGGCGATCCCGGGCAGGTACTCGGCCTTGGCGGCGGCGTCGTCAGACTGCAACAGCGCGTTGGCGGCCAGGGCGACCGTCGAGAAGAACGGCGCACACAGCAGGCGGCGGCCCATTTCCTCAAAGATCACGCACAGCTCGACATAGGAATACCCCGACCCGCCGAACTCCTCGGGAATCGCCAGACCCTGCAATCCCAACTGCTCGGCCATCTGGCTCCACACCGCCGGGTCGTAGCCGTCCTCGGTCTCCATCAGGCGGCGGACCTCGGCCTCGCTGCTTTTGTTGGTCAAAAAGTCGGCTGCGACCTTGCGCAGTTCCTCTTGCTCTTCGGAGAAGGCGAAGTTCATGGATGTCCCCCTGGGTCACGACCCCTCGTCGATGGCGTGTTCGCCATCCGAGCGGTGCGGTGTGGTCATGTGGTGTTGGGACCAGTGTGATCGCGTGCCGGCCGCCGTGTCATCTCGGTGTGTGTACATCTGTGTACGCCATAGTCAGCCGGGCGGATAGCGTGACCGCATGGATCAGGGTGATGGAACCCGCCCCGCCGGGACGATCGAGATCGGGGTGCGGCGGCTGCGCAGCGAATTGGCGGCGCTGGTGCGGCGTGCCGGTGCGGGCGAGCGGGTGGTGATCACGGTGGCGGGACGGCCGGTGGCCCAGCTGGGCCCGGTCGAGCCGACCGCCGGCCCGCCCACGCTGGCCGACCTGATCGCCCGGGGCGACGTGGATGCGCCGCGCCGCGCCGACCGGCCCGAGCCGTCGATCACCGTGCCCACCTGGGCCGGGGTTCGCCTCGACACCCTCGTCCGCGAGGTGCGAGGCCGATGAACTTCACCTGGCATGCACAGCCCTTCTTGCAGGACGAGACCCGGCCGGCGAGGCCCACATGACGTTGGCCATGGACACGACCGGCCTGCTCGCCCGCTACCTGGAGGGCCCCACCCACGCGGTGGCGCTGCGTGCCATGGCCGCGGATCCGGACTGGTGCGCCTCGGCGCTGGTGCTGAGCGAGGCAATGATGCTGATCGACCGGCTGGGCCTCGACGGCGAGCGCTCCGACGAGCTGCGTCGCTCCCTGCGAGACGATTGGGAGCGCTGCGCCGTCGTACCCCTCGACCGCAAGTGCCTGGACCGCGCCGCCGAGCTGGGCCGCACCCAACCCCTGCGCACCGTCGATGCGCTGCACCTGGCCGCCGCCGACCGGTTGCCAAGGCCCATCACCTACCTGACGTTCGACCCGGCCCAGATCCCGGTGGCGCTGGCTCTGGGCTTCTCGATTCCCGAGGACTGAAGCTCCCCCAGGGACCGAAGACTCCCGAGAACCGAAGACTCC
The DNA here is from genome assembly GCA_016719385.1 of Candidatus Microthrix subdominans. NCBI lineage: Bacteria > Bacillati > Actinomycetota > Acidimicrobiia > Acidimicrobiales > Microthrixaceae > Candidatus Neomicrothrix > Candidatus Neomicrothrix subdominans. Next base: position 903,376 of record JADJZA010000001.1, on the reverse strand, counting down.
CGAGAACCGACTCAACCGTTGGGCGGGCGACGGCGAGCGGCCCGGCACGCCAGGTTCGGTCCGCCAGGTGCGGGTCGCCCGGGGCGCTCAGCCGTCTCCGGAGGTCCGCCGCCAGGTGGCCCCGTCGGCGGTGTCGGTGATCGCTACTCCCTCGGTCGCAAGCAGGTCTCGAATCTCATCCGCTCGAGCAAAGTTCCGCTCGCCGCGCGCCGCCTCCCGCTCGGCGAGCAACTCGTCGATCCGCTGGTCCGACCCGGTGGCGTCGGCGGCCTCGTCGGGATCGACCGCAGCGGCCAGGCCGAGGCCCAGGGCGCGGTCGGCGTCGGCGAGCAGCGCCCACCGCTGCGCTGAGCTCAGCGCCTCGTCCCGCACGGCCTCCCAGATCACCGCCAGCGCCCGTGGGGCCGCCAGGTCGTCGGCCAGCGCCTCCCAGATTCGGGTGGAGTACCCGGCCACAGCCGGGTCGTCCAGGTAGGCGGCGGCGCCGACCGGCAGCTGGACCGCTGTGAGATCGGACGGCTCCGCCACCGTGAGATCGGACGCATCCGCCGCCTGTGCCGTCGGCGCCCCCTCAGGCGGCGCCTCGCCTCCGCCGTCGGGGCCCAGCGCCTGGGCACGGCCGGTCGCCGCAACCTTGGACAACCGCCTGAAGGCGGCGGCCGCCTGGTCCATCGCCTCCCAGGTGAAGTCCTTTTGCTGGCGGTAGTGGCCGGTGAGAAACAGATACCGGAACGCCAGCGGGTCGTAACCCCGCTCGATGAGGGTGTCGGCGGTCAGCACGTGCCCCGCCGACTTCGAGAGTTTGGCGCCGGACAGGTTGAGGAACTCGTTGTGCACCCAGAACCGAACCCAAGGGTGCACGCCCAGCGCCGACTCGCTCTGGGCCACCTCGTTGGTGTGGTGCACGCCGATGTGGTCGATGCCGCCGGTGTGGATGTCGAACGAGTCGCCCAGGTAGCGCCTCGACATCGCCGAGCACTCGATGTGCCAGCCGGGGAAGCCCCGACCCCACGGCGAGTCCCACTCCTGTTGGCGGGTGACCCCTGGGGCGGTGAACTTCCACAGGGCGAAGTCGGCCGGGTTGCGCTTGGCGCCGGTGTTGTCCACCCGTCCGCTGCCGGTCTGGGCGGCCACGTTGAGCCCGGCGAAGTCGGCGTAGGTGGGGAACGTGGCGATGTCGAAGTAGACGCCGTCGTCGATGACGTAGGCGTGCCCGCCGGACTCGAGCATGGTGATCATCTCGATCTGCTCGGCGACGTGTGCAGCCGCCCGGGGCAGCTCGTCGGGTTCGAGGCAGCCGAGCAGGCGGCGGTCGGTGGCCCATTGCTCGGTGTAGTGGGCCGCGATCTCGGCGGCGGTCCGCCCGGTGCGCTTCGCCGCAGCTTCGACCTTGTCGTCGCCGTCGTCGCCGTCGTCGGTCAGGTGCCCGACGTCGGTGATGTTGGTGACGTAAGTGACGTCGTACCCGGCGACCAGCAGCACCCGCCGCAACAGGTCCGGCGTCAGTTGGCTGATCATGTTGCCCAGGTGCTGAGGCGCATACACGGTGGGGCCGCAGGTATAGATGCCGACGTGGGGGGCATCGATCGGCTCGAAGCGCTCGATGCTGCGCCGGCGCGTGTCGTGCAGGCGAAGGTCGGCCAGGGCAGCGGGCGCAGCGGCGCCCAACGGGGCGGCCGGGTCGGTGGGAGGGGCCATGGCACCATCATGGCCCAGCTCCCGCCGGTCGATCATCGACGGCAGGAGCCGGTTGAGCGACGAGGAACAGAGCGCTCTGGGTCAACGATGGGCACAGCTTGGCCGGGGACGCTGCCGCGGGGAACCCGACGCGACCGGCGGCGGTACCCTCAACACATGGCCCTCGAAACCGACACGACCCGCATCTGGTCCGACACCGCCGCCGAGATCCACCAGGTGGTCGTCGGGCCGATGGACAACAACGTCTACGTGCTGCGCTGTCGATCCACCGGCGACGCCGTGCTGATCGACGCCGCCAACGAACACGACCTCCTGTTGGAGCTGGCTCGAAGCCTCGGGGTGCGCCAAGTGCTCGAAACCCACGGGCACTGGGACCACATACAGGCGGTGACCGAGATGCGCGACGCCGGCTATTCGGTGGGTGTGACCTCCGAGGACGCGTCGATGCTGCCGTCCTATGACGAGATCCTGGCCGACGACGAGCTGATCGAGGTTGGTGACCTCCGGCTGCGCACGATCCACACGCCCGGCCACACGCCCGGTTCGATGTGCTTTGCCATCGAGGGCACCCCGGTGCTGTTCTCGGGCGACACCCTGTTTCCGGGCGGGCCGGGCAACACCACCTTCGAGGGCGGCGACTTCCCGACGATCATCGAGTCGCTCGAACAGCGGCTGTTCCGCCCCTTCGGTGGCGACACCCTCGTGCTGCCGGGACACGGCGACCACACGACGATCGGCGCCGAGGCACCACATCTTGACGAGTGGGTCGAGCGCGGCTGGTGAGCTCCAGCGGGCGCTGCCACGGTCACCTCGTCGTGCGGACCGAACGGTCCGACCAGCCTGTGGGGGCGGCCTCGCCCGGCGTCCTAAGGTGACGGGTCCCTCTTTCGACTTTCGATCTAGGAGAAATACACTGAAGCCCATGGCCAAGCTCTCCCATCATCCGGTGAGCGCATGAACGACCTGCGCAACCTGCCTGGCGACCCCCTCGACTCGGTTGCCATCCGGGCGCAGTTCCCCGTACTCCAGCGGGAGATCAAGGGCCATCGCATGGCCTTTCTGGACAGCGCTGCATCTTCACAGAAGCCCCAGCGGGTCATCGACTCCATGTCGCGCTTCTACGAGACGATCAACGCCAACGTTCACCGCGGCGTGTACGAGATCTCCGAACAGTCGACGACGGCGGTGGAGCAGGCGCGCCGCGACATCGCTCGGTTTATCGGTGCCGCCGACGCTGCCGAGGTCGTGTTCACCAAGAACGCCACCGAATCGCTGAACCTGGTTGCCGGCTCCTGGGGACGAGCCAACCTCGGGCCCGGGGATGCCATCGTGCTCTCGATGCTCGAGCACCACGCCAACATCGTGCCGTGGCACATGCTGGCCGCCGAGAAGGGCTTCGAGATCCGTTGGATCCCGCTGACCGACGACGCCCAACTCGACCTGAGCTCACTCGACACCCTGCTCGACGGCGCCAAGCTGGTCGGCGTCACCGCCGCCTCCAACGTCACCGGCACCCTGACCCCGGTTCGGCGCATTGCCGATGCCGCCCACCAAGCCGGCGCCGTCGTGTGCGTCGACGCCTGCCAGTTCGTGCCCCACAGCCGCTGCGACGTCGAAGAGCTCGGCGCCGACTTCCTGGCCTTCTCCGGGCACAAGATGTGCGGCCCGACCGGCATCGGCGTGTTGTGGGGCCGTCGGACCCTCCTTGAGGAGATGCCGCCGTTCCTTGGCGGCGGGTCGATGATCCGCGACGTCCGCCTCGACGGGTTCACCGCCAACGAGATCCCGCACAAGTTTGAGGCCGGCACCCCACCGATCGCCGAGATCATCGGCCTCGGCGAGGCGGTCGCCTTCCTCGAGGAGCTGGGCATGGACAACGTCTTGGCTCACGAACAGGCGATGTCGGCCTATGCCTTCCGGACGCTGACCGAACGCTTCGGCGAGCGGCTGACGATTCACGGGCCGGCGGAGCCCGGCCAGCGGGCGGGCGTGATGAGCTTCGCCCTCGGCGACGTGCACCCCCACGACGTGTCGCAGATCCTCGACGAGCACGGCGTGGCGGTGCGGGCCGGGCACCACTGCGCCAAGCCGCTCATGAAGGAGCTCGGAGTCGGGGCAACCGCACGCGCCTCCTGGTACCTGTACAACACACCCGACGATGTCGATGCCCTGGCGGACGCCCTGGACGCCACGGCCGAGTTCTTTCTGTAACCGTTCTTTCTCCACAACGTGCGCCGCAGCCTGCGACGCTCGCCACCCGCACCTGGCCGGGCCTTCGGGGCTCGACCGACCAACCCTCCGGAGCCACCATGGCCGGTCTTGAGGATCTGTACCGAGAGATCATCCTCGATCACTACCGCAGCCCCCGCCATCGCGGGCAGCTCGACACCCCACCGGCCGTCAAGGCCGAGGGGTTCAACCCGTTGTGCGGGGACGAGGTGGTCGTCTACCTGGCCGTTGACGACGGCGTCGTCACCGACGTCGCCATCGATGGGCAGGGCTGCTCGATCAGCCAGTCGTCCGCCTCGATGATGAGCGCTGCGATCAAGGGCCGTTCGGTCGACGAGGTGCGTGCCCTCGTCGGCTCATTCAAGCAGATGATGTCGAGCCACGAGACCGAACTGAGCGGCGACGACGACGACGCGCCGACCGAGACGGCGGACAGCCCCGATCTGGGTGACCTGGCGGCGCTTCAGGGGGTCGTGAAGTTCCCGGTCCGCATCAAGTGCGCCACCCTCAGCTGGAACACCCTCGTCCATGCACTCGACGAGGCAACCGCGTAACGTCTGAGTCTCGGGCCGACAGGCTGCGCTGGCGCCGCCTCGCCCTCAAGCCCGGGACGGCTTCGCAGGCTCCCGCGCAGACTCGAGGTCGCTCCAGAGCCGATCGAGCCTGGCGGCAACTACCCGGCCGGGCCCGCCTGGCTGGTCGGCGGAGCGGCCATGGGGGGCTTAGCGCCCGCCGGGATCGGCACCGGAGGCGCCGTCGTCGGCGCCACGCCGCCGGTGACGGTGGGCAGCGCTGCCGGGTCGACCTTGTCACCAAGGCGGGTCGATACCTCGGCGGCGACCGCCGGATCGCCCAGCGACAGCGCTTCCACCGGAAGCACCGTGCGGTTGATCAGCTTGATCCAGTCGTCGGAGCCGAGGCGGCCCAGCGTGTCCGAGCGGACCTTGCCCTCGGCCCACAGCGTGCGACCGAGTTGGTCGGGCAACACGAGCAGGTCTTGAGCCCGCACCGTGGGGGTGGCCCCGCCCTGACGGGCCTGGGCGACCGTCATGGCGAGAGCCTTGAGCATCGGGTACGGGTTGGAGGTTTCGCCGCCGGCGGGCTGCACCTCGAAGTGCAGGTGCGGCGGCGTGCCGATGGCGTTGCCGGAGGTACCAACCTTGCCCATCACCTGCCCGACCTCCACCTGCTGGCCGTCGATGCCATCCTCAACCGCAGAGAGGTGGGCGTAGTAGTAACGGTTGCCCGACCGGCCGTACAGGTACACCGTGTTGCCGCCCAGGCTGTTGGTCGCCACCCGCACGACGCCGTCCTCAACGGCCACCACCGGGTTGCCGTAGCGGGAGAACAGGTCGTTGCCCTTGTGCGAGCGCTTGCCGCCCGCCCGCTCGAAGCCCCATGAGTCGACGAAGTTCCAGTCGCCGGCGATCGGGTAGGTGACGGTCAGGTCGTTGCTCACCAGCGCGTTCAACGCCGCATCGGGCCCAGCGCCTGCGGTCGGGTCGCCGCCGGTCGTCGTCGATGCCAGAGCGCCCTCGGGCAGGTCGGGCAGCGCCGCCGGCTGCTCTGCGGGGGCCTCCTCGGGGGCGGCTGCTGGGGCCTGATCCAAATTCAGCGCACTCGCCTGGGAGACGACCTTGGCCAAGCTGGCCTCGGTCTCGGCGAGCGCCTTGCGGCTCTCCGCCAGCGCAGCCTTGGCGCTGTCGCGGTTGGCGGTGTTTTTCATGACCGCAGCCTTGGCCCCATCGAGGCCATCGGAGGCCGAGGCCTGGTTCTCGTCGGCGCCGACCAGGACGGTGCCCGAATACTCCCGCACCGCGCTTGCCCGCATCGTCTGGCCAGTGAGCGCCAGGATGTCGGGGTCATTCTCACCGTACAGGTTGGTATAGGAGGCGACGCTCATCCGGGCGAGCTGCTTGCGCGCCTTTTCGGCGGCCGACTCACGCCGCTCGAGTTCCACCCGGGCCTCGTTGAGCGCCCGCTCGGACTGCACCATGGCCGTCTCGGCCCCAATGACCCCGGCCTTGGATGCCGAGCGCTGTTCGTCAACCGTGAACGCTGCGGATTCGGCCTCCTTGCGCACCTTCGTGACCGTCTCGCGCAGGCTGACCCCCTGCACACCGGCCTGACCGCCGATGAGCACCGGGGTCTCCCACACGCCGGGTGCCAGCTCCCGGATCGGGTTCTCGCCGATGACCGCACCGCCGCCGGTGTTGCCGCCACCGGAGCTTTCCGAGTTTCCGGGCGGGGTGACCGGCTCGCCGACGTCGCCGCCGCCCTCATCTTCCGGTTCGTCCTGCTTGGGGGGAAGGGTGGCCTCCGGAAGGGTCTCCTGCGGGCCTTCGGGCTCCTGCGGGGCGGGGGGCGTCGTCGCCGGTCCGGGCGCGTTGGTGGTCGGCGCTACCGGCGGCGGGGCCTGCGTGGTCGGCGGCCTCGTCGTCGGTGCAGCCGACGTCGGCGCCGCTGTCGTTGGCGGAGCGGTCGTCGGGGGCGCGGTCGGCCGTGCCGTTGTGGGCGTCGTCGTGGGTGCAGCGGTGGTCGGGGGAGGCGTCGGGTCCTGTGCCCCGACGGGAGCGACGGCAACAACCGTGCCCATGAGGACCGCCCCGGCCATGACGGTGGCGCCCAGCGAGCGACGGCCAAACCGGTTCTTCAAGGTATTCAACAGGGGTTCCTCACCAGGGTGCCAGAGGGTCGTGACCGTGTGCAGAGTATCGGCCATGGGACTGCCCATGAGACGTCGCTAGACTCCATCTATGGAGACCCAGCACCGCCGCCCCGATCGCTCCGGGTCGAGCGGCCTACCTTACGCTTCGGAGCCCGCAAACGACAGCGGGGACGAAGAATCCGACTTCGTCGCCCGCTTCGGCCCACCCGGGCTGACCTTCGATGACGTCATGCTCATGCCCGCAGCCTCCGACGTACTCCCCCAAAACGTCGACACGTCGGCATCGTTCGCTCAGGACATTCGCCTGGCCGTCCCGATCGTGTCGGCGGCCATGGACACGGTCACCGAGGCGGGCATGGCGATCGCACTCGCGCGGATGGGCGGGCTTGGCGTGGTCCATCGCAACCTGTCGCCCGAAGAACAGGCCCACGAGGTGGACCGCGTGAAGCGGTCCGAGTCGGGCATGATCTCCGACCCGGTCACCCTGACGGCGAACCGTCCGGTGTCCGATGCGCTCGACCTGATGGCCCGGTTTCACATATCAGGGGTGCCGATCACCGATCATGCCGGGTTACTCGTCGGCATCCTCACCAACCGCGACCTGCGCTTCGAGACCGATGACACCCAGCTGATCTCCGAGGTGATGACGCCGCTGCCGTTGGTGACCGCTCCGGAGGGCACCACGCTCGATCAGGCCCAGGTGCTGTTCGCCCGCCACAAAATCGAAAAGCTTCCCGTCGTCGATTCGGGCGGCAGGCTGTGCGGCCTGATCACCGTCAAGGACCTGCAGAAGCGGATGGACCACCCCGAGGCAACCAAGGACGCCGACGGCCGCCTGCGTGGCCGCCGCGCTGGGTGTGGGGCCCGATGCGCTCGACCGGGCCAAGCTGCTCATCGACGTCGGCGTGGACGCATTGATCGTCGACACCTCCCACGGCCACTCCTCGTCGGTGCTCGAGACGGTGCGCAACCTGCGCGCCGAGTGGGCCGGGCCGATCGCCGCAGGCAACATCGCCACCGGCGAGGCCGCCCAGGCGCTGATCGACGCCGGCGCCGATGCGATCAAGGTGGGCATCGGCCCGGGTTCGATCTGCACGACCCGGGTGGTGACCGGCGTCGGGGTTCCCCAAATCACCGCCGTGTGGGAGTGCGCCGAGGTCGCCAGGCGCCACGGCATCCCCGTGATCGCCGACGGCGGCATCCAGTACACCGGCGACGTCCCCAAAGCGATCGGTGCGGGGGCCAACACCGTCATGCTGGGCAGCTACCTGGCCGGGGTGGATGAAAGCCCGGGCGAGATCGTCTTCTACCAAGGCGAGCGGTACAAGGAGTATCGAGGCATGGGTTCGATGGGGGCAATGAAGGCCCGCTCGTTCTCCAAGGACCGCTACTTCCAGGCCCACATCACCGAGGCGGACAAGCTGGTGCCCGAAGGCATCGAGGCTCGGGTGCCCTACAAGGGACCGCTGCGCAACGTTGTCGGTCAGCTGGTGGGCGGCCTGCAACAGGCGATGGGCTACACCGGGTGCGGCGACCTCGACCGGCTGCGCAGCGAGGCCAGGTTTGTGCGCATGACCTCCGCCGGGTTGCGGGAGAGCCACCCCCACGACGTGTCGATCACCGAGGCGGCCCCCAACTACCGGCTGCGCTGAGCCCGGCCCGGTCCTCCCACGCGAGCCCACATTCCGGTGCGGTGTCGCCGCCGAGTGCAACGATGGGCCGATGACCAGGCCCTTCCGCTTCGCCATCCAGCTCTCCCAGCCCCTACCCGGCACGTCCTGGGGTGACACCGCCCGCCGGGTCGAGGAGGCGGGCTTCTCGGCCCTGCACATGCCCGACCACTTCGGCGATCAACTGGCGCCCTTGGCGGCGATGACCTGGGCGGCGGCCGTCACCGAGCGGTTGCGGGTGGGCGCACTGGTCTTCGACAACGACTACCGCCACCCGGTGGTGCTGCACAAGGAACTCGCCACCATCGACCAGCTGTCAGGCGGGCGGGTCGAGTTGGGCCTGGGCGCCGGCTGGATGCGCTGGGACTACGAGAAGGCGGGCTTGGACTATGACGCGCCCAAGGTGCGGGTCGACCGCTTCGAGGAGGCGCTCATCGTGCTCAAAGGTCTCTTCCGCGAGAGCGAGTTCAGCCACGACGGCGAGCACTACTGCATCGATGCGCTGGAAGGGTTGCCCCGGCCACACGCGCCGGGCGGCCCTCCGCTGATGATCGGCGCCGGCGGGCCGCGCATGCTCGGCATCGCCGGCGCTCACGCCGACATCGTCGGGATCAACCCCCGGATCCCCTCCGGTGCGGTCGACGCAGAGGCCGCCCGCGACTTTGCCGCCGACCGGGTCGACCAGAAGCTGGAGTGGATCAAACGCGGTGCCGGGGACCGCTTCGACGACATCGAGCTGAACGTTCTCGTGTTTCTGGCCACCGTCACCGACGATGCCAGGGGCATGGCCGAGGGCATCGCCGCCATGTTCAGCGCGGAGCCCGAGATCCCCAAAGGGGTGGGCGATGCGGTCAACGCAGCGGCGACCGGCGGCGCCACCAACGACGATGCTTCGGGGGGCGACTTCAGCACCGAGACGGTCCTTGAGGCGCCCGCCATCCTGCTGGGGTCGTTCGAGGAGATGGCCGCCACCCTGCGCCAACGGCGCGAACGCTGGGGCATCAGCTACATCACGTTGCAGGGCCCCGACGCCATGGAGATGGCGCCGCTGATCGCCGAGCTGTCCGGCACCTAGCGCCGTGGTCGTGGCGACCCCGACGTGGTTAGGCCACCCGCTGGATCGCCTTGGCCAGGGTGATATCGCGGTCGGTGAGGGTGCCGACGTCGTGGCTGATCAGGTCGATCGTCACCGTGTTGTAGCTGTTGGACCAATCGGGGTGATGGTTGGCCTCCTCGGCCAGCGGTGCCACCCGGATCATAAACGCAAAGGCCTCGGAGAAATCGGCGAACTCAAAGGTGCGGTGCAGGGCTCCCTCGGCCAGCCGCCACCCCGGCAACTCATTGAGCGCCGCCCGGAGCTCGTCGTCGGTCAGCCCCTCGTCGCCCTCTGCCCGTGCGCCCATGATGTTGCCTTTCGTTCAAACTCGTCGTCAGGGGACGCCTGGGGCCTCCCCCAGGCCACCGTAGGGGCTATCTCCGATTCCAACCGGTTCCAAACCGGGCCAGGATCACTCCCATGACCACGCCCGACACCAGCGCCACCAGCGCCGCCCAGCCCGCTGTGGGCGCCTGTCCCCGCTGCGGCGCCCGCCTCAGCGCCGCCATCGGCACCCCCAACGCGGCCTGCCCCAGCTGCCACCTCGCCCTCGGCGGACCCCTCGTCGCCGAGCTGAGCGACCTCAACCGCCGCCATGGGGAGCTCCATCGGTACCGGAACGAGGTCCTGGCGATCGTTGCGCACGACCTGGAGGCCAACGAGCGGCGTCGTGGAGAAGTGCTCGCCGCCTTGGAGCCGGCCAGCCCGACGGCCGCCGGTCAGCCGCCTCACCAGGCCGCTGAGCGCGGACGACCGGCCGGCGGCAACGGCCGGGGAACCCAGGCGTTGCTTCTGGGCCTCGGCGTGTTGTGCCTGGCGATCGCCGTCGCCGTGTTTGCCGCCGTCGGGTGGGGTCGGCTCAACCCTGCCGGCCAGGCCGCCGTGCTGCTGGCCGCAACGGTGGTGGCCGGATTTGGCGGGCTGGCGCTGCACCGTCGGGGCCTGAGGGCGACGGGCGAAGCGGTGCTGTGCCTGGCCGCGGCCATGGTGCTGGTCGACATTGCGGTGTTCGGCGACGCCCTCGGCGCCGGCGCAGGCGATCTCCGGTTCTGGAGCGGTGGCCTGGCGTTGCTCGCCGCCCTGGGCGCCGCCACCCGGCGCTGGGGCGGAGCCGGCGGCCTGGCCCCGCCATCGTCCGGGGCCCTGATCGGCGTGGTCGCTGCGCAGCTGACCTTGCCGATGGCGGTGGGGGCGGCGCTCGGCCGCCACTCGAGCACCGGGTTCGACCTCACGCTGGGGGATCCGGGCCTGACCCAGGTGGGCATCGCCGGGGTGGCTGTCGTCGGCATCGTGCAGGCGATCGTCGTCACGCTGGGCACCCGTGAGCGACGCTGGTCGCCGGCCTCACCGGTGGTGGGCATGGCGCTGCTGACCGCGGCCGCCGGTTGGTTTGTGTCGGCGAGCATGGCGCTGGCGCTGAACGAGCCGACCGCCGCCGCGGCGATTCTGGCGGGGGCGGCGATCGCTGCGACCCTGGCGGCGTTGCTGCCGCAGCTCGGCTCGGCCTGGACCAACCTGGCGGCGGCCGGAACAGCCGCTGCGGCGCTCGGGGCGTGGACGGCGCTGGCCCCGGACGCACTCTCGCTCACCGTGTGGGTGGCCACCGGCGCTGCGTTGGCCGTGCTCGCCGCCTGCACAACCCCGCAGCGCTCCAGGTGGGGCGGGGCGCTCGTCGCCGGCCTCGTCCTGGCGGGGACGACGTGGGTGCTCCTCGCCGCCGGCGGCAGTGCTCTTGACGACTTGACGACACGCCTCGGCGGCACCCCGGAGGGCACCGCCGGCGCCGACTACTCCTGGGCCGAGGTCCTCGCCGTGGCGATGATCGTCACCGCAGCCGTCGTCGGCGCCCTGATGATCCTCGCCCGACATCGCAACCGAAGGGCCTGGATCGGACCTCTCACTGCCGCTGCGGTGGTGTTGATCGCTTATCTGGCCATGGCGCTGCCGCCGTTGATCGGCGTGAGCCAGCTCACCTGGGCGATCGTATTGACCCTGGCAGCCGCGGCCGGCGCGGCCGCCGTGACTGCGATCTCGATCAGCGGCGCAGCGGGCGCGGCCATCCGGGCCGCGGGATGGGCAGCGGCGGGCACCACCGCAGCCGCTGCGCTCGCGCTGGGGTTCGTCGGGGACGACCTGGACCTGTGGTGGGCGCTCACCGGCGTCGCTGCGCTCCTCGCCGTGCTGACCGGGCGGGCGGGACGGACCATCGAAAGCACCGGCCTGGCCGGCGTGGCCGGCCTGCTCACCGTCGTCGGCGCCGCCTCGACCGCAGCGCTGTTCGACGCCGGGCCGACCTGGGTGGCCATCGTCGCCGTCACCACCTCGGGCGTCCTCGCCGTGGCGGCTGCCGCCGTCGTGTGGGCCGCCGAGGAAGTCGCTGCGGCGGGCCGGGGTCCCCGATCGGTCGCCGGCGCCATCTGGAGCACCGTCGCCCGCCCGTTCATCGCCCTGATGCTCGGTGCCCAGGCGGTGGCCCTGGTCGTGGCGGTGGTCGACTCGATCGACCGCCAGGCAGCCGTCTCCGGCACGGTCAACCTGCTGATCGGCGCGATCTGTTGGTTCGCCGTCTCCATCCTCATCCGACAGGGCCTTGCCGCTGCGGTCGGCGCAGTGCTCTCCCAGTTCGCCGCCTGGCTGGCCCTGGGGATCGCCGGGGTGGGGCTCGTCGAGGCCTACACCGTGCCGGGCGCGCTGGTGCTGCTGGCGCTGGGCGCCGAGGCGATGCGGCGTTCCCCGCAGCGGGGCTCCTGGATGTCGTTGTCACCGGCGCTGGTCGTTGCCCTGGTGCCGTCATCGATGGTCGCGATCGCCGATGGCGGCGCCCGGATGCTGGCGCTCATCGCCGTCGGTGCGCTGCTCGTCATCGTCGGTGGCCTGCTCAGGCTGGGTGCCCCGGTCGTTGCCGGAGCGTGCTGCGTGGTGACGCTGTCGTTCGTCGAGGTGGCGCCGCTGGTCGGATCGCTGCCCCGCTACCTCACTTTCGGCACCGCCGGCGCGGTGTTGCTCGTCACCGGGGCCACGTTCGAGCGCCGCCGGGCCGAGCTGCGCTCGCTGCACCGTCAACTTCGGTCGCTGCGCTGAGGTCTCGCCCGGAAGGGCGCCGGGTTCCGGACGGCGTTACCCTCATCGAGTGTCCGACTTCAGCACCGCCGACGCCACGCCCGACCTGCCACTGATCCACTGGGTGGACGAGGCCCACGTCACGCGAGAGCCGGTTCCGGCCCAGACGCTGCTCGGCTGGATCGACGCCGGTCACCTGCCGGCAGAGACCCCGGCATGGTGGGATGGCCTCGACGGTTGGACGACCGCCATCGAGCTGAGGGCGATCGTCGCACCCCAGGCGGGCGCCGCCGCCGAGCCCACCGCCGATGCCCAGCCAACCGCCGGGGACACCCAACCGACAGCCGGGGATACACAGCCGACATCCGGGTACACACGACCGACAGCCGGGGATACACAGCCGACCAGCGGCGCCACCCAACCGGCCGTCCCCGCGATCGACGAGCCCGACGACCAGCCGCGCCCCGCTCCGATGACGCCGGGATCGCTGACCGAGCGCTTTGACGATCAGGATCTCGACGACACCTTCATGGAGCTGGTCGAGCGCAGCTCGGAGATCTATAAGGAGTCCGAGCAGGCCACCTCGGTGGACGAGGTGTTTCTGGGAGGCGTGATCGCCGCGCTGGGCGACAGCGGGTACGTGCTGATCGACATCCTCACCGGGGGTTCACTCCGCAACGCCGGTGCCACATCGTCGACCACCCAGGTGGCGCTGCCCTTCAACCGTCATGAGCTCCGCTTCGAGGATCCGGCCACCGGCGCTCGCGTGGCGCTCGTGCTCGATCACCTCACGCCCGACGTCGGCTCGGCCAAGGTGCTCGGCCAGCGCGCCCGCATCCAGCTCGGCTACGGCCAGCGGGTTCCCAACTTCGGCCAGGTGGGCCGGGCCCTGCGCCAAGAGATGGCTTCGACGTTCGTCGTGTCCCCCGAGCCGGGTCGGGTGACCTTCGACGCCGACCTCTCCAGCGGGTTCGTCTACTGCCAGGTCGACCTGCTGTGGGAGCTGGACCGCTATGTCGACGACTCGATGGACGTCGATGCCGATCTGCTCCGCAAGCACCTGGCCGCGACGGTCCACACCCTCCGCAAGTTTCTTCAGCTGCGCTTCGCCGGCTGATCATCCACCTTCAACGGGAGTCCTCCATGGGCCTGTTCGACACCGCCACCGGCTACCAACACAAGGCCGAGCTTCGCGAGTCCAAAGACGAGATCCTCGTCGGCGAGCTGATCCGAGGCCTCTCTGCGCTGGGCTGGAACCCCTATCGGCTGATCGCCGACTCCGACCGTCAGGCGGTGGGGTTCAAGGTGCCCGCCGACCCGGTGATCTCGGCCTACTCGCTGACCGTCGACCGCAAGAGCGGATCGGGCATGATCACCCAGAAGCTGGGCTCCCGGACGGTGCTCGGGTTCGTCGCCGAGATTCACAACAAGGTGGTCGACCCCGACGATCTGGCCACGATGTGGCGCACCGACATGGCCAACCTGTTCAAGTTGCCCGTGGCGGGCGAGGTGCGCATCAACCACCAGCTCAACCGCGTGGTCGCCCGCACACACCATCTGGTGGACATCGATTCCTACGTCGACGGCACCAACGTCAACCTGGGCGCCCTGGTCGAGTGGACCCAGACCCAGTTCCTTGCGCTCCGTGAGCAGCTGCTCCCGCTGAAGAAGGGCTGACCAGCGGACGAACTCGCTGGGGGCCGGGCCGGTCGTGCACCTAGGTTGACGCGATGTTGACTCAACCGGGGCTCACCTCTCCGGGCGTCGCTCCGAGCGGCTCCCACCCCCTCCGCCGGCTGTGGAACTTCGCCCAGGCGGATCATCGGGCGGTGATCGTCGGCACCGTCCTGTCGGTGCTCAACAAGTTCTTCGACGTGCTCCCCGAGCTGCTGATCGGTGTCGCGGTCGACGTGGTCGTCCGGGGCAACCAATCGCTGGTGTCCGACTGGTTCGGTATCGAGGACCGCTGGTCCCAGCTGCTGCTGCTGGCCGGGGTCACCGTCGTCATCTGGGTGTTCGAGTCGATCACCGACTACGCCTCGTCGATCGTTTGGCGCAACCTGGCCCAATCGGTCGAGCACACCGCCCGCTCCGACCTCTACCGCCACCTGCAGACGCTGGAGCTGGCCTGGTTTGAGGACCGGTCGTCAGGCGGCTTGTTGTCGGTGGTCAACGACGACGTCAACCAGCTGGAACGGTTTTTGGACGTCGGGGCCAGCGAGGTGATCCGCACCGCCACCAACGTCGTGTTGGTGGGCGCCTTCTTCTTCATCGTGTCGCCGACGCTGGCCCTGGTCGCCTTCTTGCCGATCCCCTTGATCATCGCCGGCTCGCTGCGCTACCAGCGCCGACTCGAGCCCCACTACGCAGCGGTTCGTGACAGCGTCGGTGACCTCTCGACGACGCTGACCAACAACCTGGGAGGCATCGCCACGATCCGGTCGTTCGTCGCCGAGGAGCGGGAGGCCCGCCGGGTCGACCGCCTCAGCGAGAACTACCGCGACGCCAACCGTCGGGCGATCAAGGTGTCCTCTGCGTTCGTTCCTCTCATTCGCATGGCGATCCTGGCGGCGTTCACCGTCACGCTGCTCGTCGGCGGCCGGGCGGCGATCGAGGGCGCCTTGGCGGTCGGGCTGTTCTCGACCCTGGTGTTCATGACCCAGCGATTGTTGTGGCCGCTCACCCGCATGGGCGAGGTGATGGACCTTTACCAGCGGGCGGCCGCCTCGGTCGTCCGCATCCTCGACCTGTTGGCGGTGCAACCCGGCATCCGCCCGGGAGCTCGGGAGCTGGCCGCGCCCGTGCGTGGCGCCGTGCGCTTCGACCGGGTGGACTTCGCCTACGGCGCAACCGCGGCGGCGCCGGGTGAGCGCCCCGAGGCACACCCGGTGCTGTCCGGGTTCGACCTCGACATCGCGGCCGGCGAAACCCACGCCCTCGTCGGCACCACCGGGGCGGGTAAGTCCACCGTGCTCAAGTTGCTGCTCCGGTTCTATGAACCGACCGGCGGCACGATCAGCATCGACGGGATCGACACCGCCGAGTTGGGCTTCGCCTCCCTTCGGGGCGCGATCGGCTATGTCAGCCAGGACACCTTCCTCTTCGACGGCACCGTCGCCGAGAACCTGGCCTACGGTCGCCCCGACGCGCCCCGGGAGGAGCTGGTCCGCGCCGCCGAGTTGGCCGAGGCCGGCGACTTCATCCGGGCGTTGCCCCACGGCTACGACACCAGGGTGGGCGAACGGGGCCAGAAGCTGTCGGGCGGCCAGCGCCAGCGCCTGTCGATCGCTCGGGCCATCGTGGCCGACCCGGCCATCCTCGTGCTCGACGAGGCCACCTCGGCGGTCGACAACGAGACCGAGGCCGCCATCCAGCGGTCGCTGGCCAAAGTGTCGGCCGAGCGCACCACGCTGATCATCGCCCACCGCCTGTCCACCGTCCGCTGGGCTCATGCCATCCACGTGCTGGAGGCGGGCAGGATCGTCGAGTCCGGCACCCACGACGAGCTGCTCGCCGACGGCGGCATGTACGCAGCCCTGTGGCGGGTGCAGACCGGCGAGGCGGCCCTCAGCGGTTGATGAGGGCTTCGAGGGCCTGCCACTGCTCGGGGGTGATCACCGACGGGTTGCCGATTCGGGGCACCCGCCGCACCTCGAGGCGGCGCAGCACCGGCACGCCATCGGTGCGCTCGACCTCCACCGGTCGAACGAGCACGTCCAACGCAACCTGCACCCTGGGCCTCGGTCGATCCCGGGCGGCCGTGCTGACCCAACGGTGGTCGTCCACGTCGCCCGGTTGCAGCTCACAGCGGTCCGGTCGCTCGATCACCGTGCCGGCGGCCACCACGCCGGCTGGGCCCGTCCACCCTCGGGTACGCCACAGCACCACCGGATCCCCGGGCTCGATCAGCTCGACCCGGTAGGTGGACGCCAGCCGCCAGGACGTCGGCACCTCACCCGCCGCCAACGCCCCCTCCAGGTCCCACACCCCGGGGGCCGCCTTGAGCAGCCAGCCGGCGATACGGGTGCCGTCTCGCAGCGTGCGCTTCAGCGGCGCTTCCAGAACTTCCAGCGGGGCCCCTTGGCCTTTCGGCTGCGGTCGGCGTCCACCTCGGAACGGATGCGGGGGCCGGCCTCGTTGACGATATCCTCGGCCTCGTCGAGCAGCGCACCGATCGACGGGTCCTCGCCGACGCTCTTGGGTGCAACGGGGGTGGGGGGCGTCACCAGCGAGCCGTGGGCCCAATTCACGTCGGCCATCCGCGGCGTGTACGACGAACAGTCGTCGGGGCAGCGCCACGGCGCCTCCGGCGCCAGGTCCAGGTCGCACTTCCGCACGGTATCGCCGTTGGGGTAGCTGCGGCTCTCGAAGTATTTACAGTTCTGCCGCATCGTCATCGTGGGCGTCCTCCCGGGGTCGACCTCAGGATATTGGCTGATCGCGTCGCTGGGTCGACACCACCGACGTCCCGGTGCGGGTGACGGCGCGCCGTCGACGGTCGCACCTCGGTCACTAGGGTGGGTTGCGTGCACCAGCAGTTCAGCTCCGTCACCCCCCGGGACCACCTGGACGAGGGCACGGCGACACCTGACGGCCAGGAACACGGCGCCAGGGAACACGGTGCTTCCGATCGTCGCACCATCTCCTCTGAGGCCACCGGCCATCACGCCGCCGACCCTGGCGCCGCCGCTGCGGCGGCGAGGTGGCGTCGGCTGGCTCCGCTGGCCGTCGGCGGGCTGACCGCTGCGGCCACCCTGGCGGTCACCTGGTGGAACCCGAGCGACACCGGGGCGCCACTGTGCCCGTCCAAGTTCGTGTTCGGCGTCGACTGCCCGTTCTGTGGCACCACCCGCGCCACCGCTGCGCTCGCCCGAGGCCAGTTTGGCCGGGCCCTCGACCACAATGCGTTGTGGGTGGTGCTGATCCCCTTCATCGGTGTGGCGTTCGTGCTCTGGGTGGTCTCGGCATTCCGCGACCGGCCGATGCCCACCGTGTCGCTGCCCCGCTGGGCCTGGATCGGGCTCGGGGTGGCGTTCGTCGCCTTCGGCGTCTCCAGAAACCTCGACGTCACCGCGTTCACCCGCTGGCTGGGTGCCGACGCCGGAGCGCTCTAAGCCGTTGGCACCCGAAGCGTCGTCTGAGGCTGCCGGGCACCCGCCCACCTCACGTCAGGGAGCGGTCGGCCCGATCACCCGCAGCGTCTCGTGGTACCAGCGGGCCTTCTCGACGTAGGTGTCCACACCGGAGGCCCACTGCTCGTAGGAGGCCACACCCTCGGTGCACACCGCCGGGATCCCGAGCGCCCGGGCCTGGGCGGGCACCGACTTGTTGTTGCCGACCAGGGCGCCGGCCCCGACCAGGGCCTCCTCCCCCACCTCGGCGTGGTGCAACACGATCGAGCCGGAACCGATCAGCGCCCGGTTGGCGATGCGACAGCCCTCGAGGTGCGCGTTGTGGCCGACGGTGACCTCGTCGCCGATCGTGGTCGGCGACGATGGGATGGTGTGCACGATCGTGCCGTCCTGGACCGAGGTGCGGGCCCCGACGATGATCGGCCCGTTGTCGCCGCGGAGCACGGCGGTCGGCCACACCGAGCTGTGCTCACCGATGGTGACGTCGCCGATCACCACAGCGTCGGGGTGAACAAACGCCGATGGGGCAATGGTTGGGGTCGAGTCGCCGATCGCATACAGCGTCATCGCGTCACGAACCCCTGAGTGTTTCGGCGTCGGTGAACCCGCCGTAGGCACGGCGGTGGAAGATCAACGGTCCCAAACCATGATCGGCGTTGGCCTCGAAGGCCTCCACCCGGCCGATAACCAGATCGTGATCGCCCGCCGGATGGATGGCGTCGATCGTGCAGTCGACCCACGCCGGTACGCCGTCGAGCACCGGCGCACCGCTCACCGGCGCGCTGGAGTGGCTCAGCCCAGAGAACCGGTCGCCGGGACTCGACATTTGCGAGGACAGCTCGCGCTGATCGGTGCCGAGGATGTTGACGCAGAACGACCCGACCAGCTTGATCGCCGCCCAAGTGGACGAGTTTCGTCCGGCGGCGAAGCCCACCAGGAGCGGGTCAAGCGACACCGAAAAGAACGAGCCGACCACGAAGCCGACCGGGCCGGCCTCGGTGCGCGCCGTCACGACCGTCACCCCGGTGGGAAAGTGCCCCAGGCACTCCCGAAACGCCGCAACGTCCGCGCTGGTGACCACTGGTTCCTCCCCTGCTGTCACGGCCCCTCGAGGGGCCGGGTCGGCCAGTGTAGTTGAGGGTCCCAGTCCGGCCGTGAGGGCCCTCAGCCGTCGATGAGCAGCGTCGGGGCCGCTGCGTCAACCGGACGTGGTGCGGTCTCGACGGGCTTGGGCGCCTCCATGGCGACGGTCAAGCCCTCGGCTGCAGCGAAGGTCTCCTCGACCCCCAGCTCGTTGCCGAGCAACCGGGCCGCGGCGGTCAGCGCATCGATCGATTCATCGTCGTGGCTGGGGTCGTGATGAAACAGCGCCAACCGTCGGGCACCGGCCTGCGCCGCGACGTGCACGGCGTATTCCACCGTGCAATGGCCCCAATCCGACTTGGCGGCGAAGTCGGCGGCGTCGAACTGGGCGTCGTGGATCAACAGGTCGACGTCGCGCACCAGCTCGAGCACACCGGGCGCCACCTCGGTGGCGTCGGGCCCGGGTTGCTGGTGATCGGGCACGTACCCGATCGACATACCGGCGACGTCGATGCGGTAGCCGAGCGTCCTCCCGCAATGGGGGACCTCGGCGGAGGTGACCCGGGCATCACCCACCGAGAAGGGCCCCTCCGGAGTCGAGCGGACGGTGATGTCGCCGCGCAGCGCGTCGAGCGAGACGGGAAAGAAGGGAGGGCCCAGAAACGTCCGAATGGCCGAATCGGCATCGAGGCCGCCGCCTTCGTGGTCCGTTGCCGGAGCGACGATCTCAAGGCGGGCACCCTCGGCGAGGACCGGCGAGAAAAACGGCAGGCCCTGCACGTGGTCCCAATGCAGGTGGGAGACCAAGGCGGTGCCCGCGAAGGGCGTCGTGTGGTCGTGCGTGCGCCCAAAGAACCGCAGGCCGGTACCCATGTCGAGGATGATCGGGGCAACACCAGGCCGTTCGAGCACCACGCAGGAGGTGTTGCCGCCGTAGCGCTGCACCCCCTTCTCACAGCTGGGAGTCGAGCCCCTCACCCCATAGAACGTGACGTTCAGCGTGGCGGCCCTCCTAGCCTCGTGCTGTTGATCGCCCGGAAAGCCCCGAGCGCATCGGTCCCCAACCCCAGTGTCGCAGGTGCTGAGGCGCCCCATCGAACCGAGTCATCCTCCAGTACCCCCATGCTGGGAGGATAAACGGGCGGACGTGACCAAGGGGTGTGACTTTCAGCACTCGGCGGTAGGGGCGGGCGGTATCCTACGGGCGACGAATCATTTCCGGCGATCGATGGCCCAGGGGGATCGATGACCCAGACCGACACCCTCACCGTCGTCGTCAAGGCGGACTGTCCCACCTGCGTCATAGCGGCACCAGCCCTGCGCACCCTGGCCGACGCCGGCGTCGAAATCGTCTCCCAAGACGATCCCGCTTTCCCGGGCGGCATCGATCGTGTCGTCGACGACACGACCCTCGAGCGATCGGCCGAGCTGGCGATCGAGGTGGTGCCGACCCTGGTGCGCTTCACCAATGGCATCGAATCGTCTCGGGTCGAGGGTTGGGATCGGGCCCGCTGGGCCGAGGTGTCCGGCATCGCCGGCCTGGGTGCCGACCTGCCCGAGCGGCGGCCGGGCTGCGGCTCGTTGACCCTCGACCCGAGAAGAGCCGATGAACTGCTGGTGCGCCAGCGCGCAGGCACGCTCGCCAGCCGCCGGGTGACGCTGTCCGCCCTTGAGGACGACGTCGATGCCTTCGACGCCCGGGGCTGGGGCGACGGCCTTCCGGTGGTCCCGCCCACCGAGGCGCGGGTGCTGCGGATGCTGGAGGGCACCGATCGCGCGCCCGACGAGGTGGTGGCCGTCGTGCCGCCCGACCTCACCCCGGCGACGGTCGAGAAGGTGGCGATCAACGCCGTGCTGGCCGGGTGCCGGCCCGAGTACCTGCCGGTGGTGCTCGCCGCGGTCGAGGCGGCGTGCACCGACGGGTTCAACATGCACGGGCTACTCGCCACCACCTGGTTTGCCGGCCCGATGGTGGTGGTCTCTGGGCCGGTCGCCCGGGACATCGGCATGAACGACGCCATGAACGCCCTGGGGCAGGGCAACCGAGCCAACGCCACAATCGGCCGAGCGCTGCAGTTGATCGTCCGCAACGTCGGCGGCGGACGCCCGGGCGGCGTCGACCGGGCCACCCTGGGCAATCCGGGCAAGTACACGTTCTGTTTCGCCGAGACGCCACCCGCGGATTCCGACTGGCCCAACCAGGCCGTCGAGCTGGGCGAGGACCCCGCCGGGTCGGCGGTCACCCTGGTGGCGGCCGAGGGCGTGCGGGGCATCATCGACCAGCTGTCGCGCACCCCCGAGTCGCTCGCCCGCTCGTTCGCCGAGGTGCTCGCCGGCGTCGCCCATCCCAAGCTGGCGATCGCCTTCGACGCCTCGCTGGTGATCTCGCCCGAACACCTGCGGGTGTTTCGGGAGGCGGGTTGGACCAAGGGCCGACTCCGCCAGGAGTTGGCCACCCTGCTCACCCTGGACGGGGCCCTGCTGGCGCGTGGCGCCCGGGGCATCGCCGAGGGCATGCCCGAGGCTTTCTGCACCGGCACCCTTCCCAAGTTTCGAGATGGGGGGCTGACGATCTTTCAGGCGGGCGGCGGCGCCGGCATGTTCTCGGCGGTCATCGGTGGCTGGGCCGCCGGCGAGATGGGCAGCTCGCCGGTGAGCCGGGCCATCGGCACCGCAGCGCCGGCCACCCGATGACCTCCACCCCGACGATGCAACCAACGAGCGAGGAGCGATCACGATGACGTCGACCCCACCGGCCACCGGCGAACGGACCGTCCTCGACCCCACCGGGGAACGATCCGAGGCCACGCGTGAACTCAGCGAGCGGCCACCCTCGCTCGACGGGCTCACCGTCGGGTTGCTCGACATCTCCAAGGCACGGGGTGACGTGTTTCTCGACCGGGTCGAGCACGCCTTCGGCGAGCGGGGCGTCACCACCAGGCGCTACCACAAGCCGACCTTCACCAAACCGGCGCCCACCGACCTGCGGGCCCAGATCGCCCGGGAGTGCGGGGCGGTGGTCGAGGCGTTGGCCGATTGAGGCAGTTGCACGTCGTGCAGTGTGCACGACCTCGACGACCTGGAGCGCCGGGGCATTCCGTCGGTGTTCGTGGCCTCCTCGGAGTTCATCGATGCCGCCGACACCCAGCGGGCCGCCCTCGGCTCACCGGTGCGCGGCGTGTTCGTCCCCCACCCGATTCAGGACCGCACCGACGACGAGATGACCGCGCTGGCCGACGCCGCCGTCGAGGAACTGATCGCCGCTCTCACCGCTACCACCGCGTAGTCGCCACTCCCGCGTCACGGAGCGGCCAGAGGCACTCCCCAACCAGGCGAGGCCAACCGGGAGAAACAATGACGGTCACCAGATGCAGTTGATCCGCCGGTGCTCGGTGGCCCAGCTGCAAATTCTGTCGTCCTTGGTCAGCAGTGGGACACCGAGCGACTGGGCGGTGGCGACCAGGACGCGATCGACCGGGTCTCCGGGAAACTCGGGCAGCTCTCCCGCCGCCACCGCGATCGCGGGCGTGAGCGGCGCTTCTTCGGTGGCCTCCTGAGCAAGCACATCGTTGGCCCACGTGGCCGTCGGCC
The DNA here is from genome assembly GCA_016719385.1 of Candidatus Microthrix subdominans. Lineage (NCBI taxonomy): Bacteria > Bacillati > Actinomycetota > Acidimicrobiia > Acidimicrobiales > Microthrixaceae > Candidatus Neomicrothrix > Candidatus Neomicrothrix subdominans. The sequence goes on along the minus strand of JADJZA010000001.1, from coordinate 881,149 downwards.
GGTCGAGCTCGATCCGACCTTTGGTCACCAACGTGGCGACCTCCCAGAACGAGATGGGGCTGATGAGCAGCCCGTCCGCATCCACCATCGCCCGGGCGGCGGGTTCGGACAGCAGGTCGGGGTCGGTGAACCACCACAGCAACGCATGGGTATCGACCAGCATCCGCTTAGACATCTGAGCTCCAAACTTCGCCGGTCGAGAACAGCTCGTCCTCGTCGGGTGACACGATGGTGACCGAGCCCTGGAGGTCGGCGGGTGGATCGATGGGCACCAGCTTGGCGACCGGGCGGCCGCGTTTGGTCACCACGACCTCCCGCCGGGTTTCGGCCACCTCGTCCAACAACGCCAGGCACTTGGCTTTGAACTCGCTGGCCCGGATCTCGGTGTTCATGCACCTACTCAACCATGGTCATTGACCATGGTCAACAAGACTCGGTCAGCGACCGGTTGGGGGTGGGCCGATATAGCGGGAGCTGGGACGGATCAGCTTTCCTGCAGCCGCCTGCTCCACGATGTGGGCGCACCAGCCGGCGGTGCGGCTGACGGCAAAAGTCGGGGTGAACATGTCGCGCGGCAACCCGGCGGTTTCCATCACCACCCCGGCGTAGAACTCCACGTTGCTCGGCAGCGGACGGCCGGGCTTCAGCTCGGCCAGTGTGACGAGGATCTCGGCCTCGATCGCCACCGCCCGCTCCACCAGCGGACCGCCCAAACGTTCGGCCACCTCCCGCAGCAGGCCCGACCGAGGGTCCGATGCCCGGTAGACGGCGTGGCCGAACCCCATGATCCTGCGCCCTGTTCCCACCTCCCCCCGCACCCAGTCGGCCGCCCGCTGCGGATCGCCGATCTGGTCGAGGGCGTCCAGCGCCCGGCTGGGCGCTCCACCGTGCAGGGGCCCGGCAAGCGCGCCGAGGGCGGCGCTGACGGCGTCGGCCACGTCGGCGCCGGTCGAGGCGACCACCCTTGCGGTAAAGGTCGAGGCGTTGAACCCGTGATCCAGCGTCAGGATCAGGTACTGCTCCACCGCCCGGGCGTCGACCGGCGTCGGCACCACGCCCGTGGTTTCGTACAGGTAGGACGCAGCGTGTCCAAGCGACGGGTCCGGCTCGACCGGCGGCTCGCCCCGACCTCGGCGGTTGAGGGCGGCCACCACCGGTGCCACGATGGCGGCCAACCGCAGCGACTGCTCCCGACGGCCGTCATCGTCGAGGTCGATCACCGGTGCCAGGTTGAGCACCTGGCTGCTCGCCGACAGCACGGCCCGCAGCTTGGCCAGCGGCGGCGCGTCCATGGCGGCGACCACCTCGATCAGTGGCTTCAGGCCTTGCGGCACCCGTCGCTGCTGTGCCAGCGATCGCCGAAACTGCGCCAGTTCGTCCGCCGACGGCAGCCGGCCTTCCCGGATGAGCCACCACACCTCTTCGAAGGTGCGGGTGCGGGCCAACTCGATGGCGTCGTACGCGCCGTAGTGGAAGTAGCCCTCATCGCCATGCACAGCGCCGATGGCGGTGTCGGCCGCCACCACACCGTGAAGGCCGGGGGGAACATCGATCAGTTGCTCGGTCATGACGTCGAGTGTCACCCGGACCCGACCAGTAATCAACGTTGATTCGATCAACGTTGACCCGATCAACCGAACCGGTCAGGCTCGGGGGATGAGCACGTTGGTCAAGGCCGGCGAGGCCGCCCGCATCCTCGGGGTGTCCAAGGCCACCCTGTACGCCTACGTCAGCCGGGGCCGAGTCGGCCGCAGCACTGCAGCCGACGGACGCACCTCCCTGTTCGCCCTCGACGAGCTGGAGGCGCTCGCCGCTCGGGGCCGCCGGAGCGAGCCGGTGCCGAGGCCGACGATCGACGTCCAGATCACCTCGGCGATCACCGTCCTCGACGAATCCGGGGTGAGCATCCGGGGGCACGACCTGGGTGAACTGGTCGTCGACGGCCAGTTCGAGGACGTGGCCGAGCTGCTGTGGACCGGCGAGTGGTCGCCGGGCACCACGTGGCCGGCGGCCCATCGCGGCGACCTGGCACGGGTATCGGCCATGGCCGACTCGGCCCTGGCGCCCATCCCCCGATTGGCGGTCGCCGCCCACGTCCTCGATGCCGCCCACCCAGGAGACGACGCCCCCACCGCCGCCCGGCGGTTGTTGGCCGTGGCGCCCGGAATGTGCGGCTCCCGGCGCACCAGGGGCCGGTACGCCCACCGGCTGGCTGCCGCGTGGCGCACCGACCCCAATCCCGAACTGGTGCATGCGGTCGACCTGGCGCTGTGCCTGCTGGCCGACCACGAGCTGGCCACCTCGACGCTTGCCGTGCGGGTCGCCGCGTCGGTGCGGGCCAGCCCGTACGGGGCGATCGCTGCGGGCCTGGCCACCGTCGACGGAGCCCTGCACGGCTCGGCCTCCCGCGAGGCCCACCGCTTCCTGGAGGAGTGCTCGGCCGACGGCCCCGCTGTTGTCGTCGCCCGCTCCCGCGACGGGCGCCGACGGGCGCCCGGGTTCGGCCACCCGATCTATCGCGGGCTCGACCCCCGGTTCGCTTCGCTGCTCGCCGCCGTGCGGCACCTGGATACCACCGGCGAACGCATGGCCATCGTCGACGACGCCATCGCCACTGTTGGCCAAGCCATGCCCCAGCAACCCAACATCGACCTGGCTCTCGGCGCGCTCACCTGGGTGGCCGACCTCGATACCGACGTGCCCATCTTCGCCGTCGCCCGCATCGCCGGGTGGGCCGCCCACTACGCCGAGGAGCTCGACGAGCGGCCCGTCCGCTACCGCGGCCTCGCCCGGAACCCATGACGACCGCCGACCGGCATCCGGACGAGCCGCTTCGGCGGGAACTCTGCCGCTATCGCGCGCTCTACGACGCGATAGCGGCAGAGTTCCGGGAGTACACGCGATTCGGCGCAACTCCCCCCGTGGGGTAGGACCACGATATGGAATGGTGGAGCGCTCCGGGTGATGCGTTGGCCCGCCTGGCGTTCAGCCGGGCGCTCGCCGGCGTCTACCTGCTGGCGTTCCTCGCTGCGCTGAGACAGTTCCGACCGCTGCTGGGCGAGCGCGGCCTGATGCCGATCCCCCGCTACACCGCCTCCTCGCCGTTCGCTCGGTCGCCCAGCGTGTTCCACCTGCACTACAGCGACCGGTTCTTCGCCGCATGCTGTTGGGTGGGCATGGTGTTGGCCGGGCTGGCGGTGGTCGGAGTGGTCGACCGGGCGCCGCTCTGGGGCTGGATGATCATCTGGGCGGTGCTGTGGGCGCTGCAGCTCTCCATCCTCAACGTCGGCCAGCGCTGGTACTCCTTCGGGTGGGAGACGCTGCTGGCCGAGGCCGGGTTTCTCGCCATCCTTCTTGGACCCGCCGACGTGGCCCCTCCGCTGTTGATCATGTGGGCGCTGCGGTGGCTGCTGTTTCGGGTGGAGTTCGGCGCCGGCCTGGTGAAGATGCGCGGCGACCGATGCTGGCGAGACCTGACGTGCCTCGACTACCACCACGAAACCCAGCCGATGCCCAACCCGCTCAGTTGGCGCTTTCATCACCTGCCCACGCCCCTGCACCGGACGGAGGTGCTGGCCAACCACATCACCCAGCTGGTCGTCGTGTTCGGACTGTTTGCGCCCCAACCGTTCGCCACCGTCGCTGCGCTCGTCATGATCGTCACCCAGGGGTGGCTGATGCTCAGCGGCAACTTCGCGTGGCTCAACCTGCTGACCGCCACATTGGCCCTGTCGGTGCTCGATGACCGGTTGCTCGCCTGGATCCTGCCGATCGACCGGCCGGTCGACCTGGCCGAGCCCGTGTGGCTGGGCGTGCTGGTCGCCGTGGTGGCGCTCGGCCTGGCGGTGCTCAGCTACCAGCCGATCCGCAACCTGGCCTCGAAGCGCCAAGCGATGAACGCCAGCTTTGATCCGCTGCGGTTGGTCAACACGTACGGGGCTTTTGGCAGCGTCACCAAGGAGCGTCGGGAGGTGATCCTCGAGGCGACCGACGATCCTCAACCCGGGCCCAACACCGTGTGGGTCGAATACCGGTTCAAAGCCAAGCCCGGCGACGTGACGCTACGGCCGCCGCAGTTTGCGCCGTACCACCTGCGGCTGGATTGGCTGATGTGGTTTGTCGCCATCTCACCCAACTACGGCGCCGGCTGGTTGCGGCCACTGATGTCCCGCCTGGCCGCCAACGATGCCGGCGTGCAGTCGCTGCTGGCCTACTCCCCCTTCACCGACGAGGGCCCCACCTACGTGCGGGCCCTCGTCTACCGCTACCGCTTCACCACCGCCGAGGAACGACGGTCGACCGGCGCCTGGTGGCATCGCACCTATCTGGGCGAACTGATCGGCCCGGTCAAAGGTGCGAGCTGATCGCTCGCTACTCGCCCCGATAGTCGCCGAAGCTCCAGAGGTTGCCCTCGGCGTCGGCCACCGTGCCGCCCCGACCCCCGTAGTCCTGGTCCTCCATCGTTCGGAACGCGGTGGCACCGGCGGCAAGCGCACGGTCGAACGCAGCGTCGGGGTCGGCGGTCACCACGTAGACGGCGCCGCAGCCGGTCGGGCGCTGCGAGAACTCGTTGGCCTCGCGGTTGGCGGTGCCCAACATGACGCCGCCACCCTCGGGCCAGCGCAGCTGGCTGTGCTCGACGACCGTCTCGTCGTGCTCGTTGGGCACCACGATCGACTTGGTGAACCCGACGGCGAGGAGAAACTCGATCGCCGCCGGCGCATCGTCGTAGATCAAGGTGGGCCAGACCGTGCTCGACGGTTCGGTGGATGCTGGGTCGCTCGATGCGTTCATGGCCCCCACGATGTCAGCGTTGAGGCTCGTCGTCTTGAACAAATGGGATCGGTCGGCGGGCTCCGGGGTCGGCACTCAAAGGTCAGCGACCCTCGGAGGCGAGCATTACCAGCGTGTCGTCGCGCATCCACTGGGTTGGCGCCGACCCGGCCAGCGCCTTCCACTCGCGGCTCAGGTGGGCCTGATCGGCGTAGCCGCAGGTCGCAGCCACGCTGGCCAGGGAGGGGCGCGTGGGTGCCTGCAGCAAGCCCTTGGCGTGTTCGAAGCGCAGCACCCGGCTCATCACCTTGGGGGTGAGCCCGTACTGCGCCGCGAACCGCTGGGTGAGGTGGCGTCGGCTCCAGCCGACCCGGTCGGCCACGTCTCCAACCTGTGCCAGGCCCCGGCCCGCCACCAGCAGCGCCCAGGCGTGTTCCAGCTCGGACGGGATCTCGGCCTCGACGTTCAGCTCCCGCAGCAGGACGGCGTCGAGCGTCGTCCAGCGCTCCGCCCAGCATCCGGCCTCGGAGAGGCGTTCGATGAGCTCGGTGGCAAACCGGGGCACCACCGTCTGCAGGTGCACCGCCGTCGAGCCCAACTCCGCCGCCGGCACTCCGAACAGCGCCCCGGCACCTCGAGGGGTCACGTCCAGCTGCACCCCGTGTTGGCTGCCGTCATGGCGAACGAGCGCCGGCGACGCATGCAACCCGGCCAGCATCGCCCAGTAACGATCGCGCTGTTCGTGTTCGATCGTGGTGGTGACGTCCAGCGGCTCGTCGAAGGCGACGATGAACGTCAGGGACTTCGACGGCAGACCCATGTGGACGCCGGGCGCGGCACCCTCGATGCGGTAGCCGGTGTAGGTCGACACGTACGGGCGCAGCCGAGGGTGCGGCACCCCCGTCGCAAAGTCGTTGACCAGCGTCCCCACCCGGCCAGCCTACGACCCGATGCGCTTTCTGCGATGTCCCACGACGACGCTCCCGGCGAGAACAGCGATCACGACGAGGACCATCCCGGCGACGAGCCCTCTCGAACGGTCAATCCCGGTGTGACTCGCTGCGGACGTCGACGCTGCGACGGCAGCGACCGCTGCCAACGCGGCGGGCGGGGTCACGCTCACGCGTGACCATGGGATCGGCTCGACGACCGGGACCCAACCGCTGGTGCGGGGCAGCTGCACCTCGCTGGCGGTGAAGTAGGCGTCGCCGCCCGCCGACCAGGCCACCGCCTCGCCCTGGGGTTCGGGCCTCGACGGCGCCACGCAGGGGGCTCCCTCCAGTGCCTCGGCCACCGACTCGTCCCAGGATCTGGTGAAGGCCAGCACCTGCTGGTAGGTCCGCACCAGGATGATGCTGCCGTCTGGCGAGATGTCAGCGGCGGTCACCAGCGTGGAGGGAAGCGGTGCCACCGGGGTGGGCGCGTCCGCCTCCGGTGCGAGCACATCAAACACCCCGACCGTCTCCATGGCGACCGGGGTACCGGTGAGCAGTTGGTCGGTCTTGGCCGCGAAGACCGCCGACCGGCCGCTGACCTCCTTGGTGATGATGACCAGGTCGCCCGACCGCGGGTCGACGAGTAACGCTTCGGCGTCGGCAGGCCCGGTGCCGTAGCGCAGATCGATGGCCTCGGCGCCCTCGAGCGTGCCGTCGCCCGCCGGGACGACGTCCGGCTCGGGCACCCGGTACACCGTGAGGTGATCCCGAGCGGCGAGATTGTCGCCAATGTCGCCGATGTAGAGGTAGGAGCGGTCGCTGTCCGGCCCCGGACCGGCTGCGATGTCCTCCCAATCGACGGCCTCCGCACCGGCGACCGCCCACCGCCCGATCGCCTCGCCGGCCTCGTTCATCGCCAGCAGCCGGGGCACGTCGCCCGAATCGTTGTGGGCCCAGAGCATTCCTGGGAACGCCCGACTTGCGATGAGGCCGGAGAGCTCATCGAAGTTCTCAGCCTGGACAACCCCGGGGGGCGAGTCGAGTTCGAACCGATCGCAGGTGTCCTCCGAGGCGGACGCAGGACCGGCCGACGCTGCGCCGATGGCGACACCGATCACGACCGCTGCCACGCTCGCGAGGATCCGGCGCACCGCCGCTCGGGGCCTGCCCGCCGGGGTCAGGCCGCAACCGGTCGACCGGTTAGGCCGATGGCGGGTCCCGCCGATCATCAGATCGTCGACGTCCGAACGGGATCACCGCTCAGGTGCACGGCGTCACCGGTCGTCGACACCAGCCCTTCGGCCACCAGCTGTTCGAGGGCCTCGACCACCCGCAGGTCGTTCGTCGTCGGAAACGCCACGGGCTCGGGGGCGAGGAGTGCGGCGGCGCGGGCGGCCAGGTCATCGCGCTGGGTCGGGCCGTCGGCGAGTACATCGAGCACCCGGCCCCGGGCCTCGCGCATCGACCCCTTGTACGGAGCCTGGCGCACCGACACCCCGGCCGACTTGGCCGCCGGATCGGGTTCGGGCCAACCGTCGAGCGCCCACCGGCACTCGGCCGCCAGCGGGCAGGGCTCGCACGATGGTGCGCCCGGCCGGCACAGCAACGCCCCCAGGTCGAGCATCGCCTGGTTCCAGGCCCAGCCCTCCCCATCCGGTACCCAGCGGTCGGCCTCGGCCTGGGCCTCACGGGCACCGAGGCGAGCACCGCCCACCCGGGCGAGGATGCGACCCGAGTTGGTGTCGACTATCCCGACGTCCGCCTCGTGGGCGAAGGCGAGAACGGCCCGGGCGGTGTAGGGCCCGATCCCGGGCAGCGCAAGCAGGCCATCGAGGGTGGACGGCAGTTCGCCGCCGAGGTCGGGGTCGGCCACCACCGCCTGGGCGCTGCGGTGCAGGTTGGCTGCCCGACGCGGGTAGCCCAACCCCTGCCAGGCGCGCAGCACCTCGGCCAACGGCGTGGTGGCCAGCGCGGTTGGCGTCGGCCAGCGCCCCAGAAAGGCGTGCCACCGGGGCACCACCCGGTCGACCTGGGTTTGTTGGGCCATCACCTCGGCCACCAACACGGCCCACGGGTCGCGTGTGTTGCGCCAGGGCAGCTCACGCCGGTGCAGCGCCCACCACCCCAGCACTCCGCTCTGGTCGACCGGTGGGGTCATGCCCGTAGGCGGCACCAGTAGATCTTGGTGTTGTAGGGGATCGTGATGCGGTCCAGGCCCCGGGTGTCGGGGTGGGTCGCAACCAGCTCGGCCACCTCGTCGAGCACGTGTTGGTGCCGGTCGGGCGGCAACGCCGCGATGAAGCTGGTCGATCGGGTGCGCTCGACGATCAACTCGGGCGTCCCCGACTGTTCGTGGGGCACCGAGCGGTACTCGAGCGGCTCGAAGCTGCCCGACTCGGCCACCACGTCCTCCCACAGACGCTCGCGGTGGTCGGAGTACGGCCGGCCGCCTCCGAGTTCGGCCACCAGGTCGCCCCAGCGGTTCATCCAGTCGACGTCCTCGTCGCGGGCGTTCCACACCATCAACAACACGCCACCGGGCCGCAGCACCCGGGCGATCTCGGCCAGCGCTGGTTGGGGGTCGAACCAGTGGAACGCCTGGCCGACCGTGACCGCATCGACCGAGGCGTCCTCGAGCGGAAGGTCCTCGGCGGTGGCGTTGAGGATGCTCACGCTGGTGACCCCGGCCTTGTCCAGTTGCCGCTCGAGCTCCTCGCGCATGCTGAGCAACGGCTCGACGGCGGTCACGTAATAGCCGCTGTCGAGCAACTGACGGGTGAGGATGCCGGTGCCGGCGGCCAGGTCGCAGACGTGCGCGTCGGATGTCGGCGGCAGCAGGCCCATGAGGGTCTCCATCACCGCTGCGGGATAGGCCGGTCGCACTTTGGCGTAGGAGCCCGCCTGTCGGCCGAACCCCACCGCTGCCGCCGGTTCCACCCCGTCGCGGTGTAGGTCGTCGTCGTCCAACTCGGTGCTACCGGTTTTTTCGGTGCCGGTCACCCCAGTCCCCATCACCCGATCCTACGACGCCGCCCAACGTGGGTGGCCGGGATCGCAAGGCTTTCTTTGGCAGTCCTGCCCCGGGCAGGCCTTCGCTGACCTGGCGGCAGTCGCCGGGCGCTGGAAGAGGCTTTGCGTCTGGGAGCAAAAGGCTACCGCTCGGTAACATGGCGCCATGACCGACGTCGCCGCACCCCCCGTCACCCCCGACCTCACCGCCGCCGCTGCCGCCCTGGATGTTGGCCAGGCCGTCATCGACTCGGCCGTCGGCCGGTTGGCCGAGGACGGCATCGACGCCAACCAGGTGTTGGCCTACGACGTCGCCCACGCCGCCGCTGCGCTGATGTGCGGCCGGGGGCTGCTCGACTATGGCTCCAAGGGCGACGACGAGGGCCTGATTACCGCCGCGTTCATCGCCGATGCGCTGGCCGAGCTGGGTGCCAAGCTGTTCGGCCGGGAGGCCGAGTGGGGTGTCGCCCCCGATGCGCTCGACGGCGCCCGGGACTTCGTGGCCACCTACCGGGCAGCGGACTTCCTCGCCTCGCTGGCCAACACCGACGGCCCCCGCCACCTGGGCGACGACTTTGAGATGGTGCAGGACGCCTTTCGCCGGTTCGCCGAAGACAAGATCATGCCGATCGCCGAGGAGATCCACCGCCACAACGGCGACATCCCCGAGGAGATCGTCACCGGCCTGGCCGAGATGGGTGCGTTCGGCCTGTCGATCCCCGAGGAATACGGCGGCTTCGCCTCCGGCGGCGCCTCGGACTACATCGCCATGGTCGTCGCCACCGAGGAGCTGTCCCGCGGCTCGCTGGGCGCCGGCGGCTCGCTGATCACCCGCCCCGAGATCCTGGCCCGCGCTCTCGAGGCCGGCGGCACCGAGGCCCAGAAGCAGGAGTGGATGCCGAAGCTGGCCTCCGCCGAGGTGATGAACGCCGTTGCGGTGACCGAGCCGGACTTTGGCTCCGACGTCGCCGGCGTCAAGGTGACCGCCACCCAGACCGATGGCGGCTGGCTGCTCAACGGCGTGAAGACCTGGTGCACCTACGGCGCCCGCGCGGATGTGCTGATGGTGCTGGCCCGCACCGACACCGACCGCTCGGTGGGCCACAGGGGCCTGTCGATGTTCATCGTGCCCAAGGAGCGCGGCGACGGCCACGGCTTCGAGCTGACCCAGGAGAACGCGTCGGGCGGCGGCAAGATGGAGGGCCGCCCGATCGACACGATCGGCTACCGCGGCATGCACAGCTACGAGGTGGCGATCGAGAACTGGTTCGTCCCCGACGAGAACCTCATCGGCGGCGAGGACGGCAAAGGCCGCGGCTTCTACTACCAGATGGCCGGCTTCGAGAACGGCCGTCTGCAGACCGCAGCCCGCGCCGTCGGCGTCATGCAGTCCGCCTTGGAGCAGGCCCGCGAGTACGCCAACAACCGGGTGGTGTTCGGCGAGAACATCGCCGAGTTCCAGCTGACCCAGGCCAAGCTGGCCCGCATGGCGGTCATCATCCAGGGCGCCCGCCAGTACAGCTTTGAGGTCGCCAGGCTGATGGCCAAGGGCGAGGGCGTGATGGAGGCCTCGATGGTGAAGGCCTACGTGTGCAAGGCGGCCGAGTGGGTCACCCGCGAGGCCATGCAGATCCACGGCGGCATGGGTTACGCCGAGGAGTACACGGTGAGCCGCCTGTTCGTCGACGCCCGCGTGCTGTCGATCTTCGAGGGCGCCGACGAGGTGCTGTGCGTCAAGGTGATCGCCCGCCAACTGGTCGGCCGCCACAACGCCGACAAGTAGCCGTCCTTGGGTAAGCGTCGCTCAGCCGGCTCCTCCCACCCCAGATCGGGTCTGCAGATTGCGGGCGGACGCAGGTCGGACCCACCTCGCCGCATCATCAGATCGGGTCCGTCGCCTCCCGGATTCGCAGCCCGATAGTGGGCACATCGGTCAGCTCGCCAGCAGCAATCGCCATGATGAAGCCGTACGCCTCGTCGTTGCTCCACGTCAGCCGGTGCCCGTTGATCCCGAGGAACACGATCAGCGAGCCCAAGGCCAGCCGCTTGTTTCCGTCAACCAAAGCGTGATTGGCGCACACAATGCACCAGCGCCGCCGCCTGCTCCTCCAGCGTTGGGTATGCAGGCTCGCCAAATGGCGAAGCGGCGGGCCGGGCCGCAGCCGACTCAAGCAATCCAACGTCATGGATCGGCGGTGGCCCGCCCAGTGTCCGCTCAGCGATGCGAAGCAGATCCTCCGCTCGCAGAAACAACGTCACGCCGATGCCTACTCCCCCAGCCGCCTGAGGGCCTCGTCATAGCGGGGAAGCTCCTGATCCAGCACCCGCTCGAGCAGCTCGGCACGGCTGCGGTCCTCGATGTAGTTGCGGACGGCCTCGCGAGCCACCTCCTGCATCGAGCGTTGCTCCAAGTCCACTCTCGCCCGCAACGCATCTGATTCCTCATCGGTCAGTCGAAGCGTCATCGCCATGACGCCAGGGTACGCCAGCGGTATCACAGCCGATACCACTCGACACCACCTCGGCCTCAGCGAATTATCGCCAACCCGGCCGCTGCGAGGACCACCGGAATCTGGCGGATGGGGGCCAAGTCCTTCTCCTGCTCGGATGCGGGCAGCTCGTCCCACGGGAGCAAGCTGGGGTGACGCAGGTCTGCCCCTTCCAGAATCAGCTCCGGGCCGAAGCGGTAACCCTGCTCACGTTTCTGGTGTGACCACCGGTCATGTTCGGCGACGCCCATGTTGGCGAGGTCGACCTCCCCCAACTGGACGGGGTCGCTCGAGAGCAATCCGGCCGCCACGACGCTCAGCCCAAGGGAGTGCAGGTTCGAGATGTTGTCCCGCGCCTGGTCCCGGTTCTGAGCTCGAAACCTCTCGTCAAGCTCAGCCCAAGGCCGCAAGGCAGGAAGGTTCGCCTGCTCGGCCTGCTCGGCCAGATAGTGCTCGTGAATCGCTAGGGCCATCACCTCGATGGTCTCGTCCGAGGGCATCTCAACCGGGCCGACGTCCCCATCGGACTCCCACAGGGGCGGGATCGCCATCAATCCTTCGCGCTGCAACTCGTACAGCAAGTGCGAGGGGTCGGCCGCAAGGTCAGGCGACGTGCGGAGCACCTTGGCCGAACCCGAGTCGAAGTACTTCGGCAATCTGCTCCGTTCGGCGGGTCGCAGGTCCGATTCGGGCACCACCGCCCACCCTTGGTCGAGCAGGACCGCAACGGCTCGTCGGACCGACTCTGCGTCCGGCACCGGTGTCGGCCGCCCGGAACGCTGTGCTCGCTTCGCTGCGATTCGACCAAACGGTCCATGCAGCGCCCCCGCCTTGGCCACTGCCGACAACGAGACCTGACGAAGGTCCACCGAAGCCCCATCGCCGGGGGGAGCAGTCGCTGCCCACGGAAGAGCAAAACCGTGCGTCGTCCACACCACACTTCCCGGGCGCCGTAGAGCCGCCTCCGTCGCCAACGTCGCAGACCGCTCCTCGTCGTCGAGATCAATCACCAAGTGGACCGGCGCACCGGGTTCGAAGATCCGTCAACCGTCGGGTCGTACTAACGACGACCCGACGGTTGTCAACCACCTCGGCCGCTGGTTCCATCCCGGCGGACCGGACCCGCAAGATGCATGGTCTGACAGCACCTCCCCGAAGCGCTGACCGTGTGAAGGCCCGCACCATCTGCTCGGTCACCCGATCACACGTGGGGGTGTCACCCACGATCGAGACCGACCAACCCCGGCCCGACCCGTGTGAGCGAGCCAACTCATCGACGACACTGGTGGTGACCAACTGTGCGTCCAGTTCGTTGGGGCACACAAAGTCGATGTCGGCATCGGGTCGTTCGCCGGCCATAGCGACCGCCATCCGCCCGCTCAACTCAAGACTATGGAGCTCGATCACCAGGCTGGCGTCCGCTTTGGGGATGCCTTGGTCGAGAGCTCCCCGAAGCGCCGACAACGTGAGGTCGTCCCGGCCAAGCGCGAGCACGATACGGCGTGCCGCCCGTGCCGGAGTCAGGTCCACCCACCCGATTGGGGTGGGTGGAGACGGCAGCCCGATCACCGCCGAGCCCAGCGAACCACCGTCGTGTCCGATGTGCACTACCAACTCGGCGTCCGCGCCCAGCCCTCGATCGTCAGCAGAGCCCTGGAGATATGGACGCACCCGTTTCGCTGGACCCACGACGAGCACGTGGCCCGATGCCAGCGACGCAGCCCAGCGGCGAATCCGCTGGGCGAAGGCCGCCAGCAACACCTCCACCAACACGCCAAAGGTCACCAAGGGTGCCAACATCCGGGCGATGCCCAGTTGCCAAGGAACGGGCGCAACATCGGCGCCGTTAATGAACAGGTTCATCGTGCCGTACAGCCACTCCGGCCACCCCATGCCGGCATCGGGATACTGCCCGGAGTACCTGCGGAACCCCCACCACCCGAGCACCACTGTCAGCAACCCAACCAAAGCCAAGCCGGTCCGCCTCACCGAAGCCGCGTGGTCGCCCATGGAACTGACGCGAGCCAGCAGCACCGACCAGCCACCAACAGGCCGCAACGCCCACCCCGCCCTCATGGTGTCGCTTCCGTCGGCTGGCCCAGTTCGGCGCGTACGTGATGAGTTTCGATGGCGCCCAATTTACTCTCATAGTGTGCGGACAACGCAGAGTTGGCCGGTCGAGCATCATTAGAAGGGGCACCAGTTGGAGCCAGGGTATTCGTCAGTTACCGCAAGGACGGGGTGAGTCCCATCACGTGGTGTAGTTCGGGACCATCACCGTGAGGGTGGCGGTCATCGTGCGATTCTCGGAAACGACCAAGTACCTGAGAGGAACACCGCACGATGACCACACCTGATTCTGCCCTGAACGCGCTGTCTGCGTCACTCACCGCCGTTGATTCGCCGTTAGCGGCGAGCCTGGCCGAGATCGTGGCCGACGCGATCCAAGAGCTGATCGAGGCCGAACTGTCGGCCCTGATCGGCGCCGAGCCCAACGAACGATCCATGTCCCGGACGAACCTTTGTAACGGGCACCGCGACAAGCTCGTGTCCACACCTGCTGGTGACATCACCGTTGGGATCCCGAAACTCCGCAAAGGGTCGGTGGGTTCTATCGGTCACTGCCCGCGAGGGCGTCAGCGCAACGCTCGTCTGCTGATTGAAGGCCATGTTGACGGCGTGGCTGACTGTTGAGCACGGCGCACGCATGGTCGTATTCGGCCTGGCTGTAGCCGCGTAGGTCGGTGCCTTTGGGGAACCAGAAACGCAGCTGCCGGTTGGAGTTCTCGTTCTTCGGACGCTGCCACGGTGGAGAGCGTGCTGAGTGCACTGTTGCGGTGACACTGTGTTCCGTGGAAAAGGTCGATGACACCCTTATCGCTGACGCACTGGAACTCAACGAGGGGCCATTGTCAGCACGGTGACGGGGCTACCAACGCGCAGAGTTGACGCCTCAGTTCGCGTCGGGGTGGCCAGAGCTGAGCGCCATCGATTGTGAACCGTTCAAAGACAGGTTCATAGTCACCCGATTCGTCGTCAGACAGAAAGGCACCCCAGTCCCACCGGTATTCGCCAGCTACCGATGCAGTCGTCCTGAGGCTCGCTGCAGGCGTGATGTGAAGAAACGAATGGGGTATAGACAGCTCCACGGCGTTGGTGTGTCGGGGCGACATGAGCAGCGACCCATCGTTGGCATCAAAAACCAACATCTTCCCACCCTTATTCCCCTGGCCCGTGGCCAACGCACGTCCATCGAAGCTCAGCGCCCATGGCGAGATGTCCGGTGTGGGCGTTCGCCACGTCGAGACAACCCGAGCACGTCCGCCCTCCAACCTGAGTAGCTTCATCTGGTTTGTTGCGAGGTCACGTGCCATGAGCCGCTGGGGTGCAGCTGAGACCGCCACGCTGTCGGAATCAGCATCGAACGGAAGGGTGTACTTCCGCCAGATGCTGCGCTTGCGGTCGAAAACGTTGACCTCGCGAAATGACCGGGCCCAGGGGTCGCCAGCAACAGCGAATGCTGACAAATCACCGGCATCGCTGGTGGCCAAGACGAATCGATTGGGTGTGACGACCGATCCGTTCAAACATTTCTTCCACTCCTTGGTGGGGGCCAAGTCCTCGCCGAACTCCTTCCCGCCGTCGTAGTGGCTTACTGCGAACACGGCCTTGTCAAGCTGCGGATTGGAACGCGTATCGCCGAGCACGTAGGAAGAGGCCGTGCAATCTTCTAGGTCTGGCGTAGTCGACGGATAGAACGGCTTGCGAGCCAGGGTCGGCGGCTTGCTCGTGGTCGACGGGCTTTGGGTGATGAGCACGCTCGAGCCGAGAGCGATGGCCACCTCCCCGGGGGTATCCGACGCCGATACCCCGCCAACGTTAAGACCGAGCGCGAGATCGGGTCCATCCTCGAGTATCATCCCAGCGGGCCCCGTCTTTAGGCCGTTACTGAACCCGACCACCGCACCATCCAATTGGACAACGCCGGTCGTGTCGCCAGGCGCCACATCGACTGTACCGAAGGTGAGCGGTGTTTTTGCCAGACCGGAGACCACCGTGTCTGGCTTGGCGTCGTCGCTGGTGATCGCGACTATCTGTGAACGGTCGCCGAGAAGAATCAGCTTGTTGTCCGAGTCCAAGGGCGGCGAAAATGAATCCGACACAGCGTCACGAAAGGACCCAGAGGAGAAGGTCAACTCGACAACGAAACCCTTTGGCGGTGCATCGCCTGACGCTCCGGTCAGTGTGGCCGACTGAGCGGCGACAAGCGCAGCTGGGGCGAGAACGACCGACTCATCCGCCGTCTGCACCACAACTCGAGACCCGATCGCCTTTATGTCTAGAGAATAAATCGTATCCGACGAGCTCATCATCGGCATCTCGTCGAATTGTGACGAAGTGAACTCTTTGAGTCCCGTCGCAACGATGCTGCCGTCAGGCGACGTCACCGTCGTGTCCCGGTTGAGCACCCAGAAACCAGAACCCGAGCTTGGGAATGAAGCGGCAATTGCTCCGTTCAGTTCGTCGTGCAAGACAAGCGGGCCATCAATCGGCGCCACAAAGATGAACTGCCGCGATACTCCCGTCTTCGTCTCGCAGTCGCCGCATGAAATGAGGACGTCGCCAGACACGGACTTATCATGAATGGACCATTGGGATGAGAACACGTCTTCCATCGCGATGTCGATTCCCAGCGCATCGAAGTAGGACTGATCGAGATCAACCTCGGAGTTTCCCGAGACATCGGATCGTCCCCTCACGAGCTGTGGGTCGGCGTGCTTGACTGAGCCCGTCAAGTAGTCGCCAGTCCACCCCTTGACCAACGCTACGAACCCTTCGTCGCCAGCGACCCAGTCAACCGTGCCGTCGTAAGCGTCGATCACGTCGAGCTTGTCAGCGTTGTCGCGCAACACGACGACCGAATTCAGATCCTCGATCAACACGTAGGTCTTGTAGCGATGGATCACACAGACACCGCCGTACTCCTCAACCCTTTGCGAGTCGGTCCGTATCCGTCCCTTGTCGTATCGGTCGACGATCCCGGCCTCTCCAAGTAGGACGATGGAGTCGTCAATGCAACCGACTACCTGCGGGCGTCCCTTCTTGGATGTGCGCAATATGAAGCGGGGCTCCGACCATTGCGCCCGTTTCGGCAAGGCGATTGAAGCTATCGGACGGCCACGGTCGACATCCCAGACCTGGAAGCCCGTTCCATCGCGACGCTGCATCGACACGAACTTGCCGTCTGACGAAATCGACACCGAACTACCCACGAATCCGTCGCCTGTGTCGAGGATCGATCGGAAGCCTGCCAACTGATTAACAATTGCGTGGGCCTGGGCCTCAACGTTGGAACCATCGGTATTAAGCGCCTCGGTCATCTCTCCCACGGCATCGACCGGATCGAGTCTGGCGTTGTCGGTGGCGTGCGCTGCTGCGGATTGGGCCAGTGATATGCGTTGTTCGCGGGCGACTTGGCCCTGTCGAACGTACGCGACGAGCGTGGCCAACAGCGCAACTACCAACAGCACGGAAAGCCCACCCGTCGTGGACAGGACGCGGCGGCGTCGGCGACGCTCGTCGTGAACCTCTATCTGCAGAATCTCTTCCACTGGGCGCTGAAGAACGGACGCAACGAGTCGCGGCATCTCCCGTCGCTGTAGGTCGGCGGTCGACACGTCGGCCCAGATTGGCTCGGAGGGAACGCTCCGCGGAGAGGCTCAGGGACATTGCTGGCCGCCGTGAAGTCTTGGAGGTCGGAATCCCACCCAAGAACGGTGTCAGGCGACTGTTTGAGAAGGTGGAGATGGGACGCGTCGTGGTTGGCATCGGCCCAACTACGGATCTCAAGGTCCACCCACTTTGACGCTTGCGCCTCCGGTGACAACAAGACAACGAGGTTTGCCGACCGAGCGAGCGCATCGGTGAGTCGCTCGCTGAGCTCAGCACCAAGCGCCAGTGAAGTCTCGTCACGAAAGCACCTGATGGTCGTGCCTGCGTTCTTCGCAACCCGCTCTATCGAACGCTGGATCTGGGCAGCTTTGGGTCCCGCTGAGCTCCTAGAATAGGAGATGAACAGGTCCCATTGAGGCTCGCCTTCGTGCACCATACGCTGCTCCCGACTCACGACTGATCTAACGATTTAGGTTCCGGTGGGCGGTGGAGTCCAGCGTGGATCGTTAAGAAGGGCGATGAATAATCCGAGGACGCCGTGGCCGTATTCATCGGTGGTGCTGCTATAGAACCGGACGGATACGAAGCATTCAAGGTTGCGACCCGGAACGGGTCGAGACGCTCAGCGGCCACTCTTGGGACGCCCAAACGTTTCGCGGACACGCTGAGGGTGAAGGGAACCGCACAGTTTTGCGGCATCGTTCAGACCCGCAGCCCGATGCCGCAACGGGGCGGGACTGACCAATCCAGCGAACGCGGTGGCGCCCACTTCGCCTTGCTCTCCGCGACGGGCATTGCGGTCGATCATATGTCGGATGATATACGACGAACTTCGACTGTGATCTTATGACTCTCACGCAAATGACTCGCACTCTGAATCAGTGGCGGGTTGACAACACAACCCGTGGGAGGGGCTAACACCGGCACATCTCTATTACCCGTCCGCGCGGCCCCTAAGCCCGACGCCCTCATCCAATGGTGACCACGAAGCGGAACTCGCACTGCGAGCCTGGCGCGTTTACAAGTCGGGCATCCGCCGTCACCAACGGGCAGTCGAGCAGTTCTGCGAGTGCGACATAGGCCGCGTCATATGGGCTCAGGTTGTGTCGCAACTCCAGTGCTCGAGACAACATCGGGCGAGCGGAGTACCGCTCCAGCTCAAGATCGCACAAGGCATCGACGCTCTCGGCAATCTCTTCATCGTTCAGGTCCCCGGTCAGCCAGCGCTTTCGCAGGACCGAAAGCGTCTCCCAGTCCACCAAATCCGGCGCCGCCAGCTGCATCCTCGCGCAGCCGCGGCATCACCCGCCTCGTGTCCATCTCCAAGCGCATTCGCCAGCACCGAAGCGTCGACGACGATCATCGCTCCGCCCTGATGACACGAAGGTCGGCAACCGCCTCCTCAAGGCCGATCCGACCGGATGCTCGTCGGGCAACGCGTTCCAGAAGCTCGTCGGACGTTGGGCGTTCTACTACTCGGGCCAACTGCATGGATAGGTAGCTCTGGAGCGACTGCCCGCTTGCCTCGGCCCGTCGCCGCAGTTCTCGATGCACGTCGTCGGGAAGATCTCTGATCAGCACGTTTGCCATAGCTTGCATGTTGTAAGCACCCCTTGTGGATGTCAAGCAACCAGGTCGAGGCCGGCCGCACGCGCCTGGATCACGGCATCGGTCCGATCGAGCGCCGGCAGCTTCATCAGGATGTTCGAGACGTGGTTGGCCACGGTTCGGGGGCTGATCGTCAGCGACCTGGCGATCGTCTGGTTGGCCTCGCCTCTCGCAAGATGGCCCAGCACCTCAAGCTCGCGGTCGGTCAGCATCGGGAAGGGCCGCTCCGCCACCGGAGCCGGTCGTCGGTGTACAAGCCGTTCGACCATCCGGGAATCGAAGACGGCGCCTCCCGCTGCGACCGTCCGGATGGCGTGCGGCAACTGGTCGGTTGTCGAGGCCTTGAGGATGTAGCCCGACGCCTTGGCTTCGATCGCCGCCGCCAGGCTGGCATCGTCCTCGACCATCGACAGCACCAGCACCACCACCTCGGGATGCCGTTCCAGCACCAGCCGGGTGGCGGTGATCCCATCCATGCCAGCCATGTTGACGTCCATCACCACCACATCCGGACGGGTGGCATCGACGACGGCCAGCAACGCTTCGCCGTCGGCGGCGTCACCCACCAGTTCGAGATCGTCCAACGAGTCCAGCAACGTGGCGATGCCCGTCCGGATCAACGCGTGGTCGTCGGCGACCACCACCCGGATGGTGACGGGCTCGCCCATCAGCTGACCGGAACCGCGCACGAGACGGTCGCCCCGACGTCGCCGTCGACGATGCTGAACCGGCCGCCGAGGCGCTCGATGCGGTGCCGCATCGAGCCGACGCCCACACCGGGGGTGAAGCCGCTTCCCAAGCCGCCCCCGTCGTCGGTGATGGTGAGCAACAGGTCCCGGTCTCGTCGCAACTCGACGCAGCAGCTCTGGGCAGCGGTGTGTCGCAGCACGTTGGTCACCGCCTCGCAGGCGACGGCGAGGATGGCGGATTCGATCGCGGCGGACAACGCCCCGAGGTCACCGATCGTCACCCGCATATCGACCGGCCTGGCGCTGGTCAGGCTGGCGATGCGTTCCAACAGCGCTTCTCGTAGCCCGGATGCGGCCACCATCGAATCGCCCAACTGGTCGATGTAGGTGCGGATCTCGTCGACCCCGTCCCGCAGCTCGGCCCGGGCGTCGTCCGCCAGCACCCTGGCCGCGTCGGGTCGACCAGCATTCAGGTGATTGGAGATGGCGTCCAGCCTGAACACCACCGAGGTGAGCCGCGGCCCCAGCCCGTCGTGAAGATCCCGCTGGTACCGGGAGCGCTCCTCGTCTCGAGCGATCAGCAGGCGGTCCCGGGCCACCTGGAGGTGATCCGCCGCACGGCGCGCCGCCACGACTGCGGCGACGGCGTCGGCCAGCGAGTTCAGCAGCGGTCGGTCGGCCTCGGTCAGGCCGTCGGTACCCCGCCGCGCCGCAATCTGCAGTGTGCCGACCCGCTCCCCGAGGTGCCGGAGCTCGAGCCGGTCGGCGGCGGGCAGGTCGGTGTCACCGACCTGAGCGAGCACATCGCCGTCGTCGGCCCTCACTGCGGCGCCCGGCAGCCGAAGCTCGGCGCAGATCGATGCGAGCAGGCGGTCGAGGGCGTCATCGACGTCGGAGGCCTCCGCCTGTCCGCGGCCGACCGATGCCAGCACCGAGTACGGGTCGTCACGCCGCCCGTAGAAGAACCGGTTGACCCGGCGCCGGACCACCAACGACAGCGGTCCGAAGGCAAAGACGGCCACCATCGCCCCCACCGTCGCCGGCAGCGGTCCGAACCCACCGACGGCCACGGCCGTCACCACCACCACCGCGCCGTACACCCCCAGTGCGACGGCCAGCAGAGCTGCGGCCAGCGCCGATCGCCGCAGCACCACCCCTGCCTCGTAGACGTCCCACTTCAGGATGGCCACCACCAGGAACATCTGGAACGCGAAGGTTGTGCCCACGGCGACGAACGGGCCGATCCACACCGGGAACACGACAACCAGTGGTGCCACCAGCGAGCTCCCGATCGACAGCAGGAACACCCAGCGGTACTGCCGCCGCTCGACGCCCGAGGCCCTCCACCAACGGGTGGCGATCAGGCCAAGAATCACCAGGTTCAGCACCAACGTCAGGGCCAGGTAGGCGCCGCCGACCGAGTCGACGATGCCCCTCAGCCCGGGGACGCCGGCCGGGTTCAGCGTGTGCACCGGGGCACCGTCGGGATTGTCCGGCGTGGTCACGATCAGCCCGGGCCGCAACGCCGCCGCCACCATCGAGACGCCCGTCGAGACCGCGACGATCCCGATCAGCACCCGATCCAGCCGGCCGCGGGGCACCCGACGGGGGAACAGCACGACCACGACGGTGATCACGGAGTCGTGCACCAGCCACAGCCACGACACCACCCACATCGACCAGGCCACCAGCGCTGCATGGTCCGGGTAGGCCACTCCGGCGATCCCGGCGGCCATCCCGGTGATCGCCGTCGATAGGCCTGCGATCAGGTACAGCCGGCCGATCCACATGCCGGGTCGGCGGCTCAGCAGCCACCACCCGGCCACGGCGAAACCGGGCGTGAACGTGACGAAGATCCATTCGCCCACGATCTGATCCGTCCCCTGTTGGACGGTCACGACCGCCAGCGGGATGGTGGCCAACGCGCACACAGCCGTGACCGCAAGGGTCAGGACCCACGGCCACGGCAACGACGCGAGCGGCCTGCGCAGCGGAGCTACTCCATCACGCAGCGGAGCTTCTCCGTCACGCAGCGAAGCTTGTACGGCCGGCTGGCCGTCAATGGTCATGTCGTCATCGTCGCACCGGGCGAGCCCGATGTCATGGGAAAGGGTCACGACGCGGTCGTGCAGATCTCACGGGTGATCGGCACCGGTCGCCCATGACGGCGTGATCGCCACCGAGGTCCACTCGGATCATGAACAATCAACTCAAGCAACGCAGCCATCAACAACCAACCAAGATCCGTCGCGCCTCTCGGTGCGGCGCCGCCCTCGCCGGTGTGCTCCTGCTCACCGGCGTCGCAGCGTGCGGCGACCAGGACAGCCCCCCGCAGGCGGAGGCCGAAGCGACCGTGGCCAGGCCGAAGAGCGAGATCAGGCTGAGCGACACGGCAATCGACATGCCCGCTCAGATGCCGGGCGGCCTGGTCGACGTGCAACTCGACGCCTCGCCGAGCACCAAGCGCAGCCACCACCTGGCCTTCTTCCGCCGAAACGACGGGGTCAGCGTGAAGCAACTCGAGCAGGCCAGCGACGCCGAGTTCGACTCGCTGGTCACCTACGAGGGCGGCAACGCCCAGGTGAACGCCGGCGCATCGCAGGCGGTCACCTTCGACCTCGACCCCGGCAACTACACCGTGATCGACTTCGACGAGCAGCAGAACATGCTCATCGCAGAGACCACGGTGGGTGCCCCGACTGAGGGAGCCGCCGAGCCGACCGCCAAGGGAACGATCAAGCTCGGACCGGGCATGAAGATCACGCTGCCCAAGGGGTTCGACGGCAGCGGCGTGTGGAAGGTGGTCAACGACGACCCATCCATGCCCCACGAGGCGGGGGTGGGCAGGCTCGCTCCGAACAAAACGAGCGCCGACGCGGTCGCCTGGGCCAAGGACTTCAACGGCCCTCCGCCGCTGGAGACCGTGGGCGGGTTCGGGGCGATCAGCCCCGGCCATCAGGGGTGGGTCGACCTCGGCCCGAAGCAGGACCCGGGCAACTACCTCGTGTACTGCGCCCTGCCCGGCAGCGACGGCGTGCTCCATCTGGCCATGGGCATGGCCACCGAGTTCCCCGTCAACTGAAAGGACACGTCATGGTTCAACTTGCAGCACTGTTGCTCGGCTTTCCGGCCGGCTACCTCATCCGCAACAAGCACCTCGCTCTCGTGGCGATGGGGGTCCTCCTGACGGCATTGCTCGTCGTCCAGACGATCGCCGTCGGACACGACGACCGCATCGACGCCATCTACTGGGTGATCCAGGCGGTCACCTATGCGGTGGCGGCGGGCCTGGTCGTGTGGGGACACCACGTCTCGACCAACCGCCGTGGGGCGACGCAGCAACCGGTCGTCACCCATCGGTAACTCGGAGCGTCGCTCAGGGCCGGATCGGGGCGGGGCGAACGGCGGATGGTGAACCGGACGTTGCGGACGTCGGCGCCGCCAGAGGCTCAGACGCGCTGGCCCAGTTCGGCCTTGGCGACGATCGTTGCGATCCGTCGCCGGCGCGTCGAGTCCTGAGCGGCGCTGACCACCGACCACAGCATCATCTTGCGAGCGCTGGGGGGAAATCCGTCCCACGCGAGCCGGGCGCACGGATTGGCATCGAGCGCCTCACGCAACTGGTCCGGCTCGATCAGATCCTCCACCTGGTCGTAGATCGTCCACCAGCCGTTGTCCCGAGCCACCCGAACCGCCCGGCGACCGGCCTCGGTCATCAGCCCGGCCGCTTCCATCTCCGCCACCCGCCGACGGTTCAGCCGGGTCCAGGAACTCTTCGCCCGGCGCGGGGTCAGCAGCTTGAGCCCGCGGTCATCGTCAAGCGTGTTGACCGTCGAGTCGATCCATCCGAAACAGATGGCCTCCTCGTTGATTTCGGGGGACGGGCACCGGGGTCCCGCTGTCGGCGTCCGCCACGAACACAGCCAGACACCCTTCTCGGCGGCGTGGTTCTCCTCCAGCCAGGCACGCACCTGGTCCCGGGTCTCGGCGTGGTAGATCGGGTAGCCAAACTTCCACGTGGCCGGATGGCTCGACGACGACTGCGGCACGTTTGCCATCACCACAGGCTACGGCCCAGCCGTCACCACCGGGCCGTGTCCGGGGTAGTCACCGGCCGCGCAGGAGCTGGTTGACCCGGGCGGCCTGCCTGGTCAGATGCTGACGCTCCGGCACGCTGGGCGCCTGGCGCGCCGCTTCGGCATACAACTCAGCAGCGGTCGGGAGGGCTCCGTTGCATTCGTGCAGATAGGCCGCCACCGCGCTGCGTCGGGGCACGCCCTCGGCGACCTCCGCCAGCGCCGTCAGGCCCGAAGGCGCTCCGTCGGCCTCGCACACCACCACCGCCCGGTTGAGCCGCACGACGGGTGTGTCGGTGAGCCCGAGCAGCTCGTCGTACCACTCGACGATCTGGATCCAGTCGGTCTCCTCGACGCTTGGCGCGTCGGCGTGCAGCGCCGCGATTGCAGCCTGGGCCTGGTAGGGCCCAAGCCGGTTCTCGGCGAGCGCCCGCTGCAACAGCGTCACACCTTCGGTGATCACCCCGACGTCCCACAGGCTGCGGTCCTGTTCGGCCAGCGGCACCAGGCTGCCGTCGGCGCGGGTTCGGGCCGGTCGCCGGGCATGGTGCAACAGCATCAGGGACGCCAGCCCGGCCACCTCGGGGTCGTCGACGACGCGGGTCAACCGCAACGCCAGCGAAATGGCCTCGGCCGCCAGGTCGACGTCGCCGGAGTAGCCCTCGTTGAACATCAGGTACAACACGTGCATCACGGCGACGAGATCGCCGGGCTGGTCGAGGCTGACGCCGGACACCTTGGTCTTGGCCCGGCTGATGCGTTGAGCCATCGTCGCCTCCGGCACCAGGTACGCCTCGGCGATCTGGCGGGTGGTCAGCCCCCCGACCGCACGAAGCGTCAGCGCAACCGCCGACGCCGGCGACAGCACCGGGTGAGCGCACAGAAAGTAGAGGGCCAGCGTGTCGTCGGCACCCGACGCGTCGCCCGGCTGCGGTTCGGTGGCCACGCGACGTTCCCGGTCGCTGCGGGCCGATTGCGACCGCACCAGGTCGAGGTACCCCCGCCACGCAACGGTGGTCAGCCAGGCCGTGAGGTCGTCGGGCTCGGTCCGCTCCCACGCTCCGAGCGCTTTGATCAGCGCCTCCTGCACGGCGTCCTCGGCCGTCGCGAAGTCGGCTCCGCGACGGACGAGGACGGCCAGCACCTTGGGTACTGACGAGCGCAGCAGCGATGTGTCGACACCCACCGGCGTGGTCAGACGTCCGCTGACGAGGGGGCCGACATGAACTTTCGCAGCTCGAGCCATTCGTGAATTGGCTCGCCGCCCGCACCAAGCGCAGCGGAGAGCTCGCCGGCGATCTCGATGGCACGCTCCTCACTCTCGACGTCGATCACCAACCATCCGGCGATCAGGTCCTTGGACTCGGCGAACGGCCCGTCGGTGACGGGCGGCTTGCCCGCGCCATCGGAGCGAACCCACATCCCGTCCGGCGACAGGCCCTGGCCGTCGACGAACTCGCCCGTCGTCTCCAACCGCGAGTTGAGGTCGTGCATGAACTGAACGTGGGCATCCACCTCGTCGGGTGACCATCGATCCATCGCAACGTCGTTGATCGGGGCCGGCGCTCCCCGGTAATGCTTGAGCAGCAGGTACTTGGCCATGTCGTTCTCCTTGATGTGGAGCGACCGGGGTGGTCGCACTCATCTTGATGACGGAGCCGCCGTCGGGTTCTCGACATCGTGCGTCAACAAAATGCACCGATGCCCGTTCCACCTAACGACTTCGGCTGGAGGGGTGACAGTGTTGCCCAATGGCCGACCTTCCACCCCGCCCGCCAGCCCGGTGAGCGACGTTGACGTCGTCGTCGTCGGTGCGGGCATCAGTGGCCTGGCCGTCGCCGACGGGCTGATCAGGGCAGGCCGCTCCGTCCGGGTGTTCGAGGCCGGACCGTCGCTCGGTGGCCGGATCCGGTCGGTTGAGGTACCCGGCGGGCACGCCGACCTGGGCCCCACCTGGTTTTGGCCCGGCGAGCAACGGGTCGCCCGCCTGGTCGACGAGTTCGGGCTGCCGGTTCACGATCAGTGGACCACCGGCGACGCGCTCGTCGCCGCCGACGGGGAAGTTCGACGCATCGATCGTCCGGTTATGCCGCCGTCCTACCGGTTCACCAACGGCGCCATCTCGCTCGTCGACGGACTGGCGGGCCGACTGCCCTCCGGCGCGGTGACGGTCGACTGCCCGGTCACGCGGGTCGAGCGAGCCACCGCTCACCTCACCGTCCACACCTCCGGGGGAGCATGGACCGCCGGCGCCGTCATCATCGCCGTCCCGCCGTCGCTCGCCATGGACAGCGGGATGATCGACCCGGACCATCTCGAGCC
The DNA here is from genome assembly GCA_016719385.1 of Candidatus Microthrix subdominans. Classification (NCBI taxonomy): domain Bacteria; kingdom Bacillati; phylum Actinomycetota; class Acidimicrobiia; order Acidimicrobiales; family Microthrixaceae; genus Candidatus Neomicrothrix; species Candidatus Neomicrothrix subdominans. The sequence goes on along the minus strand of JADJZA010000001.1, from coordinate 855,575 downwards.
GTCGGTCGCCGAAGCGGCGTCGTCGATCCCGGTGTGGATGGGCGGCGTTACGAAGGCTGTGGCCATCTATCCCGAGCCGTTCTGGCGACAACTCGGGCTGTCCGGAACGGCCTTCGGCCCAGGCCAGCCGTTCGGTGAGGTTCACGACATGAGCGGCCCGAACGGCACACCCGCCGTGCTTTTCGGGTTCGCCCAGGCGCCGCTCGCGGATCCAGCCGAAGCGTTCGTCGGACAGCTGACCGCCCTGTTCGGGCCGAAGGCCGCAGAACCGGCTCAGGTGCTGGCCGTCGACTGGGGCCGGCAACCGTTCACTGCGCCGACCCGCCTCGGACTCACCAGCCGCTACGACCTGTACGGATCGCCGCACCTCACCACGCCGAGCTGGGCGGGTCGGCTCCACTGGGCGTCGACCGAGACCGCCACCACCGCGCCGGGCCACATCGAGGGAGCCCTCGCCGCAGCCGAGCGAACCCTCGGGGCCCTTCTCGCTGGCTGACGAGCGGACCCTCGGGCCTAATTGGCCGCTTTCATTCGGAACCAGCCGAAGGCGGACGCCGCCAAGATCACGGCCACTCCGATGAGGGCGAGCCAGAGCACACCTTTGATGACGGCGCCCAAGACGCCGAATAGAAGCAGGACGATCACGATGAGCAGGAAGGCAGTCACGAAGACCCACTACCCGTTCGGTCGAGGAAGAAACCCTGCGACGCCCTGGGTTTCGATACGGGGCCGTCACCTTCAACTTGTGCGCCGATTGGATCTGGGGCCAACCGAAGACGATCGTGGGGCTCGGGAAGCCGGTCAAAGTCCGGCGCTGTGCCTGCGCACCCAACCAAAGGAGACCCTGCGAGGTCACCACATCGATTTGGCATCGGCCTGGTGACGCTGGTGTTTGCGGCCATCGGCGTTGGGTGCGGATGTGCATCCACGCCTCCACCACCCCCGCCCGGGCCGCACACCTGCCCGCCTGCAGCGGCGGGCCAGCTTCGCCACGCTGACCAAGCGGTAGCGCCTACCCCTCAGACGACGTCGCGCCGCTCGACGGCGACGAGACCGATCGCCGCCGGGACGAGCGCCCAGGTGGCGAGTGCCGCCAGAGCCGCCGGTGTGCTGACGTCGGTTCCGGCGCCGGCGAGCACGTTTGCGAGGATGTTGGGCATCCAGGATGCGGTGTCGTTCGCCATCTGCACGATCAGCGGTGGGGCGATGATGAGCGCGATGGTGGTGCCGGTGACGGCCCCGCCAACGGAGCGCACGATCGAACCAAACCCGGCGCCGAATACCGCACCGGCCGCTCCGGCGAACGCGGCGGCGCCGAGGAGTCGCAGCACGTTGCCGGCCGACAGGAGGAAGCCGTAGTCGGTGGTGGGCAACGCCAACGCAACGGCGGCAATCGTCAGTGCCGTGCCGACGACGCTCAGCACGGCTCCGCCGACTGCGACCGCACCGAGCTGCGCCCCGACCGCCCGGTGCCGTCGGGGCGAGGCGAGAAACATCGGAATGACGGTGTGATGCCCGTATTCGCGGGCGACGGCGATCGCACCGAACAGTGCGGCGAGGATGAAGCCGTTGGCGGCGAACGCAACCAGCGATTGCTGGTCGGCAGCGGTCGAGATGAAGGTTTTGGAACCGTCCATGTCGGTACCGGCAACGACGATGACCGCGTTGATGACCGCAAAGGCGAGCAGCACCCCAAGGAACGCCAACGGCATCTTGGTACTGGTGAGCTTGCGAAACTCCGATCGAACCAGTCGTCTCATGGTCATGGCGTGAGGCCCTCCTCGGCGGTGGTCAGGTCGGAGGTCCAACCCAGAAACAGCTCTTCGAGCGATTCCCCGTGTGGCGACAGCTCGTTCAGGGCGATGCCGTTGGTGAAGGCCCGGTCGCCGATCTCGTCGATCGGCATGCCGCGAACGACCAGCGTGTTGGTTGCGTGGGCCGACGTGGTGGCGCCCTCGCCCTCGAGCACTGCGGCGAGTCGATCCGACTCGCGGGCCCGGACGAGCGACGCCGGCTGCTGTAGATCTGCGAGGGCACCCTGGGCGACCAATCGGCCCTCGTTGATGACGATGACATCGTCGACCAGGTGCTCGACCTCCCCGAGCAGGTGGCTCGACACCAGCACCGTCCCGCCACCTGCGGCGTGGGCACGGAGCAGGTCGCGCAGCGTTCGGGTGCCCTGGGGATCGAGCCCGTTGCCCGGCTCGTCGAGGATGAGCACCTTCGGCTCACCGAGGAGCGCAGCAGCAAGGCCGAGGCGCTGACCCATGCCAAGCGAGTAGGCGCCCGCTCGTCGGTTCGCTGCGTGGGCGAGCCCGACCTGTTCGAGCATCTCGTCCACCCGCGAGTGAGGGGTACCGGTGGCATCGGCCAGAAACATCAGATGGTTGCGGCCGCTTCGGCCCGGGTGAAAGGCGTTGGACTCGAGCAGCGCCCCAACGGTGCGGGCGGGGTTCGCCAGATCGCGGTAGCGGCGACCGCCGATCGTGCACGTCCCTTGGTCGGCGGCGGCAAGATCGAGCATGACCTTCATGGCCGTGGACTTGCCGGAGCCGTTCGGCCCAAGAAATCCGGTCACCCGGCCGGGCGACGCCACGAAGGTGAGGTCATCGACCACCGTGTGGTCGCCGTAGCGCTTCGTGAGGTGATCAACGCGAAGGACAACGTCACCTTCGGCCGAAGCGTCCTCCGGGTTCCGTCCCGTCGGTGCAGCGGATGCGTGCGATTCCGGTCTCATAGGTCGTTACCTCGCTGAAACGTGTGCGTTCTTTCGTCGTGCGTTCGGTGCATGCGTCGTCCGCGCGTCACCCTAGGGGCCCACCTGTCGAAGTTCGGCAGCGTCGTTCGTCGCCGTTGGCGTAGGATCGCAAGACGTGGGGACGACAGCAACCGTCTTGGCAGCTGCAGCGCTGGTAGCGCTTGTTGCGGCCGTCGCCTGCCTGGTCCAACTTCATCGCGTGGCGCCCGACGTGGCACCGTTGCATGACCCGGTCAGCGACTACGGCGCCGGCCCGCACGCTGCGTGGTACCGCGCTCAGGTCGTTTTGGTCGGGCTCGCGTCCGTCGCCATCTGGGTTGGGTTGCGGTCGGCGGATCTCGACGGCGACGGCAGCACCTGGCTGCTCGTCTTCGCGATCAGCCGCGTGCTGATCGCCGGGTTCCCGACCGACCTGCCCGGGGCCGAGCGGACCAGCACCGGCATCATCCACAACCTGCTCGCGGCCACGGCGTTCGCGGCCATCGCGATCGCAGCCAGCAGACTCGGAGGCGGACTCGCGGACAGTCCGTCGTGGGTCTTTGCCGGCTCGTGGTTCGGGTGGCTGGGGGCCTTGGTGGCGATCACCGCCGTCGCGCTGGCGGTCGCCTGGCTTGCCCCCTGCATCTTGCGCACCTACTTCGGCCTGGTCGAGCGGTGTTGGTATGCGGCGATGTTCGCCTGGCTGGTGGCCACGGCGATTGGCCTGCTCGTCGGCTGAGCGGCCCTGAGACCGCTCGTTGACGCACGCCCATCGGTGATGACCGCCAAACCGCGTGGGCAGCGCCCCGCCACGATTGGGCTTCTCATACCCCCATGGGTATGGTCAGGACCCGACCTCTGAGACGCCCGCGACGGAGTGATCATGGCCGAAACCCCCACCACCGCCTGCCCCAATTGCGGGACGCCCGCCACAGACCAAACCCACTTCTGCGCCTCGTGTGGGACCGAACTGCCGATGCAGGTTGAGCCCCAGGTGGACGGCGCAGCGCCACGAGCGTGGTGGGTCATCGGCGGGGTCGCAGTGGCTCTCATCATTGCGGGGATCGCAGCGGTTCTCCTGCTCCGCAATGACGGGTCTATCTCCACCGAGGACGTGGTCGCCGAGCCCGGTGCCACCGAGACAACCCTTTCGACGACCACCGGGGTGCCGCCCGGCGACGCCCAGCCCGGCGCAGGCGACACCGAAGCGACGCAGGCGCCGACCTCCGAAGATGCAGCGGCGAGCACCGCCCCCAGGCAGTCGCCGACGACCAAGGGTTCGCAGGCGACCACAGCCGCGCCGAGCCCGACCACAGCGCCAACGACCGCACCCGAGGCGGCTCCGACCGACCGAAGCGAAGTGGCCGCTGGACTCGTCGGTGAGGCCATCGAGAACTGCGGAGGGCTTGGCTTTGTCGACACCATCAAGGGTTCCCCGACCGGCAACGACAGCATCTACAAGGTTGAGGCCCGCTTCGTGTGGGACGATTCCGACCCGTTCACCGCCTCCTACACCGTCGACGTCGACTCGGGCAGCATCACCGCCGCCGATTCGGAGGCGGCGTACCTGGCCTGCCTGTGACGGGCAGTTCCACTTCGGTCGCTCAAGTGCGATGATCGAATCCATGCTCGACCATCTCTCCATTCAGTGCTCCGTCAGCGGTCTGTGGCCGCGCCGAACCAGGCGGTAAGCGCCGCGTGCAGATCGTCCTGGCCGACGTCGCCGGTCCAGGCGACGTAACCGTCGGGGCGGATCAGCACTGCGGCGGGAGCCGGCACCTCGCCGATCACCGGCAGCTCCCACGCCCCGCTGTGCGTGGCGACGACCACGGTGACCCGATCGGCCCACACCCCGGGGTCGACGTCGCCCGAGCCGGCGAGATTCAATAGGACCGGCCGGGCCTTCTGGAGCAGATCGAACACCCGGATCCGTCCGTCGGCGGTGTCGAGTTCCAGGTCGGGCATCCGCCGTCCCACCAGCGGGTGGCTTCCGCCCAGGTCGTAGTGGACGTCGAGGCCGGACAACATGGCGGCCACGTGGCGACGTGGTTCGTCCATCTCGAGCAGTTCGCCCATCGCGTCACGCAGCGCCTGGTGCCGATCATCGGCCTTGGCGAGCGCCACCTGGACCATCGTGTTGCGCAGCACCCGGGTGCCGACCGGGTGGCGCTCGGCCGTGTAGGTGTCGAGCAGGCTGTCCGGTGAGATGCCGTCGACCACCTGGGCGAGCTTCCAACCCAGGTTGACCGCATCCTGAACGCCGATGTTGAGGCCCTGGCCGCCCTGCGGCGGGTGGACGTGGGCGGCATCGCCGGCCAGCAGCACCCTCCGGTCGCGGTAGGTCGTCGCCTGGCGGGTCATGTCGGTGAACCTGGAGATCCAGTCGGCGCTGCGCAGGCCAAAGTCGCTGCCGTACACAACCTTGAGTGCGGCGCGCAGGTCGTCAAGGTCGGGGCGGCCCTCGCCGAGCTCCCGTTCGGTCAGCACCACGCGCATCAACCCGTCGTTGCCGCTCGGGCCGATGCCATGGGTGCCGAGGCTGTCGTGGCGCATTCCCACCTCGGGTTCGCCGTCCATCACCACCTCGGCGATGACCCAACTGGTGGCTGCGTCCAACCCGACAAAGTCGATGCCGGCGGCCGTCCGCACCGTGCTGCGGCCACCGTCGCATCCCACCAGATACTGGCTCCGCAGCCGCCGACCGTCGGACAGTTCGGTCGTGACGCCCCCGTCGACCTGGACGAAACCGGCCACGTCGGTCTGGCGGTAGGACGGCACCCCGAGCTCGTCGATCCAGCCGGCCAGGATCGGCTCGAAGTCCTTCTGCCACAACGCCAGCACGTAGGGGTGACGGGTCGGGAAATCGGTGATGTCCAGCCAGAACCCGGAGTAGCCGAGGGCCGGGTGCGTCTGCCCGGCCTCGACGAACCGATCGACGATGCCGCGCTGGTCGAGCACCTCGAGCGTGCGGGCATGCAGCCCACCCGCCCGGGAGCCGTCCAGGCTCTGGTCCGCCCGCCGTTCGACGATGGCGACATCGACGCCCGCAAGGGCCAGTTCTCCCGCCAGCATCAATCCGGTCGGCCCACCTCCTGCAATAACCACCGCATGCTCTCGCGCCGACGCGTCGTGTTGGTTCATCAATCGCTCCCCTGTTCTACCGGCCGAGCTGACTGCCATCGCCCGGTGGCGCTGCTGGTCGGCGCGCCCGGATCGGGCTCGCGGTGAGGTTGACGAAACCAGAAATCTGCACTTGCTACAAGCCCCCCGATACGCCCTACATTGAGAATGGCGAGACCGGCCGACAGCGGGGCGCACCCATGGCATGCGCCGCGTGCAACGGGACCGGTCAGAGACCCAGCGCAGCCCGCAGACGTTCGGGGCTCATGCCGACGTCACCCGCTTCCAGCTCCGGGAACGTCGCCAGCAGCCGTATCAGCTCTTCGCGGGCGATCGGGTCGGCGGCCGCATCGCGAGGCGTCCGGCCACCCAGTGCCGGAATGGGGCTGTCGAGCCACTCCGCTTCGTAGTTCGCCATGTGTGCTTCCATCGCGGCCCGAATCTCAGGGTTGGCCAGCAACTCGGACTGATCGGGCAGAGCGGGTGCGTCGCTTGAGTCGATCTCGTCGAGATCGACCACCTCCGTGCTCAGATGGACGGCGTCCGGCAGGTGCTCGGCGACCAGCTCGACGAGTTCTCCGGCCCGTTCGGCTGAGTTGACGTTGCCCTCGATCGTGTCGCCGTCCAGCCGGAGCGATGCGACCACCGCACCCGATTGGTTGGCGGTGTCGCGCACGAGCGTCCAGGCCCCTCCTGCATCGGTGAAGCCCGCCCGGGTGAGCGCAACGGTCACGTCGGAGTCGTCGGGCAACGACCAGGTGATCGTGGTTGGCTCCATGTCCTGGCCGTCGGTGTTTCGCATGACGGGCGCTCGATGCATCGAGCCGAGTAACGCAACCAACGCATCAGGATCCTTCTCGTCCAGCACCGACAGGGCGTCCTGGACTAAGTCCGGCCGCAGTCCCATGAAGCCTGAAAAGGCGCGGTAGATATCGCCTACCGGCAGCGGACGGCCAATCAGGAGCGTCCCGGGCGTCGACGCCGGGCCATCCTCCACGTTGACGACTTCGATCGATTCGCCGGTGGCGAGGTCACGAACCACGATGACGTCCGGACCAGTCGACTCGACCTCAAACACGCTGCGGTCGACCAGTTGCCACTGCTGGGCCAGAAGCATCTCATCGTCTGGCAGGGTTGATCGCCGACCGTCGAGGAAACGCTGACCGAGGTGCTCCTCGTGAAGCACCATGTCGGGGATCATCGGCGCCTTAACCATCTCCACCCAGCGATGGGGCTCGTCCATGGCACCGGTCATCGCCCAGGCGAGCGAGTCGATCGATTCCTCTTCCTGCTCCCGAACGAAACGGACCATCTTGTGGTAGAGCCAAAGTGAGCGGTCTCCGATCGGGTGCAGCTCGCGCCCCAGGTGACACACCTTGTACTTGCGGCCCGATCCGCACGGGCAGCGTTCGTTTCGACGCGCCATCGGCCTCGGCTGGTTGTCGGCCCACACCTCCACCTCCTCGTTGAGCTCACCGATCAACTGCCGATACCCGAAGGACAACAGGGCCATCCTGGGGAGGTCGTCGGCCAGCCGCTCGGCCGCCGTCAGAAGCCGCCTGGCTTCCTTGGCCTGGCTGCGCTCGATGGCGAGCCGGGCCCGGTCGATCAACACCGGCAGGTGATCGATGTCGGAGGGCAGCCCATCGAGCAACACGGCCGCGTCATCAACGTCGCCGCTGACAAGCTGGCAGTGGGCGACCAGCCAACCTGCGGCCCAGCTGGTCGGGTCGTCCTCGAAGACCGCAGCGATCGACTCGGCCCATCCTCTGGCGGCGTCGCACATCTCGGCACCGGAGCATTCGGAGGCGACGATGTTGGCGACCGGCTTCCGCTCGAGCAGCGCCTCGAACAACGCAGGGGACATCTCCTGATCCTCGGAGGTTGTCCCAAACGCGATCGGGCTCCCCCCACCGTGAAGCCTGATCGCCCCCAGCAGTATCTGCGCCGCCAGCGCGTCCTCGGCATCGACGCCCCACCGAACCATGGCCAGACGTTCGGCCTCTGCGGCGGCGAAGGTCTCGGGATCAAGGTCGGCGGGCACGACCCAGGGCCGCTCGAAGCGCAGACCAGCTGCGGCGAGCAGGTCGGCCGACGGCGCCAGCGGGTCGCCCACAAACAGCGAACCGTCAGCGCGCAACGCCTCCTGGAGCAACGTCGACACCTCGCTCCGCGGGACGTCGACCAGTTCGTCGCGGTCATGGGGTTGGTACTGCTGAACCTCTGCAACAGCGTCGAACGCCGCCCGCACGGCAGCGGCACGAGCGGGTTCAACCGGGGGCGGATCGGCGAGCCGCTCGATGACGAGCGCTCCCTGTCGGACGCGAAACGCCACCCACGAGTCGGCGAACTGGTTCAGCCATCCTTCGGGGCCCACCAGGACGTCGGTGTCGACATCGTCGATGAGCCAGCCGTCGCTCTCGACGGCGCCGATCCGCTCACCGGTCTCATCGAACAGGTCGACCGGGCATTCCACGAGCCACCACCCGATCACGTCCAGCGTCGGGTACATCAGGAGGTAGTCCTCTGCGGCGGTCTCGGGGTCGATCCACACGCTGAACGCCACCCCCTCCGTCAGGCCGGGGAGATACCCCACTGTGTCGCCCATCTCGAAGAAGCGGGTGTCGCCCTGGATCCCGCGCTCGAGGGTCTCCGCTCCAATTCGATACCCCGCCTCGACCAGCCGATCCTTGAGCTCGGTGCGGGGGACCACCCCACCACCGATCACCTCGGCGAGGGCGGCACCAACATCTTCGTCACTCATCACCATCGGGCCAGCATGGCACCATCGCGAGCATGCCCACGGCACGTCGGCGCCCACCCTTGAGGCCTTTCGTACAACCGGGCAACAAGCGGCCCCTACCGCTACTCGATCTCGAGCATGCAGAGCTCGGGCGAGGCGTCCAGCCAGGCTTGGCCCCCGACCGGAATGGTCAGGATGGGGTCGGTGTGGCCGAAGTCGAGGTTGGCGACGATCGGTAGCTCGGCGAGACGCCGGTTGGAATCGATGATGTGTTGGAGCTTCGACCGCGTCATGCCCACCTCGGCTTGAAACCGGCCGATGAGTACTCCCCTGACGCCCTCAAATCCGGGTTGGTGGCTCAACGAGGTGAGCTGGCGATCGAAGTTCTCGGGGAACGACAAATAGTCGTCCTCGAGGAACAGCACTGAGCCGTCCAAACCCGGCATGTGTTCGGTGCCCTGCAGGAGACTGAGCGTGCTGAGGTTCCCGCCGATCAGCTGGCCTGAAGCTTCCCCAGATGTCAGGACCCACGGCCCGTCTGTCGAGCGCTCGGTCCTGTCGTCCTGATCGAGATACCAGGCGTCGTCGGTCCAGCGTGCGGAGTGGTCAACCTGACGGCGGGCCGGGTTGAACAGCGCGTCGACGAACCGCTGCTGCGTGCCCTCGAAGTGCCGCTCCATGCCGAACGTCGAGTAGTGCGGGCCGGAGTAGGTGACCAGCCCGGTGTGGGCATACATGGCGCAGGACAGCGCCGTGATGTCCGAGTAGCCGCAGAACACCTTGGGGTTCGCAGCGATCAGATCCCAGTCGATGAACGGGAGCATCTGGTTGCAGTTGTAGCCCCCGATGGCGGTCAGGATTCCATCAACCGTGGGGTCCGCAAACGCAGCGTGCAGGTCGCTGACCCTGTGGTCGATGGTCGTCGAGCCGAACTCGTCGCTCTCCTCGACGTGAGCCCCAAACGACAGGGTGAGCCCCATCTCGGCAAACCGTCGGTTGGCGATGGTGCGAGTCCCCTCCGAAATGATGGCCAGTGATCTCGACGGGGCGATCACGCGGACGTGGCTGCCATGAGCCAGCGGTTTGGGTTTCACGGACGCTCGATGCACGGCGTCATCCTCACACGCGGCATCGGCAGGCGGCACGCAATTTGGGAATCACTGAAAGGCGCCCGCCTTCGGCCAGACTCGTGCCGTGACTCAGTTCATCAAAGCGCGACGCCACGAGCGTCGCTTCAGCACGGAACGCGCAGGTGCGTCTGGGCGGGCGTTCGCATCCGAGCGGCTACGGGCATTCGTCCGGCGCGTGGCGGCACATCTTGCAATCACAACGGCGGTAGCGATCTCGCTCGGCGCGCTTGTCTTCCTTCTACCCAGCCAGTTCGACGCGGTGAAAGGGTTCGCGTTCGGGGCATGGACCGCCTTCGTCATCACGTCCGCCTACAACTGGTGCATGATCGCAAGTGGCGCTTCTCAATCGATGATGGGCGAACAAGGCGAGGTCTGGACCGATGGGGAACTCCGGTCACTCCGAAAGCGGGGGTGGCGGGTGGTGAATCACCTCACGCTGAAGCACGGCGACATCGACCACGTCGCCATCGGGCCAGGCGGGCTCATGGTCATCGAGTCCAAGTGGAACAGCTCACCGCTGGCACTCGACGGGACTGATCGCTGGGTCGGAAATTGGGCCGACCAGGCGAGGCGCAACACCGACGACGTGAAGCGGTTTATCGGCTGGGGCGCACGGGCAGACGCACCGATCAGCCCCCTCCTCGTCGTCTGGGGCCCTCACGTCCGGCCGACCACTGACGAATTTCATCGCGCCGACAACGGCGTCACCATCGTTGCCGGCAAGCGGCTACGTCAGGCCCTCGACGACCTCGCCGACGAGCGCACGGATCGAGACGAAATTGAGCGCGCCTACGCCAAACTCGCCGAGCACGCCGAGCGCCGAGATCGTGCGGACATCGAGCGCGATGGGCCCAGACCCCGCTCGGCTAACGAGATCATGACCCAAGCGGCGCTGCTGGCGTTGACGGGCTTGGCTTCAATGATGGCGTCCGCATTCGCCCTCCGTCTTCCTCTATGGGCGTGGGTTCCCGCCGCCATCGCCATCGTGGCTCCTGGCATCGTGGCGACCCGTCGTCCAAGCGTGAGGCGCTTGGGGGTCGCGTGGCTCGCCGGCTTCGGAGCGACAGTTGTTCTTCTGATTGCCGTCATCATCACCAACCTCGGATAGCGACTGGCCAGGGGCGCCACTTGGCGCCATCATTTGAGCTGCATCTAGGAACCCGGCAGGATTCAGAGACTCTGGAGGCAGCTTGAAAGCGAACGACACCTCTTCTTCTGCACGTGAGGATCAGGTGCAGAGGTGGCGAGTTATGTCACCTGCCGAAAAATCGGCATGCGTCGATGCGCTCAACCGTGACGTCCATCTGATGGCGGAGGCCGGAATACGTCGGCGTTACCCGACAGCGTCCGATCGGGAGGTCTTCCTTCGATTGGCAGCTTTGCGAAACGGCCGAGATCTCAGCATCGCAGCGTACGGCTGGGACCCCGACACCGAAGGCTGGTAGCGCTGGGCCCGTTTGAGCACGCTGTTGCGATCGGCGCGGCATTGGATGCGCTCGAAATCCCCTGGGTGCTCGGGGGTTCAACGGCTGGCTCGCTTGTGGACGAACCCAGGTCGACCAACGACATCGACGTTGCCGTCCGGCTGCCTTTGCGAGTGCACGGAAGTGTTCCAGGGCGGTACCGTGGGCTCATGTCGATTGACTCGGTCCTTCGTGAGGCGTTGACCCTGCCAAGCCGGGAGCGCTCCGAAGTTGTAGCCAAACTGCTCGCCAGCCTCGACGACGAGGCAAGCCATGACGATCTTGACGGCGTGCGTGCCGCGTGGTCAGAAGAACTCGAGCATCGGGCTCGCTTGGCCCTTTCAGGCGAGGATCCGGGAGAACCCTGGTCGGTCGTTCGAGACCGGGCTCAAGCCAAACTTGCACGGTGACGAGCTCCGATCTCTCGGTTTCCCTACCACGTTGCCTACATCGTTGCGGATGACCCAGCTCGAATCCTGGCCATCGCTCACGACCGTCGTCGGCCCAACTACTGGGCGTCTCGGGCGACCTGGTAGCAAGGTCACGTCGCCGGATCGGCCGTCGACCTGCCGCCTGACGACTGCAAGAAGTCCGATGAGTAGGTCTGGCGAGCAGGTCTACGCGAGCTACGCAGTTGCCCTCGCTGAGCCGACGAGCACGATTTGGGGACTGGATCAGCCGCGGCCAACTACCGTCCGATCGAGCTCGGCATTACCCATCACCTGAGCATGGAGCCGTGCGTCCTCGGTCAGTAGTCGATGTTCGACCGAGTCGATGCAGCACGAGCTCAAGCGTCTGTCTTCGCAACTCGACGCTCGCTGCGCCAACTGCGTCGGCCCGAGCGACGTGTTCACAGACCACGGCCGACGTGTCGAGCATCAACGCCACAGAGCGTCTCGGTCGGACCGCGCGACAACGTCGGCGGCTTTGGCCTCGAACAGTTCCTCGTACAAAAACGCAGGTGCTCCGGCAGAGAGTCGTACTCATCAGCTTGGCTTGCGTGGGAGCGGTCGCCCGCCGGGCGTTCTCGGGCTAGACCTACAGGTCTCATCCACCGACGAAGGACAGCCGTTGAGCGACAGCAACTTGAACGACGAGGGACCGAACCCGTTTGTCACGAACATCGAGGCCGACACGCTGGCCAACGACAACTACCGCACCACCCGCTGGACCGGGTCCAACATCCAGCTGACGCTGATGAGCATCGAGCCGGGCCGGGACATCGGCCTTGAGGTCCACGAACATGGCGACCAGTTTCTGCGGGTCGAAGCCGGGCGGGCACGGGTGCAGATGGGCCCGACCGAAGATGACCTGAACTTCGACCGCGAGGTCGGCGACGACTGGGCGATCTTCGTGCCGGCTGGGGCTTGGCACAACATCACCAACATCGGAGACGAGCCGCTCAAGGTCTACGCGATCTACGGACCACCCGAGCACCCCCACGGCACCGACCATGCAACGAAGGCCGAGGCCGACGCGGACGAGCACCACCACCACTGAGTCCGACCGACATGTCGGCTGTGCGCCTGGGCGCCCGTCTGCCGACCGCGGGTACCGGGCTGCTCGGCTGAAGCGATGAGGCTGAGATGACCGGGAACCGGCGCGGCTTCGGCGTCGAGCGGGGGTGGCGTCGGTGAACGACCCGGAGCGGGAGGGACGCGACGTGCAGATCCTGCTCGACCGGGTGGCCGAACAACCCGAGGCGGAGCTCGACGCAGCGGGTGACCCTAGGGCCGGCATGATCGGAGCGTCCTACGGCGGCGGCATCCAGCTGACGGTAGCCAGTATCGACTGCCTGGTGGACGCCCTGGTGCCCAACATGGCCTGGCACTCCCTCAAAACCAGCCTGTATCCGACAAGATGGTCAACGCGGGCTGGGCCGGCAAGCTGGTGAGCTGTCTCACCAGCGAGGGCAACACCGACCGGGTGACCGAAGCGACGACCGCATGGCTGGACCGCTACCTGAAGGACGACACCTCGGTCGACCTGGGCAGCCCAGTGGAGATCGTCGACCAGAACGACCAGCACTGGGTGGGCGACGACTATCCAACCGCCGACCAGCCCGGCTCTGGGACGGTCAGCGGTAGCTCCGACGGCTCGACGCTGAGGCTGACCGCCGACAGCCAATCCGGGCCGCTCCCGGACGGCGCGGGAAAGGGCCTGCTCGGCGGGCTCGTCACCCCGCTCACCCCGTATCCCGTGGCGGCCGACCAGGCGGTTGAAGCCAAGGTGACCGCCGAAGGCGAGGTGCTGGTCGTCGGTGCCCCCAAGCTGGCGATGACCTATTCGGGCACTACCCGGGCGAGGGCCTCCACCCACGTGTTTGCGCAGCTGGTCGACCCCGAAACCAACACGGTGGTCGGCAACCAGATCACCCCGGTACCGGTGACCCTCGACGGCGAGGAGCACACCGCCGAGGTGGACCTGGAGGTCATCGCCCAGCACATGAAGGCCGACTCCTCGCTCACGTTGCAGGTGGTGGCCTCGACGGGCGCCTTTGCCAAGCCCGAGCTCGGCGGCGAGATCGACGTGTCCTCGCTGGACGTGTCGCTTCCCACCACCACGGAGCTCACCGAGGCGTAGCGGGTTCAGACCGGTCGTCCGACGCTCCCAGCATACCAAATCCTAAGGCACTCTAACTTTAAACTTAGGATGCCTTAGGGTTCGATATACTTGCGGGATGGACCCGCGCAACAACCCGTACAACCCAGGGGCCGGCCTCCGACCAGTCGCTCTCGCTGGACGGGACAGGGACATTGAGGCGTTCGAGATTCTCGCTGACCGGGCACAGAGCGGGAAGTTGGCGCGAAGCGTCGTGTTCACCGGACTGCGGGGCGTGGGAAAGACGGTTCTGCTCGGCGAGCTCGCCGGCAGAGCGTTGAGTCGCCGGTGGCTCGTCGTCCAGATCGAAGCGGAACCAACCCGGTTCGATAAATCGTTGGCCACCGGGCTGGCCAACGGGGCCCGACGTAATCGGGGGTGGATGTCCAAGGCAACGGAGAACGCCACCAACGCTCTCGGCTCGATCACGTCGTTCCAGGCCACGGTCGGCGCTTCTGGGCTGTCCCTTGGCTTCGACCGTGTTCCGGGTCGTGCCGACACCGGCAATCTTGCACACGACCTGGTCGACCTTGTCGAGGCGATTGGTCAGGCGGCAAAGGACGACGGCACAGGAGTCTTGTTAGTCATCGACGAGATGCAAGAGCTCACGAAGAAGCAGATGTCTGCTGTGTGCAGGTCGTGCCACAGCGCCGGACAGCTGAACTTGCCGTGGTTCGTCATCGGAGGTGGCCTGCCCAACCTGCCCACTCAATTGGCTGAGGCAGAGTCATACGCCGAGCGGCTGTTCGACTACCGACTTGTCGACAAGCTGTCCCCAACTGACGCCCGAGTTGCCTTGCTGGATCCGGCAACAGCCGAGGGGGTCGAATGGGATCAAGGCGCCGAGCAGTTCGTCCTGGACGAGGCGCGTGGCTACCCGTACTTCCTGCAACAGTTTGGGAACACAGTGTGGAACGCGGCTGTCGGCCCATCGCTGATTTCATTTGACGACGCCGTAGTGGGTGTTACAGACGGGCAGGACAAGCTCGACGAGGGGTTCTATCTGTCGCGCTGGGAGCGCGCCACCAAGAGCGAACGCAAACTTCTCGAAGCCATGGCTCTCGACGATGGTGCGCCCTCAAGGATTGGTGACGTGGTCAAGCGGATGAAGAAGAGGTCCCAAAGCGACATCGGCCCGGCACGAGCAAGCCTTATCAGCAAGGGCATCACCTATTCGCCAGAGCACGGCATGCTGGCGTTCACCGTCCCGGGAATGGCCGATTACGTTCGACGCGTCAAGAGCAGCTGAATTCTCCGGCCCCCGCTTTGAGCGCCCACCCTGGCATGTGGCCAAGAACCGCGAAGACAAGACCGGCGTCATTCTGGCCGATCTCCTCGTCCGGACTGACGTCGACTCCTACGTGCTGGGTGGCCCTAGCCTGGGCGCCAGAGCGATGGCGGTAACGGCCCAAGCCCTTGGTAGCAATCCGGACGGCCCGAAGATTGAGGAAGCAAGCGAACGTCACGCTGCTTTGAGACTCGCCCTTCGCACAGCTTGCGCTCTGGCCGGATCATCTCGTCAGAGATCCGGATTGTGCCGCCGTGCCGCTCGTCTACGCGTTGGCTCCCGTTGGACCGACGAGCACGACTTGAGGGCTCGACCAGCCCTGGCCAACCACCGTCCGGTCGAGCTCGGCGTTACCCATCACTTGAGCGCGGAGTCTGGCGTCCTCGGTGAGTAGGCGATGTCCACCGATGATCGAAGCCGCAACGATCCACTTGTCGTTGTGTGACAGCTTTCTGCTGGTGCAGGCCGAGAGACGGCCGAAGCACTCTGCATCCACTTCGGACGGCCCCGGAGTTCGACCGAGCCGTTGCAGTACGAACTCGAGCGTCTGCCTTCGCTGATCGGTGCTCGCTGCGTCGACTGCCTCGGCCCGAGCGACCCCCTCTTCGAGCTCGGCAAGCGTGGCGATGTGGATCAGCGGAGTCGCTCCGGTCGAGCGGACAGCGTCGCTGACCCCGGGAGTCTTCCGTTCAAGCCAGCCGAGCACGGCCGACGTGTCGAGCATCAACGCCACAGAGCGTCTCGGTCGGACTGCGCAGCAACGTCGTCGTCCTTGGCCTCGAACAGTTCGTCGTACATCCCGGTGTCGACAGCGGGCAACCGGTCGGCGTCTGCGAGAAGCCGTTCGATCTCCTCGACCGGCTCGGGCACCCGTAGCTCTGCCACCCTGGCCCCGCGCCGCGTGATGAAGACCTGGTGCCCGGAGTCAAGGGCATCAAGAAGAGAGTTCGTGTCATTTCGAAGCTCACGTATCCCAAACTCTTTGACGGCCACCAACAAAATGTAGCACCTGAAGAGCGCAGGTGCTACCGCCGACGGAGGTGCCGGACGTCCTTCAGTAACGGCGCCGCAGCGCCACCTCACCGAGGATTGAGCGCCCAAACCGGCCGAGGTGCGTCCATGAGCTCTCACGACTTGGGAGCACGGCAACAGGATGACCTCGGGTGATTCGACCACCATCCGTAACCACGCCGCGTTCATCGGGTCGGTCGCCCACCTACAGCGCGGCGACCACAAGCAGTCCGAGTACGGCAAGGTGATCCTGCCCCTTACCGTGCTGCGACGGCTGGACTGCGCGTTCAAGCCCACCAAGCAGGTGGAAGCAGTTTCGATGGGCAGGTGGGCTCCGTCCGATCGTGAGCAAAGAAGCGCAATCCGAGCGACGACCTCCTCGCCTGCATCCGTCCTTCACACCCTCGACAGGTCAGCATCGGCCTTGGGCGGACCTTGTGGATTGTTGCCCAGGTTTCGTCCGTCACCAAGCTGGCATCGACGGTCCCCAGCTTCGGGTGCACGGCGGTCAGCGGCATGCCTGCACCCGCTTCCAAGCAGCAACCGACTCCAACGGAATAGTATTCACCTCAGCGTACCAAGGGGGAGATGGCGTGGAAGCCACATTGGAACGGCTCAAGCGGCCGACATCGGTCGATGACTTGCGACGCCTCGGCATGGAGGTCCGAACCCACGCCGAGATGCTGGACGAGGAGAGCCTCGCTCAACCCCACATCGACTACGAGCTCGCACAGAAGATCGCCTCGGCGATCAACAGCCTCATCGACGACGCTCCGGCCCTCGATCCGTCCCAGCGTGAGAGGCTCGGCGCGGTTGCGCGCTACTTCGTTCTCACGGAAGACGAGTCTTCGGACTTGGCCCCTGACGGGCTCGTCGACGACGCCTCGGCCGTTCGTGAGCTCTGCTTGGACCTCCAGCGTCCCGATCTGGCTTCCAGCATCTGAGCCAACCGTCAGGCCCGCAACAATTCGGCCAGGACGTCGGCGGTGCGTCCCCTGTCGAGGGTCTCGTGCCTGCGTTGATTGCCGTAGCTCCGAAGGCACGAATAGCACGAGGTATCGCGACCGCAGCTGCACGAGTCCGCTCGTCGGAAGGCATGTTGGATGAGCGCCGGCAGCTGACGGGCGATGCGCTGGCAGTGCCCAGCGCCGCCCGGCACCGCGTCGAACAGTACGATTGCTGGAGAGCTGCCTTTCGAGAAGACGTACAGGGTGCCGTCCAGCTCTTCCCGGTTGACGCCCAGGTCTCTGGACGACTCGATGAGCGAGTACAGGACGCCATACGCGGTATCCAGGTCGAAACGCGACGCGATCTTCAACTCCACCACGTCGGTCAGGAACTCATGCCCGAGATGGCGGTTGGTCAGGGGCCCTTCGCAGGTTCTGCCCGGGCGGCGAAGATCTTCGTGGCTTCGCTTTCCTCGAGAGCCACCGACCGGCGCAGAGCCGAAGCCACACCAGCTGCACACCTGGTAGCCAGCGCCACCGCCTCGATTGATCATGGTGATCCGGCCTTGCCGCGACATCCTTGAGGAGAGGATCGCACTCGCCAGGCCGTCCTCGACCTCGAACTCCGCGTCGTCATCGGTGCTGAAGTAAGGCTCTGCGAACGCGATCTTTCGGGGCCGACTCTCGCCCGAGTCACCTTCGGCCCGTCCCACAAAGCCGTAGATCGGCACGATGAACTTGCCACTTTGCTTCGTTTTGAGCGATCCGCAGACGTGGCATTCTTCCGGCCGTTCCGCCAACGCACGCCTGAACGACTGACAATCCTCACAGACCGCCCACCCGTAGACCGGCCAAGCGTGGCCGGGCCGGGTGGCCAGACCGGTGCTGATCCATCGGGTCTTGCCGGCTACTACTTGGTTGCCCGGCGAATAATCGGTGATCGCCAACTTCAGGTCCCGTGTGAGCTCCACTCGGCCAGCAAGCGGGTGGCCCGATCCACGCAGGTTGAGCTCGACGACATCGACAGGAAAGCCGTACTTGGGGAGCACGTTGCGTGAGGCCAAGAAGCCGACAAGCTGCCGATTACGGAGAGTCTTCTCCAGGTGCTTGAACCCGTTGAGGGCGGCGTAACGTTTCTCCTCAATCGCTTCGTTGAGCATCGTTTCGATCTGGTCGAGTTCACCGCTGACCTCCGCCCCGGCTCGGGCGTACCAGCCGTGGGTCGGGTCCTCCTCGTTCTCATCGAGGAGCGCAGGCACCCAGTCCCAGCCGTCGACCCCGATCGAATCGGTAATCGGGGCGGGCAACAGCCGCTTCAACGCCGTCTGCAACTCGTCTGGCCCCTCGCACAACCACGCTGCAAAGTCATCCGCCGGATTCGAATCGGTCGACTCCGGCGAGAAGAAGTCACCAACCGTGTTGACCCGTTGTCCAAGCTCCGCCAGCTGCCGAAGGTACTGGGCAAAGGCGACCGAGTGGCTGTGGCGACGCGCTATGTGCACGTTGTCCAACACGACCGAGGGCGTCGGCACCACCCCATCGATCATCTGGTCGGGGTGCTCGTAGAAGTTGCGATCATGATTTCGTCGCTGCGCAAACGTCACCACTAGTGCAGCCGAGTCGGTGCGACGGCCGGCACGTCCTGCGCGCTGCACGTAGTTGGCGACTCCAGGTGGAACGTTTCGCAGCAGCACGGCCTGGATATCGCCGACGTCCACACCCATTTCGAAAGTTGTCGAGCAACTGAGCACGTTGACGTCTCCGTCGACGAACTTGTCCTGGACGGCGCTTGCCTCCTTCGACGTCCACTGCGCAGTGTGCTCCTGGGCACTCAGCGAGATCGGCTGGAGGCGCCTGTACAACTTGGCGTAGTGCCCATCAAGAATCTCCTCGCTGTCCACAACCCGCTCGAGGGTCCCACTGCACCGCCAGGCCGGACAGATCTCGGCGACGTTCCACCAAGACACCTGAGAACAGCGGTTGCAGCGAAAGGGCTGCTTGCCCGGAGACAGCGGGATGAACTCAAATCTCGCGCTGTCCAATGTCCAGAGCGCTCCCTGCTTTCTGTCGGAACTCTCGATGAGCGTCTGCTTCCACGGTCCCTTCCGATCGCTGAGGTGAGCCCAGATCGACCGGATCACCTCAACGGGGTCGTCGTCGATGTTGAGCCGCTCGAACACTTTGCGGGCGATGTCCAGACGGCGGTTGAGGCTGGGTGCTGATGGCGCCCACCCCAGAACCCCAAAATCTGCGCCTTCGATTCTGAGGCTGACCGCACGGTTTCGAGGGGCGAAGCGTTCGTCCCGGATATCAACGCCCGGCGGCGCTGAGATCGCTCCGCCGGATCGGAGCGTGCTGAGTAGCAGCTGGATGAAACCGTCTGCCTGCTGCTGTGTCAGGCCGAGCGTTAAGAGCGGAGGGGGTGTCTCATACCTGCTCGGGACCGCCGTCGTGATGTGCACCAGGCCCGTACCCTCCAGGCTTTGGCGTCGGTCGATCGCCAGAAGCTCTTCGTGCAACCACCCCGCGACCTCGTTTCGATTGGTGACTCGCCCTTGATCGATATCGAGGACCTTGTGCTCCTCGGCGAGCCTCATCACCTCGTCCACCACGTTGTCGGTACGCAACGTGTCGCGAGCCTCCGAAACAACCTTCCAAATCAGAGCGCGGTGCAGCGCCCGTCCGTAGGTGCGCTCCAGGTATCCGGCGAAGAAGGCAGCGTCCTGCCGACTGTCGGAAAACGTCAACAGCTTGCGCCCTTCCCCCACCTGATCGGCGGCCTCATCATCAGCCGAGGGCGGGAGGTTCTGGTACAGCTCGGTCGCCACCACGGACACCGGAGCATCGGTGCCTGTCAGAAACCGGAACAGCACTTCGCCAGAGGAACGACCTGCGCACGAGGCACACCGCTGTACGGCCCCCCGATGGCCCTTCCCAGGCTCAACCAGCGTGACCTCCATTCGATGACTCGACCCGCCGCACGCGCACTGACCACCAATCTCCAACACGCTTCCGCACGACGTGCACAGCTCCAACCCACCGGTGGTGGTCTCAGCCGCAATGTTGGTGGACATCTGATCATCGTCATCGGCGTCCACCGCCTCACCGAGCAGGTAGTACCTCCGGTCACCATCAAATTCGTTGGCGCGCGCCAGTCGTTCGTATCCACCGCTCGTCGGCTCGGGAACGCCAACGATGTACTCGGCACGACAGTGCCGACACGTTGCAAGCTCGAGAAGCGCTGTCGTTCTGCCGGCCGCAGAGCACCCCTGGCAGTGGGCGAACCGCTGCAATGAAATCTTCGGAGTGGCCGGCGGATGGTCGGGATGCAGGCAGACGAACGCGCCCTCAAGGGATCGAACGAAGTGGTGGTACCTGGCGGGCAACAACGGTGTATCCGAAGCCTGGTGGCGGGCATTAACACACAAATCGATCAGTTGAACGGTGAGTGCGTCCCGCCCGGAGACGGCCGGGAAGGTCAACGCCGCAAGGCGCTGTAGCTCGACAGAGCCTTCGGCGAGCGCCTGTTGCAGCCGGAGAACGTTGGCGTCTTGGCCGAGCAGGTTGTGCAGTGTGGACGGCACGTCGTTGTCGACCACCAGATCCGTTCGATCTGCGATCTTTCCCAAACGCGCCGCCGCTGGCTCCTTCTGCCGGAAGCACTCGTGCAGGTGCTCGATGATGGTGGGAGTGAACTCATGGGCCGATTGCTGGTGAGTTGTCAACGGCAACCGCGTTGCCGAGACGACGTCCTGTCGGGACGGGTCCGCCTCGCTCCACTCGAACGACTCGCCAAAGAGCTGCTCGGCAAATTCCACGAGCTGCGGGTTGTCCTCCACCCCGCGTCCCAACGTTGCGCTTGTGGCGAAACATCGAAGCCGGCCCTGCTCGCTCTTCAGCACCCGGTCCTTCAGCCGCCGAAGTAGGTAGGCCACCTCGGTTCCCTGAGCACCGTTGTAGACGTGGGCCTCGTCGAGCACGAGGAACTTCCAGCTCTTGGCGTGCTCGCCGTCAAAGAACGGAGTGTCGTCCGGCCGGAGGAGGAGGTACTCCAGCATTGCGTAGTTGGTGAGCAACAGATGAGGCGGCCGTTCCTTCATGACCTGCCGCGAGATCAGCTCGTTCGGGTGCAGGGTGGCGCCCGGGTATCGCTGCTGGAAATCGCTCTCGGCCCGAAGTTGCGTCTCCTCGGTCTCACCGGTGTAGCGGCCAAATGTGATCTCGGGCAACGGAGCGAGCAGGCCTCGGAGGCGCTTCACCTGATCGTTGGCCAACGCATTCATCGGGTAGAGCAGCAAGGCCCGCACGCCGGGTTTACCCAGCGTTCCCGCTTCTCGTTCCCCCAACAGGTGCTCGATGATCGGGAAGAGAAACGCCTCGGTCTTGCCCGAGCCCGTCCCCGTTGACACCACCAGATTCCGCTCATGCTCAACCGATTTCAGGATGGCGGCTTCCTGGTGACCGTGCAGCGGACGGTCCAGCGGGAATGATTCCGCCAGGTCCCGCATGCCTGCGGAGAGAACGCCAGCCCGGATCAGCTCGTCGACGCTGCGCCCTGGTTTGAACGGAGCGGTGGCCTGAACGAACGGACCGCGGCTGAGGTCGCCACCTTCATTCAGCGCCCGGTGGTACGCGTCGCGCAACTCCGGCCGTCGTGGGCCGAATGACGATCGCAGGTAGCCGAGAAAGGCGTCGTCGATCCTGCGAGTGGTTTCCAGGGGGTCAAGCATGGCGATTCATCCGTTGGGTAGGGAGGCTGTCCAACTCGTAGGTGGCAAGCAGGTCGGCGGTGAGTACCCGGGCCAGAATCAGGTCTCGTCGAACTTGAAGTGGAGCAAACTCGATGGCGCTGTCCAGCGCCGCCTGGGAAGTCGTAGCCAGGTCTGTGTCGCCACAGACGTGCAGGGCAGCAGCAAGGGTGAGTTGAGGAAATGCACCCCATGGGGCAGCCCCGACGGCCGCAGCCCGAGACGACAGGTGCAGCACGATCCACTCCGACGTGGGTGCCGGATGGTTCAGCAGGCGGTGATGGGACGACATCCAGCTCGAGACGGTGGGACCGACGGAAGCCTTTTCAGCCCGGAGCCATTGCAGGTTCGCTTCTACGCCCCCATCAAGAGTCAGCGGCTTCGGGAGTAGCTCCTTCTGAAGAATCCCCGAGACTGCATCGAACTGCTCCAGTTCCATGCCGAGCCACAGCTGTTCAATCTTCGGGGCAACAGGTAGCGCTTCGACACCGGACGCCGGGGACCAACCGAGAAACTCCTCGGGATTTCGGGTATCGCTGTCCACTCCGAGATCGAACCCCACGATGGTGGCCAAGCCCGTCGCCAACTGCCAGAGTGGCCTCAGCTCCTCGTCCGAGCATTTGGTCCCACCCGGAACGACGAGCGGGGCAAGCGCAACAGCCAGGCGCAAAAGTTCACTCCTGTCGAGTTCCTCGATACCTGCCAGCTCATCAACAACGGACGGCAGCGAGCCGTGAGCGCGAGCGATCATCGCTACGAGGGCTGCAGCGGCCCGCTGCTCACGGGCTCGTCGGCTCCTTGAGCGGTTGATCACCGTCCAGCTCTGTACCGCTTCGAGGAGCACCGCCTCCAGCTCCGCCTCAGTCAGCTCTCGTACCGGCACGCCCCATGCGTTAATGGACTCGATCACCGTCAGCGGGTCATCGACGGCGCGCTGCTGAAGGTCGCTCCACGCTTCTCCGCCGCCGCCTAGACCAACTGCAACCACACCCCGACCCACGGATCCAGGCCGGACAGCGACCGTCCAACCGTCATCAATCAGGAGTTCCGCCAGGTATTCGCCGGGGGGCGGAGCCGGATCGAGCAGCAGCGTTGTGCCACCGATGGACTCATCGGGGAGCGAGATGCAATACGGCTCCTCCCAGAGACGACCTACTGACCAGAGCCGGAGCACCCGGCCTTTGACCGGACGACTCTCTTTGACCCTGATATCAAGAAGTCGCTGGCCGGAGTGACCGATCGATTCGATCTCTAGGTCGACAAACTCGTAATGCGGCACGATCTTGGCAATCGGGACAGACCGCCGAGCCCAGCCGATGAGCAGGTTCAGCTCAGCCGATTCAGCGAGCGAGCCGACGGTATCGGCGAAGCGGCCGAGATCGAACCGACACTGCCCGACCGCACTGGTCTTCATAGCGTGCTCTGAGCGCTGCCGCTCCTCCCCTCCAATCGACAGGCTGAGTTCAATTGGCAGGTCTCGTTCTCCAGTGGACACGGCAAGACCAGGCGGATTGGACCCGGTCACATCCAGCGCCGACATCGGGGCCTGGGCAGTTCCGAACTCGCAACGCCCTTCACGGATCAGGCCCCAACGGAGCCTGGGCACCCGGACCCGGATCGTGACGGCACCACCAGCGGCCTCAACTTTGAAGGTGATGGAGTTTCCGTCACCTTCGGGCTTCGCTACGAGTTCCTCACCGAAAGCCGCGCCAACCAGAGCGACAACGGGCGACGAGACCCGGATCGTCGGCGGCGGCTCGTTGGGGAGCGCCAGTCGCTCTGGACGCGACAGTGCGAGGCCCGGAACCCAGACGAACTGGCAGCGAAGGTCGGAGCCGAGGGCTCCTCGAGCCAGCAGGCTGACTGGCGCAGCCCGGTCGAGAGGTAGGCGGGTTGTCAGGTCAACCCGTTGCCCACCGGGATGAGCAGTGGTGATCGTTTCACCGTCAACCGTCAGCTTGACGGTCCATCCAATCGACGAGGCGGGCAGGGTCAGCGCTGCGTCGGCAACCAACACCTGTACGCCGTCGCCGGCGGTCGCGCCGTCCAGAATCTGACCCCCGAGGGTTGGGCGTTCGAAGGAGCGCACGCTCACTCGGCGCTCCCTCGCCCCATCTTGACCGCCCACGATCAGCGCCTCGCAGCCTCGGAGGTCGATGCGATCCATTCGGAAGCCGGACCACGCGCCGCTGAGCTCCGGGAGCTCCTCGATCACTCGCACGTCCTCAGCATCTCCAGCGCGCACCCATCGACACGCTTGGGAGTAGGGCCGAAGTACCAGCACGTCTTCGCCCCTGATGCTCCGCCCCTGAGGAATCAACGTCATCGACGTCGAGTCGATAAACAGCGCCGGGACGTCGTCAAGACCCTCGAACACGGTCTCCGAGCGAAGGTCACCATCGGAGATCAAGCGGACCTCCCATTGGCGGTCGGGTCCAACCGTCACCGACTTATCGGCGGTGCGCGAGGCCACCTCTCGCCGCACGCCGGAGGGCGACGAGATCGTCCAGTAGCTCGCTCCAGCCTGGCTTTCAACTGCAGGCAGCGTGATCGATGGACCACCCAGATCCCAGGGGTCGCAAACGAACTTCGGCCGCAATGAGGGGCGCTGAGCTCGACGTGAGGTGGCGGTGCCCGCCTTCAGCGCTCCAGCGGAAGCCAGTCTTCTGAAGCCGGTAAGAACGTACGCCGGAAGCCCGGCCTCGTCGGACGACAGCAGCGTCTTCGACCGAGACCACTCACGGAAGAGGTCGATACAGCGGTCGAGGAAGTCGTGGGCCAGCTCGCCGCCGAACAGAAGGAACCTCCGCACTGGCTTGCTGGCCCGAAATGCCTCGCCTCTGGCCCGCCAGAACGCCAACAGGTCGGTCGCATCGCCGGCACCTCGCGCAAAGCCTTGATCCATCAGCCCAAAAAAGTCGGGGAGGCAGCGTTTCGGGATGCCCCCGTGGGCCAGGATCGGCGCTACGTATCGGAGCGCCCGGTCTTCGGCGACCATGTCGGCAAACGTCTCCAAGTTGAGGAGTTCAAGCGCTCGCAAGAACGCTGGTCCATAACTTTGGGCGAGCCCCTTGACCGGAATGTCACCCCAGAAGCTGCCGAGTTCGTAGTAGTAGATGCCATGGCCGACGAGCCCCACCACCAGGAGCGCTCGTGCATCCCGAGCGACCTCCCCCGGCCCTGGGAGGTCCTGGCACGCCTCACCTAGACCATCCATCACCTCTTGATGAAGCGCTGCCCCAAGGCCAATTTCGGCCACCATGCGGCAGCCCCTCAATTGGGATCGAAGGTCCCGCTCCAGCTCCCTCCAGCCAGGTTGCAAGGATCTTTCTTCAGCGACCGGCTCTACTTGTTTCGTCGACGAGTACCGCCCCGGTGAGCTCTGCACAAAACGATCGCGTTGGGCCGTAAGCACGGTGTCAACAACGCTTGCACCCCGGACCTTCGACTGGGCGCGGCCCAGACGCTGGTACAGCTCATCCGGAGTTAGCCCCGGGTCGTCGATCAACAGGCGCTCAAGTAGGTCAGCAAGTGACATTTTTCACCCTCCCCCTCAGAAATGAACCATAGCGATCAGCTGTGACAGTGACCGTCGGCACGAGCCGTTTCGGCAACAACCCGCAGCTGGGAACCGGCTTTCCGGCGGCCCATCTCGAAACACTTCCCTTCCCCCATGAGGCCCGCGCCAACGCGCAGACCGGCACAGAGCCCGAAGGACGGAAGCCGGCCGCCGCCTGCTGACTTCAGAACACGTCCGAAAGCAGGTATTCGGCTCAGTAGTGTCGCGGTATGACCCCTCCAGACCCAGCCACCAAGTCCGATGGCCCGACGCAGCGTGAGGGGCTCCGCCTTCGACTTCGTGAACTGGCTGGGTCCGAGGAGGAGGGAAATCTGCTCGAGAGCGGCCGGGGAGACCTAGTCAACCGCTTGAAGAAGGCCAGTGGGTCCGCCGCAGAAGGAACACGCAAGGTCAGCGCTCGGCTGCCGCTTCCCGTTGCGGCCCAGCGCCGCCTCCACATCCAGTCGGAGCCAACACCCGACACAGCTGACCATGTTGCTGGCGACCAGGCCCCAGATGACGAAACCTGGACGCTCGCCTTGTCGATTGGCACGTACCTGGTCGCTGCCTCGATCGCATCGCTTACGACAGGCGACCGCTGCGTGAAGATGAAGCGCGTCGTGGACAAGCTTCGTTCATCGCTCACCCAACTGGCCGCCGAGGGCGAGCTTGGGTCATCTGAGCTGGAGGCCATCTTTGCGAATTTGGTCAGCGAGTGGCCCGAAGCGGACCGCATCCGCCTCCTCATCGATCTCAACTTCGGTGAGCCATTCTTTCCCTACTCCCTCAAGGTCAAGCCCGCCGACTTCGAGCAGGCCCTGCGATCAATCGCGACGCTGAGCGGGTTTGGCCGTGACGTGATCGGTGAGATTCAAGCCACCCGAGCAAGCGCGCAACGGGCTCACTCCTCCATGAACTGGGTAAAGATCGGGGTAACTGTTCAGGGGTCTGATCTGCTGGTATGACTTGGGCAGGGGGCCCCGCTTTTCCGCGGCGACCGGGGCCCCACCACTGCGCGCGGGGTGGGGTAGACCTTCGTGTGTGGCCGTAGACCCGTGGGAGATTGTCGCCGACCTGCAAGCAACGGTCGCCAAACAGGCGAAGCTGATCGACCAGTTGATGGTCCAGGTCGCCGAGTTGAAGGCCAAAGCGGGGATGAACCCGAGGAACTCCTCGAACCCGCCGTCGTCGGAGGGCTACTCGAAGCCGTCCCCGAAATCGCGGCGTGTCCGCTCCGGGCGCAAGCCCGGCAAACAGCCCGGTGATCCGGGCAAACATCTGGGTCGCCGTGACACCCCGGACCGGATGGTCACCCACGAACCGGAGGTGTGCTCCGGCTGCGGTGACAGCCTCGACGGGTCCGCACCGCTGGTTGGTGAGAGTTCCCGGCAGGTCTTCGACATCCCACCCGTCAAGTTGTCCTGTGTTGAACACGTTGCCCGTCGACGCCGGTGTTCGTGCGGGACCGACACGTCCGCCGGGTTCCCGCCGTGGGTGTCCGCACCAACCTGTTACGGGCCCGCGATGCGGGCCCACGTCTGTTACCTCGTCACCCACCAGCACATCCCGATCGCCCGGGTCGCCGAACACCTCAAAGAGACCTACGGGACCACGATCTCGCCGGGCACGATCGTGGCGATGGTCAACGAAGGCTCGAACATGCTCGCCGAGTTCCTCGCCGACACAACCGCGAAACTTGGCGGGTCACCGGTCGTGTGCGCCGACGAGACCGGGCTACGAGTCGCGGGGAGTCTGCACTGGGTCCACTCGGCGTCGACGGGATGGTTCACCCTCTACCACCTCGACACCAAACGTGGTGTCGAGGCCATGGGCAACGCCGGGATCCTCGACCTGCTCACCGGCGTGTTGGTCCACGACGGCTGGACCCCATACCGGCACTACACCGAACTTGAACACCAATTGTGTAACGCACATCACTTGAGGGAGCTTCAGGCCGCCACCGAAACCGGTGTCCAGCCGTGGGCCGCCGACATGGCCGGCCTGCTCACCAACACCTGGAAAGCCGTGCTCGCTGCGATGGCCGCCGGGAACACCACTTTCACCGCCGCCCAGATCAAGACCATCAACACCGACTACGACCAGATCATCGCCGCCGGATACGACACGAACCCCGAACCGGCGCCGACCGGGACACGAGGGCGTCCCAAACGGTCCAAGTCAGCGAACCTTCTTCTCCGCTTGGACACGTTCCGTGCCGACGTCCTCCGGTTCACCACCAACTTCGATATCCCGTTCGACAACAACCTCGCCGAACGCGACATCCGGATGGTCAAAGTCCACCAGAAAATCTCCGGCGGGTTCCGCACCCGCGAAGGCGCCACCGCCTTCCTCAACCTCCGCAGCTACCTCTCCACCGCCCGCAAACACCGCATCAGCGCCCTCACCGCACTCGACCACCTCTACACAGGCACCACCTGGGCACCCGCGCTACCCGCCGCCGGACCATGACACCTGAACAGTTACAGATCGGGATCTTCGGTGCCGGAGGCGTGGTGTTGGTCGGCACCGGCGCCTTCGCTCTGGCTCCGATCATCGGGACCGCCATCGGCGCACGCCGCCGGGCTACTCAGGGGCGGCAGCTACGTCCTATGGGATGGCGTTCTGGCGGCTCCCTTTCGGCAGCGCGAGGCGCAGGGATGGCGGTGGATTGTGGCTCGTCACCGGGGGCTGGCGCCACTGCCGGACTCCTGGGTGGCAGCGGAGCGGCAGCCATCTTCGAGCTTGGCGCCAAACAGGTACGGGTTGAACCGACCAGGCTCCAAGTAACCATGAAGATGACCATGCTGACCGGCCAGGTGGACCTGCTGAAGGCACAGTCGGTCCTTCGCTCCCTGGAAGGACAGGCGCGACGCACTTCAAACGACGCTTGAAGAAGAGCAGGTTGCTCAACGACGAAAGGAGCACGCGGATCAAAGACTCAACGACAAACTGGGCGCGTTGTCGCCGATGCCATCGGTTGGATAGAAGACGAGGAAGTCGCCGACGCATGACCGGCGAGAAGCTCACTGTCGGTCTCACCTACCAGGCAACAGGCTTCCAAGACCTTGCCGAGCTCTCAAACGAACTCGCCAACGATGGCCAAGCGGCAGATCAAGGACTCGAGGAAGCAGCCAGAAAGGTCGACAAGCTCCTGGCGGCTACCGGCGCAGTGCCAGCTGCCGCTACCCCCACCTCCACGACCCCCCGCACACGCCCGCGCCCGCCCAAGACGGTCCAAGAGCGGCCCTCGTGGCAAGACATGGTCGCCGAGAGTGAACGCCGCCTCCGAGCACGAGGTATCGACACTTCAGAAGTAGACATCGACGAACTTCTTGACCCCGCCGAGGTGAAACGCCTCAATCGTCAGACACGAAGGCGGCTTCAAGCGGTCCACGCCGACCTCGACGCCGCTGACATATCGATTTCCGATCGCAGCCGGGGCTGTGGCGGCCCCTCATCGACGTTCTTGTCGTGCGCATTCCTCAAGATTCCCAGTGGTGGACCCAGGGGACGGCAGCGCAGGAGAACACGCTTACGACCTGGCTTCAGTGCAATGGATGGCGATAACGCCCTCTCAGGCTGGGCAAAGACTGCCTACGACCGAGTAGCAAACTTGCCGGAACCAGTTGTAGGGCTCTCCGGCCGGACCCACCGTGTCCAGACCCTCGGCCACGACCCGCTGCTCGGCATGATGTTCGGCACGCTCGACATCATGGGCGGCACGATGACGGCGGTACCTCGCGGCGGGGGACTCCAAATCATGGACAACGGAGACCCGCTCACCAATCCCTTCCTGGCGCTCACCAAGCAGATCGCTCACCTGCTCTCCGATGTCTTCACCCACGACGGGCTGCCGCTACCGGGATGGGTTGGTCTTGCAACGGTCAAGGCTGGCAGCTTCGGACCAATGGATCAGTCCGTCGGCGGAATCGCTCAGAAGCATGTATATGAACGGCTACGACTCTGTGACCTACTCACCATGATGACGGGCGTCGGGGCGCTGAAAGTGTTGCGCAGCTACTGGGGGTTGCGCAGAAGGTTCGACGAGGAATGGGAAGCCTCGACCGACATCCAGGGCCACGTCGCCGGATCAACTGGATTGACCGATCATCCACGTTTCGCCGCAATGTCGCTCACCGCTCATGGGGTTGCCACCGCAGCCAACGTCGGCAAGATCGTATTCACGGACGGGAACCCGCTCGCGCTCAACTACGCACAGTGGGCGGCGTTCCTCAGTTCGTTTTCAAATGGGCTCAACTCCAGAGGATCACCCCAACCAGCATCGTGGATAGGCAAGATAGCGCCAACGCTATGGCCATCGCTAACGGCTGGGAGGGCCTTGATTTCTCCGATCCGAACTTCCCGCTTCCCGAGTGACGACGGGGACAAGTCCTCGTTCTACCCGAAGGGCTGGCTGAGCCAGCAGCGAGCGGAGAGGGAAAGGATCACCCAGGTCCACGGGGCGGATACATAGCCCGGTGGCTGCTGGTGAACAACGAGAAGGGCGCTACGGCGCCGTCGCCCACAGGATTGAGCGCACGAACCGGCCGGGGTGTCACGATGGGCTCTCACCAACTTGGGAGTATCGCCACCCCATGACTTCGGGTGATTCGAACACCATCCAGAACCACGCCCAGTTTTCATCTGGTCGGTCGCCGACCTGCTGCGCGGGGACTACAAGCAGTCCGAGTACGGCCAGGTGATCCTGCCGCTCACCGTGCTGCGTCGGTTGGACTGCGTGCTGGAGCCCACCAAGCAGGCCGTGCTCGACCGGGCCGAACAGCTGGCGGGCAAGGTGGACAACCTCGACCCGATCCTCGAGAAGGTCGCCGGTGAGCAGTTCTACAACACCTCCCGGTTCGACTTCGCCACGCTGATCGCCGCCCCGGACAAACTGGCCGACAACCTCAAGCACTACGTCGCCAGCTTCTAGGCCTCGGCCCGCGACGTGCTGGACAAGTTCGACGTCACCACCCAAATCGACCGGCTGGATCGCTCCAAGCTGCGCTACCTGGTGGTCTCCAAGTTCGCCGAGATCGACCTGCACCCCGACAAGGTCTCCTCGGGACTGTTGCGTCGTGTGTGTAAGCCGGGCGCCATCAAGACCATCTACGACAGCGCTTGTGGCACCGGTCAATCCAAATACCAAAGGGGGTTCGGCCTGTGTCCATCGAGGACGGAACCACCTGCAACCGAATGAGTTCCGCCGAGCTGGTGTCATCAAGCATCTTGACCTGAAGCGGCCGAAGACGGTGATCGCCACTTCGAAGAGCTATCTGCGACCACTCCTCGGAACACGATTCCCAGAACAAGCGACCTGCATCCGATGGCTCATGCCAGCACAGCAGGAAGATCTCCACCGAGTCGAGCGTCATCTCCACGAGTCTGTCCGTGCGCACGCCGATGGCGTACACAGAGTCTGAGATTTCTTCGTAGAGGTCCGGATCGCCCTCTGCGAGCCGTCGCAACGCTGCGACCAACGGCTCCGACACCGACTGAAGGAGGGCAGGATCAAACGCCGGACGGCTATGAATGAGCGCTATTCGCTGCCCGATCACGAGCCGTTTGGTCTCGTCCGTTGAAACCATCAATGGGTTCCCGGCCAAGCAGCCAGCTCTTCTCAAGCGGAAGCAGAAGCCGAAGGTCGGCTGCCCAGACGCCCTCAGTCTCGGGAATGTCGGGCACCCAGATGTAGTGCTGTAGGCGGCCCTTCTTGAGATGACCAACCTGGCCGGGATCCAGACCCCGTTGGGGGTCGTCCACCCGATAGACGGGGCAGCAGTGGAACCACGGCTGCTTCGGCTTCTTTCATCCTCTTCCCGTAGGTCGCAGGTTTGCGTCGCGATCATGCCGTACTGGAGGTCCTCGGCGTCCCAGACGAGTTCAGGGGAATCATCGTCAGCGGTCCGCCCTTGACCAAAAACCGGGTAGGCCGAGTTAGTGAAGTAGAAGAACGGGAGCCCGCTCACCAAGTGCCCTTGTTCGAACCGGCGCAGGTGATCGAGCACGCCAGGCGGCCACTCGTCTCTCCCGTTGGGTATCCCTGAGGGGATCATCCCGGAAACCGTCTGCCGGGTTCGTCGCGTCACGGCCCGAAGCCGTCGTTTTCCGGCGGGCTCTCCCGAGCTAGGTCCTTGGTCTTCTGCGATCTCGCCATCCTCTGGGTCAAGAAGGTCCTCTGCCGAAGGCAGGAGAGAGGGCGTTGGCGCCACTGCCCTCGAACTCTCGAACAGATGATCCAGGACCACTGCGGGGCCAGACGCTTCACTAAGTACGTCGATGAGGGGCTCGTCGAGACCGAGGCGGGTCTGAGCCCTCGCCGGGTCGAATTCGGCCTCACCTCCCATCGCATCTACCAGCAGGTCGACGGCGCCGAGCACATCGGCGAGGCGACGCAACGACCGTTCTTGCGGTGTCCTGCCCTGCTGCCAGTTCCAAAGGGACGGCCGGGAGACCCCCGCCATGCCAGCGACTTCTTCCTGGCTGAGACCAAGCAGTCGCTGGAGTCGTTGCACGGCCGCTAGTGCATACAGCCGTCGATCGTCTTCAGGAGTCGTGCTCTCGACTTCATAGTCAGCGACTCCTGAGATCAACCAGCGGGGCAACTCGGAGGGGGCTCAGCGACGTCACCATGGTTGCCATCGAAGCCTGGAGTTGTTCCGTTAAGGCGCTGATGCTCTCAGCAGCACCTGTGACAACCAGATCCCAGGTCGAGCTTCTGAATAGGGCACCGCTCGAAAGCAGGTCGCACTGCCAATGATTCGCCAGCAGCGGCGAAGGGCTGGAAAAAGTAGTGGTGTCCACATAGCGGCAGTCGATGTCATGGGCTGCGAATGGGGTGGACTCCACGAGGCTCATCTCCTTCACTCTGACACACCCCCACCCCTCAACTCGTTGTGGAGCTCTGGGGTGATGGCCTTCTGGAACACCTGCAAAGCCAGGGTGTGAAGCGCCTCAAGGGTCTCCACGATGTCCGCGCTCTCGAATGGTCGTCCCCGCTGACGTGAGCAGTCATGGTCGAGCCTGTAGGCCGTCCCACCGCCGCTTGCCAGAGGTTCACATCCGTGGCGGAGGGTGACCCTGGTCTGTTCGGGTCCCTCGAACTCAATCACCTGTTGGGCTGCTCTGACGGAGGGTCCGACCTCGGGATCGCCCAGCGGCCCCAACACCCCCGGTTGAATGAGCCCGGTCCAATCCGATGGCTCCTTTGCGCTTGGCCGCTCGATCTCGTCGAGATACCTCAGTCCGATCCGCTGTTGCAGCTTTGGGTTGTACTGATCGACAACCGCATCTAGGAGCTCCTGGAATCTCTCTCGAAAGTCGTCCCAATCGACGTACGCACTGGTCTCTAAGGAGAAGTAGCTCGTCTGCAGCGTGATGGTCCACTGTTCGTCATCCGACTTGAATTGCCATCCCGGCTGAGGCTGCTTGGTATTGGCGTTCGCCCGTTCAGGCCCGGCGGTGAAGATCACCTCGGCCTGTTTCGCCGCAATGTTGCTCACCGGTATGGGGTCACCGCAGCCAACGTCGGCAAGATCGGATTCACGGCCGGGAACCGCCTCGGCGCTCAACTACGCACAGTGGGTGGCGTTCCTGCCAGCCAAACGGGCCAACTCCAGAGGATCACCCCAACCAGCATCGTGTGATAGGCTGGGTAGCGCCAACGCTATGGCCATCGCTAACGCCTGGGAGGCTTGATTTCTCCGATCCGAACTTCCCCTTCCCGAGTGACGAGGGAAAGTCGTTCTACCGGAAGGGCTGGCTGAGCCAGCAGCGCGCGGAGAGGAAGGATCTCCCAGGGCCACCGGCGGATACATAGCCCGGTGGCTGCTGGTGAACAACGAGAAGGGCGCTACGGCGCCGTCGCCCACAGGATTGAGCGCACGAACCGGCCGGGGTGTCACGATGGGCTCTCACCAACTTGGGAGCACTGCAACACGATGACCTCGGGTGACTCGAACACCATCCAGAACCACGAAGTATTCATCTGGTCGGTCGCCGACCTGCTGCGGGGCGACTACAAGCAGTCCGAGTACGGCAAGGTGATCCTGCCCCTCACCGTGCTGCGCCGCCTGGACTGCGTGCTCGAGCCCACCAAGCAGGCCGTGCTCGACCGGGCCGCGCAGCTGGCGGGCAAGGTCCACAACCTCGACCCGATCCTCCAGAAGGAGGCCGGCGAGCAGTTCTACAACACCTCTCGGTTCGACTTC
Organism: Candidatus Microthrix subdominans; assembly: GCA_016719385.1. Lineage (NCBI taxonomy): Bacteria > Bacillati > Actinomycetota > Acidimicrobiia > Acidimicrobiales > Microthrixaceae > Candidatus Neomicrothrix > Candidatus Neomicrothrix subdominans. The sequence goes on along the minus strand of JADJZA010000001.1, from coordinate 822,018 downwards.
GCCACACTGGTCGCCGCCCCCGACGACCTGGCGGACAACCTCCGGCACTACATCGCCAGCTTCTCCGCCTCGGCCCGCGACGTGCTCGACAAGTTCGACTTCACCACCCAGATCAACCGGCTCGACCGCTCCAAGCTGCTCTACCTGGTGATGTCCAAGTTCGCCGAGATCGACCTGCACCCCGACAAGGTCTCCAATCTGGAGATGGGCTACCTGTACGAGGAACTGATCCGGAAGTTCTCCGAGCTGTCCAACGAGACCGCTGGCGAGCACTTCACCCCTCGCGAGGTCATCCGCCTGATGGTCGACCTGTTGTTCATCGAGGACGACGACCAGCTGACCAAGCCGGGCGCCATCAAGACGATCTACGACGGCGCCTGTGGCACCGGCGGCATGTTGTCGGTGGCCGAGGACCGCCTGCGCGAGCTCAACCCCGCCGCCAAGCTCCAGGTGTACGGCCAGGAGTTGAACGCCGAGACCTACGCCATCTGCCGCTCCGACATGATGTTGAAGGGCCAGGACGCCACCAACATCGCCTACGGCAACAGCTTCTCCGAGGACGGCCACGCCGGCCTCAAGGTGGACTACTCCATCCAGAACCCGCCCTTCGGCGTGGAGTGGAAGAAGGTGGCCGAAGCAGTCAAGGACGAGCACAACCAGCGGGGTTTCGCCGGGCGCTTCGGTGCCGGCCTGCCCCGCATCAACGACGGCAGCTTCCTGTTCCTCCAGAACGCCATCTCCAAGATGAAGCCGGTGGCCGACGGCGGCTCGCGGGTGGCCATCGTGTTCAACGGCTCGCCGCTGTTCACCGGTGCGGCCGGGTCGGGCGAGTCCGAGATCCGGCGCTGGATCATCGAGAACGACTGGCTGGAGGCGATCGTCGCCCTTCCCGACCAGCTCTTCTACAACACCGGCATCTCGACCTACATCTGGGTCGTGACCAACCGCAAGGCCCCCGAACGCCGGGGCAAGGTGCAACTCATCGACGCCAGCGAGTGCTTCGTGAAGATGCGCAAGAGCCTGGGCGAGAAGCGCAAGCAGGTGAGCGACAACCAGATCGCCGACATCGTCCGTGCCTACGGCGAGTTCACCGAGGTCGACGGCGGCAGCGCCGACGACAACGGCGACGGTCCCAAGCCCAGCGTCAAGGTCTTCCCCAACGAGGCGTTCGGCTTCCTGCGCATCACCGTCGAACGGCCGCTGCGCCTGCGCTGGGAGGTCACCGACGACGGCGTCGAGGCGCTCCGGGCCGACAAGAAGTTCGCCAAACTCACCGAGGACGACCAGAACTCGATCATCGCCGACCTGGGCCACAGCATTCGCTCCCACGAAACTGACGACGAGTTGCGCGATCTAGCCAAGACCGCGCTGAAGCGGGCGGGTGTCGACGCCAAGAAGCCGCTGGTGGATGCAATCGTCGCTGCGTTCGCCGTCCGCGACCCAGACGCCGACCCGGTGACCGACAGCAAGGGCAACGTCCAGCCCGACCCCGACCTACGCGACAACGAGAACGTCCCACTCCCCGCCAAGCCCGTCACCTACGAGGCCGACGTCGACGGCAGGCTCCAGAGCATCGAGTACCGCACCGCCATCGACGACTACATGACCGCCGAAGTTCACCCGTATGTGCCCGACGCCTGGGTCGATTACGACAAGACCAAGATCGGGTACGAAATCCCGCTCACCCGGCACTTCTACACCTACACCCCACCCCGCCCGCTCGACGAGATCGACGCCGAGATCAAGCAGCTGGAGACGGAGATCCAGGACCTCCTCGCCGAGGTGACCGAGTGACCCAGGTCCGACCGCTGCGGGCCTATGCCGAGGTTGCGCTTGGGAGGCAGCGATCCCCACAACACGCCGACGGCCCACACATGACTCCGTACCTGAGGGCTGCAAACGTAAACGACGGGTTCCTAGATCTCGATGACGTCGGCGAGATGAACTTCGACCCCAAAGAGCAGGAGACCTTTGCGCTGAAACGGGGGGACGTGCTCGTCACTGAGGGGTCCGGGAGCCTCTCAGCCGTAGGGGCTTCCGCAGTCTGGATGACCGACATCGAAGGCACCGTGTGTTTCCAGAACACGCTCCTGCGATTGCGGTCGCGACCATCAACGGACGGCAGGTTCCTTGCGTGGTGGTGTCGCCATGCTTTCGCGGATGGTCTGTTCGCCGGTATTGCAACGGGGGCGAACATTTTTCACATCTCAGCAGAACGGGTCCGGTCGCTCCCGATGACCTACATACCTATGGCGGAGCAGCGAGCGATTGCCGACTACCTCGACGCCGAGACCACCCGCATCGACGCCCTCATCACCAAGAAGCGCCGCATGATCGAACTCCTCGTAGAGAAGGTCGATTCCCAGATCTTCTCAGCGGTGAGCGGGACCGTTACTTCACCGGCGTCTTCTCGCCAGGGCACCCAGATTCCGTGGTTGGACACCATTCCCAGCCACTGGGACAGCCCGTGGCTGGGAGCGACCCACTCGACACAACTGGGCAAGATGTTGAGCGCCTCTGCGGCCTCGGGCCCAGAACAGCATCGGTACGTGAAAAACACCAACGTCCAATGGGACCGTCTCGACCTGACCGACCTTCCGACGATGACGTTCGATGCGAATGATCGGGCCCGATGCAGCCTGGAGAAGGGTGACCTACTCGTGTGCGAAGGTGGCGAGGTCGGCAGGGCAGCGGTCTGGCCGGGAACCCAAACAGATGTCTACTTCCAGAAGGCCATCCATCGAGTCCGACCAATTGGTGATGCCGAGCCTCGGTACACCATGTACGCGTTCTGGGCGGCTGCAAAGATGAATGTCTTCGCGGTGGAAGGCAACCAGGCGACCATCGTCCACCTTACCGGGGAGAAGCTGCGTGAGCATCGGTTCCCTTGGCCACCGATCGAGGAGCAACGCGAGATTGTTCGGCAACTTGACGCCACACGCAAGAAGATAGGCGCAACCACCTCGCAGTTGAACCAGCAGATCGACCTACTGAACGAACGGCGGCAGGCGTTGATCACCGCTGCCGTCACCGGCGAGTTGGAGATCCTGGGGGTGGCGGCATGAGCAACGTCGACGAGGCAGCGTTCGAGACATTCATCGCCGATTGGCTGGTCGGCTCCGGCGGCTACGACACCGTGAAGGTCGGCAACCCCAAGGATCCACAGCCGGACTTCGACGCGGAGAGGGCGCTGGACACCGCCGAGTTGTTCAAGTTCATCGGCAGCACTCAGGCCGCCGAATGGGACAAGTTGGTGACGCTCTACGGCGGCGACATCACCAAGGCCCAGAAAGGCTTCGCCGACCGGCTCGCCCAAGCCCTAAACACTCGCAGAACCGTCGACGTGTTGCGCCACGGCGTGGTCGACCTAGGCCAAACGATCAAGCTGGCGTTCTTCCGGCCGGCGTCGGGGCTCTCGCCCCAGCTGATCGAGCGCTACGGCAAGAACCGGCTGACCGTCACCCGGCAGCTGCCCTATGAGCCGGGCACTAACAAGTCGCTGGACCTGTGCCTGTTCGTCAATGGGGTGCCAGTAGCAACCGCCGAGTTGAAGAACGGTCTGACCGGGCAGACGGTGGCGCAGGCCATCGAGCAGTACCGCACCGATCGAGATCCAAAGAACACATTGCTGCGTCGGGCGGTGGTGCACTTTGCCGTCGACACCGAGCAGGCGGCGATGACGACACGCTTGGCGGGCAAGACCACCCGGTTCCTTCCCTTCAACCGTGGCCACGAACTGGGAGCCGGCAATCCGGCCAACCCCACCGGCCACCGCACCGCTTACCTGTGGGAACGGGTGTGGCAACGCAACGCCTGGCTGGACCTGCTGAACCGTTTCGTCCACGTGGAGCCCACGCCGAAGGGCTCGAAGAAGCAGGCGCCGGTCACCATCTTCCCCCGGTTCCACCAGTGGGATGCGGTGCTCGCCATGAGCGCCGCCGCCCGCAGCAACGGCGCCGGGGACGACTACCTGGTGCAGCACTCGGCCGGATCAGGCAAGAGCAACACGATCGCCTGGCTGGCGCACCGGCTGTCGTCGCTGCACAACGACGCCGACGAGAAGGTGTTCGACAAGGTGGTGGTGATCACCGACCGGCGGGTGCTCGACCAGCAGTTGCAGGACACGATCTATCAGTTCGAGCACGTGCACGGGGTGGTGCAGCGGATCGATGAGGACTCGACCCAGTTGGCCGATGCGCTGACCGGCCAGCGGGCCCGCATCATCATCACGACGCTGCAGAAGTTTCCGTACGTCACCGACAAGATCGACTCGCTGCCCGACCGCACCTATGCGGTGATCGTGGACGAGGCCCACAGCAGCCAAACCGGCGACTCGGCCACGAAGCTGAAGCAGGTGCTGGGGTCGGCCGACGGCGCCGCGGCGCCGGACGAGCTGACCGACCCGGCAGAGGACGCGCTGGCCGCAGCGGTGGCGGCCCGGGGTAAGCAGCCCAACCTGTCGTTCTTTGCGTTCACCGCCACGCCGAAGGCCCGCACGTTGGAGCTGTTCGGTCGCATGGACCACGGCACCGGGCGGCACGTGCCGTTCCACCTGTACTCGATGCGCCAGGCGATCGAGGAGGGGTTCATCCTCGACGTGCTGGCCAGCTACGTCACGTACCAGACCTACTGGAACATCGAGAGCACTACACCGGACGACCCCGAGTACGACCCGGGCAAGGCCAGGGCGGCGATCGCCAAGTCAGTGGGGCTGCACCCGCACACGCTGGGTCAGAAGGCGGAGGTGATCGTCGAGCATTTCCGGGCGCACGTGGCCCAGCGCATCGGGGGTATGGCCAAGGCGATGGTGGTGACGTCGTCGCGGGAGCACGCCGCCCGCTACGTGCTTGCGCTGCGCAAGTACGTCAACGACAAGGGCTACACCGACGTTGGGGTGCTGGTGGCGTTCTCCGGCTCGTTGGACCTGGACGGTGGCACCGAGACCGAGTCGTCGATGAACGGCTTCCCCGACCGCCAGACCCCGACCGAGTTCGACACTTCGGAGTGGCAGATTTTGGTGGTGGCCGAGAAGTACCAGACCGGGTTTGACCAGCCGAAGCTGTATGCGATGTACGTCGACAAGCCGCTGAACGGCCTGGCCACCGTGCAGACGCTGTCGCGCCTCAACCGCACCTACGACCGCGACGGGGTGCGCAAGGACGGCACCTTCGTGCTGGACTTCCGCAACGACGCCGACGACATCCGGGCGTCGTTCGAGCCCTGGTACGGCGAGACGGTGGCGCCGCCCACCGACCCCAACCTGCTCTACGACACCCGCCATGCGCTCGACGAGTTTGGGGTGCTGTGGCCCGACGAGATCGAACGCACCGTCGAGCTGCTGATGTCCAATGGGCCTGGGGTGACCGGCCGGGTGCACGCCGCGTTGGCGCCGGCGATCGACCGGTTCAAGCACAACTTGGACGAGGACGAACAGGAACGGTTCCGCGACACCCTCAACCGGTTCGTGCGCACCTACGCGTTTTTGTCGCAGGTGGTGGCGTTCACCGACATCAAGCTGGAACGCGACTACCTGTACTGCAAGGCCCTCGCAGCGTTTGTGAAGGCCGACGGGTCGGTGGCGGTGCACCCCGACGTGGAGCTGACCCACCTGAAGCTGGAGCAGACCTTTGAGGGGTCGGTCACCCTGGACGGCACCGTCGGCGAGGTGGTGTCGATCTTCGGTGGCACCGGCAAGATGCACGAGCCCGAACCCGAGCCGCTGTCCAACATCATCGCCCTGCTCAACGAGCGCTTCGGCACCAACTGGGACCCCCGCGATCGGGTGTTCTACGACACCGTCGCCGAGAAGCTGGTCGGTCGCAGCGACATCCAACAGCAGGCATCGGCCAACTCACCCGAGAACTTCGGGCTGATCCTGGAAAAGGAGTTCCAGTCGGGCGTGCTCGACCAGCTCGGCGTCTCCGAGGACATGGCGCTGACCTACATCGACAACCCCGACCTCCAGGCCGAGGTGTTGAAGGCGTACCTGCCGTTCATCCAGGGCAAGGCCAAAGTGGCCCACCAGGAACACTGCGACGTGACCGAACTCCTCGGCCCCGACCGCGAGTCATCGACCCTGGAGTACAAGGCCACCCTGCGCACCCACGCCGACTCGGGCGAGACGTTCAAGCCACTCGAGAGCGCCACACTGAAGACGATCGCTGCGTTCATGAACGGGCGAGAGGGCGGCACGCTGCTGATCGGCGTGGCCGATGACGGCACCATCCACGGGCTGGAGGCCGACTACGCCAGCCGATCCAAGCAAGACCGTGATCCGCGGGACTGGTTCCAACAGCACCTGTCGAACATCATCTCGACGTCGATGGGCGACGCAGCGGTCACGAACGTGCGGGCACAGATGCACCACGTCGACGGACACGACATTTGCCGGGTACAGGTCGACCCCTCCGGGTTCCCCGTCGACGCCAAGGTGATCAAGCAGAAGCCCGGCGGCCCCAAGGAGCAGCTCACCGAGTTCTACGTACGGAAGCTGAACGGCACCGTGGCCCTCGACGTCGTCGAGAAACAGAAGTACATCGCCCAACGCTGGCCCGCTAACTCTGAGAACAACTGAGAAGTACCCCGGGTCACTACTCAATCAACGGCTGTCGCTCTGGAACACAACCATACGAAACCGCCGAGACCTCATCTCAGATTCGACGATCAATCGCGCTGCCACCCGCACCCTGCGAGCCATCCCGAGGCAAATCCAAATTGGCCATTGACAGGGGTTCAAAGGGAACTTAGATTGCCTTCAACATTAGGCTCAGCTGAGCACGAATCAAGGAACCGGGTACCAACATGATCACGCGACTTTTACGCATATCGGCTATCGCCGCTGGCCTCACCATGGTCTTGGCAACGATGTCTATACCTGCATCCGCTGCGACCGCCAACGCCGGCGTCTACGGCATTGCCCCGCAGTCGGCGGGGTGGTGCCCCAAGGGACCAGGCCTTCTCAAGACCAACAAAGTCACCGAGGTTTGGTACGTCAACCACACGACTGGCAAGCAAGGTCGTGACGGTGGCGACGACATCATTTGGATCCCAGTGCGGACCGGCACCAGCAACAGCATCTCGTTCGGAGTCAGGTGCAGGTGGAACACACCTCAAGGATCCAACTACACAATTCGCCCCTCGCGAAACAAGCAGTCATGGTGGTTCACGTATCCCGCCGGAGCTCGTTCGAACTGACCAGTGATCCATCGCGAAGAGCCAGACGAGTCCAAGATTCTGGCCGAGCGGGCTAGTTGGTCCTGACCCGCCGGCAGAACTGGGAAGTTATGGTGAGCCCCGGAAACCGTCCGTAAGGCCAGTTTCCGGGGTTCGGCGCGCTTGGTCTCAAACCAGCCCTTAAGAGCTATCAGACCGCTTCGCCCAAGCCGTCAACATTGTCCCCACTCTACGCAACCGGTTGTTGAAACGGGTTAGCGGGCTCGTCAGGAGCAGTCATGTCAGCACGAAAACGTGACGAGGGGTTCAGTCGGATCCCTTCTTGTTCCCCGGCAACGCAGCTGTCGTCAAGCACGTCGGCGGTCACGAACGTGCGGGCACAGATCCACCACGTCGACGGCCACGACATCTGCCGGGTGCAGGTGGACCCATCCGGGTTCCCCGTCGACGCCACCGTCATCAAGCAGAAGCCCGACGGCCCCAAGGAGCAGCTCACCGAGTACTACGTGCGACGACTGAACGGCACCGTTGCCCTCGACGTGGTCGAGAAGCAGAAGTACCTCGCCCAACGCTGGCCCGCCACCCCCGACACACCCTGACCGATCAGCGGTTGAACTCCTTGTCCCACAGCATTGCGACGCCCTGCTCGGCCCAAAAATAGCCTTGTCGTTGGTAGTTGACGCGATATGATGCACCGTGATGCGAACGACCGTCGATCTCGATCCTGGAGCTTCATGCCGGAAGCCCAGGCCGAAGCTCGTCGTTGCCGCGTGTCGCTGAGTTCGCTCGTCAACGAGGCACTTCGCAAATCGCTCCGGCCCATGCCGCCGGTTGAGCGCGACGCCCTGACCGGCCTGGGCGTGGTCCAACTTGGCTACCCCGTGAGTTCCGATGACGTAGCGGATGCCCTCGACGACTGACGCGCTGCTCCTCGACGCCAACGTGTTGATCGCCGCCACCATCGTCGATCACGAACACCATGAGCGGGCGCGAAAGTGGCTCGGGGACAGCCGCCGATTCGCCACCTGCCCGTCGACCCAGGGTTCACTGGTCCGGTACCTGGTGCGAGTCGCGAGTGCTGAGCACGCACTCGACGCGCTGAGACTGCTGAATCAGAACGAGCGCCACGAGTTCTGGCCGGATCAACTTCCCTACAGCAACGACGTGCTTCTGGGCGTGGTCGGACATCGCCAGGTGACCGACGCGTACCTCGCTGCTCTTGCCGCCAGCCGAGGCACGAAAGTCGCCACCTTCAACCGCGGCCTGACGATCCTGCGAGATCAGCACACGTTTCTGCTTCCGTGACTGCCACCACAACGCCCTGGCTGCGTTCGTGAAGGTCGACGGGTCGGTGGCGGTCGACCCCGAGGTGGAGTTGACCCGCCTGAAGCTGCAAAAGAGCTTCGAGGGCTCGGTCACCCTGGACGGCACCGAGGGCGAGGTGACGACGAGCTTCCTCGAGTACACGGCGATGCTGCGCGCCCACGCCGACTCGGGCGAAACGTTCAAGCCGCTCGAGAGCGCCACGCTGAAGACGGTCGCTGCGTTCATGAACGGACGAGAGGGCGGCACGCTGATGATCGGCGTGGTCGACGACGGCACCATCCACGGGCTCGACAGCGACTACGCCAGCCGGTCCAAGCGACCAGGACTCGAGGGACTGGTTTCAACAGCACCTCTCCAACATCATCTCCACGTCGATGGGCGACGCCGCTGCCACCAACGTACGGGCCCAGATCCATCACGTCGACGGCCACGACATCTGCCGGGTGCAGGTTGATCCGTCCGGGTTCCCCGCCGACGCCACCGTCATCAAGCAAAAGCCCGGCGGCCCCAAGGAGAAGCTCACCGAGTTCTACGTGCGAAAGCTGAACGGCACCGTTGCCCTCGACGTAGTCGAGAAGCAGAAATACATCACCCAACGCTGGCCTACTATCCCCGAGCTTCAATAGCGGGAACGCGACCATCGACCCATTCAGTTCTCGGACGGAGACCGCCAATCCCCACACAAGCACGCCTGCTCAACGCTCTAGCTTCCACCCATCCAACGTCCTGCGCCTTTACGGCCGGATCGAGTGGAAGCCGCCCGCTCCCGGTGTGGCGCAAGCCTCCTTCGACCTACCAATTCAGCCGAGTCTTACGAGCCGACAACCGCGTGCCACCAGGAGATCTGAGTCGTTCAACGCCACGAAGAGACCCACTCCACACTCACCGGCCCCATCACCAGGCGTAGGATGCCCCTGTGAGCGACGAGCCAACATCCGGCGCCGACTGCCGCCAAGTCTTGGCCGAGGTCTTTGGCGCGTACAAGCAGGAGCGAATGAACCTCGACATGTTCGAGCACTTCATAACCCCGGGTTACTTCCCTGAACTCCGCACACGAACTCCTTGTGTAATGATCGGAGGCCGTGGGACTGGGAAGACCACGGCACTCTGGGGCTTAAGCTACGAGGGAACCTACATCCGGTCAGGGCGCAACGCTGGGCTCCTTGAGACGTCGGAGATCATCGGCGTCTACCTTCGGTGTGATCGCGCCGTGTCCCAAACCTTCTCTGGTTCCTCTCGGTCGGCCGAGGACTGGCAGAAGCTCTTCATTCACTACGTCAACCTCGTATTCTGCGACCTTGTCCTAGAGTTCATAGATTGGGCAGAACGGGAACTCGGTGACACTATACGCCTCTCGTCAGATTCACTTGAGGCTGTGCAATTGAACTTAGGCTTGACCTCTGAGACCATAGAGACAACATCACGAGGCCTCCAAAAGCGCTTGCGGACCCTCATCACTCAGCTGGAACTGGCGGTCAACAACAACCGGCCTTTGGCTGATCTCCAGCTATCGGTACTCGGCAAGCCGCTTGAGCCATTAGTCGCAGCTGTTTCGGCAGCCACGGCTAGCATCGTGCATGGCAAGGCAATAGCATTTCTGCTGGACGAATATGAGTCATACAGCGCAGAGCAACAACAGGTAGTCAACACCCTGCTGAAAAATTCGGAACTCGACTACACAATCAAGATAGCCGTTCGAGAACTCGGTTTCCATAGTCGATCCGTCATAGGCGGGGGCGAGCCCCTAATAGCGCCAGCGGACTTTTCTGTCATAGACCTAAGTCGCTTGTTGATTGGGTCACGTTTCAATTCCTTCGCGAAGGACGTCATACAAGCACGAATTGACGAATACTATCGCCAGACCGACACTTCAAACCCGCCCAATACCCGCATCCTCTTTCCCGACCTTACAATCTCCGCCGAGGCTGGTCTTCTGGGCGCATCTGGAATCGCCGCAGATGTCCGAAGTGAGATACTCGACAACACAGCTTCCTCTCGGGTCGAATCCTTTCTCGCCAGCTCGACCGACTTGGCGCTGGTGGTCCTAAAGTACTGGGCGGAGTCTGACGGAATCGGTTTGGCGACGGCGGCTGAACGGGCTGCAGCGAACTCAAAGAAGTGGGAATCTCGACTCGTCAACTATGCATACGCAAGCCTATTCACTCTCAAGTCACAGCGAGCCGCTAAGATTCGCAAATATTATGCGGGTTGGGACACCCTCGCCCTAATGTCAGCCGGTAATATCAGGTTCCTTCTTCTGATCGTCGCAGAGGCACTAAGGATGTCAAATGAAAACATTACTGCACCGGAGTTGGTGCCTGTAACTCCTGAGATCCAAACACTCGCGTCGCAAGCAGTTGGGAGCGAGCACCTGTTGGAGATCCGTGAGATTGACCAGGTGGGCCCGGATCTCCTTCGGCTTGCATTGGGCCTAGGACGCCTCTTCGAGACAATGGCTAGAGATCCTCATGGCCACACACCTGAGGTGAACGAATTCTATCTACCGCCCTCCGATCTCGAACAGATGAAGGCTGCCCAGCGCGCCCAGCTTGAGGATCTGCTCCGGGCAGCGGTCCAGCATTCAGTGGTTCTGAGGATCCCATCCAGCAAGAGACGAGATGTGCTTACAACACGCGAAGACGACTATTTGCTTCATCCAATTCTAAGTGCGGCGTTTGTATTCTCCCACCGCAGAAAACGCAAAGTATTGGTGCGGCCTCAAGAACTATTGGATCTCGTCACAGATCCGCGAACGGCACTTAGGGCGATCCTAACGCGCACGGGAAGAACCGGGCCTCCGACCACGGAGTTCCTACCTGATCAACTTGATCTGTTCAAAGATTATTTTGATGCTGGGATAGAGTAATGAATGTCAGCGCATTTAACGAAACAGCCGAAGACGGTGACATTTCGCAGCGAGCCTTCATCCTTGCTGATTCGGATGAGCCTCGTGGTAAACAAATTTCGGATATACTGCGAGCAGCTGCCGGAAACACGTTGGTCGTTCAACACGAGCAGCAGTCCAGACGGGAACTTCTCGATGTCGTCTCAGTAGTTGATGGCGCAGACCGGACCGACTTGGCGCTGCGTGACACGGCACAAGTGGCCGATTTCCTACGAGCCCAGACGTTTCCGGTCACAATCGACATTTCTTGTCTGCCTCATGCAGTTTGGTCCGCATTCGTCCGTGGTGCGGTCCATCATAAGGTTCCTCTCACTGCTTGGTATGTCGAGCCTTCAAGGTACGAGACCGAAGACGCTCAGATTCGCAATGGACGCTATTTGAGCCGGTCAGTGGGCGGAGCCGGACCGTTGCCGGGATTCTCGACGCTGGCAACTGGCGGGAGTGGCGATCGCACGATCGTGTTTCTTCTAGGGTTCGAAGGCTCTCGTCTTGGGCACATGGCGGCAGCGCTTGACGCTTTCGGGGCACGTGTACATGCGGTAGTGGCTGACCCAGGCTTCAAAGACGAGTATGTCGCCACAGCGATGAAAGGGAATCTTCAAGCACTATCCAGGCTAGGTATCGGCCCGAATGTACATTTGGAGCGGGTCCCAGCTAATGAACCACTCGAGGATCGTTAGGCTGCTCGATCGGTTAGGTAAAGACGATGGCTCCGAGATGATCGTCGTCCCGCTCGGGCCCAGGACGCATGCGCTCGGGGCCGTTATCTACTACCTACAGAGAGAACTAGAGGGTAACCATATGCCGAAACTTGTCTACGACCATGCGGTTCGCAATCCGCAGGGATCCAGCGGGATGGGCCGCATTTTCAGTTATAGCGTGCTCGGTCTAATCAGTGCAAGGGCTGATAATGTCGAGATTTGAGTCGCTGCCAGAGCCCCTTGTCGCGGCTGCGGCAAGGGGGGAACTCGTCCTGCTCGTAGGGTCCGGAATGTCCCGCCAAGCGGACCCTACTATGCCCAATTGGCGCCAGCTACTCGAGCGGCTTACCGACCATGCCGCATCCACGAATCGAGTTAGCGGCGAGGCGAGAGCTGAACTGTTGGAATTGATATCGGGCCAAAAGTACCTCGCTGTAGCTGAGGAGTTGCGCGAAGTCATGCCCCTGGATGAGTTCCGTGCTCAGCTCGAACTTGAAATCGAACATTACGTCAGGCCTTCTGAGGCCCACAAATTGCTCTGGGAACTTGAGCCGGAGATCGTTCTGACAACCAATTATGATCGTTTTCTAGAACACACATTTGCAGCAATTAGGGAGCGTTCTGTAAGAGTCTTGGACTATACACAGGCACCGCAGCTTCAGCGGCTGTTGCAGAGCTCAAGTCTCAGTTCCGAAGACCCCGTTGTGGTTCACCTACACGGTTCCGTCGCAGACACTGAGAAGGTCATTCTATCGGAACGAGATTATCGCCACCTGCTATATGAACAACCCGGCTATCGGATGGTGCTTTCTGCGCTCTTTATCACTCGCACGGTTCTCATGTTGGGTTTCTCTGTGGATGATAGAGAACTCCTTGCCCTTTTGGAGATGCTCAGACAGTCGCTCAAGGACGGAAGTTCGCCTGATTACGCTCTGATTCCAACTTCAGCAGGCTCGGTCTCGGCTGGGCGGCTTCGAAAGGACTTTGGAGTCGACGTGATTGGGTATGAGCCTGCTGACGATACCCATGCGGAGGTCATAGATTTTCTAACCACACTCAAGAGCGAGGCTGACGGATTGAGGGCGACGGGCCCGTAGATGGACCGCGACTTCTTCGAGACACCCAGTGCAATTGCTGGGGACCTCCATTTGGCGGTGACTGAGCCCGTCGGTGAGATGGTGCGCGGCGTTCTTGATCCGACTATTGGTTCAGGAGCCCTGCTCCTGCCCTTCCAGCGCCACCATCCCGACGTTCCATTGTTCGGGGTGGACGTGGATCCGAATGCTATCCGATTACTCGGGTCAAGCTTCCCAGGTCTTGAGCTTGATTGCTTTGACTTCCTCCATGCCAACTCCTCCAACATCCCCGCTGAATGGAAGACGTTTGGCGTAGATGCCGTAGTAATGAATCCGCCATTTTCCGAACGCGGGGCAGCGACTACGTCGGTTCGAGTATCCGGCCAAGAGATTTCCTGCGCCCGAAGTCTCGCCTTTGTGCTCCGGGCTACAGAGTATGTTGTAGATGATGGTGTTCTTGTATCAGTGCTCCCGTACAGTGTTCAGCACGCTGTTAAAAACCGCAAGGCGCTGGAGTATCTTCACTCTACTGGACAGATTGAATGGCTCACTTCTTACCCTCGCCGGGCATTCAAGGGGGCAGTCACTCAAACCAGAGTTCTTCGGTGGCGACGGGTTGCAGACACTGTTGCGGGGCCAAGTCTTGATAGACCCTCCGCGAAGTCCAGCCAAAGGATTCTTGTTCGTGGCTGGGTACCGATGCATTCTCGGAGAAATCGTCGAGGTCCGTGGCGTAGCCTTGTGCATTCAACAGATTTGAGTTCTCTCGTTCGTGAGCCAGAGATTGAAATGCGGAGGTGCCGGTCGGTGAGGTACCTCGCTGGACCAGCGGTTTTGCTCCCCCGTGTGGGCCGCCTCACTTCACAGAGCGTGGCCATTCTTTTAGCCGGCAGGACGGTATGCCTGAGCGATTGTGTTATCGCCATTGTGACGCCCAGCACAGACTCGGCCCGAGAACTCGCCTCCCTCATACGGTCTCGTCTCTCTTGTTTGAATGCTGAGTTCGAAGCTACCGGAGCGCCGTATATAACCTTGGAAAGACTGAATGGCTGGCTGGACCACCAGGGCTTTGGGGACCTCTTCCGCAAGAGTTGATCGATAGCAAGTCGCGTGGGACACCGTCCCGTTCGTTCGCATTCAGGCCGACAGTACCTACGCTCGGCGGAATTGTCTCTGAATCCTCGTTGAGGTTTGTTAGTTTTTTAGTGTTAAAAGACTTGATCCAGCGAGAGCTGATAACGCAAACGCTTAACAATCAAACGGATAGCATGATTTCCAATCCATCAAAGCACGATCGGGATGCGGGTGACTGGTTCCGATAGCGCCTGTCCAACATCATCTCCAGGTCGATGGGCGATGCCGCTGCCACCAGCGTGCGGGCACAGATTCACCACGTCGACGGCCACGACATTTGCCGGGTGCAGGTGGACCCCTCCGGGTTCCCCATCGACGCCACCGTCATCAAGCAAAAGCCCGGCGGCCCCAAGGAGAAGCTCGCCGAGTTCTACGTGCGACGACTGAACCGCACCGTCGCCCTCGACATCGTCGAAAAGCAGAAGTACCTCGCCCAACGCTGGCCCGCCACCCCCGACGCTCCGTAGGTAGGTGGCCCAGGCGCAGTTCGGCGCTACTCGGCCCGATCCGCGGCTCGACGAAAGTTGCCTCGTTCATACTCGTCAGCCTCAGCCTCGATCACCTGAATGGTGGCGTGTCGCCCGTCGAGAATGTCGGGCTCGCCAGTTGGCTTGTAGAGATAGCCATCGGCATCCGCCAGGTAGTCGCCGTAGGGGTACAGGGGGGTCTCGGGTGTTGGCCTCGGGGCGTTCCGTGGCGTCGTTTCGGGTAGAGCTGTGGTCATAGAAATCGGCCCGTGTGCTCGGCCTCAGCTTCATGGAGTGGATCACTCGATGTTCAGTATCGGACGGGATACAGACAATTTCCAGTAGCAGTCCTGACCGGGTTGGCCCGATCACAAGGACTCGTTCGTCAGGTCGGTCGGGGGGATCTGCCGCCAATGGCCAACTCCCGACTGCGTGGGAGAGAGCATGGAGAGTGTCAGCGTGCCCGACGCCGTGCCGCAGCGCCGACCCTTCCAACGCGTAGGTGACCTCCATAGGGCGAACCTACGAATGGACCGCCTGAACGACTATGGGCACCACTCCCCGGGGAGGACGATCTGCCCCAATCCGGCCAGCTCACCCACGTGATGCCCAGTATGTTGGCCCCATGAGCCGTCCAGCCCGAGTCACCAATGTGGAGTACCTCGGTGGCCGAGTGCTTCGGCTGTGTTCTCCGATGGCCTGGCTCGCGAATTGGACTTTGCCGGTTCGCTACCCGGCATGCTCGCCACCGTCGACGAGGACAGCGTTTTTGCGACCGCTTCGGTAGATCCGGTCGCAGGCACCGTCTCGTGGCCAACCGGTGTGGACCTCGATCCCGACGTCCTCCACGGAGACTATGAGTCAGCCGGTGCGGTGGACCCCCGACTGGTGTCGGAGTACCGACTTCAGGACGCTCGCTGAAGCTGTTCGGCAGAGCAGCCACGACTCAATCAACATCCGGCAGGATGGCGGCCGGCGTCAGCAAGTCCGAGCCTCGCACAGCCCTCGCCGGGCGCGACCTAAGACGCAGCTGACATCGGTCCGTACTTCTGCTGAGCGGCTTGCTTGCTCACGCCGAGCATGGTTGCGATCTCGGACCAGCTTCGGCCGTCCTGCCGAGCCGCTCGCACCGCCGCCCACAGCTCGTCGGCCACAGCGTTGCGCTGATCGACAACCTTCGCAATGGCTCGTAGCGAACCAGTTTCAGCTTCCTTGAGATCTTCGAACTCGACGTTTTCGGCCCACACTTCCAGCGCCGCCGCTTGTTCTGCTCGGGACTTGGTCATGGTTTCCACCATCCTCTCAGGAACTTGTCTCTGGCCGGCATGGCTTGAATCACGACAGCGTCATCGCCGTCAACCACAACCCCAACTTCCAGTGGGTCAGCATTGAATGTGGGGCCGATGTACATGGTGACCGCCGGATCTTCGGTCTCGAAAGACCGCCAGTGATTTCGATACGCGTGGATCATGTCGTCGTCGGAGACACCGTGCTTGCGGGCGCTCGCCTCGATGTCCACTAAGGCAGGGTATGTACGTCCACCTGATTCGTCAACACGTCTTGACGACTGCCGTCGACTCCAGCGGCAAGCTTCCGGCTGATCCTGGAAAGGGAGTTTCACCCGGGCGTACGCGACATGGCCTCGACGCCCCGGAGGACAGTCAGCAAGATTCGGTGGCTTGTCCTCTGAGGTTGAGAGGCGCAGACTGACGGGTGCCGAAGTCTTTGACGACGGAAGTGATTCCCGGAACCCGACCGGACGGTCGGTGTCCGGGTTTTGCGCGTCTACGCAGAGTTCTTCACTACTGCGGGCGCAACGGTGATTCGCTGTCGTTCTTCCACATTCATGGCGCTGCTCCTGGCCTCGGTGACGAGCCGATGTCCCCGGTCTCGTCCAGGTGCACCAGCTGCCGCGCGATTGCCCATCGCCGAGCCGCCGGCTCTTTGCGTTTCGACTCAAACACCATCGTCGTCACCGGCAGTTTCGCCATGATGGACAGCAGCTTGTGGCGACGAGACGGCTTCTCAGTGTTGAGGACCACCCCATCCCCACCCAAGCTGTCCCAAACCCAGGCCCCCATACTCACCTCAGCTGGCGGTCAACATCTTCAACGGGCCCAACTCACCATCAGCAACTATCTGAAGCAGGTGAAGGGAACCTTGAACGATCCCTCCATCTACGCCTACAGCGGCCTGACCAAGATGACCGTTCGATCAAGCGGTGCCTGCGCCAGCGAGCTGACACAGGTGCACAGGCCATAGCCGTCGATGTGATCGGCGCGCTCAAGGTAGAACCACCCGCATCCGATTCCGGTCGGGCCGAGCCGGAATCGAGGCCCTCTGCAATGAGCCCGCTGGGCCGACGGACGGCCTCGTCCTGCTGGTCGCGGCGAATGAGGTCGCGAAGGTGCTCGCTGGTGTTGCTGCTCACGCGGCCACGTTGATTCGCCCAACAACTGTTGTCAACCGTTCCGGCGCATGATGAGCGGTGGGGCCGGTCGCCGGGCTCAGGTGATCTTTCAAATGGACTGTTGCCGGAGTCGGCGACGTACACGGTGCCGTCGGCGCCAACCGCTACACCAAACGGTCGGTTGAACTTGGCAGCGGCGCCAGCTCCCTCGGCGAACCCAACGCTGCTGCGAACACGGCGGCGCCCACCGAGTCGAGCACGTGGGTGGCTGTGATGGCCGGGTCGTAGACCACCAACTCATCCCCCACCGTTCGGACGACCACGCCGTCGAAGCGCACCGGAGCGGCCTTCGAGTCGCTTGCATGCGAGCGAGCCAGAGAATGTAGAAAAATGATTCGTCGAGTAACGAGATGTCTTTAAATGCCCCCACGATCACTCGGGATCGGCGGCCCCTTGGTTCACGACGTCCTCCGGCGCCAACTGGCCGCCCCGTTCGTACTCGTGGGCGTAGTTGGCGCCGAGTAGCGCCTGTGCTCGCCTGCGCACGGCGTCCGCATCCTCGTGCTCCCGCTGTGCGGCCAGGGCGCCGCTCTTGCGCCGAAGCTGATCCGCAGCGCCGAGAAGCCGTGCGGCCCACCGCCCGTCGCCCGACGCAGCCGTCGCAGCGGCAAGGCCAACCAACGCTACGGCCAGGGCCCGGGGCTGCCCGGCCAGATGGGCGTGGCGGAAGCTCTGGCGCTGCCACTCGATCGCCCGAGAGGTATCACCTCGAGCGGTGGCGACGAAGCCAAGGACCGAGGTCGACGTGGCCAGGCCGACCGGAACGTCGAAGGCGGCCGTGGCACGGGAGAACGAGCCGGAGAACCGAGGCCCGGCCGCGTCGTAGAGTTCGAAGGCAGCCAGGGCGGCATTCTCGGCCTCGTCGAGGCGACCGCCACGTCGTCGCAGATCGCCCAGCGCGTTGAGCGCCATGGCCCGCACCGGCGCAGCCTTGAGGTCCGAGGCCAGCGACATTGCGGCCCGCAGGTGTTGTTCGGCCGCTGCGTCGGCTCCGACCAGCACCGACGAGGCACCCAGCCGGGCCAGCAGGGCAGCCTCAAAGCGGGCCATGCGCAGGTTGGTGACGATGTCGAGCGCCTCGGACCGCTGGGTGATCGCTGCGTCGATGGCGCCGGTGGCCTCGTCAAACTCGGCCACCAGGTCAAGGCAGACGGCGGTCATGAACTCGTCCCCGGCCAAACGAAGCTCGGGAATCACCCTGCGGAGCAGGGCCTCGTGCGAGGCGGCGTCGACATCGCGACGAAGGGCCAGGCCGGCCTGCAGCCAGGTGCGGAACGCTCGCACCCACGGGTCGTCCGCCGCCCCGCTGAGCACCTCGTGCGCGGCGGCGAGGATGGCAGCCGCGCGCCCGGTTGGCCCGCCTCGGTGGCGATCTGGGCCCGGAAGCTCATGGCATAGGCCTCGAAGACCGGGCCGGCGTGGGCTCGAAGCAGTGCAATGCCCTCGGCGAACTGGGCATCGGCGTCGTCGGCGTTGCCGCTGAGATAGCCGAGGAAGCCTCGCCACATCAGGGCCCAGCCGAGGGTGAACGGAGCGGTCGCACCGGGGCAGGCAAAGGCCGACTCGAGCCACCGATAGCCCTCGCCAACTGTGCCCGTCACCCAACGGTGCAGCGCCAGGTCGGCCGCGATGCCCAGCGCCACCTCCCGGTCGCCAAAGTCGATCGCCCGGTTGAACGCAACCCTGACGTTGTCCCGGTCGGACTGCATGGCGTGGTGCCAGGCGCGCTGATTCCGCCCCTGGAACGCCGCCCGACCCCCGGTGCACAGCCGGGCGTAGTGGCTGCCGAGGCGGTCGAGCGCCTCGTCCAGTTCCTCCCGCTCGATCAACCGCTCCCGCCCGTACTGCCGCAGCGTCTCGAGCATGCGGTAGCGGGGCTTGCGGCTGCTGCGGTCGACTGTGAGCAACGACTTCTGCACGAGGGCCGCCAGCAGATCGGCGATGTCATCGCGTTGCAGCGGGTCGGTGCCGCAGATGGCCTCGGCGTCATCGAGCACGCAACCCCCGGCAAACACGGATAGGCGCTCGAAGAGGCATCGTTCGTCGTCGTTCAGCAGGTCGTAGCTCCACCGCACGACGGCCTCGAGCGTCGCCTGGCGCGCCGCCGCCGTGCGGGACCCGCCGGTGAGCAGGTGAAAGCGGTCGTCGAGCCGCTCGGCGATCTGGGTGACGGAGAAGGCACGTGCTCGAGCCGCTGCGAGCTCGATGGCCAGGGGCAGGCCGTCCAGCCGGGTGCAGATGTTGTCGATGACGGCTGCGGCCTCGCCGTCGGGTTGGAAGCCGGGGTCGGCTGCGGTCGCCCGGCGGGTGAACAGCAGGGACGCATCCGCCGGGGTCAGCGGCGGGATCGGCCACACCTGCTCGCCCGGGACCAGCAGCGATTCCCGGCTCGTGGCGAGGACGTGGACGTGCTCGCTCGCCGAGAGCAGGTCGTCGACGAACGCCGCTGCCGCGCCCACCAGGTGTTCGCAATTGTCGAGCACCAGCAGCACCCGGCGGTCGCCACACCAGTCTCGGACGCGCTGCTCCGGGGCATCGGCAGACTCCGCGATGTCGAGCGCGGTTGCCACCACAGCCGCTACCAGAGCGGGATCGGCCACCGGTGCCAGCTCGACGACGAACGTGCCGTCCCAGCTTGCGTGCGTGGCCCGGGCCACCTCGACGGCCAGCCGCGTCTTGCCGGCACCGCCGGGGCCGACCACCGTCGCCAGGCGGGTCCGTTGGAGCAACTCGGAGACGTCGCTCACCTCGCGGTCGCGCCCGATGAGCGGCGTCAGCGACGCCCTGAGGTTGCCGTTGCTCCGGCCCGACGACGGCGCCGGCACGGGCGGGGCCGGATCGACGAGCAGCGCCGGGTCGTGTCGCAGCACGGCCGACTCCAGGCGTTGCAGCTCGGGTCCGGGTTCCAGCCCGAGTTGCTCGGCCAGCGATGCGCCCGTCCTGGTAGACCCGCAGCGCGTCCCGCCTGTCGCCCGGCCCGATACAGCGCCACCATCAGCTGGGCCCGCAGCCGCTCGCGCAGGGGATGCTCGGCGACCAGGGCGTTGAGTTCGGCGACGAGTTGTGCGTCACGTCCCATGGCCAGCTCGACGTCAACCCGCTCCTCCGCGAGCGCCAACCGAAGCTCGTCGAGGTGAACGATGTGCGACCGGGCAAAGTCGTCGGAGGCGAAGTCGGCGAGGGCTGGGCCACGCCACAGCCCCTCCGCCGCTGCGAAGTGTGCCAACGCCAGCGGGAGATCCCCGACGGCCACCGACCTCCTGGCAGTCGCTGCGAGCGCCTCCAGCCGGCTTGCATCGACGTCGACCGGGTCGACCGCCAGCACGTATCCGGACGGTCCCAGCACCACCAGATCCGGCGATCCGAGCGCCCTGCGCAGCTTGGACACCAGCCGCTGGAGTGCGTTGGTCGCCCCGGCCGGCGGGTCGTCCTGCCAGAGAGCCTCGGCCAGCCGGTCGGTCGACACAGCCCGTCCCGCGTCCAGGGCGAGCATCGCCAGCACGGCGCGGAGCTTGGAGCCGCTGATCGGAAGGGGCCCGTCCTCGCCCTCGATCTCAAGTGGGCCCAGGAGTCTCACCTGCACCAGCCGGACGCTACCGGGTGGGCGACGGAACGGGTCCTCGGTCGCCACGAGGCCGTGAGGTCAGCAAACGGTCAGCTGGGGTCAGCGGTTGGGTGCACCGTGAACGGAGACCCACGAGCAAGGAGTCCATCCCATGACCAACCTGATCGACGCAGCCCGACGCCCGTCCGAGCCCACAGGCGGACACCCCAGGATCGACGGGGCCCCTCCGAGCCGATTCGGATTTTGGTCCTCGCTGAGCTGGGGCCGAAGGGGTGGCCCTCGCCGGGGGCATCGCCTACCTGCTCACCTTCGTCTTTTCGATCCCGACCCTGGGCATGAAGGCGCCGCTGGACGACCCATCCTTCGTGCTCGGGGTCGGGTCGTCGACGTCGGTCGTCTGGGCCGGCCTGTTTGACGTGCTCACCGGGTTCGCCGGAATCGCCACGGCCGTGGCGCTCTACCCGGTGATCCGCCGCCAAAGCCGGCGGTGCTCGCTGGGCTTCCTCGCCTCCCGCACGCTCGAAGCGGCACTCCTCACCGTCGGAGCCCTCAGCCTGATGTCGATCGTTACGCTGCGTCTCGACGGCACCGGCACCCCCGACACTCTCGTGTCGATCGCCCACGCGTTGCTCGCATTCCACGACTGGGCCTTTCTCTTCGGGCCAGGCGTCATGTCGCCGATCAACGCCCTGCTGTTGGGCACGGTGATGTACCGATCCGGGCTGGTGCCACGCTGGATCCCCGCCCTGGGACTGATCGGCGCACCCCTCGGGCTCGCCTCCGCCGCCGCCACGCTGTTCGGCGTCTGGGAGCAGGTGTCCGGACCCGCCACGCTCGCCATGGCACCCGTCGCCATCTGGGAGCTCTCCCTGGGCATCTACCTCACGTTCAAGGGGTTCAAGCCCTCGCCGCTCACCGACGAGATCGTGCCCTCGGACGCCTGCGCCGTCGCAGCATGAGGACGCCACCCGCAGCCGAAACACCCAGCATGTCAGTCGTGCAGGTGGGCCAGGGCGCCATCGCGATCGAAAATCATCAGCACCTCGGCCGGGCGGTCGACCGCCACGACGGCGTGCGGCGTCATCGTGGAGAACTCGGCCGACTCCCCGGAGCTGACGACATGGTCGACACCACCGAGCGTCAGGCGGACCGTGCCGTCGAGGACGAACATGAAGTCGTGGCCGGGGTGAACCTGGGGCTCCGGGTCGGGGGCGTCGGGCTCGATGCGCATCTTCACCGCCTGCATGGCGCTGCCGGGGCGGGACAGCGTCCACACCGACATCCCTGGCGAGTGGTGCGGCTCGGGCCGAATCACGACCTCGTCGTGACGATCGTTGGCAATCAGCTCGTCGACACTGACGTCCAGGCCCGCGCCAGGGGACGAGCACGTCGAAGCTGATCGTGCGGCGCCCGGTTTCGATGCGGCTGATCGTCGAGGCCCCGACGCCGGTCTTGGCCGCCAGGTCGTCGAGCGACCAGCCGAGGTGTTGGCGGATCGCCCGCAGGCGGGACCGCACCAGATCGTCGACCGGTTGCGTCATGCGGTCCACACTCGCATCATCTTGCGAATACTGCAAGGTACTTTGCATTTATCGACAACCGACGTAGCGTCGGCGCCATGAACACAACGATCGATGTACTCGTGATCGGCGGAGGCGCAGCCGGATCTGCCGCCGCCCTGCAGTTGGGCCGGATCAGGCGCTCGGTGGTCGTCATCGACGGCGGCGAACCCCGCAATGCCCCGGCCGCGCACATGCACGGCTACCTCGGACACGACGGGCGGCCACCCGGCGAGTTCCTCACGACCGCACACGCCGAACTGGCCGCCTACGGCGTCGACGTCGTCGGCGGGCGGGTCACCGGCGTGGTCGAGGACGGCGACCACCTGGCATGCACCTGCGAGAACGGTGACGTCTACCGGGCCCGGCGGGTGGTGCTGGCGACCGGGCTGACCAACGTGCTGCCCGACATCCCGGGCATCGCAGAGCACTGGGGCGACCGGGTGATCCACTGCCCCTGGTGCCACGGCTGGGAGGTGCGCGACCAGCGGATCGCAGTGACCGACACCAGCGGCATAGGCACCCACCAGGCACTGCTGTTTGCCCAGTTGAGCGACGACGTGACGTTGATCCGCAACCACGACCAGCCGCTGACCGACGACGACGCCGAGAGGTTGGGCTTGGGCGGCGTTCGGGTGGAGCATCGGCAGGCGACCGGCGTCGCCGAGCACTCCGGCGCCCTGGAGGTGGCGCTGGAAGGCGGGTCGATCACCGTCGACGCCGTGGCGGTGGGACCGCAATTCGAACCGAACGCCTCGATGGTCGAGGCACTGGTCGACATCGGGGATCACCCCTCGGGCATGGGCCGCCACGTGCTGGCCAACGACCTGGGCCAGACGAGCCACCCGCTGATCTCTGCCGCCGGCAACGTCCTCAACCTGGCCCGGACACGCGAGGCGGAGCGACGCGAGTGGGACGAGCGCTACGCCGGCCACGACATCGCCATGTTCAGCGGTCGGCCCAACGCCGCCCCTGCTCGCCGAGGCCTCGCACCTGCAGACGGGACGTGCGCTCGATGTCGGATGCGGGGAGGGTGCCGACGCCATCTGGCTGGCAAAGCAGGGCTGGGACGTCACCGCCACCGACATCTCCGCCGTCGCCATCGACCGGGCCAGGGCCGCCGCCGACGAGGCGGACGTGGACCCAACCTTCACGGCCGTCGACTCGGTCGTCGATCGGCCGGCGCCGCAGGCGTTCGACCTCGTCATGCTCGCCTTCCCGCGCTGAGGCGGGCCCCCGGGCTTACGTCGTTCCCCGGGATCGCCGACGCCGTGGCCCCCGACGGGCGCCTGCTGCTGATCGGCCACGTTCACGACGAGGCAGCGCTGGCCGCGGCCGCTGGGCACGGGTTTAACCCGGACGACTACCTGTCGGTCGACGACATGGTCACCCTGCTCGGCGGCGAGTTCGACGTCGAAGTGGACGAGCAGCGCCCCCAGCCACGCTCACCGGACGGCGGCCACAACCACACCGACCGCGTCGTCGTCGCACGCCGACGGACGTCCTGAGGGAAGTGAGGATCCCTCCTCTCGCGTCATCCAGCAACGCGATAGGGGGGATCCTCGCGCAGGTGGTTCAATCCGCCAGACTGGGTCGGTGCGCGACGAACTCACCGAGGCCGGTGCGCGAACCATTCGAAACTGCACAATCTTTTGGTCGCGGTGCTCATCGCACAGGGCGCCTGGATCTCGCTCTTCGCCACCATCGGCCCACCAATCGGTTGCGCCCGCCCAGAGGCGACCGGTACACCGGTTGCATGAGCACCAACGCCGCTACTCCGATCCAGATCGTCATCGATGCGACCGACCCTCTCGCCCAGGCCCGCTTCTGGGCCGATGCCCTGCACTACGAGGTTGAGGACACCACCGATCTGATCAACCGTGTGCTCGAGGCCGGGCTGGCCACACGAGACCTCATCCACGAGGACGGCGGACGCCTCTACTGGAACGACCTCGTCGGCGTCGGCGACCCCGGCAAGGCCGGGCCGCGCCTGCTGTTTCAACGCAACCCCACGGCCAAGACCGGCAAGAACCGGCTGCACCTCGACCTCAACGTCGGCAACGACCGCAGGGACGGCGAGGTCGAGCGGCTCCAGCGGCTTGGCGGCGAGGTCCTGTACGAGATCGACGAGCCCGGGGGCCATCACGTGACGATGGCCGACCCCGAGGGCAACGAGTTCTGCGTGCAGTAGTCCCCTCCGACAAACCCATTGACATGTAACCTTTTGGTTTCCTATTGTTCAGGCATGGAACTGGTGTTCAAGGCGCTGGCCGACCCGACACGGCGGGAACTGCTCGACGAGCTGTTCCGGCGCGACGGGCAGCCGCTGAATGCCTTGGTCGAGCGTTTCGACATGTCCCGCATCGGGGTGGCCAAGCACCTGCGTCTGCTGGAAGAGGCAGGGCTGGTCGTCACCAAGCGACGGGGCCGCGAGAAGCTGCACTACCTCAACCCGGTTCCCATCCGGCTGGTCCACGACCGCTGGGTGTCCAAGTTCACCGAAGGCTGGACCGCCGGCCTCGTCGACCTCAAGGAAGAACTGGAGCACACCATGGAAAAGGTTTTCGAGATCTACATTCGAACCACGCCCGAGCGGCTGTGGGAGGCGATCACCGACCCGAACATCAGGGCGAAGTACAACTTCGGGGCCGGCGTGAGATCGGACTGGACGCCCGGCTCCTCGTTCACCATGGCCCACCCGAACGGCTTGGACCTGCTCGGCGAGGGCGAGAACCTGGAGGTGGAGCCACCCCGCAGGCTGGTGCAATCGATGCGGGCGCTGTGGGGGCCCGAGGTGATCGCCGAGGGAACCAGCCGGGTCACCTGGGAGATCGAACCCGTCGGCGACTCGTGCCGTTTGACCGTCACCCACGACCAACTGCGAGAGGGCGCCAACGACCAGCTGTTCGGCGGCTGGCCGATGATCCTCTCCGGCCTGAAGACCTGGCTCGAGACCGGCGAACTGCTCACCACCCCCGGCTCGATGATGTACCAAGGGAACGGGCACCCGGGAGCTCGCGCTGACAGAGCGTCGCCCTGATCAGCGGGTCTGTCGGGCTGCGAGCACTGCCTTCATGGCGCCGTCGACGGTCACGTGGAAGTGATCCGGCCCGAGGCGATCGACCACACCGTCCGCCGCAAGTACCGCTCGCACGTCGTCCTTCATGCGGGCGAAGTGGACCGTGATCCCCAGGTCGCCGTCGACACCCGCCAAGCGGTCGAGTTCGCCGACACCCTGTGAGTCGATGAAGTTGACGGCCTCGAAGTCCAAGATGACATCCTCGATCGGCGGGTCGGCATCGACCACCTTGTCGCGCAGTCGGTCGGTCAGCACCTCGGTCGTGGCGAAGTAGAGGCCGCCATCGAAGCCAAGCACGAGAACCCCGGGGTAGGTCTCGTCGTCCGGGTACTGCTCGAGCGGGCGGAACGTGGTGGTCCCAGGACGACGGCCAAGCTCGGGGGTCGGGGGGCGAGCGTTCACGTACACCAGCCACCCCAGCGACAGCACGATCCCGATGATGACACCGGCCAGCACTCCGCTGGTCAACACTCCCAGGATCGCGCCGATAGCGATCCAGAAATCGACACGCGCAACCCGCCAGAGACGGCGCATCTCGGCAACGTCCATCATGCCGAACACCACTGCGTCGATGATGATCGCCGCGAGCACCGGCTTGGGAAGGTCGGAGAACAGCGGTGCGAACACGAGCAGCGTCAGGATCACCATCGCACCCGTGACGACCGAGCTCATCTGGGTGCGCGCCCCGGTCGAGTCGCTGAGCGAGCTTGCCGACAGGCTCGTTGAGACCGGCATGCCTTGAAACAGGCCGCTCCCCACATTGGACATGCCCTGGGCGAGCGACTCCTGGTCGACGTCGATTCGATACTTGTGCCGGGAGGCGAACATGCGGGCGTCGCCGGCGGTCTGAGAGAAGCCGATCAGCAGCAACGCAATCGCAGCGACGGTGATCGTCGGAAAGTTCTCTGTAAACACCGACAATCCGGGGAACGCAGGCGCCGGCACGCCGCGAGGCACCTCACCAACCGTCGCCACGCCGCGATCCGCCAGGTTGAACACCTGGGCCGCCACGAGACCGCCCACCACCAACACCAGCGCTCCGGGCACCCGCGGCCAGATGAACCGCATTGCGAGGATGGCCCCCAGAGCAACCGCGCCGACCAGCAGCGTGGTGCCATGGAAGGAGTCGAGCGAGTTCCACCAACTGGCGAACTCGCGCCAGCTGTTCTCACCCGACGCCTCCGTACCGGTCGTCTTGGGCAGCTCACCGACGACCACCTCGATCGCAGCGCCAAACAAGAAGCCGGTGATCACCGCCTTGGAGAGGAACCGCGAGATCCACCCCATCTTGAGCACCGACAGCGCGAGGAACAGGACTCCCGCCATCAAGGTCACCGCCGCAACCAGCTGTGGGGCCTCGTCGGCCGGCAGCCCCGTCGTCACCACTGCGCTGGCGGCAACAGCGGCGATCGCCGAGCTGGGGCCGGTGGAGATCTGGCGCGACGTTCCGAAGATCGCGTAGATCAACGCACCCGCAGCCGCGGCGTAGAGCCCGTTCTGGATCGGAATGAGGGCGATCCCTGCGTAGCCGAGCGCTTTTGGCACCACAAGGGCCGACACGGTCACGCCGGCGATCACGTCGTAGCGCAGGTCGGATCGCTGATACCTGGGCAGCCACTCGAAGATGGGCAGCAGGCGCTTCACCGGTGGCACCCCACCCGGGTGGGTTTGAACGAAGCGAACGTGGACCACCACGCAGCCCAACCGCTGGGCTCTGATGTGGTTCCGTCATCCTCGGACATGTGCCACCATCCGCATCGTCGCGTCGCCAGCGGAGCCGACCGCGACCTGGAGGTCGATGTCGAAAAGCGTAGCCCACGACTTTCCCGTCGGAGCACGAAAAACCGACGTTGGGAGGTGGAAGCTCACGGGTGTTGCCGAACAACCTCGGGGGGGCGGTGCGATAGACACAACGGAACGGATCCGCAGGGTCGGAGGGCAGATGGGCATGACCGCATCGACCAACTGGAACACCTTCCACGTCACCGGCGGGGGCAGCGGCATCGGCCGTCACCTCGCCGGGATGCTGGCCGGGCGAGGCGCTGCGGTGGCGGTGTTCGACCGGAACATCCCGGCCGACGCCACAGCCGAGATCGAGGCGGCTCGGAGCGACGTCGACCGGCCGGTGCACACCGCCGAGGTGGACGTGTGCGACGCCGACGCGCTGGCTGCGGCGGTCGCCGAGGCCGTGACCGCCATCGGCCCGCCACGGCTGGCGATCAACAGCGCCGGGGTGAGCATCAACGACCGCTTCGCCGAGGCGCGGCGGGAGGACTTTGAGCGCACCGTGGCGGTCAACCTGTTCGGCAGCCGCAACTTTGCCGCAGCCGTGCTTCCCCACATGGGCACGGGCTCCCGGCTGGGGCTGATCGCATCCCTGGCCGGCATCACCGGCGGTTACACCTACGCCGGGTACGCCGCCTCCAAGGCGGGCGTGATCGGCCTGGCCCGGGTGCTGCGCCTGGAGTACGCGCCCGAGGGCATCGGCGTGTCGGTGATCTGCCCGCCGGAGATCATGACGCCGATGGTGCGCCAGTACGACACCACGATGCACCCCGCTACCCGAGCGCTGAAGGACGTCGCCGGCACGCTGCCGCTCGACGAGGCATGCCGGGAGATGCTCGAAAAGCTCGGTAGGGACCAGTTCACCATCATCCCCGGGACCAAGGCACGCCGCGCTGCCCTCATGACCCGGCTGCTGCCCGAACGGGTGTCCACCGCGGTTGCCGACCGCATCGTCGCCAAAGCGCTGAAGGGTGCACGGTGAAAGCACCAATCACCGTTGCCCCTGGCCCTTTGGCCCCGCGTCGTCCATCCTCTCATGATGGCCGATGACCAAACGATGATGACCGTGGGCGAGCTGATGGCGAAGTGCCTCCAGGCCGAGGGGGTGACGTTTATGTGCGGCATCGTCGACGGTGCGCACATTCCGCTCGTCTCCCAGTTGGGCGACTACGGCATCGAGTACCTGAACACGCACCACGAGGAGGCGGCCACCCACATCGCCGAGGCCCACGCCCGCATCAGCCACAGGCCGACCGTCGTCATCGGAAACCCGGGGCCGGGCGGGGCCAACATGCTGGCCGGGCTCACCAGTGCCCATGGCGAGGGACACCCGGTGGTGGCCATTGCGTGCACCCGGCGCAGCGCCACCACCCAGCCCGAGCGAGGTGGCGCCTGGCAGGCGACCGACCTGGTGGACATGGCCAAGCCGATCACCAAGTACTCGGCGCTGATCGCGCGGGCCGACCGGGTACCCGAACTGATCCGGGCGGCCTTTCGCGCCGCCACCACCGGCCGCCATGGCCCGGCGTTTCTGGCCATCCCCGACGAGCTGCTGGCCGAGGAGATCGACATCTCGACCATGCGCATCACCCCGGCCGACCGCAACCGGGTGATCAGCATGGGTGCCGGCGACCCGGCCGCCATCGAGCGGGCGGCCGACGCGCTGGCCAACGCCGAGCGCCCCTTTCTCTATGCGGGCAAGGGCGTGGCCTGGGCGGGGGCGGCGGACGAGTTCGTGGCGCTGGGCGACCACCTCGCCGCCGCCATGTCCACCAGCCTGGGCGCACGCGGCGTGGTGCCCGAGGATCACCCCCACTACTTCCACATCTTCGACATGGCCACCACCACCGCCGTGCGCAGCGACGCCGACGTTGTGCTGGTGGTGGGCGCCCGCCTGGGCGAGTACGACGGCTGGGGCATGCCCCCGGCCTGGGGCGACCCCGACGCCCAGCACACGATCCAGATCGACTGCGACCCGATGTCGATGGGCCTCAACCGCCCGGTGGACGAGGCGGTCGTCGCCGACGCCAAGGCTGCGCTGACAGCGCTGAGCGAGGCGGTGCGGGCCCGCTGCGAACCTCGCACCGAGCTGGTCGACGCCGAGCGGTACGCCACCATGAACGCCGAGACCGTCAACAACGCGGTGCCGTTCGTGATGGCCGAGGGCACCGACGGCGTGAACCCCGGCCAGATGGTGATGGCCGCCCGCGAGTTCTTTGCCCGCGACGCCATCTGCGTGGTCGACGGCGGCAACACCACCCTGTGGGCGGTGGCGCTCAACCCCATCTTCGGACCCGACTCGTTCCTGTACTCGGTGAAGATGGGCTACCTGGGAACGGGCCTGCCCTTCGCCATCGGTGCGCAGCTGGCCGCCCCCGAACGACGTGTCTACCTGTTCAGCGGCGACGGAGCCTTCGGGTTCAACCCGATGGAGGTGGAGACGGCGGTTCGAGCGGGCGCGCCGGTGATCACCATCGTGGCGGTGGACAGCGGCTGGGGCATGGAGCGGGCGGCCCACCGGTTTAAGGGCATCGACGAAGCCCGCTACCAGGGCACCGACATCTCCCCCGACGTGCGCTACGACCTGATGGCCGAGGCGATGGGCGCCCACGGCGCCTACGTCACGGCGATGGACGAGTTCGTTCCGGCGCTGGAGGCCGCAGTGGCCTCGGGCAAGCCGGCGGTGATCCACGTGCGGGTCGACGGCGAGCTGAACACCAACGCCATCGGCTACGAGCAGTTCCAGTACAGCCGGACGCTGTGACTGAGCTCCCCGATCTCGACGGGCGCCAGGTGTTCATCACCGGCGCCAACGGCTTCGTGGGCCGGGCGCTGGCCGACCGCTGCCGGGGCCTGGGTGCCGACGTGGTCGGCCTGGACACCGATGCCGCACTGGAACGGGGCGTCGTGGCAGGCGACATCACCAATCCGGCGCCGTGGCAAGGGCTGCTACACGGCTGCGACCTCGTGATCCACACCGCTGCGGTGATGACCAACAACGTCGACCCCGCGCTGGCGTGGTCGGTCAACGTGGTCGGCACCCGCCGGGTGATCGAGGCCTCAGCCGACGCCGGGGTCGGCCGGTTGGTGCACCTGTCCTCCATGGGCGTCGCCCGGTTTGCCCAGACGCAGACCGAGGCCGTGCAGCGATTCAACCCCGGAGCGCCGCTGGACGAGCGCTGGCCGCTGATGCCGACCGGCAACCCCTACACCGACACCAAGATCGCCGGCGAGCATGCAGTTTTGGCAGCGCATGCAGCCGGCGAGTTGGCCGCCACCATCATCCGACCGGCCGACGTCTACGGGCCGGGGTGTCGGCCTTGGGTGCTGGAACCGCTGGCTGCCATCCGGGCAGGCCACTTTCTGCTGCCCAACCATGGTGAGGGGCTGTTCACCGCCATCTATGTGGACGACCTGGTCGACGGCATCCTGACCGCAGCCACCACCGAGGCGGCCGCCGGGCACATCATTCACCTGGGCGGTGAGCAGCCGGTCACCACTGCGGAGTACTTCGGCCACTTCTACCGCATGCTCGGGCTGGAGGGCCCGCCCCGCAGCTATTCCACCCGCACCGCCGTCGCCATCGCCGAGGCGGCGCGGCGCAGCTACCAGCTGGCCCACAAACCCACCGAGTTGGGCCGGGGCGTCATGGAGATGCTCAACAAGTCGCGCCCCGTCTCCAACGCAAAGGCCCACCAGCTGCTGGGCTGGGAGCCGCAGGTGAGCCTGTCCGAGGGGATGGCCCGCACCGAGGCGTGGTTGCGAACCGAAGGTCATCTCGGCGACGCCGCCAGGTGACCCACCGGTTGACGATCCGGCGACGCAGGCCACGCCGACGAGCCCCGGAGGGCGATGCCAACTACCGGGTGCCCTGAGCCGTCGGTCAGCAGCCTTCGAGCGCCGCGGCGTACAGGTCGTTGAGCTTGCGGTTGCCCTCGGTGGTGGGATGGACCGAATCCTGGGTCAGCCTGCTGACCGGCGGGTCATCGTTGTTGAGCGTCGACGAGGTCGCATCCCTCCAGTCGATGACCGAGATCCGCGGGTTCTCGTCTGTCAGCTGGTCAAAAGCGGCGTTGAACCGCACCGCGGCATCGGTGGTCACTTCTCCGGTGCGACGGTTGATCATGTGTTCGTTGATGTTGACGAGAAACACGCACCGGGCGGAGTCGTAGTAGCCGATCTCCTCCCTCAGCGCGGCGACCGAAGTGTCGACGTCCAGGTTCTCGATCACGTCGTTGGTGCCGATGTTGAAGATCACCTGATCGAAGTCGCGTGCCCCAACAAACTTGGCCTCCTGTTGGACCGCTTCGATGGTGGACCCGAAGTTGCCGGAGATCACCAGTTGGTACTCGTCTCCCAGCTGCTCGTGCAGGTCGGTCTGGTCCAAGTCGGTGATCGAGTCGCCGATGACGGCCACCGAATCGCCCTCATTGGGGTTGGCGCAGCCAGCCAGCCCACAGCTGAGCACCGCCACCGCCGCCGCCGCCAGAGAGAGCCCACCACCTCGCCAATTCATCGGAAATCCAACCTACCGGTCGAGCGGAACTCCCCTTCAGTTGCGGGTCCGTGGTGGATCGATGCCACGGCACCAACGGTGCACGCACCACGACGGCAACCGAGGAAGTAGTGTTCGGCGGTCGTGCACTGACCGCAGCCACCGCCCGGTGCCGGCCAACGCGACAGGGGACCACGTGAACGACGACACCACGACCACCGCCAAGCCCGCAAAGGCGGCCACGGCCGCCAAGAGGGCGAAGACGGCCAGGACGTCGAAGACGGCCAAAGCTTCGGCGGGTCAGCCGACCGATGACACGGCGAAGCCTCTGAGCGATACCGAGCCCGGCGATGCCTCCCAGGATGCCGGCGTGACCGAGGTGGACCGGCTGCGCAAGGAGACCAAGCGCAAAAATCGGGAGCACCGGAAGCTGGTCAAGCGAGACCGGCGCGAGGAGGACCTCAAGCCCTACCAGGTGGAGTTGCTGAAGCTGCAAAGTCACCTGGAGCACACCGACAAGCGCATGATCGTGCTGTTCGAGGGACGCGACGCTGCCGGCAAGGGCGGCACCATCCGCCGGGTCACCCGCTACATGAACGAGAAGCACTACCGCGTGGTGGCGTTGGGCAAGCCCACCGACGAGCAGCGCACCCAGTGGTACGTGCAGCGCTACGTCGCCCAATTCCCCCATGGCGGCGAGATGGTGCTCTTCGATCGCAGTTGGTACAACCGGGCCATGGTGGAGCCTGTGTTCGGGTTTTGCACCCAGAAGGAATACGACGACTTCCTGCGCGGCGTCGGGGGCTTCGAAAAAGACCTGGTGCGCCAGGGCACAGCGCTGGTGAAGCTGTACTTCTCGGTGACCAAGAAGGAACAACAGCGCCGCTTCGAACGGCGCCGCGACGATCCGCTGCGGCAATGGAAGCTGTCGGAGATCGACCTTCAGGCCCAGGAGCACTGGGATGACTTCACCACCCACAAGTACGAAATGCTGCGGCGTAGCCACACCAGCCACACACCGTGGACGGTGATCCGCTCGGAGAACAAGCACAAGGCACGCCTCAATGCCATGAAGGTGATCCTCAACGCTGTGGACTACGAGGGCCGCAACCCCGATCTCGACTTCGTGCCCGACCCCAAGGTGGTGCTCTCGGGCGCCCATGAGGTGGAGCTGATGGAGGCCGACCGCCTCCGTCGAGGCAAGTTCCGGGCCTGAGCCCGCCTACGATCCCACCGGGAGCCATATGCCCAAGAATCGCATGTCCAAATCCGACTACGAGGACGAGCTGGATGCCCTCCAACGCGAGCTGGTGAAGCTGCAGGAGTGGGTGTACGAGAAGGGTCTGCGGGTGTGCGTCCTCTTCGAAGGACGCGACGCTGCCGGCAAGGGCGGCGCCATCAAGCGCATCGTGGAGCGCACCAACCCCCGCATTGTCCAAGTGGTCGCCCTCGACAAACCGACCGAACGCGAACAGTCGCAGTGGTACTTCCAGCGCTACGTCTCCGAACTTCCGTCGGCCAGCGAGGTGATGCTGTTCGACCGCAGCTGGTACAACCGGGCCGGGGTCGAACGCGTGATGGGGTTTTGCACCGACGCTCAGTACGAGGAGTTTCTGCGCTCGTGCCCCGACTTCGAACGCATGCTGGTTCGCTCCGGCATGATCCTGTTGAAGTACTGGTTCTCGGTGTCCGACGACGAGCAGGAGCGGCGTTTCCAGAAGCGCATCGACAACATCGAGAAGCGCTGGAAGCTGAGCCCGATGGACCTGGAGTCACGTGCCCGGTGGGTGGACTACTCCAAGGCGAAGGACCGGATGTTCGCCACGACCGACACCAAGGAGTGCCCGTGGTGGGTGGTGGACGCCGACGACAAGCGCAAGGCCCGACTCAACTGCATCCGACACCTGTTGAGCTCGATCCCCTATGAGGACCTCACCTCCAAGCGCCTGGAGCTGCCACCCCGCCAGCCCGACACCTACGTCCGGCCGCCGATCGACACCCAGACCTACGTGCCCGACCACTACTCCTGAGAGCGTGGGATTGGGACGGTTCGAGGGTTGACCCGGCGGTGACCGGCGGACGTCCACGCCGCTCACAGCCGCTCCGCAGGCCGATCTGTCGGTTGTCTCCGGCCGCTGCTCCGCCCGATGAGCACCAGGCCGGCGCAGACGATCAGCGCCAGCACGCTGATGGCTGCGCCGGCGATCAGGCCCGGCGGACGGAAGCGCAGCTCCACCGTGCCGGACCTGCTCACCGGCACAGCCATATGGGAATGATTTGCCCGCAGGATGCGGACAGGTTCGCCATCGACGGTGGCGCCCCAACCGGGAGCTTCGTTGACCCCGACCAGCAACCATGTCGGCCCCGACGTCTGCACCTCAACCCTCAGGCTGTTGATTCCACGATCGGCGATCTTCGCTGACGTGGCGCCCCCTGCCGAGCCGGTGCGATTCCACGCTACGACGTCATCGGCGCTGAGGTCCGAATCCTCAACGGCAGCCTTGCTGGTCAAAATTGGGCCGTCCGCAGCGGACGAGCTTGCCAAGGCTTCGAGCACATCGACGTCACCAGGGACCACCTCCACCCGGCCATGCACCGACACCAGCCCCACCGGCTTGGCACCCTCGATGTCGCCGAGCCGGAGCAGGTTGCCGTCGGGCCCCGAATAGGCCACCTCGAAGGGGCGCAGTGGTGCGAGGGCCGGGTCGTTCGGGTCGATCTCTGGCACGGTCACCACCGCTGAGATCCCCTGGGAGCGAAACGCGTCGTAGCGGGTGAAGCTCAGCTCCAGGTTGGGCGCGAACGCACCGACCAGCGGGTCGGCCAGCACCTGTATCGCCGAGCGACCGCCGAGGTAGCGCAGCGTCTGGGCGGCTTCGAGGGGGAGGGTCGAGTCGTATCCAGACGTCGAATCGAGCCCGAGCGCAGCTGCGTGGTTGGCCGGAAACACCAACGGCCCACCCTCGGCGATTCCCACGCGATCCAACACGATCGGGGCCAGGCGTCCGCCGCGGGGGTTGTCGCTCTGCAGCGCGCGGGCCGCCTCGATCAGCGGGGTATCGGGAAACCAGTCGGCGTCGTCGCGGGTCTGGAACGGCGGGTTGAGGTTGCGGCCAAGCGGCACCAGCTGGGCGACGGTCAGCACGGTGATCAGCACCCCGGCGATCGGCACGACCGGCCAACCAACCAGGCGGTCGCCGAGGTTGGTGCCACCGAACCACCCGACCATCGCGTCGAAGCCGATCGCTGCGGCCAACACCGCGCCGAGGGCGAACCAGCCGGCCAGGCGACCGTACGGGTAGAACACGTTCATGCCGGGGACGACCTCGTAGGCCAGCCGTCTCAGAGGGCCCACCGTGGCCACCCCGGCGGTGACCAACATGATCGTGCGGGCCAGCCCGCTGCCTTGGCGGCGGCTGAAGAACCCGATGACGGCCAGCACGGCGACCAGCGTGCCGACGAAGGCCAGCCGGTAGTTCATCACCTCGGTGGTCATCGTCTCGAAGGACGGGCCCCGTAGGAAGTCGGTGGTAAACGTGGCCGCCGGGGTCTCGAACACGCCCAACAGATCGACAGCGAACGCCTCGCGCGGCGTCTGGGAGAGGTTGATCCACGTCGGCACCAGCACGACGGCGGCGAGGGCGCCCCCCAGACCGAAGGCCAGCGGCGGCCGCCACAGGTGGCCCCACGCCGTGCTGCGGTCGCCGGAGCGCCAGGCCTGCAGTGCCGAAGTGATCCCCAGCGCAGCGGCGTACAGCGCCGGGATCATCCAGATGAGCACCTGCCACAGCAGGTGGCCCGAGATCGTCAGCAGTGCGAAACCGGCTGCGGTTGCCACGACCGACCCCAAGGTCCGCCTGCGCCACATGCGGTGCACGAGCAGCGGGCCAAGCGGCAGGGCGATCATCATCGACGTCACCACCTCGAGGTGGGCCCAGCCCAGGTTGAAGCTGCCCAGCATCCAGGCGGTACCGGCGATCACCCCGGCCAGCGCCGACCGCTTGAACTCGCGACACAACAGGTAGGTGACCATGCCGCCGACGATCAGGTGGAAAGCGACGTACAGGTCGTGGGACCAGCGCTCCGGTGCCAGCGCCGCCACCAGCCTCGGCGGGTAGAGCTGCCCGCTGGTCCCGTTGGAGTACAGCGGCGCCCCGCCGTCGAAGACGTCGGGTGACCAGAACGGCAGCGTGCCCTCGTCGATGGCGTCCTGCAACAGCAGCTGCCACTGATAGGACAGGTCGGCCGAGTCGAACTGGGCCGGCACCTGCGGTGGGCCAATCTGGGCGGTCCACGGGTAGACGTCGCTCTGACGGGACCCGACCACGGAGAACGATTTGCCACCGAACAGCGGTGCCAGAAACATCGCCGCCACGAGCATGAACCACGCCAGCGCCACCAAGTGTCCCCGGAGCGTTCCTCGGGTGTGGGCGACGCCCCAGGTGTCGAAGCGATTCACGTCAGGTTCGACCTGGTGCCCCACATCCGGCGAGGCGTTGCCGAAGGTGCGAGGGTGGCCGAAGTCGATGTCGTGCCCACTCATGTGGCTACCAGGAAGCAGAGGCGTCTGCGGGTTCGGCCCCCCAGCCGGCGAAGCACTTGACTGGTCAGGTGACCTTGCATGGCGAGCCCCCCGTCGAATGATCGCTGCTGAGAGCTCAAGTTTGGCCGCCACCAGCGATGAACGGCGACTCGCCATGTTTATCGTGGGCGCTGGCTCGCTCCTCATGTTGGCCTTCGTGACGCGTGGAGTGCCTTGGCATCTCTTCAGCCCCGGCGAGTACACCTCCGACTTCTACGACGAGCAGGCCCGAGCCTTCCTGGCGGGTCACCTGGACGTCGATCCTCGTGTTGCGACCATCGAGGGCTTCACGATCGACGGGAAGACGTACTTCTACTTCGGCCCGTTTCTTGCCCTCGTCCGCATCCCGGTTGTGGGCCTGTTCGGCGGGCTCGCCGGGCGGCTGACGGCACTGTCGATCGTCATCGCCTACGCCATCTCGTTGTTCGGCGCGTTTCACCTGGCGATCGCCGTGCGTTCCGTCGTGCGCCCAATCGCCGAA
Source organism: Candidatus Microthrix subdominans (assembly GCA_016719385.1). Classification (NCBI taxonomy): domain Bacteria; kingdom Bacillati; phylum Actinomycetota; class Acidimicrobiia; order Acidimicrobiales; family Microthrixaceae; genus Candidatus Neomicrothrix; species Candidatus Neomicrothrix subdominans. Next base: position 785,220 of record JADJZA010000001.1, on the reverse strand, counting down.
AACCTGCCGGGGGACCGGTTGCGGATCGCTGCGATGATGCTCGCCGTCGGGGTATCCCCGGCCCTCTTCGCCGGGGGCTGGTTGACGATCTACCACGAGACCGAAATCTGGGCGTTGGCCCTTGGCATCGTCGCCGTGGCGGCAGCGGTGCGGCTGTTGTCCGAGCCCCGTCCCGCCTACGCCATCGTGGCCGCAACCGCAGCGGCCGCGTGCGTGCTCACCCGGGTGACCGTCGGGCTGGGGGTCACGCTGGCGGTCGGGCTGATCGTGATCCTCGCCCTGCGGCACCGCCCGCGCCCGACGTTGGCGGCCGGCGGGATCCTCGCAGCCGGGGTGGCGGCCTCGGCCGCCGTGAACTACGCCAGGTTCAGCACGCTGTTTTCGCTTCCCATGGACCGCCAGCAGATGACCGGGCTCACCCCGGCACGGGCGCAATGGTTTGCCGAACATGGCGGCAGCTTCTTTTCTCCGGAGTTCATCCCCACCAACCTGTGGGCCTACCTGCGACCCGACGCCATCGCCTTAGAGCGATTGCTTCCCATCGTTCGTTTCGGCCCCCGGGCCACCGAGATCGGGGGCGTCAACCTCGAGAGCATCACCCCGACCACCTCGCTCACCGTCTCGGCCACGCTGCTGGCGATCCTGGCCGTCATCGGGTTCGTGGCGGCCTGCCGCACCCGCAGGTGGCTGTGGATCATCCTGGCCGGCACCCTCGGCGTCGGCGGCGCCGGCAGCCTCGCCATCGGTTTCGTGGCCAACCGGTACCTCATCGACTTTCTGCTGCCGTTGGTGCTGCTCGCTGCGGTCGCGATGGCCTCCAACGTGTGGCCGGCGTGGCTCACCCGTCGACGGGCGGTCGCCGGCCTCTCGCTGCTGACCGCCTGGGGACTTCTGGTCAACATCGGGCTTGGCCTGTGGGCCGGGCTGGCCCGGGAGCCGTCGTTCACCTCGGCGCGCTATCGCGTCGACGCAGCTGCGTTCCCTGCGCCCTCACCTGCGCTCGTCGAGATCAACGACCAGACCGACCTCGACGACCGCCCGCGCCTGGGCATCGTCGGGATCGACACGACGGGGGGCACGTGCGAAGGGGTCTACATGAGCACGTTCGACGAATGGACCGTGCTGGATCTGGGGGCAAGCCGATCCCTCACCGGTGACCTCGATGTGCCCGGACGGGGTGACGACCCGGTCCTCCTGGCCGGCCGCGACAACTGGCGGATCGACGTTGATCCAACCGGTCGGGTCACCCTCACCGACGACGGTCTCGAGTCGACGCTCGTCAAGCTCGACCTGCCCGTGGGCGATCCCCTCCCGGTCGAGGTCACGCTCGACCCGGTCTCAGGGTTCGCCGGCCTGAGGGTCGGCGAGGAGTTCACCTTTCTTCCACCGTCGCTGATCGGGAGCGCTTCCCCGTTGGACGGCGAGTTGGACGTTCAACCCTCCAACGAGCTCTGCACCTTGCTGCAAGAACGCATCGGGAGCCCCCAGGGGTGACGCCCGGGCGCCCTCGCCCCGCTGGGCTCAGGTTCCCACCGACGACGTCCCGACAGACGCCGAGCCGCCCGCCATGTACTTACGACCGGTCAAGAAGGCTGCGCCGTAGAGCAGGGCGACGATGATCAGCAACGCCCGGTATCCGGTGATCAGAGCCAGGTACTCGAGCACCCCACCGAACATCGCGCCCAGCAGGTTGGCACCAAAGGCGGTCACCGAGTCGCCGGTGTCCTTGAAACGCTGGGTAAACACCAGGTTGGCCGTGAAGATCGGGAAGAACGCCAGGACGACCGCCGCCAGGAACCTTGGGATGATCGGCAGGCTGAGGAGCGCACTACCCGGCAGCAGCCAGGCGACCACCAGCGAGACAAGCAGCGCGCCGTAGAGCAGTTCCGGGCGCTTGAACGTGACGCGTTGAGAGACAGCTACCGCCACGAGCACGCTCATCAACACCCCGGCAAAGACCAACGCGTTGACGAACCACGTGGTCCCGAACAGCAGGGCGAACTGCACGACGTTCTTGGTCTCCAGCAGCAGAAACGCGACGCCCATGAAGAAGAGGTCGCTGAAGCGAAGCATCGGCTTGAGCGGGCCTGCGGTCAGCCGGATGGCGAACAGTGAGACGACCAGGATCAGGGCCAGGCTGATGACGTAGAGCGACGGCAGCGTGCGCGTTCTCAGGTACGGGAAGGGGTGATCGTCGGTTGCCGCTTCGGGCACCGAATCGGAACTGGCGGCCCAGGTGCTCGCCACCGCCGGCGCATCGCAGTTGATCGAGGCCTCATTCTTGGCTGCGATGAACGCGTCCAAGGAGATGTCCTCCTCGCCCAACCCGGGTGCCAGCTCCTGGAAGCAGGGCTCATGACCGTAGACGTCGGTCAGGGTGGCCCCGTAGCGATCGATCAACCAGTCGTTGCGGTAGTAGTTGAACATGGCGAACACGCCGTCATCGTTCAACCGGTCCCGTGCCGTCGCCAGCGCCTCCTTGGTGAAGAGGTAGCTCTCGAGCCGCAGCGACGACTGGCCCGAGATCAGGGTGATCGAATCGGGCAACGCCAACAGGATGAGGTCGTACTCGGTCGTCGAACGTTCGAGAAAGGCCCGGCCGTCATCGATGTGCACGTCGACCCGGGGGTCGGAGTACGGCTGATCGGGATGATGGTCCCGACCGAGTTCGTACAGGACCGGGTCGATCTCGACCGCGTCGATGTGTTTGGCGCCCTTCTGGAGGGCCAACGCCACGTCGTTGCCGCCACCGGCGCCGATGATCAGCACGTTGTCGAGCTTCGGCGGCTGCGCCGTCTCGTACACGGCCTTCCCTTGGGCGTTCTCGCCTTCGAGGTGGGCCTGGTGGGGCACACCGTTGACGCTGATGAACAGGTTCTGGTTGTTCTCGGAGGTCTCGGAATAGGAGACCTTGTAGTACGGCGACCACAGGTTGCCCGCGGTGAACGACTCGACGGCCAACACCACTACCAGCGCGATCCCAGCGCCGACCTGGGTCAGCGACGGCCGCTGCGGCACCAACAGGGCTGCCACGACGATGACGGTCACGACACCCCAGACCACCGGGGAGAGCCGCAGAAAGCTGAGGATCGAGAACCCGAGGATGCCGGCGACGCTGCCGACCAGGTCCCACTTGTAGGCCTCCAATGCCTCAAACCTGCCGAAGGTCCGCGCCACCCCTTCGCTGATCAGGGCCATCACGGTCGCCGAGAAGAAGAAGACCACCGCCAAGATGACCTCCCGCGGGGGCCCCTTTGGCGTCAGCGTGGAGAAGAAGAAGACCGACGGGTCGTCCTGGCTGATGTTGACCGGGAACACGGCGACCAGGAGGACGAAGAGGGCCAGGGCAACCGGTGCGGCGCCCGACAGGTCAACCTTCTTTCGTGCCCGCAGGAAGCCCAGACCGATACCCAGAAAGCTCCCCAGCAACACGAAGTTGGAGAAGTACGACAGGTAGATGATGTTGGAGCCGGACCAGCGGATCAGCGCCAACTCGACGAACAACATGAGGAAGCTCAGGGCGATCAGCCGATGACGGTCGCTCAGGCGCCCGGAGGTGGCCAGAGACGGGATCTGACGGGTCCAGCGGGGCATGTCCGACGCTGACGCGTCCCCCTCGGAGGAAGGCACCGTGCCGGAATCGTCAGCTGCCATGGATTCTCCTCACGAAACGGTGAGTGGTTGGGGCGGGGCGTTGCGGGGGGGTGCCGGTGGAGGCGAGCAGACTCTAGTGGCGGCGGCCAGACGCCCTGAATGCGAGCGATCGTCCCCGGTTGGTCAGTCTCGGGCAGGCGGGGTTTCGACCGGGGTTGGGGGCAGCTCGTCGGGACAGCCCTCGGCGGGGCGCCGCTGCCACAGCTCGAAGCTATCGCCATAGGAGCGATACCGACAGAAGTTCTGACGCAATACCTCGTTGGGCCGGTCCGACCCCGGTTCGACGGATGAATTGGCCTCGTCCCAGGCGTCCCAAACGTGGGACAGGATGATCCAGTCGGCAGTGCCCACGTCGTCGGCCAGGCCGGAGTCGGCGGCGTCGGCGATGCCCGGGTCCATCTCGATGTAGCGGGTGGCGGGCGTGAGATCGCCGAAGATGTAATACCAATAGGCGTCGCTATAGGGGGTTCTCGACAGGTCGGCCGGCCCCACCAACAACCGCTGGCCGGGCTCGGACAGGGCGTCGAGGTCCTCGGTCAACTGTTGGGCTGCGACCGTGATCGCCGATCCGCCGAGCCAGAAGTTTCGGCCATTTCGGTTGAGCGACCATTCATCCGGGGGCGGCGACCCCGCCGACTCGGCCACGCGGTCGAGATACGGGCGCACCGTGTAGATCGGGGCAACGACCACCAGCGCCACGACCAGGCCGCCCCCCAGGGCGGCGGCCCACGTTCCGCGGAGCGGCGCTCGAAACCAGTGCCGCGTGAGCTGGAACAGCAACGCCGGCACCAGCGGGATGACGATGCAGCCGACCCACGCCAGGTGGGTCGTGTCGGCTCGCTGGAGGCCCTGGGGCAGGATCCCCACCACGAGCGGCGCCACCAACATGGTGGTGAGCACCGCCCGGTCGCCGCGCATCGCATCGGCGTTCCATGCCCAACGGCGGCCCGTCACGGCGGCGGTCACCACCGCCAGGGCCGTGCTGGCGATCAGCAACACAAACCACAAGAACACCTGCTGGGAGGGTGCCGGCATGGGCAGCGGCCAGCTGGGAACCTCGATCATGGCGACCCGCTGGGCGAACCCGTCGATGAACCCCCAGGATGGTGGCACGGGCAGGGCCCGACCGCCGCGCAGGTCGAAGACCGGCTGGGTGATCATGCCTTCGATGGCGGCGCTGGGCCCGGCCATCGCCACCTGCACCAGGATCAGCGAGCCCACTGCGGCGAGCCCCGCTGCGGCGCGCCACAACAGCCGGCGTCGCTCCCCCGCCAGCCAGACCGCCACGCCGGCGATCAGACCAACGGTCAACACCAGGTCGGGCCGAAACAGCAGCGCTGCACCGGCGAGCGCGCCGGCCGCCACCAGCCAACCGGTGCCCCGGACCTCGTTGTCCAGCGCTCGCCGCAGAGCGACGACCGAGCAGACCAGCAGCGCCAGGCCACCGTTCCACGCCATCGCAGCCAGGCCAACCGCCGTGAACGAGATGATGACGCACACCACCCCGGCTGCGACCATCAACCGCCGACCCCATGCCCTCGCCAGCGCGGCAACGCCGCCGACAATGCCGAGCAGCTGGATCAGACCAAACCACCGTTCTGCGGCCAGGTTGACCCCGAACACCTTGAACCAGCCGGCCAGGGCCCACAGGCTGCCCGGACCATAGAGGTGCAGGAAGTCGGCGTTGGGGACATCGCCCGAAAGCACCCGCTCCGGGAAGGCCAGCATGAAGCCCTCCTCCATCGGCACGCCCTGCCGCCGAAGCAGTTCCCGCAGCGGCGCGAGGACGGCGACGGCGATGATGGCGATGCCCACGCCGCTGCGCCACCCCGGGTGATCGGCCCACCAACGACCCGGGCTGGCCCGCCACCACGCGGCGACGGCGGCCGCCCTGGAGTGGTTGCCACCCGGTGGCTCCGGCTCGCTCGCCTCAGCCGGGTCGGTGTCCTCGACCGGGTCGGTGCTCTCAACCGGCTCGGCCTGCTCGGCGCCGGTCGGCTGCGAAGCGAGCTCGATCAACGCAGGCCCATCGCTTGCGAGCAGCCGGGCGGCCAACGGTGAGGTCAACAGGCGAGGCGCCGCCCACCTCGTGGCCGACGCCAGTGCGACTGCGGCGGCCACGATGACGGCCAAGTCCAACGGGGGACGGAATCGCACGTGCCCGTAGACCACGACGGTGACGGCCATCACCATCGTCACCTGCGACCACAGTGGCCACGTCCACACGCCGCGCCGGCGCAACAGCCACGACCCAGCCGCCGCCAACGGCAACATGGCCCACCACATCACCTGACCGAACTGGGTCCACCCCAACGGTCGTCCCTCGATCGACAAGATTCTGGCGCCCTGTGCCGGTCGGTACACCTCGAGCATCCGTCCGACGCGAGCCGCGACAACGACCGGCCAGCGGCTCTTGTGGCTCATCGCGTAGTCGATGCCCTTGTCGCGCCAGAACTTCACCCGCACCGCCTCGTCGCGGGGCTCCTGAACCACCTCGCGCTCGCGCTCCTGGCACGGGAAGGACCAGTAGCCGATGAAGTCGCCGTAGTAGCTGTCGACGCAGTTGGCGTAGTACAGCACCTCATCGGAATTGGACGAGATGGTGATCGGCTCGTCGAAGGCGGTCATGTTGCGGGCCACCCACGGCGCGATCGGCAGGGTGACCGCCAAGGCCGCCAGCACCAGCCGCAGCGATCGCTCGCGCCAGTTCAGGACATGGTCGTTGGCGCCACGCCCGTCCTCGCCGGACCGCTCAACCTCGTCGAACGCCTCACCCGCATCGTCGGCGGCGGACCGCTCAGCCCGGACTCGCCAGCGGGTCCGGAGATCCTTCAGCATCCGAAGCGGCCGTGGACCGAAGAACACCAGCGGCGCCACCAGCAGCGGCGCCAGGATGAGCGCCTCGCCCCGGGTGAGCACCGCCCCGGACACGGCCAGGCCCAGCCACACCGCACCCCACCGGCTGGGCCGGTCGTAGTAGAGGTAGGCCGCCCATACGGTCAAGGCGATGAACAGGGTGAAGAGGCCCTCGGACCACAGGATTCCGTCGACGATCCAGAACTGCGGGTAGAACGCAGCGATGGCGGCCGCGATCCACCCGGCCCAGTCGCCGCCCACCCGCCGGGCGATCAGGCCGATCATCACGACGACGCCCACGCCGGCGAGGATCGACAGCGTCTTGTGGGCCAGGTAGGTGTCGGCACCCAGAAACGATGAGATCGACAGGTACATCGAGTACAGCGGAGGATGGATGGCGGTCGGCTCCAACGTCCCGTCCTGCACCCACCTGAACGGCTCCGAGAAGCCCCGACCGGCGCTGAGCAGGCCGGCCTGGATGTGGTAGTAGAACGGGTCCCCGCCGTCGGGGAGCACCGTGGTGATGTGCAGTATCGAGACCAGGCGCCACAACAGCCCTGCGGCCCCGATCGCCGACAACCCCTTGGCGAACGTGCTGATGCGACGCGAACCAAGCCGCATCGCCGGCTGCTCCACCAGTTGGAACAGCAACCAACTGCTGACGAGCACCACCGGCACCACGAAGACGCTCATCTGCCAGATCGGAATGGCGAACTCGTCCTGCGGGCGGCGCGACAGGAAGATCCCGATCACCAGGATCTGCGTCAGGTAGATGCCATAGGAGATGCGCCCGAGGAACCGAAACGGCGCCGAGCCGAGCAGGCGGGGCCCAAACCAGTTGCTGCGCACCCCCACGACGGCGGAGACGACCAGCCCGCCGCCGATCGCGGTGTAGAGCAGGTGACGGGCCCATTCCTGCCCCGGCGAGTACAGCAGCGACTGAACGGAGAGATCCACCCAGCTCGACGACACCACAGCGAACGCAACCAGAGCAACGACCGCTCCGGCGATGGAGATCGCTCGCCCCGACGCCCCGGGCCACCCGTCGACGGTGACCTCGCCCCGATCGGACGCCGACCGGGACCGCTCCTCCCGTCCCGCCTGGATGAGGGCCAGACCCATCCCGACGGCGAACGTGTCGAGGTGGTTGAAGATCCACGCCTTCAGCGAGATGACGGTGAGCGGATCGACCACACCCTGCGAGCCGGTCTGGCCCGAGACCCGCACCTCCAGCGACACCAGCCAGGCTCGAAAGGCGAACCCCACGACAACCATGGCCGCCAGTCCAAACCACTGGTTTCTGATGCGGGCGGACCGCGACGATGCCGGGATGCGCGAGATGGCAAAGGCGAAGATCGGCAGGAACGCGTAGAAGGCCAGCTCGGTCGAGAGGCTCCAGGCCTGCGGGACCGGGTTGTCGAAGGTGGACGGGGTGTAGATGTGGGTCAGCGTGAGGTAGCGGGCCAGCTGCGACGCGGTCATCGGCATGCCGCGCCCGTAGATGAACGCCGAGATACCCATGACGACCAGGTAGGCCGGAAAGATCCTCAGGAGTCGGCGGCGCGCGTACCCGCGAACATCGGGACGCGAACGGTCCCCGGTCAGCGAGCGTGCAAACGGCAGGTAGAGCAGGTACGCGGAGATGACGAAGAAGATCGTGACGCCAACATCGAGCCGCCCGGTGAAACGCGCGTACCAGTACTGGTTTCCGCTCGCAGAACTCGCCAGGTGGGTCACGAGAACGGCGATGGCGCCGACCGCCCGCAGCCCCTCGAGTGGCTGGTTGCGCCAGCCGCGGGACCGTGTGGCCTGGCCCGTTCCGACCGACTGGCTGGTAGCTGCCGGCGCAGTGGCGTCGGAGGGGGTCACTGGCGCAACTCTAGTTGCTGCGGAAGATGCCCACTGAAGGTAGCGTCGGCGCTCATGCCACCGCCGCCGACCAACGAAAACGACCTTCGTTGGACCTCGCCGAGGTGGCGCAACTCGGACGTCACGCTGCCGATCGTCGCGCTGCTCGTGCTCATCCCGCTGGCCGCCACCGTGGTGGCGCTGGCATTTCGAGACTGGTATCCCACCGGCGACCTGGCCCAGGCCGCCATGCGCATGCTGAGCTTTCCCGATCATCCCCCGCTGGTCGGGGCGGCCGGCCGGATCATGTCCGACGCAGGCGTCCAGGGCAACCATCCGGGACCCGCGTTCTTTTGGGCGCTCTACCCCTTGTACCTGCTGCTCGGTCGGTCGTCGTGGGCGCTCGAAAGCGCCGTCGCCATCATCGGGACCATATGGATCGGTGTGGGCCTGTGGCTGGTGCGCCGGGTGGCGGGCACCAACGTACTGATCTGCATCGCCGTGACGTTCGCCGTGCTGCTCGGCGGGTACGGCCTCGACGCCGGCACGCAGCCGTGGAATCCCTGGATGGCGCTCTGGCCCTTCACCGTTCTGACGCTGGCCACCTGGGCGGCGCTGCAGGGGCATCGCACGCTGCCCCTGGCCGCCTTCGCCGCATCCTGGTGCGTGCAGGCCCACGTGGGATACGCCGTGGTGGCGCCGGCGTTGCTCGTGTTCGGTGTGGCCGGCCTGGGTGGGCAGCTGTGGTGGGCCGGGCGTCGCGACGATGACGCCTGCTCACCGGTTGTCGGCCGGTCCACCGCCTCGACGTTTGGCCGGGACATCGCCCTGACCTTCGCCGTCGGCCTGTTGGCCTGGTTGCCGCCGCTGATCAACCAGTTCACCAACGACCCGGGCAACCTCACCATCCTGTGGCAGCACTTCACGGCGCCGGAGGAGGCCGTTCTGGGCCTCCGACAGGCACTGTCGATCACCGTGCGCATGCTCGACCCGTTTGGGCAGTGGCTCAACGGAGGCACCGAGATCGAGGGGTCCCTGTGGATCGGCGCCGCTTTCGCGGCCGCCTGGGCAGCCACCGGTGTGCTGGCCTGGAAGAAGCAGTGGTGGATCATCCTTCGCCTCGACGCCACGATCGCCGTCGGCATCGTGGCGACCGTCCTCTCGATCTCTCGTGCGTTCGGCGTCGTGTTTCTCTACCTCTTTCGTTGGACGTTCACGTTCACCGCACTGATGCTGGTGGCCACCGCTTGGACGCTGGTGAGGGCGGCTCGTGAACGAGCGACCGACCGGGCCACCACGAGCGGGTGGCAATTGCCTGCCCCGCTGCTTCGGCTGACGCCCTGGATCGGCATCTTTGTGCTCGCCGGCCTCGCAGCGGCCAACACGGCACGGATGGTCGGCGAACCGATCCCTTACGCCGAGAGCTGGGAGGCCGTCGCAGAACTGGCGCAACCGACGGCCGCCGGCCTGGAAGAGGATCAGCTCTACGACGTGCGCTGGGACGACCCGCTCAACCTGGGGGGAATCGGCTTCGGGATGATGCTCGAGTTGGAGCGGCAGGGCTACGACGTGGGTGCACCCTCCAACTTTGCGGCCGCCGTTGAGCCCCACCGGGTCCTCAAGCCCGGTGAGGCAGACACCGACCTGTGGGTGGTGACCGGGCCGAGGGTCGCCGAGTGGCGCCGCAGCGCCGAAGCCACCGAGATCGCGGCGGCCGACCTTCGAACCCCGGCGCAACTGCAGCAGACCGAGCGCCTACAGCGCGAGATCGATAGCGAGCTCGCCGACCTGGGGATCGACTACGACCCGTCTGCGCCGGTTGCCGCCTACCTCTTCGGGGAGGACCTTCCTCGCGCTACCTACGACAAGCTGGCAACGTTGATCGATCTCGGCGACGAGACCGCCGTGTTTACCGCTCCTCCGGGCTTCCTTCCAAGCGACTGAGCCCGGCCCGCTCGGGCTCGTCGGCCGTGCCGGGCGGACCGAACAGGCTGGCGGCCAACAGGATGAGGAACGGGATGACCGGCACCTTGAACCGGGGGTCGCCAAAGAAGGCCAGCGGCACGACCGCCAGGATGATCATCGTCCACACGAAGATCTGACGGCGCGTCGTGTGCCACCACTGGCGACGCCAGAACAGGGCAACGAGGCCCCCGATGGCCACCAGCGCATAGGCGCCGTTGGCGGCGATGCGCAGCGCACCCTCCTGCCACGGCGCCAGCCACTCCTCGTCGATGTAGTTCTGGACGACCAGCACCGCATCGTCGTCGGCGTGGAACGTATGGTAAATCCGGCTCACCATGAGGCGGGGTTCCTCGCCTGGGTTGTCGATCGTCCAGCGGATCGCCCGCTTGGTCAGCTCCTTGTCGTGGGCCACCTCGGCTGCCGTGCCGTCGGCAACGTCCCCGGCCTCGGCGACGCAGCCGGGCCTCAGATGGAACCCACCGGTGGCCTGGCTGGTGTGGCCGATGCACAGGTTGTCGCCTGTGTTGGTCGAGATCAGCACCGGTTCGTCCATACGCACAACGTTGCGCACCGTCCATGCCCCGATCACCGCGCCGGTGGCGACGATGGCGACGGCGCTCCAACGCAGCGCTGAGCGGCGATCCCAGCTCCGGGCATCGCCGTCGTCGGCCCGGCCGTCCCGACCCCGAAGCCAGACGATGACCAGGACCACCAGCGCCGGAAGTGCCAGCGGTCGCACCAGCGCCGCCAGGCCGAACAGCAGGCCAAATCCCCCCGCCCGAAGCACGCCCTGGCGAAGTGACCAGGTCGAGAAGGGCACGGCCAGCAACACGTACAGCGCTGCGACGAGCAGGAAGATGTACAGGGTCTCGCCGAGCACGCCGGCGGTGTGCATCACCAGGTTGGGGTACAGCGCCAGGATCAGCGCGGCGACCAGCCCAACCTTGCGCGACCACAGGCTGCGACCGAGCAACCCGAGCAAGTAGATGCTGGCAGCGCCCAGACATGCCTGAACGAGGGCGACCGCCTGGGGGAGCCAGTTATCGAGCAATCCGAACGGGCGCAGTACCGCGGCGATCGCCCCGACGAACAGCGGGTAACCGGGCGGGTAGTAGGCGGTGGGCTGACCGGTGGAAAAGTCGACATAGCCGTTCCCCAGCGCGATGTCGCGGCCGGCGGTCAGGTATCGCATCGGGTCGGTGAGGCCCACGGGCTGACGCGCTGCGATGAGGACCCACACCAACCGCAGCACCAGGCCGGCGGCGGTGATCATCAACAACCGTCTGTGAAACGAGCCGTCCGACCCGGCGGTGCCGTCGGTGAGCGGGTCGCGAGACGAGTGATCGAGGCCCGCGTCACTCCCAGCCGGGGAGGCACCGGCGTCGCCGACCGTCACCGGCGCAACGCTCGGCTCCTGGACTGGTTCGGCCACGCCGAGAGCGTAGTTGTCGGGGACATCGCTGCTGGAGTGCCCCGTCGCGCCTGCGATCGCGACGCCAACGTGACGCCAACGGCGCTCCTGGGAGAAGCTGGCACGGTGCAACTCCTGCGTCGGCCGAAGGGCGACCTGATCGCCTGGGCCGTGTTAGCGGCGGCACTGCTCGCACCGCTCCCCGGCCTGATCACCTTCACCGGTCCGCCGATGGAGGAGGGCTTCATGCTGGTGTTCCCCCAGCTGGTCGTCGCCGGCAAGGTGCCTCACGTCGACTTCCTCCACCTGTACGGCCCGGGCAGCCTGTGGGTGCTGGCCGCGATCTACAAGGTGTTCGGCGCCACGCTGGAGGTGCAGCGCATGGTCGGCTGGCTGCAGCACGGGGCCCTGGTGTTCGGCCTGTTCGCCCTGATCCGCCCCTGGTCGCGGGTGCTGGCCACCGGGTTGGCCCTGACGGCACTGGTGCAGGTGATCACGCCGGTCGGCCTGACCGCGCTGGCCTGGGACGGCGCCATCGCCCTGGCCGTGTGGGCACTGGTGCTGGCCACCGCCTCGCTCGATGCCCAGGCCGCCGGGCCGCTGCAGCCCGACGGGAGGCTCCGAACGAGCAGCACCGACGAGGCCGGCCGCCTCAACTGGTGGCTGCGCTGGCGGCCGGCGGTGGCCGGGCTGCTCGCCGGCCTGGCCCTGTTGTACCGGCCCGACCTGATCGTGGCGATCGGCCTGGCGGTGGCGCTGATGTGGTGGCTGCTCGCCGGGCGCGACCGGCGGTTGCTGGCTGTGGGCACGGCGGTCGGCGTGGCGCCAATGCTCATCCACCTGGCCATCTCCGGGCCGTTTCGGGCGATCAACGGCATGGTGCTCGACCCGGTGCTGCGGCTGCGGGGCGGCCGCACCCTGCCCTCGCCGCCGTCGACCGACGAGCTGGCCTCCACCCTGCAACGGGCCGCCGCGCTGCGCACCAACGGTTGGCCCTTCCCCCAGCCGGGCGCACCGATGCAGGTGGTCGTCTGGTTCTACGCGCTACTGCTGGGCAGCCTGGCGATCATCGTCGTCGCAGCGCTGGTGTGGCGGAACCGCAGCCACCCGCTCACCGCCCGGTTTCTTGCCTTGGGGGCGCTCGCTCTGGGCGTGCTCCCCCAGGCGTTGCAGCGGCCCGACACCACCCACCTGGCCTGGGTGGGCTGCCTCACCCTGCCGGCGGCCGGCGTGGCGCTCGCCGAGCTGATCCGCACCCGGGGGTGGCTGTCCGGCCCCTGGGAGGTGCGTGGCCACCGCCTCGACGCCAATTCGACCAGCCGCTTCGCGCCGGCGCTGATCGCCCTGATCGTCGGCGGTGGCCTGGCGGTGTCGGCGCCGCAGTACACCTCGAGGGCCTACGTCGACCTGGTCGGCCAGGGGGTCGGCATCAACGACACCGTGGTCAAGGTCACCCGCGGCGACCGCCACTACTACTACGGCGACCCCCAGCGGGCGGCCGACCTTCAGGCGGCGATCGATCTGCTCGACGAGCGCTCCAAGCCCGGCGAAACCCTGGTGGTCGGCACCGGGGACCTTCGCTTCACCCCGTACTCCGATGCGATCGTCTACTGGATGTTCCCCGAGCTCAAGCCCGGCACGTTCTTCATCGAGATGGACCCCGGGCTGGCCAACCTGGCGGGCAACGGCCTGGCTGAGGACATCGCCGACGCCGACTGGGTGCTGCAGACCCGCTTCTGGGACGAATGGGACGAGCCCAACGACTCGGCCAACCCGGGCGATCCGCTGCCCAACCAGGTCTTGGCCGAGGACTTCTGCGTGGTCGGCGAGTGGCCGACCGTGATCCTGTCGGAGCGGTGCCGATGATCGGCGGACGCAGCTCCGGGGTGGGCGGCCCGGAGCCCACCGGAGCGACCGCGCCCAGCGGCGCCGAACCCGCCGGCGGCGCCCGGGCTCCGGTGGGCGGTGCGGCGCCGGTCCGTCAGCCAACGAGCGGCGACCGGGCCCGCCTGCTCGGCCTCGACGGCCTGCGCGGTGTGGCCGCCTCGCTGATCGTCGTGCATCACGCCGCCAACGTGTCCGGTGCGCAGCGCTCCGCCCCCTTCACCCAGCTGGCGGCGGTCGCCGACGTCGGCGTCGCCGTGTTCTTCGTGCTGTCGGGCTTCGTCATCTACCGGCCCTTCGCCGCCGCCCACGCCGACGGCGCTCAGGTGCCCGAGGCGGTCTCCTTCTGGTGGCGCCGGGCCCTTCGGGTGTTGCCCGCCTACTGGTTTGCCTTGTTCGGCCTGTGGGCGTTGGGGCTCAACTCGTTCGACTCGCTCGGCGAGGTCGCCGCCCAGGCATCGCTGACCCACGTCTTCAGCCCCGGCATGGCGTTCTCGGGCATCTCCCAGAGCTGGTCGTTGTCGGTCGAGCTCAGCTTCTATGCCGTCGTGCCGCTGATCTCCTGGGCGCTGCGGCGCCGCCGGGCCGGGGGCGCCGCAGCGGCGGTGTCGGCGCGGCGCGAGTGGGCGATGGTGGCGGCCCTGTTCGCCACCGGCTACCTGGTGCGCCTGGTGTTGTCGCTCGGTGAGGTCACCTGGGGCGACTCGACGCTGCGGGGCATGTCGTTCCTGTGGCTGCCGACCAACATCGACCTGTTCGCCATCGGGATGGCGGTGGCGGTGTTCCACGCCCGCAACTTCGATGGGCAGGGGCTGACCGAACACCTCCGGCCCCGTGCCCGTGCGGTGTCGGAGCGCCTGCGCACCCTGTCGCGGGCGGTGGGGCCCTGGTGGCTGGTCGCCGCCGCGCTGCTCGCTGCCTACGCCTACGCGGTCGGACCGGCCGACTTCGACGTTGGCTACCGGGGCTGGTTCTGGGAGCGGCGCCAGCTCACCTACGGGCTGATCGGCCTGGCGCTCGTGTTTCCGCTCAGCTGGCGTGGCGGCCGTGGGGTGACCCGCCGCGTGCTCGCCTCGAGCGTCGGGGTGTGGTTCGGCGCGTTCTCCTATGGGCTCTATCTGTGGCACAACAGCTGGATCGAGCGGGTCGGCACCGAGCTGGCTCAGCCCGTCCCCGGCCTTCCAGCGTTCCTCGGCACCGGTCCGGGCAACGTCTGGTTTCCCGCCACCCTGGTAGTGGGCTTTGGCCTGGGGCTGCTCTGCGGAGCGATCGGCTGGTTCGTCGTCGAGGAACCGACGCAGCGGTTTCGTTCGCCTCGCTGGCTACCCCGCCGCTCCGGGCGACGCCGGTAGTATGACGGGGACAGCCCCGACCGAATGAGCGCTGCCCCATGACGCCGTCCCCCCGATCGCAGAGCTGGTCCGTCGTCGCCTCGGACCTCGACGGCACCCTGCTCGACTCGGGGCGAGGCGTCACCAAACGGACCGCCAAGGCGGTCGAGCGGGTGCGCCGCAACGACGGTCGCTTCCTGATGGTCACCGGCCGGCCGGTGCGTTGGATCACCCAAATCGTCGAACAGCTGGGCACGACCGACCCGGTGATCGCCCTCAACGGAGCGGTCGTGTGGGACCCGGTCAGCGGTGACGTGCTCAGCTCACGGCCCCTCGACCTGGAGCTGGTCATCGATCTCGTCGAACGCCTCTCCGAACAGGACCCCGACCTGTGCTGGGCGATCGAACGACCGCTCGGGTATGCCCGTTCCCCCGAGTTTGCTCCCGGACACAACGCCGACGGCAGCGAGATCGCACCGATCGACGAGCTGCTGACCGGCGAGTTGACCAAGCTGCTGGGACGGTCCCACAACTTCAGCCCCGAGCGCTTCGAACGGATCCGCGCCTTGGTCGGCGATGCGGCCCAGGTGACCCACTCGGGCAACGAGGCACTGATCGAGATCGCCGCCCCCGGCGTGCACAAGGCGGCGACGCTGGCCTCGCTGGTCGACGGCTGGGCGCTGTCGCCCGACGACGTGATCGCGTTCGGCGATCAGGTCAACGACGAGGAAATGCTCGCCTGGGCCGGGTGGGGCGTGGCGATGGGCAACGCCGCCCCGCACGTGCAGCGGCTGGCCGACGAGGTCACCCTGAGCAACGACCAGGCCGGCGTGGCCCGCATCCTTGAGCGCGAGTTTCCAACAGCCTGACTAATACGCGCCACCCAACTTGGTGTGGTCCCAGGTGACGATCTTGTCGGCATGGATGATCACGCCGGCGCGCTTGTTGGCCATCGCCTCGGCGACCGCACGGCCCTCCTCCGGGCTCGACGTGTCGATGTAGCGGGTCACCACCGACTCGGCGATGTCGATCACCCGAGGGTCGCCCTCCTCGATCAGCTCGGCTCGACCGACGATCTGCACGCCGCGCAACGTCTCGTAGGTGTCGCCGTCCTCGACGAGCACGGTCAGGTTGGGGTTGCGGCGCAGGTTGAGCACCTTCTGGCTGCGGGCAAAGGTCTCGAAGGCCGGGCGCTCGCCGTCGAAGCCGTACCACATGGCAACCAGGTGGATCGTCCCGTCAGCACCGTGGGTGGCCACCTGCATCGTGCGTCGCCCGCCGAGAAACTCGGCCCGCTCCTCGTCGGTCATGCGAATCTGATCTCGACGGTTGTTGGCCACGCGTCCCCCTGGAACCTCGATCCGGCATGGCGGTGCGCCGGCCGGGTTGGGGCCCCAGTCTGTCAGGACCGACGTGGGCGGCCCGGCCCGGTTGGACCTGCCCGGTTGAACCCGTCAGGCCGGCGGGTCGGCGAGGACGACGCCGAAGCGTTCCAGCTCGGGCACCCGAGGGAAGTTGGGGGTGCTCGGAATCGGCGGCGCCGCAAGCGGACCCGCCTCGCACACCACCTTGTCGAGCAGCCCGACGGATAGGCGCTCCTCGTCCAACAGGATGAGGCGGTCCGGCCCCTGATCCCGATCCTGAGCATCGGACGTGCCCGGGTTGGCCACGTCCGATGATCGGAGCGCTGCATCACCGGTCGGGACGTCGGCGCCGTGTTGGGCGGCCCAACGGGCGGTGGCGGAGTCGTACAGCGTCTTCGGCAGGCGGTAGCCGACACCGGCGATCAGCCACACCGGCACTCCGAGGTGGGCCGCGACGGCGGCGGTGGGCACCGAACCGGTGACGCACAGCGCCTCGTCGGGCCCGGCGATCGTCGCTTCGACCAGCACCGCGTCGCTGCGCAACACCGCTGCGGCCATATTCTCGGGCGGCACCGAGCGGGCGTCGACGCCCCGCCGGCCCAGCTGACGGGCCAGCTCGTCGCCCTCCCCCATCGCATCGATCACCAAAACGGTCACGTCGCCGCGACGGACCAGGCCCTGGGCCGCCTGGATCGACCAGCCGACGACGGTGACGGTCGCACCATGGCCGAGCGCCGCCTCCAACTCGCTGGCCGTCCGGTCCTGCCTCAGCTCCGTCAGCACCTCGTCGATCTCCCGGCGCACGTCGTTACTGGTCAACACCCGTGCGGCCATCCACCACAGCGGCCCACTGGTGGGGCGGCGGCTGAGGATGCGCCGACAGGCGGTCAACAGCTCGGAGGGATCGACCTGGCCAAAGCGCGACGACAAACCGAGCACGGCGTCGGCGGTCTCCTCCACCAGCATGGCGGCGGGGACACCGCCGGCTCGGGCGACGTAGCGGAGGTGTTCGATGGGATGCAGAATCGCCAACCTACAGCGATCAGATTGCGTTGCGGGCGGCGGTACTCCCAAGCGCCACCGGGGCGACGCGATCGAACCAGGGAGCCCTCGGGCACCCGAAAGGGGCGGCACTCGATCGCGACGACTAGATTTCGCGCCGTGGATCAGCTGTCACCCGACCTGGAACTGCACCCGTTGCAGGGCAACCCCCTCACCCTCTCCGACCAGGTGGTCATGTTCCACCTGGTCGTCGTGGTCCTCGACCCCTACACGGTCGAGAGTTCGTGGCTGCTCGAGACCGCCGGCGAACTGTTGACCCAATTCTTCGGGGCCGACTGCCGGGTGGCGTTCGTGTGCACGGCGGATGAGTACGACACCCGAGCCTTCCTCGGCCCGTGGGCCGACCAGCTGCTCACCTACGCCGACCCGGAGCGCACGATCGCCAAGGCGGCCGAGCTGAAGGAACTTCCGGCGATCCTGCACATCGACAACGACTGCAACATCGTCGGTCGGGCCGAGGGTTGGCAGCCCGAGGAGTGGCGGGAGCTGGCGCACCGCCTGGCCAAGGACATGTCCTGGTCGGCGCCGCCCATCCCCAAGGTGGGCGACCCGGTGGCCTTCGCCGGGTCCCCGGCGAACTAACCCGAACCCGAGCCGGGGCGAAGCGGTAGCTCAGCCCGGCCCCCAACTCGGGAGCCCAAACAACCGCCAGACGGTCACCCGCACTCCCCAGTTCCCGGGAAAATCCGCCCGGCCCCCAACTCGGGAGCCCAAACAACCGCCAGACGGTCACCCGCACTCCCCAGTTCGCACATGGGTGGCGCCGGGCTTCCCAGTTGCCAGATGGGTGGAGCCGGGCTCGCCTTCGGGCGGGATGGCTGGAGGGCGGCTGGGGTGCCTCGGGTTAGGGACAGGCCACGCCAGGTGGGGGGTCGCCGATGGCCACGCCGACCGGATCCGGGGCGGGCGCCGATTCGACGGCGGGCGCCTCGGTCGAATCGGCAGCGCCACCATCATCGGAATCCGAGTCCTCTCCCGCTCCGTCACCGGGAGCCGAAATCTCGGTTGGCCCGGTGTCGCCCGTGGCATCGTCCGGGCGGTCGAAACGGTTGAAGTCGGTGCCGATCACCAGCTGAAGCTCGCCAGCGCCGATCGAATCGTCCTCGACCAGCTCGACCGGGGTGACGAAGTACCGCTCGGCCAGCTCGGCCAGCTCCCTGGATTGGGGTCCGTACCGAATTTCGGAGGTGTCGGTCGTCCCGCCGGGAGGATTGCCGACGCCGGTCGACACGAACCCGAAGCGCTCAAATTCGGTCGCCAACATGGTGGCCAGGCCGTCACGGCCGGTGCCGTTGAGCAGCTCGAAGGACACCTGCTCCGGCTGCGGGCCGGCAGCGGCCGGGGCACCCTGTGGCGCCTCGCCTCGGAACGGGGCCAGAACCCCCGGGGCCGCCGCCTCGTCCAGCATCTGCACCTGGGCCCCCGAGGGCATCGTGCGGTCGGTGGTCGGCACGACCGTGGTGGCCAGGTCGTCGGGCGAGAAGTCCTTGAACCGCTTGCCGAGGGCGATCAGCGTGCGCAGCGACAGGTCCTGGTCGAGCGTGACCGTCTCGGTCAGCGTCGTTCCGAGGGTGTCGAGCGCCCCCAGGTCGGTCAAGTTCAGCTGGGAGGCCTGACCGAGCGCCCGGCGCATGAAGATCTGCTGGCGGGTGACGCGGCCAAGGTCGCCGGTGGGGTCGGTGGCCCAGGAGCCATCGGGCTTCTGGTACTCCAAGTGACGGGCCCGGGAAAATGCGAGTGCCTGGTAGGGATCGAGGGTGATGCACCCCGCCTGCTCGATGTTGAGGCCCGAGTTGCGGTCCCGCACCGGCGACGAGACGTAGATCGGCACGCCACCGACCGCCTCGACCAGGCGCTGGAACGCAACGAAGTCCACCTCGACGTAGTGGTTGATCGGCACCCCGAGGTTGGCCTGCACCGCGTCGATGACCGCCTGCGGGCCGTCGTTGTAGGCCGCGTTGATGCGGTGACCCTCGCCGTCGATCTGCACCCACAGATCGCGGGGCACCGACAACACCGACGCCGCCCGCTTGGACGGGTCGATCCGCACGACCATGAGCGTGTCCGACCGGTGACCGGTCTGGTCCTCGTCCGTATCGAGGAACGCCCCGGCGCCGGCTTCGTCGGCGCCGATCCCGGCCCGGGTGTCCGATCCGACGACCAGGTAGTTGCTCGGCCCCTCCTTGGAGACCGCAGCGAGGTCCACATCCACCCGGTCGACGTTGCCGTAGCGGCCCCAGGCCCACGTTCCCAGGGCACCGACCAGCAACGCCAGCGTGATCACGCCGCCGCCCAGCACCATGCGCCTGCGGCGATAGTTGGGCTGTGGGCGGGAGGACCTGGTGGGCATAACGCTGAAACTCCGGGAGGGGTTGGCCGAGACCGGCGGTCCCCACGGGTCGGCGAGGGTGAAGCACACAATATCGGTGGGGATCGCCCAAGTGGCGGCAGTAAGATCGCGCGATGGTTGCCTCCGCCCCCGAAGCCGCACCTGCGACGAACGCCCCGGCCAAGCCACCCCGCTGGACCCACCAGTGGAAGGAGCTCAAGGCCGAGGTGATCGACACCAACCTGTGCACCGGCTGCGCGGGCTGCGTCATCGCCTGCCCCCACGACGTGATCGGCTACAACCACGAACAGGGTGGCTACAAACCGTTCCACCTCGAAGACGAACTGGGCCCCGACGACTGCATCCACGGCCAGAAGGGCTGCACGTCGTGCACCCGGGCCTGTCCCCGCTTTCGAGCCTGGGAGCCGCAGGCCAACGAGCACCTCTTCGCACGGGAACGCACCGACGACGAGGTCGCCGGGATCTACCAGGACATCGTGTTGACCCGGGCCAGCGACGAGACCGTGCTGAAAAACGGCCAGGACGGCGGCCTGGTGTCGGCAATCTTGTTGTGGGCGCTCGAGCACCACTACATCGACGCTGCGCTGGTGAGCTACCTGGAGGGCGACGCCAACAGCTGGGTGGCCAAGCCGGGCGTCGCCGCCAACCGCGAAGAGATCCTGGAGGCCGCTGGCAGCCGCTACACCTATTCGGCCAACACCTTGGCGATGGACGAGGCGCTCGCAGCCGGCCACGAGCGCCTGGCGCTGGTCGGCATGAGCTGCCAATCGTCGGTGCCGCCGGTGATGTGGAGCCGCAAGGTGGGCAAGATCTCCAAGCCGATCAAGTTCAACCTGGGCCTGCTGTGCTCCAAGACGTTCGACGACGCCATCTTCGAGGAGCTGTTCTGGCCCAAGTACGGGCTGGCCCGCAACAGCATCGCCAAGATGAACATCAAGGGCGTCTTCCAGATCTGGACCAACGATGGCACCTACCGGGAGATCCCGCTCAAGGAATGCCACGCCTGGACGCGTGAGGGCTGCAACCACTGCCCCGACTTCGCCGCCGAGCATGCCGACATCTCGTGTGGCGGCATCGGCGAGAACGCCGACTGGACGCTGACGATCGTCCGCACCGACCTGGGCCGGGAGATCATGTCCCGCATGATCGCCGACGGCACGCTGGAGTCGCGTCCGGGGGACTCCGATCCCGGGGCCATCGCGCTCATGCGCCGGCTGGCCGAGAACAGCCGGTCTCGGTGGCCGACGAGCGCCGCTCCCGAGGTTCGCCTGGGCCTGCCCACCAAGAAGTAGGTGCTAGCGGTGCCGCCCGGCTGACCCCGGGCGGGATCAGCCAAGCGTGGTGGTGGTCTTGTCGCCCTTGGCGGTGGTAGTCGGCCCGTCGGCCTTGTCGTCGAGGCAGGAGTCGAATGCGGCCTGGATGCCGGACGGAACCTTGATCTTGCGGCCCTCTTCATCGGCGGTCTGCTGGTCCTTGTCGAACTTGGAGAAGTCGCCCCACTTGACGGTCTTTTCCAACTTGTCCCAAACGCAGCGGCAGTACTCGGCCGAGGCGCCGTCCCTGCAGCCGACCATGAAGTTTTCCTCGGCGCGTTCGTTGTAGTTGGTCGGAACGTCGGCGCAACCGGTCATCACGACCAGGCCGACGGCGAGTGCGACGGCGGACAGGCGGCGCAGGACGGAACCTGACCGACCGACGGGGCGAGCGGAATGTCCGAATGGGTGGAGGGGTGTAGGCACGGCCGTGGAGCGTACCAGCGGGGTGACCAAAGGCCACTTCGACCTACGCCAAGCCGGCGGATGGCACACTGCGACGGACGCTGAGGCGGAACACGTCGCCGGTGGATGCACGCCGAAGGCGCAGCGACCTGACGGCTGCTGCGCCTGCGGTTGAAAAAAAAAAAAAAAAAAAAAAAAAAAAAAAAAAAAAAAAAAAAAAAAAAAAAAAAAAAAAAAAAAAAAAAAAAAAAAAAAAAAAAAAAAAAAAAAAAAAAAAAAAAAAAAAAAAAAAAAAAAAAAAAAAAAAAAAAAAAAAAAAAAAAAAAAAAAAAAAAAAAAAAAAAAAAAAAAAAAAAAAAAAAAAAAAAAAAAAAAAAAAAAAAAAAAAAAAAAAAAAAAAAAAAAAAAAAAAAAAAAAAAAAAAAAAAAAAAAAAAAAAAAAAAAAAAAAAAAAAAAAAAAAAAAAAAAAAAAAAAAAAAAAAAAAAAAAAAAAAAAAAAAAAAAAAAAAAAAAAAAAAAAAAAAAAAAAAAAAAAAAAAAAAAAAAAAAAAAAAAAAAAAAAAAAAAAAAAAAAAAAAAAAAAAAAAAAAAAAAAAAAAAAAAAAAAAAAAAAAAAAAAAAAAAAAAAAAAAAAAAAAAAAAAAAAAAAAAAAAAAAAAAAAAAAAAAAAAAAAAAAAAAAAAAAAAAAAAAAAAAAAAAAAAAAAAAAAAAAAAAAAAAAAAAAAAAAAAAAAAAAAAAAAAAAAAAAAAAAAAAAAAAAAAAAAAAAAAAAAAAAAAAAAAAAAAAAAAAAAAAAAAAAAAAAAAAAAAAAAAAAAAAAAAAAAAAAAAAAAAAAAAAAAAAAAAAAAAAAAAAAAAAAAAAAAAAAAAAAAAAAAAAAAAAAAAAAAAAAAAAAAAAAAAAAAAAAAAAAAAAAAAAAAAAAAAAAAAAAAAAAAAAAAAAAAAAAAAAAAAAAAAAAAAAAAAAAAAAAAAAAAAAAAAAAAAAAAAAAAAAAAAAAAAAAAAAAAAAAAAAAAAAAAAAAAAAAAAAAAAAAAAAAAAAAAACCCCCCCCCCCCCCCCCCCCCCCCCCCCCCCCCCCCCCCCCCCCCCCCCCCCCCCCCCCCCCCCCCCCCCCCCCCCCCCCCCCCCCCCCCCCCCCCCCCCCCCCAACCCCATTAGACGTGCGGTGCCAGGCCTGCGAGATGGCGGGCCCTGGCGAACGTGGCGTCCAACATGTCCTCGGTCAGCCGTCCGGTGAAGGTGTTTTGCTGGCTGACGTGGTAGCAACCGAGCAGCGTCGGCCCGCCCGGGATCGGCACCTCCACGCCATGACCAAAGCGGGGGCGGGGTCTCAGGTCGTAGAGCCGGCTGAGCACCGAAAACCCGAAGCCACCCAAGGCGACGACGACCGACAACCGGGGCAACGCGGCCAACTCCCGGCTGAGGAACCCGACGCAGGTGTCCCGCTCGACGACGGTGGGCTTGTTGTCCGGTGGGGCGCAGTGCACCGGCGACGTGATCCAGACGTCCGACAGCACCATGTCGTCATCGCGGGACGTCGTCTCGGGCTGGCTGGCGAAACCGGCCCGCCACAACGCCCGGTAGAGCCACTCCCCCGACCGATCGCCACAGAACATCCTGCCGGTCCGGTTGGCCCCGTGGGCCGCCGGGGCCAACCCCACCACCGCCACCGAGGCCAGCGGGTCCCCCCAGCCAGGTACGCCTCGGCCCCAGTACTCCTGGTCGGCGTAGGCGGCACGCTTCTCGCGGGCAACCCGTTCGCGCCACTCGACCAGCCGAGGGCACGCCCGGCACTGCGACACCTCGTCGGCGATGGTCGCCAGGGTGCGGGCAGCCTCGGCCTCGACGTCGGGGGTTGGATCCATATCGAGCCAGCTTGCCACCCCGATCCCGACGCCCCCATCAGGTCACACCGGTCAGCTCCACCCGGCGGGAGGATGACCGAGTCGTTGGGATCGCTGCCCGGCAGTATCCTGACGTCGAGATGACCCCCCAACCTTCCCGCGACGTCAGCGCCGATGCGGCGACCAGCGACCCCCCGACCGCCGCCGAGCCCACCGCAGACCCGGACCACGGAACGAAGCACACGTTGGTGCTGCTCGTCCGTCACGGGTTGACCGAAAGCACCGGTAGCGTGCTGTACGGGCGAACGCCAGGCAACAACCTGTCCTCGGCCGGGCAGGCCCAGGCCGAGGCGGTCGCAGAGCGCATCGCACCCCTCGGAGACCGGGTCCGTTTCGTCGTCTCCTCGAACATCGAGCGCACCCAGCAGACCGCCGCTCCGATCGCCTCGGCCCTCGGGTTGGAGGTGGCCTCCGACGATCGGCTGCTCGAGGCCGACTTTGGCGAATGGACCAACCAGAAGCTCGACGAGCTGCGCAAGCTGCCCGACTGGCCGGCGGTGCAGAACCATCCCTCGACCTTCCGCTTCCCCGGCGGCGAGTCGTTCCTCGAGATGCAGCACCGCATGGTGAACGCCGTCACCCACTGGGCGGAGCGTGCCGCCGGCGGTGCGGTCGTGCTCGTGTCCCACGCCGACCTGATCAAGACCTTCGTCGCCTTCGCTGCCGGCACCCACCTGGACGAGTTTCAGCGCCTGGTGATCAGCCCCACCTCGGTGACCCCCATCGTGCTGGGCGCCTCCACCCCGATCGTGTTGGCGGTCAACTCGACCGGCGGCGACCTGACCGCACTCGCGCCGGCATGAGCGACGAGTTCGAAATGTTCGACCAACCAGACGACTTCCTGCCCGGCTCGGTGGGCGAACCGGGCAATCGGGTGTTTTACATGCAGGCCCGCGACGGCCACCGGGTGACGTCACTGCGCTGCGAGAAGGAGCAGGTGCTGGCCCTGGCCCAGTTCCTGATGCGACTGGTCGGCGACGACGGCCCGGTCGAGCCGCTGGGCGAGCTGATCGAGCCGGTCACCGAGAGCTTCGTCGTCGGCAACCTGCTGGTCTCGGCCGAGGACGCCGACGGATCGGTCGTCGTCGTCGCCGAAGAACTGGTTTTCGTCGACGAGGATGACGACAGCCTGTTCCTCGATGAGCCCTCCTTCGACGACGCAGCGGCCGAGCCCAGGGAACTGCGGATCCGGATGAGCGCCGCCGCCGCCCGCGGCTTCGCCCAGCGGGCCGGACGGCTAATGGCGGGAAGCCGACCGATCTGCGAGCTGTGCGGGCGTCCGATCGACCCCGATGGGCACGCCTGCCCTCGACTGAATTAGAGCGGACCGGGCGTGGACGAGATCGAGCTGCGCTCCACGCTGGAGCCCGACGACCCGGCGGCGACCGCAGCGTTGCTCACCGGTGAGATCGACATCCTGGGCCGCATGCCGTGGAGCTCCAACGGAACCTTTCTCGTGCGGGTTCACGCCGGGGCCGACGAGCTGACCGCCATCTACAAGCCGGAACGGGCCGAGCGACCGCTGTGGGACTTCCCGGCCGGGTTGTGGCGGCGCGAGCGGGCCGCCCGCCTGCTCGACGAGGCACTGGGGTGGCGCTATGTGCCTCCGACCGAGGTGCGCCACGATGCCCCACTGGGCGTGGGCACCGTGCAGTACTTCGTGCCCAGCGACCTCAGCGTGTCTGCGTTCGACCTGGTCGGTGACGAGCGCTTCGACACCCACCTGGCCCGGCTGGCAGCGTTCGATGTGATCGCCAACAACACCGACCGCAAAGCCGGCCACTGCCTACCCGACGCCGCCGGGCGTCTGTGGGCCATCGACCACGGGCTGTGCTTTCACTCCGAGGAGAAGCTGCGGACCGTGCTGTGGGACTACGCCGCCCAGCCCCTCGATGTCGAACTGCGCACCCGGCTCGCCGGCTTTTCGGTCGCTGAACTCGATCCGGAGTTCGGCGAGCTGCTCTCCGGCGAGGAGCTGAACGCCGTCGTCGATCGAGCCCAGCGCCTGGCGCTGGTGGGTGTGCTGCCCAGTGACCCCAGCGGGCGTCGCTACCCCTGGCCGCTGATCTGACCCACCGCCGGTGCTGCGCCCAAGGGGGCCGGCCCGCTACTGAACCAGCGCCCCGCTTGGCGACGACGGTGCCGACCGTCGACGCTCACTCCGACCGTTCGGGGCCGCACGCGGCGACGAGCGGGGTCTCCCCCGCTCGCCGTCGACTTCACATCACGTTGTTGCCCAGATCGCCTCAGCGGCTCTGGATCGCCTCGATCAGCTTGGGCAGCACCTTGTGCACGTCGCCCACGATGCCGAGGTCGGCGACCGAGAAGATCGGCGCTTCGGCGTCCTTGTTGATGGCGATGATGTGCTTGGCGCCCTTCATGCCCACCAGGTGCTGGGTGGCGCCGGAGATGCCCGCTGCGATGTACACGTCGGGCTTGACGACCTTGCCGGTCTGCCCGACCTGGTAGCTGTAGGGCACCCAACCGGCGTCGACGATGGCCCGCGAGGCGCCGGGGGCGGCACCGAGCAGCTTGGCCAGGTCTTCCACCGCCTGAAACTTCTCGGCGTCGCCCATGCCACGGCCGCCGGCGACCACGATGGCGGCGTCGTCGAGCGACGGCCCCTCGGTCTCCTCGACGTGGATGTTGGTCACCTTGGCTGCACCGACGGCACCCAGCTCGGGCACGGCCAGCGCTTCCACCGTGGCGGCGTCGCCGGAGGGCGACTCGGCTGCGGCGAACGACTTGGGGCGCACCAGGAAGATGCCGGGGGTGGACCCGGTGAACTTGGTGGTGACGTTGGTGGTGCCGCCGAAGACCGGCTCGACGCCGACCAGGGCGCCGTCGACCTCGTTGAGCTCGACGATGTTGGTGATGACCGGGGCATCGAGGCGCACCGACAGGCGGGCGGCCACATCGCGGCCGTCGTAGCTGGTGCCGAACAGGATGGCGTCGGGCGCATCTGCCGCGATCGCGTCGGCCATGGCCGCTGCGAGGGGCGGGCCGGGCAGGCGGCCGGTCAGGTCGCCGGTCGCCAGCACCTTCGAGGCGCCGTGGGCGCCCAGGGTGGCGGCGAGGGAGTCGCCGGAGCCACCGACGACGGCAACGACCGTGTCAGCGAGCTCGGAGGCCTTGGCCAGCAGCTCCAGGGTGGTGGAGGTGGGCTCGCCGTGGCCCTCTTCGGGCTGGGTGAGGTCGGTATAGACCCAAATGGTTGAAACAGACATGTCCAGCTCCTCAGATGATCTTCAGGTTGGCGAGGTAGTCAACGACCGACTGGAAGGCTTCGCCCTCGTCCTCGATGATTTCGCCGGCCTCTCGGGCGGGGGCCTTGGCGATGTCGATGATCTCCTGACCGGCACCGGCCCAGCCCACCTGCGAGGCGTCGAGCCCCAGGTCCGCGACGGTCAGGTTCTCGACCGGCTTCGACTTGGCGGCCATGATGCCCTTGAAGGACGGGTAGCGGGGCTCGACCACGCCGGCGGTCACCGAGACGACCGCTGGAAGCGGGCACTCGACGTCGTTGAAGCCGGCCTCGGTCTGGCGACGGACCTTGACGGCACCGTCACCCACTTCGACCTCCTTGGCAAAGGTCACCGAAGGAAGGTCGAGCACGGCGGCGAGCTGCTCGGGAACGGTGCCCGTGTAGCCGTCGGAGCTCTCGGTGGCGGTCAGGATCAGGTCCGCGCCCTCCACCCGCTTGGCGGCGGCGGCGAGCACCTTGGCGGTGGTCAGCGCATCGCTGCCGGCGAGCGCTGGGTCGCTGATGAGGATGGCTTTGGCGGCGCCCATCGCCAGCGCAGTGCGCAGCCCGGACACCTCCTCGTTGGGGGCCATCGAGATCAGCGTGACCTCGCCCTCCCCGGCGTTGTCCACCAGCTGCAGCGCCATTTCAACGCCGTAGCTGTCGGACTCGTCGAGGATCAGCTTGCCCTCGCGCTTGAGGGTTTTGGTTTCGGGATCCAGATCCCCAGGCTCAGCCGGGTCCGGGATCTGCTTGACGCAGACGACAACGTTCATGTGCGCCAGTCTGCCAACAGGGCGACCCCCGAACAAAACCGGGCGGGCTCCCCCCACCCGTCCCGGCGTCGCTCCTTGAGCACTGGGCACCGGGCCAGGCCCGGTAGCTTCGGGCGCCTTGAAGATCCTGCTCATCGCCAACTCGACCGCCTCGTCGGTGACCGCCCGCAAGCGCGTCGTCATCGCCAAGCTGCTCTCCGGCGCCCACGACGTCAGCGTCGCCCTCACCGAGCGGCGCGGCCACGCCACCGAGCTGGCCCGCGCCGCGATCGTCGACGGCGTCGACATCGTCGTCGCCCTCGGCGGCGACGGCACACTCAACGAGGTGGCCAACGGGCTGGTCGGCAGCGACTGCGCCTGGCGGTGCTGCCCGGCGGATCGACCAACGTGCTCGCCCGCACGCTGGGACTGGCCGACGACCCGGTCCAGGCGTGCCTGCAGCTGCTCGACGCCCTCGACCTTGGGCTGATCCGGCGGGTGTCCCTCGGCCGGGTCGACGCCCTCACCCCCTCGAACCCGGCAGCGACCTGGGCGGGCGAGGGCCTGCATCGGTCATCACCGAGGCGCCGCGCTGGTTCACCTTTCACCTCGGTATCGGTTGGGACGCCGCCACCGTCGCCGAGGTGGAACGGCGGGGAGCGCTCAAGCGGTACCTCAACCACGTGCTGTTCATCTACGCAGGGCTGACCGCATTCTTCCGTGACACCGACCGAACCTCGCCGTGGCTGCGCGTCGACGTGGACGGTGAGATCGTCGAGGGGTGGCAGTGCCTCGTCCTCAACTCCAACCCCTATACCTACGTCGGTAGCCGGCCCTTCGATGTCGACCCGCAGGCCACGCTCGACGCGCTGCCCACGCTGGTGGTCGCCACCCGCTTCGGGGCAGGCGACCTGCTGAGCCTGTCAGGGGCGGCGCTGCGGCGGCGGCCTCGCCGACCACCCCTCGGTGAGATTGTTTCGGGGAGTTCTCCGAGGCGCGTGTGGAGGCGCTGCGCTCCCTTCCCTGGCAGGTCGACGGCGACTACCTGGGCGAGGTGGGCGGGCTGGAGCTCAGCGGCCGCCGCGACGCGCTGTCGCTGGTCACCCCGGGGCCCCAGCGTCCCCGCCGTCCAGAACCCGGTCGACGAAGCCGGCGGCGGCGAGGTGTGCCCGCATGGCTCCGGGGTGGTCGGTGATCAGCGCGCCGACGCCCAGGTGGGCAAGGTTCACCGCATGGTCGAAGTCGTTCACCGTCCAGGTCCACACCTCCAGGCCCCGATCGGCAGCGGCTGCGATCAGTGACTCGTCGACCTCGGGGTACCACGGGTTGTATGAGGTGCAGCCCAGCGAGGAGGCCACATCGAGGGCCAGATCCGGACGGGGCACGCCCATCGTGAGGTAGGCGGTCGGGTGGCCGACGCCCATCTGGGTCAACAGGACGAGGATGTCGAGGTCGAATGACGACAGCACGAAGCGCTGGGTCGCCGGCCGCCGGGCCAGGTCGTCGAGCACCAGCTCGATCGTGGCGATGCGCCGGGCGAGCTGCTCGGACGCTTCGTCGGACTTCACCTCAACGTTGACGACGCCGGGCGCCACCTCCAGGGCCGCCGGCAGCGACTCCAGCGGGGCCAGCTTGCGAAGGGCGGCAGCGCTGGTGCGGTCGATGCGGGTGCCGTCGCCGAGCTCACGGTCGTGCGACAGCACCAGCTGTTGATCGGCGGTGAGGCGGACGTCCAATTCGACGCCGTCGGCGCCCTGTTCGCCGGCTTCGATGAAGGCCGCCAGCGTGTTCTCCACCCGATCACCCGATGCGCCGCGATGGCCGAGTATCAGCGGCATGATCGGCCCGGTCGGCTGGGGCCCCGGCGACGGCGCCTCCACAGGGTTTGGCCTCGCGGCGGTCGGCTCTGCGAGGGTGGGGACACTGGTCGAGCGATCGGGTTTGGTCACGGTCGCTACGCTTGCACAACTCGGCGCGACCCGACCCACACACCACACGGGTGACCGAAGTCACATTTCACTTTGTGAAACTTTTCCTTTACAGCTCTGCCACTTCTGGATAGGTTGCTGAGCGCCCACTCAGTACATCCCCTCGTGGCTGCGCCAAACCCCCGGCGCTGCCAGCGAAACATTGTGCTGTCGACTTGCCAAGCGCGCACCTTGTGCGCGCACCCGTGCATACCCGGAGGACAAACATGGCCCTGACGCTCAAGCCCGGCAGCTTCACCGACACCGACAACTGGCGTTCGACCGCTGCGTGTCGCGACACCGACCCCGATCTGTTCTTCCCGATCGGAACCACCGGGCCGGCCATCGAGCAGATCGACAGCGCCAAGGTTGTGTGCGACGCCTGTGACTCCAAGGTGCAGTGCCTTGAGTTCGCGCTGGCCACCAACCAGGACTCGGGCATCTGGGGCGGAACCTCCGAGGACGAGCGCCGCAAGCTTCGCCGCCAGTGGGTCGCCGCCCGCCGGCGCGCCAGCTAGCCACCCCGAGGTGCATCACCGGTAGCTCCTGGGTGGGGTCGTCCCCACTCGGAGCACCCAGGTCCGGCACCTCGACGACGACCACGGCCCTCGTGCCCGGTTCGTCGGCCTCCGCTCCCCCACCCCACGCCTGACGCCGGGGACCGATCTCGATCGTGCCGCCGAGTTCCTCGGTGACGAGCGACGACACGATCGACAGCCCCAGACCGCCGCTGCTCGGATCGATGCTCCCGTCGACGCCGACCCCGTTGTCGACCACCTTCATGTGCAGCTCGGCTCCGCTTCGATCGAGCGTCACCCACACCCCTCGCCTGGGCTTGGCCCTCCTCCCCCAGGTTGGGGAAGGCGTGGTCGAGCGCGTTCTGGATCAGCTCGTTGACGATGATGGCCAGCGGCGTCGCCACGTCGGACGGTGCTCGCCCAGCGGTGCCGGCCAGCCGTATTTTCACGTGGGCGCCGGTGACCTGATCCATATTGCGAACGATCGCCGCCACGATCTCGCGCAGGTCGACGTCGTCGCGGTGTTCCCGACTGAGCAGCTCGTAGACGACCGAGATCGCCTGGATCCGCTGCACCGACTCCTGCACGGCGCGGATCGCCTCCGGTTGGGAGATGCGCCGGCCCTGCAAGCGGAGCAGCGAGGAGATCGTCTGCAGGTTGTTCTTCACCCGATGGTGGATCTCGCGGATCGTGGCGTCCTTGCTGAGCAGCAACAGGTCGAGCTGGCGGATCTCGGAGACGTCACGCAAAAACACGACCGCCCCGGTCACCTCGGCGCGCACCAACAGCGGCAAGACCTCGAGATCGATGACCACCGGACCGACAGCCACCTCCTCCGAAGTCGGGCGCTTGGTACGAAACGCCAGACGGGTGGCCAGCTGATCGAGCCCCGCCTCGGCCAAATGGGTGGAGCGCATCTGGCCCTCCACCCCGGCACGGTTGAGCGCCGAAGTGGCGTTGGGCGAGGCGAACTCCACCCGTCCGTCGCCGTCGAGCAGGATCAGGCCGTCCCCGACCCGTGGCGGCTCGCGCGGCACCCGGTCCTCGGGGCCCGGTGGATAGGGAAAAGAGCCCGCGGTGATCATCCGGGCCAAGCGACCGAAGATCGCCTGGTAGACGCGCTCCAGTTCCCCCGGTTGGCGACGGGGCGGAGGCGCCTGCTCGCTGGACATCACGGCGACCACCTCGCCGCGCCAGGTCACCGGGGTGGCCTGAACCGCCACCCAATCTTCGAGTTCCTCGACGAACAGGTCGCCGCGCTCGATCCGACCCGTTCGCCAGGCCCGATCGACCAACGGCCGCTCCGCAGCGCTGGCCCACACCCCCACCAGGTCGGACTCGTAGATCGTCTGGCCGGTGGTCGGCCGCACCTGGGACCGAACGAGATAGCCCTTGCCGGCCCGGACGTACAACAACAGGTCGGCGAAGGACAGGTCGGACAACACCCCCCACACAACCGCCAGGCGACGCAAATGATCCTCGACCGGATCGCTGGGCACCCGCGCTTGGTCGCCCGGGGCCTCGGGCACCTCGCTTAGGCGGGGTTCTCGTCCCACAGTCGTTTCCCGAGCCGCACCAGGCCGGCGATGTCGGTGATGTCCTCGGTGAAGTAGGGCACAGAGGCGACCGTGCCGGCGCCGACGGCCAACCGATCGCGCTCCTCCGCCTCGCGCCCGGCAACCAGCTGGAACCGGAGGAAGTTCTCCCCCAACTCCGGCAGCATGCGCCCGAGCAGCGCTTGCCGGTCCTGCTCCAGGCCCAGCGCCTCGCCCAGCGGCTCGGCTCGCTCGGCACCGTGCTCGACCAGGTCGTGGGCGGTCACGGTCGAGGCCTGGTCGGTCAGGGTCGACGGCAGCGTCTTGTTGAGCACCAGCGCCCCGACGTCGTAGTTGCGTTTGTTCAGCTCGGCGAGAAAGTACTTGGCCTCCCGTGCCGGAGAAACCTCGAGCGTCGAGACGACGATGAAGCTGGTGTCGTCGGAGGCGAGCAGTCGGCTGACCGCCTCCGACCGCTCGACGAACCCGTCGTACATCGTCTGAAACAGGATGAAGAACTCGGCGATGTCCTGCAGAAACTGGCTGCCGAGGATGCGGTCCGCAACCGTGTAGAACGGCTTGGAGGCAAGGGTGAGCACCCGCGACCGGCTCGGCGCGATCAACCAGCGCAGCAGCCGGCTGGAGAAGAAGTCGGCCATGCGCTGGGGGGCATCGAGAAAGTCGAGCGCGTTGCGGGTCGGTGGGGTGTCGACGACGATCAGGTCGTAGCGCCCCGAGGAGTGGATCTCGTAGAGCCGCTCCATCGCCACATAGTCGTGGCTCTGCACGAACCGCGAGCTGATGTTGGCGTACAGGGGGTTGGCCAGGATGGCGTCGCGGGTCTGAGCGTCGGGGGCATGCCGTCGCACCAGGTCGTCCCAGCTCTCCTTGGTGTCGAGCATCGCCGCCCACAGCTCGCCGGTCGGACGGACGCCGGCCCCCTGAAACGCCTCGTCGGGCACCCGGCTTTCGACGTTGCCGAACTGTTCCAGGCCCATCGCATTGGCCAGACGGCGTGCAGGGTCGACGGTGATGACCAGCACCTTCAGCCCCAGGGTGGCGGCCGCCATCGTCGCCACCGCTGCGGCGGTCGTCGTCTTGCCGACGCCACCGGACCCCGCCGAGATCAGGATCTCCCGACCCGACGCCAGGTTGCGAATGCTCGAGCCGGCCATCAGACGAGCTCGTCTTCGAGAAGGCCGGCGATGGCGTGGGTCGCCCGGGTGCCGTGGGTGCGGATGAACAACATCGGCAGGTTGAGCAACGGCACGCCTTCGGGCAGCCCGGCCCGTAGGCGCTTGAGGTGCGGCACGCGCGAGCGTCGCAACCCCACCGCCAGCTCGGCGGCCTCGACCACTCCGTCGAGCCCCGCCAGCGTGGTGGCGCCGGACCCCGATGCCACCTTGGGTTGAGCAACCGGCTGATCGGCGCCGCGCACGGCTGTGGCCAGCTCGTCGAAGAGCTCCTGCTCGGCCCGGCCGAACAGCTCGGGCAGCACCCGATTGGCCACGACGGCCGCCAGGTCGATTTCGGTCTCGGTGCCGAGCCGCCCGACCAGCTCCAGGGTTTCGTTCACCGGCATCTCCTCGGGGGTGGCCACGACGACCACCCCGGTCGTAGCGGGGTCCTTGAGCAGGTCGATCATCCACGCCGTCTGGGCCTGCACCACGCCCACGCTGATCAGCTCGCCGAGGGCGACCGGCGAGGCCAGCTGTCCGACGACGTGACCGGAGGCCGACGCGTCGACGACGACCAGGTCGTAGTTGCGCTCGCGCACCTCGTAGGCGATCTTGCCGACCGTGAGGATCTCCTTCACCCCCGGAGCGGCGGTGGCGACAAAGTCGAACATCTTCGCCACCGGTCCCAGCCGGGCGAGCAACGGCAGCTTCAGCTGCAACTTGAGGTACTCCCGCAGCGACTCCTCGGTGTTCATCGCCATGGCGTACAGGTTGGGCTGCACCTCGGTCGGTGCGAACTCCAGGGGGCCAACCCCGTAGAAGTCGGCCAGGTTGCCTTTGGCGTCAACCTCGCACACGAGGGTGCGTTTGCCCTGGCGCGCCCCGAGCAGCGCCAGGGCCGAGGCGACCGACGTTTTGCCTACCCCGCCCTTGCCGGTGACGAACAACAGCCTGCGATCGAGCAGTGGGATGTCCACCGGGTGATTAGCTCGAGAACCCGATCGAGCGGCCGCCCGTGTCGCGGCCCATCTCGAGGTAGGCGATCTTGGCCACCGGCACGGCGACCTCTCGGCCCGAGGTATCGGTCAGCCACAGCACGCCGTCGCCGGCGGCGACCGCTTCGTCGATCCGCTCGTGGATCTCGTCGCGCAGGTTGTCGTCGACGGTGAGGTCCAGCTCGCGTGGGGCCTGGGTCACTCCGATACGAATGTCCACTGAATACTCCTGAAGGTCGTCCGAGGCAGGCAGTGCCGCCGACGGCTCATGCTACGTGGCGTCGCCGTCGGGGCCGATTCGTCACCGGGGAGCTGACCCGAGGGAGCGCGTGCCTGCGAAGATGGAGCGATGTCGACCGACCCCACCAGCACCGAGCCCCCCGCCAACGAGCCCGGCACCACCGACCGGACCTCCACCGACGCCGATGAACGGACCGCAGCGCAGGTGATCGACGACGCCCGGGCCCAACTGGCGACCCACCCCCGCGAACACCTGGCCACGCTGCCCACCCCGCTCGAGCCGTGCGAGCGGCTGAGCGAGGCGCTCGGCGGACCGGAGATCTGGATCAAACGCGACGACTGCACCGGCCTGGCGATGGGCGGCAACAAGGTGCGCAAGCTGGAGTTCCTCATGGGCCAGGCGCGGGCCGCCGGAGCAGCGCGAGTGGGCACGTTCGGGGCGCTTCAGTCCAACCACGCCCGTCAGACCGCCGCCGCCGCCAACGCCCTGGGGCTGGGGTGCGACCTGATCCTCAGCGAGATGGTGCCCCGCGTCGACGGCGACTACCAGACCAACGGCAACCAGACGCTTTTTCGCATCCTGGGCACCCCGGTCCACCGGGTGAGCGACGATCAGGACACCGCCGACGCAATCAGCTCGGTCGAGGAGGCAGCGGCGGAGGCGGGCGAGATCGTCAGCTGGATCCCCACCGGCGGGTCCTCACCGGTCGGTGCGCTGGGCTACGTCAACGCCGCAATCGAACTGGTCGAGCAGGCGGTCGAATCCGAGATCGGGTTCCACCGCATCGTCAGCGCCACCTCGACCGCCGGCACCTACGCCGGGCTGCTCGCCGGCATGGACCTGCTGGGGGCCGGAACCGCGGTGACCGGCTTCGACACCTACGAGGGCGCCGCCCGCTCCCGGGCCGCCGCCCGCACGCTGCTCGATGCGCTGGGGCCGATGCTCGACCGCGAGCCGGTGCCCGAGGGCACGGTCGACATCCTCGACGGCTACTGCGGCGACGGCTACGGCATCCCGACCGCCGAGGCCACCGAGGCCATCGAGTTGTTCGCCCGCACCGAAGGCATCCTCCTCGACCCCGTCTACAGCGGCAAGGCTGCCGCCGGGCTGATCGACGTCGTTCGGCGGGGCCTGATCGGCGACGACGAGCGGGTGCTGTTCCTCCACACCGGCGGAGCCCCTGGCCTCTTCGCCTACTCGGGCGAGTTCGCCTAGGCGGCGGCGCCCTGAGGGCTTGGTCGACCGTCCACGGCCGCCCTGAACTCTCCTGCCGGGCCCTTCCACCCGGCCGGCAGTAGGGCTATCATTGGGCTATGTCTCGGACGCAGACGATGGTCCAGCTCAACGACGATCTCGTCGAACGCCTCGACGTCGAGGCCAAAAGGGCCGGCCAATCCCGCTCGGCGTTCATCCGCCAGGTTCTCTCAGAGCGCCTGGCCGAGCTGGATACCAATGCCAAGATCGAGCAGTGGGTTGAGGGTTACCGCCGCATCCCGCCCGGCACCGTCGACGAGTGGGGCGACCTGGAGGCGGAGGCCGACGATGCTGGTCGTCGAATGGCCCGGGATCTCGACGAGGAAGAACGGCGGGCCGGCTTTTCATGGTGAGACGTGGCGAGGTCTGGTGGTTCGAGCCTCCACGAGAGCGGCCTCGCCCTTACCTGATCCTCACCCGCAGCCAGGCCACGCAGGTACTCACGCGTCTTGTCGCCGTGCCCTGCACCGGAACCATCCGAGCGATCCCCACCGAGGTACGGCTGGGCCCGGACGATGGCATGCCCCAGGAGTGTGTCGCCACGCTCGACAACCTGAGACTGGTTGAGCGGGGCTACCTGACCCAGCGAATTACCGCACTGTCGAGCGATGCCATGGCCCAGGTGTGCCAGGCCCTGTCGTTCGCAACCGGGTGCGACTGACGCCCGGCCGTCCAGGGCACCATTCGCCACCAGGCGGTCTAGAGAATTTTGAGCTCCGGGTGGGTACGTCGGGTGGGGGCCAACTCGGTGTCCACACGAGCCGCCAGGCTCTCGAACACCTTCGACGCCTCGGAATCGGGGTCGACCGCCATGATCGGCCGGCCGTGGTCGCCGCCCTCTCGAAGCTTCGACACCAACGGGATCTGGGCGAGCAGTGGCACCTCAAGCCGATCGGCCAGTTCCTGGCCACCTCCGGCACCGAAGAGCTCGTAGCGCTTGTTGTCGTCGCCGGTGAACCAGGACATGTTCTCGATCACGCCCTTCACCTCGAGGTTGACCTTGTGGCTCATGAACGCGCTGCGCTGGGCGACCCGCTGGGCCGCCTGGTTGGGCGTGGTCACCACAAAGACCTCGGCCCGGGGGAGGAACTGGGCCAACGACAGCGAGATGTCACCGGTGCCCGGCGGCAGGTCGACGAGCAGGTAGTCGGGCTCGTCCCAGTACACGTCGGTCAGGAACTGCTCCAGCGCCTTGTGCAGCATCGGGCCGCGCCAGATGACCGCCTGGTCTTCTTGGGCGAAGAAGCCCATCGAGATGCACGACACGCCGTTGGCCACCGGGGGCACGATCATCGAGTCGATCACCGTAGGTGGCTGCTCGATGCCCAGCATGCGTGGGATCGAGAAGCCCCACACGTCGGCGTCGAGAATCCCCACCTTCTTACCCATGTTGGCCAGTGCGATCCCCAGGTTGGTCGTCACCGAGCTCTTGCCGACGCCGCCCTTACCCGAGGCGATCAGCAGCACGCGGGTGCGGTTGCCCGGCTGAGCGAAGGAGATCGCACGGCCCTCGGCGTGGCCGTGGCCCTGCTGGCTGCCTGCGGTCGCCGCCGGATCGCCCTGCAGCTGCTCTCGCAGCGCCGCCCGTTCGCCGTCGGTCATCGAGGTGAACTCAAGCTTCAGCTCATCCACGCCGGCCAGCGAGGTGACCGCCTCGGACACGCGTCGCTGAATCTCGGCCTTCAGCGGGCAGCCGGGGATGGTCAAGGCGATCAGTACCGAGACAACCGGCAGCTCGATCTGGATGTCGCGAACCATGTTGAGGTCGACGATCGAACGGTGCAGCTCGGGATCCTCCACGGGCCGCAGTGCCTCGATGACGTCGTCGCGGGTAATGGGAGATGCTGGAGCCATAGGGGCCAGTCTCCCCTTCCTGGGCGCGATCCGCCAGCAGGGCCGCAGCCGCCCGCGTCCGACGACGCGCCGTCCGGTCGACGAGCCGCTCCTAGACTGCGATCCACCATGGCAAATGTGACCGATCCCACGATGGCCACGTGAGCGCCCCTCGGGCCTACCTTGACGGAGCGTCGACCCAGCCACTTCGCCCCGAGGCCCGTGCCGAGCTGATCGAGGCGTGGGCCGAACCCGCGGGCGACCCGGGGCGTATGCACACCGAAGGCATGGAGGCCCGGGCCCGGCTGGAGTGGGCCCGGGAGCGGGTGGCGACGGCGGTCGGGGCCCGCAGCCGGTCGGTCGTGTTCACCTCGGGCGGCTCTGAAGCGATCGCCGCAGCCGCCTACGGCGCCACCGAGCGGGGCCCACACTCGGTGGCCGCCGCGGTCGAGCACTCGGCAGTGCGCTCCTGGGCCGAGCGGGGCCCGGTCACCTGGGTGGACGTCGACCGGTCGGGTCGCGTCGATACCGAAGGGCTGCTCGACGGGGTGAACGCATCCACATCGGCTGAGCCCACCGGCCTGGTGCACCTGCAGTGGGCCAACCACGAGGTGGGTACGCGCCAACGGGTCGCCGAGGTGGTCGCATCCTGCCGCGAACGGGATGTGCTGTGCCACATTGACGCATGCGGGGCGTTGGGACACGACCCGATCGCCTTCGACGACCTGGGCGCAGACCTGATGTCGGTCTCCGCCCACAAGCTGGGCGGACCGCCCGGCATCGGCGCCCTGCTCGTGCGTCGCGGACTGCGTCTCGACCCGCTGATCGTCGGTGGCGACCAGGAACGGGCGCGGCGGGCAGGCATGGAGGCGGTCGGTCCGGCCTGCGGGTTTGCTGCCGCTCTCGAGGCCGCAACGGCCGACCTGGACGACAGCGCCCGCTTCGCCCGCACCCAGACCGACCGGGTCATCGCCTGGGCCGAGGGCACCGAGGGGGTCAGGGTGCTCGGCGATCCGGTCGACCGGCTGGATCACCTGGTGTGCCTGGGGTTCGACGACGTCGAACCCCAGCCGTTGCTGATCGGCCTCGACCAGGCCGGCGTGGCGGTGCACTCCGGCTCATCCTGCGCCACCGAGGGCCTGGAGCCCTCACCGGTGCTCGCCGCCATGGGCGTGGACGACCAGCGTTCGATGCGGGTCTCGCTCAGCTGGTCGACCACCGTCGCCGACGTCAGCGCGTTTCTCGACGCCGCGCCCGAGGTGCTCGGCTCGCTGCGCTCCCTGCGCGCAGGCACCTAACGTCGATCGAGGTGCCGGCCGCGAACTCCGACGTGTCGGGCGGGCAGCAGGGCGGTCAGCGGGCTGATGACCACCGACCTCAGCGAGGAGTCCGCTCAAGCCGCGAGCATCGGCGCCCGGTGGTGGCCCTGCCGGCGCAGACGGCGACCTACAACCCGGACGGAACGGTGCCGGTCGGGCGGGGCACCAGTGCCAGCTGACGACCCTGGGCGACCAGGTGACCTTCGGAGTCCCAGATCTCGCCGTCCTCCTCCAGCAGGCCGTCGGTGACGAAGCGGGTGGTGAACGCGCAGGCGAGCCATCCCGGGGCCGGACGACGCCGGACGTGCACGGTCAGCTCGAGGGTCGGCGTCCATCCAACCGGAAGATCGAGGTTGAAGATCGTCGGGGGAAAGGCGTCGATCGCACAGGTCAACGCGATGGCGTCCATCGGCTCGCCGTTGCGCAGGCGGAACCATCCCCGAATTCGTGCCTCACCGGTCGGCTCCCCGCGGAAGAACCCGATGTCCTCGGGGTGGAGGCGCTGCTCGACCCGGGTGGCGAACGATGGCGGCTGCTGGATCGCCACGGCGGCCGCTGCCTCGGCCCGGTCGGGGTCGCCCGCGCAGTCTTCCGGCGGCGGCAGGTCGGGCGGCCCGCCGTCCACCCAGCTGGCGACCTCGATGTTCCCGGGCCCACCGCCCGGCTCGCCGAAGGTGCCCAGCGCCGTCAGCACCGGACGCCCCGCAGCGGACAGCGTGGCCGTCGCTGTGGCGAAGCGCCGTCCCTCCCGGATCACGGTCGTGTCGATGTCGAGCCGACCGGGCTGGCCGGGCGACAGGTAGTGGGCGGTCAGGCTCACCGGCGCGGGTCGGCCGGTCGCCGCCACCAGCGCCCGGGCGGCGATGGCGAGCAGATACCCGCCGTTGGCGTTGCCGCCGATGTCCCACCCCTCGGCGATCTCGGCCCGATACCGGCCCGGACGCTCGCCTGGTTCAACCGCGGTGGCTCGCTCGAATTCGCCCATGGTCGGCCACGCTAGAAGACGGTCTCGACGCGACGCTCCGACGGTGGGCCATCCTCGACGCGAACTCTGCTGCTATCGCGCGCTCTACGACGTTTTAGCGGCAGAGTTCGCCAACGGCGGCGCTCAGCCCGGCTCGTCTCGACCAACACGCAAGGTTCACCCCTCGCGGGATGGTCGGAGAGCGAGCGGCCGAGTTCGCTACCCGCCGGCGGCGGCGATGGCGTCGGCCATCGCCAGCACGCGCTGGGCGTTCTCCACGTGCAGGTTCTCGATCATCCGACCGTTGACCGTCGCCA
Source organism: Candidatus Microthrix subdominans (assembly GCA_016719385.1). Taxonomy (NCBI): domain Bacteria; kingdom Bacillati; phylum Actinomycetota; class Acidimicrobiia; order Acidimicrobiales; family Microthrixaceae; genus Candidatus Neomicrothrix; species Candidatus Neomicrothrix subdominans. The sequence goes on along the minus strand of JADJZA010000001.1, from coordinate 745,748 downwards.
CGCCACGACCCTCGCGCTCGGCGGCCTCGAACGCCTCGATGATCTCCCGCGATGCGGCGATCTCGTCGTCATCGGGGGCGAACGCGGCATTGGCGGCTTCGAGCTGCCCCGGATGGATCAGTGTCTTGCCGTCGAAGCCCATCGCTGCACCCTGGCGACACTCGGCGGCAAACCCCTCCAGGTCGCGCACATCGTTGTACACGCCGTCGAGGATGACCTTGCCGGTGGCCCGGGCGGCGAGCAGGCACAGGCCCAACCCGGTCAGCAGTGGCTGGCGACCGGGCACGTGCTCGGCGTGCAACTCCTTGGCCAGGTCGTTGGTGCCCATCACCAGGACGGTCAGGCGCTCGGATGCCGCAGCGATGTTGGCGCAGTCCAGCATCGCCTGGGGCGTCTCGACCATCGCCCAGATCTTGGTGTGATCGGGCGCGCCACCCGAGACAAGGCCGGCCTCGATCGTCGCGACGTCGGCGGGCGAGTTCACCTTGGGCACCACGACGGCGGCGGGGCCCGCCCCTGCCGCTGCCGCCAGGTCGTCGGCGTGCCAGGCGGTGTCCAGCCCGTTGACCCGGATGGTCAGCTCACGACCGCCGTAGGCGCCGGAGGTGACCGCATCGACCACCCGGTCGCGGGCCTCTGCCTTGGCGTCGGGAGCCACCGCGTCCTCGAGGTCGAGGATCAGCGAGTCGGCGGCCAGGCCCTGGGCCTTCTCGAGCGCCCGGGCATTGGCGCCGGGCATGTACAGCACCGACCGGCGCGGGCGCAGGGCTGCCGATGACGAACCGGCCTGTGACGAACCTGCCTCGCCCATCAGTTCGACCCCCCGCCCATGACGGCATCGGTCGCCGCCTGGTAGCTGGCGGCCAGCTCCGGGTCGTTGGCGCTGAGCGCCTCTGCCAGCTCGACGACCACCTTGCACTGCTTGACGGTGGCGTCGTCCTGCATCTTGCCGTCGATCATCACTGCACCGGTGCCGTCACCCATCTGGTGGATGACGTTGCGGGCCCAGGCCACCTCGGAGGGCTCGGGCGAGAACACCTTCTTGGCGATATCGATCTGCACCGGGTGCAGCGACCACGAGCCGACGCAGCCCATCAGATAGGCGTTGCGGAACTGGTCCTCGCAGGCGACCGTGTCGCGGATGTCGCCGAACGGCCCCCAGTACGGGAAGATGCCATAAGTGGCGCAGGCATCGACCATGCGGGCCATCGTGTAGTGCCACAGGTCCTGCTGGTAGCTGGGACGGGGCGCCTCGGCATCGTCGGGGTCGGGGTCGGCGCGCACGACGTAGCCCGGGTGCCCACCCCCGACGCGGGTGGTCTTCATGCGCCGGTCGGCCGCCAGGTCGGCGGGGCCCAACGACAGCCCCTGCATGCGGGGGCTGGCACCGCAGATCTCCTCGACGTTGGCCACGCCTCGAGCGGTCTCGAGCAGGGCGTGCACCAGGATCGGCCGGTCCAAGCCGGCCTGGGCCTCGAGCTGAGCGAGCAGGCGGTCGATGTAGTGGATGTCCTCGGCGCCCTCCACTTTGGGCACCATGATCACGTCGAGCTTGTGCCCGATTGCGGGCACCAGGCGGGTGAGGTCGTCGAGGCACCACGGCGAGTCGAGGCTGTTGATGCGGGTCCACAGCTGCGTGTCACCAAAGTCGGTGGCCAGCGCGATCTCGACCAGCCCCTCGCGGGCAGCCTCCTTCTTGTCCGCCGAGATCGCATCCTCGAGGTTGCCCAGCAACACGTCGGCCTTCTTCGCCAGCTCCGGCACCTTGGCCGCCATCTTCGCGTTGGATGGGTCGAAGAAGTGGATCATTCGAGACGGGCGGGCGGGCACCTCTCGGATCGGCGTCGGCGCGCCGAGGGCGAGCGGACGGAAGAAATCCTTGGGGGGTTGCATCGAAACCTCCGGGTCGTCGAGTCACTGACCATACCGGCACGGCCGGGTGACCTGGAAGCCGCTTGCGGCGCTCGACGCGGCGACCCCGGAAGGAGCCGGCCGCCCCGAAATGTGCCGTGCGTTGTCTGCCCGCGACCGATCGCATGTGGGTTTTCACTGTTTCCGCCTTGTCTCCGCGGGTACTCAGCCCCACGGAGACGACAGAGTGGAACGGCCGGTGAGCCCGAGCGAACCGCCGAGGACAACAGAACGATGAGCGGACTATGACGATGCAGCCGAGTAGGGGGGACGGGACCGAAGCCACCCGTCGGGGGGCGATGTTGTGCCCTTCGAATCGAGCGGGAAACGAGCGGGCAGGTTCGGTCGTTTGAGCACCGCCACCTTGACAACCAGCACCGGCCAGCGGGTAGCCCTCAATGCGCAGCGCTGGTGGGACGACTGCTCGGCCGTCGATGAGAAGCTGCTGTCGCTGGCGGTCGGCCCCGTTCTCGACGTTGGGTGCGGGCCGGGCCGCCTGGTCGCCCTGCTCGCCCAACGGGGCATTGAGGCGGTAGGCATCGACGTGGCCCCCGGAGCGGTCGAGTCCACACGCCATCGTGGCGGCGACGCCCTGGTGCGATCGGTTTTCGAGCCCCTGCCCAACGAGGGTGGATGGCACACCGCCCTGCTCTTCGATGGAAACGTGGGCATCGGCGGGGATCCGGAGCAGCTCTTCGACCGCCTTGGCAGCGTGCTCGCACCCGGCGGGACGATCGTGGCCGAGCTCGAGGGCCCCGGCAGTCGGCGCCGGAAGGACCTGGTGCGCCTCGAAGGCCAGGCCGGCACGAGTGGCTGGTTTCCCTGGGCCTGGCTCGGCGTCGACGACGTCGAGGCCGCCGCCGCAACCGCTGGGCTGGTCACCACCTCCCACCATGCGATCGAGGACCGCCATTTCGTCATGCTCTCGATGCCGGCGGCGCCGAGGATTCTTCGCTGAGTGCCGGGCCTTTCGGGCGCTCGGTGTGGAGTCTGGACTGATACGATCAGCGCCCGCCGAGACCGGCTGCCCGCCGGTGCAACCGAGGGAGATCCCACGTGGACAAGCACAAGTTCCTGACACCCGAGTGGGTGGCTGCGGCCACCGCACTTCGCGACGAGATGGACGACGAAGTTCCCCCTCCCGCTCATTCGGTGCGCATGAACCAGATCGTCAACGAGGTTCCCGTCGAGGTTGCCGAGGGCGACGTCCTCGCCTACATGGACACCTCCGAGGGCGAGATGAAGATGGGTCTGGGGCAGTTGGACGATCCCGACCTGACCGTCACGCTCGACTACGCCACCGCCAAGGCCATCCTCGTCGACGGCAACCCGCAGGCGGGCATGCAGGCCTTCATGGCCGGCAAGATCAAGGTGCAGGGCGACATGACCAAGCTGATGGCGATGCAGGCCGGTCCGATCGACCCGTCGGCCCAGAAGCTGGCCGAGGCGATCTCGGCCATGACCGAAGAGATCGAGGACGCCTGAGCACTGCGGGCGACGCCGACAACACCGGCGGTATCGACAACGACGGTGACACCGGGCGGTGGGACCATCGGGTGGCGTTCGTGTTGGCGGTCCGCAACGAGGAGGCGGACCTGGCTGCCACCGTCGCGTCCATCCGCGCCCAGCGTCACGGTTCCGGGTCGTTGGCGATCGCTGTGGCGCCCTCCGACGACGACACCTTGGCCGTCGCCCGCCAACTCGCCGCCGACGATGCCGGGATCACCGTGGTCGACAACCCCCGCAGTTGGGTCAGCCACGGGTTGAATCGGGCGATCGCCGCCACGTCGGCCGAGTTCGTCGTCCGGGTTGACGGCCACTGCACGTTGCCGCCCGACTACACCTCGCTGGCGGTCGAAGCGCTCGACCGCACCGGGGCGGATGTCGTTGGTGGCGTCCAGTCGGCCACGGGTGCCCCTGGAACCCAACAGGCGGTGGCGATGGCGATGTCATCCCGGCTGGGCGTCGGCAACTCACGCTTTCACTACGGCGGATCGGCGGGGCCGTCGGACACGGTGTACCTCGGGGTGTTTCGCCGCAGCGCGCTCGACCGGGTGGGTGGTTTCGACGAGACGCTGCTGCGCAATCAGGACTACGAGCTGAACTGGCGCATCCGCGACAGCGGCGGCGAGGTGTGGTTCGAACCGGCGATGGTCGTCACCTACCGGCCCCGCCCGTCGCTGCGGGCGCTGGCGTCCCAGTACCGCCAGTACGGCACGTGGAAGCGGGTAATGCTCAAGCGCCATCCCCGCTCGCTCCGGGCCCGTCAGTTGGTCGCGCCGGTCATGGTCGTCGGCGTGACCGGCACCGCAGCGGTGGCGGCCTGGACCGAGGATCCGCGGTGGTTGCTGCCGGCGGTCACCTATGCGGCGGCGGTGACGGTCGGTGGTCTCGCCGCCGGTCGCAGCGCTCCGACCGTCAGCCGCATCCGGGTGCCGGCTGCACTGGCGGTCATGCACTGGGCGTGGGGGCTGGGGTTCCTGTTCGGACGACCGGTGCCGCCCCCCGTCGCCGAGGACTGACATCCGGAGGAGCGTCCCGCAGAAGCCGGCCGGGTCCTATGCGGTCACCAGCCGGACGGCGGTGCCCTGGGAGACCTCGGTGCCGGCGGCCGGGATGGTTCGAAGCACCGGGTTGCCCGGAGGGCCCTGAATACCCAGAACGTTCAAGCCGGCCGCTCGCAGGTCGGCATCGGCCTGCAGTGTCGACTTGCCGGCGACGTCGGGCACGATCGCCTTGTCACGCGGCGAGGACACCCGCACCTTGACCTCGGACTCGAACTCGACCTCGGTCCCGGAGGCCGGTTCCACCGAGACGACATAACCGAGCTGCACGGACGGATCCTGAACCCGCTCGACCACCGGCTTCAGCGAGACCTTCTCGAGTGCCTGAGCCACGTCCAGCGCGTTCTTGCCCGCCAGGTCGGCCGGAACCTTGCGGGGTCGCGCGCCATCGGAGATCACCAGGTTGACCTTTGAGCCCTTCGGGACCTTGCCATCCTCGCCGGGTGCGTCATAGGACAAAATGATGCCACCGCGCGTCTCGGCGTCGTATTGGTTCGTGACCGTTCCCAGCTTCATCCCGGAAAAGGTGATGATCGCTTCGGCCTCGGCACGGTCGAGCCCATCGAGGTCGGGCAGGTTCACCAGGGTCTGGCCGATCGACACGGTGATGTCGAGGGACTCCCCCGCCTCCAGCCTGGTGCCTTCGTCCGGTGATTGGGTGAGGATCTCGTCGACTTCGGTTCCGTCGCGCCGCACCTCGGTGACGTTGAGCCGCCACCGCTGCTCGGTCGCCTCCTGGCGAGCCTCCTGCTCGGTGGCTCCCACCAGGTTGGGTACGGTGCCGGCCTCCGCCAGCACCAGCCGTTGCACGCCGACAAAGAGGACCAGCACGATCGCCATCGCAGCCAGCAGGCCGAACACCCAGGTGCGACGGCTGGCCACCTGTTCGGCGGTGGGGGCGTCGGGGTTTGGGACGTCGCCCTCCGCCCCCTGGTCAGCGGGCATGGTGAGATGCCAACGGACGAGCAGACGGTTCAACGCCGCGCCCGCACCGGCCTGTGCGGTCTTCAAGCGCTCGGCGGCCGTTGGCCCGTCCTTCGGCCGTCGCCAGGATCGGGCCGGAGGCTCGGCGGTGTCGGTCCCACCGGCGGCGATCCCGGTTCCACCGGCAGCTGAGCCGCTTGCGCCCGGCGCTGCGCTCGCTCCAACTTCGGTGGGGTCGGAGCGGGTGGGACCCGCAGCGCGGCCAGTCGGCGGCAGGCCGGCGGACCCGGTCGGGTCGCGGGGGGCGGTCGTCGAGGAGCCCGGCGAGCCGGCGGGCCTGGTCGGGTCGCGGGGGGCGGTCGTCGAGGAGCCCGGCGAGCCGACGGGCCGGGTCGGGTTCCGGGGGCGGTCGTCGAGGAGCCCGGCGAGCCGACGGGCCGGGTCGACGGTTCGGCCTGCCGGGCGGTGGCTGGCTGCCCGCCGGCGCTGCGTTCCGACCGTGACGCCGGTCCGGGCACACCGGCGGGGGCCACGGCCGGTGCGCGACTGCGCACGATCAACCGCATCGCTTCCAACTCGTCGCTGTAGGCCGCCGGGTCCACATGCGGGAGGTCGACCCGGCTGCCGCCAAGCTGGTCGATCAGCGCCATCAGGCCCACGTCGAGCTGAGCCGCTGGCACCCGCCGGTTGGGGTCGGCCCGCCCTGCGGCTCCGATCGCCCGGCCGATCCGGCCCCAGTCCTGACCGACCCTCACATCGCGATCGTGGCGCATGCCCAGCGTGGCGTTGACGTCTGCGGCCAGCATCGGGATGTCCCCGCAGAGCGTCTCGATCATGATCAGGCCGAGCGCATAGACGTCGAGCGGGGCGCCGGCGCTCCCGCCGCCCACCTCGGGGGCCAGGTAACGGAAATCGGAGAACTGATGCCCCGAGTGATGGGCCAGGATCCAGGCGAGGCCGGCGTCGCCCACCACCACCCTGCCGTCGGCGGAGACGAGCAGGTTGGACGGGTGGAGGCGCCGGTGCACCAGGTTGCGCTGACTCAGAAATGCCAGCGCCCGCGAGGCGTCCACCGCCATCGCCGCCGTCTGTCCGGCCGACAGGCCCCCGCCAGGCCGCAAGACCGACCGCAACGGCCCCGCCATCAGCTCGGTCACCACGAACAGTTCCCGCTCCTCACCCCAGGCGATCACCCGCAACACGTTGGGGTGATCCATGGCAGAGGCCGCCCGCAGCACGTGGCGGAACCGACGCATGAAACCCACGTCGCTGGTGAGCGAGCTGGCGAGCAGCTTGATCGCCACCTCGTCGCCGGTGACGAGATCGAGCGCGGCGAAGACCAGGGTGGAACGGCCCCGCCCGAGATACCGGTCGAGCCGGAACTGGCCAGCGATCTCGCGACCTATGAGAGCTTCCGGCCGTCGTGGCGCCATCGGGGGCGATGCTACCGGTCTGGGCGAGGGCGGGAGGTAAGCGCCCCGTGGGAGACTGGTCGACATGCGGCCCTATGCCCCCAAGATCGCCATCCTCGCCATCATCGTGGCGCTCGTGGCGCTGATCGTCGTCGCCAACTCGGCGACGACCGGTTCGAGCGCCGCCAGCCAAAGCCTTCCCGACGAGGTCGACCGCCTCATCCCGGTGAGCGACGGCACGATCCTGCGTCAGGAGACGATCGGCATCGACGTGGCCGACGGCTACACGGCCAGCCTGACCGTCAACGGCGTGGCGATCACCAACCCGATCCAGTACCGCGAGGGCACCGAGGAACTCGTGCAGGACGGCCTGGTGATCAATGCCGAGACCGGCCTGTACACCTATACGCCTCGTGAAGACGGCCTGGTCGAGCGCTTCGAGACCGGTAAGAACTGCGTCGATGCCAACGTCTGGAAGTCCGACGCCGAGCCGACCAGCGGGCGTACGGTCAGCTGGTGCTTCTCAGCGGCTTAAGCGTCCAGCTGGTCCAGCGATCAGCCGCTGAAGTGATCACTCGGGAAGCGTCCCGGTCGCCAGCAGGGCGACGAACCCGGCCTCATCGAGGATGGGCACCCCCAGCTCCTGGGCCTTGGTCAGCTTGGACGCCCCCGGCTCGTCGCCGACGACCACCGCTGTCGTCTTCTTCGACACCGAACCGGGGGACTTGCCGCCCCGCTCCTTGATCGCCGCGGCCGCCCCGTCCCTCGTGAAGCCTGACAGCGTGCCGGTGACGACGACCGATGCGCCGTCGAGGGTCTGCTCGATCGACGGCCCGCCGGTGCCCTCGAAGTTCAGGCCGGCCGCCCGCAGACGCTCGACCAGGTTGACGTTGTCCTCCATGGCAAGAAACTGGGCTACCGACGCGGCGATGATCGGCCCGATTCCGTCGAGGGCGCCGAGCTGCTCGACGTCGGCGGACATGATGGCGTCCAGGTCATCGAAGTGGCGGGCCAGCACCTCGGCGCCGGCCGGCCCGAGGTGAAAGATGTTGAGCCCGACCAAGAGCCGCTCCAAGGGGCGGGTCTTCGAGGCCTCGATCGAGGCGGCCAGGTTGTCGACCGAGCGCTGCTGATACCCGTCGAGCTGGGCGATCGCCTTGTAGTCGAGCGAGTAGATGTCGGCGACGTCGGCGAGCAGGTCGAGATCGAGGAAGCGCTGGAGCTGGCGTTCGCCCAGCCCGTCGATGTCGAGCGCACCGCGCGACGCGAAGTGGGCGAGGCGGGCCAGGCGCTGAAAGGGGCATTCGGCGGTGACGCAGCGGTGCTTGGCCTCGCCTTCGGGGCGCACCAGGGTGCTGCCGAGCGGACAGGGGCAGCGGGTGGGGAACACCCAGGGCTCGGTGCCATCCGGGCGGTCGGCCAACACGGGAGCGACCACCTCGGGGATGACGTCGCCCGCCTTGCGGACGATCACCGTGTCGCCGGGCCGCACATCCTTGGCCGCCACCTGGTCCTGGTTGTGCAGGGTGGCCATGCCCACCGTCGAACCGGCGATGACGACCGGCTCGAGCACGGCGAAGGGCGTGGCGGCACCGGTGCGACCGATCGACACCTGGATGTCGGTGAGACGGGTGGTGCGCTCCTCCGGGGGCAGCTTGTAGGCGATCGCCCACCGGGGCGCCTTGGAGGTGGCGCCCAACGCCTGCTGGGCGGCCAGCTCGTCGATCTTGACGACGACGCCGTCGATCTCGTAGTCGAGATCGTGGCGGTGGGCGACCCAGTGCTCGATGTAGTCAAGGACGTCGTCGAGATCGTCGAAGGTCGAGGTGTTGGGGTTGACCGGGAACCCCATCGATCCCAGCCAATCGAGCACCGCCGCGTGGCCCGGCGGGCGCTCCGCCCCCACCAGCTCACCCAGCTGGTAGCACCAGAAGTTCAGGTGCCGGCTGCGGGTGATCGTGGCGTCCTTCTGGCGCAGCGACCCGGCGGCGGTGTTGCGCGGGTTGGCGTAGCGAGGCTGGCCCGCCGCATCGCGTGCCTCGTTGAGGCGCTCGAACACCGGTACCGGCAGGTAGACCTCGCCGCGCACCTCCAGCACCTCGGGGGCGCCGTCGCCCAGCTCGTGGGGGATCTCCGGGATCGTCGCCACGTTGGCGGTGACGTCCTCACCCACCCGCCCGTCGCCGCGGGTGGCCGCCCGCACGAACCGACCGCCCTCGTAGCGCAGTGACATCGCAAGGCCGTCGATCTTCAGCTCGCAGCTGTACTGGATCGGAGCGTCAGACCCCTCGGGCGGGTAGCCGGCCGCGTCGAGGCGGCGCCGGGCACGTTCGGCCCAGCCGCGCAGCTCGTCCGCCGACATGGCGTTGTCGATGCTCATCATCGGCACCGCATGGGTCACCGCTGCGAAGGTCGCGCTCGCAGCGGCGGCACCCACGTTCCGGGTGGGGCTGTCGGCGGCGGCCAGCTCCGGATGGGCTGCCTCGAGCCCGCTCAGCTCGCGCATCGCCTCGTCGAAATCGGCATCGGCCACCGTGGGCTCACCCGCGTAGTACTCGGCATTCCAGCGGTCGAGCTGCCGGCGCAGCTCGTCGACCCGTTCGGGTACTCGCTCGGGATCGACCGCTGCCCCGCCGACGCTCACGACCCGCCCTTCGAATCGCCGGTCCCCTTGGACGATCCGATCAGACGGGAGACCTGAAGTGGGACGCAGTCGACGTCCTGGTGACCGCTCAGCGCGTCGCCCAGCGCATAGATCGGCGCGCTGGAACCCGGCCCGGACAGGGACACGTTGTCGCTCGCCTCGGCCGCGGTCACGTCCTCGTCGCCGTCGACGAAGGCCACGAGCACCTGATGGGTGCCGGCGCGGCCCCCCTTCCCGAGGGTCATCGATCCGGCCACGGTCACCCGTCCGCTGTCGACGTCGACATCGCACTGGTCGATGTCGATCACGTAGTCCTCCTCGGGCACGACCACGGTCGCCTCGCGCACCTCCGCCTCTTCGGAACGATTGACCGCTGCCTCGAAATTGCCCGAGAGGTTGCGACCGAACCCGAAGGCCCAGACCGCAGCACCCACCACGAACCCCACCGCCACCACCGCGAGCACGATCAGGCGGCGGCGGCGCTGCGCCGGGGGCAACTCGCTTTGCTGCCAGGGGGCATCGTCGATCGGGTCCCCGTCGGCCGTGGAGACGCCGGCGTTGCCGCGACCCGTCGGCCGAATGTCCAGGTCCGCCTCTGGGGGAAGGCTTGGCGGATCGGCGAACTCGGACTCGGACGTGTCGACCACCTCCGGGGCAGCGTCGGCGTCGGCGTCGAACTCGGGGGTGTCGTCGCGATGGTTGGTCACGTGTCGGGTCGTCCTGGAAGGTGGGTGGCGATGAAGCGGGCGGGTAACCGTCTGGTCGGGCTCTTTGGGCGGCCGACTTCGACGCTAGCGGCCCCGGTGGGACAATCTGGGGCGATGGATGCCCCCGTGCCACTCTGGATCGTGCGACTGGCGTGGCTCGTCCTGCCGTTTCTGGCCTGGGCGGGGATCGGGGCGGCCCTCGACGGGGCCTCAAGCGGCGCTTCGATCGTCGTCGCCGCCATCGCCTGGGCGGTCTGGGCGGTCGTCCTCGTCGCCACTGCCATGGTGCGCCCCGTGGCTCTCGTCGTCCTGCGACTCCTCGTGCCGCTGGCCCCGGCAGCGACGGCGACGGCGCTGCTGCTCGCTGCCGGGGAAGGCTCCCTGGCCGCCGGTGACGGCGACACCATCACCGCCCTGCTCGGCTTTGCGGCCGGCGTGGTGGCCGCAGTGGCGGTCATGTTGCCCTCGACGGGCGACTACTTCCTCAACGGCGACAGCTACGGCGACGAGCAGCGCTTCGGCCTGCGGTGCCCCGGCGCGCTGGTGGTGACGCTGGGCCCGCTGTGGCTACTGGGCGTTGCTCTGCCCGCCGCAGGCATCGCCTGGTTGGCCGGAGCGCAGTGGGCCATGGGCGCGGCGGCGCTGATCGTCGGCGGCCTGGCCGGCGTCTGGCTGTGGGCGGTCGCCGGCCGCTTGGCGCAACGCTTCGTCGTCTTCGTGCCTGCCGGGCTCACCGTGGTCGATCCGCTGTCGCTGGCCGAGCCCGTCCTGTTCGCCCGCAACCGCACGCTGTCGATCGGGCCGGCGTTCGTCGATCCGGACCCGTCGGACGCCGACGTCGAGGGCGAGCGGGTCGATCTCAGTGGGGCGGCGCTCGGGCTGGCGATCGAGCTGCGCACCGATGGCCCAACCGAGGTCGTCACCCTCAGCCGGCCCTCCGAGCGGGATACGTCTGACGGCGGCGGGCTGGCCGACCGGATGAAGGCGGCCCGGATGGGCGTATCCCGGCAGGCCGCATCGGTGCTGTTCACACCGTCGCGACCGGCCGAGTTTCTGTTGCAGACCCGCCGGGCGAACTCGGCACGGGCCTAGCTCGGCGTCGAAACCGCTTTCCCCGCCTCGTGGCCTGCCGGGCCGCGGGCCAGGAACCTCAGCCGGGCGGCGCGGGCGTCCCAGTCGTAGACGACCGCCGACCCGGCCAGCATGTCGTGCAGGGCCCGACGGCGCCGGTCGACCAGCGCCCAGATGTACCCCAGCCCCAGCGTGACGAAGCCGAGCGGCAAGATGGCCGCCCGCAGAATCGACCTTCCGGGCGACAGCTCGGAACCGTCGGTAGCGACCACCCGGATGCCGACGAAGGCCATGCCCAGCGTCCTGCCGCTCACCGCCCACGGGTAGGCGAAGTACACCAGCCACCACACGATGTACCCGATCGTCGCCACGAGTGGCGGCACCTTGAGGCTGGAGGTCGGCCCGTCGATCGCCCGAGTGGCGGTGTCGAGCAGCGCCAGCGTCAGGGCGAACATGCCGTTGACCACGCCCTGATCCAACGCAAAGGCCAGCAGGCGGGTGACCGGTCCCGAGTAGTGGCCCTGCAGGCTGACGGCGGCGTCCTGCAGTTCCGACTCGCTCATCACCGTCGGTCCCGACAGACCGTGCCGGGCCCCCCTCCTCACCGGGTCGGGTGTCCCGGGCCGGGCGATCGTGGCGTCGTCGGCGCTCATCGGTGATGCCGTCCGGCCTCATCGGCGACCAACCGGGGAGGCCCGAGGGGCAGCGACGCCGGATCGCGTCGCAGCAGGCGACTGACCCACCGCTCGACGAAGCCGTCGAGGCCGACGCCCTGGGCTCGTCCCACGTCCAGGGCCCGGGAGGCGACACCGCTGGTCGACTTGGCGATGACGGCGCCCAGCTCGGTGTTCTGCACCAGCGAGTCGACGTCGATGCGGCCGATCATGGTGTTGATGTCCACCTCGGCCAGCAGTGCGTCGATGTCCACCCGCGCCATCAACCCGTCGATGTTCACCCGCTCCATCAGCGCATCGATGTCGACCCGGGTCATGATCGCGTCGATGTTCACCCGCGACACGACAGCGTCCACATCGACCCGAGCGACCACAGCATCGACGTCCACCCGGGCCACCACTGCGTCGACGTCAACCTGAGCCACCACCTGGTCGACATCAACCCGGGCGATCAAGGCGTCGACGTCGACCTTCTCCATCAGGGCATTGATATCGATGCGATCGATCAGCGCGCCGATATCGACCCGAGCCAGCACCCGGTCGAGGTCGAGGCGGTCCAGCAGCTCGTTCAGATCGATACCCGACAGGATCTCGTTGAGATCGAGGGCCCCGGTGACCCGAGAGGTCACCCGGCCGAACAGCCCACCGCCGGATTGGTGTTCGTCGGCCACGCCCGACCCTAGACCGGCTCGGCGATACCGCCGCCAAGCACCACCTGGGGTTCGGTCGCGTCGGGCACGCTGTAGAGCACGACCGACTGGCCCGCGGCCACGAAGCGTTGGGGTTCGTCGAACACGACCCGGTCACCGCCGACCCACCGGGCGGGACGCACCGCACCGTGGGCTGCGGTCTGCACCTCGACCAGCATCCCGTCGGCGGGCGGCTCTCCGGCCGCCCACGCCTGGTTGGACACCCCGAGCGCCCCGATGTCGAGGTCGGCGTCCGAGCCGACCGTCACCGTGCGGGCATCGAGGTCCACCCGGGTGGCGTAGCGGCGGGGCCCTCCCCCCGGGAGTCCCAGACCCTTGCGCTGGCCCGGCGTGATCATCTCGAGCGCATCGACCCGCCCCACCTCGGTGCCCTCGGCCGTCACCACCCGCCCGGGCGTCAGCTCCGTCCGGCGCTCGAGAAACGCCTGACGGCCGTCGGTTCGGGTGATGAAGCAGACGTCCTGGCTGTCGGGCTTGTCGGCGGTGCGCAGGCCCAGCTCGGCGGCCCGGCGACGCACCTCGGCCTTGTCCAGGTGGCCGATCGGAAATCGGGTGCGGGCCAGGTCGGCGGCGGAGAGCATGTGCAGCACATAGGACTGGTCCTTGGCCGCATCGGCGCCACGACCGAGGCGGGGGCCGTCGGCGGTGGTCACGATCCGGGCATGGTGGCCGGTGGCGACGGCATCGAAGCCCAACGCCAGCGCCCGTCGAGACAGCTTGTCGAACTTGATGTGCCGGTTGCACTCCACGCACGGGTTGGGGGTGCGACCCCGGCGATGCGCCTCGACGTAGGGGCCAACCACCGCCCGCTCGAAGTCGTCGCCCAGGGCGAAGACCAGGTGTTCGATGCCGAGACGGTCGGCCACCCGTCGGGCGTCGTCGACGTCGCTCACCGAGCAGCAGCCCGAGTCCGACGGGCCACCCCACAGCTTGAGGGTCACCCCGACCACCTCGGCACCGGTCGCCACCAGCTCCGCGGCGGCGACCGAGCTGTCGACCCCGCCCGACATCGCCATCAGCACCCGTTCGGGGCGGCGGGTCCCGTCAGCGGCGCCGCTCATGAGAACAGCTCCAGACGCTCGATGGCCGCCGGCACGGCCGCAAGGGCCGCCTCCACGTCGGCATCGGTGCTCGTCGTTCCCAGGGTGAGCCGCAGCGCGCCCGACGCGATGGCTCGCGAATGCCCGAGCGCCTCGACCACATAGCTGGGCTCCTGGGCGCCGCTGGCACACGACGAGGCCGCCGTCGCCATGATGCCCTCACGCTCCAGCAGGTACAGGAGGGCCTCGGTCTCCACGCCGGGCAGGCACACGTGGCAGTTGCCCGCCGCCTTGTGCAACCGGTCGACGCCACGATCACCGGAGACACCATCCGGGCCGCCGCCGGGCTCAACCGGGTCAACACCGGTCTCGATCAGGCCGGGGATTGCGGCTGCCAGGCCGTCGACCAGCCGGTCGCGAAGCGCGGCGATGCGGGGCAGTTCCTCGGCGCGCCGGGCGGCGGTCACGCGGGCTGCGGCCGCCATGCCGAGCACACCGGCAACGTTAAGGGTGCCGGCGCGCCGGTCGCGCTCCTGGCCGCCGCCGACGGCGCGCGGCGCCAGCTCAACCCCGCTGCGGACGATCAGCAGCCCGATGCCCTTGGGACCGCCAAACTTGTGGGCGCCCACCGACACCAGGTCGGCACTGCGGGCCGCGGCGGCCACGTCCACCCACTGGTGGGCCTGCACGGCGTCGGTGTGCAACCACGCCGTCGGTGCGTGGCGGCGCACCACCTCAGCGATCGCATCGAGGTTCGCGATCGTGCCGACCTCGTTGTTCACCAGGATCACCGACACCAGCGCAACGTCGGGCGTACAGGCCTCCACCAGCGCATCCAGGTCGAGGCGGCCGTGACCGTCGACGGCGACCTCGATGCCCCCGAGCCGACCAGCCGGCATGCGCACCGCCGGGTGCTCGATCGCCGAGCACAGCAGCGCTGCGCCCTCGCGGGGTGCGCCGGCGCCGACCGAGCCCAACACGGCCAGGTTGTCCGCTTCGGTTCCGCCGGAGGTGAACACCACCTCCGAGGGCAGCGCACCGAACAGCTCGGCGAGTTCGTCGCGCGCGTCGTCGGCCGCCCTCCTGGCCCGGCGCGCCAGCAGGTGCCCTCCGGAGGGGTTGGCCCACAGCCCACCGTGGGTCACCTCCGCCATCGCCTCGATCGCTTCAGGCAGCAGCGGCGTGGTGGCAGCGTGGTCCAAATAGTGCAGCGGCGTCTCGTTCGTCGCGCCCATCAAGCAACCCACCCCCCAAGATCGGGCGCCGCCGCAGATGGGGCGCCGTGCCACAAGGGAGGCCCGCTTGGCGCAGCCCACGAGCTGTTGGTCGATTCGTAGGCGCCCAGGCCGACGGCGGCCAGGCCCCCTTGGCGGCGCTGATAGGCGGTGCAGACGGCGGCGAGGAATTCCTCGGCGGTCATCCAGGTGGGCACACCAACGCCAATCCGGGCCACCACCCGGTGCCCGAGCTCGTTGGTGACGGCGTGCCGGGCGGCCGGATCGAGGGTGCCAAGGCGCAACAGCGCCTCCCGCACCACTCCGTAGCCCGCGTCGCCCAGCCGGGCGACATCCAACACATCGACGTACTCTGCATGGCCGGGCGGCGTGGGGAAGACCACCGGTTGCAGCCGCAGCAGGGCGGCGGGTTCGCTGACGACGAACGTTCCCGCCATCAGGTCGCCCAGGCGCTGTGCCCGGGGGCTGAGGAAGGACGCTGTGATCGCGAGCGCGCCGAGGGTCAGATAGATCTCGACCAGGCCGGCGATCGCACGCATCGACGATTCCGACCAGCCGACCGGACCGCCCTCGCCGGACACGACGCGCAGGCCGACCGCCACCTTGCCCGGCGTGCGTCCCCGCCAGAGCGCCTCGAAGATCGTCGGGTAGCCGACGAGGACGAAGAGGATCGACCCGAATGCCACATAGGCGGCCAACGTCTCCGACGCGTTGGCCAGGAACGCCGCCGCCACCAGCGCCACCAGGATGATCACCAGCTGCAACAGCAGGTCGATCACCCTCGCCAGCAGACGGCTGGGCACCGCGGCAACCGGCTGGCTCAGCAACACCGCCTCGGGCGTCACCACCGTGTTGGGGTCCGCGGCCAGCCCTCGGCGGCTGACGTCGGCGAACTGTGGGGCGGCACTCACCTCGCCCACGCTACCGCCGTCCGGCTCGGACGAGCGGCGCGCGGTTGCCCGCCGGCCGGACACCCCCGGCCTCGGGTGTTCGTCGCAATGGCCTCTACGCTGAGGTGGTGGACGTCGACCGCTACATCGCTGCCCACCGTGCCACCTGGAACCGTCTCGACGAGCTGGTCGGAATGGCCCGGGTCACCCCCGGCCGGCTGAGCTTGACCGAGACCGAGGAGTTGCTGCGCCTCTACCAACTGACCTCGGCCCACCTCAGCCACGTGCGGACCCATCACCGCGACCGGGCGCTGATCGGCGGGCTCAGCTCCCGGGTGGCGGCGGCGCGTCAGGTGATCTACGGGCGACGCGGTCGGGCCCAGCGCGTGGTCGTCTCGTTCTTCACCGTCGGTTTCCCACTGGCGGTCACCCGGGCGTGGCGGGCGATCGCCTTCTCCGCCCTGCTGTTCTTCGGTTCGGCACTGGCGACCGGCCTGTGGTTCAACAACTCTCCCCAGGCGCTCGACGTCACCGTGTCGCCCGAGCAGCAGGAGCTGATCGCCGGACACGAGTTCGAGGACTACTACAGCTCGCAGGGCGCAGGCGTGTTCGCAGCCCAGGTGCAGACCAACAACATCCAGGTCAGCCTGCTCGCCCTCGCCGGCGGTGCTACCGCCGGCGTGCTCACCGCAGCGGTGCTCGTCATCAACGGCTTCAGCATCGGGGTCGTGGGTGCGCTCATGCATCAGAACGGGGCCGCTGGCACCTTCTGGGGCTTGATCCTGCCCCACGGGCTGCTCGAGATCTCGGCGATCGTCGTCGCCGGCGCTGTCGGCCTGAAGCTGGGCTGGGCGGTCATCGCCCCCGGAGAGGATCGCAGCCGGGGCGACGCCGTCGTCGAGGAGGCCCGTCACGGGGTGACCATCGTCGTCGGCCTGGCCCTGTGGTTCGTCGTCGCCGGGTTCATCGAGGCGCTCGTCACCCCGTCCGGCCTGCCGACCGCGATCCGCATCGGTATCGGGGCGTTGGCCCTCGCAGCGGCGATCGCCCACGTGCTCGCCTTCGGTCCGGCGGCACTCGCCGCATCGCGCGCCGGCGCCGGCACCGACCCGTGGGAGGTCGAAAAGGCCGACCTGGCCCGTGCGGGCAGCCCGCCCGTCCGTCACCCCCAGCCCGCCGCCGGGCCATAACAGCGCCCTCAGGGCGGGTTACAGCGCGCCTCGGGACTTGAGCCCGAGGTAGGCGTCGGCGAGCCGGCCGGACAGGCGACCGACCGGGGCGTCGACCACCCGGGCACCCAAGGCGCGCAGGCGTCGCGCCGCCCGCTCCCGTTCCGCCAGCGCGGCGAGGGCGGCGGTCTTCCGGTACGCCTCCTCCAGGTCGGCCGGCTTCTCCTGGGACCAGGCGAGCACCTCGGGGTCCTGAACGCCACCGACGAGCACCAGGTGGGTCCGGGTGATCAGCGGCATCGCCGGGATCAACGCCTCGAGCACCGCTTGCTCGACCAGGTCGGTGAGCACGACGAGCAGCGCTCGACGACGGAACCGGGCAACGGTGGTGGCGAACGCCCCGGCGTAGTCCGACTCGGCCAATGCCGGCTTCAAGGCGTACATCGCCTCGGTCATCCGCATCGCCTGGTCGGTGCGGCCGCTGGCAGCCACCACCGAGCGCACCTCCGTGTCGAAGGTCACCAGGCCGCAGCGGTCCCCCACCCCGGTGGAGACCGCTGCGAGCATCATGGCCGCATCCATCGCGTGTTCGACGCGAGGGACGCCGGCCACCTTTCCGGCCATCACCCGCCCGTTGTCCAACAGGACGACGACGTTCTGGTTGCGTTCTATCCGATAGGTGCGAACGATCGGTTTGCCCATGCGGGCGGTCGCCCGCCAGTCGATGCGTCGAAAGTCGTCGTTGACCCCGTACTCGCGGAGGCTCTCGAAATCGGTACCGGCGCCCAGGCCCTTGGTGGTGCGCAGCCCAAGCTGCTGCGAGCGGGCCTGGTTGATCTTCAGCTCGGCCTCGGCTCGGGATCGGAACGGTGGGTACACCCGCACGTCGCCGGGTAGCTCGACCCGTTCCTGGCGGCTGAGCAGGCCCAACGGGCCCCGCAGGCGCAGCCCGACCGAGCCGAGCTCGAGGCGCCCGCGTCGCACCGGCTCGATCCTGGTGCGTACCTCGACGGTTGCGTTGGCAGCGACCGTCACGGTTGCCCGGCGGTTGGCTGGTCGCAGCGATGGTGGGAGCTCGTCGGACAGGGTGAGGCGCACCCTGCGACGAGCCGGGTTGGTCAGGCGCCACACCAGCGGCACCTCCACACCCTGGGTCACGGTGGCCGGTAGCACCCGGCGGAGCTCGACCCGACTGGGACGCGGGGTGACCAGAAAGTCGGCGACCGCCAGGACCACCACCACCAGGTTGCCGCCGAGCAGGAGGCCGAACGTCGCCCCCGCCGTCGGCGGGGAGACCACCACGACGACCGCAGACAGGGCGGCGAAGGCCAGCGCCAGGCGCCAGGTGGGGACGGGGGTCACGAGCTAGGTCGCTCCTGCGCACGCGTGCTGGACGGTGGAACCCACAGGTTCACCGCGGGGCCGGGACGGCAGCGAGCACCGCGTCGAGGATCCCGTCGGCGGTCGAGCCTTCCAGCTCGAGCTCGGGGCGCACCATGATCCGGTGACGCAACACCGGGCGCGCCACCGCCTTGACCTCGTCCGCGGTGACGAACGGCCGGCCGGACAGCCAGGCCCACGCCTTGGCAGAGGTCATCAGCGCCGCCGCGCCACGAGGCGACACGCCCAGCTGAACCGACGGCTGGTTGCGGGTGGCCCGGGCCAGCGCCACCACGTACGCCATCACCGGTGGTTCGACGGTCACCCTGGCCACCTCCTGGCGCGCCGCCAGCAGGTCGGCCGCAGTGGCCACCGGGCGCACGCCGGCGGCGCGCACGTCATGGGGATCGAGGCCGCGGTGGTGGCGCACCAACACCTCGACCTCCTGCTCCTCGCTCGGGTACCCGACGAGCAACTTCATCAGGAACCGGTCCAGCTGGGCCTCCGGCAACGGGTAGGTGCCCTCGTACTCCACCGGGTTCTGGGTGGCGATGACGATGTGGGGATCGGCGAGTTCGTAGGACGTTCCCTCCACCGAGACCTGGCGTTCCTCCATCGCTTCGAGCAGCGCCGACTGGGTTTTAGGCGGCGTGCGGTTGATCTCGTCGGCGAGGAACAGGTTGGTGAAGATCGGACCGGCCCGAAACTCGAACGAGGCATCATCGGGTTTCAACACCATCTGGCCGGTCACGTCGGCGGGCATCAGGTCCGGGGTGAACTGCACCCGGCTGAAGTCGAGGTCGAGCGCCGCCGCCAGCGTCTTCACCATCAGGGTCTTGGCGACACCCGGCACGCCCTCCAACAGGATGTGACCGCGCACCAACAGCGCTGTGACCAGGCCCGCCAGCGAGCCGTCCTGTCCGACGACCACCTTGGCCACCTCGGAGCGGAGCGCGGCAATCGCCTCGTGAGGGGTTCGTTCGGCGGGCTCGGATCCCGGGGGTGGCCCGGGATGGGACGGAGCCGCGTCGGGGTCGGGGCGATCAGCGGACGGTGGTTCCATGGATCAGTTCTCCTCTGAGGTCTTCAAGATCGTTGGCCAAGCGCACGAGCGCTGCTTCGGAGGTGACCGGCGCGCTGAGCAACACCGCGTCGACCGCGTCGGCGGGCTGGCGCAGGCGCTCGGCGACCGCTCGTGCGACCGCCCGGTCGTCCACCGTGGCATCCAGACCGAGTTGTCGCCGTGCGGCGAAGAGGATCTGGGACCGCAGCAACGCCGCCGTCCCGGCCGGATCGTGCCGCCGACGCAGCAGCTCCCCCACCGCTTCGGTGTGCTCGGAACCGGCGATCGACACCGGCAGGGGCTCGTCGACGTGTCGGCCGACCCTGCGAGCGCGGGCGATCGCCAGGATCAAGGCGGCAAGACCCAACTGAGCGAGGGCACCCCGTACCCCCGGACCCAGCAGTGCGAACGGGCTCTGGCCCTCGTCGTCGCCGGTCGCAGCCCCAAAAGGCCGCACGACCGCCAGCGAGGACCCCTCGCCCATCTCGGTCATCGCCGCCAGCAGCGGGCCGTTGTCGTTCAGGTTGTCGGCGGTCGGTTCCTCACCGGGCTGGATCCGCTCGCTGAGCGTGGCGTTGGTGAACAGCTCCGGGCCGCCCAGGGTGACGATCCGTCCTGCGCCCACCGGGCTGAGCACCACCTGGGCACCTTCGGGGTACCCGAAGCAGTAACGGTCCGACGGGCCGACCAGAACGGGGCGGCCGGGGTTGCGAGGTTGATCGAGTTCCTGCAGCTCGGCGATGGTGCAGCCGGGCTCCGCCGCCGGCGCCAACGGCTCGTAGTCGCCCTCCTCGGCCCCGATCCGCTTCGACGGCATGCCGAGAACGACGCTGGCCCCCGACGATGCCGCCGCCTCCCAGCGCGCCGCCATGTCGGCGTCGGCCGCGCGAGCGGTGGGCACGAGGATGGCGTCGTACCCCTCGACCGGATCCTCGGCGTCGATCACGGCGACCCGTGTGCCCAGCGCTTCGGCCAGGTCGACGGCGATCGACAGGCCGCCGGGCCCGGTGGTGTCCGGGTCGTAGGCATCACCGTCGGCGGCCTGACCCCCGGCGATGACGACCACGAGTACCAGGGCCACCACGCCGACGAGCATGCCGACACCGCGACGGCTCACAGCTCGACCACCTCGGCCGGGCGGTCCTCGTCCATCGGGGTGGGCGCCCTTCCGGCCGCGATGGCGGCTGCGGTCACGGTTGCACCGCAGCTGCCGGCCTGCTCCACGATGGAACGGTCAACGTCGACCGCGCCGAACCAGGCGGCTTCAAAGCTCGTCGTCAACGCTGCGAAGTCATCGGCAACGTCGGCCAGGCCGGCGCTCACGTCGCCACGCAGTTCGCCGGTGGTGCGCGCCCGGCTTCGCGGGACCCGGTTGCGGGCCACCAACTCGGCGACGGTCTGGCGATACGTCGCCAGCAGCGCTTCGCGGTACCGGCGCTCGGCCAGCAACGCCTCCGCCTCGGACGCCAGGGCGCCGGGATCGTCGAGTTCCTCAGTGACGATCGTCGGGCCGTCCTCGTCGATCCGATCCCTTTCCGGCAGCGACACCCAACGGCGCACCGCCAGAACGATCAGGGCGATCAACACCACGACGAGCACCCCGATGATGACGTAGCCGACCGCGCTGATTCCGCCGGAGGCCACGTTGGGGTTGTTGACGCTCGGCGACGGCATCCGATCGCCGAGCCAGTCGAAGAACCGTCGAAACGGATCGAGCGCCCGGTCGAGCAGCGACCGTTCGGGAAGCACGCCGGCCAAGGCCTCGCGCACCTCCCCTGCGGACGGCGGCGGACCGTCGCCGAGCACGCTCACGATGCGGTCCCGTTTGGTGGCGGAAACTCATCGGCCATGCGTGACAGCAGGTCCCAACCCTCACGCCGGCAGCGGAGGTCGACGTAGGTGGTGAGTGCGATCGAAACCGCCACCGTGCTGGCCGCCGCTGTCGCCAGCAGGCCGGCGGCCGCCTTGGGTATCCAATCCCAACCGGTCGGCAGCGTGGTGCCCGCCAACAACTCGACGATGAGATCGACCACGTTGGGCGGCACCGCTGAGAGCAGGGCGGTCAGCAACGTGGAGGCCACGACGACCCCCAAGATGGCAAAGAACCGGGTCTGGGTGAGCGACACCGACCGGGTGAACCCTCGGAAGCCCGCGTCCTCGACGCCGATCACAGGCCCGATCACCAACAACAGCGTCATCGGGACGAGCACCCCGACACCGCACGCGAGTAACCCGAACCCCAGGGCAACCAGGTGCAACGCCCACGCGCCCGCCCCGCCCCCGAGGCGTCGAAGCGTGCCATCGAGCAGCATTCGCACCGACACCGGCTCACCGGCCAGACGAGCCCGCAACAACAGCCCGGCGTAGATGCCCAACGCCAGGGTGCCCAGCGACAGCCACAGCGATGCGGCGACCGAACCGAGCGCCGACCACCCCGACCCGACGCCGGTGCCGGTCGGGTCGTTGTTCAGATCGGCGCTCAGAACGGTGAACATCGTCGCTTGGCGCGCCACCACCTGTGCGAGCAGCGACGGCGGCAACACGAGCACGACGGCCCCGAGAAGCATCGTCGACAGCTCGAGGCGAAGAAATCCGAACGCACCGTCCAGCTTCTGGACGAAGTTCATGGGGCCGACGACGAAGCCGACGGTCGTCGGCTCGGAGCCGGTCCGGGGCGGCGCTGCGGACGCGACCGGGCCCGGTTCGGCACTCGTGTCGGTGATCGGGACCGGAGCGTTCACGCCGTCCAAGTATGGCCGCTGGTCAACACGTTCTCGTCCACCAGGATCACGGCGGTACGTTGCCCGGCATGGGAAGCATCGAACTCAGCGTTGACGTCGCCGCCGACGCACGGACAACGTGGGCCGTGCTGGCCGATGTCGGACACCACCACCGCTGGATGGAGGACGCGGTCTCGATCCGCTTCGAGGGCGAGCAGCGCCAAGGTGAGGGCACCGTGTTCTTCGCCGACACCCGCGTCGGCCCGCTGCGCACCACCGACCGCATGATCATCACCGCCTGGACCGACGAGCGCGAGATGTCGGTCCGCCACGAGGGAGCGGTCACGGGCGAAGGCACCTTCACCCTCGAGCCTCGGGCCGACGGCGGCACGAGGGTGTTATGGCGCGAACGGCTGAACTTCCCGTGGTGGTTCGCCGGGCGTCTGGGTGAGGTGGTGGCCAAGCCGATCCTGTCGTGGGTGTGGCGACGCAACCTGACCAACCTGGCCCGCCTGGTCGACGCCGGCCCCGCCGAGTAGACGAGACGAAGCCACAAACTTGGGTGGATAATGATCCACCAGGTGAAGCAAAGTCCACCCAAGTCGGCGGGCAAGGGCTAGATCGCGCCTACCTTCGCCGACGCTGAGGCGATGGTCAGGCCGAAGAGCAGCACCGCACCGGCGCCGACGATCGCCACCCGGGCGGCGCGTGGCAGGTCGGCCCGGGGGGCGGCGAACAGCACACCGCCGGCGAGGATGCCGGCGGCGAAGCCGCCGAGGTGACCGCCGACGGAGATCGAGCTGCGGAACGCGAACGTGATGATCAGGTTGAGCATCACCAGGCCGCCCAGCCCCGAACTCCATAGGTTGGTGCGCTGGGTGATCTGCAATACGACCAGCGCGCCCATCAACCCGAAACCGGCCCCCGAGGCGCCGACGGTGATGCCGAGCGGGTTGGACAGCCAGACGACGCCCAGGGCGCCGCCCATCAGCGAAGCCGAGTACAGCGCAACAAACCCGGCTTTGCCCAGCCGTTGCTCCAGCGCCGAACCAAACACCCAGATGAACAACATGTTCATGCCCAGGTGGAACACCCCGTCGTGCAGAAAGGCGCCGGTGATGACCCGCCACCACTCGCCCGCCGCCACCGCCATCGTGGCGTCGCCGAAGCGCAACCAGGCATCGGTGCCGCGGGCGTTGCCCGAGAAGATCACCGAGGCGACGAAGGCGGCGACGTTGAGCCCGATGATCACCTTGGTGGCAACGGGGTCGCCCGCCCGACGCACGGGCACCGTGCGCTGGGCTCCGCTCTTCAGGCAGTCCGGGCAATGGAAGCCGACCGAGGCCGACGTCATGCACGAGGGACAGATCGGTTTGTCGCAGCGTTGGCAGGCGACGGCGGCGGCCCGGTCCGGGTGCCGGGTGCAGGTGGCGGTTGCTTCCATGGGTCGCTCCAGCTTGGCGCAACGCCGCTCCCGGCGCCCGTCGGCAGCAACACCGAGCTGAGAGCCGTGCCGGGAAGACCGGCGCTATCTACCCCAGGGGGATTCGTGGGTTTCGGGCATCACCCGGGTCAGCTGGTGTTCCAGCTCGAAAATCCTCAGCAGCGCATCCCGGGCCTCGCCGCTGCTCGGGAGCAGACGGTGCACCTCGTCCACCGAGGTGTAGCCCGCGATCAGGTGGCTGGCCGCCCTGTCCTCCCACGCCTCGGCCAGCACCTCCAGCTCGCGGTCGCGCTCGGGATCGTCCTCCAGGTAGTGCTCGGTCATCTCGCGGGCCGCCCACCCCAGCGACACGGCCAACCGGGCCAGGTCCCGCAGCGGCGAGATCGGCTGGCGCAGCTCGTCATAGGGGCGCCCGTCGCCCTCGAAGTTGTGGGGGATCCAACCGCTCGTGGTGCGGCCCATGTTGCCCAGGTGGAGGGCGCCGTGGGTGCGGATGGCGCGACCCAGATCGTCAGCGCCCCGCAGGCGAGCGAGCACGCCCTCCAGCCGGTCGAAGCGGATGCGCCCCGAGCCGAGGCGATACAACGGGGCCAACAGCAGCTCGGCCCAGGCGGCACCGTCGGCCGGCTCGCTGTCGAGCGCCACCGCCAGCGACACGTGCAGCTCGGCTGCGCCCACGCCGATCTGTTCCACCTCGGCTGCGGCGTCGTGGCGGGCCTGGCGGGGCGGGACCCGCAGGTCGAAGAGCTCCTTGAGGCTCTTGGTCGCCAAGTCGAGGCCGTCCATGCGGCTGCGCAGGGCAGGCCGGAGGGTCATGGCCACCTGCCCGCGACGGGTGACCTGATCGACGATCGGCGAGATTCGACCGACCTCGGCCTGGGCCATCGCCGCCGGCAGCTCGATGTCCGGGTTGGGCAGATCGCTCACCTGGCGGTGTGCCTTGAGCTCCCAGCGACCATCGATGAGCACCGTGGGCGAGATGCCGCCCCATGGGCCGATCTTCAGTGCATCCGGGGCGACGGCAACATCGATCACCTCGGGCATCAAGGCCCGCGCCACGCTGAGCGCGCCGGCTCGCCAGGCCATCGCCTCGAAAAGAACCAGCGGTCGACCGTCGAGCTCGATCTCCCCGATGACGGCATCAGGGTCGATGCCGGGCGGCAGCTCGGCGCGTACCGCAACGACCAACCGGAGAAGATCGCTGACATCCCCGGCGAACATGGCGCGGACATCGACCCACCCCACCGTCGGATCGCGCACGATCGATTCGGTGTCGAGCACCTCCACGCCCAGCAGGGTTGCCGCCGAGCGCGACAACCAAGCCTGGCGGCGCAGCCAGGTCGGCAGCACGCGTGCGAGCCCGGATGCGAACCCGGTGTCGACCACGGGCATCAGCGACCGCTGAACGCGGCCTTGCCGGGCCCGTGTCGTCGGAAGGACCCCACGCCGACGGCGGCGTCGTCGGTTTCGAAGACGTCGACGAAGGCCTGCTCCTCCACATCGAGGCCGGCATCCAGGCTGCCCTGTCCGCCATCGTTGATCGCCGCCTTGGCCAGCGCCATGGCCCGCCGGGGCCCGCCCGCCAGCTCGCTTGCCAGCTCCATGGTCCGCTCCCGCAACCGGTCGTGGGCCACCACCTCGTCGACCAACCCGATCCGGTGGGCTTCGGCGGCATCGACCTGGCGCCCGGTGAAGATGAGGTCCTTGGCCCGAGACGGGCCGATCAGACGGGTCAGGCGCTGGGTGCCGCCACCGCCCGGGATGATGCCAAGCAGGATCTCGGGCTGGCCGAATACCGCCCGGTCGGACGCGATCCTCAGGTCGGCGGCCAGCGCCAGCTCGCAGCCACCGCCCAGCGCATAGCCCGACACCTCGGCGATGACGGGGCAACCGAGGGACTCCAGGGCCTGGCCCGCACGACGGAACGAGCGGGCGATGGCCCGCACTGCGTCGCCATCGACCAGCGTGTCGGCACCGCTCGACCTCGCATCGTTCTCGCCGGACTCGTCGCCGGCGGCGGCGACAAACTGATCGATGTCGGCGCCGGCGGCAAACAGCTTGGGTCCGCCGGTCAGCACGACCGCCCCTGGCGGGTCCTGCGCCCACTCGGCGGCGGCGTCAGCCACGGCGTCGAGCACCCGGTTGGACAAAGCGTTGACCTTGCCGTTCCGCAAGGTGGCGATCACCACGTCGTCGTCGGTGCGCACCACCTCGAGGGGAACGTCGTCCGCTTGGGACATGTCATGGGCTCCTGAACTCGGGGACCCCGGAAAGCTACTCCCCCGGTGGGCTCGGGCGGCCACCCGGTCACTCTCTACCGTCGGTCACCACGCCCACCGAATCGGGCGAGTCGACGCCGATTGAGCACAACCAGCCCCGCGCCGACGCCGAACAGCACCGCTCCAACGATCAGAAATCCACGAGGTTCCGCACCGGTGCTCGCCAGCCCCGACCGGCCGGACTGGCCAAGCGTCGACTGATCCAAGCCGCCCGACGCGCCGCCCGGGTACGACTGACCGACTGCGCCCTGGGTGTTGGCCGCCGCGACCGGCTCGGCAACCACGATGGGAACAGGAGGAGGAGTCGGCGTGGCGGTCGGCCGTACAACGACCGCTCCGGTCACCGTTGGCCGGGTGGACGTCTTCTGTGGCACCAGCGACGGGGGCGGTGTCTGCACCGGCGCCGAGCCCGGGCCGGGGAGGCTGGGCGTCGTTGTCGCCTTCGGCACCTCGGGACCGGTGTCGGCTGTGCCGGGCGGCGCGGTGCCTGGCGGCAGGGTCGTACTCGGCGGCGCCGTCGTCGTGGTCGAGGTGGTGGCCACAGCCGCTTCGCACCGCTCGGTCAGCTCGGCATCGATCGCCTCGGAGACCAGCCCACCCATGGCGATCATGGCGGTGTCGGTGAGGTGGTACAGGGTGTAGACGGACACCCACGGGTCGCTTGAGCACGCGTCGTGGCCGATGCTGGGCGTGTAGGTATCCACGTAGTGCACTCGGGCGCCGGCCGCGTCGACCCGCAACTCGATCTCGGCATTGAGCGCCGCCTGCACCTGCCGCAGATCATTCCGCTCGGCGTCGGAGATGAACAACGAGGTCGGCTCGCAACTCTGCTCCCACGTCGATCCGGTCGGGGTGGCAGGAAGCAGGTCGGGGTAGCCGAGTACGAAGATGTCGGCGTTCGGGGCATGGGCGGCCGAATCCTCCATCGCCTGCTGGATGCTGTCGCCGACCGACCCGGCGATTTTGGCCGTCAGCTTGGGCATGCCCGGGCCGCCGTAGGCGTCGCGGCAGTCATCCATCAGTGCACAGATGGCGAGGATGCTGGTGAACCCCAGGTCGTTGCCGCCAATGGTGAAGGTGACCACGTCGGTGGTGTCCGACAACGCATCAAACTGCGGCGGGCTGGAGTCATTCTTGGCGGTGGAGAAGTGCTCGGTCTTGGCCCCGGAACAGCTGACGTCGGTGAAGCTGCCGAAACCCTGATCCTGCTGGATGCGGTTCGGGTAGTTGTAGCCGGTTGAACGGTTGCACTCGCCGGTGGCGTCGGGGAGGCCAACGCCGCTGCTGTAGGAGTCGCCCATCGCCACATACTCCAACGTGGCGGTCGGGTTGCACGGCGCGGCCGCAGCGCCGACGACCAGGCCGAACACGACGACGAGGGCGCCCAGGCCCATCGCACCCAGGCTGCTCAGCATCCGCCACCGCCCGGTTGGCCTCGAACGTCGCGCCGCATCGCTCATGCCGTTCGGTCCCCTCTTCGCGCTCGGCCCTGGTCGACCAGCCTTCGATTCCAACGTCAGTGTGACACCTGTTGCACCCGGCGACAGCGACAAATTGCAACCGGTGAGATTCCTCACTTCCGCCCTTCCCCCTCTCCCCCGCCCTCGGTGAGCGAGTGTTCGGTCAGTCTGGCCGCTCCAGTTCGGCAGGCAGCCGTTCGAGCAGTCGGTCCGCCGCACTCCACGGGTCGGTATAGGCACCTTCGACCTCGGTGCGCAGCGAGGCCCCCCACTCGGTGCGGAGCAGGCGGTCGAGGGCCGCTCCCACCCGACCGGCGGCCACCTCACGCAGGCGTTGGGAGCGGTTCGCCGCCCGGCGCCGGGCCAGCTCTCCGGTCGCCCGCTGGTGGGCGGCGTGGGCGTCGATCGCGTCGACCAACTCGGCCACCCCCTCACCGGTCGTGCCGACGGTGGACACGACGGGCGCCCGCCAGATCGGCTGTGGTTCGGCTCCAGGGCCGTCGTGCTCGTCCGGCCGGGACATCATGCCGGAGATGTTCAGCATCGACTCCAGATCGGTCACCGTTTGGCGGGCGCCATCGCGGTCGGACTTGTTGACGACGAACACGTCGGCGATCTCCATCAGCCCCGCCTTGTTGGCCTGGATGGCATCGCCCCACCCCGGGTTGACCACGACGACGGTCGTGTCGGCGGCGTCGACGATGTCGGTCTCCACCTGACCGACCCCAACGGTCTCGACGACGACCCAATCACGCCCGGTCGCCCCCAGGACGGCGACGGCATCGTTGGTTGCCCCGGCGAGCCCACCGAGGTTGCCCCGGGTCGCCATCGACCGGATGTACACGTCGTCGTCGCCGGCGACGTCGCCCATCCGCACCCGATCCCCCAGGATGGCGCCACCGGAGAAGGGACTGGACGGATCGATGGCGAGCACCGCCACCGACCGGTCGCGCCGGAGCAGCTCGCCGCACAGCGAGGCGCTCAGCGTCGACTTGCCCGCGCCGGGCGCGCCGGTGATGCCCACGGTGAAGGCCTGCTCCGGTGCCCCGTCGCCTCTGCCCTGGACCCAGGTGGCCCGGATGAGCGCCGCACCGCTGGGCCCACCCCGCTCGACGATCGACAGGGCTCGGGCGAGCGCCCGGCGGTCGCCGTCGCCGGCCCGCTGCAGCAGTTCGTCGGGGTTGGTCGGCAGTGGGGCCATGATCAGCGGTCCTGGGGCTCTGGGTTGGTCGGGGCGAAGGAGATGAGGGGGCCCGGGTCTCCCAGGCTGCTCAGACCGTCCAGGCAGGTCAAGACCGGGGGTCGGTCGGGCGTGCGCCTCACAGGGTGACGGCGGTGCCGCAGTCCTCGGCCGGCACCCCACACCCGCCCACCAACTCGACCGCGCGAACCTCCGGCACCCGATCGGCGAGGATCCGCTCGATGCCCCCGGAGCGGGCGTCAGGCTGGCCCGAGCATCCTGCGCAGGTTCCGCTCAGCTCCAACTGGACGACACCGGTGGTTTCGTCGACCGACACCAGCCGCAGGTCGCCACCGTCGGCCTGGATTGCCGGTCGAAGCACTCCGATCGTCGCTTCGACCGCTTGTCTCATCGCACTCCAGGAGGTTCGCCTGCCCCGCCGAGAACATCGACAGGAGCCTCGGGCAGCGATCGACGCCGACCGCCAACTCGTGCCAACCTACCGCGGCGAACCGCCGCCCTCGGCCGTGCTCAGCTCGCTCCCCCGCCCCGGTCCCCGACGACAGCGCAGCCATGTGAAAAGCCTCACGACGACCCGAACGATGTCAGCCGAAGACGCCGAGGCGTGGGCGGCGCCGCGCGACGATCTGATGGTGCTCGAGGAGGTGGCCCCGGACGGAACGCTCCGCGACGCCGAGGGCGCCTGGGAGCACTGGAACCGCAGCGTCACGATCCGGCCCACACACGATGACGACCGGGTCGAGCTCACCGAACGGGTGGACTTCACCCCGGCAATCCCGGTCTTCGGCCCGGCCTTCGCCCTCCTGATCGCGTCGAGCTTGCGCAAGGGGCCGCTGCGCCACGGAAAGGTGCCCTGGTGGAGCCCACCGGCGCGCATGGACACCGAGTCGATCGCCGCGCTCACCTCGGCCTGCCTGATCGGCATGTGCGCCGGGTTCCTCTCGACGGTGGTCACCCGGGTGCTCACCTTCGCCGCCGACGATTTCGGAGTCGCAACGGCCGGCCCGCAGTCCGCCGCCCTTGCCGTCATCCGCAGCGGGGTGGTCCTCACCCTGATCGTGTTGGCGCTGGCCGACCGCCAGGGCCGACGGCGCCTGGCGCTCGCCTCGTTGTGGGTGGCGGCAGGCGCCTGCGTGCTCACCGCCTTCAGCCCGGGCCTCGGGGCCTTCACCGGCGCCCAGGTGCTGACCCGCAACCTGTCCGGCGCCGCAGTGCTCCTTGCCAACGTGCTCGTCGCTGAGGAGGTTCCCAGCCGGGTTCGGGCCTACTCGGTCGGGCTGCAGTCGATGTCCTTTGCCCTCGGCGCCGGCGTGGTGCTGTTGTTGTTGCCGTTGGCCGACCTGGGCCTCTGGGGTTGGCGGCTGGTGTGCGGTGGCGCGGTGCTGCTCGTGCCCCTTGTCGTCGCCGTTGCCCGCCACCTCCCGGAGTCGAAGCGTTTCGAGCGCACCCACGACCGGCCCGACAGCGTGGCTGCCGAGCGCTTCTCCATGCGACGCCTGTGGATCCTGGTAGCGCTCGGGCTGGCGATCAACGTGTTCGCTGCGCCCGCCAGCCAGCTGCAGGCCGACTACCTCAGGACGGACCGGGGGTACTCGGCCTTGTGGGTCACCCTGTTCATCGTCGCCACCAACACGCCGGCAGGGCTCGGGGTGGTGCTCGGCGGCCGCTGGGGCGACTCCTGGGGCCGGAAACCCGTGGCAGCGATCGGCATGGTCGGCTTTGCGGGCACAGCGGTGATGTTCATGGTCTCGGGTGCGCCGATGTGGTTCGCCTCGCTGGCCTCGGCGGTGGTCGGCGGGCTCTCGGTGGCGACGATCGGCGTGTACGGGCCGGAGATGTTCCCGACCGCCCGGCGGGGGTTCGCCAACGGCCTTCTGTCCGCAGCGGCGTTGGCCGGCGGGTTGGTCGGGTTGCTGGTCGCCGGCCAGCTCGCCGACGCCTGGGGGTACGGGCCGGCGTTCGCGTTGCTGGCGATCGGGCCGCTCGTCGCAGCGGTCATCGTCGTGATGCTGCTGCCCGAGACCGCCGGCGTGTCGCTCGAGGAGCTCAACCGCGACGACCGCAGCCCCCGACCATCGCCGGAGCTCCCGGGTTAGCTTGGCCCGATGAGCGAGACCTTTGACCTGGCCTTTCACTGGGACCCGATGTGCCCCTTTGCCTGGCTGACGTCGCTGTGGATGGACCAGGTGATCGATCAGCGGGGCCTCAACGTCGATTGGCGCTTCATTTCCCTGCGGATCCTCAATGCCGACGTCGACTACGAGACGGAGTTTCCCCCCGAGTACATCGAGGGTCATGGCGCGGGATTGCGCCTGCTGCGGGTGGCCGCCGCCGTGCGCGACGCCGAGGGGCCGGCCCCGATGCGGCCGTTGTACAAGGCGATGAGCGCGCCGCTGTTCGAGTGTCCGCCGCCGACCGACAACAGGACGATCCCGCCCGCGGCCGAGCCCGACCGGGTGAGGGCCCTGCTCACCGCGTGCGGCCTGTCGGCCGACTACGCCGATGCGCTCTCCGACGACCGCTGGGACGCACTCGTCGAGGCGGATACCGAACAGGCGCTGGCCGCCACGGGTCGGGACGTCGGCACCCCGATCATCCGCTACCGGCCACCGGATGGGCCCGCCTTCTTCGGCCCGGTCATCAGCCGGGTGCCCGACGACGACGAGGCCGGTCCGCTGTGGGATGCCGTGTTGTACCTGGCCGGGTTCCCGGGCTTTGCCGAGCTCAAGCGCAGCCTGCGCGAACGCCCGCAGCTGCCGGTGTATGCACCGGCGCCTGAGGAGCCAGGCGACGGCGACGGTCGCACCGGGTGATGGGCCGGCGTTCGGGCCTCCGCGCCAGCGGCCTGCGTGCAGTCGACCGTCGCTCGGTCGGCATCCGCTTGGTCGGCATCCGCCCGATCGGGTTGACGGCCCTCGTGGTGCTGGCGTTCGTCGTGGCCGCTTGCGCCGGTGACGATTCCGGGCGGGACGCCGCAGGGCCGGCGGGCACCAACGACCGGGTCGAGAGCGTCTCGGCGGGCGCCGCCGCATCCGGCCTTCCCAGCTGGCGCAGCTACGTCGCCACCGGCGGGGACTCGCTGGCTGCGATCGACGTGTTCGAGTCGCCCGGCGGCCAGCCGCTGGCGGCGGTGCCCAACCGCCCTGCCGAGGGCCTCCCGGCCGTGTTCCTTGTGCGCCAACTCGATGTGGCCGACACCGAGGACGGCGGCTGGTATGAGGTGTGGCTGCCGGTGCGACCCAACGGTAGCCACGGCTTCATCCGGGCCGACGATGTCTCGCTGAGCTACCACGACTACCAACTGCGGGTGAAGCTCTCCGATCACGAGGTGGAGCTGTACACCGCCGGCGTTCGCACCGATACGTTCCCGGTCGGGGTCGGGGAGGAGCGCACACCCACCCCGGGAGGCACGTTCTACACCAAGGAGCTGCTCAAGCCGACCAATCGTGGCGGGCCCTACGGCACCTATGCCTACGGGCTATCCGGCTTCTCCAACACGCTGACCGACTTCGCCGGGGGCGACGGGGTGGTCGGGCTGCACGGCACCGATCAGCCCGACTCGGTCGGCCGCGACGTCTCAGCCGGGTGCATCCGCATGCGCAACGACGACATCGAGCAGTTGGTGGAGCGCCTGCCCCTCGGCGTACCGGTCGAGATCATCGCCTGACACGGTTCGGCACCACCCCGCTGCTCTCACCCGGCCACCCCCCAGTTCGGCACCACCCCGCAACTCGGGAGCCCACACGACCGCCAGACCGACCGCTGCACTCCCCAGTTCGGCACCACCCCGCAACTCGGGAGCCCACACGACCGCCAGACCGACCGCTGCACTCCCCAGTTCGGGACTGGGCGGGATGGTCAGCGCTCGAGCCACGCGGCGACACGGGCGGCGACGTCGGCGTTGTCGGCCACCCGGCTCAGCTCGTGACGTCCTCCGGTGATCCACTCGGCGGTCACCGGGCCGGTGACCAAGGCATGCGCAGCCTCGAGTTCGTCGGGGGTTCCGAACGCGTCGCGGTCGCCCGAGACGAACAGCGTGGGCACCGCCACGCCGCCCAGGTGATCGATCCGCAGCCGATCGGGGCGCTTGGGGGGATGGAGCGGATAGGAGACCAGCACCAGGCCGGCGGCGTCGATCGCACCCTCGGCGAGCGCCATCGACGCCATGCGCCCACCCATCGACCGACCCCCGATCACCAAGCGGGACGGGTCGCTCCCCCACTGCGCCGCCGCCCGCTCGACCGCCGTGGCCACCTCGGGGATCAGCTTGGGGGCGCGGTCGGGGAAGCGTCGGCCCTCCAGGCGGTAGGCGAAGTCGACCCGGCTGACCGGCAGCGGGTCGACCGCTGCTTCGATGGTGAACAGGCTGGCGTGGTCGGCACCGGACCCGGCGCCGGGGAACAACACCATGCCGTCAACCGACCTGCCGTCCAACGCCCTGCCGTCCAACCGCCCTGCCGCCAACCGCCCTGCCGCCAACCGCCCTGCCGCCAACCGCCATGCGGTCAGCCGGTGGTTGCCAGCAGCACGCGACGGGCTTCGGACAGGTCGCTGATACGTCCCGCCGCGCCGACGGTTGCTCCGCCATGATCGGGGTGGGCTGCGGTGACGAGCTGCCGGAACGACAGCTGCACCGAGCGGCGGGTGACATCGGCCTCGGGATCGAAGCCGAGCACGTGACGGGCCCAGCTCTCCGGATCGGCGAGGGCCTCCAGCTGCGTGCCGTTGCGGCGCCCGGTGACCAGCGCAGCGAAGCCTGCATC
The DNA here is from genome assembly GCA_016719385.1 of Candidatus Microthrix subdominans. Classification (NCBI taxonomy): domain Bacteria; kingdom Bacillati; phylum Actinomycetota; class Acidimicrobiia; order Acidimicrobiales; family Microthrixaceae; genus Candidatus Neomicrothrix; species Candidatus Neomicrothrix subdominans. The sequence continues at coordinate 712,487 of JADJZA010000001.1, read as the reverse complement.
GACGTCGCCCGGCCAACGCAAGCCAACCCGGATGGCGGCAAACACCCCCCGTCGGTCCGCCAGCGGCAGCTGCGCCGCCGCATACAGCGCGCACAGCACGTGCTGCTCGGCAGTGCCGGTGTGGTCGTCGATCTCGAACAACAGCCGATCATCGACGACCGACAACCGGTGGTGACAGCGCTGCAGGCCGATCCGGTCGGTCTGGAAGCGGTGGCGCAACCGAGGCTGGGTGACCCGGTGGCCAGCCTCCAATTCGGTGATCAGGTGAAGCTGATCGTCGATCAGGTCGGGGTTGATGCGGTCGGAGAAGTGGGCGACCACGCCGGCGAGCAGCAGCCCGCCCGAACCCGGCGAGGGGTTGGACGGAAGGTGCGACGCACCGAGCGCTACGCGACGGGTGGGGGCATATGGGCGGGAGATGAAGATCTCCTGCTCGGCTAACAGCACCGGGTCAAGCTAACGCGGCCTCGCTCTCCCGAGGATTCGGGCGCGGCCGCTACACCAGACGAACGAGCCGGTCGCGCAGCTGCGCCGATCGGGCGGCAAAGGACTCCAGCGCCGCCTTGCGTTGGGCCGCTTCGTCCACCTCCGCATCCGCCGCGTCCGCATCGTCGACATCCGCTTCGCCGTCGTCGGGCACCGCGCCGGCTTTCCCATCGATGGTCATGGTGTCGCCATCGCCGTCGCCATCTGGGGATTCGTCCTCGATCGTCGCCGACGTCGTGCGGTCGATCTCGTCGCGCAGGTCGCCCGCCCGCTCGACCAGGTCACGCCACTGTGTGGCATCGAACCCGAAGGGCACGGCCAAGCGGTCCATACGATCGGCTGCCTCGACCACGTCGAGGCGCGCACCGGGGATCTTGGGGTTGTCCTTGAGGCGGTCCACCGCGGCGTAGAGCTGGGTCAACAGGTCCTGCACCTCGGTTCCCTCCGCCTCCTCGAACACCTCGTCCGGGTCGGGCATCGCTTCGAGGATGGCGTCGACCGCCGCCTCGTCACCGACGGCGATGTGCAGGTCGGCCAGGTCGTCCCATCCGGCGGCGATGCCGGCGACCAGCAACGATTCGGCCAGCGAGTCCCGCAGCACCCTCGGCCACTCGCCCACCTCGTAGACGATCTGATCGGTGTCGGCCGCAAGATGGGCCTGGCCGACGCCGAGGTCGTCGAAGGCCTCCTCGACCAGGTGCTCGTCGAGCAACCCCACCACGAGCTCGGGCCCCTGCCACACCCGATCGATCGAGGACCCACCCAGGGCGGCGTCCAGAGCGGCCCTGTCGTCCCGACTCCATGCGCTGCAGTCGAAGAGGAGCCGGGCGTCGCTCAGCTGCTCCACCGGCGGACGCGGCAGCATGTCGATGTGGTCATCGCCCCGGTCACCGCTCTCGCCGGCGACGCCGTCGGCCTCATCAGCCGGATCGTCCGCCCCGCCAGAGGCATCGTCGGCCTCGGCGGGAAGGTCGTTGGAATCTCGGGAGCCTTGACGTCGACGAAGCACGGGGACGAGTCTTCCAGTCGCGGGCTCTCCGTGCCGCACCGGCGCCGGGCTTCAGCACCCGGCCGTCCTCGCCACTAGATTGGCCGACCATGAGCGACGCACAGGCCCCCGATCGAAACCTCGCAATGGAGCTGGTGCGTGTCACCGAGGCTGCTGCGCTCGCCAGCGCCCGCTGGCTGGGGCGCGGCGACAAGAACGCCGCCGACGGTGCGGCGGTCGACGCCATGCGCATCATGTTGTCGACCGTTCAGATGCAGGGCGTCGTCGTGATCGGCGAGGGCGAGAAGGACGAAGCGCCCATGCTGTTCAACGGCGAGGAGGTCGGCAGCGGCCATGGCGCCGGGGCAGATATTGCCGTCGACCCGATCGACGGCACCACGCTGACCGCCCTCGGACGCCCCAATGCCCTCTCGGTAATCGCCGTGTCCGACCGGGGCTCGATGTTCGATCCGGGCCCGTGCGTGTACATGGAGAAGATCGCCGTCGGGCCGGAGGCCGCCGACGTGATCGACATCACCCAGTCGGCGACCGAGAACATCAACCGGGTCGCCGAGGCCAAGGGCGCCAAGCCCCGCGACCTGACGGTCGTCGTGCTCGATCGGCCCCGCCACGACGACCTGGTGGCCGAGATTCGCACGACCGGCGCCCGCATCCACTCGATCTCCGACGGCGACGTGGCCGGTGCCATCGCCACCGCCTGGCCCACCTCGACGGTCGACATCCTCTTCGGCATCGGCGGCACGCCCGAGGGCGTCATCTCCGCCGCCGCCATGAAGTGCATGCGGGGCTCCCAGCAGGGTCGCCTGTGGCCCCGCAACGACGCTGAGCGCACCGCAGCGCTGGAGGCCGGTTACGACCTCGACCAGGTGCTGACCCAGGACGACATGGTGCGGGGCGACAACTGCTTCTTCGCCGCCACCGGCATCAGCGACGGCGAACTGCTCGACGGGGTGCAGTTCTCGCCGGCCGGCGCCAAAACGCAGTCGCTGGTGATGCGCTCGACCTCCGGTACCGTTCGCCTCGTCGAGACCCACCACCGGGCCGACCGCATGCACGTCTAAAAATCGGCGCATGCGGGTACCCGCACGTCGGTGATCGTCACCATCCACGACCAGGGGGAACCGTCATCGACATCGCACCGTACCGCTACGACCCGTCTCAGCCCGTCGAGCTGTCCCAGTGGGACGGCGACGACGATGGCGGGTTGTCCAAGGACGACACCAAGGACGACACGGCCGAGCTCTCCGAGCGTCTCGTCGAACTCCAGCACCGCCTGTTCGCCCAGAAGGAACACCGCGTGCTCGTCGTCATCCAGGCGACCGACACCGGCGGCAAGGACTCGACGATCCGGCGTGTCTTCGGCCCGCTCAACCCGGCCGGGGTGAGGGTGACCGGGTTCACGAAGCCTTCGGAGGACGAGCTGGCCCACGACTACCTGTGGCGCGTCCACCCCCACGCCCCCGGCGACGGGATGATCGCCGTCTTCAATCGTTCGCACTACGAGGACGTGCTCGTCGTGCGGGTACACGACCTGGTGCCCGAGGCCCGGTGGCGCCGCCGCTATCAGCACCTGCGGGAGTTCGAGCGGATGCTGACCGACGAGGGAACCACCGTCATCAAGTTCTTCCTGCACATCACCGCCGATGAACAGCGCCAACGGCTCCAGGACCGCATCGACGACACGACGAAATGGTGGAAGTTCAACCCAGCCGACCTGACCGAGCGCGAGCGCTGGGACGACTACCAGGCCGCCTTCTCGGAAATGTTGTCCCAAACCTCGGACCCGGTCCCATGGTGGGTGATCCCGGCCAACCACAAGTGGTTTCGCGACTACCTGGTGTCGAAGGTTTTGGTCGACACCCTCGAGGGACTGAACCTCACCTACCCGGAGCCGGAAGAGGACCTCACCGGGGTCACGATCACCTGACCATCGAGTGACGCCCGGCGCCAACCGTTCGGCCTCACCGACGACGGCTCAGCCCACCGCTGCGCCACCAACCGGCATCTCGTCGATCACCGGCCGGTCGTGGTTGAGGTCAGCATCGACCTGCAGCGCATAGGTGCCGTCTTCGCCCAGGTTGGGTTCGCCCATCGCCGCCAGCGCTGTGTGAACCAGCTCGACCACATCGAAACGGCGGTGCATCTCCGTTTTCGCCACCATGTCCTCGATGATCGCGATCACGTGGCCTCGAATCCTGTCGTCCAGGTTGCCGACGCGCTCGGCCAGGTTGAGCTTGCCCCCGCCGTCGGTCTCCACCTCGATGTCGGCCGGATCGGGGGTCTCAACCTCCACGACCAGCGCCAGTGGGCGCTCCACTCGGCTGGTCAACATCAGCGGAAATCGGCCGGTGACGGTGTAGCTCTCCTTCTTGACCGCCAAGTTCAAGCGAAGCGAGAGGTTGAGCTCGACCATGGCCCGGTGGCGGCGAACGGTCGACATCTCGTCGGCGCCCTGCTCGACCGCCTCGATCGACCCGACGGTGGCGGAGCCCCGCACCGACGCCCTGACGACCGCGATCTGCTCGGTCACCTTGATCGCCTTGGGCAGCAACGCCTCCAACCGCGGGCCGATCACCTCGGGCACGAGCACCAGGCGAGCAAATTCGTAACCAAACTCGGCAAAGTCCATCGGTTCGCTGTCCGCCCGTTCGGGCGTGGCGGGCGTAGTAGCCATGGAACTCCTCGGACTGGCGCCGTGCGGGCGGCGAACTGACGCTCACGGTGACTGGCGTCCCATCGTACCGAGTTGTTCGCTCGCCGTACCGGCCTCCCGGTCGACGCGGTCGAGGTCCGCCATCTCGCCTACCCGTCTGACCGAGCGTTCATCAGCGGCAGCTGGAGCGCAACGCGCTCAGACGCCGAGTTCGCCTAGACCCCCAGCTCGGCAGCCTTGGCCTCGATGCCCGCTCGCTCGGCGCCGATCGTGGTCGACTCGCCGTGGCCGGTGTGCACGACGGTGTCGTCGGGCAGCGCCAACAGCCGGTCTCGGATCGACGCCACGATCGTCGGCTCGTCCGAGTAGCTGCGGCCGGTCGCCCCGGGCCCACCGCAGAACAGCGTGTCCCCGGTGAACACCACCTCGCTGCCGGCGTCGTAGAAGCAGCAACATCCAGGCGAGTGCCCGGGCGTGTGCATCACGCCCAGCTCGTGGCCGGCCACCTTGAACGACCCGCCTTCGGCCAGCTGACGGTCGGGCGAGTCGTCGGGCCAGACGACGTCCCACAGCATCGAGTCGGCATCGTGGAGCCAGATCGGGGCGTCGACGGCGTCGCGCAGCGGCACTGCGGCGTTGATGTGGTCGTTGTGGCCGTGGGTCAACACGATGCCCCGAACCTTGCGGCCGTTCGCCGCATCGACAATCGCCTGATGATCGTGGGCTGCGTCGAAGACGAGCACCTCTCGGTCGTCGCCGACCAACCAGATGTTGTTCGTCACCTCCCACTCACCCCCATCGAGCGCGAAGATTCCGTCGGTCGTGATCAGTTCGATGGCCATGCAACCCACCGTAGTGACGGGCTCGCGGGGTGCCCACACCGCACGGCCGACAGCTGACCGACCGAACTCTGTCGCTAGAACGTCGTAGAGCGCGCGATAGCGGCAGAGTTCGTGTTTCCGGTTGGCAGTTAGCGCTTGGTAGCGGCCTCGGCGACCAGGATGCGCACCTCGGCGCGACGCAGGGCGGCCGAGGCCACCTCGTCGTCGGCGTCGGCCCGCAGGGCCTCCTCGGCGCGATCCTTGGCGCCCTGGGCCCGGGCCAGATCGACATCCTCGGCCAGCTCGGCCATGTCGGACAGCACCGCCACCTTGGTGGCACCGCCGTCGGTCGGGGTCACTTCGACGAAGCCGGAGTGCACGGCGATCTGGCGCTCGGGCTCACCATCGGCGATCACCCGGACGATGCCGGTGGCCAACGCCCCAATCATCGGGATGTGGCCCTCCATGAAGGCGGCGTCGCCCTCGAGGGTGCGGGCGATCACCATGTTGGCCTCGCCCGACCACACGATCGCCTCCGGCGAAACCAGCTCGACCTGCATCGCCATGATCAGCCGTTCTTCTTCAGGTCGTCGGCCTTCTTCATGGCATCCTCGGCGCCACCGACGTTGAGGAACGCCTGCTCGGGCAGGTGGTCGAGGTCGCCGTTGACCAGCATCTCGAAGCTCTCGATCGTTTCCTCGACCGGCGTGAAGATACCGGGCAGGCCGGTAAACACCTCGGCGACGAACATCGGCTGGGAGAGGAACTTCTCGATCTTGCGGGCCCGGTCGACCGTCACCCGGTCCTCTTCGGACAGCTCGTCGAGGCCGAGGATGGCGATGATGTCCTGCAGCTCGTTGTAGCGCTGCAGCGACTCCTGCACCTGACGGGCCACGTTGTAGTGGCGATCGCCGACCACCTGCGGGTCGAGGATGGTCGAGGTGGACGCCAGCGGGTCGACCGCCGGGTAGATGCCCTTGGCGGCGATGTCGCGGTTCAGCTCGGTCGTGCCGTCGAAGTGGGTGAACGACGTGAACGGCGCCGGGTCGGTGTAGTCGTCCGCAGGCACGTACACGGCCTGCAGCGAGGTGATCGACTTGCCGCCGGTCGAGGTGATGCGCTCCTGGAGGGCGCCCATCTCGTCGGCCAGGGTGGGCTGGTAGCCCACGGCGGAGGGCATGCGGCCCAGCAGCGTGGACACCTCCATGCCCGCCTGGGTGAAGCGGAAGATGTTGTCGACGAACAGCAGCACGTCCTGGCCCTGCACGTCGCGGAAGTACTCGGCCATCGTCAGCGCCGACAGTGCAACCCGCAGGCGCACGCCCGGCGGCTCGTCCATCTGACCGAAGCACAGTGCGGCCTTGGTCAGCACCGACTGGTCGGTACCGCCCAGCATGGTCTCGCCCATCTCGATCAGCAGGTCGGTGCCCTCACGGGTGCGTTCGCCCACCCCGGCGAACACGGACACGCCGCCGTGGTTGGAGGCCACGCGGTTGATCATCTCGGTGATCAGCACGGTCTTGCCCACGCCGGCACCGCCGAACAAACCGATCTTGCCACCTTGAAGGTAAGGCGTAAGAAGGTCGAGCACCTTGATGCCGGTCTCGAACATCTGGGCCTTCGGCTCAAGGGTGTCGAAGGCCGGCGGCTGGCGGTGGATGGGCCAGCGGTCGGTCGCCTCGATCGAGTCGACGTCGAGCGGTTGACCGATGACGTTGAACACGTGGCCGAGGACGGCGTCGCCGACGGGCACGGTGATCGGGCCACCGGTGTTGCGCACCTCGGTGCCGCGGGTCAGGCCGTCGGTCGGCTTCATGGCGACCGCACGCACGCGGCCCTCGCCGATCTGCTGGGCCACCTCGGCGACGACGGTCACCACCTCGGTGTCACCGCCGATGGTGAGATCGAACTCGAGGGCGGTGTTGATCTCGGGGATCGCCCCGGAGGGGAACTCGACGTCGACCACGGGGCCGGCGATGGCGACGATCCTGCCCGACGGGTGATCGCCTGCAGAGGTGTCGTCGGCTGGGCTGTCGGTTGCGAGGGGCTCGGTTGCGGTCATCGTGGCTCCTGGGTGTTCGTGGGAGAAGGGTGTGTTGGGTGGGTGCACTGGGTCGCCGGTCGGCGACGCACTAGCGGTGCGTTGGGTGGTTGAAGTGCTCGTGAGCGACGTGCTCGAAGGACAGGTGCTGGGCGGCCAGGTGATGGGCGGTGTCGCCTTCATCGTCCTGGTCGTCGCTGAGTGCCTCGGCACCGGAGATGATCTCGGAGATCTCGGTGGTGATCGCGTCCTGGCGCACCTGGTTCATCTTGCGGGTCAGGCGCAGGATCATGTCTTCGGCGTTGTCGGTGGCCGACTTCATCGCCCGCTGACGGCTGGCGTGCTCGGAGGCGGCGGCGTCCAACAGCGCCGAGAACAGACGGCTCTCGACGTAGCGGGGCAGCAGTGCCTCGAGCACCCCGGCGGCGTCCGGCTCGAATTCGAATCCCGCTCGGGCCTGGGCGTCGCCGGCCGCGGCGATCGCCTCGCTGGGTTGCAGCGGTAGGAAGCGACGCACCCGCGGCTTCTGGGTGCCGAGGCTGACGAACTCGGTGTAGGCCAACATGATGCGCTCGACGCCCTCTGAGAGGAACATCGCCGCCACCTTGCCCGCCACCTCGCGGGCGTTGCTGTAGACCGGGGTGTCGGAGATGCCCTCGAACTCGGCATCGATCGTGTAGCCGCGGAAGCGGAAGTACGAGCTGGACTTCTTGCCAATGCACACCAGCCGGTACTCACGGCCTTCGGAGCGGGCCGCCTGCACCTCCCGTTCCGCAGCGCGGATGACCGAGGCGTTGTAGGCGCCCGCCAGTCCTCGATCGGAGGCCAGCACGACCACCCCGACCACCTTGGGGTCCTCGTTTTGGCGAAGCAGCGGGTGGTCGACCGAGGTGCCCTGCGCGGACAGGTCCTGAATCACCTTGGTGATCTCGGTCGCATAGGGACGGGCCTCGCGGGCCCGCTGCTGCGCCTTTGTCACCCGGGTGGCCGAGATCAGCTCCATAGCCCTGGTGATCTTTTTGGTGTTGCCGACGCTGCCGATGCGGCGTCGCAGCACTCGTTCCTGTGCGCCTGCCATGGATCAGCCGTCCCGCTTGGAAGGCTGGAACGTCGCCTCGTCGCGATCGACGTCCTCTTCGGGCAGGGTGACGTCGGAATCGACCACCCGTGAGTGCTGGTCGCCACTTTCCCCGGCGTCGGGCTCGTGGACGCCCTCGGCACCGGGATCGAACTCGCTAGCAAAGCGGGCGATGGCGGCCTCGAGCGCATCCTCGTCGGGGATCTTGCCGTCGCTGCGGACCCCATCGAGGATGTGGCCATGGCGGGCACGGAAGTATTCGAGCAGCTCGTCGGCGAAGCGGCCGACCGACTCGACCGGAATGTTGTCGAGGTGGCCGCGGGTGCCGGCGTAGAGCACCACCACCTGCTCCTCGACCGGCATCGGCTGGCCGACGCCCTGCTTGAGCAGCTCGGTGAGGCGGTAGCCCCGCTCGAGCTGGGCCTTGGACACGGCGTCGAGGTCCGAGCCGAAAGCGGCGAAGCTCTCGAGCTCACGGAACTGCTGCAGGTCGGACTTGAGCGTGCCGACAGCGGTCTTCATCGCCTTGATCTGGGCGGCGGAACCCACCCGGCTGACCGAGATGCCCACGTCGATGGCGGGCCGCACGCCCGAGCGGAACAGGTCCTCCTGCAGGAAGATCTGTCCGTCGGTGATCGAGATCACGTTGGTCGGGATGTAGGCCGACACGTCGCCGGCCTTGGTCTCGATGACCGGCAGGGCGGTCAGGCTGCCCGCACCGCGCTCGTCGGACAGCTTGGCCGCCCGCTCGAGCAGGCGGCTGTGCAGGTAGAACACGTCGCCGGGGTAGGCCTCGCGGCCCGGCGGGCGGCGCAGCAGCAAAGCCATCTGGCGGTAGGCCTCGGCCTGCTTGGACAGGTCGTCGTAGATCGCCAGGGCGTGGCCGGAGTTGTCCATCCAGTGCTGGCCCATCGCACAACCGGCGTAGGGGGCCAGGTACTTGAACGGCGCCTGGTCGGAGGCGGGTGCCACGACGACCACCGTGTACTCCATGGCGCCGGCCTCTTCGAGCCGGGCGACGGTCTGGGCGACCGTGGAGGCCTTCTGGCCGATCGCCACGTAGATGCAGTTCACGCCGAGGCCGGCCTGGTTGAGGATCGTGTCGACCGCAACCGTGGTCTTGCCGGTCTTGCGGTCGCCGATGATCAGCTCGCGCTGGCCACGGCCGATCGGGATCAACGAGTCGATCGACTTGATGCCGGTCTGCAGGGGCTCCCCCACCGGCTGGCGGCCGGTGATGCCCGGCGCCTGAATCTCCATGCGGCGCTGCACGACGTTGGTCAGCGGGCCCTTGCCGTCGATCGGGTCGCCCAGGGCGTTCACCACCCGGCCGAGCATGCCGTCGCCGACCGGCACCGACAGGATCTCGCCCGAAGCGCGGACGGCATCGCCCTCGGCGACCTCGTCGGCCTCGCCGAGGATCACCGCACCGATCGAGTCCTCATCCAGGTTGAGGGCCAGGCCGCGCACGCCGCTCTCGAACTCGAGGAGGGCGTTGACCGGGCAGTTGGGCAGACCGGCGATGCGGGCGATGCCATCGCCCACCTCGGTCACCCGGCCGACCTGGCTTTCGGTCAGGTCGGGCGTGAAGCCTTCGAGGTTGCTGCGAATGGCGTTGGTGATCTCGGCTGGATCAAAGAGCTGGGTCACTTCTGAGTCTCCTGGTGCTGCGGTGCTTGTGCTGGCGCTCTAGCGGGCGGCGGGCTTGGCGGGTGGGCGGGGGCGGACGGGTGTGCGCCGGGAGGCGCAGGGGCAGTGCCTTAGAACAGCTCGCGCAGCTGAGCCAAGCGGGACCTGACGGTACCGTCGATGACCTGATCACCGATCTCGGCGTGAACACCGCCGACCACGTCGGGGTCGACGAGGAACTTCGGGGCGATCGGGCGGCCGGCGGCCGCCTCGAGAGCGGCGGCCAGGCGCTGCTGCTGGTCGGGGGTGAGGGCCACCGCGGTGCGGATGGTCGTCAACGCCTGTCCGGCGTCGCCGGCGGTGCGCTCGGCCAGCTGCTGAGCGATGGCGCCCAGCTCGTCGGCACGCCCGGCGGCGACGACGGCGGCCAGGGCGGCCAGCGTGGCCGGTGCCACCTTGCCGCCCAGCACGTCGGTGACCACCTTGGTGCGGCGGTCGGCGGGCAGGGCGAGATCGGAGAGGGTGGTGCTGAGCTCGACGTTGTTGTCGATCTCGCGGGCCACCCGGTAGAGCTCGTCGGCCACGACGGCCTCGGCTCCCTCGGCTCGGGCCAGGCCCAACAGGGCTTCTGCGTAGTTCTCGGTGCGGGTGTCGCTCACGTGGTGCTCCTAGGACCTGGCGCCCAATTGGGCGATGTACTGGTCGATCAAGTCGGCCTGAGCGGCGTCGTCGAGCGACTCGCCGACGACGGCCTCGGCGGCACCGAGCGACAGGCGGGCCAGCTCGGCCTGGATGTCGGCGCGGGCCTGACGGCGGGCGATCTCGACGTCGCCGCCACCGCGGTGACGGATCGCCTTGGCCTCGGACTCGCCCTTGGCGATCAGGTCGGCCTCCACCTTGGCGGCGGTCGCTTCGGCGTCGGCGTGGATACGGGCCACCTCACGCTCGCGGTCGGCGAGTGCCGACTTGATCTGGTCCCGTTCGGCCTCGGCGCCCTGACGGGTCTCCGCAGCCTGGTCGAGATCCTGTTGGATCCCGTCGGTGCGCTTGGCCATTGCCCCCTTGATCGCAGGGCCGGCCTTCCACCAGATGATGCCGACGACGATGAAGAACGCGGCCGAACCGCCGAACACCTCTCCGATGTCGTGGGGAAGCCAGTAGCCGTTGCCTTCGGAGGCGAGCAGCAATGCGAGTTGGGTCATTCCAATCCTCAGTTCTCAGAAGGTGCGAGGTAGGTCTCGGCGATGCGCTGGGCGACCGCCGGATCGACGGTGCGTCCGAGCACCTTGGACGCTGCCGTACCGGCGAGCTCGGCCACCTGGGTACGGGCGCCGGACAGGGCCTCGGCCCGCTCGGCATTCAGCTCGGCCAGCGCAGCCGAACGGATCTCGGCGGCGTCGGATTCGGCGGCGGCGGTCAGCTCGGCCCGGCGGGCCTCGCCCCGTGCACGGGCCTCGTCGACGGTGGCCGACGCCTGCGTCCGGGCCTCGGCCAGGGTGGCGTCGTAGTCACGGCGCACCTTCTCGGCCTCCACCTTGGCCCGCTCCGTTCCCTCCTCGTCGGCCAGGCGCTGCTCGTCGCGCTGGCGCATCACGGCGCGCACGGGTGGCAGCAGCACGTACCGCATCAGGATCCACAGCGCCGCAAAAAACAGCGCTCCCCAGAAAAGCTCAGGGCCGGTCGGCAGGACCGGGTTGACCGTCTCCGCAGCTTCCTCGCCGCCTTCGGCGGCCAGGGACAGGATGGTTGCCAGCATTCAGGTACTCCTCACGTGGTGATCGACGAGGCGTTCCGGCGGGGCCGGAACGCGGGTGGTCCTCAGACGAACTTGAGGAGAATGAACACAACGAAGCCGATCAGTGCGAGGGCTTCGGTGAAGGCGATGCCGAGGAACATCGTGGTCTGCACCTGGCCGGCGGCCTCGGGCTGACGGGCGATGGCCTGGACGGCCTGGCCGACCAGGTAGCCGATGCCGATGCCGGGGCCGATGGCGGCGAGGCCGTAGGCCGCACCTGCACCGGTCGCACCGGCGATGGACTTGGCCTCATCGGGGGTGGTGCCCTCCGGGTAACCCTGCTGGGCGATTTCGATTGCGTGGTGTGCTGCCTGGGACAGAACGCTCATCTGGGTGTTCTCCTTGTCGGTGGGGCCTGAGGCCCATTTGTTGTGTCTCCGCTGTGCGGAAACAACATCTGTGGTTGGAACGAAACGGGGATCCGGTGGCCTGGTGGCCGGCCGGGGTGGTGATCAGCGGCCCTCGTGGCCGAACCGATCAGTGGGCCGGGTGCAGTGCGCCGCCGATGTACACGCCGGCGAGCAGGGCGAAGATGTAGGCCTGCAGGAAGGACACCATGATCTCGAAGGCGGTGAAGGCGACCAGCCCGAAGAACGGGGCGATCGACAGCGGCACCAGGGCGAACTGCATCGTCTCGGCGAGCAGCAGCGACAGGGTGAGCACCGAGAAGGTGACCAACAGGATGTGGCCGGCGAGCATGTTGGCGAAGAGCCGCACCGCCAGGGAGAAGGGCCGCACCAGGAAGGTGGAGATGAACTCGATCGGCGTCACCAGGAGGTAGAGCGCCTTGGGCACGCCCGGGGGGAACAGTGCGTCCTTGAAGTACTTCAGGCCGTTGTGCTTGACGCCGACGCCGATGAACATCGCCCAGGTCACCATGGCCAGCACGAGCGGGTTGGCCATGCGGGCGTTGGCGGGCATGTGGGAGGTGGGGATGACCTCGAAGATGTTGCCGATGAAGATGAAGAAGAACATCGCCGTGAGCATCGGCAGGTAGCGCATGCCGTCGGGGCCGATCGTCGGCAGGACGATCTGCTTCTCGACGAAGTCGACCGAGGACTCGACGACGTTCTGCACGCCGCGTGGCACCGGATTCTTGGCGCCCTTCCTGGCGGCGAGCCAAAACAGCACCGTCGGGATGATCACGGCGAGCAGCGAGATGAACGCAATCTTGTTGAACGCGAAGAAGGTGCCTTCGCCGAACCAATCAGGCCAGACGACGATTTCTTCGATCGATGGAAACTCAAGCGCGAACACGGGTAGTGGCTCCTAGGTTCAGGACGTCGCGGTGACGGACTGCTCGGGGTCGACGGGACTGGCGGTGGGGGGTGTGTCGGTGGCGGGTGTAGCGGCGGGCGGTGTAGCTGAGGTGCCGGAGACCGAGTCGGCTGCCGGGTCGAAGGCGTGCACCGTGACCTGTGCCGGGGACTTTCCGGGGCGGGGTTTGATGCCCGGGTAGGCCATCGAGCCGGAGACGTAACGCAGCTCCCAGAACAACAGCCCGAGGTGGGTCACGATCAACACGATGCCGAAGGCGACCGGGTCCAGCCAACCCTGATCCTTGACCAACAGGACGACGACGAGGATCAGGCCCAACCGGAGGAGATAGCCGAACAGCGCCGCACCGGCCATGACGGCGATCGAGATACGGCCGCCGACCTGCAGCATCCAGGCGGACAGCAGGAAGTTGACGACGACCAGGCCCAGCGCCACCGCTGCGGAGATCGCGCCGTTCGTGCCCCAGATGGCAGCGGAGCCGAACAGTGCGATCGGCGCCCAGATCAGCGCCCGACGCAGCAGGTCGACAGCGACCTCCATGGCGGGCGATGGGCCCTCCAGGCGGGTCATCAGGCCGTTGGAAGTGTTGTCGCTCACGCCGAAACCTCGGGCTTGGCGACAACCACATCGACGCTGGCGCCGGAACGGGCCGAACTGCGGGCAACGCCGGCGGCGACCATCTCGGTTCGATACGAGTTGATCACCTTGTAGAGCGCACCGCCGAGGCCGTAGACGCCACCGACGATCATGAGGATCGGGGCCCAGCCGAGGATTCCGTCGAGCCACCATCCCAGCGTGGCGAACAACGCCGGGGCGATAACCAAAAGGTATCCACCGTGGCCGCGGTCCATCTGCTCGCTCCAGCGCGCGCCGGACGGTGCCGATGCGCCGCTGGACGGCGTGACCTTGGGAGTCACCTGGAGGAACGACACGGAAGGACTACTCACCTTGGATCGGACGGCGCACGGGGGGGTGCGGGACGGAGGCGACGGCACGGGTGCGCCGACCGGACCAATGGGGCCGGAAAACCGCATGGATTCAGCTCGTGAATCCGTGCACGAACTCTAGGAAACCAACGCTAGGCACACAAGTTGACGCGCCGCACCCGCCCGGTAAAGCAGGTTGGAGACTGTTCAGAACCTAGTCGTTGCGGGCCGACATGCGATCGAGCGCCTCGACGACCCGGTCGGTCTGGGCGCGCTGCTCGTGGATCAAGCGGATCATCCAGAACCGCAGGTAGCGGCCGAGCGAGTAACGGATGAACAGTGCCGCACCGACGATCACGATGATGTTGCCCAGCCAGAACGTCTGTGAGGCGTAGGCCCGCTGGTCGGCAGCGTCCGACGTCGACATCACCAACAAGATGCCGACGATCGCCATGACGATCGGGATCACCAGGCCCGCTATCCCCAGCTTCAACGCCCGGGCCTCGGTGTCGGCCGAGGAGCCCGAGAGCTTCAGCTGGGAGATCTCCCTGGTGAACTCCTCGGCGCGGGGCCCCATCGAGGATGCGCCGTCGGCTCCCCCACTCGGCTGTCCGGGGACCGTGCCGGCATCGGCCGCCTCGGAGCGGCCTGAATCCTGTTGTGCCATGTTGTCTTCTCTCCTGGTTTCGATCACTGCCCACCGAGGTAGGCACTTGACAACTCCGCCTCGATCGCGGCCGGCTCGCCGACCGCGCGGATCTTTCCGTGCACCATGATGGCGGCCCGGTCCGAGACGCCGAGCACCGTTCGGGCGAACTGTTCGACGACCACGATCGACACCCCACCTTCGGCGATGGCGGCGACGACGCCGTAGAGCTCCTCGACGATCAGCGGTGCCAGGCCCATCGACAGCTCGTCGAGGATCAGCACAGCCGGGTCGGTGGCCAGGCCCCGAGCCATCGCCAGCATCTGCTGCTCGCCGCCCGACATCGTGCCGGCGACCTGACCCCGACGCTCGCCGAGGCGTTTGAAGCGTCCGTAGGCCGCCTCTTCGAGCTCGGACAACTTCTTCCCGGTGAACGTGGCCATCCGCAGGTTCTCCCGAACGGTGAGGTTGGGGAAGATGCCCGTCCCTTCGGGAATCATCGCCAGCCCCGCACGGGCCAGGTCCTCGGCCCGCGAGCCGGTGACGTCACGCCCGGCGATGATCACCTTGCCGGCGGTCGGCGGCATCAACGCGCTCAGCACCTTGAGCGTGGTCGTCTTCCCGGCGCCGTTGGGCCCGAGCAGGGCATACACCTCACCGGGTCGAACCGACAGGTCGACGCCGTGAAGCACCTCGATCGAGCCATAGGCGGCGCGGATGCCCTGCAGCTCGATGATGGGCTCGACCATCTCGATCGGCTCCGGTCCAGTGGGGTTCCCAGCCGGTGTCGTCATCATCCGACCTCCCCGGTCGCCGAGCCCAGGTAGGCGTCGAGCACGGCCTCGTCGGCCTGGATCTCCTCCGGCGTGCCGCGGGCGATCACCTGGCCGAAGTCCAACACGACGATCTGCCCGCAGACCCGCATCACCAGCGGCACGTCGTGTTCGACCATCAGGATCGCCAGGCCGTCGGCGGCCAACTCGAGGAGGAACTCGCCGAAGCGCTCGGTCTCGGACTCGTCCTGTCCCGATGCGGGCTCATCGAGCAGTAATACCTTGGGCTGGGTGGCCAGCGCCCGGCCGACCTCCAGCAGGCGGGCCATGCCGGTGGAAATGGCGCTGGCGCTGTCGTTGGCGATCTCGGTGAGCCCGACCAGTTCGAGGATCTCGTCCACCTGTTCGGCAGTGTCCCGGGATCGCAGCTCGGCCGCCATCTGGATGTTCTCGCGCACGGTGAGCGAGGTGAACACCTCCAGCCGCTGAAAAGTGCGCGCCAAGCCGTGCTGGGCCCGGCGAAAGGTGGGCCAGCCGGTCATGTTTCTTCCGTCGAGCGAGACCGAACCCGACGTGGGGGTCAACATGCCGGTCAACGCGTTGAATGTCGTCGTCTTCCCCGCACCGTTAGGCCCGATCAGACCAACGATCTGGCCGGCATCGACGTCGAGGTCGACCTCGCTGACCGCCAGGTTGCCGCCGAAACGCACGGAAATGTTGCGGGCCTCGAGCAGGCTCATGATGCAGCCCCCCGACCGGCGAGCGCCGCCTCTCGGGAGGCGTCCAGTTCCTGGTCGGTCAGCCCGATCTCGGCGTCGGCTTCGATGATGTCCCCTCGGTTAAATCCTGTGTGCACCCCGATCAGGTCGGGCGAGGGCGCCACGCGGGTGTCCTCCTCGGTGAGCGGGCCGTAGATGCGCGCCAGCACGGCGCCGACCACACCGGCGAAGGCGACGATCATGACCACCCGCCAGCCGTTGCTCTCGGTGATCGATGCGACCGGCACGGCCACGGCGATCACCGTCGCCACCGCTCCGCCGAGCATCAGCGGCACCCGCTGGGACGGATGCGGGCCTTCGAACAGCAGCGGGGTGAGCGGCGTCACCGCAAACACCCAGACGACGACCCCGGCGGTGAACTGCCATCCGGAGATGACGCCACCGGCGGCCAGCGTCCAGATGGCGACGACCCCGAGCACGCTGGCGATCAGCGCCTCGGTACGGTCGCCGACCGCACGGAATCCGGCGCCGACCTGGCTCATCGCTCCGCTGGGGTTCTGGCCCAGGCTGATGCCCATCAGGCCGGGGGCAAAGGTGGTGAGCTTGGCGATCGAGATGCTGAAGGCCGAGAAGTAGCCGAAGGCGTTGGACTTGAAGATCGGCCCGAGGATCGATTGGAAACCACCGAGCAACATGCCGCCGAAGAAGGCACCACCGATCAGTCCGACGCCACCGACCACCGCAAGCATCGTGACCGCCAGGCTGTTCTCGAAGGAGAACTGGTCGACCCGGACCGAGCCGGCGAGCAAAGCGCCCCCCAGGCCGGCGATGCCCGCCGACAGCGCAAAGACGGAAAGGTTGGTCTTGGTCAGGTTGAGACCCAAGGTGGCGCATGCGGCCGGCGAGTCCTTCATCGCCACCAGGCGACGTCCGAAGCCCGATCGTCGGACGGCGACGACGACGATGCCGACCAGGGTGAAGGCCACCGCCGAGACGATGATGCGGGCGGTGGCGGTGTTCCACGCATCGCTCAGGGCGGGAACGGCCAGGTTGCCTTGGGGCATCACCTTCTGTTGGGACAGCACCAGCTTGGACAACATCAGCGCAAACGATGCGGTCAGCAGCGCCAGGTAGATGCCGGAAAGCCGCAGGGCGGGCAGCGACACCAGAGCGCCGACCACCGCAGTGACCGCAACGGCGGCGACGACGCCCAGGATCGGATTGTTGACGCCGACATTGCCCATGACGACGGCGCCGATGCCGGCGAAGCTCATCTGGGCAAGCGAGATCTGGCCGGAATAGCCGGCGAGCGGCACCAGCGACAGGGTGACCAGCGCCAGGGCGTAGCCGCCGGCCAGCGAGAGCTGAAACGTGTCGGGCACGATGACGGTCAACATGACCGTGGCCAACGGGAACAGCACCGCCCCGATCAGCGTGACCCGCCAGGTCGGGACGCGAAACTGGTCGCGGGTGGTCGACAGGCTGTGGCTGCGTTGGCGGTCGGGCCGGATGAACAACATGACGATGAACAGCACGATCGCGGGCATGGCGGTCTGCAGGTTGGCCAGCGTCCAGCCCGTCGTGCGCTCGAAGCTGGACATCGCCCGCTCGAGCACGTTGGAGTCGCCCGCCTTGACGAAGCTGGAGACGTAGCTCTGGGCCAGGCCCAGCACGATGGCGCCGAGGAAGGTGAGCGGCACCGACTTGAGCCGGCCCATCACCGGTGCGGCGTAGGCGTTGAACACCAGCAGCGTGAGGGTGACCGCCTCCAGCGTGCTGATCGGGGCGCCGAGCACCCCGGCCAGCGCGGCCAGGCCGGCGCCGAGGCCCCATGATGCCATCGACGTCAGCCCTGGACGGGCACCGTTCAGCTTGGCGAGCGAGCGGTCGTCGACCACCGCCCGCATCGCGATGCCGGTTCGGGTGTTGTACAGGAACAGGCGCAACCCGATCGCCACCAGGATCGCCGAGCCGAAAATGATGATGCGGTGGATGCTGACACCGACGCCGGCGATCGTCACCGGTGGCGTACCGGCAAAGAACTCGGGCACCGATCGCCCGACGGTCGGGTCCCAGATGATCGGCGCCAGGCCGATCAACGCCAGCAGCAGGCTGACCGTGACCACCATCTTGATCAGCTCGGAGGTGCCCTCCAGGCCGCGCATCAACCCTCGCTCGACGATCGAGCCGAAAATCGGGGCGACCACGCCGACCACCAGCAGCAGGGCCAGCCAGGTGGGCAGCCCCCAGGCCTCGGTGAACTGCCAGTAGGTGAACGCCGCCATCATGCCGAACGCCCCGTGGGCGAAGTTGAACACCCCCGAGGTGGTGTAGGTGACGACCAGCCCGGAGGCGGCGATCGCATACAGGGCGGCGGTCACCAGCCCGGCCACCGTGGCGGTGAGGAACTGGTTCCACAGGTTGGGCGTCTGGGCCAGCAGCGACACGGTGTTCATCGCCGGGCGATCTCTCTCATCGGTCGGCTCACTCAGTCCACATCGATCTCGACGGTGGAGTTCTTCTCGGGGCAGTAGTAGCCGTCCTCGTTGGCATCCTTGCTGCCGACCTCGGGGAACTTCCGGGCGAACTTGTCGCCGTCGATCGTCATCACGATGACGCAGTCCGACGGCGTGTTCTTACCCGGGTTGCCCGGCGAGTGGAGGCCACCGCCGGTCCACTCACCGATGTTCTCCACCTCCTTGCGGACGCACTCGCGGCTGATGATGTGGTCGTCGGACTCGGCGCAGGCGGTGGCCGCCTCGGTGAAGAGCAACCACGACGACATCGACTGGATGCCCAGCGCAGCGGTCTTCGCCTTGGGGTCCACCTCCTTGCGGGCGTCCATCAGCTCCTCGAACTTCTGGATCGCCGGGTAGTCGTCGGCCTCCTCGAACGGCGGGTGGGGAATTCGGATCAGCACGTCTCCCAGCGGGTTCGAGCCCTTTTCGAGGAGCACCGGGTCGTACTGGTTGGCCTCGGCGAACATCGGGATGTCCACCCCGTCCTCCTTCAGCGAGCTGAGGAACAGCCCCGAGTTGCCCGGCTCACCGATGAAGCTGGTCATCGTGGCACCCGAGCTCTTGACGCTCTGGGAGGTGAGCTTGAAGTCCTGGCCCTGGACCGCATAGGCCACCTCGTCGCCGACCTTAAACGGCTTGCCGAGCTTCTCGAGCACCGCCACGGTCTGATCCTTGACGAACCGGATCGAGTCCAGGTCGCCGTAGGCGATGGAAATGTCCCCGGATTCCTTCGGGTAGGCCTTCGCCAGGTAGCTGAACAGCGAGGCGGGCCGGACATTCGCCGGGTTGGGGACCGCGGCGATGTACGTATCGGTGGCGTCGGCCTTGGCCTTGGTGACCGTGAAGCCGGGCATGTCCAGCTGGCCGCACTCCTTCAGGCTGGGCGAGCCCTCGACCTGCAGGTCGTCGAACGTGGACCCGCCGCCGACCGTCATGAAGGTGTCGTCGCAGGCGGTGGGGATCCACTGCTTCACATCGAACAGCTTGCCGTCCAGGTCGACCACCTCGATCTGCAGGCCGGCGATGCCGCCCTGGGCGTTGCACCAGTCGACGTAGGCGTTGGAGGCGTCCCACAGCTCGCGCAGCAGGCCGGGGCGCACGTCGGCCCCCCGGTCGTTGGGGACGCCGATGTAGAGCTTGTCGGTGCCCAGACCGGCCTCGGATTCCTCGACCTTGCCCTCGCCCGGCCCACACGGGGACTCGATCGAGCCGAAGTTGGCGTCCTCGGCACTGGCTGCGCCGCCGCTTTCCGAGCCACCCCCGTCGGCGCTTTGACCGCCACCCGAGTCGCCGCCGCCCTCACCCATCGACGAACCCTTGGCACCGCAGCTGACGGCGACGAGCAGCAGCGAGACCATCGCCAGCAGCAACGTCGAACGCGCCGTTCGGTTCGACTTCGATGCTCGGCTCATATGCCCTCCTCGTACGAACAGCGCCGGTGACCTCCGACACAGACAGTGCAGCAGCACCGAACGCCGCGCGCAAGATTCCACGCTGAGCGGTCATCGTTCGCACCGATCCCGCCCCGTGAAATCACCCTCGACCCCCGGTGACCGTCGCCATGATGGCACGTCGCCCTCCCCGTCGGGCCATCCCATGGGGCACCGGGCGGGATCGTCGGCGGTGACTGTGCCAGAATCTGACGAGGCGTCAGATTTTCGATCTCGGAGGAACGGCTGATGGCAGACCTGGTGATTCGAGGAGCGCTCATCGTCGACGGAACGGGCGACGAGCCCCGGACGGCCGACGTTGCGGTGACCGACGGGCGCATCAGCGCCATCGGTGAGGTCGGCGAAGCCGGTGACCGCGAGGTGGACGGCACCGGGCTGATGCTGGCCCCGGGGTTCATCGATCCCCACACCCATTACGACGCCCAACTGCACTGGGATCCCACCGCCTCGCCGTCCAACCTGCACGGCGTGACCACGATCGTCGGCGGCAACTGCGGCTTCACCCTTGCCCCGCTGCAGCCCGGCGACGGCGATTATGTGGCTCGCATGATGGCCAAGGTGGAGGGCATGCCCCTCGAGGCCCTCGAGCTGGGCCTCGACTGGGGATGGGAGAGCTTCGGCGATTTCCTCGACCGCCTCGACGGTGCCATGGCGATCAACGCCGGGTTTCTGGTCGGCCACTCGGCGCTGCGCCGGTACGTCGTCGGCGCCGATGGCCAGCGCGAGGCCACAGCCGAGGAGATCGAGGCGATGGCCCAGCTGCTGCGCAGCTCGATCGAGGCCGGCGGGATGGGCTTCTCCACGTCGCTGTCCTTCACCCACTCCGACGGCGACGGCGTGCCGGTGACGTCGCGCTTCGCCAACCGCGACGAGGTGCTCACGCTGACCGCCGTCGTCTCGGAGTACGAGGGCACCTCGCTCGAGTTCGTCATGGACGGCTGTCTCAACGGCTACACCGAGGAGGAGGAGGACTACATCCTCGAGATGGCCCGGGTGGGCAAGCGGCCCCTCAACTGGAACGTGCTCACCGTCGACTCCCGCAAGCCCGACGAGTACCTGCACCAGCTGGAGGTCGGCGCTCGCGCCGCCGAGGAGGGCCATGCCGTCGTCGCACTCACCATGCCCACCCTGCCCGGCATGACCCAGAGCTTTGGCACCCACTGCGGCCTGTGGCTGTTGCCGGGCTGGAAGCACATCATGGGCCTGCCCCTCGATCAGAAGAAGGAGTACCTGGCCCAGAGCGGGGTTCGCCACCTGCTCGCCGAGCTGGCCGCCTCCGAGACCGGGGCGCTGTCCCGGCTGACCACCTTCGCCCGCTTCGAGATCGGCGACACCTTCTCGGAGGCCAACGAGGGCCTGAAGGGCCGTGTGGTCGAGGACATCGCCGCCGAACGGGGCCAGGATCCCTTCGACACGCTGGTCGACATCGTGTTGGCCGACGACTTCCAGACGATCCTGTGGCCGCTGCCCACCGACGACGACGACGCCTCCTGGGAGCTGCGCCGCCAGGTGTGGGACGGCGACGGCGCCATGCTGGGCGGCTCGGACGCCGGGGCCCACCTCGACCGCATGCTCGGCTCCAATTACCCGACCAAGTTCCTGGGCGACACGTTGCGCGGCAAGCGCCTGGTCAGCGTGGAACGGGCGGTGCAGATGATGACCCAGGTGCCCGCCCGCCTGTTCGGGCTGACCGACCGGGGCACGATCGAGGTGGGCAACCACGCCGACCTGGTGCTGTTCGACCCGGCCACGGTCGATTCGGGCCCGATCACGATGCGTTCGGACCTGCCCGGCGACACCGAGCGGCTCTTCGCCGACGCTGAGGGGATCGTCGAGGTCTGGGTCAACGGCGAGTCGACCGTCGTCGACAACGCCGACACCGGGGCGCGCAGCGGCACCCTGCTGCGCGCCGGCGCCGACACGCACACCTCGCCGTTGGTGTGACCGCCACCCCACGTCTGCATCCGGTCGGACGCGCCGCACGGGTGCTCATCGGCCTGCTCGCCCGTCGGGGCGACGAGATCGTCCGCGACGGCCGCCGCCTCGCCCCCGAGATGCGGGCGGTGCTGGCCGTGGCCAAGCAGGTGGCCCCCACCAACGATCGGGACGTCGCCCGGGCGCGCATCGACATCCGCCGCTCGGTGATGGTTGGCCCGCCCGTGCCACCCGGCGTGCACACCTGGGAGCGGGACATCCCGGGCCCCGCCGGCGACGTGCGGGTGAGGGTGCGGTTCTATCGTGACGCCGACACCGAGCCCGGCGCACCGGCCATCTGCTTCTTTCACGGCGGTGGCTGGGTGGTCGGCGACCTCGACAGCCACGATCCACCCTGCCGGGTGCTGGCGCAGCGGACCGGCGCCGTCGTGATGGCGGTCGACTATCGGCTGGCGCCCGAGGCGCCCTACCCCGCCGCTGTCGAGGACTGCGTGGCCGCCTACGCCTGGTTGACGAAGCATGCGGGCGAGCTGGGCGTGGACGCCGACCGGCTGGCGGTCATGGGCGACTCGGCCGGCGGCAACCTGGCGGCGCTGGTGGCGTTGGCCGCCCGCGACCAGGGCCTGCGGGCACCGGCACTGCAGGTGCTCATCTATCCCGGCTGCGACTTCACCATGGGCCAGCCGTCGATCGACACCTTTTCCGAGGGGTTCATGCTCACCAGCGAGTCGATCCGCTGGTTCCGCAACCTCTACCTGCCCGACTCCGGCGCCTGGCGCGACCCGGCGGTCTCCCCCCTGTTTGCCGACCCGACCGGCGTCGCCCCCGCCCTCGTGTTCACCGCCGGGTTCGACCCGCTGCGCGACGAGGGCCGCGCCTACGCCGCCCTGATGGCGCAGGCCGGCGTGCCCGTCGTCGACCGGTGCTTCGACGACCTCATCCACGGCTTTTACAACATCGGTATCACCCGGGCCACGCTGATGGCCGCCGATGAGGTCAACCGCACCATCGCCGCCGCCCTGGCCGGCAGCCACCCGAGCCTGCAGAGCTGACGACAACTCCCCGCCGGTGGGCAAGACTGGATCGATGCGCTCCACCTCACGTCTGCACCCCGTCGCATCGATCGCCCGCTCGCTGCTCGGCGCCATCTCCGGGCGCAGCGACGAGATCGTCCGAGACGGCCGGCGCCTCGACCCCGAGGTGCAGGCGATGCTGAAGCTGTCCGACCGGGTTTCCCCGCTGGACAACCGCGACGTCGAATCCGCGCGGGCCGACATGGTTCGGGCGGCGATCCTCGGGCCGCGAGGACCGAAGAGCGTGCACTCCTGGGAGCGTGACCTGCCCGGTCCGGCGGGACCGCTGCGGGTGCGGTTCTACCGCGACGCCAACCTCGAGCCGAGCCCACCGGCGATCTGTTTCTTCCACGGCGGCGGGTGGGTGATCGGCGACCTCGACACCCATGACGGACCCTGCCGGGTGCTCGCCGCCCGCTCGGGCGCCGTCGTCATGTCGGTCGACTACCGCCTGGCCCCAGAGGCCCCCTACCCCGCCGCCGTCGAGGACTGCCTGGCCGCCTACGCATGGCTGTCCGAGCACGCGGTCGAACTGGGTGTCGACGCCGGAGCGATCGCCCTGATGGGCGACTCGGCGGGCGGCAACCTGGCGGCGCTGGTCGCCCTCGCCGCCCGCGACCAGGGCCTGCGGGCGCCGGCACTGCAGGCGCTCATCTACCCGGCCACCGACTTCACGATGTCGCTGAACTCGATCGACACGTTCGCCGACGGGTTCCTCCTGACCAGGGAGTCCATGGAGTGGTTTCGGGGGACCTACCTGGCCGATTCCGGGCGCTGGCGGGATCCGGCCGCCTCGCCGCTGTACGCCGACCTGGCGGGGGTGGCGCCGGCGTTGGTGTTCACCGCCGGGTTCGATCCGCTGCGCGACGAGGGCCAGGCCTACGCCGCCCGTCTCGCCGACGCCGGGGTGCCGGTCATGTCGCGGTGCTTCGACGAGCTGATCCACGGCTTCTACAACGTGGCGATCACCCGGGCGAGCGTCGCCGCCTACGAGGAGGTCGACGACGCCGTCGGCCATGCGCTGCACCATGGCCTGGCTGTTTCGCCACGGTGAGCCAACCGCCACAGTGAACCAGGGCGCCAGCGCGTCGTCCGGTCGCCCGGCGTCGACATGGTGGGCGTCGTCGACCGTTGCGTCCCCCGATGGCGACTGAATCGCCGGCTCGGCGGGAACTTGCGGGCCGTTGCGGCGCCGTTCCCAACGCAGCGAGGCCGATGGCCCCAGCACGCTGAACAGCGCCAGCAGCAGGGCGGCCACGCCGATCGGCACGATCGCATCGCCCCGACCCGTGAACACCGGGATGAGCACAAAACCGGACAGCAAGGCGGTCCATCCCCACAGGATGAACACGGCCCGGCGGTGCCCATGGCCCAGGTCGACCAGGCGGTGATGGAGGTGCTTGCGGTCGGCGACCGACACCCCGCTCCGGCCCACGGTCCGGCGCACGATCGAGAACACGGTGTCGATGATCGGCACGCCGAGGATGAACAGCGGCACGAGCAACGGGGCGAAGAAGAACCAGGCCTGGCCGGAGAACGGGTCGTCGGAGTTGCCGCCGACCGAGATCGTGGCCGTGGCCATCGCCGCACCGAGGAACAGCGCCCCGCCGTCACCCATGATGATCCTGGCCGGATGCACGTTGTAGGGCAGAAACCCAAGGCACACACCGAGCACGATCACGGCGATCAGCGGGCCGACGTTGCCCGGGTCGAGCACGCCGTTGCGTGACAGTGCGAACGAATAGGCGAGGAACGCCGCAGCGGCGATGGCGGTGATGCCGGCGGCCAGCCCGTCCAGCCCGTCGATCAGGTTGATCGCGTTGGCCATGCCGACGACCCAGACGACGGTCAGCAGCGCGGACAGGTCAGGCGACAGCACCAGCAGATCGAAAAACGGCACCCGGAAGAACAGCAGGCTCAGGCCCGACAGCGACAGCACCGACCCGGCCAGCACCAGCCCGGCCACCTTGGCGGGCGCCGACAGCGTGCGGACGTCGTCGGTCAGCCCGGTGGCGAAGGCGACGGCGCAGCACAGTGCGGCACCGGCCATCTCGGTGCCCGACAGCGTCGACTCGAAGCGGCCGAGCAGCGTGGACACGCCGAGCGCCACCGCAAAACCGATGAACATCGCCAGCCCGCCGAGGGCCGGCATCGGGGCGGTGTGCACCGTCCGCTCGTTGGGCTCGTACACCAGCCCCACCCGCAGGCAGAACCGTCGCACGAGGGGCACGGTGGCGGCGGTCACCCCGAAGGCGACCGCCAGCACGACCAGGTAGGCGAGCACTCAGCTCACCCCGACGCGTCTCACCCGGGGACCCAGCGTCACCCAATAAGGCCCGGGTACACGGGAAAGCGGGCACACAGCGCGGCGGTGCGTTCGGCAACCTCGGCCTGGACCGCCTCGTCCTCGGGCGCCGACAGCACGGCGGCGATCAGCTCGGCGATCTCGGGCATCTCGTCGGTGCCCATCCCCTGGGTGGTGACCGCCGGGGTGCCGATGCGCACGCCGCTGGTGACGAACGGCGAACGGGGGTCGTCGGGCACGGTGTTCTTGTTCAGCGTGATGCCCGCCGCGTCGAGCGACGCCTGGGCCACCTTGCCGGTCAGCTCGGCGTCGAAGGGGCGCAGGTCGACCAGCAACAGGTGGTTGTCGGTGCCGCCCGACACCAGGCGGAAGCCCTGCTTGGCCAGCGCCTCGGCCAGCGCTTCGGCGTTGGCGACGATGGCGGCGCCATAGTCGGCAAAGCTGGGGTCGGCCGCCTCCCGGAAGGCGACCGCCTTGGCGGCGATCACGTGCTCGAGCGGCCCACCCTGAAGGCCGGGGAAGATCGCCTTGTCGATCGCCTTGGCGTACTCCTCGCGGCACAGGATCGTGCCGCCTCGGGGCCCCCGCAGCGTCTTGTGGGTGGTGAAGGTGACGATGTCGGCCACCGGGACCGGGTTGGGATGGACGCCCGCAGCGATCAGCCCGGCGATGTGGGCAGCGTCAAACATGAACAGCGCCCCGACCTCGTCGGCGATGTCGCGGAAGATCTGAGGATCGATCTGCCGGGGGTAGGCGGTGGCGCCGGCGACGATCATCTTGGGCCGGTGCTCGAGGGCCAGGTCGCGAACCGCGTCGTAGTCGATGCGCTCGTCGGAGGGCGTCAACCCGTACCCGACGAAGTTGTAGAACAACCCGGAGATGTTGACCGGGCTGCCGTGGGTGAGGTGGCCGCCGTGGTCCAGGCTCATGCCCAGCACGGTGTCACCCGCCTGGAGCATCGCCAGGTACACCGCCACGTTGGCGTTGGCACCCGAGTGGGGCTGCACGTTGGCGTGCTCGGCGCCGAAGAGCGCGCACACCCGGTCGCGAGCCAGGTCCTCGATGTCGTCGACGATCGCGTTACCGCCGTAATAGCGCTTCTTCGGGTAACCCTCGGAGTACTTGTTGGTCAGCACCGTGCCGGTGGCCGCCATCACAGCCGGCGACGCAAAGTTCTCCGATGCGATCAGCTGCAGGCCGGTCTGCTGGCGATCGAGCTCGGCGGCCAGCAGCTGCTCGATCTCGGTATCTGGGCTTGAGGGCCATCCCACGTCGTGGTGCTCCTTGTTTGAAATGTACGAATGGTTCGAAACTGGGCGCGGCGTCAGCCGGGCAGCTCGTCGAGCTTGGCCACCCGGGCGCTGTGTCGTCCGCCCTGAAACTCGGCGGTCAGAAACGCCTCCAGGGCCTCGACGGCCACCTGGTGACCGACCAGGCGGGAGCCGATGCAGAACACGTTGGCGTCGTTGTGCTCACGGGCCAGACGGGCCGAGGTGACGTCGTGCACCGTGGCCGCACGAACGCCGGCGACCTTGTTGGCCGCGATGGCGATGCCGATGCCCGAGCCGCACACGCCGACGCCCAGTTCGGATTGCCCGGACGTGACGGCCCTGCCGATCGCCGCCCCGAAGTCCGGGTAGTCGCAACGCTCCTCGGAGTGGGTCCCGACGTCGTTCACCTCGTGGCCGAGGCCACGCAGCAGCTCGGCGAGGCCTTGCTTCAGTTCGAACCCGGCGTGATCGGCGCCAACGGCAATACGCATGGCTGCATCGTACGGGCACAACCGGGCCTGGGGCGAGCGCAGCAGCACGGGCGGTGACCACCCCGGTTGTGCC
The DNA here is from genome assembly GCA_016719385.1 of Candidatus Microthrix subdominans. Classification (NCBI taxonomy): domain Bacteria; kingdom Bacillati; phylum Actinomycetota; class Acidimicrobiia; order Acidimicrobiales; family Microthrixaceae; genus Candidatus Neomicrothrix; species Candidatus Neomicrothrix subdominans. Next base: position 685,515 of record JADJZA010000001.1, on the reverse strand, counting down.
CGGCGGCGGCGCTGCGACACGCTACGGCGATGGCAGCGTTCCCCGTCCCGCCCGGGATCGACCCCCACACCCCGGTGCTCGTCGGCGTCGGCCAGCACGTGCAACGCACCGACGAGGGCGCGCCGGAGCTGTCGCCGGTGCAGCTGATGACCGAGTCGCTGCGCACCGCGCTGGCGGACACCGGCGCCGATTCACCGGGCTCGCTGGGCGCTTCGATCGCGTGGCTGGCCGCCGTGCCCGCCCTCACCTGGCGGTACGCCGATGCCGCCCGGCCGGTCGCCGACGCCCTCGGCGCCCGCTCGGCGACCACCGCCACCTGCGCGATGGGGGGCCACTCCCCCAACTATCTGCTCGGCGCCGCCGCCCGCGCAATCGCAGCCGGGCACCTCGACCTGGCTGCCGTCACCGGGGGTGAGGCCGGCCGGGCCCGCGTGGAGCATCGGCGGGCGGGTGTTCAACCCGACTGGGGCACCCAGCCGGGCGACCTGGCGCCCGACGAGGTCGTCGGCCCGGTCGAGATGGAGATGGCCCACCCGGCCGAAGTGGCCCACGCCCTGTACCTGCCCACCCAGATGTACCCACTGTTCGAGACCGCGCTGCGCGCCGCCGCCGGCCGCAGCATCGCCGACCACCAGGCTCACATCGGGCGGCTCTGGGCCGGTTACGCCGCCGTGGCGGCCGGCAACCCCAACGCCTGGGATCGCACCGCCTACAGCCCGGCCGAGATCGTCACCCCCGGCCCGGGCAACCGCTGGGTGGGGTGGCCCTATACCAAGCACCTCGTCTCCAACTCACAGGTCGACATGGGCGCCTCGGTCGTCGTCGCCTCCGCGGCGGCGGCCGCCGCCGCCGGGATCCCCACCGACCGTTGGGTGTTCATCCACGCCGGAACCGACGCCGTCGATCGGCTGGCCTCCGAGCGCTCCTCGTTCACCGGCTCACCCGCCATGAGGATCGCCGGGGGCAGGGCCCTCGACCTGGCCGGCGTGGCGGTCGACGAACTCGACTTCGTCGACCTGTACTCCTGTTTTCCGTCGGCGGTGCAGCTGGCCGCCGCCGAGCTGGGCATCGCCACCGACCGCTCGCTGACCACCTGGGGCGGTCTGTGCTTCGCCGGTGGGCCGTGGAACAACCCGGTGACCCACGCGCTGGCAGCGACGGTCGACGCCCTCCGGGAACACGGCAGGGGCACGGCGCTGGTAAGCGCCAACGGTGGCATCGTCCACAAGCACAGCTTCTGCGTGCTCGGATCCGAGCCTCCGCCACACGGCTTTCGCTGGGAGTCACCCCAGGCCGAGGTCGACGCTGCCGACATCGCCGTCCCGGTGGAGTTGACGCCGGGCGGAACGGCGACGATCGAGGCCTACACCGTGATGCACGACCGCACGAACCGGCCCGAGCGGGCCCACGCCGCCGTTCGCCTCAACGACGGGGCGAGGGCCTGGGCGCTCAGCGACGATGCCGACACGATGGCCGAGCTGATCGCCGCCGAGGGGGTCGGCCGCATCGTCCACGTCGATGATGGGCGGCTGCGCCTCGCCTCCTGAGCGGGGCGCGTCAGAGGATCTCGAACGAGTCGAGGAAGTCGGCATGGGCGTCGGCGTCGTCGACCTCGCCGACGGCGATCGCCTGGTACAACACCTGGCCGTCGACGACAAAGATGGCTTCCCCACGCCCCTCGGCCCCGCCCTGGGTGATCGAGAAGTCGAAGCGGCGGCCCGGCCGGCCGTCGACCTCGATGTCCTCGCTCTCGCCGAGTTCGGCGCCCTGCACGTTGGCGACCGCACCGTCGACCGCACCGTCGAGTACCTGATCGGCGTCGTCGTTCACCGGCGCGTCAGCGGGGTAGGTGATCGCTGCAGCGGTGTACTCGCTGGTTGCAGCGGAGGCGACCTGCAGCGGCACCTCGATCGTCTGACCGCCCGGAAGCTGAACGGGGGTGGGCTGGGCGGTCGGCTCGGAGGGGAACGTCACTGCGTAGTCGCCGTCGGGCGAGGTGAACTCGAATCCGTCGACACCCGAGGCCCTGGTGGTCGATTCGGTGTTGTCGGTATCGGCCTTCTCGTCGGAGGCGTTGCCGCACGACGCACCCAGCAGAGCGACGACCGCCACCAGCGAGGCCCCCGCTGCCATGCGACGGGAGCGGGACCGGGTTGGGCGATCGTTGTCAGGGGTGCGCTGGAACATGTGTCCTCCGTGTGGGTGGGGTGTCGGGGGCTCGTACCCGCTGGGACACGCCCGAAACCTTGATGCAGCGCTCAGGCGGCTCCGGCCAGCTTGGAGTTGAGGCTGCCCTCGTCGCCGAAAAGCTCGATGCGCCACCGCTCGACCAACTTGTCGGTGTCACGGTCGTTCGGGTGGAACCCGCGCCGGTCGTACTCCCGCAGTTGGTCCCACAGCGCCCGGTTGAGGATGGGCGAGGACCTCACCCGCTTCCAACTGGCCCGCAGCTCACCGGGCCGGTAGGTGCGTTTGTCGCCCGCCACCGAGCCGAGCACGGCGAGCCCCATGAACAGAACGAAGCTGAACCTGGCGGCCTTCATCGTCCAGATGCGCATGCGTTCGGTGCCGCCGACCGCCCGATAGACGTCGAAGGCCACCGCCTTGTGCTCGGACTCCTCCAACGCATGCCATTCGAACAGCTCGCGCACCACCGGGTGACCCATCTGTTGGCGGGTCTCCTCACAGGTCAACACATGCTCGGCGAGCGTTGCGGTGAAGTGCTCCAGCGCAGCGGTGCCCGCCAGGTTCGACTTGGCCGAGGCCACCTTGTAGCGGGTGGCGAGCCCGCGCTTGGTGATGCGGTCGAAGATCCGGGTCGGGTAGCCCAGCTCGGCCAGGCGTTCGTTGAACGCCCGGTGCTCGCGCCCGTGGATCGATTCCTGACCGATGAAGCCGGCCACCTGACGCTTGAGTTCGGGATCCTCCAGCTGGGAGCGGACGTCGCGCACCGAACGGACGAAGAAGTCCTCGCCCTCGGGAAACACCGACGACAGTGCGGCGATGAGGTGCCCCGAGATCAGGTCGCCGTCCTGGGCGAAGTAGCGGGGAACCTCCTGGAGTGCCTCGTCGAAGGAGACGCGCCGGGTGGGCACCCGCCGGGGTTCCGCGCTCGACCGGCCTAGTCCATGGGTGTTGGCTGCACGGGTGGAGGACATACCCCCATACTAGACAAATTTGAGGCTTTCGGTCAATCCCTCAACTAACGCCTCGTGGCGCTCTTACCCGTCGTCGGTGCGAAGACGCTCGGTCAGCGTCATCATCACGCGCTCCTCGGCCTTGGGCATCTCGGTCAGCAGCTGTCGAAACTGCCGGGAGTTGAACCGCAGCAAACGCATGTCGCTGGTGGCGACGACCGACGCCGTGCGAGGACGGTGATCGATCAGCGCCATCTCCCCCACCATGTCGCCGGCGGACAGCACGGCAACCTCCTCGTCGCGTACCCGCACCGACGCCGTCCCCTCGACGATCACGTAGCAGTCGACGCCGGTATCGCCCTGATCGATGACGACCGCACCCGACCCGACGGTGAGCTCGCCGGACAGGCTGGCCACCCTCGCCAGCTCATCGGAGGTGAACCCTTCAAAGAACGCGACGCTCGACAGGTAGTCGGCGCTTTCGGCGGGCTTCTTCCAAAAACTCATGTTCCCCTCCCGGAATCAGCCTGGAGGCTACTTCACGCTTCCCCGCCACAGGTCACCGATTGCCGCAGCACTGATCGGGCCGTTGCGCAGCACGCGCAACCCATGCGACCAGCCACCGGCCGCCGCCGGCACCTCGACCACCGTCGAGGCCGTGCCGGGAAGCGGCCCCCCGTCAACGACCAGCGACGCCTCGCTCAGCGCAGCCCACGCCTCGATCAGCGCCGACAGGGGCCCGAGGCGCACCAGCGGCTCCCCGCCGGCCGGGTTTGCCGACGTGACCGCCAGCGGGCCCACCGCCTCGGCCACACGGCGCACCAGCTCGTGATCCGGGCACCGGACACCGATCGTGCCCGAGGCGCTCACCACCGGCGCCGGAGCGCCGGTGGCTGCGGGCGCCACCAGGGTGAGCGGCCCGGGCCACAAGGCCGACGCCAGGCGGGTCAACGCCTCGCCGGGCCGGTCGAACAGCTCCAGCCCCTGGGCCGGGGAGGCGACGAGCACCGCCACCGGCTTGTCGGGGTCCCGCCCCTTGATGCGGGACAGCGCCTCGACGCCGCCGATGCCGGAGGCGAGCACCGCCAGCCCGTACACCGTGTCGGTCGGGATCAGCACCGTTCCGCCGGCGACGAGCACCTCGGCGACGAGCGCCACCGCCGCCTCGAGATCGATATCGTCGCCACCCGACGGATCGGCGACCACGCTGATCACCCGGGCCACCACGCTCATGTGGTCGACATCGCCCGGCGGGCGGCCAGGGTGCGGTCACGCCCGGCGAGATCGGGGTGGACGGCCACGTCGCCCAGGCCCACCTCCTGCGCCAGCGCGGCGGCTGCAACACCCTGGTCGTCGCCGATCTCGACGACGAGCGCGCCGCCCGGGCGCAGCCAGCGCGCCGCACCGGCGATGATCACCCGCAGGTCGTCCAACCCGTCCGTCCCGGCGCGCAGTGCCGCTGTCGGCTCCCAGTCCGCAACCGTCGGTGGCAGGGGCGCGTCGTCGGGCACGTAGGGCGGGTTGGACACGACCAGGTCGACCGAGCCCTCGAGCGTCGGATCGAGCGCCTCCCACCACGACCCCTCCGCCAGCCGCACCCGCTCGGCCCCCGCCCCCAGCCCGGCCAGGTTGGCCCGCGCCAGGGCCATGGCGTCGCTCGAGCGCTCGGTGGCGATCACCTGCACGCGCGACCGCTCAGCGACCAGCGACAGCGCAATCGCGCCGGTCCCCGTGCCCAGGTCGACGGCGAGCGGGGTGCGGCGTCCCGCGTCGATCGCACGGTCCAGCTCACCCAGCGCCACCTCGACCACCGCTTCGGTCTCCGGTCGAGGGATCAGCGCCCGGGCGTCGGTCGCCAGGTCGAGCTTGCGGAAGGCCCAACGCCCCAGCACGTACTGCAGCGGTTCGCCACCCACGCGGCGGGCGACCATCGCATCCAGACGACCGACCTGACCGACCGTGACCGGACGGACCGCCTCCAGCGCCTGCTCGGCCGGATCAAGCCCGGTCGCCTCCTCGAGCAGCCACACCGCCTCGACCCGGGCGTTGTCGAGGCCGGCCGAGGCCAAGCGGGCCTGGGTCTCCGCCCGGAGCTCGGCGAGGGACATGGTCGGCCCCGCCGGCCCAGCGTCGGACGGCCCAGCGTTGGGCGGCTCGGTGTCGGTCACGTCTCGGAGGTGAGCAGGCGGGCCCGCTCCTCGGACAACAGGGGGTCGGACACCAAGTCGAGCTCACCGGCCAGCACCTTGTCGAGCGAGTACAGGGTGAGGCCGATGCGATGGTCGGTCACCCGGTTGTCCTTGTAGTTGTAGGTACGGATCTTCTCCGAGCGCCCGCCGCCGCCGCCCTGGGCCCGCTTGGCGCCGGCGGTCTCCGCGTCCTGTTCGGCCCGGCGCAGCGCCAACAGCCGGCTGCGCAGCACCACCATGGCCCGCTCGCGGTTCTGGGTCTGGCTCTTCTCGTCCTGCATGGCGACGACCAGCCCGGTCGGCTCGTGGGTGATGCGCACCGCCGACTCGGTCTTGTTGACGTGCTGGCCGCCGGCGCCCGACGCCCGGTAGGTGTCCACCCGCAGCTCGGAGGGGTCGAGGTTGACCTCGACCGCGTCGGCCTCGACCAGCGCGGTGACCACCGCCGAGGAGGTGTGCACGCGGCCTTGGGCCTCGGTGACCGGTACCCGCTGCACCCGATGCGGTCCGGCCTCGAACTTCAGCCGGCTCCAGGCGTCCGGCCCGCTGATGCGCACCAGCGCGCCGGTCAGCCCGCCCAGGTCGGACGCGTCGGCGCTGATCACCTCGAAGCGCCAACCGTGAGCGGCCGCCCACGTTCGGTACATGTCGAGCAGCTCCCGTGCGAACAGGTTGGCCTCCTCGCCCCCCTCGGCACCGCGCACCTCGAGCAGCACCGGCCGGCCGGCGTCGGGATCCTTGGGCATCAGCTGTGCCCGCAGGTCCTCCTCCGCCACCGTCACCGCCGCCTCGGCGTCCCGGGCCATCTCGGCCAGCTCCGGGTCGCCGCCGCCCTCGGCGATCAGCTCCCTCGCAGCGGCCAGCTCACCCTCGGCCTCCCGCCAGGCGTCGATCGAGGCGACGATCGGCTCCAGCTCGGAGTGGCGCTTGGCCAGCGAGATCTGGCGCTCCCGATCGTCGTACACCGCCGGATCGGCCAGGCGCATGCCCACGTCGCCGTACTCGCGCGTCAGGGCATCGAGGCGGGCGCTGCTGAGCTGTGACACCCGAACAGGTTACCGGTGCCCGGCGACGGGCTCCCACGGCGGCACGACCGCCACGATCTCGGGTTCGGTGAGCGCCAGCGCCGCCACCCGGCGCGTGCTGGGCACGATGTCGTTCGGTGGCAGGGCCAGCACCAGACGCGCCGACGCGTCGGTCTGGGCGGCCAGCTCGAGCGCTGCGGGCACCAGGTCGGTGTCGACACCGGTCGAGCACACGACGATCAACGCCCGGCCGTCGACGTCGTTCCCGACGGCCGCCGCCGGGGCCGAAGCCCTCAGGCCGCGGCGCACCCACAGGCCGGGAAGGGCCGCCAGCTCGGCTGCGCCGATCACACCGGGATCGGCGATCAGGGAGGTGCGAAGCCAGCGTTCGCGAGCCAGCCGGGCCATCGGGTGGGTGGCGTTGGCGTGGGCAGTGTTGCCCATCGTGCGGGCCAACCGCACCAGGTCGGCCGCCCGCTCCAGGGCGTCGCGACGGGACAGGTCGGACTGGGCGACCGCGGAGAGCTCCTGGTCGAAGCGGCCAACGCCGATCGCCAGGCTGGGCACGCCGTCGGTCACGGTGATGCGGGCCACCTCGAGCCCGGCCACCTCGCCGAGGATCATGCCCGGCTCGGCACAGGGCTCCAGCCCCACGTCGCGCAACAGTTCGACAAGCTCGTCGGCCTCGACCCCGGGCGCGGCGGGGACGTCCGGCGCCGGTGCGGCGGTCACCTCGACGACATCGGTGCCCTCGACGACCCACACCCGCACGTCGGGTCGAAACAGCCCACCGATCCGCGCCAGTTGGGCCCCGATGGTGCGGGCGTCGCCCCCGTCCAGACCGAAGCGGTCGTCGGCCGCGGGGGACGACCCGGCGAGACCCGGATCGTGGTCGACCGGGTGTTCGTCGACCGGCACGGTCGGGTCGAGCACCAGGTCCACACGGGCCAATGCCTGGGCGTTGTCAGCGCCGTCGAAGCGCTTGGCCGCCCAGGACAACGCAGGGCCCAGGCTGCGGCGGCTGGGCCGGCCGATCAGCACGGCCACCCGATCAGCGCTCGCCAGGGCCGCGCCGTCGGCCAGGCCCTCGCCTTGGTCGACGTCGACCGTCAGGCCGAGGTGTGCCCCGGCAATGGCCCGCAGCTTGGCGGCGCGCAGTGCGCCCAGGCGGTCGCCCGACACCTGCCCGGAGGAGGTGCCTACGACTTGGAGTCCTCGGCACCGGCTGCATCGCCGGAGCGGGCGCGGCGGCCGTAGCGACGCTCGAAGCGCTCGACGCGACCGGCGGTGTCGACGATCTTCATCTGGCCGGTGAAGAAGGGATGGGAGTACGAGGAGATCTCCACCTTCGCCAACGGGTAGTCCTTCCCGTCGGAGAACGTCACCGTCTCGGTGGTCGCAATCGTCGACTGGGTGATCCAACGCTCGCCCGAGGAGTTGTCGTGGAACACGACCTGGCGGTACTCGGGGTGAATGTCTGGGCGCATAGCGATGTCCTGAAGGGTTGAAGGGTGCTGTGGGTGGGCAAACCTGTGGGCGGGCAAACGATCGCCCGGAAGCCCAACAGCGCTCAGCGACGCTAGCGGGCCGGGCCGCCCTTTGCGACTCAGCGGCCGGTGCGCCCGCTCATCGGGGCACCGCTGCGAGCAGCGCCGCGTTGTCGGGGGTGGCCTCGATCGCCTCGACCAGCCACTCCAGCCCGGCGAGCGGCGAACCGCTCTCGTTGAGCGCGGTCAGGTGACGGCGAAGGGCCCGCACCTGCTCGGCGGTCGACTCCTCGACCAGCTCCGCCAGGTGGCGGGTGGCGGTCTCCTCCACCTCGAGGGCGGGGAAGACCTGCCAGTCGGCGGCCCGCCGGTTGAGGTGGACCTCCATGTTGGCGGTGCCGGCGAACTCGGCCCACACCAGGTCGTCGGCGGCGGTCGCCGCGTCCGAACGGAGGGTGGCCAGGATGGTCAGCGAGCCCGGCTCGTTCAGGCTGCGGGCCGCACCGAGAAAACGCTTGGGGGGAAAGAGGGCGGCCGAGTCGATGCCGCCGGGCAGCGTGCGCCCGCTGGGTTGGCCGACCGCCGAGTAGGCCCGCACCAGGCGCGTGATCCCGTCGAGCAGGATCACGACGTCATTACCCAGCTCGACGAGCCGCTTGGCTCGCTCGAGCGTCAGCTCCACCACGTGGGTGTGCTCCTCGGGCGGTCGCTCGAAGCTGGAGGCGATCACCTCGCCCCGGGTCAGCTCGCCGAGACCGGTGATCTCCTCGGGCCGCTCGTCGATGAGCAGCATCATCACGTGGGCGTCGGGGGTGGCCGCTTCGATCGCCCGCGCCAGGCTGGCCAGCACGGTGGTTGCCCCCGAACGGGGCGGTGCCACGATCAGCCCCCGCTGCCCCAGGCCGATCGGGGCCAGCAGATCGATCGCCCGCGCGGTGGCGTCGTCGGAGTCGTCGCCCAGCGTGAGGTCCACCCGCTGGTGGGGGTACACCGGGGTGAGGTCGTCAAAGCGCGGCCGCTGACGGGCCTGCTCCGGGTCGAGGTCCATCACCTTGTCGACCCGCAACAACGCCGGGTTTTTCTCTCGCCCGCCGGCCGGACGGTAGGCGCCGGTGACGTGGTCGCCCTTGCGAAGGCCGTTCTGGCGGACCATCTTGGCCGAGATGTAGACGTCCTCCCGGGAGGGCAGGTAGCCCTTGACCCGCAGAAAGCCGTAGCCCTCGTCGCGCAGGTCGAGGAACCCGGCCACCTCGACCGGCTCACCCTCCCACTGGGCGTCGTCCTCGTCGCGGTTGCGGCCACGCCGGCGCCCGCGACGGCGGCGGTTGCCGTCGTCGTCCTCGTCGTCCTCGGCCTGGGGTGCCCCGCCATCGGCCCGGTTACCGTTGACGTCGTCGGCGCCGTTCCCCTGCTCGACCCTGCCCTGACCGTCCCTGGGCTGGTCGTCCCTGCCCTGATCGACCTTGGGCTGCTCGACCTTGGGCTGCTCGCCCTTGGTCCGGCTGTCGCCGTTGGCCTGATCCTCGGCGTTGGGCCGACCACCGGCCGGTGCCCGGGCGCCCCGCCGCTGTGATGCGTTGCCGCCCGATCGGTCGTTGCCTCGTCCGCCGGCGGCCTGGCCCGCTTGGGAGCGGTCGTCCTCGTCGGCGCTCGCCTCGTCGCTGGAAGCTGCCGCCGTCGAAGCGGGTGCCTTCGACGGAGCGCCGTCGTCGGAGGCGTCGTCCTTCGTCGGGTCGGCCTCGACCGGTGGGGCCTCGTCGACACCGGCCAGCCGCAGGATCAGGTCGACGATGTCGGCCTTCTTGGCCCGAGCGGGCGGCTTGGTGCCGAGCGCCGTGGCGATCGTGACCAGCTGGGCGCGGTCCTTGCCTTCCAACTTGGAGCGTTCCAGGTCGATCGAATCGTCCGCCATGTGGGGGATCCTCTTCATCGGGCGTCGAGCCACTCAGGGCGATTCGACACAACGTTCGCCCTCGCCGGGCGTCGTTTTCGGGTGAATCTGGCCGATGATGGAAGCGGACGCCACGGTGAAGTCACCAGCCTCTTCCAAGGAAGCGGTCGTCGCTCATCTTCGGCTCGGTGCAACCATCGTAGCGAGCACCCCCACTGCGATCACAAGCCTGCCGACGGTTCAGGCGTCGTCGGGCTCCGGGGCCTGGTCATCCGCCTCGGGGTGCAGCGACACCCACGAGTTCTTGGGCTCCTCCGGGTCGAGGTAGACCCGGATCGGGCCGTCGTCGTCGCCCTCGCGGGCCTCCTGCACCACCGGCGGCCGAGTGCGCTCACGGCCGTAGACGATTTCCTCAAGGGCCATCCCGGCGTTGAGAAACGCCGCCGACACCGCACCCTTCCGGGCTCGGCTGGGCAGCGCCGGCGCCTCGTGGCTGTCGGCCTCGTCGTCGAAGGTCGGCATCCAGTCGTCGTCGAAGGGCTCATCATCGAGCGGGCCGTCCGCAAATGCCCCCTCGTCGAACGACCTGGCTCGCGACTCGTCGGTCGACAGGTCGGACAGGTCGTCCATCCCCCCGCCGGCGTGCTCCTCGGGGTCGCTCACGGCGCCACCGAAGCGGTCGCCGAGGCCCCGGCCGGATCGACGGGCTGCGGCTCGCGCTGCAGCAGCTCGGCCATCAGTCGATGGCCGGCGAGCACGGGCTCGTCGGCCACGCCGGGCTCGCTGTAGGTACCCCCGGCGCCGTCCTGGGCCGAGTCGACCAGCAGGTACGGCACCGGCTCGGTCGTGTGGGTCTTCAGCGCCACCGGCGTCGGATGGTCGGGCAACAGCAACATGCGCCACGGCCCGAGAGCGTCGAGACGCTCGACCAGGTCGGTGAGGATCCGACGGTCCCAGTTCTCGAGCGCCTCGACCTTGGCGGCGACATCGCCGGCGTGCCCGGCCTCGTCGGTCGCCTCGACATGGATGACGAACAGGTCCTTGCCGGCCTCGAGCCCTGCCAGTGCCGCATCGCGCTTCGCCTCGTAGTCGGTGTCGTACCAGCCGGTGGCCCCCTCGACCTCGACGACCTCCATGCCCGACAGCACACCCAGGCCGCGCACGAGGTCGACGGCGGTCACCATGCCCGCCGAGACCCCCCACCGGCCGGCGAAGTCGTCGAGGGCGGGCTGGGTGCCCTGACCCCACAGCCACACATGGGTCGCAGCCAGTTCGGGAAACTCGGCCAGCACCTCGGCCGAGGTGTCCATGATTCGTCGAAGCTCGTCGGCTCCCGGACCGGTCGGCCACTGCAGCGCCTTACCGGACAGGTCGTGGGGCGGGATGCACTCGGCGTCCAACCAGTCGTCGGGGGCGACCATGATGTGGCGGTACTGCACGCCGGGCGTGAAGCCGAGGTGGCCATCGGTGTCGGGCACCGGCCCGCCGAGGCGCTCGTCGAGGGCGGCCATCGCCGCCGCCGCGATCTCGGAGTCTGGGTGACCGCCGGCGAAGTCGACCATCTCGGTGGCGTCGTCGTTCAACACGACCAGGTTGGCGCGGAACGCGATCTGTCCCTCGGGCAGCACCATGCCCAGCGCAGCGGCCTCGATCGGCGCGCGTCCGGTGTGAAACTGGCGCGGGTCGTAGCCCAACAGCGACATGTTGCCGACGTCGCTGCCCGGCGCCATGCCCTCGGGGATCACCGCCGCCTGCCCCACCGTGCCCCGGGCGGCGAGGCGGTCGAGGGTAGGGGTGTGCGCAGCCTCGAGCGGGGTCAGACCGCCCAGTTCGGGCACCGGGTGATCGCTACAGCCGTCGGGAACACACACCACGTACTTCATCTGTTCACACTCCCGCCACAGCTCGCGTCACGCCACAGCGCTCACGGCGCTGTCTCTCCAGTTCCATGTCACCGTTCACACTCGCGTCGCGGTTCGATCCAACCAATCGCATCGGCCCATCATCGCCCATCGTCGGCGTGCGCACGCATCAGGTTCTGCACGTCGGCCAGATCGGCCGCCACCGCGTACGCGTGCTCGGGACGCTCCAGCAGGTCGGCAAGCGCCTCGGGCAACTCGGGGCGCACCCCGGTGGCCGCCTCGACCGCATCGGGAAACTTGGCCGGATGGGCGGTGGCCAGCGCGACGATCGGCACGCCGGGGACCCTGCGGGCCTCGGCCGCACGCAGGCCGATGGCGCTGTGCGGGTCGACCAGCAGCCCGCGTCGATGCCAGGCCGCCATTTCCTCGTCCACCTCGTCCTCGCTCACCCGCACGCCATCGAAGTAGTCGGTAATGGTCCCGTGCACCTCGGGGAGCACGCGGTATTCGCCGTCGGCGGCGAAGGCCGCCATCGTCGCAGCACACGCCCCACCGTCGCGGCTGGTCGCCTCAAAGAGCAGGCGCTCGAAGTTGGACGACACGCCGATGTCCATCGACGGGCTGGAGGTTGCAACCACGTCGGCCGCCACCATCGCCCCCTGGTCGAGGAAGCGCACCAGGATGTCGTTGCGGTTGGAGGCGACGATCAGTCGTCCGACCGGCAGGCCCATCGCCTGGGCCGCCCACCCGGCGAACACGTTGCCGAAGTTGCCGGTCGGCACCGCAAAGCTCACCGGAGCGCCGTCGGGAGACACCGCCAGATGTGAGGTGACGTAGTAGACGATCTGGGCCATCACCCGCGCCCAGTTGATCGAGTTGACCGCACCCAGGTTCACCTCGGTGCGAAACGCCTCGTCGGCGAAGGCGGCCTTGACCAGGCGCTGGCAGTCGTCGAAATCGCCTTCGACCGCCACCGCATGCAGGCTGGGGTCGGCCAGCGTGGTCATCTGGCGGCGCTGCACCTCCGACACGCGCCCGTCGGGGAAGAGGATGAACACCTCCACCGCGTCGGAGTGGCGACAGCCCTCCATCGCCGCCGATCCGGTGTCCCCCGAGGTGGCACCGAGCACGGTCAGCCGCTCGCCGCGACGCCGCAGGGCCACGTCGAAGAGCCGGCCGACCAGCTGGAGCGCCACGTCCTTGAATGCCAGGGTCGGGCCCCAGAACAGCTCGGTCAGGTACAGCCCGTCGCCCAGGTTGCGCACCGGGCACACGTCGGGATGGTCGAACACCGCGTACGTGTCGGCGACGAGAGCGTCGAACTCGGCCCGCTCGAACTCCCCGGCGACGAACGGCCACATCACCTCGGCCGCCACCTCCGCATACGGGCGACCGCGCAGCCGGTCGAGGGGAGGCAGCTGCGGCCAGCGCTCGGGCAGGTACAGCCCGCCGTCGGGGGCCAGGCCGCCCAATAACACGTCAAAGAAACCCTGGGGTTCGGCGCCGCCCCGGGTCGAGACGTACCTCATCGGTTCCACCTCCCGGTTCACTCGGCCACCACGCGCAGTACCGAGGCCACTCGGGCGACCGTGTCCAGGCGCCGCAGATCGCTCAGGCAGGCCTGCACGTCGCGTTCGGTGGCATCGTGGGTGATGAAGACGATGCGGGCGTCGTCGCCGAGGCCCTCCTGTTCCATCGAGCGGATCGACACGCCGTGCGAGCCGAACACCGAGGCCACCTCGGCCAGCACGCCGGGACGGTCTCGCACCTCGACGTTGACGTAATACGGGCTGGACAGATCGTCGACGCTTCGCAGCTGCGCCTTGGCCAGGTGCCCCACCGAGGCGTGGGTGCCCCGGGCCAGGTTGGCCGCAGCGTCGATCACGTCGCCGAGCACGGCGGACGCCGTCGGTCCACCGCCGGCGCCCCGGCCGTAGAACATCAGGTTGCCCACCACGTCGCCCTCGACGAACACCGCGTTGTAGCTGTCGCGCACGCCGGACAGCGGGTGGTCGGCGCTCACCATCGCCGGATGCACCCGGGCGGCGATCGACCCGTCGTCGAACCGCTCACAGATCGCCAACAGCTTGATCGTGTAGCCGAGGCGCCGGGCGAAGCTGATGTCGGCGGCGGAAACATCGGAGATGCCCTCGTGAGCGACGTCGCCCGCCACCACCCGGGCGCCGAAGGCAATCGAGGCGATGATCGCCGCCTTGGCGGCGGCGTCAAAGCCTTCGACGTCGGCGGTCGGGTCGCGCTCGGCGTAGCCCAGGCTCTGGGCGCTGGCCAGCGCGTCGGCGTAGCTCACGCCCTCGGTATCCATCTGCGAGAGGATGTAGTTGGTCGTGCCGTTGACGATGCCCATGATGCGGCTGATCGGCTCGCCGACCAGCGACTCGCGCAACGGCCGGATGAACGGGATGCCACCGGCGACCGCCGCCTCATAGAGCAGGTCCACACCCGCCGCCTCGGCGGCGTCGGCCAGCTCGCTGCCCACGTTGGCCAACAGTTCCTTGTTGGCGGTGACCACCGGCTTGCCGGCCGCGAGCGCCGTCGCGATCAGTTCCCGAGCCGGCTCGATGCCCCCGATCAGCTCGACGACCAAGTCGACGTCATCGTCGCTCACAACCCCGGCGGCGTCGGTGGTGACGATCTCAGGGTCGAGGGCCACGCCGCGCTCCCTCGACATCGATCGGACCGCCACGCGGCCCACCCGCAGCCGGATGCCGGTGCGGGCCTCGATCGCGTCGCCGTGCTCGGCGATCAGCCCGATCAACGCCGCCCCGACGTTGCCGGCGCCCAGAACGCCCACGGCGATCTCGGTCGGATGGGCGGCGGTGGACTCGACTGCGATGGGGCTCACGGGCTGCCACGCTACCGGCCGGGAACGCCGACGTCCGAAGCGGTTTGGCCAACGGCCTCACAGCCGGTGGGTGGTTAGCCCACGTCGGTGGCCAACAGGTCGTCCATCGTTTCCCGGCGCACGACCAGGCGCGCCAGGCCGTCGGCGACGAAGACGACCGGAGGGCGCAGCACTTTGTTGTAGTTGGAGCCCATCGAATGCCCGTAGGCGCCGGTGACCGGGGTGGCGATCACGTCGCCCACCGCCAGGTCGGCGGGTACCGCACCGTCGACGACCAGCTTGTCCCCCGACTCGCAGTGCTTGCCCACCAGGGTGACCGTGCGAGGCCGCTCCGCCGCCACCGCCCGGGGCAGGAAGGTCTCGTAGCCCGACCCGTACAGCACCGGCCTGGGGTTATCCGACATCCCCCCGTCGACGGCCACATAGGTGCGCACGCCGGCGATCTCCTTGATCGTCCCCACCCGGTACAGGGTGATCGCTGCGGCTGCGGCGATCGACCGGCCGGGCTCGGCCGACACCGTGGCCCGGATGCCCGCCTCGTCGCACGCCCGGTGGATGCCGTTGGCCCACTGGGTGATCGTCGGCGCCTCCTCCCCGGTCACGTACGGCACGCCCAACCCGCCGCCGACGACGAACTCGGGCAGGTCCCATTCACCGACGATCGGGCCGAGCATCGCCAGCGCATCGGCGAAGTTCTCCGCCGAGAACACCTGCGATCCGATGTGCACGTGGATGCCCATCAGCTCCATCGCCGGGCTGGCGGCGGCCCGGGCCAGCGCGCCCGCCGCATCGCCGGCGGCGAGCGGGAAACCGAACTTGGAGTCGGGCACCCCGGTGGCCACCTCATCCAGCGTGTGCACCTCGATCCCGGGGTTGATCCGGATCAGCACCGCAGGGGACGGGGCGCCCCCTGCGACCAGCGCCTCGATCCGGTCCAGTTCGTCGAAGCTGTCGACGACGATGCGACCCACCCCGTCGCGCATCGCCAGGTCCAGCTCCGCCTCGGACTTGTTGTTGCCGTGCATCACCAGCGACGCGGCCGGTACCCCGGCGGCCCGGGCGACGTGGTACTCCCCGCCGGTGGCGACGTCGATCGTCATGCCCTCCTCGTGCACCAGCCGGGCCATCGCCCGACACAGAAACGCCTTGGAGGCATAGGCCACCCGGCCGTCGAACGCCGCCATCGCCTCGCGGCAGCGCTCCCGCAGGTGGGCCTCGTCGTAGACGAACAGCGGGGTGCCGAACTCCTCGGCCAGGTCGAGAACGTTGCACCCACCGATCAGCAGCGTCCCGTCCCCGTCGGCCTCGGCGGTCCGTGGAAGCAGCTGGGGTGGCACCGGGCGGGAGCGGTCGGTCGGCGACGGGTTCGATTGCACCCGGTCAGTTTGCCCGCCGGCCGGCGTCGACCCCGAAGTCGTTCCGACCATGGCCCATCCCTGAGCTACGATGCACCCGCTCGAAGCATGCTTTGAGACCCCGCTCCCGTAGCTCAGGGGATAGAGCATTGGCCTCCGGAGCCATGTGCGCAGGTTCGAATCCTGCCGGGAGCACAAATCGAGGCGGTCGAGCGCGCGGACTCACGAGGCCGCCGTGTTACGGAGTCGGCGTCATTCGTAACATTCCACCCCCTGGTATCGTTCGGACCGCAGCCAGGTCATCTCAAACGCCGCCTGATCGTTCTCGCTGCCTACGTTGCCGGACACGTTGGCCTCGGCGCTTTGAACCGTCCATCGATACGAGTCCTCATACTCACCAAAGTCAGGTTCGGCCGGACGATATTCCAGGGAAACTTGCGGGAATGCGTCCCGCACGATTCCAAGGGTCGCTGCCGGGTTGACACCATCCACTGACCCGAGCTCAGCCGGAAAAGACGCCGAAGCCAGGTTTCCCGCCTCATCCATGCTCAGGCGAACGTTGTCGGCCTCCCAGCGCGCCGACGTTCCCGGGGTGCACTCCGACTGCTCATTGACGGTTACCTCGTCCGGCGGGGAATCGAGCGCCGCACTCACCGCCTCGATCGCCTCATCTCTCTGCGTGCCGAACGGCAGCGACACCAGGCCCTCGGCCGACCACTCGAAGGGCAACTCCAGCGCTTTCGGCGGTGGCTCGGTGGTTTCCGGTGTTTCTTGGCTGGCCTCGTCGGCGGCGGCCTCGGTCGGCTCGGCTGTCCGCTCGGGCTTGCCGGATGCCGCTGCCGCGCGCCCGCTCGCAGTCACCTCACCGGACCCTGCGCCACTGCCGCGTAGCGCCAGGCCCAACACCAGCACCGACGCCGCCAGGAACACCAACGCCAGCGCCGTCAGCAACAGCCACCGACGACGTTTCTCTTCAGGTCCAGCTGATACCCCAGTGGGCGAAACCGTCAGTTGCTCCGCAGCTGTCGGGGTGTCCTCGGGCGTGTCGACCATAGGGTCGGAACCTAGTTCAAAGGTCGGTGCCGGTCCTTGCCGAAGCGCTCAGCGAGCCGTTAAGCGGCTCAGCCCGCCCACCATCCGCCCTCGGTCGGGGCCTGATCGGGAGCGCTCTCGACGGCGAGAACCTCCGCTTCGACGACGTCCTCACCGCCCGAGTGCGGAGCCCAGGGTGAGCTACCCGGAGTGGCAGCGGGCTGGTACGCCGCCGTCTGGCCGTACGCTTGGGTCTGCTGCAGCGGCGGCGCCAACGCCTGCGGCGGCGCGGGGATCGCCGTGGGCACGATCGGTGCGGGTGCCATCACGCCCGGAGACTGCGAGGTTACCGACATGGCTGCACCACCGAAACGGCTGTTGTATTGCGATGCGCCGAGGGCGCCCCAGATGATCGAGCCGATCCAAATGAAGGGGATCGGGATGAGCAACCAGCCGATCAGAACCGACGAAGCTAACAGCACCACGCCGCCGACGACCGACCCGTAAAGCGTTCCGAACGGCCCGAACATGAAGGCGAGAAAAACGGCGAGACCCACCGATTTCTGGGGGCCGGCGCTGCCCACCTGCATCATCGTGACGTTGGTGGTGTGCTGGGCAACCGGTTGGATCGGGGGAGCGCTGGCGCTCACGTGTGAGGTCCACTGCAGACCATCGAAGTACCGCAATTGAGCGGGATTCTGCGGGTCCGGGTACCAAGAAGCATCTGCCATCGACAAAACATAGTTCGCTGCCAGCACACTCCAAAGAATTTTTTCGATTACCTCGCGGTCCAGCCTCCGTCGACCGCCAGAGTTACCCCGGTGACAAAGCTCGATGCGCCCGAGGCCAGGAACAACAGCGCTCCATCGAGCTCGTCTGCTTCACCCGGCCGTGCCATCGGGGTTTCCCGCACGATGAACTCCATCGCCGCCGGATCGTCGAACATCGTTTCGGCGGTCATCTCGGAATGGAACCAGCCCGGGGCGATCGCGTTCACCCGCACGCCCTTGCGGCCCCACTCTGCGCCGAGCTGGCGGGTCAGGTTGACCACGCCGCCCTTCGCTGCGCAGTACGCGGCCTGTTGCACCGGGGCCGAGGCGACCAGCCCCAGCATCGAAGCGATGTTGACGATGCTGCCCGAACCGGCCTCCAGCATCACCGCTGCGGCCTGGCGTGACAGGGTGAACAGGCCCACCAGGTTCACCTCGAGGGTGGCGCGCACGTGGTCGTTGGTCTCGTCGATCGCCCGGACCGCCTCGCCGAGGCCGGCGTTGTTGACGAGCACGTCCACCGAGCCGAATTCGGCAACGGTCCGATCGACCAGCGCCTGGGTGGCCACCTCGTCGGTGACGTCGCAGGCCTGCACGACCACCCGGGCCCGGCCGGGCAGGTCGTTGAGTTCGGCGGCGAGCTTCACCAACCGGTCCTGTCGCCGGGCGGCCAGCACCACGTGGGCACCGGCGGCGTGCAGCACCCGGGCAAACCGGCGGCCCAGGCCCGAGGAGGCCCCGGTGACCACCGCCACCCGTCCGGACAGATCGAAGAGCACCTCGGGCGGCCGAACCTCCGGATCGACCACCACATCCGTTTCCATCTCCGAGGACGCTACCAGCGCCGACCGGTACGCTCGATGGGTGCTCGAAGCGCTCCCTCCGGTCAACGATGCCCGGCTCGCCGTGCGGGTCACCAGCGATGCCCTGCGCCAGATCCGCGGCGGTCACCCCTGGGTGTACGACGCCTCGATCACGTCGCTCAACCACCGGGGAGCCCCGGGTGACCTGGCGATCGTCTTCGACCAGAAGCGCAAGTTTGCCGCCATCGGACTGTACGACCCCGACGGCCCGATCGCGTTGCGCATCATCCACGTCGGCAAGCCCCGCCCGATCGACGACCACTTCTGGGCAGAGAAGGTGGCCGACGCGGCGCAGCTGCGCCGGCCGTTGATGGACGTTGAGCCCGGCGGCCGTCCCGCCTACCGCCTGATCAACGGCGAGAACGACGCGTTGCCGGGCTTCGTCGTCGACCGCTACGCCGACACGCTGGTGGTCAAGGTGTACTCGCCGGTGTGGTTCCCCCACCTGCGGCACCTGGTCGAAGCGCTCATCGACGAAACGGGGGCGGCGGCCGTCGTGCTGCGCCTGGCCCGCAACGTGGCGGCGGGCGACACGTTTGGCCTGGCGGACGGCGACGTAATCGCCGGGGTGCTCGCGCAGAACCCGGTCGCGTTCACCGAGGGTGGGCTGAGCTTCGAGGCCGACGTGCGCGCCGGGCAGAAAACCGGGCACTTCCTCGACCAACGGGCCAACCGCATGCGGGTGGGCGAGCTGGCGGCGGGATGCGACGTGCTCGACCTGTTTGCGTCCACCGGCGGGTTCACCGTGCACGCCGCCGCCGGAGGCGCCACCAGCGTGCACAGCGTCGACCTGTCGGCGCCCACCTTGGCGGCGACGAAGAGGAACCTGGCCCTCAACGCCCACCTCCCCGCTGTGGCCGCCTGTACCACCACCTCCGAGGTCGGGGACGCGTTCGAGGTGATGAGCGCGCTGGCCCGGGCCGGCAACACCTACGACCTGGTCATCATCGATCCGCCGTCGTTCGCCCAAAAGCGCTCCAGCGTCGACGGCGCACTTCGGGCCTATGCCCGCCTCACCCACCTGGCACTCCCGCTGGTTCGACCGGGCGGCACGCTCGTGCAGGCGTCGTGTTCCAGCAGGGTCTCTGCCGAGGCATTCTTCTCGGCTGTGCTCGATGCAGCCGACGTCGCCGGCGATGAACTGATCGAGCTGGCGCGCACCGGCCACGATCTCGACCACCCGGTTACCTTCCCCGAGGGCGCCTACTTGAAGGCGGGCTTTTGGACGGTGCGATGACCCCACACCCTGCCCCCACCAAGAAAGCGCTCTGAGATGGCTTCGATCAAGACCAACGGCATCACGATGGAGTACGAATCCACCGGCGATGGCGAGCCGCTGCTGTTGATCATGGGCCTCGGCGGCCAGCTGACCGACTGGCCCGAGAACGTTCCCGAGCTGCTGGCGAGCCGAGGCTTTCGCGTGATCGCCGTCGACAACCGCGACCAAGGCCTCTCGACGGAGATGGACTGGACCCCGCCGTCCCAAGCCAAGTCGGTCCTGGGCACGGTGGTCGGCCGACCGCCCAAGGCCGGCTATTTGCTCTCCGACATGGCGGCTGACACCGCAGGCCTGCTCGATGCGCTCGGCCTGGATTCCGCTCACGTCGTCGGTGCGTCGATGGGCGGGATGATCGCCCAGACCCTGGCGATCGAACACCCCTCCCGAGTGAGGTCCCTGACGTCGATCATGTCCAACACCGGGGACCGCAAGGCCGGCCGCCCCGCCGCCCGGTTGCTCGCCGCCATGGCCCGGCTGCCCGAAGCGACCCCCGCCACAGCGGTCGACCGGTCGGTGCAGACCTTCAAGCTCATCTCGGGCCCCCACTTCGACGAAGAGGTCCACCGCCGACGCGCCGCTCACAGCGTCGCCCGCTCATTCCGACCGGCGGGCACCGCCCGCCAGACCGCTGCGATCATGGCCAGCCCCGACCGCACCGGTGGTCTGCGCTCGCTGCGGGTGCCCACCCTGGTCGTCCACGGCCTGCTCGACCCGTTGGTGCGCCCCAGCGGTGGCATCGCCACCGCCAAGGCCGTGCCGGACTCCCGTCTGCTGATGTACCCCGACATGGGCCATGACCTCCCCGCACCTCGCCTCGGCGAGACGATCGAGGCCATCCGACGCAACGCCGAGCGGGCAGGCTGATCCGCAGCGCCGCCTGCGCGTCTCACCGGCGGGACCACGACGACCGTCAGCCTGGCCGACTGGCCGACTGGCCGAAGACTGGATCCAGCAGCACAGCGACAGCGGGCGTCGGCCGCACCCAAGCAACTTCTGGGAATTGCCCCGTTTGCGGCGCCATCGTCGGCTTGGTTGTCACAGGTGTTGATCAGACTGGTCCCATGGCTTCGATCACAGGTTTCGAGCCGGCCGGGACCGGTCCGGGCGATGGGGGTGGAGCGTTGGCGGCCCTGCGCCGGCGGTTGCGAAGCGATGAGTTGGCGGCCTGCTCGGCGGCCGGTTCGGGGGTGGCCGATCCGGCTGCGGCTGGGGCGTTGGCTCAGGCTGGGTTGGCGATCGATGAGTTGTTTGTGGCTGGGGTCGATCCGGAAGATTCTCGTGATGCGGTCGTGTGGATCGAAGAGCTGGAGCGTCTGGGGCGTCGGGTGGATGCGGCCCGGTCGGTGTTGGTGGAACGGATCCAATCCAAGGTGTTGCACACCGCTGATGGTCATGGGTCGGCCAAGATCATGGTCCGTCATGTCGCTCGTTTGACCGAGGCGGAGGCGTTGGCCCGCTCGAAGACCGCCAGGCTTGGCCGTCATCTGTCGAAGGTGACCGCCGCGTGGAAGGCCGGGGAGGTGTCAACGTGTGCGGTCCGTGCCCTGGGGCGGGTCGATGCGAACCCTCGGGTGATGGCGGCGATGTGTCAACGCGAGGACGAGTTCCTGGCTGATGCCCAAACGATGGGCGCCAAGAGTTTTGCGCACAAGGTGCATCGTTGGGCACGGCTGATCGATGAGGACGGCCCGACCCCGCCGAACGAACGCAACCATGCGAAGCGTGATGTCCGTTTGGTGCAAAACCCGTGGGATCTGTCGTGGGACCTGACCGGGTTCTTCGGCGCTGGGCAGGGTGCTGAGCTGCGGGAGATCCTCGACCGGTATGTCGATGCCGAGTTCAAGGCCGATTGGGAGGCCGCCGTTGCCCGTTTGGGTGAGGAGGTGTTGGCCCGCGGTGGGATTTCAAAGGAGGACCTGGACCGCACCGATGCCCAACGCCGCGCCGACGCCCTCGTGAAAATCTTCCGCGACGCCGCCGCTGCTGACGGCTCCGCGGTGCCCGTCGGCTGGGTGCACAACATCCACTGGTCAGCCGCCGCCTATGAGGAAATGCTCGCAGCGATGGACCACGATCGTGCGCCACGGTTCGATCCGGACACGTTCATGTGTCGCACCGAGGACGGCCACGACGTCGACCCGACCGAAGCCGCAGCGAACAGCCTGCTCCACAAAGTCCGACGGGTGATCGTCAACGCGGCAGGTGTGGTGATCGATTTGGGCCGGGCGCGACGGTTCACCGGATCGGCAAGAACCGCCGCCACCGCCACATATACGCACTGCATCTGGCCGGGATGCCACGCACCCGCCAGCCGCTGCGAGATCGACCACCTCCACGAACACGGCAAAGGCGGCTCGACAACGCAGGCGAACTCGGCTCCGTTGTGCGGCAAACACAACCGCTGGAAACAGAAGGGCTTCCGGATCCAGCGGGACCCGACCGGCAACTGGCACACCACCCGCCCCGACGGCAGCCAACTCGAATGAGCGAACCCCTCGTGGCAGTTACAAGCCGGAGGAAGAGCCACCCGAGCTGGCGTCGGTGGCGCAGCTGGTCAGCTTCAGCTCGTCACCGTTCGCTTGTATCTGGGCTTCGACCGGAGCCTTCTTGGCCCAGTCGTCAAGCCCGTCCTTCAGTTCCTTGGCATCGTCGGCGGAGTCCAGCTTGGAGTCGATGCGCACGCATGCACGGTCGGAGTCGTCCTGCCAGGTCACGAAGCTGTCGCCGGCCCAGCCTTCGGTGCCCGGCGCCGGGTCGTTGAGGCGGAGGCCGTTGGTCAGCAGCGTGGTGAATCCCAGCTGCCCGAAGACGCCCGACTCCACCACCTCGCCGTCGGCCTTCGGCTTTGGCACCTCGACCGAGCCCTCGCTCTTGAGGTACTTCTCTGGGGTCATCACCTCTTCCGACGTGGTCGGCGGCTCGGCGAAGGCGTCGCCGATCGACTGGACGCTCCCGTTGTCGACGATGGCCTCCACCAGGGGCAGTCCCTGGGTGTAGGGCGCCGTCAGCAGCGACAGGATGACGATCGGGATGTCGAAGATCGCCGGGTCCGACCCAGCCTGCAGCTCCTCGGCGGACGCCGCTTGCTGCTCGGACGACGTCATCTGCTCCCGGTAGGCGTCCTCGACGTAGCTGGCCGACCCCTCGGTGAGCACGGTGAACCCATATCCGGTCTCGTCGGTGGCGTCGTCGAGCTTGGGGCGGTCCAAGTTGTAGCGCTGATCATCGAACGCGTGGGTCAGCTCGTGGGCCAACACGGTGCGCACGTACGGGGTGATCTCGGTACCCCGTACCACCATCTCCTTGGTTTCCGGGTCGTAGTAGCCCACCACCCCCAAGCCGAGCGCCGACTTCATCGTCTCGGCCAGGTCGACGTCGGCCGGCAGCAAGCCGAGGGCGTGGTAGAGCACCTGAGCGTCCTCGAGGTCCTCACGCTGCTCGTCGAAGTCGGCCAGCAGGCCCTTTTCGAATTCGGCGTCGTCCTTGAATTCGACGTCGGGGCGCGTTGTGAACTTCGCCCCCCGCGTCTTCTCGATGAAGGCGACCACCTCATCAACGGTGGCCTCGGCGTTCGGATCGGCGTTGGCCGGCGGGCTGGTGGTCGGCGCTGTCGTGTCCGGCTGGGTCGTGCTCGGCGACGCCCCAGGGTCGTCTCCGCCGAGCACCTCGCCCAGGCCACCCGGAGGGGCGGTACTCGGTGGCGGAGAGGCGGTCGTCGGTGCGCTCCGGCGCGGCTGGGCCCCGATCCGGGCCTGCTCGTTGGAGTCGGCCAGCACGATCGCCAGGCCCCCGGCGAGCAGGATGACGGCAACCACTGCCGCAAGCGCTGCGATCAGGGCGCCGGTCGAAGGTCGTCTGGGTTCGCCCTCGGGTGTCGGTGCCGCCCAGGCGGGGGGTGCCTCGGTGGGCGGAACCGCCGAAGCCGCCACCGGCGGTCGGGCCGGAAGCTCTGCGCCGGGCCGCGACCCGCTCGTCCAGCCACCCAAGGGCGGCGTCTCTCCGGTGGGCGGGCCCTGCGGGGCGTTCGGGTCACTCATAGATCACCGGTCATCCTAGGTAGGCATCCACCCGGCGCTTCGGCGTGAGGGTGCTGCGCTGATGGAATGCTCAGCCCGCTGCGCCGGCATGGGCCCGAATCCAGGCGTGCATGGCAATGCCGGCGGCGACCGAAGCGTTGATCGAGCGGGTCGAGCCGAACTGGGCGATCGAATACGTCGCCGTTGCGCCAGCAACCGCCTCGTCGCTGAGCCCTGGGCCCTCCTGGCCAAAGAGCAACACCACCCGCTCGGGCAACTCGAACGATTCCAGCGGTTTGGACGATGGGGTGTTGTCGACGGCGACCACGGCCAGATCGTGCCGGCGAGCCCACGCGAGCAGCTCGCCAACGTCATCGTGGTGGCGCACGTGCTGGTAGCGGTCGGTCATCATCGCCCCACGACGGTTCCAGCGGCGGCGGCCGACGATGTGCACCTCGGCGGCCAGAAAAGCGTTGGCCGTGCGCACGATCGAGCCGATATTGGCGTCGTGCTGCCAGTTCTCGATCGCCACATGAAACGGGTGACGGCTGCGGTCCAGGTCGGCGCGCACCGCTCCGGTGCGCCAGTAGCGGTAGCGATCGACCACGTTGCGCCGGTCACCGTCGCGCAGCAGTTCAGGGTCGAACCACTCCCCCTCCGGCCACGGCTGCGGGTGGGGGCCCACGCCGACCTCGCGTTCGACCGGGTCGGGATGTTCAGCGTCGGCCACGCCGACAGCGTGGTGAGTGCCCGTGCCCGGATGCAACTGCGCCAACGTCTACAATGATTGGACAAGGGGGCGACCCGCTTCGGGCGTCCACCATTGAGTTTCCACCATCGGGAGGAACCACCGTGCGCCGTCGCATGCTCAAGTCCAAGATCCATCGCGCCACGGTGACCGACGCCAACCTGCACTACGTGGGTTCGGTCACGATCGACGTCGAGCTGATGGAGCTGGCCGACCTGCTCAACGGGGAGCAGGTGGCCATCGTCGACATCGACAACGGGGCCCGGCTCGAGACCTATGTGATCGAGGGCGAGCGTGGCTCGGGCACGATCTGTCTCAACGGGGCGGCAGCTCGCCTGGTGCACACCGGCGACAAGGTGATCATCATCAGCTACGCCGAATACGACGAGGCCGAGCTCGAGAACTACGAGGCCACGGTCGTGCATGTCGGCGACCACAACCAGGTGATCCTCGTCGACGACAACCCCGCCGGCGCCGTCCCCGAAAACGTCGCCAACAACTAACGGTGGGGCCGCCGAGTGAGATCGGCGTCGACGATGCCGACGACCCCCGCTTGGCGCCCTATCGACGCCTGACCGACCGGGCGCTGCGCAACGGTTCCTTCGGCGCGGGCGAGCCGGTCGCGGCCCGACGCCCCGCACGGCCGGTTTCTCGCCGAGGGCCACTACGTGCTCGAGCGTCTGATCGCCGTCGGCGCTCCGGTGCTGTCGGTGCTGCTCACCGACCGCAGGGTGGAGGCGGCGCGCAGCTACCTGGCCGGGTACGCCGGTCCGCGATACGTGGTCAGCGAGGCGATGGCATCCCAGGTGGCCGGATTTCCGGTGCACCGCGGTGTGCTTGCGGTGGTGGCGCGCCCGGCTCCGCTCAGCATCGCCGAGCTGGCCGACGGCGCTGCGCTGCTCGTCTACCTCGACGCTTTGACCGACACCGAGAACGTCGGTGCCATCTTTCGCAGCGCCTCGGCACTCGGCGTCGACGGCGTCATCGTCGGGCCTGGTACGGCCGATCCGCTGTATCGGCGCTGCGTGCGGGTGTCGTCGGGGGCCAGCGCCGTGCTGGGGTGGGTGAGCGATCAACACGGCGACGCCCTCGCCCGGCTGGGAGCCTCCGGCTGGCGCCGGGTGGGCCTGTCCCCCGAGGGGCCGACCACCCTGGAGGACCTGGCGCAACGCCCGGCCCAACCGACGGTGCTGATCGTCGGATCGGAGGGTCCCGGCCTGGGTGAGCACGGCAGGTCGGGCTGCGACGAGCTGGTGAGCATCCCGATCGCCGACGGTTCGGACTCGCTCAACGTGGCGGCCACCGCAGCGATCGCGCTCTATCGCCTGTCGATGCGGAAATTGGAGTAGCCGCGGGCACCGTTCCCCCGGCAGCATGGTGGCGATGGCCCACACCAACCTGCGCTGGAAGAAGTCCGACAAGCTGGCCGACGTGCTCTACGACATTCGCGGGCCCGTCCTCGCCGAGGCCCAGCGCTTGGAGGATGAGGGCCACCACATCCTCAAGCTCAACATCGGCAACCCGGCCCCGTTCGGGTTCAACGCCCCCGACGAGATCCAACAGGACTACATCCGCGAGTTGCCCCATGCACAGGGGTACTCCGACTCCAAAGGCATCCTGTCCGCCCGGCGAGCGATCGTGCAGCACTACGAGGAACGCGGCTTCGGCGGCTTCGACGTCGACCGGGTGTACCTGGGCAACGGGGTGTCCGAGCTGATCGCCATGGCGATGTCGGCGCTGTTGAACAACGGCGACGAGGTGCTGATCCCCTCCCCCGACTACCCGTTGTGGACCGCTGCGGTGACGCTGTCGGGCGGTCGCCCGGTGCACTACGTGTGCGATGAGGGCGCCGACTGGGCACCCGACCTGGCCGACATCGAATCCAAGATCACCTCGTCCACGGTTGCCCTGGTGGTCATCAACCCCAACAACCCGACCGGTGCGGTGTATCCGGAGGAGGTGGTGCGGGGCCTGGCCGACATTGCGGCGCGCCACGGGCTGGTGCTGTGCGCGGATGAGATCTACGACAAGGTGCTCTACGACGACGCCAAGCACACCCTGGCCGCAGCGATGGCCCCCGACGTGTTGACGCTGACGTTCAACGGGCTGTCCAAGGCGTACCGGGTGGCGGGATACCGATCCGGGTGGCTGGCGATCTCGGGGCCGGTCGAGCGGGCCACGGACTATCTGTCGGGCATCGACATGCTGGCCAACATGCGACTGTGCGCCAACGTGCCCGCCCAGCACGTCATCCAGACCGCGCTCGGCGGCCGTCAGAGCATCGCAGCGCTCGTTGCGCCGGGTGGCAGGCTCGCCCGCCAGCGCAACGTGGCCCACGACCTGCTGACGTCGATCCCCGGCGTATCGTGCACGATGCCCAAGGGGGCGCTGTACCTGTTCCCCCGGATCGACACGGCGATGTACGGCATCGAGTCCGACGAGCAGTTCGTGCTCGACTTTCTGCGGGCCGAACGCGTGCTGTTGGTGCACGGCACCGGGTTCAACCTGGTCACACCCGACCATTTTCGCATCGTGACCCTCCCGCCCGAGGACACGCTGATCGACGCGCTGGGCCGCCTGGAGCGATTCCTCGGGAGGCGACGCGGCGCACGATGATCGACGCCTGAGGCAGACTGGCGCGGTGCGCTTCAGCCTCGCCCTTGCCATGACCCAGCCCGGCCGCATTGTGGCCCTGTCCAAGGCGGCCGAGGCCGCTGGCTGGCACGGGGTGACCATGCCCGAATCGGTGTTCTATCCGGAGGAGGTGTCGGCAAAGTACCCCTACAGCGCCGACGGCCAGCGCTTCTGGCCCTCCGACGCCGACTGGGTCGATCCGTGGGTGGCGATCCCCGCCATCGCCGCCTCCACGGAGCGCCTCATGCTGGGCACCAACGTCACCAAGTTGGCGCTGCGCCATCCGCTGCTGATGGCAAAAACGGTCGGCTCGGCCGCTGCCATGTTTCCCGGGCGGATCGAGCTCGGCGTCGGGCTCAGCTGGATCCCCGAGGAGTTCGCCTGGCTCGGCCAGGACATGTCGACGCGCGGCGTCCGACTCGACGAGCAGGTCGACGTGATGCGCAAGGTGCTGGCCGGCGGGTGGGTGGAACACCACGGCCGCTTCTACGACTTTGACCGGATGCGCATGGACCCCGCCGCCGAGCCGAGCGTCCCGATCCATATCGGGGGCCATTCCAACGCTGGGCTGCGGCGGGCGCTGCTGCGGGGCGACGGTTGGATCGGAGCACAGGGCGACCTCGCAGCCGTGCGGGAGGTCATCGGACGGCTGGGCGAGCTGCGCGAGCAGTTGGGCGATGACGTGCGGGTGCCGGCGGAGCGTTTCGAGGTGAAGCTGACGCCGATCGTCGCCCCGACCGTCGACGCGATGGAGGAGCTGGCGGCGCTGGGCGTCACCGAGGTGATCACCGTGCCGTGGTACTTCTACGGCGACGACCCCGAGGATCCCAAGGCCCAGGACGAGGCGGTCGCCCGGTTCGGCGACGAGGTGATCGCCCCGATGGCAAAGCGATGAGCGAGCCGTTTGAACACCCCGCTCGGGCGGCGGCACAGGCCTCGATGGCCGCCGTGGCGGCAGGCGACCGCAGCGCTTGGCTGGCGCTGTTCGCCGACAACGCCGTCGTCGAGGATCCGATCGGGCCCTCGATGTTCGACCCCGAGGGCGCGGGCCACCGCGGGCCCGAAGCCATCGCCGCCTTCTACGACACGGTCATCGGCCCGAACCGGATCGACTTCGATATCCGCGAGAGCTATGCCTGCGGTAGCGAGGTGGCCAACGTGGGCACGATCACGACCACCCTCCCCGACGGCAGCCGGGCGATCGTCGAGGGCGTCTACACCTACCGGGTCCGCGATGACGGCCGAATTCTGGCGCTGCGCGCCTACTGGCAGGCCGACGCGATCGTCTTCGAGGCCGCCACCGCCTGAGCGGTCGGGTCGGTCAAACCAGCGGGGTCAGCTCCCGTGCAGTCCAGAACCCCGCCAACGGACCGCCGGGGACGGCGCCGACGGCGCAGTACTGGGCCAGGCGGGCCCGACCGTCCTCGTCGAGCATCTCGATGGCGTCGAAGAAGGCCTTCGGCCCGGCGGCCCGCAACGCCCGGTCGCCCTCGCTCTTGGGTCGGGGCACGCTGGTGGTCAACAGCAGCAACGGAATCGACGGCGTCGCCCCGCGCAGTGCGTGGGCCGAGCGTCTTCCACACCGTGTCGCGGCGCAACAGGCCGCCGCGGTGGGTGGTGTTGGCGCCGGGAACGTCGACGTACCACTCATCGCCGGCCGCATCGGCGACGACAAAGCTGATACTCACCCCCGCCCTGGCGATCCGCTTGTTGGTGGCGACCACCTCAAACCCGGCCCGCTCGAGCACCTCGGCCGCCAGCTTTGCGGCCGCCTTGCCCTCCTGGCCGGCCCGCCGGGCAAAATTGTCGGGTGCAGGGTCATCGGGTGCGGTGGCCGTCTTGGGTGGCGGCGAGGTAGGTGGCGGCTCCGTTGCCTGCCCGTCGAGCTCGGCGACCCGGCTACGGGCGATCTCAACGTAGGCCGGGTCGAGGTCGTAGCCGACATAGCGGCGGCCCAGCGCCGCCGCAGCGACCGCGGTCGACCCGCTGCCCAGGAACGGGTCGAGTACCAGATCGTTCTTGTAGGTGTACAAACGGATGAGCTGCTCGGGTAGCTCGACCGGGAACGGCGCCGGGTGGCCCACCCGCTTGGCACTCTCGGTTGGCATGTTCCACACGTCGAGGGTAAGGGCCATGAAGTCCTCGGTCATCAGGGTGTTTTCGAAGGGCAGGCCTTCGGCCTCGCGCTGGCTGGCGGTGCGGGCCCGGCTGAAGCGGCCCTTGCTGGCGACGATCACCCGCTCGGTGATGTCGCGCAGCACCGGGTTGGCGGCGCTGCGAAACGACCCCCAGGCGCACGAACCGGTGGCGCCCTCCGCCTTCTGCCAGATCAGCTCGCCCCGCAGCAGCAGCCCGAGCTCGGAGAGGATGCCGATGACGTCGGCCGACAGGCTGCGGTAGGGCTTGCGACCGAGGTTGGCGACGTTGACGGCGATGCGACCTCCGGGCTCGAGGGTGCGGACGCACTCGGCGAACACTGAGCGCAGCATGTCGAGGTATTCCAGGTACGAGGCGGGCACACCGTCCCGCTCCAACTCCTCCTCGTACTGCTTGCCGGCGAAGTACGGCGGCGAGGTGACGACGAGGGCCACCGAGCCGTCCGTCACCTGGGCCATGTTGCGGGCGTCGCCGCAGACGAAGGGCTCGGCCACCGGCTCGGGGGCGAGCACGGTGTCGTCGTCGGACAGCTCGGGGGTGCTGAAGCGCTCGTAAAAGGCCGACGCGTCGTGGGCCTCACGGGCACCCGAGCCGAAGTTGGATGTCGACGTCCGGCGCCGCTCCTTCATTGCTGTCTCCTCACGCGAACTGCTCACGGCGCGTTCGGAGGATCGTACCCGGTGGGGGCTCGGTCGAACACACGCGCGAGTTCAGGGGACCAGCGTGAGGAGCTCGGCGTCGGTGTCGACAACGGTCGGCTGACGGGTGGAGAGCCGGGCGAGGCGTATGAGGATGACGAGGGACATCGTCAGCCCACCTCCTCCGCCGACCACCAGCGCCGCGTCGCCCTGGTTGACGCCGTAGACCAGCCAGACGGCGGCCTCGGTGCCGGCCATCGCCCAGGTGGTCGGCGAGACGCCGTCGAGCCGGTCGGAGCGGAGCGCGGTCAGCGCCGCCGGTGCGAACTGCACGGCGTAACACAGCCCGACCACCACGCCGGCGGTCGCCCATCCGTCCAGGATCAGCGCCGGCAGGGGCACGATGCCGACGCCGACCATCCCGGTGACGCAGCCGCGCAGCGACGTCGTGCCGTTGATCCCGGCGTACTGCGCCGTCATCACCAGGTAGAGCAGGAACGCCACCGCCGACACCGGGATGATGCCCCACAGCCCGCTGGCCAAGCCGTAGGCCACCCACCACAGGTTCATCGCCAGGCCCACCCCGATCCACGACGCCGAGATCCCCCGGGTGTTGCGATACCGACGGAGCCGCACCACCTGCGGCACGATCATGCCGGCGCCCATGATGTTGGCCACGACCAACATGGACGACAAAACGATGGGCGACATACATACCTCTCGGAGGGGTCAAGATGTAAGGTGCTAACGACGGTTAGCCCTCAGAATAGCGTCAGGGTCTACCACGGGTTCACGCCTCACGTCGACCATCTCCCCGGGGACACCCATCATGGAACTCGCTTCAGCCACCCAGTCCGAGATTCGCCTGACCATCGAGGTCGCCTTCCAACTGGCCAACGCGCTGGCCGACGGCGCCCTCGACGTTCGGCGCACGTTGGACGACGCCGGTTTCAGCCGCGCCGCCGACGCTTCGGCCGCCTCGATCTATCGCATGATCACCCGCCTCAACGACCTCACCCCCCTCCTCGTCGAACTCCACCGGCTGGAGACAACCGCTGCGTCCAAGCGCATCAACGAGCAGCTCACCGAGCTTCCGATCGCCCCGTCGATCTCCGAGCACGACGGCCTGCCCGCCCACATTCACTGGACTCCCACCACGGCGACGTTCGACGACCAGGTGATCTCCGACATCGTCATGGCACTGGCCCAGGAGGTGTGCGAGCGCGGCACCGCCCGGTTTGGCCAATGTGACGCCTCGGGATGCGACTGGCTGTTCTATGACACCACCCGCAACCGGTCGCGCCGGTTCTGTTCCGATCCCCGCTGCGCCAGCCGCACCCACACCGCCGACCATCGGGCCCGTCGCCGCGCCAACGCCAGGTAGCGTCCACCACGGGGAAGGGAGCAGCTCATGGCCGTGCTGTTGGATCAGATCGTTGCGGAGCATCGCGACGAAAACGCGATCGTCGACAGCCGTGGTGCCACCACCTGGGGCCAGCTGAACGAACGGGTCGAGCGGCTGGTGCATGCGCTGCGCGACCGGGGGCTGACATCGGGCGACTGCGTGATGGCGATGCTGGGCAACCAGGCCGAGGCGATCGAGGTGGCGCTCGCCTGCGCCCACGGCGGCTGGCTGCTCGTGCCGGTCAACTGGCACTGGGTGGCCGACGAGGTGGCCTATGTGCTCGGCGACACCGCCGCAGCGGCCATCGTCGTCGACCGTCGTTGGATCGACGTGGTCGCCGACGCACTGGTGGCCGAGCACGCCAACCGACCCGGGGCGTTGATCGTCGTCGACGGGACCGCCGACGGGTTTGAGGACTACCGACGGGTCGTTGCCTCGGGCGCACCGGGCGAGATCGCCGACGCTGAGCGGGGCGGCCCGATGTTCTATACGTCGGGCACCACCGGCCGGCCCAAGGGCGTCCGGTCGGCGCTCGGCGCAGTCGGCGGCCCGCCGGAGGTGTTGACGCTGATCGCCCATGCGCTGGCGCCGGCGATGGAACTCTCGACCGCCGACGGCGGCACGCAATTGGTGTGCGGGCCGATCTATCACTCGGCCCAGTGGGTGTTCGCCCACTTCGCCCTGATCTGTGGCGACACGGTGGTGCTCCAGCACCGCTTCGACGCCGGAGAGTTGCTCGCGTTGATCGACGAGCATCACGTCACCAACACCCACCTGGTGCCGACGCAGATGATGCGGCTGATCGAGCTGCCCCGTACCCGGTGGGAGTCGTTCTCCGGCGCCTCATTGCGTTCGATCATCCACGGCGCCGCCGCCTGTCCGCCCCAGTTGAAGCGGGACATGATCGAGGCGGTCGGGCCGATCGTCACCGAGTACTACGGCGGCACCGAGGGCGGCTTCATCTCGGTGATCACCGCCGAGGAGTGGCTCGAGCGGCCGGGCAGCGTCGGCAAGGCCCTGCCCAGTTTCGAGCTGGCCCTGCTCGATGACCGGGGTGAGCCGGTGCCCCAGGGCCAGCCCGGCCAGGTGTGGTTCCGCAGCCTGCTCGGTAGCGATTTCGAGTACCACAACGCGCCGGAGAAGACGGCGTCGGCGCACCGCGACGGCTTCGGCACCCTGGGCGACGTCGGCTGGGTGGACGAGGACGGGTACCTGTATCTCTCAGGCCGCACGATCGACATGATCGTGTCGGGCGGGGTCAACATCTACCCCGCCGAGATCGAGGCGGTGCTGGCCGACCACCCGGCGATCGCCGACGTCGCCGTGTTCGCCGTGCCGGACGACGCTATGGGCGAGTCGGTGCATGCAGCCGTGTCGCTCACCGATGGTTCGAGGTGGAGCGAAGAGACGGAGGCCGAGGCGGTGGCGTGGTGTCGGAAGCGGATGGCCGGCTACAAGTGCCCGCGCAGCTTCGAGACCCACGACGCGCTGCCCCGCTCGGCCGCCGGCAAGTTGCTCAAGGCGCCGTTGCGCGCCGCCTGGTGGGACGATGCGGAGAGCCCTGCCGAGTATTGGGAAGGCAAGTATCTCGAACGCCCCCAGCTGTGGAGCGGCAAGGTGAACCCAGTGCTGGCCGCAAACGCCGCCGAGCTGACGCCCGGGCGGGCGCTCGATCTGGGATGCGGCGAGGGCGGCGATGCGCTGTGGCTTGCCGAACAGGGCTGGGACGTGACCGCCGTCGACATCTCCCGGACCGCCCTCGATCGCGGCGCGGCGCAGGCCGACGCACGAGGGCTGGCCGACCGGATCGACTGGCAACGACACGAGCTGGGCGACTCGTTCCCCGAGGGCAACTACGACCTGGTGTCGGCGCAGTTCCTCCATTCGGCGGGTGCGCTGGCCCGAACCGACATCCTGCGCCGAGCCGCCGGCGCAGTGGCCCCCGGGGGCACGCTGCTGATCGTGAGCCATGCCGAGTTCCCCCCGTGGGCCGAGGTGTCCGAGGATGCGCCAGGTTTGCCCGAGCCGGCCGACGACCTGGCCGACCTCGACGTCGACCCCACCGACTGGGACGTGCAGCGCTGCGACACCGCCGAGCGTCAGGCAACCGGGCCCAACGGCCAGGAGGCAACCCTGGTCGACGGCGTCATCGCCTTGCGGCGTCGTACAAGCTGAGGGACCGGCCTGGTGGGGCCGATCAGGGTTGCGCCATATCGAGGCGCAGCGCCGCTACTTTGAGTCGGTCGCCCCCTCTGCCCGGCGGTTGCTGGCGCAGGTGGGAGCGCCGCGGGTGCAGGAGATCACCGGCCTCACGCCGGCGGTCGCTGTTCAGCAGCGCGGTGGATCGCCCAGCTCCCGACCGACGGTCGGGTGATCGCGACCGGCTTACCGAGCCGGGTCGCGTCGGACTCCAACAGCGTCACCGGGCCATTCCTCGCCGCACGCCTGTCGCGTGTCAGGGGCGCTCGGTGAGCCGGTCGGTCTGCAGGTAGGCCCGATCGCGCCGGTGGCCAGGCCCAATGACGGGCCTGGCCACCGCAACGACCGGAGCCGTCGCCGCCGCTAGCGGCGGGTTGACTCGCCGGTTAACCCTTCTTCTTGCCCTTGCCCTTCTTCTTGCCCTTGGCCTTGGCCTTGAGCTTGTCGGCCTTCTTCTCCAGCTTCTTGAGCTCGGCCTTGGCCTCGCCCTTCTTGCCCTTGCCGTCGGACTTCTTCTTCGCCATATCGGCTTCCTCCAATGTCGTATGGCTAGGTGAGTCTAGAGGCCCCGTATGAATCATGCATCCGAAACCGCATGGCAGTGCTCCAGTGTGCCCGGGGCGGGATTCGAACCCGCACGGAGAGTGAACTCCCAGGGGGTTTAAGCCCCCTGCGTCTGCCAGTTTCGCCACCCGGGCCAGGCGGCCAACCGTACCGCCCGGCGAGACGCCGCTCAGGCGGCGGCCCGGTCGGTCGCGGTACCGGTGGCCGCCGCCCACAACACCCGTCGCCAGTGGGCGGAGGCGCGGGCATCGAGCGCATTGACCGCCAACACGCCGTCGATCAGGTCGGCACACACCGCCGCCTCGGGGCGGCCACCCAGCCGAATGGCCACCACCGGGCTGCCGTCCGGGCGGCGCTTGAGCGTGCGGTCGAGGCCGGGCGTGGCCGGCGGACTGCGAAACACGGGAACGGCGAGGCCACCGCGTCGGGCCTCCGCCGCCACCCGGCGGCTGGTTCGGGCGAAATCAAGCGAGGTCACGTTCACGAAAGCCATCATGGCGATCCGCTGTGACACTCAAGCCTGCGACCACGGACGAGACCTCGTGCTGAACAACACTGCGCGCATATCCTCTGCGATTGGAAGTCGGCGCGATGCGGCTCCAGCGGTGAGCGTCGCGATTTCATGATTCAAGGGCGGTACAGACGATGCAGGCACTCCCCCGGGCTCGACGGGGCCGCACCCTCGCGGCCCTGGGCGCAACCACCCTGTTGCTGCTGTCGACCTCGTGCTCGAGGAGCAAAGTGCGGGTCGAACGGGTGGAGCGCCAGGTGCAGCTCGACGCCGACGGGCGAGTGGTCGACAGCTCGGCCAGCTCGACGACGTTCATCGAGGACGACGCAGGATCGACCACGACGAACAAGACACCCAAGGCGCCACCGCTCACCGAGGACCTGGCCACCGACGGCACGGCGGCGGTCGACTGCGGGCAGGGCGCCAGGAAGGTCGAGCTGACCGACGGCGGCGCCGGTACCAAGTTGGCCGACGGCACGAGCGTGCAGATCGAGCGGGTCGGCACCGCCCGCCTGGACGACTTCGACGGGGACGGCTTGGACGACCTGGCGGCCGCCTATCGATGCAGCGAGGGTCAGGAGCAGGTGGCGCTGTCGCTCAGCTTCTGGCACGCCTCGGCAAAGGAGCCAACGCTCTCCGCCGTGTCGGTCGCACCGATCGAGCGGACCTCGACCGTGATCATCCCCGAGGCGACCGGTGACCGTCGGGTCGGCGTGTCGGTGCTGGCTCCGGACGCGCAGACACAGGATCCGCAGGGCCAACAGACCGTGCGCCAGGTGCAGGCCATCGTCGGCGGCGGTCGCTTGAAGCTGGTGTCCGACAAGCCCCCGACGAGTGTCGATGGCGGCGAATCCCTGCCGGTCACCGAGTTTCCCGATCGCCTCGACCTCACCGCCGCCGGCCTTGGCCCGCTGCGCCTCGGCGCCACCGAGGGCGAGCTGACCGAAGCGCTGTCGCTGGTCGTCTCTCAGGTGCAGTACCCAGCGGTGCCACCCTGCTTCGTCGGCGTCGAACGGGTGCTGCAGGTCGGACCGATCTATTTCGGGCTGGCCCAAGACAAGCTGCGGTCCATCTGGGTGACCGGGGCCTCGCTGACCACGACCGAGCGCGCCATCCCCATCGCCGTCGCGCCCGGGCCGGGTATCTCGGTGCTGACCGTCGGTGCAGTCATCGACGCGTCCAACCCGCCAGCGGGGCTGTCGGTGCTCGGCTTCGGCGAGGACTGGGTGGGGCTGGGCGCCACCGCACCGCCAAGCACCGTGTCGCTGGCGGCCGAAGCGGAGGCTCCCGGGGCCTTCGGCCGCAACGTCAGCGGCTTCGGTCTCGCCGAGCGGGTCTGTTTGAGGAGCGACTTCGCCGGCGCCCCTGGCTGACCCGAGCACGTCGCGGCACGGCGGCGCCCCCTCTATGCTGAGCTGATGACCCTCCCGGCGGGACCCAACTTCAACCGCTGCCCGACCGGCGCGCATCATGGCTGAGCGCCCCGGCGATCGGCCCGAGGCACCGGTGGTGTCGCTCGCCGAGAAACGGCATCAACATGTCGACGACCCGCTGACCGCCGGGCGGGAACTGGTGCACGTGCCGACGACCGAGAAGGCGATGGCACCCGACGACGACCCCCGCCTCGGCGACGTGGACGAATGGGGCCGTTCCGAACGAATGCGCGGGTTGGTCCGCAAGGCGTTTGACCCGGTCTACCGCCACTACTTCCGGGCGGAGTGGGAGGGGCTTGAGCACATCCCCACCGATGGTGGTGCCCTGCTGGTGGCCAACCACGCCGGCGCTGTGCCCTCCGATGCCCCGGTGATCATGCACGGCATCGAGACCGAGCTCGAACGCCCGGTCTACGGGCTGGCCGACAACTTCTTCCGCAAAATCCCCGTCGTCGGCACCCTGTGGTCGCGGGCGGGGGGACTGCCCGCCCACCCGGACAATGCCTACCGGCTGCTCAACGGACAGGGTCAGCTGGTGCTGGTGTTCCCCGAGGGCGTCAAAGGCACGTCGAAGACGATCGGCAACCGCTACAAGCTGGCCCGCTTCGGACGGGGCGGGTTTGTCGAGATCGCCATGCGGGCGGGGGTGCCGATCATCCCGATCGCCGTCATGGGCAACGAGGAGGCCAACCCGATCCTCTGGAGGCTTCCGGGGGCCAAGATGCTCGGCGTGCCGTACCTGCCGGTGACACCCCAGAGCCTCGTGCTCGGGCCGCTCGGCACGCTGGTGCCGCTGCCGGCCAAGTTCAAGCTGCGGGTGTTGCCGCCGGTCACCTTCGACGTGCCGCCGTCTCAGCACCGCTACTCCCGCACCCGCATCATGGACGGCTCCCAAGAGATCCAGGGCAAGATTCAAGAGGCCCTCTACGAGATGGCCGCCGAACGACGGAACTGGTGGGGTGGCTGACGTGGCGAAGCGAACCGGACCGTCCAACGTGCTGATCACCGGCCTGAGCAGCTTCTGGGGCGGGCGCGTGGCCAAGGCGCTCGAGGCCGACGACCGCGTCGACTACATCGTCGGCCTCGACGTCGAGGAACCGACGATCGAGCTGGAGCGGACCGAATACGTCCGCACCGACCAGAACTATTCGATGCTGTCCCGGATCGTCGAGGAATGCGGCATCGACACGATCCTGCACACGTTCCTGATCGTCGACCCGACCCAGTCGACCAGCCGCCTGATGCACGAGATCAACGTGATCGGCACGATGAACCTGTTCGCTGCCGCCAGCGCCCCCGGTTCGACGGTGCGCACCGTCGTGGTCAAGAGCTCCGCCATGGCCTACGGGACCGCACCCGAGGATCCCACCTGGTTCACCGAGAACACGCCCCGCAGCCGCAGCCCGAGCTCCAACGTCGAGCGGTCGATCGCCCAGGTGGAGGGCTACGTGCGGGACTTCAACCTCGACAATCCCGAGGTGGCGGTGTCGATGCTGCGCTTCGCCAACGTGCTGGGCGCCGACATTCGCACCCCGCTGACCCGGGCCCTCGAGTTGCCCGTCGTTCCGGCGGTGTTGGGCTTCGACCCCCGCCTTCAGTTCGCCCACGAGGACGATGTGGTCAGTTCGATCCTGTTTGCGATGAACCATCGGCTGGCCGGCACCTACAACGTCGCCGGCGACGGCCTGCTGCCCTGGAGCGAGGTGATCTCGATGGTCGGCAAACGCCCGGCCTTCCTCCCGGCGATCGGCGCCGACCTGGCCACCTGGCCGCTGCAGCGGCTCAACCTGCTCGACCTGCCCCCCGCCTACCTGGCGCTGCTGCGCTACGGGCGGGGCATCGACAACTCCAAGCTGAAAGCAGCCGGATTCGGCTACGACTACACATCGGCCCAGGCGGTCGACAGCTTCGTCCGGGCCCTGCGCTTGCGACGCACGATCGGGCGTCACCGGCCGAAGTATCGCTACGAACGCGACGTCGAGCAGTTCTTTCGCCACTCCCCGGCGGTGCTGCGCAACCGCGTGGCCCCAAGCGAGGAGTAGGCGAGGTGGACGACACCGAGGCTCGCCCGCTGGTGCGCGTCGAGCGGCGCGATCACGTGGCTGTCCTCACCCTCGACGACCCACGCCGCGCCAACGCCTTCACGCTCGCCATGTGCGATCAGATCAACGTGGCGGTCGACGCATTGGAGTCCGACCCGGATGTGTCGGCCCTGGTCGTCACCGGGGCCGGGCCCGTTTTCTGCGCCGGCGCCGACCTGTCGTCGCTCGGCGACTCCCGCGAGCACGGGCTGCGCGCCATCTACGACGGCTTTCTGCGCATCGCCCGCTGTTCATTGCCGACGGTGGCCGCAGTCAACGGCGCCGCAGTCGGGGCCGGGATGAACCTGGCGCTGGCCGCCGACGTCCGGATCGTGTCGCCGTCGGCCCGCTTCGACACCCGCTTCCTCACACTGGGTATCCACCCCGGCGGAGGCCACAGCTGGATGCTGCGGAGGGCGGTCGGCCACCAGAACGCATCGGCAATGATGCTCTTCGGCCAGGTACTTGAGGGCGAGGAGGCCGAACGGCGAGGGCTGGCGTACCACTGCGTCGAGGCGGGCAGCCTGACCGACGCCGCCGTCGAGTTCGCCGCAGGTGCGGGCGCCGCCCCCCGGGAGCTGCTGATCCGCGCCACCGACACGCTGCGCACGATCGACACCGCCGCCACCCACGACGAGGCGGTCGAACGCGAGCTGGTCACCCAGCTGTGGTCGATGGACCAGGGCGACTTCGCCGAGCGGCTGGCCGCGCTGTCGAAACGAATCCGGGTCGACCCGCCGACAGCGGCCGACTGACCCGACGATCCGAGGGGGCGCTCACCAGACCCAGGTGCTGAGCAACTCCTCGCGCCGACCGACCCAGTCCTCAGACAACAGTGCGAAACGCTGATGGTCCTCCCAGGCGCCGTTGATCTCCAGCATGCCCCGGGTGATGCCCTCGCACGGGAGGTCCAGCTTCTCCATCACCCGCAGGCTGGCGGCGTTGCGGGGTAAAACCCCGGCCTCCACGCGATGCAACGCCAGGTCCTCGAACGCGAAACGCAACGCGAGCACCACGCCCTCGGGCACCAGCCCCCGCCCGGCGCACTGCCGATCGACCCAGTAGCCGAGCAGGGCTGTCTGGGCCGGCCCGCGCCGAATGTTGGACAGGTTGACCTCGCCGGCAAAGCCATCCTCGTGAAACAGGCCGAACCCGTAACCGGTGCCCAGCTCGATCTCGCGCATCCTGGCGGCACAGCGGGCGGCGAAGGCCCCCCGATCCTCGGTCGGGTCCAGCTGGCCCGACGGAACGATCGGCTCCCAGGGCGTCAGCCAATCTGCGGAGCGACGGCGCACGGTGCGCCAGGCCTCGAAATCGTGGTTGGTCAACACCCGAAGGGTGACGTGCCGACCGACGAGCACCGCGGTTCCCCGACGCTTGGCGGTCACCGACCAACGGGCCACGGTCAGGCCCTGTCGGCGGCCACGTCACCGGAAAGGGCCCGCGAGGCCAGGGCGTCGCGCACCGACCCGGTCGACACGACGCAGTCGGCGAAGCCCATGCGCCGCAT
The DNA here is from genome assembly GCA_016719385.1 of Candidatus Microthrix subdominans. Lineage (NCBI taxonomy): Bacteria > Bacillati > Actinomycetota > Acidimicrobiia > Acidimicrobiales > Microthrixaceae > Candidatus Neomicrothrix > Candidatus Neomicrothrix subdominans. The sequence goes on along the minus strand of JADJZA010000001.1, from coordinate 645,866 downwards.
GATCGTGACCAGGATGCAGCACCCGGCGACGATGAAGTCGACCCGCTCGGCCGGCAGCCCCGGATTGTGTCGCCGGTCGTCGGCCGACTCGGTGGCCATCGTGCGGAACACGTCCTCCACCTGCGCTTTGGACAGGCGCAGGCCGTGCAGCGCCCGTTCGTCCCACCCGCCCAGCTCGACCGCCCCGACCGTCTCGGCGGTGCCGGAGACGATCACCAACGTGGCCGCCCCGCCGAGTGCCGCCTCGTCGCTGAGCGCCTCGTCCAGCGTGGCCTCGGCGACCGACAGGCAGTTGGACAGCTCCTCGGGCAGGGGTGGGTCGCTCGGCAGGTACCGCTCGGTGAAGCGCACCGAGCCCATCTGCAACGACACCGAGGCGGTGAGTTCGGGACCGGGCTGTGCCAGGGTGCCGACCGCCAGCTCGGTCGACCCGCCACCGATGTCGACGACGAGGACCGGCCCGTCGAGGGTGGCCTCCAGTCGATCCGCCGCCGGGTCGAGCGCCGCCGTCAAGGCGCCCTCGAAGGTGAGGAAAGCCTCGTCGTCGCCGCTGATCACCCGGGGCAGGGCGCCGAGCACTGCGCCCGCCCGCTTGAGAAACTCGGCCCCGTTGGCCGCATCGCGGCTGGCCGAGGTGGCCGTGGCCACGGTCAGGTCGGCCCCGGCGTCCGCAGCGGCGGTGGCGACCTCGCCAAGCACGGCGAGCGCCCGACCGATCGCCTCCTCCGACAACGAGCCCCGGACGTCGAGCCCCTCGCCCAGGTGCGTGTAGTAGGTGCGCCGAACCGGCGCCGCGTCCGGCACCAACAGACAGGTGTTGACCGTGTTGGTGCCGATGTCGACGGCCATGACGCAACGGGGTGTCTCTGCTCGCTCGCTCATCGTTCACCTTCCATGGGTTCGGGCCAGCCGACCCGGCCGGACGGGCCGATCAGCTCCACGCTCCGGCCTCGCTCGACCAGCCGCCGGGCCACCCAGGCGCCCGTCGGATCCTCGCCGCCCGCCAACCACCAGGCCAGGTGGGCGTGCAAGCACTTGCCGCCCCGGCGGGTGCCGCCAACGCCCCCGCTGGGACGAGGGCCGCCATGGCCCGCCGGCATGGCGGCGTCGCGCAGGGCCTCGTAGCGACTGTGGGCCACTGCCATGGCGTCCACACCCACTTCGTCCTCGGCCTGTCGCACCCCGCCCTCGGCCTCGATCGTGCCAACGCTGCGGTTGAGGTCCGGGTCGACCAGCCACCAGCGGGTGGGCATGGGGCGGCCGTCGGGCAGCACCGGTTCGTTTTCGATCACCGCCGGCGTGCCGCCGGGGCGCCGGACGACCACCTCGAACGCTCCCTGGGGGCGACGGCCGAGCAGCTCGGCCACCGCCGCCACATCATCGCCAGAGGCGGGGGGGTCGACCTCGGGCGTCACGGCGCCGGGGTGGGGTCGTCGCGTCGGCCGAAGTAGGCCACGAGCGCCGCGACGACGGCGAGCACGCCGGACGTTGCCAGGGCCCGCCGCAACGGCGATGGGGCAATCAACTCGGGATCTGAAACAACCACGTCTACTCCGAAGCGGGAAGGCTCAGACTACCGGGCCGTGCCCGCTCGGGGGCTCCGTCGAGTGGGCCGGCGATCAGGCTGCGTCACCGCCGACGGCCACAACAGCACCGCCTTCGGCGGCTACAACACAGAATCGCGAATATCGAAGCGGCGACGGATCACGTCGCCCAGGTAGTTCAACGTCAGCACGGTCAAAAAGATGAACAGCGACGGTCCGAAGATGATCCACGGCTGATCGAGGTTGATTGCGTTGCGGTTGGCGGCGATGATCGAACCCCACGACGTGGCCGGCGAGGACACGCTGGCCCCCAGCAGGGCCAGGCCGCCCTCGGCGACGATGGCGACGCCGACGCCGAGCAGCCCGATCACCAGCATCGAGGGCAGCACGTTGGGCAGGATTTCCCGCCACATGATCCGCAACGGCTTGGCGCCCATCGCCTTGGCCGCCGTCACAAACTCGCGGTCGGCCACCGCCAGCGTCGAGGCGCGCGCGATCCGGCCGAGCACCGGGATCGACACCACGCCCAGCGCACCGGCCAGCACGAAGATGCGCCGCGTGGGGTTGACCAGATCGGGGTCGGCAGGGTCGAACGCGGCGACGAGCGCCAGCGCCAAAATGATGGCGGGGATGGCCAGGAACGTATCGAAAAAGATCGACAACACCGTATCGACCTTGCCACGCAGGTACCCGGCGAAAATGCCCATCGTCCCGCCGATCACCATGCCGACCGACACGGCGACGAACCCGACCAGCAGCGAGACCCGGCCCCCGTAGAGCGTGAGGCTGAAGACGTCCTTGCCGATCTTGTCCAGCCCGAACGGGTGGCTGAGGCTGGGCCCGAAGTAGGGCTGGCCGGCGGCGTCGACCGGGATGTCGACCGTCTCGGTCGTCGTCGGGATCGGCAGGTAGGGGGCAAGGATCGCCCCGCCGACGACGAAGACGATCCAGGCCATCGCCAGGATGGCCGCCGGCCCGAACCGGCGCTTCTTGACGGGTGAAACGATGTCCTCCACCTCGGACGGAAACCCAAAGTCTGGTGCGGGTACGACCGCCCCGGGGGTGAGCACCGCCGGCATGCTGCCGATGGCGGACGGGATTTCGGAGGGCGTTGGCTCAGGCACGTCGTATCCTCGGGTCGACGACGGTGTAGGCCAGGTCGACGAACACGTTCACCGCCACGTACAGCACGGCGAAGATCGCCACGATCGACTGCACCGCCACCAGCTGGCGACCACCGATCGCGCTGGCGGCCAGCAGGCCCATGCCCGGCAGCTGGAAGACGACCTCGATCACGAGTGCGCCGCCGATCAGCGTGCCGATGTTGAGGCCGGCTGCGGTCAGCAGCGTGATCGAGCTGGGCCGCAATGCATGGCGCCACAGGATGCGCTGCGTGCTGATGCCCTTGGCCCGGGCCATCGTGATGAAGTCCTGTTGCAGGGTGGCGATCATGTCGGCCCGCAGCAACCGGGCGTAGATCGCCACCTGGCCCAGCGCCAGGCTGACCGCCGGCAGGAACATGAACTGGAAGTTGGTTACCGGGTCCTCCCACAGCGGGACATACCCGCCGCGGGTGCGAAACAGCCCCATCTTGAAGCGCACGTAGTACGACAACATGAAGCCGAGCACGAAGGCGGGCAGGGCCAGGAACAGGAACGAGCTGGACGAGATCACCCGGTCCAGCCAGCCGCCCGCCCTGTAGGCCGCGGCGACGCCGAGCGGGATCGCCAGCCCCAGGGCGATGATCTGGGCATACACCATCAGCGTCAGGCTGACCGGCAAGGCGTCGGCCACCTGGGTCGACACCTCGGTGGACGACGTGGGGCCCGAGTAGGTCTTGCCCAGGTCGCCGGTGACAAACCCACCCAGCCAGTTGACGTAGCGCACCGGCAGCGGATCGGAGATGCCGAGCTCGTCGGCGATCTCGGCCCGTTGCTGATCGCTGGCAAAGGGCGCCACCACGGCGGCGGGATCGCCGGGCAGAAAGCTGACCAGCAGCGACGCGAACAGCGTCACCAGGAACAGCACCACGACGAGACGCCCCAGCCGGGGCAGCAACGACCTCACCGACTACCTTCCTCGGTCGTCACGAGCCCCCACCCTCTACCCAGATCCCGTCGACCGGGGTGCCGGTGGCCAGCCCGGTGTAGGGCTTCATATCCTTCTGGTCCGGCCCGAGGATCCCGTGGACTTCGGGGACCGACGCGATGGTCCACAGGCTCCAGTTGAGCCACAGGTTGTGGGCCTGTTCGGCGAAGCGCTTGTTCATGTTCTCGTAGATCTCGGCCCGCTTCGCCTCGTCGGGCTCCGAGCGCCCCTCGTCGAGCGCCTTGTCGATCTCGGGGTCGTTGATCTTCCCGAAGTTCACCGGCGAACCCGTGTGCCACCACACGTACTGCGTGTCCGGGTCGCCGCCCGGATGGTTGCGGAACAGCATCATCTGGAAGTCGCCGCCGATCGCACGGTCGATCAGCGCGGCCTGGTCGGTCGAGGTCAGCTTGACGTCGATGCCGGCGTCGGCCAGCTGGCTCTGGATCAGTTCGGCGTTGGTCTTGGTCGAAGGATCGCTGGCATAGGAGAGGGTGAACGACAGGTCCTTGCCGGTCGCCTTCTTGTAGGCCGCTGCGTGCTCCTTGGCCTTGTCGACGTCGTAGGACGGGAACCCGGTGTCCTCGACGTAGCCCATGTTGCCCGGCGCAAACGGGCCGGAGGCGACCTCCTGAAGACCACCGGTGCGCAGCTTGGTGAACTCCTCGCGGTCGACGCCGTAGGCGACGGCCAGGCGGGCGTCCAGGTTGTCGAACGGCGCCTTCGCCTCGTTGTTCATCCCGTAGCTCACCTCGGCGGCATCCGAGTTGGAGATCTCGTTGATCTGGCCGCTGTCGGCGAGCGGGGCCAGCTGCTGGGCGGCCTCGCCGCCCGATGCGTGGATGATGTCGAACTGACCGGTCTGGAGACCCTCGACTCGGCTGTTGGTGTCGGGCACCGGCCGGTACTCGATCTCGTCCAGGTACGGCAGCGCGTTGCCGTCGGCGTCCGTCTGCCAATAGTCGGGGTTCTTGTCGGCCACGAACTTGTCGTTGACCTTCCAGTCCTTCAGCTTGAAGGGCCCGGTGCCGATCAGGTCCTTGTCGCAGTTGTCGGCGTTGTCCAGCTGGGCCTGGGCCATGATGCCCAGACGACCACTGGAGAACAGGAAGCTGGGCAGCGCGGGCCACGGCTTCTTGGTCGTGATCTTCACCGTCGAGGCGTCGGTGGCCTCCACCGTGTCGATGTTGTCGAGCACGAAGATGAACAGCAGCGGCTTGCGCCCTGCGTACTGGCCCCGGTAGGCGTCGAGGTTGTTCTTCACCACCTCGGCGGTCAGGTCGGTGCCATCGTGAAACTTCACGCCCTCACGGATTTTCAGGGTCCACTCGTCGAAGGCGTCGTTGGGCTCGATCGACTCGGCGAGCATCGGCACCATCTTGCCCGACTCGTCGGGCTGCACCAGCGTGTCGTAGATCGTGCGTGCCACCTGGATGCCGGCGATGGCCAGCTGGCCCTCGGGCAGGCACCAGCCGGCGTTGGTCTCGGCCTCGAGGGCGTAGATCACCCGTCCGCCGGGTACCGGGGTGCCCTCGTCACCAGGAGCGCTCGCGGTCTTGCCCCCCGAGTCCCCGCCACCTCCGCACGCCGCAGCGACCAGGCCCATGGCCAGTGCCGCTGCGATTCCACGCGTTCGTCGAGACGTTCCCATGCCTGCTCCCCCAACTCATTCGATCGGTCCACCAAGTGCCGACGCCGTGTGACGGCTGCCGCACGGCGCACTGTATACGCGAAACCTCGTGGCGCAAGGTGCAAACCGTTCCCCCCCCCCCCCCCCCCCCCCCCCCCCCCCGGCCCCCCCCCACCTGGGTTCCGGACGCCGACGGTCGCGCGCTGATGCGACCCATTGGACCAGGCCGGACACGGGCCTGACCGGCAAAGGCTGAGCCCGGGATCGGCTCCCCGCCGTCCCCCGACCTTGCGGGGCCCAGCACGCCACCAGAACGGTCGGGGCGCCTGGTTACGCCACACATCTGGACGCAGGTGATCCAGGATCACCGATGCCCGCCTGATCGGCAAAGCGGCGGTTGAGCCCCCCCCCCCCCCCCCCCCCCCCGGGGGGGCCCCCCGAGGCTTCTGTCCCGTGGCCTGCTCGTAGGCCGCAACGTGTTTCTTGGCGGCCGACAGGTCGAACGGCGGCATGGGGGTGTCCTCGACGTAGCCCATCGAGCCGGGCGCAAACGGCCCCGACGCCACCTCCGTCTTTCCCTGGTTGAGGGTTTGGTTGAGCGCCTCCCGGTCCAGCGCCGACGCCACCGCCAGCCGTGCATCGAGGTTGTCGAAGGGCGCCTTGGACTCGTTGAGTAACAGGTAGGCAACCTCGGCAAAGTCGAAGGTGGTGATCAGGTTGGCCAGCCCCTCGTCGACGATGGTCTCGGCCTGAGAGATGGCGTCGCCGTTCTCGATGTGGGCGGCGTCGTAGGTGCCGGTCGCGACGCCTTCGATCCGTTGGGTCTGCTCTCCCTGGGGCCGAAACTCGATCTCGTCGAGGTACGGCAGCGGCTTGCCGTCCTCGCCGTCCTGCCAGTAGTCGGGGTTCTTCTCGGCGCTGAAGTGGTCGTTGACCTTCCACTCGGTCTTCACGAAGGGGCCGGTGCCAACCAGGTTCTCGTCGCATGGTTGTCGAGCACGAACAGGAACAACAGCGAGCTGCGCCCCTCGTAGGCTCCCCGGTAGGCGTCGAGGTTGTTTTTCACCACCTCGGCGGTCAGGTCGGTGCCGTCGTGAAGCGTCACGCCCTGGCGCAGCAGAATCGTCCACGAGTCGAAGGTGTCGTTCGGCTCGACCGACTCGGCCAGCATCGGTGCCATCTCGCCGACGCGTCGGGCTGCACCAGCGTGTCGTAGATCGCTCGGGCCACCTGGATGCCCGAGATGGCCAGCTGGGCCTCGGGCAGGCACCAGCCCGAGGCGGTCTCGCTTTCGACGGCGTAGATCACCTGGCCGCCGCGTTGGGGTGTGCCGGCGTCGAGACACCGGCTACCCCTGCTCGATCCACAGGCCCGAAACCGGCTGTCCGGTGGCCAACCCCGGGAACGGGGGGTTTCCGTCGACCGGAGGGCCCATCACGCCGTGAACGGTCGGCGCGCTGATGACGCCCCACTTGGTCCAGGTGAGCCAGACGTTGTGGACCTCCTTGGCAAACTGACGGTTGAGGTCCTCGTAGATCTTGGTGCGCTCCGCCTGGTCGGAGGAGACCCGGCCCTCCTCGAGCAGCCGGTCGATCTCGGGGTCGTCGAGGCGACCGAAGTTGACCGGCGAGCCGGTGTGCCACCAGACGTACTGCAGGTCCGGGTCGCCGCCCGGGTGGTTGCGCCAGGTCAGGGCGCCGAAGTCGCCGGAGATGGCACGGTCGATCTCGGCCGACTGGTCGGTCGACTGCAGCTTCATCTCGATGCCGGCCTTTGCCAGCTGGGCCTGCCACAGCTCGACGGCGGCCTGGGCGTCAGCGCTGCCCGCATAGGGCACGGTGAAGCTGAGCTTCTTGCCCGCCTCCTTCTCGTACGCGGCCACGTGCTTCTTGGCGGCGGCGAGGTCGAAGCCCGGCATGCCGGCGTCCTTGAGATACCCCATCGTGCCGGGCGCAAAGGGCCCCGAAGCCACCTCGAGCAGTCCGTCGTTGAGGATCTGGTTGGCCGTCTCCGGGTCGAGTGCCTGGGCGACCGCAAGCCGGGCGTCCTTATTGTCGAACGGCGGCTTCGACTCGTTGAACAGGAAGTAGTTCACCTCGGCGTAGTCCGAGTTGTCCACCAGGTTGACCACCCCCTGCTCGGCCAGCGGCTGGGCCTGGGCGAGGGCCTCGCCCCCCTGGATGTGGGCGGCGTCGTAGGTGCCGGTCTGGATGCCCTCGATGCGCTGGGTCAGCTCCGCCTGGGGCCGGAACTCGATCGTGTCCAGGTAGGGCAGCGGCTTGCCGTCCTCGCCCTCCTGCCAGTAGTCGGGGTTCTTCTCGGCGGTGAAGTGGTCGTTGATCTTCCACTCCTTCTTCACGAACGGACCGGTGCCGACCAGGTTCTCGTCGCAGCCTTCGGCGTCGTCCAGCTGGGCCTGCCCGACGATGCCCAGGCGGCCGTCGTTCCACAGAAAGCTGGGAAAGGACGGCCACGGGGTCTTGGTCGTCACCTTGACCGTCAGGTCGTCGGTGGCCTCGACCGTGTCGATGTTGTCGAGCACGAACACGAACAACAGCGGCTGGCGGGCCGGGTACTGACCCCTGTAAGCGTCGAGGTTGTTCTTCACCACCTCGGCGGTCAGGTCGGTGCCGTCGTGAAACTTCACGCCCTTGCGCAGCAGAATCGTCCACTCGTCGAAGGTGGCGTTCGGCTCGACCGACTCGGCCAGCATCGGCTTCATGTCGCCGGACGCATCGGGTTGCAGCAGCGTGTCGTAGATCGCCCGGGCCACCTGGATGCCCGAGATGGCCAACTGGGCCTCCTGAAGGCACCAGCCCGAGTTGGTCTCGCCCTCCAGGGCATAGATCACCTCGCCGCCCCGTTGGGGTGGGCCCTCGTCCCCGTCGCCCTCGGCGCCGCTGGAGGCGTCCCCTCCCCCACCACCGCAGGCGGCGGCGCTCAGGGTCAGTGCCAAAACTGCTGCGATACTGCGCGTTCGTCGAGCTGTTCCCATCGTGTGCCCCTCAGGTGATCTGTGAATCATCGCGACCCTAGGTCAGCGATCTCTCCGTTGGAACCTTGGAGGAGCGGACCTACGGGTCCGTCGATGCCGGGGCCGCCGGGTCGAAGTCCCAGCCCTTGGCCACCCACGGCGGCACCTCGCCGCCCTCGGTCGGCGGCAAGACGACGTAGCTCTCCTCGCCGGGAAAGACCATGCCGTGGTTTCGGCGGGCGAGCACCTCGACCTGCTTGGGATCCTCGAGCTCGGCCTGGCGCCGCTCGAGCTCGGTCGTGTCGCCCTGGAGCTCGGCCAGTTCGGCGCGGGCCAGGCTCAGCTCCGAGCTCTGGCTGAACAGGTTGCGCACCGGAAGTGCGAGCAGGGCAAGAAACAGCGACACGACGGCCAACGCAACCACCCAAAACCAACGGCGACGGGTGGGCAGGCGGGCAGCCTTGGTGGCGGCTCCGTCGCCAGGTCGGGCCGTTGCGGCCCTTTTAGGACGGGGCGCCACGTCGCATCACCGGTCGCGGGCCCAGCGCCGCCCCGCCCTCGAAGACCGCCTCGTCGCCCAGCTGCTCCTCGATGCGCAACAGCTGGTTGTACTTGGCGACGCGATCGCTTCGCGCTGGCGCACCGGTCTTGATCTGAGCGCAGTTGGTCGCCACCGCCAGGTCGGCGATCGTCGCGTCCTCGGTCTCGCCCGAGCGGTGGCTCATCACCGACGTATAGGCGTTGCGGGTGGCCAGCTGCACCGCTTCGAGGGTCTGGGTGAGGGTGCCGATTTGGTTGACCTTGACCAGGATCGAGTTGGCGACGCCGGAGTCGATCCCCCGCTGGAGGCGGGCCGGGTTGGTGACGAACAGGTCGTCGCCGACCAACTGGATGCGGTCGCCGAGGCTGGCGGTGAGCTGCGCCCAGCCATCCCAGTCCTCCTCGGCCATGCCGTCCTCGATCGACACGATCGGGTAGCGGTCACACAGGCCGCTCAGGTAGGCGACGAACTCGCCCGGTGCCAGGTCCCGGCCCTCTCCGGCCAGGCGGTAGAGCCCGTCGGAGTAGAACTCGGTGGACGCGGTGTCCAGGGCGAGGGCGATGTCCTCGCCGGGCGTCCGGCCGGCGGCCTCGATCGCTTCGACCAGCAGGGCCAGCGCTTCCTCGTTGGAGCCGAGGTTGGGCGCAAAGCCCCCCTCGTCGCCGACCGCCGTCGACAGTCCCCGGTCGGACAGCACCGACTTGAGACCGTGGTAGCACTCGGTGCCCCAGCGCAGCGCCTCGGAGAACGAGGCCGCCCCGACGGGCACGATCATGAACTCCTGAAGGTCGACGTTGTTGTCGGCGTGCTCGCCGCCGTTGATCACGTTGAGCATCGGGAGGGGCAACACGCAGGCCGACACGCCGCCGACGTAGCGGTACAGCGGCAACTCCAGGCTGGACGCCGCCGCCTTGGCGACCGCCAGCGACACCCCCAGCACCGCGTTGGCTCCCAGACGTTCCAGGTTGTCGGTGCCGTCGCATTCCAACATCACCCGATCGACGCCGCGCTGGTCCAGCGCATCGAGGCCCAGCACCAGCTCGGCGATCTCACCGTTGACCGCTCCGACCGCGCCGAGGACGCCCTTGCCGGCGTACGCGTCGCCGCCGTCGCGTCGCTCGACCGCCTCGAACGCACCGGTCGACGCGCCGGATGGCACCGCCGCCCGGCCGACCGACCCGTCGCTCAGGCCCACCTCCACCTCGACGGTGGGGTTTCCTCGAGAGTCGAGGATCTGTCGGGCCAGTACGTCATCGATGAAGCTCACGTGGGAAACGCCTTTCGCTCATGACCGGGGTGATCAACGCTAGCGCCGGAGCGGTGCGCCGACGCGGAGGGCGCCGCCTGTCACCGACAGCGTTCAGCGCCGCCGGACCCGTTTCGGGACGGGCGGCCTCGGGTCGGTACGGTACTTGCGTGGCCGGATCCGAAGCGATGAGCACGACGGCGGCCGGATTGTTCGTCGAGATCTTGGGCCCACTGAGCGTGACCATGGACGGCCAACCGATCGGGCTCACCGGGCCCAGCCGGTGCGGCCTGTTCGCTCGTCTGGTGCTCGCGCACGGAGAGGCGGTCGGCTTCGACACGCTGATGGACGATCTCTGGCCCGGACGCGCCCCCGACTCCGCCAAGCGAAACCTGCAAACTCAGGTGCACAACCTGCGAGCACTGCCCGGCCTGGATCGGATCGAGACGATCGGCGGACGGGCCTACCGGTTGGTGCTGGCGCCCACCGAGCTCGATGCGGTGCTGGTCGATGACGCCTTTCACGCCGCCCGCAGCCTGGCAGCGGTCGATCCCGGCGCAGCTCTGACCCGAACGCGCGACGCCCTGGCGCGGTTTCGTGGGCCGCCCCTGAGCGAGTTCGCCAGCCAGGACTGGGCCCGCGGTGAAGCCGTCCGACTCGATCAGTTGCGCAAGGACGTACGGGCTCTCGAGATCGAGCTGCGCCTCGAGACAGGCGATGACGCCACCCTGATCTCGGAGCTCCGGGTGCTCAGCGAGGCCCACCCGGAGAACGAGCGGTACTGGGAGGCGCTGATGACCGCGCTGTACCGGGCCGGGCACCAGAAGGATGCCCTCGCCGCCTACCAGAGCGCACGCCGGCGCTTGGGCACCCAGTTCGGCCTGGAACCGGGCCCGGCGCTCAAGGCGCTCGAGCACCAGATCCTCAGACACGACCCCGGCCTGATCCGGGGAACCGCCATCGCCCCCACCAGCCCGCTCGAGGGGTGCAGCTGTTGGGTTGACGACGGTGCCACCCCACCGGTGGGTCGCACCGTCGAGTTGGCCCGCCTCGGCGCCGCCGTCGAGGCGCGAGCCCGGCTGATCGTGCTGAGCGGCGAGACCGGCAGCGGCAAGACCAAGTTGGTCACCGAGTTGGTTCGCGGCCTCCGAGCGGCGCCGCGCCACCGCACGGTGCTGTTCGGCTCATGCGACGACTCATTGAGTCGACCGTTTCCCGCGCTGGCCGATATCGCCGAACACGCCGAGATCCACAACCCCGGCCTGCTCACCGGCCTGGAGTCCAGCGCGTCGATGGAGACGCTGCGCCGGCTGATCGAACCCGAGGACGACGCTGCGGCGCCCCCGGCGACCGGCAGAAACGCGCTGGTGTCGGCGCTCAGCGCCCTGGTGGCGCGTGCCGGATCGTCGCCGGATGGTGACGGCACCCCGCCGTTGCTGATCATCGATCAGGTCCACGACGTCGACACCGACACGCTCGATGTGATCGGCCGTCTGCTCGCCCCAATGGCTGCGACGCCGGTGACCGTCCTGTTGATCACCCAACCATCGGGGTTGATCCCGACCGCCAACCTGGCCGATTGGCTGGGCACCCTGCCCCATCAGGTCGAGGTGGTCGAGATCGACCTCTTGCCGCTCGACGAAATCGCGGTTGGCGAGCTCGCCGAAGCTCTGGGCCGACCCGACGTCGATCGCGCCGAGTTGCTGTCCGGCAGCGGCGGCAACCCGATGTTCATCGCCCACCTGCTCGCCGACCGTGACGGAGCACCGATCACCACACCGCTCGCCCGGTTGGCACGGCGGCGGATCGCCCGCTGTTCGCCCGAGGCGGTCACCATGCTGCAGGCGGCGGCGGTCGACGGCGCGCGACCCCGCGGCTGGCTGACCGCTGCGCTGTCGGGCCTCGACGCCGATGCCGCTGCGTCGGCCCTCGGCGAGCTGCTCGACGACGGACTGCTCATCCGCCTGGCCAAGGCCCAACGCATGGACGATCGCAGCGACCCGGCCGCTGTCTCGGATCGGTATCGGTTCGTGCACGGCCTCATCCGACGTGTGATGTTGGAGGAGATCGGGCCGGCGAAGCGCCAGGCGATGCACCGGCGGGCCGCCGAACTGCTGGCCGATCGTCGGGCGGGCGGCGATGTCGTCGGCGCCGGTGACATCGCCCGGCACTACCTCGCGGCTGCGCCGCTGGTCGGCCGCGCCCCGGCGATCGACTGGCTGCGGACATCGGCCGATTCGGCGGTTCGCAACTCGGCCTACGAGCGCGCCGATGCCGAGCTGGCCGCTGCGCTGGCTTTGGTCTCCGACGATGCCGACGACGACGTGCTGGCGGCGGAGCTCTTGATCGAGCGGGGCCGGGTCTGGTCGACCTTCGTCCACGAGGGCGACGGACGAGCGCTGCTTCATTCTGCGATCACCCGGGCCCGGCGAGCCGGCCGCCTCGACCTCGCCGCCCTCGCGGCACTCCACGTCGGCGGCGTCCTTCCGATGGGCGACGCCTCCGACCCGTCGATCCCCGCCCTCGTCACAGATGCCCTGGACTGGCTGGTCGACGACGAGCCGTTCCTGCGGGCCGAGCTGACCGCACGCCTGGCCGAACTCGGCTATTGGGATCTGTCCGAGTCGGCCCGGCGGGCGCTGTGCGACCAGGCCGAGCGCTTCTGCGACGCCGCCCCACCCGAGATTCGGGCGCGGGTGGGGATCAACCGGTTCTGGGCCTGCGAGCTCGATGCCGGCCCGATCGCTGCGTGGCGGCTGATCGAGCGTCTCGACGATCTGGTCGCCCAAGCGGGCGACCAGATGCTGGCCCTACAGGTGATCAAGTGCCGGCTGCACGCCACGCTGACCTCCGGCGATCTGGAGGCGGCCGACGACATCGCCGCACGCTTCGGAGCCTCGGCCAACGAGGTTGGAGGCGCAGATCTGGCCCGCCTCGATCGCCTCTATCACGCCATGCGCGCCGGTTCACAGGGCGATTTCGATCGGGCCGAAGCGCTGGCCGATGAATCCAAGCGGCTGTTGGTTTCCACCGGCCGGGAGCTACATGCCGAGGTGGTCGACCACCTGGTCCGGCTGCCATGGCAGATCTTTCGGGGGGACCACGAGGAGGCCCGGCAGTTCGTCGTCGCCATCTCCGGGTTCACCACCAGGGCCGACATGTGGACCTTCCTCGATGCCTGGCTGTTGGCCATCTCCGGCGATGTCGACGGGGCAGATCGCCTCATCGACGGCTTCGACCTGGCCTCGTTCCTCGAGGGCGACGCTCGCTACAACGGCTCGGTGATAGCCGCTGCGGCAGCCATGGTGGCCCACGCCACCGGCCGGGCCGATTGGGCCGCACTCCTCGTCGACTGGTTCGCCGACCACGCCGATGCGGGCATCATCCTCGGACAAACGGTCTTCATGGGGTTCGGCTGGCACTACCTCGGCATGGCCGAGGCGACGCTGGGCGGGGCCGACCACAACGAGGCCGCGGTCGACGCCCTCCGCCACGCCAGCCGGCGGTCTGCGCGGGTGGGCGCCGAACCTTGGAAGTTGCTCGCCGACATCGAGCTGGCCCGGCTTGGCGCCGGGACCGACGACGACCGTCGGGCGGAGGCCCCCGAGGCGCTCGCAGCGCGAGCCGACCTCCTTGGGCTCAACTGGTTGGCCGGCCAGGCCCGGGCCCTGTCACCGACCGTGGTGTCGTGAACCGGACGCGCTGAACCGCCCGCCTGCATCGCCTGGGGCCGATCGCTACTCCTGTTTTGACTTGCCGCGCTGCTTCTGGGCCTGCTTCCACTGGCGCACCAGCGTCAGCTCGTCGGCGCTACCCACATCGGCGGCGGATCGCGGCGTGTCGTCGCCGAAGGCTCCGGCCGCCTTTTGCCAGCCATCCAGGCGCACGTCCAAACGCTTGGCCAGCAGGGCGACGAAGATCTTCGCCTTCTCCTCGCCGTACCCGGGCAGGGTCCGGAGGCGGCGGTAGAGCTCCGCTCCGTCGTCGGCGGTCTGCCAGAGCGTGGCCGCATCACCGCCGTATTCGTCGACCAGAATCCGGGCCACCCCGTGGGCGCGCTTGGCCATCGACTTGGGATAGCGGTGCAGGGCCGGCTTCTCGGCGAACAGTGCGATCACGTCCTCCTCGTCCAGGGCGGCAAGCCCCTCGGGGGAAAACGAATTGGGCTCGGCAGCCTCCATGCGCTCCCGCAGCCGGGCCGGCGACCTGAAGGCCCACTCCATCGGCACCTGCTGATCCAACAACATGCCCAGCAGCAGAGCGAAGGGATCCTCGAGCAACAGGGCGTCGTCGTCGGGATCGCCGGTGATCGGAAAGCTGAGATCGGCCATGGCCGGAGCGTAGACCGCCTGCTGACGGCCACAGAATGCCCGTCCCGGCGGTGACGCCTACCGGGCGTCGAGAAACTCGAGGATGTGCGGGAACACGTCCCGGTCGACCCGGCGGCCGATCAAACCGTCGAGGTGGGCGTAGCCGGGCAACTCCCGCCGCTGGTGCAGCTCCGGCCCATGGTGGGAGCGCAGCCACGCCAGGGTGCGCGCCGAACTCGAGGGCAGCACCAGGCGGTTGCGGGTGCCGGCCAGAAACAAGATGGGGAGGTTCAACCGCTCGACGTGGGGCAGGTAGGCGTCGCTCCCGTCGGCACCGACCAGCCGACCGGCGGTGAACATCGACCCGACATGGTCCATGCCGCGCAGGGAGCCTTCGCCGAACAGTTCGGCGATGCGGCTGTGGGTGTAGCGGTCGAGGTTGGCGTGGTGGTGGGTTGGCCCGTAGAAGAAGAACACCCACCGGCACACCGGCGAATCGCAGCGCTCGCCGTGCGCCAGCGGCGTGGGCCGGGCAGCCAGGTCGGCCAAGCGGGCGGCCAGGCCGGTGCCCCGGTCGGGGAACACCGAGGTCAACCCCAGCGCCTCCAGCTTGGGCCCGGGCCGAAGCCTCGCCCTCAAGCGGGTGAACGCCGGCACGTCGAAGTGGGCCGCCATCTGCGAGCACACGACCGCGCCGACGCCGTCCATGCCGTCGAGCAGCGCCATCAGCACGGTGGCTGCACCAACGCAGTGGGCTACGACCGACACCTCGTCGGCTTCGGTGATCGCCCGCACCCGGCCGACGGCGGCCGGCCAATCGATGGTGGCAACCTCGTCCAGGTCGGAGGGGCGCCCGGCCCCGGGAAAGCGGATCGACGATCGGTAGTCGAACAGCCACACGTCGTAGCCGGCCTCGACGAGCACCTCGGTCAGGTTGGGCGCGGCGCTGTCGAGCAGGTAGTGGTCGCTCGACATGCCGAAGCCGGGCGCCAACAACACCGGCCCGGCCGAGCCACCCCGGAAGCGGCGCAGCCCCACGATCGGATCGTCGGGTGGGAGGACGCTCCAGCGTCGGTCCCGGCCCAGCCAATGCTGCTCCATCGGGGGGAGCGCCAGCTGGCGGCGACGTTGGACGCCGCCTTGTGCGGCCCGAAGTTCGGCGCCGCCCACAGCAGCCTTGCCGAAGATGCGGGTCATCGGGAGTGCGAACGCCCCCAGGAACGAGCCGATGGCGCGGGCCTGCTCGGCCGGCGCCCCACCCTCCGGGCCTCGAAGCGACAACCCCATCCGCACCGCGTCGAACGGTGCCAGCCGGGCCAGCCCGTAGGCGCGTTCGACCGGCCGGTCGGGGGCGGCTTCTCCGTCGGGTGCGACCGGGCGAATCGAGACCGCCACCTCGGTGGCGTCCCACAGCCAATCGATGCCGGGCTGATCGAGGATCAGCTTGTCGGCGTCCAGCCGGTAGCGCGCACCGTCGGCGTCGCGCAGCCCCAGGCGATACTCCATCCGGTGTCCGACCGGTTGGTCGGGATCCTCGGCGACCAACCGGAGCGTTCCCCACGTGACGGTCATCGGCGCCGGATGCAGCAACGGCGCATCGACCGTGCCGGTCACCCGCAGCTCGGTCTGCTCGGGGTTGCGCCGCACCGCTGCTGGGTCCTCGACCGCCACCCGCAGGCCAAGGACGATCGGGCTGGCCTGACCGCCGACGATCACGTGGCCGCCCAGGCGTTCGGTGAAGCGCACCCTGGGTCCCGGCACGTCGGGTGCCGGGGCGGCGTCGTCCGGCGCCACGTCGCCCTGTGGGACCGAGTCGATCGGGTCGGCGTCGAGGCCCATCTCGGCCAGCATCAGCCGGGCGGTGCGCTCGGCCAGGGCGGCGATCGTCAGGGACGGGTTGGCTCCCAGCGACCGGGGGACGATCGACCCATCGGTGACGTACAGGCCGACGTAGGTGTGCCGACCGGCCGCACCGGCGAACACCCGACCCCGGTGATCGACGACGCCGTCGCCGGCGTCACCGCCCATCACGCAACCACCCAGCGGGTGAACCGACACCGGTCGGTTGCCGAGCCAGCCGCGATGGCCCGGGTTGCGCACCGGGCGGCCCCCGAGCTGGCGGGCGGCGTCGGCCAGTCGCTGGCCGCCCTCGGTCAGTGAGCGCTGCAGGCCGGCGCCGGGCCAGGTCACCTCGACGCCGGCCCCGGCCAGCTGCACCTGCCCCTCGCTGTCGTCGGCGGCCATGTACAGCGTGGTCGTCGTCCGCGAGACCGCGCCGTCGTAGGGACCGTCGAGGAAGGACCGCAGCCAGCCGGCGACGCGCTCCGGGCCCTCGTGCAGGGGCAGGCGGTCGAGCAGCGCCGAGGCCGCCAGCAACAGCGGCGTCAACACCGCGAAGACGCGCGGCACGGCGCCGTCCTCGATCATCCAATGATCGTCCCGGCTCAGGGGGGTTTCGGGCCCGTCTGCGCCGCCGACGGGCGGGGTTCCGTCCGCGGCGGGACCCGACCGGATCAGCCCGCTGATCGTGGGGCCGACGCCAAGCCAGCGGTCGTCGCCATCGGGTTCGGCGGAGTCGGAAGGGTCGCTGTCGCTGCGCACACCCACCCCGCCGACGGGCTCGTCGGTATCGAAGCCCCAGGCGATCAGGTCGCCGTTGCCCGAGAAGCGGTGCCCGAGCATCGGAGAGGTCTCCAGGCCGGCCTCCCGGGACCGCAACAACACCTCGGTCGAGCCCAGGGCCCCGGCGGCCAGCACCACCCGGTCGGCCTCCACCCGACGACGCACCGATGGCTGGCCGGTGTCGGTCACCACGACCGCCCAGCCGTGGGCGGTCGCTTCGACGTGGGACACCGAGCACGATGCAAACACCTGGGCGCCGCACGAGCGGGCTCGATGAAGGTAGTTGCGGTCGTAGCTGCCCTTGGCCCCGATGTTGCAGCCGGTGATGCAATTACCGCATCCGTTGCATGCCGCCACCTCGAGGCCGGCCGGGTTGGGGCCATCACAAAAGGACACGTTCAGCGGAGCACGCTCGGCGCTGGCGTCGATCCCCCGGGCGCCGGCCATCGCCTCGAGAGCGCTCAACTTGGGAGGGGTGCGGTCGGCCGGCAGGGTTGCGGTACCCGTCAGGTCACCCACCCGGCCGATGTCATCGGCCCACCCGGGGTCGTTGCGCAACTCGGCCGGCCAGCGCCGGTCGTCCATCACCTCGGCATCGGGCATCACCGACACCGAGGCGTTGATCAACGATGTGCCGCCCACGCCGCAGCCGGTGAGGACCATCACGTCGTCGAACACCCGCAGGTCGAAGAGGGCGTCAGCCGCGCCGATGCGGAGGCCGTTGCGCCACAGCTGGCTGTTGGTGACCAACTCGCCCGGGGCTTCGGGAAACGACCCTGGTCGGTGTTCCGTGCCGCGCTCGAGCACCGCCACCCGCAGCCCAGCGCGGGCCAATCGATAGCTCAGCACCGATCCCGCCGGACCGCTGCCGATGACGACCACGTCGTAGCGCTTTTTCAGCCGTCGGGGACCGCTGTGGATCGCGGTGGGTTCATCGGGGGCATCGATGACCTCATAATCCAACCGCCAAACCGGCCCGATCCACTCTGTTGACGGCCTTTTCGACGGTTTTAAGCAGAGATTAAGTGTGCGTTCACCGATGAAGAGACACCGTTGAGCGCCGTCGTGCACGCTGGGAGGAATGTCATTCGCCTCACCCGGGATATCCGGGTCGTCGGAGACAGGCACCATCAACACCACCCGGGGGCACATTCGCCCGCCGGCACTTCGACCATCGGCAGGCTGAAGGTCCCCATGTCCCATGCCATCGTGGATTCCAACGAACTCGAGCAGCACGCCATCGATGCCACCGCCCGCTCGGAGATCCCGATCGGTGGCGGTGCCGATCCCGGCAGACTCCAGCCCGGGCGCTTTCGGGTCGTGTTGGGCAACGGGTTCGCCCGCGACACGGTCGTCGTTCGCTACGGCGGGGTCGAGGTGGCCCGTCGCTGCGGGGTGACCACCCGGTCCGACGGCACCGCCGGCATCGTTTTCACCGAGGTGCCCGTCGGCGCGGCCGACGAACACCTCGGCATCGAGGTCGTGGGCAGGCTGTTGTCCGGCTCGGTCGAACTGGCACCGCCATCGGCCGGCGAGGTGACCGTCGAGGTGCACCTCAACCAGTTCGACGTGCAGGTGCTCCCGTAGCGGAGCGCTACTCGCCCTCGGCGTGGGTGATTGGATCCTCGCCCATCCACGAGCGCAGCGTGTTCTTCAACTTGAGCTGTTGGATGAAGATGTCGTGTTCGGGCGGCACACCGCCGAGCGCGTCGGGCGCCTTCCAGTAGAAGCTCAGCCACTCCTGCAGGCCCGATTGCCCCGCCCGCTGGGCCAGGTCCAAGAACAGCGCCAGGTCCAACACGATCGGGGCGGCCAGGATCGAGTCGCGGCACAGGAAGTCGACCTTGATCTCCATCGGGTACCCCATCCATCCGAAGATGTCGATGGCGTCCCAACCCTCCTTGTTGTCGCCCCGCGGCGGGTAGTAGTTGATGCGTACGACGTGATCGATGTTGCCGTACAGATCGGGATACACCTCGGGTTGGAGGATCGTGTCGAGCACTCCCAGCTTGGACATTTCCTTCGTCTTGAAGTTCTCGGGGTCGTCGAGCACCTCACCGTCCCGGTTGCCCAGGATGTTGGTGGAGTACCAGCCGCGAAGGCCCAACATGCGGGCCTTGAACCCGGGCGCCAGGATGGTCTTGATCAGCGTCTGGCCGGTCTTGAAGTCCTTGCCGGCGAAGGGCACGCCCCGTTCGGCCGCCAGCGTGGCCGCCCATGGCGTGTCGACCGCCAGGTTGGGGGCACCGTTGGCAAAGGGCACGCCCGAGCTGAGCGCCGCCCACGCGTACATCTGCGAGGGTGCGATGTTCTCGTCGTTGGCCTTCATCCCCGCCTCGAACGCATCGGGGTCGGAGTGGACGTCGGCCTTCACCTGGTAGGCCTCGGTCGAGCCGGTCCACACCATCACCATGCGCTCGCAGTTCTCCTCCTCCTTGAAGCGCTCGATGTCCTCGACGAGTTGCCGGGCCAGGTCCCATTTGCTGGCACCCTCCTTCACGCGAATGCCGTCCAGCTTCGATACCCAGCGCTGGTCGAACACCGCCGGCATCGATGCAACGCCCTCGAGTTCCCCGGAGATGGGCGCCAGGTCGGAGTCCTTGAGCACCCCGGCGGTGTGCGCCGCTTCCAGCGCGTTGGCCGAGATCGGGTCCCAGCCGCCGAAGGCCAGGTCGTCGAGCGTCGCCAGCGGAGCGAAGTCCTTGATCATCGGGTTGCGGCCCTCGTCGCGGCTTCCGAGACGGATGTGGGCCATCTGGGTCAGGCTGCCGATCGGCACGGCCTGACCTTGGCGGGCCGCCATGATGCCGGCGATGGCCGTGGTGGCCACCGCACCCATCCCGGGCGTGAGCATGCCCAATCGGCCGGTGGCTGGGGCGATGTCGAGCGCTGGCGGGGTGGCGGGGTTCTGGGAAGGCTGGGTCACAGGGGGTGTCCTCGGTAGGGGCGAATGCGGGATGATGCGGAGCGCGCTGGCGCTGCGTCGGACCGACGTGATCCGAGTGTTGTTGACAGTAACCCTATAGTCAACCCAATGTTCCATCGGTGTTACTTATGATTGAGGTCGCGTGAGACCCGGTGCGAGCGCCGACACCACCGTCCCGGCGCTCTCCACCCAGCAGCTCTTGTACCTCCGCGCCGCAGCGCGTGCGCCCAGCTGGACCGAGGCCGCTGCCCAGCTCGGGGTGACGCAGTCGGCGCTCAGCCAGGGCATCGCCGAGCTGGAGCGACGGCTGGGGATCACGCTGTTCGAACGGCTCGGCCGCAGGCGTGTGCTGACTTCGGCCGGGGCCGTCCTGCTACCCCACGCCGACGGGGTCGTCGCCCAGGCCGCCGATCTCGGCCGAATCGCCAACCGGCTTCGTTCGGGTGCCCGCGGCGCCTACCGGCTGGGGTTGATCGACTCGGCAGCGGTGGCCACGTGTCGCCCCGCTCTGGCCGCCGTGCGCGAGCTGGCCGGCGACGCCCTCCACGTCACGGTCGACACGTCGGTTCCGCTCACCCGAGCCGTCCAGCGGGGAGAGCTCGACCTGGCGGTGGTGGTCGGCGACAACATCGCTTTGCGCACCGGCGGACGGGGCGGCCCGTCGGAAAGCACGGTGACGACGACCACGATCGCCGATGAGCCGATGGTGGTCGTCGCCCCGGGCGGCGTGAGCGCCGACGACCTCGCCGATCCGCAGCGCTGGGGCCCGTGGGTGATGCCGCCGGAGGGCTCGACCACCCGGGTGTTGATCGAGGGCGCGCTGCGCTCCCGGGGGGCCGACCCGTTCACCACGTTGGAGAGCGCCAACCCCACCGTGTTGCAGTCGATGGTGACCCTGGGCCTGGGCTGGGCCGTGCTGCCCGACCACATGGGCGGGCCCCGCCCGGTGAAGCGCCAGCGGGGCGACGGCCTGGCGATCGGGGAGCAATTGGTCCGCCGGACGCTGGTGGCGGTCGCCCGAGCCGGAGCACCAGCCGACCCGCGTACCGAACTGTTTCTCAGCTCGATTCAGAGCTGAGAAACAGCCCCGATCGCTGGCCGCTGGTAGGTCGCGTGTGGAGCCGGCTCAGCGCTGGTCAGACCGGATCGAGCAGCAGGGTCTGGACGGCGCGCCCGAGGCGACCCTGTTCGTCGTAGAGGTCGGCCTCGGCCGTGCCGATGCCCAGGTCCTCGAAACGGGTCACCGCATCGACGGCCACCCATTCCCCCACCGGCAACCGGTGGACGGTCACGGTGAGATCGGGGTTGATGTAGGTAGCCTGCATCGGGTCGACCACGCTCGAGATGCCGTTGAGGAAGTCGGCGGCGGCCACCACCCGTTGGAACGGGCTGGGCTCCACGTCGGGCAGGACGGGAACGGCGAGGCGAATCCAGTCGGTGGCCGGGCCGAGCTTGCCGAACGATCCCTGCACGAGGCTGTGCTCGGTCCCGTCGGAGTGGAAGGCGACCTCGTCATCGGGGAACACCCAGTCGATGTCACCGCCGCCCTGTTGTCGATCGGTCGGTTGTCGGTCGACCGGCCGAATGAGGTCGTCCGCCAGTGTCACCTCACGGCGGCGGATGGCCAGCACCGAGGCCCGCACCAACCTGCGCCCGTCGTCATCGACGACGATGACCTCGGCCACCTGCACCTTGCGGCCGGGCCGCACGATTTCGGCGTGAACGGTCAGCGGAGCGAGCGGCACGGGCCGTTCGAGGTCGAGTGTCAACCGGACGGGCAGACGTGCGTCGGCGCCGCTGTCGGCCAAGACCTGCTCGGCGGCGTGGGCCACCAGTGCCGCCGTCGGTCCGCCGTGCAGCGCATGGGGAGACCATGGTCCCCGGCTGAACCCGGTGGGCTGGTAGCGCCCGTGGGCGTGATCGTGGTCGAGAACGGTGAACAGCGAATCGGCCATCCGTTCACCCTAGAAGTGGTGTCGCCGACGCCAAGGTGCCGGCGATGGAACCGCCATCAGCGTGAACCGACCATCACCGGCACACCCGGTCATCCGAGGCTCGGATCAGAGCAGGTCTCGGCGGAGGTCCTCCGGTGACCGAGGTGACAGCAGCCCGGGGGCCACATCGAAGGGGGTGTTTGCCCCGACGGCACCGGCCTGGTTCATCCGGTGAGCGGCCCGGGCGTAGGCCACCAGCACGCTGGCGGTGAAAGCCGGGTTGTGCTCGAGTTCCAACGAGAACTGCATGGTGTGGTTGTGTCCGTCGGCGGTGGAGGCGCTGCGGATCACAAACCCGCCGTGGGGCATGGCGTCGTGGTCGGCGGCCAACGTGTCGGCGTCGATGAAGGTGACCGTGGTGTCGTAGTCGACGAAGTAGTCGGGCATGGTGATGATGGCCTGCTCGACCGTGTCGGCATCGGCGCCCTCGGCCAGCACCACGTAGCAGTGGCGGGTGTGCTTCTCCCTGGTGGTCAGCTCCGGGCGTTCGCCGCTGCCGGCACGTTCGAGCGCCTCGGGCGAGGGGATGGTGTACTGCACGCCGGCGGCCACGCCGGGCACCCGGCGCACGGCGTCGGAGTGCCCCTGGCTGAGGCCCCGGCCCCAGAAGGTGTAGGTGACACCTTCTGGCAGGATGGCCTCGCCCATCAGGCGGTTGAGCGAGAACAGCCCCGGGTCCCAGCCCGTGGAGATCACCGCGGTGGTTCCGTTGGCCCGGGCGGGGGCATCGACCGACGCGAAGTAGTCGGGGATCTTGGCGTGGGTGTCGTAGCTGTCAACGATGTTGAACATCGATGCCAGCAGGGGCCCCTGCACCGGCAGGTCCTCCTTCGAGCCGCCGCAGCACAGCATCACGTCGACGGTGCCCCGGAGGTCGGCCACATCGTCGAGGCGGTACACCGGGGTGACCGGGTCGGCCGGGCGCACCGTCGCCGGATCCCGCCGGGTGACGATTGCTACCAGTTCGAGGTCGGGGCTTTGGGTGATGGCCGCCTCGGCTCCTCGTCCGAGGTTGCCGTAGCCGGTGATGGCGATCCTGATCTTGGTGCTCATGGTCGTCCATGATGCGGGGCGACCAGCGAGTTCTCCCAACCGACCGGCTGACCCGCAGCATCGGGTCGGCCGGTACGATGCGACGAAGCGCACCACCACACGACGCACAACCACACGACACAGGGGAACCATGACCAACCTGCACCACGACCGGCTCTACATCGGCGGGGACTGGGTGGCACCGGCCACCGACGCCCGCATCTCGGTGATCTCCCCGTTCACCGAAGAGGAGTTGGGATCCACCCCCGAGGGTGCTCCGGCCGACATCGACGCCGCCGTCGTCGCCGCTCGTGGCGCCCTCAACGGCGACTGGGGAAGCACCACGGCCTCCGAGCGGGCCGACGTGATCGACCGGCTCTATGCCCTGTTCCTGGAGCGGTCCGACGACCTGGCCAACCTGATCACCGCCGAGGTGGGCTGCCCACTGTTGTTCAGCCACTTCGGCCAGGTGGGGGCCACCGGCATGGTGCTCGACTACTTCGCCAAGCTGACCCGCAGCTTCGAGTTTGAGGAGGTGCGACCCGGCATGATGGGCCCGGCCCTCGTGCGCCACGAGCCGGTGGGCGTGAGCGCCGGCATCGTGCCGTGGAACGTGCCCCTGTTCATCTCGATGCTCAAGCTGGCGCCGGCGTTGGCCAGCGGTTCGACCATGGTGCTCAAGCCCGCACCGGAGACACCGCTGTCCGCCTACGCCCTGGCCGAGCTGTGCGCCGACGCCGGCGTGCCCGACGGTGTGGTCAACATCGTGCCTGCCGGCCGGGAGACCGGACAGCATCTGGTGACCCATCCCGACGTCGACAAAGTCAGCTTCACGGGGTCGACCGCCGCCGGACGCAAGATCGGTGCCGCCTGCGGCGAGCTGTTGCGCCGGGTCACGCTTGAGTTGGGCGGCAAATCCGCCGCCATCGTGTGTGACGACGCCGACCTGGACGCAATCATGCCCGAGCTGATCGCCAGCTCCACGATGAACAACGGGCAGGCCTGCGTTGCCCAAACCCGCATCCTGGCCACCAGGAGCCGCTACGACGAGGTGGTCGAGGCGCTCACCGAGGCCGTGGCCGCCATCCCGGTGGGCGATCCGGCCGACATGGAGACCGGTTGCGGGCCGCTGATCGCCGAGCGCCAGCGCGACCGGGTGGAGGGCTACCTGCAGATCGGTCGGGACGAGGGTGCTCGCATCACGACCGGAGGCGGTCGCCCCGACGGGCAGGATCGTGGCTGGTTCGTCGAGCCGACCGTCTTCGCCGACGTCGACAACTCGATGCGCATCGCCCAGGAGGAGATCTTCGGCCCCGTGCTGGCGGTGATCCCGGTCGACGACACCGACGACGCCATTCGCGTGGCCAACGACAGCGACTACGGCCTCTCCGGCACGGTATGGACCGGCGACCTCCAGGCGGGTCTGGATATCGCCCGTAAGGTGCGCACCGGCACCTACACGGTCAACGGGTTCGCCATGGAGTGGGGGGCGCCCTTCGGCGGCTTCAAGGACTCGGGCGTCGGTCGCGAACTGGGTCCCGAGGGCCTGGCCGCCTACCTGGAGTCCAAGACGATCAACCTGCCCGCCGGCACGGAGCCGACGCTCCGCTACTGAGGACCGTCAGGCCGAGTCCTGCCCGGCGGCGGTGTGGCCGACGATCGCCCCGATCACCGTGTCCCAGTGGGCCTCGGGGAGTTCGTGGCCCATGTCGGGGATCTCGAGCAGCTCGGCGCCGGGGATCAGCTCGGCGGTGCGCCGACCCCCGGTGGGCTGCACCAGGGTGTCGAGTAGGCCGTGGATCACCAGCGTGGGCACCTTGATGCCGGGCAGCAGCTCCTCTCGCGACCCGCTGGTGAGGATGGCCGCCAGCTGGCGGGGGGTGGCGCCCGGATCGAAGCTGCGGTCGTACTCACGCTCGAGGCGACCCCGCACCGCACGGTCGTCCCAGTGCTCGGGGGCCGACCACACCTTCCAGCGCTCCATCATCGTGGTGATGTAGCCCTCCCGATCCTCGGGCACCGGCGAGATGAGCGCCATGACCGCCTCATCGGTCGGCACGCCCACGTCCATCTCGCCGGTGGTCGAGAACACCGACGTCAGGCTGAGCGCCCGCTCCGGATGATCGATCACGAGCATCTGGGCGATCATGCCCCCCATCGACGCGCCGACGATGTGCGCTCGATCGATGCCCACGGCGTCCAACACCGCCACCGCGTCGTCGGCCATGTCCGACAGCGTGTAGGGAACCTCTGCCAGTTGCCCGCCGCCCATCAGGGCGCCGACCAGCTCGTCCAGGGCAACCGCAGCGTCGTGCAGGTGCGTCGAGAGCCCGGCGTCCCGGTTGTCCAAGGTGATCACGAATCGACCCCGGTCGGCCAACCGCGCCAGGAACTCCGGCGGCCAGCTGACCCGCTGGGCGCCGAGGCCCATGATCATGAGGATCGGAGGAGCGTCGCTGTCGCCCAGCGTCGCGTAGTCGATCGAGATGTCGCCATTGACGGCGACGCTCGCGCCAGCGTTGGATTCAGTCATCTTCGGAGTCTGCCCGAGTTTCCGCACCGGCGCTGGCGGGTATGAGCGAGCATGCTCCCCCTACGAATGACCCATCCCGCAGCGATGGCCGTCTCCGCCGCAGCGTCGACCGGCCCCGGCCAGCGACTCGGCTGGTCGGTGGTCTCCGGCCTGTCCGGCGTGGCGGCGGCCGTTGGTACCAAGAAGCTGTTGACCGTGCTGTGGACACGGACCACCGACCGGGAGCCGCCGACCAACCCGGCCGATCCGGACACCGGCTGGGGTGAGGCCCTCAGCTGGGTGGTGGCGATCAGCATCGGGGGTGCGGTCGCCCGGGTCGTCGCCCAACGTGCTGCCGCCACGGGCTGGGACCGGGCGATGGGCTCACCACCGCCGACCAAGGATTCCGCCCCCGCCAAAAACTCCTAGGAACCGGCCGGGTGGGTCGACTCGGGTGGATCGTCTGCGGGCTCGACGCCCGAAGCGCGGGCGGCGGCCACATCGGCGATTTCGGCCAGGCTGAACCAGCCGGCGCGCTCCGCCAGGCGGGCCGCTCGTGCCACACCGCCGAGCTCCCGCCCCAGGGCGTCGCACAACCGGTCGGCGCCATCGCCGGAGTCGAGGTCGAACGCCGCCAGGGAGTGGCTCACAGCGTCGGCCGACGCCCTCAGCTCGGCGCCGAGGGCAGCCGCCTCGGCGACCTCGGGCCGATGTGGTTGCTCACCGGCAACCGCCTCGGCCAAGCCCTGAATCGACGCCGCCACCGGCACGTTGAGGTGCGGCACCCACAGCGTCGTCAGATGGTCGGGCTCGTCGCCACGGTCGAGATCGGCCCAGGTGGTGACGCTCACCCGCTGATCGTCCAGCCCCAGGTGGTGCAGCACATGCACCTCGCCGTCCGGGTCGCTGGTCGGCTGGTCGAGCACGGCCAGCTTGATGTCGGAGAGGACCGCCCGCGCGTGGGTGTGGGCAACGAGCAGCGGGCCCCGCTCCCCGGCCGCATCGGTGGCGAAGCGGTGACCGTCGACCAACCGCACCCCAGCGGTCACGGGGTCCACACCCACCGCCGCCCATGCCAGATCGAGAAACGACATGGCCGGCAGCACCTCGAGGTCGATCTCGCCGCGCCGGGCGGCCTCGCTGAGCAGCTCGACGGTGCGCTCGAGCACCAGCGCCGAGCCGGGCACCGCATAGCCAACCGCCCCGTGCTCGGTGGCCTCCGCGATCAGCGCAGCAGCGATGCGCTCGTAGGTGTGTTCGAAGGTGTCGCTGTCGTCATAGAACGAATCGAACGAGCCGAGCGCGCTTACCTCGGAGGCGGCGGGATGGCGGCGGGTGCGCAACCACCACCGACCCGATCCCAGGCGGTCCCGCACCAGCGGGGGCATCAGGGCAGCGTCGGCCGGGCCCAGCCCGGCGACGGTGACCGTGGGGGCGGACCCCGACGGGGCGGCGCCCACCTAGGCGGTCGGGTCGCCGGTTGCCGGTGCCGCCGGCGTCGCGGCGCCGGATCCGTTGGGCTGCACTCGCACGATCTGCAGCCCGTCGGGGGGCCCGACGGTCAACATGTCGCCGTATCGGGGGTCGATCTGGACGTCATCGGTCTGAAGGGCCAGGAGATACAGCAACGAGTTGGCGTCGAGGGACGACACGAACTCGGCGGCTCCGGCGTCGGTCAGGGAGCGGCTGCCCTGGGGCCGGACCCAGCGAGTCTGTTCAACGGTCTCACCGCCGCTCGCCCCGGACGGGTCGGGGTTGGAAACCGTCGCAGTGATCGGACCGTCGACCTCGCCGATCGCGCCCGAGACCACCGCGTTGACCGTCGACCACTGGGGCGACGACACGGGCACCAACCCGTTGCTGGCAGCTGCGGTCTGGCACTGGTCGAGCGCACCAAACTTCTCGAAGGCGGCGTCCGGGTCCGCGGCCATCGCCTTGCGCACCTCGTCGACCTGATCGGGCTGGGCTTCAGCCACGTCGGCGCACAGCTCTCGAAACATCTGCGGGTGGGCCTGGCGGAACCGTCGCCGAGCGGCCGGATCGCTGGTCAGCGTCTGCTGGATTTGCAGGGGCAGCCCGGCCGCCTGGGTGCCATCGGGTCCGGGGGGCGGGGTGCTCAGCACGACCGCTGCGGACACCAGGTCGTTTTGCTCGCCTTCGGACAGCCTGGCAAATGCTTGATCGGCCTGGAGCTGGCTGGCCACCTGATCGGCCAACCCGTCCGGCTCGTCGAGGTTGAGTCGGGCCTGCTCATCTTTCAACAGCTGGGCGGCGACGAGAAAGCTGAGCGCCCGGCGCCGAACCTCGAGGGGCACCTCGTCGTCCTCGCCCAGTGCCACGTTGCCGATCGCCTGCACCCGGGCGGCCTGTTCAACCTGGGTGTCGGTGATCGTCTTGCCGTTGACGGTGGCGGCGGTCGACTCGGCGGCCACGCCACAGCCGCTCAAGACCAGCGCACCGATGGCGGCGACGATGGCCAAGGGACGGGCGCGATTACCGGCGGGGAACAAGCTCATGTGCGGGGGTTCCAATGCGATGAAGTTGCGTGGGCAAGCGATGCTAGCCCTGGGAGGGCGCCCAGCTCAGCTCGGCTCGGCTAGCGCCCGGTTCGACGGGCCCGTCGCGCCGCCACCCGGGCGGCACGTTCGTTGGCCTCGGCGATCGCTGCCGGATCCTGGGGCGACGGGGCGGGCCGACGACCGGCCGGAGCGGATGGCCGAGACCCGATGACGCCCGTGCGCCCGCGCGTCGCCGGAGCGTTGGGTAACGGAGGCGGATCGGACCCGTCCGCCGGCCACAGGTGGGCAAACAGGGTGCGCAGGTCCTCGGTAAGTTCCAGCCCGGATCGCACCGGCACCTGCAGCTGAGCGCCGCCCATCCCCGGGGTGCTCGTGGCGGCGGGCGTCGACTTGTACACCGCGCCGGGGAACACGCGGCCGAGGCGCATCTCGGCCGACGCCGACAGCTCGACCGGGGCCAACACCGCCCGCAGCGGAGGGCCGTCGAAGTCCGGGTTGCGGGTCGCGGTGCACTCGGTGATGCCGATGCGGGCACACTCTGCCCGCACCCGGGCCACCGCCAGCAGAGCGCGGGCCGGGTCGGGGATGGCGCCAAAGCGGTCGATCCACTCGGCGGTGATGTCGTCCACCTCGGACAGGCTGGTGACGGTGGCCAGGCGCCGGTACGCCTCGATGCGCAGATCCTCCTGGGCGACGTAGTCGTCGGGCAGGTGGGCGTCGACCGGCAGGTCCAGCTTGATCTCGGCCGGGGTGCGCACCGGCTCGCCCGACAGCTCGGCGATCGCCTGCGTGACCATCTCGACGTACAGGTCGTAGCCGACGGCGGCGATGTGGCCGCTCTGGCCGGTGCCCAACAGGTTGCCGGCCCCCCGGATCTCCAGGTCGCGCATGGCGATGCGAAAGCCCGAGCCCAGCTCGGTGCTCTCACCGATCGTCTTCAGGCGCTCGTAGGCCTCCTCGGTCAGCTCCCGGTTGGGTGGATAGAACAGGTAGGCGTAGGCCCGCTGACCCGAGCGGCCCACCCGCCCCCGGATCTGGTGCAGCTGGCCCAACCCGAGCAGGTCGGCGCGCTCGACGACCAGCGTGTTGACCAGCGGCATGTCGATGCCCGACTCGATGATCGTCGTGCACACCAACACGTCGTAGGCGCCCTCCCAGAAGTCGAGCATCACCTGCTCGAGGGTGCCCTCGTCCATCTGGCCGTGGGCGACGGCGATGCGGGCCTCGGGCACCAGCTCGGCCAGCTGGGAGGCCCGCCGGTCGATGTCCTCGACCCGGTTGTGAACGTAGAACACCTGGCCCTCGCGCAGCAGCTCGCGCCGGATCGCCTCGGCGACCGGGGCGTCGTCAAACTCGCCGACGTAGGTGAGGATCGGCTGACGCTCGGCCGGTGGGGTGTGCAGCAGCGACAGGTCGCGGATGCCGGTGAGGCTCATCTCGAGGGTTCGGGGGATGGGGGTGGCCGACAGGGTGAGCACGTCGACGCCGACCGACATCTCCTTGATGCGCTCCTTGTGGCTCACGCCGAAGCGCTGCTCCTCGTCGACGACCAGCAGGCCCAGCTTGGGGATCGACACGTCGGCCCCCAGCAGGCGGTGCGTACCGATGACGACATCGACCTCGCCGGCGGCCAGCGCGGCCAGCACGCGCCTGGCCTGGGCCGAGGTGAGGAACCGGCTGAGCACCTCGACCCGCACCGGGTAGTCGGCAAAACGCTCGGTAAAGGTGGTGAAGTGCTGGGAGGCCAGCAGGGTGGTGGGCACCAGCACTGCGGCCTGGCGGCCGTCCATCACCGCCTTGAACACCGCGCGGAGGGCGATCTCGGTCTTGCCGAAGCCGACGTCGCCGCACACCAGGCGGTCCATCGGGCGCTCCGACTCCATGTCGGCCTTCACCTCGTCGATCGCCCGGTCCTGGTCGGGCGTCTCGGTGAACTCGAAGCTGTCCTCCAGTTCGGTCTGCCATGGGGTGTCCGGCGGGTAGGCGTGGCCCTCGGTCTGGGTGCGCTTCTGGTAGAGCACCACCAGCTCCTGGGCCACCTCGGCCACCTGGCTGCGCACCTTGGCCTTGGCGCGGGCGAAGTCCGAGCCGCCCATGCGCGACAGGGTGGGTGACGAGCCGCCGGTGTACTGACGCACGGCGTCGATCTGATCCGACGGTACGTACAGCTTGTCGGCGCCCCGGTACTCCAACAACAGGTAGTCGCGGTCCACCGAGGTGCCGTTGGGACCGGGCAGGGTCCGGGTGACCATGCCGCCGTAGCGGGCGACGCCGTGATGGTGGTGCACGACATAGGAGCCCGGCGCCAGATCGGCGAAGAAGGCTTGGGCGTCCTGGGACGCCTTGCGCTGCTTCGGCTTGCGATGGGTACGGCGACGTCCGGTCAGGTCGGCCTCGCTCAGCACCGCCAGGCGGGCCGATGGGGCGATGAACCCGTGGTGCAACGGCGCGACGGTGAGGTGACCCCCGGGTGTGGTCAGACCGGCGCCCTCCGGGTCGCCGACGTCATCGTGGCGCCCCAGTGTCAGGCCGGCGTCGCCGAGCAGCGCATCGATCCGCTCGAGCGAGCCCGAACCTTGGGCGGCGACCACCACCCGGTATCCGTCGGCGAGCAGCGAGCTGAGCCGTGCGGTCAGCGCATCGCCCCCGCCCACCGCTGCGGGCCACAGGTGGGTTTCGAGGACGGGCACGGACGGGCCCGAGGCGGTGGCGGTCAGCGACCAGGCGGGTGCGGCCGTGTGGGCGAGCAGCCGGTCGAAGTGCAGGTGCAGGCGGCGCAGCGCCGCACCGTCGGTGCCCCAGGTTCGGGCAAGGGCGTCGGCCAGGTCGGCCTCCTCGGCGAGCAGGTCCGACGCCCGGTCGGCCAGTCGCTTGGGCTCGACCAACATCACCTGGGCATCGCCGTCGAGCAGATCGAACAGCACATGCTCGGAGTCGGTCAGCCACGGCAGCCACGACTCCATGCCGTCAAAGGTCTCCCCGTCGGCCAGGCGCTGCCACTGCGCGGCGCCCCACGGTTCGGAGGCGATCAGCTTGCGGGCCCTCCCGGCGACCTCCGCCGTGACGAGCACCTCGCGGGCCGGGTGAATCTCCACCTCGGAGATCGTGGCCACCGAACGCTGGTCGTTGACCGAGAACTCGGTGAGCCGCTCCACCTCGTCGCCCCACAGGTCGATGCGCACCGGCGCCTGGGCGGTCGCCGGGAACACGTCGACGATCGAGCCCCGCACCGCCACCTCACCGCGATGCTCCACCTGGTACTCGCGGCGGTACCCCCACCCGACCAGCTCGTCGACCAGCTGGGTGGAGTCGATCGTGTCGCCGGCGCCGACGATCACCGGTTCGGTGTCCTCGACGTGGGGGCCGAGGCGCTGAAGCAGCGCCCGGATGGGGGCGACGATCACCCGGGGGCTGCGGGCCGGATCGGCCAGGCGCCACATC
Source organism: Candidatus Microthrix subdominans (assembly GCA_016719385.1). Taxonomy (NCBI): domain Bacteria; kingdom Bacillati; phylum Actinomycetota; class Acidimicrobiia; order Acidimicrobiales; family Microthrixaceae; genus Candidatus Neomicrothrix; species Candidatus Neomicrothrix subdominans. The sequence goes on along the minus strand of JADJZA010000001.1, from coordinate 614,487 downwards.
ACCCGCATGCGCCGGCCCATCGTCTCGGTCGACGGGCTGACCCGCTCGAATGGCAGGGTCTCCCAGGCGGGAAACCACTCGACCGCGTCGGGGCCGAGCCACGTGCCGAGGTCGTCGGCCAGGGTCTCGGCCTCGGCGACGGTGGGCACCGCCACCACGATCGGCGACCGGCTCGAGGTCTCGGCCACCGCTGCGATGTAGCTCGCACGCCCGGCCTCGGGAACGGCGACCGTTGCGGCGTCCCGGCCGAGAGCGTCGCGCAGCGCCGGGTCGTCACGAAGCAAACTGGCCAGAGCTGTCAGGGGCACCGATCGAGACTACCGGCGGGTTCCAGAAATCACCCAGCGGTCCCAGCCTCCTGGCGGGAGTGATGGGACAGCCCAAGACCTCCCACCGGTGAACGTGTTGGGTTCGACGTGAGGCGAACCGAGGCCGGGTACTCAGTCGGTGACGACGAGCAGTTGGCGGGCCCGGGCGGCGTCGAGGACACGACGGTCACCCAGTGGGCGTGACAGCTCGATCGAGGTGACGTGTACCGGCAGCACGCCCACCACATCGTCGCCCCGCGGCCCGCGCTGACCGCAGCCGGTTCCCTCCGACGTGGCGAACGGCTCGGCAGCGGTCACCTCGACCAGCACCTGCGACACCGACTCGTGCACGACGATCCTCACCCCTCGGCACGCCGCCGGTTCCTCCCAGCCCAGCCGGAACCCCTTGGCGGTCGGTTCCACACCGACGGTGGGGACGGTGACCAGGCGGCGCTCCATCACCTCGTCGTTGGTCGTCGACGCCTCCAGGCCGGCGTCGGTCACCACGGGGACATCGTCGGTCTCGATCAGCTCCCCGGTGCCCCATCGGTCGGCATCTGCTCGTCGGTCCCCGGGGCTTCGCAACAGGCCTGCGAGCGCGAGCGCGATCGCCGCCACGGCAACGACGATCACGAATGCGTACCAGCGGCGGCTCAGCACGCCGTACCACTCACCGCGTGCTCATCACCGGAGCAGCCAACTGGACCGTCGGCGCAGCACTCAGCACGTCGGCGCAGCGGTCACGATCGAGCGTTCACTCGGGCCATCGCTGCGTCCACGCCATCGGTGAGGATCAGCTCGACGGCATCGGCTGCCTCGGCGACCGCCACCGCCAACAGCTCCTTGGTGGCGCCCGACACCCGGCTGAGGACATGGCCCACGCCCCGCTCCTTGCCGCCGGGGGGTTTCCCCACCCCGATGCGAACCCGGGTGAAGTCCCGGGTGTGCAGGTGGGCTTCGACCGAGCGCAGGCCGTTGTGCCCGGCCAGGCCACCGCCCACCTTCACCTTCACCCGGCCCGGAGGCAGATCCAGTTCGTCGTGGACGATGACGAGGCGGGTGGGGTCGTCCTGACCTCCGCGGCGCCACAGCCGCACGACCGATCGGCCCGACTCGTTCATGTAGGTGGTTGGGAAGGCGAGCAGCACCCGATGCCCAACAAGGCGCGACTCGCTGACCAGCGCCTCGTCCTTCGATGGTCGCAACCGATCGCCGGCCCGCTCGGCCAGCAGGGCCACAGCGTCGGCGCCGACGTTGTGCCGCGTGCCCTCGTATCGGGACCCGGGGTTGCCCAGCCCGACGACGACCAACTCCGAGGGCGTGCCCCGGCGGGCCGGACGGATCACGGACGGGCCGCGTCGGCTCAGGCCGAGGTCTCGTCGGCGCCTTCGGCGTCGCCGGCCTCGTCATCGCCCTCGGTAACGTTCTGCGCAACGACCGCCGCACGGGTGAGGTCGGCGGAGGCGACCGCCTTGCGCCCCTCGGTCAGCACCTTGATCGAGTCGCCAAGATCGAGGTCCTTCACCTGGAGCGACTTGCCGATGCTCAGCCCGGAGATGTCGGCCTCGATGCGCTCGGGGATCGAGTCCGCCCGCACCTTCACCTTGATGTAGGACAGGTGACGTTCCACCATGCCGCCCTCGGCGACGACGTCCTTGGCGGTCCCGACGAGGTACAGCGGCACGTCGACGGTGATCTTCTGGGCGGCCACCACCCGCTGGAGGTCGATGTGGGTGACGGTGCGGCGCACGGTGTGGCGCTGCAGGTCCTTGACGATGACCGGAACGGTTTCGTCGCCGGCGGTCAGCGTCAGCAGGGCGTTCTCGCCGTGTTCGGTCGACAGGGCGGTGCGGAGGTCGGCCCGCTCGACGCTGATCGCCACCGGATCCTTGTCCGCGCCGTAGAGGATGCCGGGGATTCGGCCTTCGAGGCGCTCGCGGATGGCGGCACCGGAGCCGGTCTCGGTGCGAACCGTGGCGGCGAGCGGGATGGTTTCTTCTTGCTGTGACATAGCGGAGACGTCTCCTCCAGGTAGTTCCCCGGGGGGTTCCGGGGACTCCCGAGCGTCCTCGGGCCGTCGGTCATGCTAGACGCACACCGGCGACGGGCACTCATCACGGTCCCGCTCCCTGGCGGCATCGGGAGCGGACGCTCATGGAAGGATGCGGTGATGGCCACCTCCGCTGAGATCCGCTCGACGCTCGGCGACTGGTTCGACGCCCAGGGGACCAGCTGCGCAGCGCTGGGCTCGCCGCTCTACGCCAACCTGTTTCCGGCGGTGGGCGAGCACGTGCGCGCCGGTCGCTACGACGCCCTGTTGGCGCCGATCGACCGGTGGCGCTTTGGCGATGCGATGCCCCTGCGCGTGATGGGGGCCGCCCACTTCCTGGCCCTGTCCGGCGCCGCACCCACGCTGGCTGCGGCTTACCCGTCGTGTGGCGGGACGGTGCCCGACCCGATCCCGGCCGACGCCCTCGCCGAGTCGCTGCTCGACGAACTGCTCGGTCACGACGACGTCACCGCCGACTACCTGCGCCGAGCGGTGCAGACCAACGAGACCGGTCGCTCCGCCGCGCTCGTCCTGGGGCTGTCGGCCCTGGCCGGGGCAGCCGCGACGAACGCCGCGTCCGGCCCGGGCGGACCGATCTCGCTGGTCGAGGTGGGCACCTCGGCGGGATTGAACCTGCGGTTCGACCGCTTCGCCTACCTCGACGGCGACCGGTTGCTGGGCGGCGACCCCGCCTCGCCGGTGCGGCTGAACCCCACTTGGCTGGGCGGGCCGCCGACGCTGCAACGCTGGGAGGTCGACGACCGGGTCGGCATCGACCCGCACCCAGCCGACCCAACCGACGAGACCGTTGCCCTGCGCCTGCGCAGCTATCTGTGGCCCGACCAGAACGAACGCCGGGTGCGCTTGGACGGGGCGATCGCACTGGCCGGTGAGGTGCCCGCCGAGCTGATCGCCAGCGCCGACACCGCGGCCACCCTCACCCAGGTGCTCGCCGACCGGGTAGGCACCAAGCCGACGCTGGTGTTCCAGTCGATCATGTGGCAGTACGTGGCCACCGGGGCTCGCTGGAACATCACCCGGGCGATCGAAACGGTCGGCGAGCGGGCCAGCGCTGCCGCCCCGCTGGTCCGGGTGAGCTTCGAACCCGACGAGTTCCGGCGCGACCGGGTGGCCGTGCACGCCCGGCGTTGGCCCGGCGGATCGGGCACGCTGCTCGCCCACGCCGACTTCCACGGCCGCTGGGTCCAGGCGCTGCCAACCGGCGAAACCTGAGCGGCGTGCGGCCTCCAGCGTGCGGCCTCGCAGCGAGCCCCCGAACAACTCAGCCCGGCCGCTCGGCGGTAGAACCGCTCGAAAGCGGTCATGCAAAAGCCTCACCGGAGGGTTATGCACGACAGTCATGCATAAGCCACCGGTGAGGCTTTCGCAGGTCTCGTACCGGCAGAACCGCCGAGGTGCGACGCCGGCTGATCAGCCGAGGCCGATCAGCCGTGACAGACCAGTCGGGAGCAGTCGGAGCAGTGCTGATCAGCCGAGGCCGATCAGCCGTGAATGACCAGTCGAGACCGGTCAGCTGTGGTTTTGGCCGGCGAAGATGTCCGACACCGACTGATCCTCGAACACCGCGTCGAGGGCGTCGGCGAGGATCTCGGCCACCGACAGCACCACCAGCTTGTCGAAGTTCTTCTCCGGCGGGATCGGCAGGGTGTTGGTGATCACCAGCTTTTCGATCGGCGCGTTCTTCAGGCGGTCGACCGCCGGGCCGGACAGCACGCCGTGGGTGGCCGCCGCATAGACCTCGGTGGCGCCCTCGGCCTTGAGCTGCTCGGCAGCGGCGCAGATCGTGCCGGCGGTGTCGATCATGTCGTCGATGATCACGCAGGGCCGACCCTCGACCTGGCCGACGACGCCTTTGGCCTCGACGGTGCTCTGCTCGCCGTCGGGCCCGGCGCCCTCCACCTTCACCCGGCGCTTGTGCACCATGGCGATGTCGGTGTTGAGGTGGTTGCCGTAGCGCTCGGCCACCCGCACCCGCCCGGAGTCCGGGCTGACGACGACCACGTTGGAGGGCAGGTTGGCCTTCATCCAGTCGACGAGCACCGGCATGGCGGTGAGGTGGTCGACCGGACCGTCGAAGAAGCCCTGGATCTGACCGGAGTGCAGGTCGATCGACACCAAGCGCTTGGCGCCGGCGGTGGCGAACAGGTTGGCGATCAGCTTGGCGGTGATCGGCTCACGCCCGGTCGCCTTACGGTCCTGGCGGGAGTATCCGAAGAACGGCGCCACCACCGTGATCCGCTTGGCGGAGGCCCGGCGGGCGGCGTCGACCATGATCAGCTGTTCCATGATGGCGTCGTTGATCGTGCAGCCCTCGATCGTGTCGTGGGTCTGCAGGATGAACAGGTCGGCGCCGCGGATCGACTCGCCGTAGCGGCAGTGACGCTCCCCGTTGGGAAAGCTGGCCAGTTCGATCTGGCCCAGCGGCACGCCGAGGCGTTCGGAGATTTCGGTGGCCAGCTCGGGGTGAACCCGCCCGGCGACTAGCAACAGCTTCTTTTTGGTGACCAGCTCCACCGCGTTTGTCTCCCTTCGACCCGGGGGGGCCGTCGTTGTCGTTGGGGTTGTCGTTGGCGAGGTCGTTCGGCGGTCGGGACCCACATGAGCTGGCGGGGCAGGGATCGAACCTGCAACCTCCTGATCCAAAGTCAGGCGTTCTGCCGATTGAACTACCCGCCATCGCTCTGGCGCTCCCACGCTACCGGGCGCCTAGGTTCGGTGTCGCCTTGGTCCGCATCGTCAGGGCCCATTACGCTGTTCTCCCTCATGGGATCTTTGATTAAGAAGCGCCGCAAGCGCATGCGCAAGAAGAAGCACAAGAAGCTGTTGAGGAAGACGCGCCACCAGCGTCGTTCCAAGAAGTAGCTCTCACCTTCCCCCGCATCGGCCCCTCAGCCTGCCCTGTTCAGAGCGTCAGCTCGTCGGGGCAGGTACGGTGCTGACCAAGCGGTGGCCATCGCCGGGATGGTGGCCCTCGACAAACCAAGTCGAGCCACTTCCGGCCAAGCGAGGTAGCTGACCCGTGGCGTCACCCAAGCGGTGACGCCATTTCGCGAGTTCGGGCACTTCGGCCAGAGCCGCCGGCTCCAGATCGTTGCCATGCTCTCCCACCGGTCCGCCCAGCGCGTCCCAACGGGCGTAGACCGCCGGCGTGGACGCCCCGACCGGCGGCGTCAGCAACGTCAGGTCCGCAGCGAGAAACGGCAGCGGGTCGATCTCTTCGCCGATGCCCCGCACCCGTGCCCGGCCACCGACCAGGCAGAAGGGTACGTCGGCGCCCAGGCGGGCGGCCGCATCCAGGTCGGACCAGCCCGCCCAGCGCAGGATGGCCGCAGCGTCGGCCGAACCGCCCCCCAGACCGGCCCCGGCCGGGATGTTTTTGGTGAGACGCACCGCAGCGGTGCGTCCGGTGAGCGCCAGCGCCCTGGTGACCAGGTTGTCGTGGGTCCCTCCCACCCTGCCCACTGTGCCATCGATACTGAGACCAGCGACGGTGAGACCATCGCCGGGCGACACCTCCAGGCGGTCGGCCAGCGACAGGGTGACCATCTCGGCATCGAGGGTATGGAACCCGTCCCGGCGCACGCCGGTAATGCGAAGGCTCAGCGTGAGCTTGGCCGGGGCTGCCAGGATGACGGGCCCGTTCATGACGGATCGGTCCTGTGCGAGGCGGCGTCCCCGGTGGACTGGCCGGCGGGGAGCTGGGCGGCGAGGCGGGCGAACTCGGCCAGCCCGAGCTGTTCGGGCCGGTCGGTGGGCGACACGCCCGCCGCTTCGAAGGCGGCGGCGTCGATCAGCCCGACGAGCGAGCGCCGCAGCATCTTGCGGCGCCCGGCAAAGGAGGTGCGTACCACCCGCTCCAGGCGGGCATCGCCCACACCGTCGGCTGGGATCGGCGAGCTCGTGTGGCGGGTGAAGCGCACCAGCACCGAATCGACCCGGGGCTCGGGCACGAACACCGCGCGGGGCACCTCGCCGACGATGGACGCCGTGCCCCAACGGGCCAGCAACACGGTGGGGATACCGTAGGTGCGCGATCCCGGCCCGGCCTCCCAGCGCTCGCCGACCTCCCGCTGCACCATCACCAGGCCCCGCTCCACCATCGGCGCGCGCTGGGCGACGTCGAGCAGCAGCGTGGTCGCCACCGAGTAGGGCAGGTTGGCGACCAGGTCCCAGCCGTCCGGGGCGGCATCGAGCGTGGCGTCCCAGTCCACTTCCAATGCGTCGGCACCGACGATCTCGACGCCGGTGCCCTCGGTGACCTCGGCCAGCGGCTCGAGCAACGAACGGTCGGCCTCGATGGCCACGACGCGCCGGGCGGTCTCCGCCAGGCCGAGGGTGAGCGAACCCAGGCCCGGGCCGATCTCGACGACCGACGACGAGCCGGTGACGCCGGCCAGCGCCACGATGCGGCGGATCGTGTTGGGGTCGGCGACGAAATTCTGACCCAGGGTCTTGCGGGGCAGGTGGCGATAGCGGGCGAGCAGCTCGGCGATCGACGACCGGGTGAGCAGTGGACGTGGGGCGGTTGCGCTCACCCGCGGCCCAGACCCGACGTTCGTGTCCCCGACGAGGTGGGCGAGCTGGACCTGCGCGAAGCAGATGTGGGTGGCGCACTGGTGACCGCACCGGACTCCTCCAGGCTGATCACCCGTTGTTCGATGGTCGTCGTCGTGATGTTCACCCGAGCGGGAGGCACGTTCTCGACCCCTTCGACCAAGTTGCCCGACCCACCGGCCCGACGCTTGTTGCGCTCCGCCCCGGCGAATCGGGAGTGCCCACGCAGATTCCAGGACGGGTCGAGCTCGAAGAGCGGTGGGGGCATCGGGACGCCGGTCGTCGTGGTGGCGGTCGTCGTCGTGGCCGCCTCGTCCTCATTGCCCCCGAGTCTGAGCACGAAGCTGACCGCCAGCAGCGCCACGATCACCCCGGTCAGGATGGCGGCGATCCGGATGCGCGTGGGCGTGGTTCGGGCGGTATCCATCAGCCGGAGGAGGCTAGCGGCGCGCCGTTGGGGCCGGGGGTCGAGGGCCTCGATCAACCCCAGACACCCGGGTCGCAGCTCACACGTGCCCGATCCTCTCGCGCTAGGTTCCCGGTACCCGGCGGTCACCGGCCGCCATCGGATTCAGAGGAGTAGTCCCATGTCGACTCACCGTTCGGCTCTTACGATGGGCGCGGCCGCCCTTGCGCTCACGCTCGGCCTGAGCGGGTGCGGCGGCTCGTCGGTCGAGTCCAGCGACGTTGAGAAACAGATCTCCAGCGAACTCGGCAAGCAGATCGATCAGACCATTGATTCGGTCGACTGTCCCAACGATCTCAAGGCCGAGGTCGGCGAAGAGGAAACCTGCACCCTGACCGCCGACGGCGAGGACTACGACGTGGCGGTGAAGGTCACCAAGGTCGACGGCGACAACGTGAGCTTCGACATCAACGTCGAGGGCTAGCCAGAGGGCTGACCGTCCCTCAGGTGTTGGGAAGCTCCAGCCGATAGGCGCAGTGGGTGGCGGCCCACGCCGCGGCCTCCACCTCGGCGGGGTCCTCACCACGAACCTCGGCCAGCCCGGCCACGACATCGACCACCCACGCCGGCTGGTTGGGGCGTCCCCGGTGCGGCACCGGCGCCAGATACGGGCTGTCGGTCTCGACCAGATACCGCCCGGCGGGAACCAGCCCGGCGGCTGCCCGGACGTCGGTCGCACCCTTGAACGTCACGATGCCCGAGAATGACAGCACCGCCCCGGCGGCAAGGCACCGTTCGGCCTCCTCCGGCCCTCCGGTGAAGCAGTGCAGCACGGTGCTGGTCGGCCAGCCCTCCTCGTCGAGGATGGCGAAGGTGTCCGCCCATGCCTCCCGGGTGTGGATCACCAGGGGCAGACGGCGGCGGTGGGCCAGGCGAACCTGAGCGGCAAACACCTCCCGCTGGATGGGGCGGGGGGAATGGTCGTAGTGGTAGTCAAGGCCGCACTCCCCCACCGCGATCGCCCCGGCGTCCACCAGCTCCTCCAACCCGGCGACCATCCCGGCGAGGGCACGATCGTCGAGTACGCGGGCCCCGGTCGCATCGTCGGCGGTCCCATGGTCGGCCGCATCGTGGGGGTGGACACCCGCAGTGGCCCACGTTGCCTCGCGCCCGGCGGCGAAGGCCAGCGCTGCCCGGGACGACTCGACGCTGACGCCCACATCGATCATGGCGTCGACGCCTGCGGCACGGGCGGCCTCCCACAGGGCCGGGCCGTCGTCGAGCCCGGACAGGTGGCAGTGATGATCGAAAAACGCCATGGTCCAGCTTGGCCATCCAGGCGCGTCGCCGCCACCCCGCTGCGGGCCTTGTCACGCCCGGCAGCGCCCCGGTGAGTACCGTCGTGGCCGATGGGCGACGCATCTCTCACACTCGACACCGCCGGTTTGCGGGCCGCGGCGCGCACCTGGATGGCCCTCGACCCGGATCCGGTGACACGAGAGGCAACCAACCGACTGCTCCAGCCCGGCCAGGGGGATGCGCTGGCCGATCACTTCGGTCGGCGACTGGCGTTCGGCACCGCCGGGCTGCGAGCCCCGATGGGCCCGGGGCCCAACCGCATGAACCGACTGCTCGTTCGACAGAGCGCAGCCGGCATCGCCCGGGTGATCATCGAGGAGGGGGCGCCCAAACGCGCCATCGTTGGGCACGACGCCCGCCACCGCTCAGCGGAGTTTGCCGCCGACGCCATCGAGGTGTTGGAGGCGCACGGCATCACGGTGACCGTGCCCAACGGGCCGGTCCCCACGCCCGTGATCCCCTGGGCGGTCGCCAAACAGTCGCTGGGCGCGGGCCTGATGGTGACCGCCAGCCACAACCCCGCCGCCGACAACGGGCTCAAGGTGTACTGGAGCGACGGCGCCCAGATCATCCCGCCCATCGATGCCCGTATCGCCAGCGCCATCGAGGCCGCCGCCCGCGACCGCCGGGTGGCGCCGCAACCCGGTTCGGGCGGCATCGACACCCGACGGCTGCTGCTCGATCGTTACCTGGCCGACACGCTCGACCAGGTGGGCACCACCGGTGACGCCAAACTCAGCGTGGTCACCACCGCCCTTCACGGCGTGGGAGGGGCCCCGCTGGTTCAGCTGCTGACCTCCGCCGGGTACACCGATGTCACGCCGGTGGCCTCCCAGCAGGAGCCCGACCCGGACTTCCCCACCGTCCCGTTCCCCAACCCGGAGGAGCCGGGCGTCCTCGACGCCGCCATCGCCCTGGCGGCTGAGCGCGGAGCCGACCTGGTGCTGGCCAACGACCCCGACGCCGATCGGCTCGCCGTCGCCGTGCCCGACGCCAACGAACAGTGGCATGTCCTGACCGGCAACGAGGTGGGCGCGTTGCTCGCCTGGTGGGCGCTGCAGCGCAGCCAGGGCCTGCCCGACCGGCTGCTCGCCACGACCATGGTGTCGTCGCAGCTGCTCGAGAAGATGGCCACGTCGGCCGGGGTCCACTACGCCGAGACCTTGACCGGGTTCAAGTGGTTGTGCCGCCCGGCGATGTCCCGTCCGGACTGGTTTCAACTGCTCGCCTACGAGGAGGCACTCGGCTACGCGTTGGGGCCGACGTGCCGCGACAAGGACGGCCTGCTGGCGGCGCTCGCCGTGTGCGACCTGTGCGCCCGGCTGTTGCGCACCGGCTCCGATCCCCTGGCGGTGCTCGACCGGCTGGCGCTCGATCACGGCGTTCACACCACCTCCCAGATCGCGGTTCGTTTCGAACCGTCGGCCTGGCCCGAACGCCGCCGGCAATTGATGGAACGTCTCGAGGACGACCCACCCACCATGCTGGGCGGGCGACGGGTGGAGCAGGTGGACCGCCCGGCCGACGACCTGGTTCGGCTCTTCCTCGTCGGTGGCGATCGCCTGGCGTTTCGTCCGTCCGGCACCGAGCCCAAGTTCAAGGCGTATCTCGAGGTGGTCGAGCCGGTGGTGGGCGGTTCGCGATCGGGCGGCACCGTGCTCCGGGCGGCCCGGCGACGAGCCGGCACCCGCCTCGAATGGATGGAGCACGAGGTGCGCGCGGTCCTGGCGGCCGAGGCGGCCACCAGTTGAGCTGGACGAGGCGGCAATGAACGGTCCGGCCTCGCCTGGGAACGCTGGCCCCCCACCGGAGTCGAGCGGCGATGCGTCGCAGCCATCGGTCAGCAGGGTCGAGTCGACCAAGCTGATGATCGACCGGGCGATGGGTGGCGACCGCCACGATCGTCAACTCACCACCGCCCTGTTGGCGGTGATGGTCGCACTGCTCATCCTGATTCCGTTGGGGTCGATCGCCCTGGTGCTCATCGGCCTCGGCCCCTACCCCGACGGCTGGGCGGGCGCCGAGCGCATCGAGGTCACCACGGCCGCCGACGGCCGGCCTGGATCCCTGCGCGAGGCGATCGAACAGGCGGCGGCCGGCGGCTCCGACACGGTGATCGAGCTCAAGCCCAACACCACCTACCGGCTGACCACCGGCTGCACCAGGCGCGGAGTCCAACCCGACGACGATGCCGGGGGCGGGGTTCTCGAACTTGGCGAGGCCGGCGGGCTGTATCTCAAAGGCAACGGCGCCACGGTCCGCCAGGAGTGCGCCGGCCAGCGGGTGCTGCACGCCACCGGCGACGATCGGCTGCACCTGTCGGAGGTGACGCTGAGCGGCGGGCAGGCCAAGTCGTCGCTGGGCCATGGGTCGGGCGGAGCGTTGCTGTCGGAGGGTGGCGGCACGGTGACCATCGAGGACTCGATGCTCACCTCCAACCAGGCCGAGGATTCGGGCGGTGCCGTTGCGCTGACCGGCCCCGGCAGCACGCTCAAGCTCGAGCGGTCGGTCATCTCGGGCAACACCGCCGGTGCGTCCGGCGGCGGGGTGTGGGTGATCGGTAACCTCGACGCCATCAACGCCACGATCACCGACAACCTGGCCGGCACCAACGGCGGTGCGGTGGCGACCGCGATCTCGCTCACGTTCTCGACGGTGGTCGACAATTCGACCGCCACCGCTCGCGGGGCGCGTCAGCTGGGGGCCGGTGAGCTGACCTCGTTCGCCAGCTACGTGGCCGGCGGCTCCGGTGCTCCCAGCTCGTGTTCGGTCGAGCGAGCGACCAGTGACGGCTACAACGTCGGGGACGACTCCAGCTGCGGGTTTGGGCCCGGGCTGGGCGACGTGGCCAACGGCCCCCGCAACGCGGTGGGCCTGCTCGACTACTACGGGCGGCCGATCCCCGCCCGGGCACCGGTGCCGGGCAGCGTCCTGGTCGACCGGGTGCCGTCGCGGGCGTGCCTGGCTCGGACGACCGTCGACGGCCAGCGACGCAGCCGGCGTGCGGCGGCCGCCGGCGCCGGCTGCGATGTGGGTGCGGTCGAGCTGACCAACGGCCTCGACGTTCCCTTGACCGCGGTCGCCGGGCCCGTGGCCACGCCCGTGCCGGCCGAAGCCCGCTACACAGGCTGAGCCACCGGGGCGATGTGTGGCGGGATCAGACCCGCTGACCCGGATGGGTCCCGGCTGCCGACGCTGCGGTGGGCAGGTTTCGGCGCAGCTCGGCGTAGCGGGGCTTGATCGTCTCGTTGATGAGCGACAGCCGTTGATCGAAGGACAAAAACGCCGACTTCATCGCGTTGACGGTCAGCCACTCCAGCCCGCCGAGGTCGAAGCCCAGCTCGTCGACGAGCAGGCCAAACTCCTTGGTCATCGAGGTGTTGGACATCAGCCGGTTGTCGGTGTTGACCGTCACCCGAAAGCGCAGGTCGGTCAACAGCCCGATCGGATGGGCGGCGATCGAGGGCGCTGCACCGGTGTGCACGTTCGACGACGGGCACATTTCAAGCGGCACCCGGGTGTCGCGCACGTAGGCGGCGATCTGCCCCAGTCGCACCTGGGTGTCCTCGGTGATGCCAGGGGCGTGCTCCGGTCCTCGGTCCTCGGTTCGGGTCAGCTCGATGTCGTCGAGGATCCGCACGCCGTGGCCCAACCGCTCCGCCCCGCAGTAGTGCAACGCTTCGTGGATCGACGGTAAACCGAACGCCTCGCCGGCGTGGATCGTGATGTGGAAGTTCTCCCGCATCACCAGCTGGAAAGCATCCAGATGGCGCGTGGGGGGATAGCCGGCCTCCTTACCGGCGATGTCGAAGCCGACCACCCCGTCGTTGCGGTGGTCGAGGGCCACCTTGGCCACGTCGACCGAGCGCGCCGACGTGCGCATCGCAGTGCACAGCAGCCGCACGGTCAGTCCGGTGCCGGCCGACCCCTCGGCCAGCCCCTCCAGCATGGCATCGGTCGCCTCGTCCATCGACAGGCCGCCCTCGACGCACAGCTCAGGGGCCATCCGCACCTCTGCGTACACCACCCCGTCGGCGGCCAGGTCGGCGGCGCACTCGGCTGCGATGCGTTGGATCGCCTCGCGCCGCTGCATCAGCGCCACCACATGGGCAAACGTCTCCAGGTACAGGCCCAGGTCACGCCGGTCGGCGCCGCTGTGAAACCACTGCGCCAGCTCGACCGGGTCGGTGCTGGGCAGAGCGTCGTAACCGGATTGCTCGGCCAGCTCGATCAACGTGCTCGGCCGGGCGCCACCGTCGAGGTGATCGTGCAGCAGCACCTTGGGTGCGGCCGCAACCGCCTCGGCGGTGGGCGGGGCAGCGTCCAAGCGCCGGGCGCTGCGCAATAGGAGCGCCTGATCGAAGCCAGAGGGTGCGTCGCTGTCGGGAGTCGGTGCCATGTCACACGGTACGGCTCAGGGGTCCGAGTCTCAACGCTTCTCCGCAGCGCGAAACTCTGGGCATGGCCACCGATGCTCCCTTTCAACCGTTCGCCGAGGCGCTGGGGCCGGTGGAGTTGGTCGGCCTGGACGCCGACGACACCCTGTGGGAAACCGAGGGCAACTTCCAGAACATTCAGGCTCGCTTCGAGGAGCTGATGGCCCCGTATCTAGCCTCCGATGCGGTGGCGGCCGCCCACCTCGACGACGTCGAACGCCGCAACCTCGAGGTGTTCGGCTACGGCGTGAAGGGGTTCACCCTGTCGATGATCGAGACGGCGATCATGTTGTCCGACGGGGCGGTGGGCGGCGACGAGATCGCCCGCATTCTCGGCTGGTCCCGGGAGATGCTCACCAATGCTCTCGAGCCCTACCCCGGCGTCGTCGACGCGTTGGAGGTGCTGGCCGACTCCGGGCTCCAGCGCAGCATCATCACCAAGGGCGATCTGTTCGAGCAGGAAACCAAGGTGGCGGCCAGCGGCCTGGCAGAGTGGTTTGACGGCGTCGAGATCCTGCCCGAGAAGGACGTCGCCCACTACCGATCGTTGCTCCGCCGTTGGGGCGCAGACGGCGAGCGGTTCGTGATGGTCGGCAACTCGGTGCGAAGCGACATCCTGCCGGTGATCGAGCTGGGGGGCTGGGCCATCTGGGTGCCATCGGCCAACCAGTGGGCCCATGAGGTAGCCGAGCCACCGTGGGACCACCCCCGCTTCGCTGTGACGCCCAGCTTGGCGAAGGCCGTGGCGCTCTGTGCCTCACAACAAGCGATATGACGAGTACTGTGAGTGTTGTACGTGACGTCCACGATTCTTTGGGAGGGCTCGGATGACGTTCAATCGGTCCCGCGTCTTGATGTTCATGGTGTTGCTCGTCGGCACGCTGGCCGCGGTGGGGAGCGGCAGCCCTGCCAGCGCAGCTCCGGGCGCTCCGGCCGCGCCGCAGGGGGTGGGCGACGCGTCGTGTTCCGCACCGGCGCCGCACGGGTTCTCGGACGTGCCCACCAACTACTTCGCCAACACCGCCATCGCGTGGCTCGTCGAAGCCGGCATCACCACCGGCACCACACCCACCACCTTCTCCCCCAACAACAAGGTCACCCGCGCCGAAATGGCCGTCTTCCTCTCACCGCAACGCCGGCCAACCCGCACCCGCCGGCCCCCACAGCTTCACCGACGTGCCCACCAACTACTTCGCCAACACCGCCATCGCCTGGCTCGTCGAAGCCGGCATCACCACCGGCACCACACCCACCACCTTCTCCCCCAACGACCAGGTCAACCGCGCCCAGATGGCCGTGTTCCTCCACCGCAACGCCGGCGAACCCGCACCCGCCGGCCCCCACAACTTCACCGACGTCCCCACCAACTACTTCGCCAACACCGCCATTGCGTGGCTCGTCGAAGCCGGCATCACCACCGGCACCACACCCACCACCTTCTCCCCCAACGACCAGGTCAACCGCGCCCAGATGGCCGTCTTCCTCTGGCGCAACACCTGCGCCAGAGGGCTTGACTCTCCCACCCTCAGCCTGGCCGCCGGCGGGAGGCACACGTGCGCCGTGCGAGACGACGCCACCGTCGACTGCTGGGGCTGGAACACTTCGGGGGAACTCGGTGACGGCACCACCACCCAACGCAACACCCCCACACCCGTCATCGGCCTGACCGACGTCACCGCCATCACCACCGGCGACCACCACTCCTGCGCACTCATCAGCAACGGCACCGCCAAATGCTGGGGCACCAACGCCGACGGCGAACTTGGCGACGGCACCACCACCCAACGCCTCACCCCCACAGCGGTCACCGGGCTCACCAACGCCACCGCCATCACCGCCGGCACCAACCACACCTGCGCACTGATCAACAACGGCACGGCCAAGTGCTGGGGCTGGAACGATTCGGGGCGGTTGGGCGACGGCACCACCACCAAGCGCCTCACCCCCACAGCGGTCACCGGGCTCACCAACGCCACCGCCATCACCGCCGGCGGCACCCACACCTGCGCTCTTCTCGCCAACCGCACCGTCACATGCTGGGGCAACAATGCCTACGGTCAAATCGCTCAGAACACCAATGTCCCCCGCCTCGCTCCAACGCTTGTCGCCGGCCTGAGCAACGTCACCGCCATCACCGCCGGCGACACCCACACCTGCGCGCTCACTGTCGGCCGCACCGCCACGTGCTGGGGCGGCAACTTCGCCGGCGAACTCGGCGACGGCACGACCACCCAGCGCAACGTCCCCACAGCGGTCACCGGGCTCACCAATGCCACCGCCATCACCGCCGGCGATTACCACACCTGCGCAACCACCAACGGCACCGCCAAGTGCTGGGGCTGGAACGATTCGGGGCAGCTCGGCGACGGCACCACCACCCAGCGCAACGTCCCCACAGCGGTCACCGGGCTCACCGAGGTGTCCGCCATCACCGCCGGCACCTCCCACACCTGCGCAACCACCATCGACACCGCCAAGTGTTGGGGACGCAACAGCGAGGGCCAACTCGGCAACGGCACCACCAACGACCGCACCACCCCCTAACCAGGTGGCTGCCGTCACCGAATGCGGTTTGACATCACCCGATGTGGTAAATCTCTTTCACGTCTACGGGAGGACCCACGCATGAAAATCGGCCGGTCGCGCATCTGGGTGTCGATGGCGTTACTCCTTGGAATCGCCACCATGGAGCTCGGCGTACCTGCCGGCGCGGCTCCGGGCGCTCCGGCGGCGCTGCAAGGAGTCGGGAACGCGTCGTGTTTCTCGCCGGCCCCGCACGGGTTTTCCGACGTGCCCACCACCAGCTTCGCCAACACCGCCATCGCGTGGCTCGTCGAAGCCGGCATCACCACCGGCACCACACCCACCACCTTCACCCCCCAAGCCAACACCAGCCGCGCCCAAATGGCCGTCTTCCTCCACCGCAACGCCGGTGAACCCGCGCCGGCCGGGCAACAGAACTTCACCGACGTGCCCACCACCAGCTTCGCCAACACCGCCATCTCCTGGCTCGTCGAAGCCGGCATCACCACCGGCACCACACCCACCACCTTCTCCCCCCAAGCCAACACCACCCGCGCCGATATGGCCGTCTTCCTGTGGCGCAACGCCGGTGCACCCGCCCCGGCCGGGCAACAACACTTCACCGACGTGCCCACCACCAGCTACGCCAACACCGCCATTGCGTGGCTCGTCGAAGCCGGCATCACCACCGGCACCACACCCACCACCTTCTCCCCCCAAGCCAACGTCACCCGCGCCGAAATGGCCGTTTTCCTCTGGCGCTACAACTGCCCGGACCCCAACCTCGGCAACGTCACCACCCTCGCCGGAAACGGCACTCGAGGTTTCGCTGATGGCCCCGGCAACACCGCCCAATTCAACAACCCGTACGGGGTGGCGTTCGCCCCCAACGGCAACATCTACGTCGCCGACACCCTCAACCAACGGATTCGGGTAACCAACCCGACCACCGGCCAGGTCACCACCCTCGCCGGAACCGGCACCGAGGGTTTTGCCGACGGCCCCGGCAACACCGCCCAATTCAACTACCCCACCGGGGTGGCCGTCGCCCCGAACGGCACCGTCTACGTCGCCGACCAGGGAAACCATCGGATCCGGGCGATCAACCCGACCACCGGTCAGGTCACCACCCTCGCCGGCAGCACCGCCGGGTTTGCTGACGGCCCCGGCAACACCGCCCAATTCAACTTCCCCACCGGGGTGGCGGTCGCCCCGAACGGCACCGTCTACGTCGCCGACCAGGAAAACCAGCGCATCCGGGCGATCAACCCGACCACCGGTCAGGTCACCACCCTCGCCGGAACCGGCACCCCCGGGTTTGCTGACGGCCCCGGCAACACCGCCCAATTCAACGACCCGACCGGGGTGGCCGTCGCCCCCAACGGCACCGTCTACGTCGCCGACCATGACAACCATCGGATCCGGGCGATCAACCCGACCACCGGTCAGGTCACCACCCTCGCCGGCAGCACCGCCGGGTTTGCTGATGGCCCCGGCAACACCGCCCAATTCCTGTACCCGCAAGGGGTGGCGGTCGCCCCCAACGGCACCGTCTACGTCGGCGACACCGGCAACAACCGGATCCGGGCCATCAACCCCACCACCGGCCGGGTCACCACCCTCGCCGGCAGCAACCGCCGGGTTTGCTGACGGCACCGGCACCAACGCCCAATTCGACTTCCCGTACGGGGTGGCGGTCGCCCCGAACGGCACCATCTACGTCGCCGACTGGTTCAACCATCGGATCCGGAAGATCAGCTGAACCGCCCAGCCGTGCGGTTCGAGGTGGCCCGGTTGCAGCTCCGGTTCAGTGGCAGAGAGCAGCGAAGTCCTCTTGGCCCGGGTCGGTCGGACAGCCGGTGTGGCTGCCGTCACCGAATGCGGTTTGACATCGCCCGATGTGGTAGATCTCTTTCACGCCTACGGGAGGACCCACGCATGAAACTCGGCCGGTCGCGCATCTGGATGTCGATGGCGTTACTCCTTGGAATCGCCACCATGGGGCTCGGCGTACCTGCCGGCGCGGCTCCGGGCGCTCCGGCGGCGCTGCAAGGAGTCGGGAACGCGTCGTGTTTCTCGCCGGCCCCGCACGGGTTTTCCGACGTGCCCACCACCAGCTTCGCCAACACCGCCATCGCGTGGCTCGTCGAAGCCGGCATCACCACCGGCACCACACCCACCACCTTCTCCCCCCAAGCCAACACCACCCGCGCCGAAATGGCCGTCTTCCTCCACCGCAACGCCGGTGAACCCGCGCCGGCCGGGCAACAGAACTTCACCGACGTGCCCACCACCAGCTTCGCCAACACCGCCATCTCCTGGCTCGTCGAAGCCGGCATCACCACCGGCACCACACCCACCACCTTCTCCCCCAACAACAAGGTCACCCGCGCCGAGATGGCCGTGTTCCTCCACCGCAACGCCGGTGAACCCGCCCCGGCCGGGCAACAGAACTTCACCGACGTGCCCACCACCAGCTACGCCAACACCGCCATCTCCTGGCTCGTCGAAGCCGGCATCACCACCGGCACCACACCCACCACCTTCTCCCCCCAAGCCAACGTCACCCGCGCCGAGATGGCCGTTTTCCTCTGGCGCTACAACTGCCCGGACCCCAACCTCGGCAACGTCACCACCCTCGCCGGCAATGGCGTCGGCGGGTTTGTTGACGGTACCGGCACCACCGCCCGATTCCACGAGCCGGAGGGGGTGGCGGTCGCCCCCAACGGCAACATCTACGTCGCCGACGGCACCAACCACCGGATCCGGGCCATCAACCCCACCACCGGCCAGGTCACCACCCTCGCCGGAAACGGCACCGCCGGGTTTGTTGACGGCATCGGTACCAACGCTCAATTCAGCAGCCCCAAGGGGGTGGCGGTCGCCCCCAACGGCACCATCTACGTAGCCGACAGTACTAACGACCGAATCCGGGCCATCAACCCCACCACCAGCCAGGTCACCACCCTCGCCGGCAGCGGCACCGAAGGGTTTGCTGATGGCACCGGCACCACCGCCCAATTCCGAGCGCCGATTGAGGTGGCGGTCGCACCGAACGGCACCGTCTACGTCGCCGACCGGTTCAACCATTCGATCCGGGCCATCAACCCCACCACCAGCCAGGTCACCACCCTCGCCGGAAACGGCACCGCCGGGTTTGCTGACGGCACCGGCACCGACGCCAGATTTCACACCCCGAGCGGGGTGGCGGTCGCTTCGAACGGCACCGTCTACGTCTCCGACACCGTTAACTACCGGATCCGGGCCATCAACCCCACCACCGGTGAGGTCACCACCCTTGCCGGCAGCAGCGCCGGGTTTGCTGACGGCACCGGCACCACCGCCCGATTCAACTACCCGTGGCGGGTGACGATCGCCCCCGGCGGCACCATCTACGTCACCGACCGCTACAACTACCGGATCCGGGCCATCAACCCCACCACCAGCCGGGTCACCACCCTCGCCGGCAACGGCACCGAAGGGTTTGCTGACGGCCCCGGCCCCACCGCTCAATTCGCCTACCTCAACGGGATAGCGGTTGCCCCCAACGGCACCATCTACGTCGGCGACACCGACAACCAGCGAATCCGGAAGATCACCTGAACCGACCAGCCGCCCGTCGCACGTGCGGTGCGGTCATGACGACGACGGAACCGGAATCGCCACTACAAGGCTCGAACTCTCCAGGTCGACGGCTCGACGAGGTCGCCCAGGCTGACGTCGAGGCGAAGGGTCTCGCCCCGTGCGATCTGCTGGTCGAGGCGAAAGACGCGATTCCCCCAGCTGGTGACCGGTCCGAGGGGCGACGTCGACAGGGTCGTGTCGTTGTCAAAGCACGCTTCGAACCACACACAGCAGCCGTCGACGATGGTGTCCGCCGTCGCCGTCCGCTCGACGCGGCGACGCAGGGGTAGTTCGTCGGGGTGTTCAATCGTGTTCAGGTCGAATTCGAAGATCGGCTGTGGTCGTCCGATGGTTGCTTGTACCGAGTGCGGGCGCAGCCAGAACTCTTCGTTGCGGTAGGCGTTGAAGCGAGCGGCGACCGGTGACTGCTGGACGAAGCTGAGGTCGATGTCGTCCGGTAGGTCGATGTTCCAAAATCGACGAATCCGCATGTCGTCCCGCATCGAAATTGGTTCGATGAAGAGGCGAAACCGCGACGGCAGGATGCGCCCCGAAGGTGCCAGGACGCGATCGCGGAGGTCGAGAACGTTCTCGAGCATGTTCTCGTTGAACAGCTCGTCGCCCATCTGTTCGTGGAGTACCACATCGATCGGCTCCGGGGGCGTGAACTCACGGCTGTTTGCCCGGACGAACTCGATGTTGGTGAACCCGTTGTAGTCGGCAATTTCACGAGCGAGATCGATGAAGTCGGAGTGCTCGACGGCGTACACTTTCTTCGCTCCCGCCCGACTCGCCATGAACGCGAGCAGCCCGGTGCCGGTGCCCAGATCGAGCACGACGTCGCCCTTTTTCACGTTGCCGTGGATTCCGCGGTGGTACGCGTCGACCCGAACGCGGTCGGCCAACATCTCCTCGTGCGCCTCAAGCCCGGCGAAGTTCTCGCCGTTCATGAGGTCGTAGGCTTCTCTCAGCCCACCATCAAAGGCAGGATCCCAACCCTCGTCGCCTTCCTCTGCCCCATCGGCGCCACCCGGCCAACCTGCGTCAACGTCGCTCACGGTGCCGACCGGTCAGGCGTTCAGCACCGGGGCGGCCAGCTCGGCCAGGGACACCTGGGGGCGTGCGCCCAGGTGGCTGATCACCTCGGCGGCGGCGATCGAGCCGAGGCGGCCACAGGTGGCGAGGTCGAGCCCGGTGGCCAGGCCATAAAGGAATCCGGCGGCGTACTGGTCCCCGGCACCGGTGGTGTCGACCACCTCGGCGACCGGCTCGGGCTGGATGCGCACCCGCACGTCGGGCGTGATGATGAAGGACCCGTCGGGGCCGTGGGTGACGACCGCCATCGGGCAACGCTCGGCGACGATGTTGTGGGCGGCCTCGATGTCGTCGGTCTCGTACAGCGAGCACAGCTCGTCGCGGTTGGCGATGACGATGTCGACATGGTTGTCGACCAGGTCGACGAATGCCGCCCGGTGCCGCTCGACGCAGAACGGGTCCGACAGCGTCACCGCCACCTTGCGACCGGCGTCGCGTGCCAGCTTGGCCGCCACCTTGAAGGCCTCCTGGGCCTCGGGCGGATCGAACAGGTAGCCCTCGAGAAACAGCACCTCGGCGTCGGTGACCACGCTCGGATCGACGTCATCGGGCCCGAAGTGCACTGCGGCGCCCAGGTGGGTGTTCATCGTGCGCTGCGCATCGGGCGTGACCAGGATCAGACACGAGCCCGTCGGCGGACCATCGGCGGCCAGCGACGTGGTGTAGCCCACCCCGTTGGCCCGGATGTCGTGCACGAACACCTCGCCGAGCTGGTCGGCGCGCACCTTGCCTAGGTAGTGCGAGCGGCCACCGAAGGAGGCCACGCCCACCATCGAGTTGGCCACCGAGCCACCGGAGATTTCGGTGCCCGGACCCATGTGGTCGTAGATCGCCGCCGAGCGGTCGGCGTCGACCAGCCCCATCGAGCCCTTGGCCAAGCCCAGCTCGACGATCAGCGATTCGGGGGCGGCCGCCAGCACGTCGACCAGCGCGTTGCCGATTCCGGCCACGTGGACCGAGGCGGGCGAACGGGAATCATGAGTGGACATCAGGCTCCAAAGGGGCGGGAGGCAACGGGGGGACCCGACGATGTTACTCACGCTGCTTTGGTCGATCGGAAGCCAGCAGCAGGCGCTCGATGCCGACGAAATCCAGACGCCCGGAGCGTTCTCGTGTGCACGCCCCGGCCGCCGACGCCTATCGTCACGCCATCGCGGGGGGCCGACGAGGGACCAACCGAACCGATTGGAGATCCAGGTGACGACACGACGGAGAATGCTGGCTGCAACCGCCATGCTGGCTGTGCCCGCTTTGATGCTGGCATCGTGCGGCAACGACGACGGGGGTGATGAGGCGTCCGGCGGCGACAACGGCAAGATCGGACTGGTCTTCGACATCGGCGGCAAGGGCGACAAATCCTTCAACGATGCCGCCTCGAAAGGTTTGAACGAGGCGGCCGACGAGCTGGGCTACGAAACCAAGGAACTCGAGCCGGACGAGGGTGGCCAAAATCGCGCCGAGCTGCTCGAGAGCCTCGCCTCCGGTGGTTACAACCCGGTGATCGGCGTGGGCTTCCTCTTCGCCGACTCGGTGCTGGAAACCGCTCAGGCGCATCCGGACACCACCTTCGCCATCGTCGACAACGCCTACGGACCCGAGGACGAGGCCAAGACCAAGAACATCAAGCAACTGGTCTTCGCCGAGGAGCAGGGTTCGTTCCTGGTCGGCGCAGCAGCGGCGATGAAGACCGAGACCGACACGATCGGCTTCATCGGTGGGGTGGAGACCGACCTGATCAAGAAGTTCGAGGCCGGATACGAGGCTGGCGCCAAGCACGTCAACCCCGAGATCAAGATCGAAGCGCAGTACATCACCCAGCCGCCGGACTTCAACGGCTTTGACGATCCGGCCAAGGCCAAGACGATCGCCAAGTCGATGTACGACGGCGGCGCCGATATCATCTTCCATGCGGCCGGAGCTTCGGGCAGCGGACTGTTCGAGGCGGCCGTCGAGGCCAGGGGTGACAACGAGAACATCTGGGCGATCGGTGTCGACTCCGACCAGTACAAGTTGGTGCCCGAGGATCAGCAGAAGATCATGCTCACGTCGATGATCAAGAAGGTTGACGTCGCCGTCGCCGGTGCGATCACCGACTTTGACAACGGCTCGACCGAGGGCGGCGTCACGTCGTTCGACCTCGAGGCCGGTGGCGTCGACTACTCGACCTCCGGCGGCTTCGTCGATGACATCTCCGGTGACATCGACAAGCTCAAGGAGCAGAT
Source organism: Candidatus Microthrix subdominans (assembly GCA_016719385.1). Lineage (NCBI taxonomy): Bacteria > Bacillati > Actinomycetota > Acidimicrobiia > Acidimicrobiales > Microthrixaceae > Candidatus Neomicrothrix > Candidatus Neomicrothrix subdominans. The sequence goes on along the minus strand of JADJZA010000001.1, from coordinate 591,889 downwards.
CATCTCGGGCGAGATCGAAGTCCCCATCACCCCGCAGGGCTGAGCCCTCAGGGCACGGGGAACAAGCACCATGATCGACGACGTGGGGGACGCCTCCGGCACAGCGCCGATGCGTCCCCCCGTCGCGTCCGGGCAGCCGCCGACCGGTGATGGCGCCCACCCCAGCCCGGCGATCGAGCTGCGGGGCATCACCAAGCGTTTCCCGGGAGTGGTCGCCAACTCCAACGTCAACCTCACGGTGGCCGCCGGGTCGATCCACTCGCTGATCGGTGAGAACGGCGCCGGCAAGTCCACCCTGATGAAGACCCTGTACGGCATGCACCAACCCGACGAGGGGACGATCCGGGTCGACGGGATCGAGCACGCATTCAAGTCGCCGGCCGAGGCGATCGCCGCCGGGATCGGCATGGTGCACCAGCACTTCATGCTCGCCGACCAGTTGACGGTCGCCGAGAACATCACCCTGGGCGCCGAACCGTCGACGTTCGGGGTCATCGATCGGCGCCGGGCCAATGCAGCGATCACCGAGCTGGGCGAGCGCCACGGCCTGCCGCTCGACCCCGACCGCCTGGTCGAGCAGCTCACCGTCGGCGAACGCCAGCGCCTCGAGATCCTCAAGGTGCTGTACCGGGGCGCCCGCATCCTCATCCTCGATGAACCCACCGCAGTGCTCATCCCCCAAGAGGTCACCGAGTTCTTCGACAACCTGCGGGCGTTGAGCTCCGCCGGGGTCACGATCGTCTTCATCTCGCACAAGCTCGACGAGGTGTTGACGATCTCCGATGCGATCACCGTGATGCGCGCGGGCACGACGGTGGCCACCGTCGACCCGTCCGAGGTCGACGGGCGTGCCCTCGGCAAGCTGATGGTGGGCTCGGAACTCCCCAGCCCCTCGTCGGAGCGCCACACCCCGGGCGAGCAGGTCGCCCTCAACATCTCCGGCGCCGTGCTGGTCACGGACGGCGGCCGCCGCCTGCTCGACGACATCGACCTGACCGTTCATCAGGGCGAGATCGTCGGTATCGCCGGCATCGAGGGCAACGGTCAACAGGAGCTGATCGAGACGCTGCTCGGCCTGCGACACTGCGCCTCGGGCACCCTCGAGCTGGACGGCATCGATATGGCCACCATGTCGACCCGCGACCGGCGCGACGCCGGGCTGGGCTACGTGCCCACCGACCGCCACCGCGAGGGGCTGCTGCTCAGCGAGCCGTTGTGGTCCAACGTCATGCTGGGCCATCAGGGCAAGCGCTACCGCTCTGGCCCGTGGCTGCGCCGGCGCGCCGCCCGCGCCGACACGGCAGAGGTCGTCGAGCGCTATGACGTCCGCACACCGGGCATCGATGTTCCCGCCCTGGCGTTGTCGGGGGGCAACCAACAGAAGCTGATCGTCGGCCGTGAGATGACCGCCGAGCCGTCGATGCTGATCGCCGCCCATCCCACCCGGGGAGTGGACGTCGGCGCGCAGGCGGCGATCTGGGACCTGCTGCGCCAGGCCCGCTCCAAGGGGTTGGGGGTGCTGTTGATCTCCGCCGACCTCGACGAGCTGATCGGGCTGTCCGACCGCCTGCTCGTCATCTTTCGGGGAGCGATCACCGCCTCCGTCGACCCCTCGAACGTCACCCCGGACGAGCTGGGCGCCTACATGGCCGGCGAACGCCAGAAGGTGACGCCATGAACGCCCCCTCCCCTGCACAAGCTGCGAGCCCCGCACCCGAGGCGACCGTCGGCCGAGCAGCGATGTTGCGGCTGCGGCTGGCCAGTGCCCTGCCGTCGATGCTGGCACCTCTGGTGGCGGTGGCTCTCGCCGCCGTGGTGTGCGGCGTGATCCTGGCGCTCTCGGGCCACAACCCGTTCTCGGCCTACGCCGAGATGATCTCGTTTGGCACCACCGAGGGTTCGCTGCTGGTCGCCGCCAACAAGGCGGTGCCCCTCTACCTGTCGGCGATGGCGGTGGCGATCGGTTTCAAGATGGGCCTGTTCAATATCGGCGTCGAGGGCCAGTACCTGGTCGCCGTCGTGGTCGCCGCTGCCGCCGGCGCTCAGGTCGACCTGTTTCCCCCGCTGCACGTCGCCTTCATCATCGTGGTCGCCATGCTCGCCGGCGCCTCGTGGGCGATCGTCCCGGCCGTACTCAAGGTGACCCGCAACGTGTCGGAGGTGATCTCGACGATCATGATGAACGCGATCGCCGCGGGCACGGTCGCCTACATGGTCAACCGCTGGCGCGACACCTCCGAAACCCAGCTGATCAAGACCAAGGAGATCCCCCCGTCGGGCTGGGTGGGCAACCTCTTCCAGGTGTCCGGCGCCGAGAAGCTCAGCGTGTTTGCGCTGATCGCGGCCGGGATGGGCGTGATCATGTGGCTGGTCGTCACCCGCACCCGCTTCGGTTTCGACCTGCGAATCTCGGGCGCCAACCCAACCGCTGCCGCGGTGTCGGGCGTGAACCCCAAGGTGATGACGATCAAGGTGATGCTGATCTCCGGTGCGGTCGCTGGCACGGTCGGCCTGCCGGTCCTCCTGTCGGAGAACATTTTTCACCGGTACACCCAGGACTTCCCGACCGGGCTGGGCTTCACCGGTATCGCCGTCGCCCTCCTCGGGCGCAACCATCCGGCGGGCATGGCGGCCGCTGCGCTGCTGTTCGGCTTCCTCGAGCGGGCCGGACAGGGCCTGCAGCTGGTCGACGTGCCGCCCGAGATCGTCACGATCATGCAGGGCGTCGTGCTGCTGGCTGCGGTGATCTCCTACGGCGTGGCCGAGCGCTTGGGCAAGGTGCAGCTGCAGCGGGCGACCGCCAGAGAGCTGCGCGCCGAGGACGGACCGCCGAACGAGGACGGCGAAGTGCTGCCGGTGACGGGGGCGACGTCATGACGATGGCACCCCCCATTCGCGACCTGCCCGAGGACATGCTCGAGCCGGAGGGCCCGAGAAGCCGGACCCTCAGCACCGTCGCCCGCTGGGCGTTGTTCGCCTTGGCCGGCACCTTCATCATGTCGGTCACCCGGGTGATGTCGGGCGCTACCGACCTGACCTCGTCCGGGCTGGTCGTCGAGACCCTTCGCCTGACCGTGCCCTTCGCCCTGGCGGCGCTGGGCGGGCTGTTCGCCGAACGGGCCGGCGTCGTCAACATCGGCCTGGAAGGCATGATGATCATGGGCACCTGGTTCGGCGCCTACGGCGGCTGGCAATGGGGCGTGTGGGGCGGCCTCGCCTTCGGCATGCTCGGAGGCGCGTTGGGCGGCGGGCTGCACGCCACGGCCACGGTGATCTTCAAGGTCGACCACATCATCTCGGGCGTGGCGATCAACCTGCTGGCCCCGGGACTGGCCCGCTACCTGTCGGCGGCGGTGTACGCCAACGCCGGCTCCGGTGCCGGGGTGCGCCAAAGCCCCCCGGTGAAGGGCGACTTCCCCACGATTACGATCACCCCGCTGTCCAACGCCCTCGGGACGATCGAGGACCATCACTGGTTCTTCATCTCCGACGCGGCCGGCATGGCCCGGGGCCTGGTGACCGGCCTGTCGCTGTTCACGTTGTTGGTCATCGTGCTGGCCCCGGCGGTGTGGTGGCTGCTGTGGCGCACCACGTTTGGCCTGCGGCTGAGGTCGGTGGGTGAAAACCCGTGGGCCGCCGAGTCGGTGGGCATCAAGGTGATGCGCACCAAGTTTGTTGCGGTGGTGATCTCGGGCGTGCTCGCCGGCCTGGCCGGGGTGTTCATCGTGACGGTCACCACGTCGACGTACTCCGAAGGACAGACCGGCGGCCGCGGCTACATCGCGCTCGCAGCGCTGATCTTCGGGAACTGGCGACCGGTGTCGGCCGTTGGGGCCGCCACCCTGTTCGGCTACAGCGACGCGGTGCGCCTGCGGGGCGCCAACGGTGTGGCGGTGCACGCCTTCCTGCTCACCGGGGCGATCGCCACCACCCTGATCGCCATCATCGCCGCTGTGCAGGGGCGCTGGAAGAGCGCCGCCCTGTCCGGCTCGGTGTCGACAGTGTTGTGGATCTGGTATCTGTCCACCGACTCGCTGCCCAAGGAGTTTCTGCCTTACACGCCCTACATCGTCACGCTGGTGGTCGCCGCCACCGCGTTGCGCAAGCTGCGCATGCCCCAGGCGCTCGGGGCCATCTTCACCAAGGGCGAAGCCCAGTGAGACAGTCGAAGCCCAATGACACGGGCGAAGCCCAATGACACGGGCGAAGCCCAATGACACGGGCGAAGCCCAATGACACCGGCGAAGCCCCATGAACACGGCCGAAGCCCGGTGAGCGACGGTGCGGCCGGGTCGTGGGATCGGCTGATCGCTGCGGCGGTCGAGGCCACCGAGCGCAGCTACGCGCCGTACTCGGGGGTGCGCGTCGGCGCCGCCGCCGAGACGGCCGACGGCCGCACGCTCGTCGGCTCCAACACCGAGTGCGCGTCGATCGGCCTGTCGCTGTGCGCCGAGTGCGCGGTGATCAGCGACCTGGCCCGCACCGGTGGTGGCCGGCTGCAACGCCTGGTGGCCGTCGGCGCCGACGGGGTGCCCCTGCCCCCCTGCGGCCGCTGCCGCCAGCTGATCGCCGAGTTTGCCGACGGGCTGATCGTCATGCTGGCCGATGGCCCCCACCCGATCGACGACCTGTTGCCCTGGGGCTTCGGCCCGGCCGACGTCGCCCGGCTTGCCGACGGCACCGGCGAGGACGACGGCCGCCACGCCGCGACGTCGACCTGAGGCGCGGTCCAGCTGGCAGACTGCCCGCCATGACCCCTACTCCGACGTCGACGGCACGGCGGGATCGCTTGGACCGTGACGGCTACCTGGTCGTCGAGGACTTCTTCTCCCAAGAGGAGGCGACGGCGCTCGTCGATCGCGCCACCGAACTGGTCGCCGCCTTCGAACCGGACGAATCGACCCGATCGATCTTCTCCACCAACGAACAGACCCGCACCTCCGACGATTACTTCCTGGCCTCGGGAGATCGGATCAGCTTCTTCTTCGAGCCGGAGGCCTTCGGTGCCGACGGTGGGCTGCGGGTGCCCCTCGATCGGGCGATCAACAAGTTTGGCCACGCCCAGCACGACCTCGATCCCGTCTTCGACGACTTCAGCCGCCACCCCCGCATGGCCGAGCTGGCCGATTCGCTGGGGGTGGGCGGCCATGCGCTCATCCAGTCGATGCTCATCTTCAAACAGCCCGGCATCGGCGGCGAGGTGTCCTCGCACACCGACCACACCTTCTTGTGGACCGAACCCCAGTCGGTCGTCGGGTTCTGGTTTGCCCTCGAGGATGCCACGCTGGACAACGGCTGCCTGTGGGCGCTGCCCGGCGGGCACCGCAGGGCCCCGGCCAGGCGGTTCCGGCGGGCCCCGCAGAGCGGCACCACGATGGAGGTGCTCGGCCCCGAGCCCGCACCCGGCGAGGGGTTCATACCCCTGGAGGTCGAGGCCGGCACGTTGATCGTGCTCGACGGGCTGTTGCCGCACTACAGCGAGGCCAACCGGTCGCAGAGCCGCCGGGCGGCCTACACCCTCCACGCCATCGATCCGGCCGCCGAGTACCCGGCCGACAACTGGCTGCAGCGGGGCGACCTGCCCCTGCGGGGGTTCCGTGACCGACGCTGAACCGCCGGCGGGGCGCGCCAGCGGCGGGTGGACGCTGCCCCGTGAGGCAGGCTGGCTGATCGCCGGATTTGCCGCCCTCGTCCCGGCCTGGGGCCTGCGAGGCGCACCGGGCCCCCTGTACGAGGAGGGCTTCAACGTGGTGCACGCCGAGCTGGTGCTCGGCGGGCAGACCCCCGGCGTGGACTTCCACGCCCTGTACGGTCCGCTCGGCCCCTGGTTGATGGCCGGCTGGTTCAAGCTGGTCGGCCCCTCGATCGGCGCACAGCGCGTGATCGGTGCGCTGTTGTTGATCGCCATCGTCCTCGGCGTCCGACAGCTGCTTCGACCGTGGGGACGCAACGTGGCCACCGTCGCTGCCGTGGTCACGTCGATCGTCGTGTACGCCCAAGGCAGCCTGATGGCGGTGTCCTGGTGGTACGGCTACGCCGCAGGTGATCTGGGGTGTGCTGTTGGTCAGGAGCGCCGGGCCGGCAACGAGCCCGGAAGAGGGCGACGTGCAGCCCACCCCCTGGGAAACCGTCCGGCTCGTCGCCGGCGGACTGTTGTTCGGGCTCGCGCTTGGAGCCCGGGTCGATCTCGCGCTCGCCGTGGCAGCCGCCGGGGGCGCCGCGCTGTGGGCACACCACGACCGGACCGCGTTCCGAAGCGTCCTAGGAAGGGTCGCCGCAGGTGGGGCCGTCGGCCTCATACCCCTGGCCGCCTACATCTGGCTTGCCGGACCGGGCCGGGCGTGGCGGGTGCTCGTCGTCGATCCGGTGTTCACGCTTCGGCCCTACCGAACCCTGCCGCCACCCTCGTTCTTCGAGCTCCAGGGGTTGAACCGCAGCCTGCGCCTCGCTCCCGACTGGCCGCTGCCCGCGCCGGGCCTGGCGGCCCAGCTGGCGCTGTGGTTCTGGATCTCGGTGGCCGCAGTCGCGTTGTTGGTGACGGTCGCAGCCATCCTCCGCCGGGAACAGACCGCGCTGGTTCCGGTGGCTGCGCTCGCCCTGGCGACCTTGCCCCAGCTCCTGCAGCGACCCGATCCTGGCCACCTGGTGCTCGTCACCGCCATCCCGCTGGCGGCGCTGCCGGTCAGTTGCAGCCTTGCGGTCGGACTGTGGCGACGGCGCCGTGCCGGGGCGACGGGCGGCACCGCGCCCGGAAGCGTCCCGGCCAGGCCGATGGGGTCCATCGGACCCGCATGGTTGGCCCTGACCCCGGCAATCGTGATCCTGTTGATTCCCGCCCTCACCCTCGGCCCCTGGCTGCGGGCGGTCACGGGTGAGCCCGGCCGATCGGCGACCGACGTCACCGTTGGCGACCGATCGCTGCTGGTGCCGACCAGCCTCGGTCCCCCGATCCAGCAGGTCGTCACCGAGTTGGCGGCACGAGCCCAGCCCGGCGACCTGATGATCGTGACACCGGGCGATCTGACGCGCGCCTACAACAACTGGACGGCGCTCTACACCCTGTTCCCCAAGCTCACCGTGGGCACCTACCACTCCGAGATGGACCCAGGTTTCACCAACGTGGAGGGATCGACCCTGCCCGACGAGTTGGCACGGGCCGACTGGGTGCTGGTCTCGCCGGCGCTGCCGCAGTTGCGGGAGGCCAACCGATCAGCCGAGGCGGGCGACCCTGCTGCGCAGCGAGTGTTCAACCGGCGGTTCTGCCCGGTGGTCGAAACCCAGGTGCTGTCGCTGTGGGGCGTCTGCCCCACCGAGGGCTGACCGATCACAGAGCGTCGAAGTCCAGCAGCTCGAACGTGTCGAAGTTGATCTCCTCGGTGGCCACGATCTCGGGGTTGGCCACATAGGTCAGAAACAACGGAGCGGGCCGAATTCTTTTGGGTAGCGGGGTTCCCACCATGGAGACATCCGCGTTGAGTCCGACGTGGATCACCGCGGGGGTGCGGTGCGCCCGGGCCAACGAGGCCACGGCCGACGGGCCTAGCCGGATCGGCCGGTCGGATCGCTCCCTCGCCCACACCTTCAGCAAGGCCACGACGGGAATGCCCGCTGCCTTGCGGACCGTGCTGACCACCCAGAACCTCGGATGTTCCGAGATGGTCAGGGCCGTGCCGGGAAAGCCAAGGCGCCAGCGCAACAGCTCGGCATTCCACCCGTAGCGAACGCCAAAACGGGACGCCACATCGGCGTCGGCGGCCAGACGTTCGGGCAACCCTCCGCCGAGCAACTCGGGCGTCACCGCCCGGTGAGTCCACGCTGGGTCGGGACGCCCGGCACTCAACAACGCGCGCACCGGCAGCTGCGCGACCACCTTGCCGCCGAGTCGTGTCGTGGCCCTCATCGACGCTTCGTTGGTCACGCCGTAGTAGGCCAGCGAGCCGGCGGCGAAGCCCCACGTGAGCATCTTGAGGGAGAGGTCGGCGTACACCCCGGTCCCGCGTAGACGGGCGGCGGCCGAACTGTTCACCGACAACGTCGCAGGCAGCGTGTTGTTCAGGGCGGTGCGCATCGGCAGCCACAGAAAGGCCTGGTGAGCCACGATCTCGCCATCGATCCGGGCCTGTACGCAGATGGGCGTCTGCGGCGCCGCCCCATACATCTGCTTCAGGTAGGCCGTGGTCTCGAACCTCGGCGCGTCCAGCACGGAGTGCAGGAACGGCGCCAACTCCCCCAGCAGGGCGTCGTCCGGCGGATCGATGGTGATGCGTGCCTTCATCGGTCCCTCACGGTCTCGTTGGCATCATCGTCCGTGCCCTCGCCCTGTAGGGGTCCCAGAACCGACAGCGTGGGTTGACGCCGCGACCACCAGCGGGCCAACGGCACGGCGACCAGAACGCAGGCCACCACATCCAGTCCCAGCCGATACCGAGGGATGCCCAGCGAAGCCGCAATCACGAGGACCACCAGCACCGTCACGGCGGCGAAGGGCCAGATCGGTCGTCGCCCTCGAAGCTGGACGGCGCCCAGCACCGCGACCGGGGCCATCACCCACCAGCTGATCACGCCAGCCCACGCCTGCCACGATTCGCGTCCCTCGACCAGCGTTTCCAGCTGCGCCGTTTGATTCGGTCTGTAGACACCCATGGCCCGCCCGACCCGTGCCGCCCCCAGCAATGGAAGGTCGTCCATCCGCTCGCCGTAGTAGCGCAGCGCGCGGGCGGTTGCCCCGGCGTCCAGCTCCACCTCGCTGAAGCCGGAAACCGGGTTGGCGTGGACCAGCAGATGCTGACCCGGTTCCAAGATCAGGTCCGGGTCGACCACCGGCTTGTCGTCCACCCAAATTCCGACCCCGCGCGAGCCATCGGGCAGGAACCCGGAGAGTTTGTCGTACTCGGCTCGGACCAGCTCCACGCTGGCAACCGGCGTGGTCGCGGTGCGCTCCGGGCGTTCCATGGCGTGGCTGAGCACCGGGTTGTCGGGGTCCATCACCGCCTCGGCGTACCCGGGCACCAACACCAGATCGTCCACCGCCTCGGTCAGCGGTATGCGCTCGGAGATCGTCGTCTCGGGCGTGCACAGGGTCCAGAACCCCTTGAACTCCCCGTAGGTCACCTTGTCGCACGCCCCGCTCCACAGCACCGATCCACCGCCGATCGAAACCCCCGTGCCCCCCTTGAACCGGGCGTTGTTCAGCGCCGACCATCCGACGAGCGGCACCGCCACGATGGCCAGCGACAACCCGGCCAGCAACAGCCGCCTGCCGAGCGACGGGGTCCTCGCCGCCATCACCAACCCGGCCAGCAACAGCGCCGCCAGAGCGACACCCTCCAGTCGGGTGAACGACAACACAAGCATCGCCCCTCCAAGTTGGACGAAGCGCAGCGGCTCGGGCCGGTCGGCCGCTCGAAGGGTGGCCAACAGCACCAACGGCAGTGCGACCACGTAGAGGGTCTCGACGTTCATCATGGTGGCGTTCACCCACACCGCCGGCACGACCGCTGCCAGGAATGCCGCCACCAACCCAGTGCGCTCGTCCACCAGCCGTCGGCCCAGGAGGCCCACGATCGGGATCGCTCCCAAAGCCAAAGCCGACAGGGCAACCCTCGCCAGCAGCGAGGGATTGCCGGCGAGCAGCGACACCACCACCAGGATGGGAACGGCCACCTCGGCGACTCGTCGCACCGGTTGAGCCACCCGGTGCCGGATGAACCAGGCGACCAACGCACCCACGACGAGGAAGATCAGCGCACGAACCAGCAGTGGACGCTCGCCCAGCCAGAGCACGCCGGCCAGGTAGGTGACCACCGCTGGGGGTTTGCCGACGAACGGTGCCGAGATTCCTCCGGCCAGTTCGTAGGCGATGGGGCTGGCCAGGCCATTGCCCCAGGCCATCAGCCGGGCCATGACGAAGACGCCCGCCGCGTCCCCGCCGATGGAGAAGCAGCCCGTCTGGCCCCGCGCCGGCGGACACAGCGGCCGAAACACCATCAGGTCCAGCAGCACGATCGCCGAGCCCACCGCCGTGATCCACGCCAGTCCCCGACGAAATCCGCTGCTGAGCGGCAGCTCGGCCGGGCACGACTCACGGTCGAGCGTCTCGGCTTGGAGGAGTTCCTCGTTGGTTGAGGTCACGATGACCGAAGTATAGGAAGCCTCATCGATCCGACCGGGGCGTCTGGGCGACGGACTCTATGATCGCTCGGTGACCAAATTGGACGCGGCCGGCGACACTCAAGCCGGGACGCCAGGGCACTCCTCCGGCGGGGTCGCTCGTTCGCCGCAACCCCCCCAGGCGCCTGCGTTGACGCGCTGGCAGCGAACGGTGGCAGCAATCTGGGCGGTCGGGCTGGCGATCCGCCTCTGGGACGTTTTCGGTTATCGCCCAACTTGCGCGCCCGGCTCGTCCATCGGCGTGCTCGGGGCGTCGTGCTACACCCTCAAGGGCGATGCAGCCGGCTTCTTCGGAGCGGCGCACCTCGTTCGGCTCGGCGAGGTGGGCATGAACCCGTTGCTCTACAACGTCTCCGGAGGGCGGCTGGTCGCCACCGCGTCCAAGCCGCCGTTGGGGGTTGCCTGGCTGGCGCTGGTGGGGTGGCTGGGCGATTCTCCGTGGCTGGGCCAGACCATCGTCTCGGTGCTGCTTGTCGGTGTGATTGCGCTGACGGTCAGGCACTTCTGGGGCCGAACCCGAGCGTTGATCGTCGTCGAGATCGGCACGGTCCTCTTTGTGGCGCTGAGGCTTCTCGACGGCACCACCGTCGCATCAGCCCGGTTCTACTCGGTGCTGCTGGGCTCGATGGCGGTGCCGCTGATGGCGGCCGTCGGTCGGCGCGCCGCCCCCGATGGGTGGGGTGGTCGGGTCGGCATCGTCACGGCAGCGATCGTGGCAATCCACCCCGCTATCTGGGTGGGCGACTCGATGCTGAACAACGAGACCGTGCTCGTCGTGGTCCTGCCGCTGTTCCTGTTGGCCTGCTACCGGGCGTTGGACATGCCGGGCCGAAACACCTCGGTGACGTTGGCGATTACCTTCGTCCTGGTCGTCCTGACCAGGGTGGAACTCGCCGGCCTCGGGGTCTTCGTGCTGCCGTTCGTGTGGCTGCGGGCCTCGCCCGACTGGCGCACCCGGCTCCACAGCGCGCTGGCCTTCGGCATGACCGCCGTGGTGCTGGTCGGCGTCTACTCCGGCTGGAATCGGCTCCGACTCGGAGGTGGCTCCCCCGGTCCCAGTTCGGTGGTGGGCTACGTGCTGAACGCCGGAAGCTGCGACCCGGTGTTTGTCGGGGACTATAAGGGCCTGTGGTATCCCTGTTGGTTCAATCCCCAGACGGCGACGGCCATCGAAGGCGACACTCGCGTCGCCGACGTGGTCGATCGACTGGTCGGCAAACCCGGCTACACCGACCAGCTCACCGATCCCGAAGTGGGTGCCGTGGGACTGGCCGAGGACCCACCCCCGGTCGAGCTCTTCGACGGCTTTGAGCGCCTCGAGGACATCCAGCCGACGTTGACGGCCAACTACGGGATGCTCCCGGACGGCTCGGCCGGGGTCGGAGTGTGGGTGAACGACCAACCTGTGATCGACCCCGATACCCCGGTCGAGCCCGGCGACGAGATTCGGTTCCGGTTCAACTTCTACTTCCTGATGACCGACGAGGCCCTCACCGCCGACACGCTGACGCCACCAACCTTGAAGTACATACGCGACCACGTGGACGGCCTCCCAACGGTCATGGCCGCCCGCCTTGGCAGGATCACCGGCGTCTATCGAACCAGCGAGACGATGGCTGCCGACCAACTGCTGGAGGACCACGGATGGCTGCCGTCCCGGCTCGGTTTCATCGGCCTGTGGTTGCAGACGCCGTTCGCGATCGCCGGCGCGGTCGTGTTGTTTCGCAGGCGCCGCCCACTGGCTCCACTCGTCGGGCCGATTCTCAACGTCGCCCTGGTGACCATGGTGGTGTTCGGGCTCAGCCGGTACCGACTGAGCGCCGACCTCACCATCGCGGTACTCGCAGCGATCGGCCTGATCGCCGCAACCCATCGCTTCGGCCCCAACCGGGAGACCTCCTCCCCACCCGACAACTAACCTGAGCGCCTCGCTCGCCGGTTTGAGTCGAAACCCCCGGCATATCGCAGGCGCCCCTAGGAGCACGAACCATGTCCAAAGAAGCTCGCCTCATTGCGGCCGTCGTCGCAGTGGTCATCGTGATCGTCGGGGCGTTGGTGGTCTTCGGGGGCGACGACGACGCGGAGGTGCAGGCCTCCGACACGAGCGCAGCGGCCGGGAGCGCTGCCACCTCCACCTCCACCTCCACCTCCACCTCCACCTCGGCCCCGGACGCATCGCAGGCTCCCGAAGCATCGACCACCACCGCCGCCGCGTCACCGACAACCGCTGCCGTGCCCAATACCAAGGCCCCCGCCCCCGAAGCTCCCGTGGAAACGGTGGCACCCGGCTCGGTGAGCGTCAGCAACACCGCGCCCTGGCAGATACGCCTCTCCGCCAGCACGGTTCGCAACCGCTTCGACGCAGCCGAGTCCAGCGACGACCTGTGCACGCAACTCGTCGCGCTCACCTCGCTGCCCGACCTCAACTCCCTCCCCAGCCAGTCCAAGGACGACCTGGCGGAGTACTTCACCAGATGGCAGGCGTTGGCCGCGAAGACCGCTCCCACCACCGAGGGCACGCTGGCCCAGCGTCTTCGGGCCGCCCAGGATGCGATGCTGACCGTCGAGCAGACCGTCAACGACAACGGTGGCACGTTCACCGAGGCCGCTGTCGACAAGCTCCTTGGCGAAGACAGCAGCGAACTCACCCAGCTGTTGGCACTCTTTGTTTTGGCCGGCGACCAGTGCCCGACCCCCGCCGACGCCTAACGGTCCCCTCCCAACGACAGCACCAGGTCGTACACCCGGCGCTTGGGCACCCCGAAGTCGGCGGCCACCGCCTTGGCCGTCCGCGACGGCGATTCCCCGCGCTTCAGGGCGGCCTCGATGGCGCCGAGCAGCTCAGCGTCGGTCGCTTCGGTGGGGGCCTCGGCCTCGATGACGAGCCACCCGGCCTCGTCGCCATCGGCAGGCCGGTCGGATCGCAGCTCGGCGACGCTGCCGAGGTGCCACCCATGCATCACCTCGACGGCAGCGCCCGCGTCGAGGCGCTGGTCGCCGTGCGGGTCGGCGACCCAGGCGGCGCCGGTGTTCGCGTTCAGCCGGTCGAGGACGGCGCCCAGGCCACCGGGGCTGACGGCGAGCACGGCGGTCATCGAGCGGTCGAGGACGGCCAGGTCTGCCCCGGGGTCGAGGAGCACGGCGAAGCGGGTGCTGTCCAGGCCGGATCCGGCCAACGCCGCCAGCGCCCGCTCCATCCGTTGACGCTCCCGATCACCCTCCGACCGGCGGCTCACGCTGCGGCCGATCCGCTGGGGCATCCCCACTCGATGTCCAACGGCGACCCTGGGGCCAGCCCGAGGCGGTCGGCCGCCAACGGGTGAAGCTCCAACGTGCACGGCGCAGCCCACGACCACCGGCCCACCTTGCCGGGGTTCAACACGTCGACGCCCCGCACCCGCAGCCCGCAGGGCCGGCCTCGGCGCGCTCCTCGCCGGGTGACCCCAGCGGTCACGACGGCAATCGGACCGTCCATGCCGAAGGTGTGTACCTGCGGGGTGCGCCCCAACCACAATGCCGTCGGCACTTCAACGTCGTTGAGCAACCCAGGCAGGGCGAGCAACCCTCGGGCCCTCCCCCACGGCCCGCCGGCCCGACGCAGCAACAGGTGTGCTCCGGTGGCGGTGATGGCCACGCCGGCCACCCGCTCACACGTTGAAGCGAAACTCCATGACATCACCGTCCACCACCTTGTAGTCCTTGCCCTCGATGCGCAGCGTGCCCTCGTCGCGTGCCTTCGACCACGATCCGGCCGCCAGCAGCACGTCCCACTGAATCGTCTCGGCACGGATGAAGCCGCGCTCGAAGTCGGTGTGGATCACGCCGGCGGCCTGCGGTGCGGTCGAGCCCGCCCGGAACGTCCACGCGCGGCTCTCCTTTTCGCCGGTGGTGAAGAAGGTGCGGAGCCCCAGCAGCTGGTAGGCGGTGTGCAAAAAAGTGGGCAGCGCCCCTTCGCCGAGGCCCAGTGCGTCCAGCATCTCGACGCGGTCCTCGGCGTCCAGCATGGCCGCCTCGGCCTCGAGCTGGATCGACAGACCGATCACCGGCGCCGTGTCGCCCACCAGCTCTCGCACCCCGGCCAGGTGGGCGTCGGGTTCCTCCAGCTGGTCCTCGCCCAGGTTGACCAACACGATCACCGGCTTGGAGGTGAGCAATTGCTCGGCCTTGAGCAGCGCCAGCGTGTCGTCGCCCAGGCCGGCCCGCCACACCGGGGTACCTGCGCCCAGCACGTCGATCGCCGCCTCCATCGCCGCCACCTCGGGCGCCAGCACCGGGTTGGATCGCGCGGCCTTGCGGCGCTTGTCGATGTGCTTCTCCATCGCCTCCAGGTCGGCCGTGATCAGCTCGAGCTCCAGGATCTCCAGCTGCTCGGCCGGATCGGAGGAGCCGGGCACGTCGGTGTCCTCGAAGGCCCGCAGCACGAACACGGTCGCGTCCACCTCCCGGATGTGGGCCAGGAAGCGGTTGCCCAGCCCCTCGCCTTGGGAGGCGCCCTTCACCAGGCCGGCGATGTCGACGAACTGCACGGCGGTGGGGATGACGTTCTTGGACTTGCTCATCTCAGCCAGCGCATCGAGGCGGCTGTCGAGCACCTTGGCCACGCCGACGTTGGGGTCAACCGTGGCGAAGGCATAGGGCGCCGCGAGGGCGCCGCCCCCGGCGAGTGCGTTGTACAGCGACGACTTGCCCGCATTGGGGAGTCCGACGAATCCGAAGCGTTCCATGAGGGGCGGCAGCCTACCGGAGCCCGCTTTGGCGTCCCATGGGCACCGCACCCCGGGGTCGATCACCGGCCATGTTGGCCGTCGGCAAACGACGGCCTACAGCACGTCGAAGTCCAACAGCTCGAAGCTGTCGAAGCGCAGGTCGCTGGTGCCGATGCGGCGGGGCACCGCCTTGAAGCACAGGTGCAGCGGCGAGGGCAGGTAGCGCTGGGGTACCAGCGCCCCGAACACCCGCACGTCGGAGTTCATGCCGACGTACAGCGCCAAGGGCGTGCGGTGGTGCGCGCACACCTCGCCGACCATCGCCGGGGTAAACCATGCCTTTCGCAGTCCGTCGGCCCGGCGCCGCTCGCCCCGTACGAGCACCTTCATGAGCACCGCCACCCTGACGCCCCGCCAGGTGGTGGTGGTCGACACCGCCACCATGTCGTCGGCCACGTGCAGGGTGTAGGTGCTCAGCGGGCTGGCCAACCGCCAGCGCAGCACGTCGAGGTGCCACCACAGCCGCACGCCCCGCCGAGGGGCCAGGTCGGTGTCGGCCAGCAGCTCCCCCAGCCGGTCGCTCTCCAGCAGCGCCCGGTCCACCGTGTGATGGCTGAACCGCGCCTTGGTCCACGGCGTCGGGCCCAACACCTTGGTGGGCAGTTCGGCCTCGGTGACCACCCCAAAGGCTTCCAGGGCCTGGCGGGACTGGTCGTTCATCACCCCGTAGATGCCCGCCTGGTCGAACCCCTCGATCATCAGCCACGCCTGGAGGCACATGCGCAGAAACGCACCCTCGCGCTGCGCGTCGGGCACCGAGGCGACGTTGGCGATCAGCCACATGTCGAGGGTGCCGTCCACGGTTCGCAGCCGCCGGGGCGCACCGGCCAGGTGGCTGATCGCCCGGCCGTCGCGCCGGACGATGCCGCTGAAGGTCTCCCCGAAGGGACACTGGGTGTAGAACCAGCGCAGGTAGTCGAGGGTCTCGAAGCGGGGCACGTCAAAGGCCGAGGCCAGCACCCGACGAATCTCTTCGAGGTCCTCGGGTCGGGTCAGCACCGACTCGGTGTGCTCGTCGCCGTCGTGGACGACCGCGTCGACGTCGTACCACCAGCCGGGCGGAACCCTCAGTGGGCTCGGCTCGATCATCGGATCATGTCATTCTCGTCAGAGGCGGGGTCGACGCGTCGCAATCGTTCGCCGGGCCAGGGTGCACGCCCTGACGCTACCGCCCGGTCAGCTTTGGGGGGTTGGCCCCGCGGGCGGTAGCCTCTCCGGATGTCTCAGCGGACCCAACGCAAGAAGAAGAACGCCCGGAAGAAGAAGGCCAACCACGGCCGCAAGCCCAACCTGGGCCGCAACTGATCCTGGAGTAGCTCGCCGTACGGCCCTTGTCGCTGTTTGAGCAGAGCAACCCAGACTGCGCCGACGAGTGCCCCTCGGGGCACTTTTCTGCGTCGTGGGACGAGTTTGCCCCCGGCTCCCGTCACCATGCCCCCCGAACATGGCGGGCACGGTGACACGCGGCGCACCGCAGCTGCAAGCAGTCGACCACCGTCTGGTTGCTGATCGAGAAGTCGGGAACGTGGTCGTATTCGAGGAGGTCGCTTCCCCCGCAGTCGACGCATCGGCGGTCGCGTTCCTTCACCACCCGCTTCTGCCGGGCGGACGGGTGTCGCTGACGCCCCGACGCATTCAGCGGCAGGCCCTCGGCGTTGTGGATCAGCGCCCGTACCCAAGCGTCGGGCAATGCCCGCATCACGGCCTGGCGCGTCACCGGGGTGCCGTCATCCATCGTCGTCCCGTCACCGCGAACGTGCAGGATCACCTCGGCGCTCAGCTGAGCTCCCCCGCCGCACATCACGGCGACCAGGGCGTCGGCCCGTTGCTGGGCCAGCGTGGGGTGGATCACCTGCTCGGCGGCCTGGCGCTCGGGCCACCCGGCCATTGCGATGGCGCCGACGACGTCGGAATGGCCGACGATGTCGGAGCCACCCCCGTTGGAGCCCACGCGATCAACCGATTCCTGCCGGGCGCGCATCACTGCGGCATCGATCACCGCCATCACGCCGCCGGCGACATCGGGGGGCAGGCGAAGCGTGCCGGTTGCCTGGCCGTCCGGCTCGACCCTCCAGCTGAGGCTACGGGACTCCCGATGTCGCTCGTCGCGCACGTCTTCGGTCTCTTCACGACGGGACCATGTCGCCAGCGCCGCACCCAGCGCGCCGGCGTTCACCGAACAGGCCAGGTCGATCAGCTCGCGCTCGTTCTCCATCGTCGCCGCCCGCACCAGGATCCGTACCTTGGCATAGGACAGCTCGCGCCGAGCCAGCGCCTCATCGAGCATCGGCAACCGCCGGAGCGCTCGCCCGACGGCGATCCACTCCCGGGCCGTTCGCACCGAGATGTCCAACCGCTGGCTGATCCACCGGGCCGCCGACGAGCTGCCGTCGCCGAACCACTCCGAGGTGCCGGCAAACTCCGCGGCCAAGCGCACCAGGTCGTGATGGCGCTCCGACGCACGCCATCCCACCTCGACCAGGCGTTCGCCCAGCGTGGTTCCCGCTGCGCCGACGCGTCGGGGGGTCGGTCGGTGCGCCGCCGAGCCGACCAGTTCCAATGTCGGCGCCCGGGTCGAGTCGTGAACGAGCTCGAGAGTCGGTCGGTTGGGTCGTTCGGGTGCTGGTTTGGGACGTATTGGTGTCGTGTGTCCGGGCGCCGAGTGTTCGGGTGTCATCGCCGTGCCTCCTTCCACCGGCGTCGCAGCGCTCAGCCGGCGGGTCGTCATCTGCGGGAGGAAGGCCCGAACCGAGGCCGACGACGGCGCCCACACCACCCGGGAGCGACGAGGCGGAGCTCGCCGATTCCGGGTCCTGAGCGGTTTCGATTCACGATAACGAGGGACTGTGACGTTCCAGCCGCGCACCTCTGCGCCGACCGAACTTGCCCCAAACGGCTGGGCTCGCTGCTTTGGGACGATGAAGGGCCAGCAGGTGACCGCTATCCATCCCAGACGTGATCGCCCCTCGGACCCGTGCGGTGCGCTGAGGGGATGCTTTGGCCCACGAGCGGGGCGGGCTCCGCATCGGGGGCGTGACGCGAGGCGGCAGCGGCGTGGGCTGCTGAGCGCTCCTTGCTGGGGCTGAACACGAAGGCCACGGTGACGGCGGCAGTGAGAGCAAGCAACGCCGAAATGGTGTTGGCGATGTTGAAAGCGCCGGTGAAGGCCACGCCGGCGCGGTCGGCCAACTCGGCTCCGCCCCCCGGCAGGGACCGGGCGATCTGGCTGGCGGCCCCAACCGAGTCCTTCGCCGCCGCCACCTGCTCGGGGCCCAACCCCAGATCGTCGATGCGCAGGTTGGCCTGATAGGCGCTGGCGATGATGCTGCCCAGCACGGCGATGCCCAGGGCGCCACCAAACTCGCGCGTGGTGTCGTTGACCGCCGACCCCACCCCAGCCTTGGCATCGGGCACCGCGCTCATGATGTTTCCGGTCGCAGGGGCTGCCGTGATGCCCATCCCGGTGCCCAACAGCACGTACGCGGCACCGAGGGGCAGGTACGGCCACGACGGCGCAGCAAACGCCAGGACGGCGAACCCGGAGGAGATGAACGTGAAGCCGACGGCGATCACCGGGCCGCTGCCGAAGCGTTCGCTCAGCGACGAGCTGCGGGGGGCGACGAGCACCTGCATGATCGCCACCGGCACGGCGGCAAGACCGGCGAACAGTGGCGAGTCTCCCCGCACGAACTGCAGGTACAGGGTGTTGAGAAAGAAAAAGCCGATCATCGCAAAGAACGTCACGGTGACGACGCCGCTGCCGACCGAGAAGCGGCGGTCGGCGAACAACTCGAGGGGCAGCATCGGGTGGCGGGCGTGGCGCTCTCGCACCACAAAGCCCACCAGGGTCACCGCCGCCGCTGCGAACCCGGCGAGCACCTCGGGGCTCGACCAGCCCAGGTTGGGCCCCTCGATGATGCCGAAGACCAACGCGGTGATGCCGACGAGCGACAGGGCGGTACCCGGCAGGTCGAGCGGCGTGTTGTGCGTGTCGCGGGACCTCGGGGCCAGCACGGCGATCGACCCCGCCAACACGATGACGATCGGGATGTTCACCAGCAGGGCGGCCCCCCACCAGAACCATTCGAGGAGGGCGCCGGAGACGATCGGACCGATCGCCGCCCCGGCACCGGCGAAACCGGCCCAGATGGCGATCGCCCGGCGACGCTCCTTGGGCGGAAACACGGTGACGACCAGCGACAGCGTGGCGGGCATGACGAAGGCGGCACCGGCACCCATCGTGGCCCGCCCGGCGATCACCTGGGCCGGGGTGGAGCCCAGGCCGCCCACCGTTGCGCCGACCGCAAAAACGGCCAGGCCGAACAACAGCGCGTTGCGGCGGCCGAAGCGGTCACCCAGTGCTCCGGCGGTCAGCAGCAACCCGGCGAACACCAGCGCATAGGAGTCGATGATCCACTGCAGCGCCGAGTTGCTGGCGTCGAGCGACTCCTGGAGGGTGGGCAGCGCAACGTTCAGGCCGGACACCGACATCACCACGACGGTGAGGGACGCTGCCATCACCCCGAGAATCCACCAACGGCGTTCGTGGATCTCGGGGATCTCGTAGAGGGGGATGGACTTGTCGGTCACGGGGTGTCCTTCGGACGGGTTTGGCTGGGAGGACCGGTCCGGGTCCTCGTGCGTTCGGTGGCGTTCACGACGGCTCGGCGAGGGCGGGCGAACACAGCAGCGCCCGCAGTGCAGCCTCGACCGGAGCGCGCACGTTGGCATCGCCCAGCTCGGCGGCGACCAGTTGGGTTTCGGCCTCGACGATCACCTGGTAGGCGTCGTCGAGCAGCCGCGTTCCATCGTCGGTGAGCACGATGTGGGCAGCCCGCCGGTCGGCCGGGTTCGCCGTTCGGTTCAGCAGGTTGCGCGCTTCGAGTCGATCGAGGCGCTTGGTCATCCCACCGGCGGTGATCATCACCGCGTGGCAGATCTCGGACGCCGTAATCGGCCCGGAGCGGCGCACCGTGGCCAGCACGTCGAACTCGCCAACGGTCAGCTCGAACGGTGCGAGCAACCTGGCCCGGGCCTCTTCCAAGCGGGCCGCCAGCCGCAGCACGCGTCCGGTGACCGCCAAGCCGCCCAGGTCGAGTTCGGGCTTGAGAGCGACAACCTGATCGATCAGCTCGTCGAGGTGATCACGACCCGGCGGCAGCTTGCCGGGTCGCCCCACTTGCTCAAGTTGCGTGGTGTGCTCGGGTATCACCCGGGCACGTTACCCGATGTACTTTCCCACGAAACTGTTTCCCGGCAAACCACCCGGCTCGGCGGTACCGTCGTGCCGGGACAGCACCGCACCAACATCGGCGCCGCGGCGCCGGCCTCAGCCGTAGTACTGCTCGAGTTCGGCGTTCATCTGCTCGTTGGCCTTGTTCAGCGCGTCCTCGGGCGATGCGCCTGAGCGGGCGGTGGACTCCATCGTCTTTTGCATGATGTCGGTGTACTCGGGATAGGGCCCGATCAGCGGTCCGGGCCGCTTGGGATCGATCAGCGCCATCTGCTCGTAACCCACCTTGAGCAGCTGACCGGCCCGGTCCTCCTTCCAGAACTTCTGGATCCGGGGGTCGTCGGCGACATCGCCGATCACCGGCAGGTACGAGCCGACGAGATGCCAGGTGACCACCTGATCGGGCTGCGACATGAAACCGAGGTACTTGGCCGCTGCGGCCTGTTGCACCTTGGGCACCCGGTTGGAGATGCCGAAGTAGCCCCCGGACACCCGCACGCCGCCGGGTTGGTCGAGGCCCGGGAACGGGGTGGCGGCCGGGTCGAGTCCGCCGGTGTCGACCGAGGAGGCATCCTGCCCGCCGGTGTCCAGGTCGCCGCCGAGGAACGCCTTGATCGACGTGGAGGCGGTCGACGTCTCGATCAACATCGACGACTTTTCCTGGGCCACGTTGAGGTATTGGTTGATCTGCCCCGGGGTGTTCGAGATCGGGTCGGCCAACCCGTCGGCCACCATGTCCTGGATCCACTGCAGCGTCTCGACACCGGCCTCGTTGTTCAGGTTGGCCTCCGTGACTGCGCCAGATCTTCCGTTGTCGGGCAGGACGATGTCCTCGCCGACCCCGTTCACCCAGCAGGTGAAGAACCACGGGTCCAGCTTCAGCGCCAAGGGCTTTTCGATGCCCGACGCCTTCAGCTTCTCGGCGGCGCTGCGCACCTCGGCCAACGTCTGCGGTGGCGAGTCGACGTCCAGGCCCGCCTCGCGGAAGTGGCTGCGGTTATAGAACATGATCGGCCCGGAGACGTTGACGTAGCCGGGGTAGAAGACGCCGTCGACCGTGTAGGCGCTGCGGACGGCGGGCTGCACCGAGTCGAGGTCGAAACCCACCTCCTCGGCACATGCTTCGGCGGGAAACAGCGTGCCGGTGTCGATGATCGTGCGGATCGTCGTGTCCTCGAGGTACACGACGGCGGGCACGCCTTCGCCGCTGGCTGCGGCGGCGTTGTACTTGCGGAACACCTCGGAGTAGTCGGCGCCCTGGTTCTGCAGGGTGACGTTCACCTCGTCCTGGCTGTCGTTGAACGCTTGGGTGACCTCCTCAAGCGCCTTGGCGGGCTCGGCGCCCAGGGCGTGCCACACGACGATGTTGGTGACGCCGGTGGCCTTGTCCAGCTCGCCCATCGGGCAGTCGGGCATGTTGTCGGCGGACACGTCGTCGCCGGCCAGGGTTTCGATCGTCGGGGGCGGACCGCAAGCGACGGCGGTGGTGCCCGCCAGCACGGCGACGCCCACCAACCCGGCCCGCAGCCGGCCGGGGCGTTTGGCGCCCGGTCGTCCATTCGATCGCCTTGACGGTGTCACATGCATCTCGTTCTCACCCCTTGACCGCACCGGCGGTCAATCCTCGCACGATCGCTCGCTGGAACACGATCAACAGCGCAAAGATCGGCAGCGCCGCCAGGACGGCACCGGCCACCCCGACGTTGAGCTGCTGGATGTTTTGGGCCGCAAGGCGTTTCAGCGCGATCTGCAGCGTCTGGTGGCTTTCCTGCTCGGTAACCACCCGGGGCCACAGGTACTGGTTCCAGGACGACAGGAAGGCGAGCAGGCCGACCGAGGCGACGACGGGCGCCGCCAACGGCACGGCGATGCGGGTCATGAACCGGAAGTGGCCGTAGCCGTCGAGAAAGGCGGCTTCGCGCAGTTCGTTGGGGATGCCGAGGAACCCCTGGCGCAGGAGGAAGGTGCCCAGCGCCGAAGCGAGGAACGGCGCCACCAGGCCTTGTAGCGTGTCGATCCAGCCCCACTGGCGGATCGTGAGGGAGTTGGCCACGAAGGTCACCTCGAGGGGCAGCATCAGGGTGGCGACGAACAGCACGAACAGCAGCTTCTTAAACGGAAAGCGTAGAAAGACGAAGGCGTAGGCGGCCAGCACGGCGGTGATCACCTGGGTCACCGTGATCACCGCCGACATGGCGAAGCTCCAGAACGTGGCCGCCGACAGGCTGCCGCCGTTCCACGCCCGGCTGAACACGTCCCACTCCGCCTCGACCGGCCAGGGCGGGTTGCCGGCCCGCGCATAGGCCGCCGGGTCGGACAGCGCCCGCATCACCGACATGTACAGCGGGTACAGGATGACCAGCGCCAACAGGGTGAGGAACAGGTACCAGCCCAGCTTCTTCAGCTGGGCGCCGGCGGGGGCCGCGACCACCGGCGCCGGACCGGACGGGGCGATCACGCCGGACCGGGCGGAGGTAAACCCGGTGCCGACGGTCGCTGCATCGGTGGTTGCGTCGGTCGAGGCTGCGTCAGTCACGGTTCATCCCCCGTTCGAGCAAGATGAACTGCCCCAGCCCGATGATCAGCGTGATGCCGAACAGGCCCACCGCCATCACCGAGCCGTCGGTGATGTTGGTCGGGTCGAGCTTCTGGGCGATCGTGTACACCAGGGTCGAGGTGCTGCCCTCCGGGCCGCCTCCGGTGATGATGTCGGGCAGAGCAAACTCCTGCATACCGAAGATGGTGAGGGCGACGACCAGGAAGGTGAGCACCGGCGTCAGGGCCGGCAGGGTCACTTTGAAGAAGCGGCCGATGGCGCCGTAGCCGTCGATCATCGCCGCCTCGGTCAGCTCGTCGGGCACCGCTTGAAGCCCAGCGAGCACGATGACGAAGCTGAGGCCGAGGTTCTTCCACACGGCGACCAGCGCCAGGGCGGGCAACGCAGTGCCGGGGTTGGACAGCCAGTCCACCTTGAACACGCCGACCGCGGGGTTGATCAGGCCGAAGAACAGCACGGCGGCCACAGCAACCGAGGTGGCGATCGTCGAGCTGAAGATCGTCTGATAGATCTTCATGCCCTTCAGACGTCGGTGGGCGGCCACCGCCAGCAGCGTGCCGAAAATCAGGCCGGCGGGCACGGTCAGCAGCACGAACTGCACCGAGATCCACAGCCCGTCGAGAAACTCCGATGAGGTGAGCACATCGACGTAGTGGCTGAAACCGACGCGCTCGTAGAACGAGCCTCGTTGGCGACTGTCGTAGAAGCCCCACGACACCAGGCGGGCGAACGGGAAGTAGAAGAACAGGCCGAAGATCACCAGCGACGGCGCCAGGAAGGCGGCGGCCAGGCCAGTCTCCCGCAGGCTGTGGCCAAACAGGCCACTCCGCTTGACACCCTCGGGCGCCGTGTCGTCCTTGGTGCCGGGCGCGTCGGGCAGGACCCCCATCAGCTTGGCCCCCCGATGACCCGCCGCATCCCGCTGCCGCTGCTCACAGGTGCACCCCGGTGTCGGCGTCGAACAGTTGCACCGCACCAGCCTGAGGCGTGGCTCGGATGATCTTGCCGTTGCGGGCATCGACACGACCGTTGGCCCGCAGGATCACCCGGCGACGGGTGGCGCCCACCTGCTCGGGATCGTTGGCGTCGACGACGGCGTCGCCAACCAGAGAAGCGGTGCCGATGGTCCCGCTGTCTTCATTCGTGTCGCCGTCGCCACGCGCCGAGCGCTGGGCGGCGCCAACATCAACCAGGTCGGCGGTGATCAGGCTCTCGTAGCCCAGCCATTCGACCGCCTTGACCTCCATGGCCAGGCCGTCGTCGGACAGCACCAGGTGCTCGGGTCGGATGCCCACGACCACCGGTGCGCCGGCCTCCAGCTGGTGGGTGGCGTCCAGCTTGGCGCCGGCCACCTCGACACCGTCGGAGGTGGCCACGCCGTCCATCAGGTTCATGGGCGGGGTGCCGATGAAGCCGGCGACGAAGGTGTTGGCGGGCCGGTCGTACACGTCGTCGGGGGTGCCCACCTGGTGGAGCGCACCGTTGGCCATGATCGCCACGCGATCGGCCATCGTCATCGCCTCGATCTGGTCGTGGGTGACGTAGACGACCGTGCCGCCGAGGCGCTCGTGCAGGTCGATCAGCTCGGCGCGGGTCTGGGCCCGCAGCTTGGCGTCCAGGTTCGACAACGGCTCGTCCATCAACAGCACCTTGGCCCGGGCGACGATGGCCCGGGCGAGGGCCACCCGCTGGCGCTGGCCGCCGGACAGGGCGCCGGGCTTGCGGTCGAGGTAGTCCTCCAGGTCGAGCATTCGGGCCGCTTCGATCACCCGCGCGTCGCGCTCCTCGCTGCTCAGCCGGCGGGGGTCGCCGCCGCCGTCGGGCGGAACGTCCTTGGCCTTCAGCGGCGACTCGATGTTCTTGCGCACCGTCAGGTTGGGATACAGCGCATAGCTCTGGAACACCATCGCGATGCCGCGCTTGCGGGGGTCGACGTGGTTGACCACCTCGCCGTCGATGCTCAGGGCGCCTTCGGTGATCGACTCCAATCCGGCGATCATGCGCAGGGCGGTGGACTTGCCACAGCCCGACGGGCCCAACAGCACCATGAATTCGCCCTCGACGATGTCGAGGGACATTGCGTCCACCGCCGTCGTCTTTCCGAAGCGTTTGGTGACCTGGTCGAAGCGAACCGTTGACACGCCGCCAACCTAGACGCTGGGCATCCCCGCGTGACGGTTCACTTGCGAGGCGCCGGTCCGGCCGCCGCACCGGCCGACGGCGCCCCTCCCCAGCCGGTCGCACCAGCGTTGGCGCAACGGCGAAACCCGCTCCCTGACCGAGACGGTTCATTCCCGGCCGACCCACCGGTCGCGCACGGTGTAGATCAGTGGGGTCGAAGCCAGGGCGGTCACCCCCTTGATGGCGATGTTGGCCCATATGATCGACCACACGACGGCGCCGGGGATCCGGCCGGCAAAAGCAATCACCGCAAAGATCACCGAATCGAGCGGGACCGACACCGCATTGGAGCTGATCACCCGACCCCACTGGTGGCGTGCCCCGAAGCGTGCCACCCAGGCCCGGTACACCTCGGTGTCGACCAACTCGGCGATCAACTGGGCGATGATCGACGCCGCGATGATGCGCAGCACCGGGTTGAGCACGTTGGCAAACTCGCTCTGGGCCGCTCCGGTGGTCGCCGGATCGCCGGGCAGCACGGCGGCCGCCCACAGCCCCAGGGCCAGCAGCGCGTTGAACCCGGCGGTGGCCACCACCGTCGTGCGGGCCACCGCGGTGCCGCCCGCCTTGTGCACGACGTCGCGCAGGGTGAAGGTCAGCGGGTAGGTGAGCGTGCCGGCGTCCACCGCCCAGCCGCCGAGCGACAAGATGCGCACCGACATGACGTTGGCCATCAGGGAGGTGGCCACGTAGGCGCCGCCGACCACCATCAGCACCATCACCGCACGCTCGCTGTACATCGTTGTTGCGTCGACATCGGTCCGACCGACGGCGACGGCACTGTCCACCCGTGGGTTGATCGTGCCCATCGCGGCAGCGTAGATGCGTTCGGCGAATCGATCCTCAGCCCATCTCGCTGGGGCCCACGTCGAATCTCACTCCGCCACCCGCTGCCCTACTTCCCCGGGCACCACAAACCGGCCACCGATTTCTTTGCCTGGCGGACCTGCGTACGCCCTCCCGCTCGGGGCGAGGCACCTTTGCCAGGGTGAGCCGGAACGCCTAGCGTCCGCGCGATGAAGCCCTCGATGGACTCGGGGATTTCTCACGACCTCAACCACTCGGTGGGCGTCGCTGCGGGGCACAACTCAGGCGGAATTTCATGACTATTGGCGGGCTCATGTCCAGCGGACCTTCTTCATCGGGCCGACCCTCGGGCAGTCGTCTTCGGGCGACGTCACTCAAGCGGGCCGGCATCACCGCCTTCCTGGTGGCCGCAGTGCTCGGCCCAAGTGCGGCCTGCGTTCCAGATGAGACGGTCCCTCCCCCGGTGACCGAGCCCACTGACCCGCCCGTCGACCCGCAGCCTGCTCAACCTGGTGATGGCACGACGGCGGAGACGGCGGGTGCGTCGTGCTGGGGGGTCAAGCAGAAGTTCTCGCAGTCGGCCACCGGTGTGTATTGGTTGCGCACCAGCACGCTGGTCGCTCCCGAGAAGTTCACCTGTGACATGACCACCGATGGTGGCGGCTGGGCCTTGATCGGCGTGGGCCGGGAGGGGTGGAACTGGTCGCCCGCGGCACAGGGCAACGTCGCCCGGTTGTTGACCGACCCAAACGGTCAGGCGTCCCAGGCCCCGGTGCACCTCTCGGCTGACAAGGTCAACGGGCTGCTCGATGGCGGTGCTGCGTCCCAGTTGCCCGACGGTATTCGCCTCCGCCGGTCCGCCAACGCTGCCGGCACGTCGTGGCAGGAGGTCCGCTGGAATCTTGCCACTGCCGAACCGTGGTCGTGGCACTTCTCCGCCGGCAAGCCACTGGCCAAGATGACGGTCAACGGCACCGGGTATACGAGTGCGGGCACGACGCGTGACACCAAGGGCAATGACGCTGTCACCAACTTGCCCAACGCAGGCACCGGGGTCGATGGGCTCAATCGTGTGTTTACCCATCGCAACTGGAAGGTCACGGCTCGAGGCAACCGCGCCGGGTTTGCGATGGGCGCAGTCGGAGCGTCGACCAGCGGCAACTGGTATGCGCCTGACGGCACGAACCCGATCCCGTTGACCCAGGTGTGGGTGCGGCCCCGCATCATGGACTCGGTCGCCGCTGCGTTGCCCAGCGAGGGCTCAACCCCGCGGCAGGTGCCGTGGGTCCCGAGCGATTTTTCCCAGGACTTGGCGTGGGGCGTGGACGGACCTCCCGACTGGACCGACAGCATCTCTGGCGCCGATCCGGCCCTGGCGTACGTGATGGCGATGCAGGAGGCCGGCGGGCGCATGTTCGTCGGCGGCTCGTTCACCAAGGTGGTCAACAACGCGGGTGGCTCGGTCGACCACAAGTTCCTGACCGCGTTCGATGTCAACACCGGTGAGTGGATCAGTTCGTGCACGCCCATCCTCGATGGCCGGGTGTGGGACATGGAGGTCTCCAGCGATGGCCAGCTGATCATCGCCGGCGACTTCACCAACGTGAACGGCGACACGGCGGTAGCCGGGTTGGCCAAGCTCAACCCCAACACCTGCGCTCTTGATCCCAGCTTCCAGGTGCGCGTCACCAGGAGCGGCGGGCGTGGCATGGTGCGCGGCATCAGCCTGCTCGGTGACCGTCTGTTCATCGGCGGTGCGTTCAACCAGGTGACGCCACACGGTGCACCGCTCACCGGGGTGTCGAACGCCGCTGAGGTCAACGCCATGACCGGACAACTTGGTACCTGGCGTCCGGTGGTCAACGGGCTGGTCATGGACATCGATGCCTCCGAGCGAGGCGACCGGGTGTACCTCGCAGGCTGGTTCACCACGATCAACGGGATCGCCGGTGAGCCCTACGCCACCCGCATCTCCGACGGCGCCCCGCTCACCAACTTCCACTGGCTCCTTACCGCTCCAGGCATAGGTGGGCCCTGGTCTCAGACGGTCAAGGAGGTCGGTGACCAGGTGTATGTCGGCGGACGCCAGCACGTGATTGCGTCGTACAACCGCGACTCTGCCGCTCAAACCTCATCCCACATCTCTGTTCCCGGTGGTGACTTCCAGGCGGCGGAGGCCGCCTTCGGCTACCTCTTCGGCGCCTGCCATTGCGGTGGCGACACCGGGGTAAACCTGTCGGGTCGCACCCGCTGGTACGGCAACATCGCCGACATGACCTGGGGCGCCACCCGCTCGGACCGCATCCAACAGGTAGGCCTCTACGATGCCGCCACCGGCGCCTACCTCGACTGGTGGCTCCCGTCGATCGCCTCGGCGACCGGTGACGGCCCATGGGTGATCACCAAGGACCACAACGAGTGCGTCTGGCAGGGCGGCGACACCAAGCGTGACGCCTACTCGGGCAACGCCGCGAAGGACTTCGCCGGCGGGTTCACCAAGTACTGCTCGGCGGTCGACCGCAGCGTGCCCACCGCACCGGCCCAACACGCCGCCTCGCTGCGCCCCGACGGGACGGTCGGTGTCACCTGGGGTCAGGCCAGCGACCCATCAAACGACCTGCGCTACCTGGTCCTCCGAGACGGCAACGCTGTCGGCTTCAGCTGGGGCACCAGCTACGTCGACACCAACGTCCCCGTCGGCAACCACCAGTACGCCGTGGCCGCCATCGACGAAACCGGCAACATCGGGCCGTCAACCGAACCAACCAACTTCAACGTCACCACGTAGATGATACCGGTCGCCGAAGGGACACCGGTCACCTACACAATCCCCGGCAGCGCCCTCCAACCCGGGGAGCAAGGTGCGTCGACTTCGCATCCAAGCACGTCTGCACCCGCGTGCGACGAATGTCACCGTCCGTGAGACTCACCGATTGTGACGGGCAAGAACCGTCTCCCGACCGCTTGGCGGTTGAATTTCACCACCGAATTATGGGACGCCGTCGGCCCCATATCGGCGTCGGATGAGCCACATGAGTAAATGCCGCTACCATCGCGACCGCCCCGCGTGAGATGATCTTCAAAGCACCTGCTGAACAGGGTGTTTCTCACGCTCTCGGCAGTCGACTCGGTTCGGCACGAGGTCTCGATTCAGGCGGAATTTCATGAATATTGGCGGGCGCTCATCTAGCGGACCCCTGGGTAGGTTTCGGCATCTCGGCACGCGCCTTGGGGCGATGTCACCCAAGCGGGCGGGCATCGTCACCGTGATGGTGGCGGCCGTGCTCGGCCCGGTGGTCGTTCCTACGGCCGCTCAGGCGGCCGGTCCCCCGGCCGCTCGTCCCGGTGATGGCACCACGGCGGAGACGGCGGGTGCCTCGTGCTGGGGTATCAAGCAGCGCTTCTCGCAGTCCGCCACCGGCGTGTACTGGCTGCGCACCAAAACGTTGGTCGCTCCCGAGAAGTTCACTTGTGACATGACCACCGACGGTGGCGGTTGGGCGTTGATCGGCGTGGGCCGGGAGGGGTGGACCTGGTCGCCTGCGGCACAGGGCAACGTCGCCCGGCTGCAGACCGACCCCAACGGTCAGGCGTCCCAGGCCCCGGTGCACCTCTCGGCCGACAAGATCAACGGGCTGCTCGACGGCGGCGCTGCGTCCCAGTTGCCCGACGGCATTCGCCTCCGTCGGTC
Source organism: Candidatus Microthrix subdominans (assembly GCA_016719385.1). NCBI lineage: Bacteria > Bacillati > Actinomycetota > Acidimicrobiia > Acidimicrobiales > Microthrixaceae > Candidatus Neomicrothrix > Candidatus Neomicrothrix subdominans. The sequence continues at coordinate 562,484 of JADJZA010000001.1, read as the reverse complement.
CGCCAACGCGGCCGGGACGTCGTGGCAAGAGGTCCGCTGGAATCTTGCCAATGCCGAACCGTGGTCGTGGCACTTCTCCGCCGGCAAGCCACTGGCCAAGATGACGGTCAACGGCACCGTGTATTCCAGGGCGGGTACGACCCGTGACACCAAGGGCAACGACGCCGTCACCAAAATGTTCAACGCCGGCACCGGGGTGGATGGGCTCAACCGTGTGTTCACCCATCGCAACTGGAAGGTCACCGCTCGAGGCAACCGCGCCGGGTTTGCGATGGGCGCGATCAAATCGTCGACCAGCGGCAACTGGTATGCGCCTGACGGCACGAACCCGATCCCGTTGACCCAGGTGTGGGTGCGCCCCCGCATCATGGACTCGGTCGCCGCTCCGTTGCCGAGCGGAGGCTCGGCCCCGCGGCAGGTGCCGTGGGTCCCAAGCGACGTTGCACAGGAGTTGGCGTGGGGGGTGGGCGGACCGCCCGACTGGACCGGACGCATCTCGGCCGCCGATCCGGCCCTGGCGTACGTCATGGCGATGCAGGAGGCCGGCGGGCGCATGTTCGTCGGCGGCTCGTTCACCAAGGTGGTCAACAATGCGGGCGGCTCGGTCAACCACAAGTTCCTGACCGCATTCGACGTCAACACCGGCGCCTGGATCAGCTCATGCAAGCCCATCCTCGATGGTCGGGTGTGGGACATGGAGGTCTCACGTGACGGCCAGTTGATCATCGCCGGAGACTTCACCAAGGTCAACGGCGACACCGCGGCAGCCGGGTTGGCCAAGCTCAACCCCAACACCTGCACGGTCGACCCCAGCTTCCGGGTGCGTGTCAACAGGAGCGGGGGCCGCGGCATGGTGCGCGGCATCAGCCTGCTCGGTGACCGTCTGTTCATCGGCGGAGCCTTCAACCAGGTGACGCCAAACGGCAGACCGACCACCGGGGTGTCGAACGCCGCTGAGGTCAACGCGATGACCGGGCAACTTGGTACCTGGCGCCCAGTGGTCAACGGTCTGGTCATGGACATCGATGCCTCCGAGCGAGGCGACCGGGTGTACCTCGCAGGCTGGTTCACCACGATCAACGGGATCGCCGGTGAGCCCTACGCCACCCGTATCTCCGATGGCGCCCCGCTGACCAACTTCCGCTGGTTGCGTTCCGCCCAAACCGCTGGTGGGACCTACTCCCAGACGGTGAAGGAGTTCGGCGACCAGGTGTTCGTCGGCGGGCGCGAGCACACCCTCTCGGCCTACAACCGCAACACGGCTGCCAGAACCGAGGCCCACGTCTCCATTCCCGGTGGCGACTTCCAGGCGGCGGAGGCCGCCTTTGGCTACCTCTTCGGCGCCTGCCACTGCGGTGGCGACACCGGGGTGAACCTGTCGGGTCGCACCCGCTGGTACGGCAACATCGCCGACATGACCTGGGGTGCCACCCGCTCGGACCGAATCCAGCAGGTGGGCCTCTACGATGCCGCCACCGGGGCGTATCTCGACTGGTGGCTCCCGTCGATCGCTTCGGCGACCGGTGACGGCCCATGGGTGATCACCAAGGACCACAACGAGTGCGTCTGGCAGGGCGGCGACACCAAGCGTGACGCCTACTCGGGCAACGCCGCGAAGGACTTCGCCGGCGGGTTCACCAAGTACTGCTCGGCGGTCGACCGCAGTGTTCCCACCGCACCGGCCCAACACGCCGCCTCGCTGCGCCCCGACGGGACGGTCGGCGTCACCTGGGGTCAGGCCAGCGACCCGTCGAACGACGTGCGCTACCTGGTCCTCCGGGACGGCAACGCGGTGGGCTTCAGCTGGGGCACCAGCTACGTCGACACCAACGTCCCCGTCGGCAACCACCAGTACGCCGTGGCTGCCATCGACGGGACCGGCAACATCGGGCCGTCGACCAAGCCGACCAACTTCAGCGTCGCCGCCCCGATCGTGGAGACCGAGTTGATGCCCACCGGCGCCGCTTGGCGATTCACCGTCGACCCGGCACTCGCCCCGGAAAATTGGCAGGCGCCCGCATTTGCCGACGCCGGCTGGGCCGAGGGCCCCGCCAAGCTGGGCTTCGGCCGGTCCGACGTGGCCTCGGTCATCTACACCGCAGGCGGTCCGAACTACCCGACGGCCGGCTACTTCCGGGCCAAGGTGAACGTCCCCAACCCGTCCAAGTACAGCGAGCTCCGCGTTGAGCTGGTTCGCGACGATGGTGCGGCGGTGTCGATCAACGGCGTTGAGGCCTTCCGGGACAACCTGCCGGACGGGCCGCTTGCTCCCACCACCGGAGCGGTCAACGTCGTCGAGGGCGCTGCCGAGCGGACGCCGGTCGTCTACACGGTCCCCGCCAGCGCCCTGCAGCCCGGCGTCAACACGATCGCCGTCGAGGTGCACAACGCCAATAAGTGGTCGGGCGACATGGGCATGTCGATGCGCATCGTCGGCCTCAGCTGAGCCAAACCGCCCCCCCCCCTCGCCTCCTTCCGCGATGCGGCGGCAGCGACGTGACCGACCTCCCCAAGCGAGGTGAACTGTGGTGGTGCGAACCGCCCGGGATCGGGCGCCGACCCGTCGTGGTGTTGTCGCGCGATGCCGCCATCCCAAGATTGAGACGTGCGCTGATCGCACCATGCACGACGACCATCCGAGGTTTACCGAGTGAAGTCGTCCTCGAGCCGGGAGATGATCCGCTCGGACGTCGAAGCGCGGTCAACCTCGACTCGGTCGAATCGGTGACCGTGGCAGTGCTGGTCGAGCGTCTTGGCACCCTCAGCGGATCCCGAATGCGCCAGATCTGCGATGCCCTCGAGGTCGCCACCAACTGCGGATAACAGCCGTCAGCCTGGGAGACTCAGAGGTCGGCTCGGCCCTTTGAGAAGACCGCCCGCAGATCTTCGAGACCGGCAGGCAGCTCGATGGGCGGGTCCGGCAGCTGCTCGACGCCCCGTTCCGCGAGGATCCGTTCCATCGCCTCGGGCTCGTCGCTCCACGAGCGGGGATCGCCCATCATCACCTCGTACAGCTCGACCCCGTTCGGCCCGGCGACGAAGGGACCAAAAGCGGCGCCGTAGGGAAGCTCGAGGTGGGTGCCCACGCCGCACAGCTCGTCGCCACAGGTGAACTCGCCCGCCAGCACCGTGATCGTGTGCGGGCTGTGGTGCCCATGGCGGCGCACGATCATGCCCGGATCCCACTTGGCAAACAGCGCCAGGTACAGCGGGTCCACCGAGAACGCCACCCACCGCTCCCACACGTGCGACTCGGTGCCGTCGGGGTTGCGTTGGCTGCGCACCGCAATCCAGGGCACGTCGTTGTCGCCACCCGGGTGAATGATCGTGTGTGTCAGGAGCCGCCGCCCTCCACCCAGATGCCGGAGACCGGGTTGCCGGTCGCCAGGCCGGGGAACGGCTCCATGTCGGTCAGGTCGGGCCCGAGGATGCCGTGAACCGTCGGCACCGAGGCGACCGTCCACAGGCTCCAGTTCCACCAGATGTTGTGGACCTGTTCGGCAAAGCGCCTGTTCATGTTCTCGTAGATCTCGGCACGCTTGGCCGGATCGGCCTCGGAGCGCCCCTCTTCGAGGGCCTTGTCGATCTCGGGATCGTTGATCTTCCCGAAGTTTACCGGCGAGCCGCTGTGCCACCACACGTACTGGGTGTCTGGATCGCCGCCCGGGTGGTTGCGGAACAGCATCAGCTGAAACGCTCCGCTGATCGCACGGTCGATCTGCGCGGCCTGGTCGGTCGAGCTCAGCTTCACGTCGATGCCGGCGTCGGCCAGCTGGCTCTGGATCAATTCGGCGTCGGTCTTGGTTCCCGGGAAGGCGACATAGGTGAGCGTGAACGCCAGGTCCTCACCGGTCGCCTTCTTGTAGGCCGCCGCGTGCTCCTTGGCCTTCTCGAGATCGTGATCCGGGAACCCGGTGTCCTCGAGGTAACCCATGGTGCCCGGCGCGAACGGACCCGAGGCGACCTCCTGCAGTCCGCCGGTGCGCAGCGCGATCAGCTCGTCGCGATCCATGCCGTAGGCGACGGCCAAGCGGGCATCGAGGTTGTCGAACGGGGCCTTCGCCTCGTTGGTCATCGCGTAGCCCACCTCGGCGAAGTCCGAGTTGGAGATCATGTTGATCTGACCGCTGTCGGCAACCGGGGTCAACTGCTGGGCGGCCTCGCCGCCCGAGGTGTGGATGATGTCGAACTGACCGGTCTGGAGGCCCTCGATGCGGCTGCCGCTGTCGGACACCGGCCGGTACTCGATCTCGTCCAGGTACGGCAGCGCATTGCCGTCGGCATCGGTCTCCCAGTAGTCGGGGTTCTTCTCGGCCACGAACTTGTCGTTGACCTTCCAATCCTTCAACTTGAACGGCCCCGTGCCGACCAGGTCCTTGTTGCAGTTCTCGGCGTTGTCCAGTTGGGCCTGACCCATCATGCCCAACCGCCCGTTGTTGTACAGGGCGCTGGGCAGCGCCGGCCACGGCGTCTTGGTCGTGATCACCACGGTCGAGGCGTCGGTGGCCTCGACCGTGTCGATGTTGTCGAGCACGAAGACGAACAGCAGCGGCTTACGCCCCTCGTACTGGCCCCGGTAGGCGTCGAGGTTGTTCTTGACCACCTCGGCGGTCAGGGCCGATCCGTCGTGAAACTTCACACCTTGTCGGATCTTCAACGTCCACTCGTCGTAGGTGTCGTTGGGCTCGACCGACTCGGCCAGCATCGGCACCATCTCGTCGTTCTCGTCGGGCTGCACCAGCGTGTCGTAGATCGAGCGGGCCACCTGGATACCTGAGATGGCCAGCTGACTCTCGGGCAGGCACCACCCGGCGTTGGTCTCGGACTCGAGTGCGTAGATCACCTGACCGCCGGCCTCCGGCGTGCCCTCGTCGGTCGGAGCGCTCCCGGTCTCACCCTTGGAGCCACCGCCACCGCCGCCACCACCACAGGCCGCAGCGAGCAACCCCATGGCCATCACCGCTGCTGCGATGCCTCGCGTGCGCCGAGACTTGCTCATCGTGATCCCCCAACGGTCGGATTGTGCCATCCAAGAGGGCATCCCCACCGATGTCGGATGACGGAACAGCACCGTAGCCGCGCGCCCGAGCGATCTTTCTCGAGGTCGCTACGGACGGGCCTCACGAGCGTCTTGGAGGACTCGGCTGACGTCGAGACGTTCGACCCGCTGTCCAGTGATGTCAGCAGTCGGTGGTCGGCCACCGAACGGTCGAGGAGCCGATTTCCAGACGGGTGACCATGCAGATCCTCACCAGCGCTCCTCGTAGCCGCGGGTTGGTTCGGCACTTCAACCTAGGATCCAAGCGCAGCGCCTGCCGTGGGTTCGGACGGCGCCGGAAGGTGACCGCCGTGCCCCACATGTTCGTCAACCGTCCGAGGCAGCATGCCGTCCTCAACCCCCACGCAAGCGACCGCGACAACCGGAGGTGGGAGGCGATCAACACCGGGGTCTACCTCGTCGGTGGGGTCATGTTCGTCTGGGGCAGCGTGCTGTTCTTCCCGGCCTTCGAGAGCCGGGCCAACCGTGGCGCATGGATCTTCTTTATCGCATCGCTGATGTACATCGCTGTGACCGCTCACGACCTGCTCGAGGTGATCCGCCACCGGGAATCGCTCAAGGGGACGCCGACGATCTGGGAACGCATCGAGGGGTGGTCGGCCGCCGCCTATCTGGCTGGCAGCCTGTTGTTCGCCGTCGGCAGCATCTGCTTCCTGTCATCGGTCGGGATGTTCACCGCCGGCGCCGTCTTCTTCATCGTCGGCAGCCTGTTGTTCGTCTGCGGGGCGGTCATCAACGTGCTGCAGATCATCCAGGCCCGGGACCTGCGCATCCTCCAGTACATGAACCTCACCGCCATCACGTTTGTGACTGGATCGATGCTGTTCCTCGTCGCATCCGTTCCCTACCTCTTCAGCCTGCAGAGCGCCGCCGACACGCGGACCGTCGATGCCTTCCTCGCCACCCAGTACGTCGTGGGCAGCGCCCTGTTTCTGCTCGGCGGGGCGTTCAACTTTGTCCGTGCGCCTGGTCGACCGTGGCTCAGCCGCCCGGAGCGATCATGGTCACGCTCAGACGATGTAGTCGTCGTTGCTTGCCCGGATGGTGATGTCAGCGATGCTGATGCCCCAGGGCTGATTAATGGCGTGGATCACCTGGTCGGCGATCTGTTCGGGCGCCAGCGCGGCCAGCTCGATGCTGTCCTCGTCGGTGAGGCGGACCGGCGGGTCGTCGGAGAACACCTGGGCGAGCTTGTCGTAGAACTGGTCCTTGTTGGCGCCGAGTACCGGGTTGACCGCCTCGACGTTGATGATCCCGCCGGCCAGTCCGGTGCCGGGCACGCCGGTCGGGCGCACCGTGGTCACCTTGATCTTGCCGAGCGACTCCTGGCGCAACGATTCGGACAGCACGTTGACCGCCGCCTTGGTGGCGCCGTAGACGGCGGCGCCGCCGACCGGTGCGTTGCCGTACACCGACGAGATGTTCACCACCTGGCCTCGGCCCTGGCCGATCATCTGGTCGTGCACGGCGATGATGCCGTGCAGGACGCCCTTGATGTTGATGTCGATGCAACGGTCCCAGGCGCCGGCGGCGGCCTCGTGGTCGGCGTAGAACGCCAGGGCATCCCCCCGGCGGTGTTGATCATCACGTCGATGGCCCCAAAGCGGTCGACCACCCGGTCGGCGAACCCTCGCATCGCCGCCAGGTCGGTCACGTCCACCGTGCCGATCTCGATCCGCTCGCCGGCCAGGTCCGCCAGCGTGCGGCGTCGATGTCGCACGCACCGACGTTGGCGCCGAGCGCCGCAGCTTTCTCGGCGAGCAGGCGCCCGAAACCGCCCGCTGCGCCGGTGACGATCACGGTGCGTCCCTCGAGATGGTTCGTCGTGGCGCTCACAGCGGTGTCCCCAACTGGAACGTGGCGGTCAGGTGCTCGCCCCAACTGCAGAAGTCCGGCTCGGTGGCCAACCCGAGCGACGTCAGCTCATCGGCGATCGGTCCGCTGCCGATCGTCAGGTGCACGTCGCCGGGTTCGATGACCGCTGCCGACATGTCCATCGCCAGCGGTGTCCCGTGCGGAACGCCATCGAGGTACGAGTAGCTGGTCGTCTCGACCCGGACGGCGGTGTCGTCGGACCGGACGCGGGGAACGGTCACGCTCAGCGCAAGCTCACCGCCGTCGAACAGCTGAAAGGTCACCTGCGCGTCGGTGTAGTCGGCGTCGATCCGGGTGACGACCTTAGGGAAGCCCATCACCAGGTTGCCGGCCTCGCAGGTGAACGGCTGGTCGACCGGCATGCGGTAGATGAACGAGCCGATCACGTCGTCGCCCGCCCCCGCCGGTCGGGCCAGAAAACCCAAGGTTGACCTCGTTGTAGTTACCCCACGGGTTGTCGCGGTAGTCGCAGAGGCTGATGATGAACTGGGCGACGCCAGGCGCGATCTCGATGATCTCGAACCCGTCGCCGGGCAACAGGGCGGCCGCTGCCGCTGCGGGCACGCTGAAGCCCATCGTGGCGGCGTTGAAGTCGTCGACGTTCATCGGAAACGTGATCGGTTGGTCCTGGATCGTTCCCCAGGTCACTCGCTCGGCCATCGATCCCCCACTGGTTGTTGATCTCGGGTTCTCAGTTAACTCGAAGCGCTGCGTCCGAGGCGGCGACCGAAGAGGGCCTCGTCCTATTCGCTCGGCGGGAGACTTACCTGGCTGCGCCACTTCTCAAACCACTGACGCACACGGTCACGATCTGGCGGGGCGCACGGAAGCTCTTCGTCGCTCAGCCGGTCAAGGTGACCAAAGGCCCGGGCGATTTGTTGATTGTTCACCCCCGGCATCGATTTGCTTGGCCCACGAGATGGTCTCGGCTTTGCCGTGCTTCCGGGAGAGCGTCCACAGGTCAGTGAAGTCCCGACCTTCCGGTTGCGTCCGACACCAAGGGATCCCAGGCCGCCCGCAATGTCGCCGGCAGGACCAGGTCGGGCCAAGCCTCACCGAGGAGTACGCCATCGACCACACCCTCGATATCAATTGATGTGCCCTCCCGAAGCACGATCTCGTAGGCGCATGCGAGCGGGCCGCGACGCCAAGTCGAAACTTCGAGGGGGCCCACTCCACCAGAGGTGTTCGCCAGGCTGGAAGCGCCGGAGCGCTTGGACGGGTGGGAGCCGCCACAGCCGCGACGGCACTGCGTACGGACGTCGGCCGTCGGTCCACGTCCAGACCACCGGCAACTCGACGGCAACCTGTGCCCCCGCAGCATTCAAAAGGTCGAGCGCGTTGCGGAAGAGCGGCTCGCGCCGAGCGGACTCATAGGCGACGATGTTGGGGCGGGCCACGCCGCTGCGTTCGGCAAGGCCTGCCTGGGTGAGGCCGGAAGCGATGCGGCTGGCTCTTAAGTGGGATCCGAAGTCGTCCACCCAACGTATCGTAGTCGATACGTATCGAAGTTCTTAGTCAGCTCGCCAGCGGGTGCCGGGGCAATCACAGGCGGAGGATGAGCTGGGGACGCCCGGCGCTAACTTCGCGGCGCGCAACGCGGAGCCCGGGAGGCGGGGGCGAGCCGTTACCGTCGGCGCCGTGTTCGCCGCTTCGACCGTCAGCTCCCGCTTCGCCGGACTGTCACCCAACTCGCTTGGCGCCCTCTACATGATCGTGGGCTCGGTCGGCTACGTCACCAACGACACGCTTGTCCGTGCGGCGACCGAGGAGGGGCTCGACGTCTACCAGGCCCTCTGCCTCCGCGGGCTCGCTATGACGGTGATCTTCGCTGCGATCACCCGGCGGCGGGGCGGCCGAATCACCCGCCAGCAGTTCACGCGACCCCTCGTCGGTCGCGTGGCCGCCGAGCTGGCGGGAACGGCGCTGTTTTTCGCAGCGCTCGTCAACCTCGATTTCGCCAACGCGCAGACGATCCTGCTCCTCGTCCCGTTCGCCGTCACGCTCACGGCGGCGCTTGCGCTGGGCGAGCCGGTCACCGGGCGCCAGTACGCCACGGTGCTCGCCGGGTTCGCCGGGGTGCTGTTGGTCGTGCAGCCGGCAACCGACGGCTTCTCGCTGTGGTCGCTGGTCGTCGTCGCCAGCGCAGCGTTCATGACCGTGCGCGAGTTCGCCACCCGACGTGTCCACAAGGCGATCCCGGCCGCCTCGGTCGCCCTGATCACGGCGGTGGGGCTCACCATCCTCACCGGTGTCATCTCGGTTTTCACCGGTTGGAACACCGTCACGCCGCGCGCCGCGCTGCTCGTCGTTCTCGCGTGCCTGAGCCTCACCGTGGGCTACATCTTCACGATCCAGACCGTGCGCGTCGGCGACCTGGGCGTCTCGGCGCCGTTCCGCTACACGACGCTGCTCGGCGCCGTCGTCTTGGGCTACCTCGTCTTCGCCGAGATCCCCGATGCGCTCACCCTCGCCGGATGCGCGGTGATCGTCACCAGCGGCATCTACGCCATCCGCCTTGAGCGGCGACACGCTGCCAGCGGCGCAACCGCCCCCGCCACCGGTGACGCCGAGGGTGACGAACCGAGGTAGTCCACGATGATCGGGACGGTCTCATCGATCCTGAGCACGGGCCGCACGTCAAAGTCGAGCTACTCGGTGGAGCCCTACCGGAGCGTCCTCATGATGTCCTTCATCATCAGGACCAGATGAAGCTCGTCGGTGGGAGACGGTTCGAACTCCGGGATCAAGTGGACGTAAAAGTCTCGGGCTTGCGGTGACTCCGCATGAACCAGGAGGCCTCGGCAACCAATCTCCTGGCCGATCTCAACCGACCGCGAAATCACATCCTGAAGGAGGGCGGCCCCAAGTCCTCTTCCCTCGTGCGCCGCCGAGACCCCGAGTCGAGCGAGCAGCGCAACGGGCTGGGGGTGCCGGCCGGCGCCCTTCCTCAGCCGTGCCGGCACCTCGGTTGGGACGATCGAGGCCATCGCCCACGCGTAGTAGGCCACCACCTGATCGTGATCCGGTTCGGTGACGACGAGTACCCGTGCCGAATTGGAGGAGTTGGCTTGACGGGCGTGCCGCCTCAGCCACTGCGTCTGCTCGACGGAACGACATTCGAACGTTTCGACCACATCGTCTGGACCAAGCGCTCGCGGCGCCAGGTACCGACGGTTCATTCGTCGACGAAGGGCGACGGTCGCTCCATCAGCGACCGCAAGCCGCCAAGGTCCCGTGCTGGTCGCCGGTTGGCTGCGTCCCACGAACGAAACGCGGCGCCATCGAGTTCAAAGACCGTGCGGTCCGCCAGCACCCGCTGTGCCGCCACCCTGAGGTTAGATACCACGAAGTCGGTCAGGTCGGTCTCCGACGCCGCCACCGCCCGATTGATGAGTTCTCGATCCTCAACGGTCGTTCGCACCTCGAGCCGCTCGCTCCGTCTCCGCTTCGTCTCCATGGGTGTCCTCGTCTCCTCGACGCGTACGGCCATTGTACGGCAATGTGCCCCATCCTCAATCGCATGAGGGGATCCGAGCAAGCCCATAGAGAAAAGGGCTACCTCGCGTTGACCGCCGCTGAGTCCGGCCCCGAAGCAACGCCGCCTCTCGGAATATCGGTTGCATCCAACATCAAGGGATGCCAAGCCGCCCGTGATGTCGCGGGCAAGACAAGGTCGGGCCAAGCCTCACAGAGGAGCACGCCATCGACCACACCCTCGTCACTTGGGGTGCCCTCCCGAAGCACGATCTCGTAGGCGCGCGGGCGGGCCGCGACGCCAGGTCGAAACTCCGAGGAGGCCCACTCCGCCACAGGTGCCCACCAGGCTGGAATTGCTGAAGCGCTTGGGCGGGCGGGAGCCGCCACAGTCGCGACGGCACAGCGTACAGACGTCGACCGTCGGTGTACGTCCAGACCACCGGCAACTCGACGACGACCTGTGCCCCCGCAGCATTCAAAAGGTCGAGTGCGTTGCGAAAGAGCGGCTCGCGCCGTGCGGGCTCATAGGCGACGACGTTGGGGCGGCCACGCCGCTGCGTTCCGCAAGGTCGGCCTGGGTGAGGCCGGAAGCAATGCGGCTGGCTCTCGAGCGGGATCCGAAGTCGTCCGCCTAATGTATCGCAGTCGATACGTATCGAGGCTGCCCGGCAATGACCCAAGTCAGTGGCGTCGACGATTGAAGGTGCGTACCGCGGCTACCTCGACGCTGGTGAGGCGATGCTGGAGGTGCAGACGACCTCCGCGCCAACCGGTTATGCCATGTTCGTGGCATAATAGTTGCATGGCACGAACTCGGATCAGCACCACCGTCGACCGCGATCTTCTCGACGAAGCACGACGAGCATTCGCTGGCACGACCGATGCCAAGTTGATCGATGAGGCTCTCGCCGCACTGTGCTTCCGGTATCGCTCGGCGCAGATCGATGCCGCCTACGCCACTGCGTATCGAGATCATCCGATCGATGAGGCTGACGAGTGGGGCGACCTCGCATCGTTCCGCGATGCGGCTGCAGCGACGTGACCGATCTCCCCAAACAAGGTGAGCTGTGGTGGTGCGAGCCGCCCGATGTCGGGCGGCGACCGGTCGTGGTGTTGTCGCGCGATGCCGCCATCCCAAGGTTGAGGCGTGTCATGGTCGCACCCTGCACCACGACAATCCGCGGTCTGCCGAGCGAAGTCGTACTCGAACCCGGCGATGACCCGCTCAGCCTTCGAAGTGCGGTGAACCTCGACTCCATCGAATCGGTGTCCGTGGCAGTACTGGTTGAACGGCTTGGAGCGCTCAGCGGACTCCGGATGCGCCAGATCTGCAGTGCGCTCGAAGTCGCTACCGGCTGCAGCTAGGCATCGTCGACGAGCGCATCCGCCCAGATTGGTCCGGTTCGGTTCAGGACAAGACGACATCGCATCTGAGTTCGGCGGCGTGAACGAGCGACGCGATGTCGCCCGGATCCGAAGTGATGATCTGATCATCGTGATCCGCGAGCGCCACCACAGCGGCGTCGATGGCGTCACCCATGCCACTTCGAGCCAGCAAAACTCCGGCCCGACGCCCGAGCCCGTCATCGAGCGGGGTCGTTTCGATGGACTTCAGAGCCCGTGCGAGCGGCGCCTGACGACCTGCGCCCCCACGCCAGACCTGAGCGATCACGCCGCCATGGGTCCGGGGCGGCACTCCCGCGAGTTTCGCTGCCTTGAGCCGTCGCCACATCGCCCGGTCGTTGCGCTCGAGCGCGAAGAACGCTCCGGTGTCAAGGATGAGGGTCATCCGGCCCTACGCAGCTCGGCCCGCACGAGCGCTGCGGAGTCCCGGTCGGCCTGCGTTTGTTGCGCCAGCTCGTCGTCCGTGATTGTGCCGTGAACCGCCTCATACTCAGCGATGAGCTCGCCCAGGGCCTCCAAGCGCCGGTCATTGGTCTGTCGAGCGACCATGGCTTCACCAATCCAGGCACTGACCGACGAGGCTCGACCATCTGCGACGGCCTTGGTCGCATCTTCGATGAGATCCTCGTCCACCGTGATGGTTACTCGCCGCTTCTGCATACGATCATCATACTATGGACATCGTTTCCGAGTACTGGCGCGGCCACGCCTCGCCGGATCTTCATAGCGACCCTCTGGTCGCCCGCGGTCAGGGCGTGACGATCGCGAAGTCGGGGTTTGGCTGGTCGGTGTGCCCGATGAGGGTGGCGAGGACGGCGGAGTCACCGTCGATGGTGACCCCGTCGGCGTTGCCGGCCATCAGAAGTGCGACGAGTTGCTGTCGGGTCGCCGTGATTGTGGCATCGGCGGCCGGCAACGAGTCGGTTGGGTGGTGGATGAGCACGCCGTTGCTCAGCTCCATGCGGTAGTACTCGTCGGCGTCGGTGATGTGCCAGGCGATCGTGAGGTGTGCGTCCCATGCGGAGGGCCCGTCGATGCGGATGGCGATGGAGTCGAAGAGTTGGGTGACGGTCAGCGCAGGAGCGAGGCCCGCGCTGTTGATGTCGGTGTGGTCGACGGTGTTGGTCCGAAGCTCTTGGGCGCCGGTGAGGAAGCTGTTGCGCCAGGTCGCGTTCTCTGCGCCGTAGCCGAGCTGCTCGAGGGCTGAGGCGAGCAGCTCGCGGGCGGCGAGGTTGTCGGGGCCGGCAAAAACGGCGTGGCTGGCCAGCTCGGCGGCGAAGCGAAGATCGCCGGCGTCGTAGAACTCGTTGGCCCGGGCGATGGTGGCATCGATGCCGCCGATCGCCTGGACGTAGCGGGTCGCTGCGGCTTCGGGCGGGTGCATCCAGAGGTGGGCGGGGTTGGCGTCGTACCAGCCGAGGTAGCGCTGGTAGATGGCCTTCACGTTGTGGTTGACCGAGCCGTAGTAGCCGTGGGTGTGCCACGCCTGTTCGAGTACCGGGGGCAGCTCCATCATCTCGGCGATCTCGCTGTGGACGTAGCCCTGGTTGATCAGCCGCAGGGTCTGGTCGTGCAGGTAGCCGTACAGATCGCGCTGGGCGATCAGGTACCCGACGATGGCGTCGGTGCCCCACGTCGGCCAGTGGTGCGATGCGAACGACACGTCCGCGTCGCGGGCAAACAGATCGATGGCTTCGTTGAGGTAGCGCGACCAGATACGCGGGTCACGAACCTGAGCGCCGCGCAGGGTCAACAGGTTGTGCAGGTTGTGCGTTGCGTTCTCGGCCATGCACAACGCACGCCGGTCTGGGAAGTAGAAGTTCATCTCGGACGGGCACTCGGTGCCAGGCGTCATCTGGAAGACGATGCGCACCCCGTCGAGGACCTCTTCCTGGCCGGTGTGGGTGATGTCGACCGTGGGTGCGATCAGGCCGGGCGTTCCGGTCGAGCCGCCGGCGCCAAGCCCGATGCCGAGGGTGCCCGTGGGGCTCTTGTCGAGGTTGATGCCCGCGTAGTACATCGAGCGACGCAACATCGCAGTCCCGGCGTAGACGTTCTCCGAGACCGCATGCTCCAGGAAGTGCTCCGGAGCGAGGATTGGCACCTCGGTGTCGGCGTCGACCACGCCGAGGACGCCACCGAAGTGGTCCAGGTGCGCATGGGTGTAGATGACCGCAGTCACGGTTCGATCGCCACGGTGTGCGCGGTACAGCGCCAGCGCCGCAGCCGCGACCTCCTCGGAAATCAACGGGTCGATGACGATGACCCCGTTCTCGCCCTCGACAAGTGTCATGTTCGACATGTCGAAGCCGCGCACCTGGTAGATGCCGTCGGTCACCTTGTACAGCCCGTGCTTCGCGGTCAGCTGCGCTTGGCGCCACAGGCTCGGGTTGACCGTCGACGGGCACTCGGCATCGAGGAACCCCCAGTCCATGTCCCACACCACGCGACCGTCGTCGGCCGTGATCACCATGGGATCGAGCGCTGCGATGAACCCCCGATCAGAAGCAACAAAGTCGTCGCGATCCTCGAAATCGGCTGTCCCGGCACCAGACATATGCGCTCCCTCACGTAGCGGACCAGCATCCCGACCCGAAGCCGAAACTGTACGTGCATCCCAGCCACACGTCGACGCGCAGTGTCGAGGTGATCCGACATCGGGCCACGCTTGAGCGGACGCTGATCATCTGGGATCGCCTTGAGGCATGGGCTGCGCTCAGCTTCCTCATGGCCATCGCCTACGTGACGGGATCCGTGCTGTTCGGTTGGTGGCTCACCTGAGGTCGAGGCGCTCGACAGGCTGGCCGGTGACGTCAGAGATCAGGTCGAAGTCCTTATCCAGATGAAGCACGGTGAGCTCAGCAAGTTCCGCTGTTGCAGCGATCAACACGTCTGGAATCGACGGCGCACGATGCTGCCCCCGGGCTGCCAGCAGGGCTTGGACCGCCATGGCCCGATCCTCGATGGTGGGGGTCAAGTACTCCACCGGCATCGACGCAAACGGGGGCTGAGACGTCACGAGCCGGTGATCGGTCGCCGAACGGGCGGAGAAGCCAATTTCCAAACGGGTGACCGTGCAGATCCGGACCAGTCCGCGCTCAATCCTGGCCGCCCATTCAGGCGCGTTCTCAGCCAGATGGAGGCGCCCAAACGCCGACTTGTCAACGAGCCAAACGGTCACGACCAAGCGCCGGACATGACGTCAGGGTCGTCGAGGTCGGCCGTCAGCTCAGCCATCCGGCTGAGCTGGGCAACGCTCACGGGCCCAAAGCCCTCCTGACGTTCTCGTTCCAGCACTCGCCTGAGGTACTCGGAACGCGAAAGTCCCAAGCGCTTCGCCGATAGGTCGATGGCCGCAACGACGTCGCCTGCAACCCCTCGGATCAGAATGTCGGCCATTCGAACCTCTCACTGTGATATCTCATGATATCGCCATGCCAACCAGCATCGCCGCCATCGGTTGTGTATGCGGAGATGTCCGGCAGCGATCCAGCGACGCGTAAGTACACGGCTTGAGCGCCTACCACGATGATCGAGGAGCGCCTCGCCCTCTGCCGACATTCGTCCGCTGCCACTCAACCAGTCGACCGCCAGTTGTGGAAGGTTCACGAAACGGACGTCGTAGGTTGCCCTCCCGAAGCCCATGACAGCCCAGAAGCGACCCGCCGACCAGGATCAGCGTGTGCTGGAGACCGATCGGCTTCCACTGCATCGGCAACCTCACCGCGGTACTGCCGGATGTGGTGACCGGTGAGTGGTGGCATCACGCAATCTCGTTCCACCGATCACGCCACAGGCTGTTGGACGCGAGAACAAAGCCCCTGGCCGCCAGTTGCGGAGCCGTGGCGCTCTGCGCTGCCGCCTGCATCCGGGGTGTTGCGGGCGTGCACCATGGCCTACTCAGGCCAGGAATCTCAGCAGTCCACGACGGGCGTGGCAGCTCGGCGTCATCGCTGAGCTTCTCAGCCATCGCTGCCAGGAGATTGTCCATGACCTGCGATCCTGACGGGTCAGGCTTGTCGGCGATCGACGCCTGGATCAGCTCCGGATGGAGCCAGAGGTAGTCGAGGAATACCCTTAGCCGGGTCCAGTCCGGACGATCCGTGCCATCCGGATGGACCCGCCACGCGTCCGTCAACGCACCGAGCCTCCCCTCGTGCGAGCGACGAGCACGGAGTTCGAGGTCGTGCCCGGAAGCATCGAGGAGCCGGTCGAGCATGCCAACGGTTGGGTCCATGTGACGTCGCTCGACCCGCGAAACCGTCGAGGCAGCGACGCCTGCCCGCCCTGCCAGCTCCCGAACGGTCAGGTTGGCTTCCTCACATGCCGCTTTCACCAGCATCGCCGCATCCATGACGTAAGCATATACGCAACAGCTCGCCGACGGTCAGCCAGACAGGGATCAAAACGATGGAAGCCCTGGTGGCCACCGAAGCGAGCCATCCCAGGACTTATGGGCCAAGCGTACCGCCCGGTCCCGACAGGGAGCGGGCAACAGCAGTGGCAACGCCGCCGATGTGGATCAGGCACGCCGGGTCCTCGGCACCGCAAAGTCATCGCAGGTGCGGATCGCCGTATCCGCTGACCTCGGTCCCGACCTGCTGGCCCCATGGCGCCACCCCACGCTGACCATCGTCTACGCCGACGGCCAGATTCCGCTGGAGGAATCCGGGATGGTCCCAGCCGAAGGTCAAGCCGACGCCAGCCTCGTTCTACGCATCACCGAATAGTCGGCGGACCTTTCTGCAACGCCTCCTGGCCCGCCGAAGTAGAGGGTCTCCCCTGGCCGACCCAACCCAGCAATGGTGGGACCTCAAGGATCTCGGCGGCGAAGACCGGTACGAGGCCGCCGACCGCCTCCAGCAGGCCATCATCGATCGAGCCCTGCCGAGGGGCACATGAACGAACAGCGGGTCGGTCTCACGAGCGTGTCTGCCGCCCCTGAGCCAGAGCATTGCGTATCATAAAAGACACGCTATGCTGGCGAGCATGTCAACCGCGCGCACCGGAGCAGAGCGATACCTCGAAGCCCGGCGGGCGGATCCCGACTATGAGCGCGAGTACCAGGCCGCTCGGCGACGAATCGGTCAGATCGATTCATTCATCCGAATGCTCGACGAACGGCGGTCCAACCTCCACCTCAGCAAGGCCGAGTTGGCGCGCCGTGCTGATCTCCGCCCAGAGATGGTCAGGCGGCTCTTTTCCGCCCAGGGGCCCAACCCCACCCTCGCCACGCTTGTTGCGCTCACGGAGGCCCTCGAGCTGGAGCTTGTCGCTCAACCCAGGTCGACGAAAGGTTGAAGGGCCGTTTCGCCTCCGGTCAATAGGGGTCGATCTCGATCTCAATCAAGACGATGGAGCCGTCAGCCAAGAGTTGGCCAGTCACCAGCGCGGCCTTCGCCAAACTCCCGGTTGCGACCAGCAACCGGTAGTCATCGCGATCGGCAAACATCGGCTGAAGCTCGTCGAACCGTTCAGCGAACGCATCGGCGATAAGCGGCAGGTCGATCAGCAAGAAATCGGTCGACGACGGCTCACCGTTTGGCCCCCTGCCGGGCCCGAAGATCGCGTCCAGCTCGTCGAAGAAGTGTGGGGCAACCCGAACAGCTCGACGGGAGGGGTTCATCAGCCCGCTTGAGACCCCTCGGTGGCCGCAATCCGTCGCTCGACCTTCCGCCGAGCCCGATCGAGTAGGTCAGGGGGCACCTGGCTCGGGTCGGTAACGAATCCAGCCTTTACGATCGCGGCGCGCTCATCCGGTGAGAGCCGTTCCAACTCCGCTGCTGTCCAGATCTTCTCTCCAGCCATGCAAACCAGCGTACCGCGACATCAGCTGATCTCGACCCTCCAGTTCGGGTCGAGCGACCCGGTCAGGGATCGCCGGCTCCGACCGAAGCGCCATCCCCTGAATCCACTGCGGCTGACACCCCTCAGCCGCCGCCGCATCCGCCGAGGCCGCGGCTTCGTTAGAACCTCTCAGGGTATGAGTGTTCCTTGTTTCCATGAGAGAACACTTATACCCTGAGAGGATGACAGCGACCGACAGCCGAGTGCGCTCGGTTCGCAGCTGGGGTGCAGGAACCTGCGCGGTGGTTCGGCTCCTCATCGCGCTCGACCAACCGATCACCGGTATGGCGATCGCACGTGAGGTGGGCGTCACCCAACCTCGGGTCTCACAGGTACTGGCCCAGCTGAGCGACAAGGGGGCTGTCACAGCTTCCCCCCGGGGCTATACCGGCGACCCCGCTCGGCTACTCGTCCTCTACCAGGCCCATGCCAAACCACACCTCGCCGAGCCACAGTCCTACTGGTACAGCACCCGGCCACTCATGGATCAGGCACGCCGGGTCCTCGATACCGCAAAGATGTCGCAGGTGCGGATCGCCTTCTCCGCTGATCTTGGTCCCGACCTGCTGACCCCATGGCGCCATCCCACGCTGACCATCGTCTACTCCGACGGCCCGATTCCTCTGGAGGAGTCCGGCATGGTCCCGGCCGTTGGGCGAGCCGACGCCAGCCTTGTTCTGCGCATCACCAAAGAGCCGGCGAACCTTTCCGCGACGCCTCCCTGGTGCGCCGACGCTGAGGGGCTCCCAATGGCCGACCCCGCCCAGCAATGGTGGGACCTCAAGGATCTCGGCGGAGAGGACCGGGACGAGGCCGCCGACCGCCTCCGCCAGTCCATCATCGATCGAGCCCTCCCGAGGATTCCACCTTCTGTTGAACAGTCGGATCACGGACCTTCCGCCTCAATCACAAGGGACTGGATGTAGTTGCTGAGAAACTCGTCGTCCGGAGCGTGCGGATAGGCCTCCCGGAACATCGTTGCGGCGGCCTCTGGCGATACGAAACCCGTCCGAGACCAAATCGCTGCAAGATCCTCTCGGTCTTGTTCTCGTCCGGCATAAAGCTTCATGACGAACACCTGGGCCCACGGCGCACCGAGAACCTTCAGCCGTGGAGCTCAGCATCCAACCGTCGAACGCTGTCGACATCAAAGGTCGCCTCCCGAAGCCCATGCCAGGCCAGAAGCGACCCGCCGACCAGGATCAGCGTGTGCCGGGGACCGATCGGCTCCATTGCATCGGCAACCTCACCGAGGTAAAGCCGGATGTCGAGACCGGTGAGTGGTGGCATCACGCAACCTCGTTCCACCGATCACGCCACAGGCTGTTAGACGCAAGAACAAAGCCCCTGGCCACCAGTTGCGGAGCCGTGGCGCTCTGTGCAGCCGCATGCATCCGGGGTGTTGCAGGCGTGCACCATGGCCTACTCAGCCCAGGTATCTCAGCAGTCCACGACGGGCGCGGCAGCTCGGCGTCATCGCTGAGCTTCTCAGCCATCGCTGCCAGCAGGTTGTCCATGACCTGCGATCCCGACGGGTCAGGCTTGTCGGCGATCGCCGCCCGGGTCAGCGCCGGGTGGAGCCAGAGGTAGTCGAGGAATACCCTCAGCCGGGTCCAGTCCGGACGATCCGTGCCATCCGGATGGACCCGCCAGGCGTCTGTCAACGCACCGAGCCTCCCCTCGTGCGAGCGACGAGCAGTGAGCTCAAGGGTTTGACCGGCAGCATCGAGGAGTCGGTCAAGCATGCCAACGGTTGGGTCCATCTGACGCCGCTCGATCCGAGAAACCGTCGAGGCAGCGACGCCTGCCCGCGCCGCCAGCGCTCGAACGGTCAGGTTGGCCTCCTCACGTGCCGCTTTCACCAACATCGCCGCATCCATGACGAAAGCATATACGCAACGGGTCGCCATGCGGCCAGTAAGGGATCAAAACGATGGAAGCCCTGGTGGCCGCTGAAGCGAGCCATTCCAGGGCTTATAGCCAAGCGTACCGCTCAGCACCCATACCACCACCCTTGCTTGCTGGAGGACTATTCAATCGTCGCCGGTGACGCCGCGACGTATTCAGACTTGAGGTGAAGCCGTTGCGCGACGGCTCGTCTCCGGGGCTTGTGTTCCACACGTCGAAAGTCGATGAAGCAGTGGAAGCCATCATCGACACCGTCGCAACTGCTGTCGTCGACTACATCCATCGTGACGCCCTCAAGCTCGGCGGCATCAAGCACATCAGACACGTGGAAATGCGCCACTCCTACGGTCGTGCGGTTTCGTGTCCCCCACAGGTCAACGAAGTCCTGGAGCTCGATCTTGTGCGAGTCCACGCAGGAGTGCTTAAGGTCGTCTGAAGCAGGCATGAAGACATCGAACCGAAACTTGATGCCGGACGGATACATCTGGGTTGGCAACACATTGCGCCAAACCGCAGAAGGATGCCCCGTCATCGAAGCCTCGCAGGGCTCGTCACTCACTGGTGAGATCCTCGAGAACCCCGATCTGGGCAATCAGGTCGGGGACCGTGGGGTATTCCAGGATGGTTGATGGATGGCGGTCCTCATGGGTTCCGACGACCTCAACGATCCCGTCTTCAAACACATCCAGCGACGTCATCCACCCAGACCCCGACCAGCAGAGGCGGATGCTCTGTTCCCCAGTTGCGTACGCATCAGACGGAGGCGGAAGGCGTTCGTGGGAGAGGGCCTGCAGGACATCGAGAGCGCTCGCCCGTAGCTGTTCAGGTATCGGCTCTCCGCATTGCCCATCAATCCAGCCGGACTCGAGGCCGCTTGTTGCAACGATCGCATCTTGGGCGGCGTCAAAAGCACCAAGCTCAACTTCAACAACGCTGATCCCCAAGAGTTCCCCGACCCCCTTCCTTCCCCCATCGTGGCCGATTTTGAACTCGACTTCGACGGCCACGCGAGGGCCCAGTCCATCCGGACGCAGGTTGTCATGAAGCAGGGCCCAGTCGTTCTCGGTATATTCGACCGTGAAGAGTTCACCAGCTTCTGACTGCAGCGTCGCCTTATGCCCCTTTGAGTCGAGAGCCGCAATTCGGGCGACCTCCTCGGCAACCTCCGAATGGGTCCCGGCCAACGATGCCAAGAGAACCCTGCGAGTACCTTCGTCGAACCGGACCGGATCGGAGACTGCTTCGCCTGCTCGTGAGATGGACACCCACTCGTCGGGGCGAAGGTTGCGCCCGAAGTTCTTCAGCGCCACCGTTGCCGCCGAGGTCCGTAGCTCGGGAGGCAAGGTCTGCGCCCGCGCCGGTGACCTCAGCGCATCCTCGATCATCCGCTGAGAAGCCGCCAGCTCATCCTCAGTAAGCGGCAATTGGTCCCCATTGGTAACAAGCCGCTCCAGCACCGGAGCGACACTGCCGGAGTCCAACCGCCGAAGAACCAGGCCGAGATCATCAGCGAAGTTCCGCGGGATCCGCTGCCGGTGGGGACGACGGCTGAGGTAGACCTCCCGAGCGACGGCCACGAGGAGGTCTCGGTAGGCGACGACCTCGGGCAGCAGGTCAATCGGCAGCGCCGGCGGCCCGTCCGGCATCTCGCCAATCCGGCCGCCATCAAAACTCAGTCGAACGAAGTCCTCGAACTCGCTCATCTCCACCTCCACTCGGACCGGCAACGGTAACAGGAAGAAACTGGGGAATGGTTCACCAAGAACCACGCCATACCTGGGACGATCGCGCCGATCCTGACCGGCAGGATCGTCCCGAGTTCGGTAGAGCAAACGGCGCCGCGGCGCCGTCAGGGCTTGTCGGTGCCGACCACCCACATCGCAAAGAACTGTGTGGCACCGCCGTAAGCGTGACCCAGCGCACGGCGCACACCATCAACCTGATGATCCCCGGCCATGCCCCGCACCTGCATCGCCGCCTCACCAAAACGGATCATCCCCGACGCACCGATCGGGTTCGACGACAACACCCCACCCGAACAGTTCACCGGCAACTTCCCGTCCGGACCGGTCGCACCCGACTCGGTCAGCTTCCAGCCCTCCCCCACCTCGGCAAACCCCAAGTTCTCCATCCACATCGGCTCATACCAACTGAACGGCACATAAATCTCGGCCGCGTCGATCTCATCGATCGGGTTCGTGATCCCCGCCCGCGCATACACATCGGCCACACACTCTTGACCGGCGATCGGGTTCACCTGATCACGCCCAGCAGCCATCGCCGGCTCCGAACGCAACGCCATCCCCTGAATCCACGCCAGCTGACGCCCCTCAGCCACAGCAGCATCAGCGGTCGCCTCGTCACCGAGCACCATCGCAAACGCACCATCCGACGACGGACACGTCTCCGAATAGCGGATCGGATCCCACAACATCAACGACTCACGCACCGAGTCATAGGTGATCTCCGGCTCGTGCAGATGCGCATACGGGTTGCGCAACGCGTTCAACCGATCCTTCACCGCCACCTGGATGCCAATATCGTCGGGCGCACCCGACCGAGCCATGTAGTTGCGGATGTACGGAGCGAAGTAGCCGCCCGCACCCGCCACCAGCTGCTGCTGAAACGGGATCTGGAACGACAGCGCCCACATCGCCTCCGAACAGCTCTGCATCTCCCAGGCCACGGTCAGCACCCAGCGGGCCGCACCGGTGGCGTGGGCCACGCCCCGGTTGACCGACCCGTCGAAGATCCGGTTGGCAACCTCGCCGATGCGGATCATGCCAGCGGCCATCATCGGGCTGGCCCACCGACCACTTTGAAGGGTGGAGATCATGCGGTCGCCTGGGTCGAAAGCGATCACCAGGCCGACTAGTCAGTAGAGCACCACTTACGAGCTATATGAGTCGAAGGTGTGCTTGTAGTGACTAGAGTAACGATGTGCCCTCGATCGAGAGAAGCGTGCCACGTTCGGTTGCTCCGTTGCTCGAGGCGCTCGAGCTGGAACAGCCCACGCTGGTCACGCTGAGCCTTCTCGATGAGTTGATCGACCAGACCAAATCTTCGACCACTGCGGCCCACGGTGCTCGGATGCTTCGGGAGCGAGGCTGGCTGCTTCCACTGCGGTCACCGGGAGTATGGGAGTTCGCGCCCGGCGCAAGAGCCGGAGCATTTGGCGGTGGCGACCCCTTTATCGAGCTTCGAGCGCGACTCGCAACGCGACCATTCGACGGAGCAGTCGCGGCGGAGTCGGCCGCCTGGCTGCATGGGCTATCAACCCGTTCTCCGGATCCGCACGTCATCGGCGCGCCCCCGGAGGTGAACATCCCGAAGTCGCTCGACCATTTCCGGGTCGTGCGGTGGTCAGGTACGGAGACGTATGACGACCACGAAGGGCTTCCGGTCTGGTCGGTGTCGACGCTGCTGGCCTTCATGGGTGCACGACCTGAGCGTTACCGCGATTGGCCGAACGTGAGCGAATGGATCGCAGTAGCGGCGAAGCTGACGTCCGTCGAGGCGCTTCAAAACGAGCTGGCCGGACAGCCTCGGAGCGCCTGGGCTCGAATGAGCTACCTGCTGTCTATTGGTGAGCAGGACGAGATGGGCGAGGCGCTGTTCTCGGGGGCACCCCCTGGTGGCGGACCGTTCCACCTCGGTCCCCGGGACATGAAATCCAAGTTCTCGTCGCGTTTCGAGGTCATCGACCACATCTTTCCGACTTGGTGGTCGACCAAGGCAGCGGCCAAGCCGCCAACGGCATGAGGATCACCGAGGGCTACCTCTCCCAGCACTTCCAAGGTCGATCCGGCGGGCGCGATCCAGCACTGCTCGACATTGCTCAAGACCACGCTCTCGCTTTGCTCCACCAGCAAGGCGTGTTCGATCTCGATGTGGTGCTGAAAGGTGGGACCGCGCTGAGAAAGTGTCGGGCCGGGAATGCTGGCCGCTTCTCGACCGATCTGGACTTCGCCGTCGAGGACGAGGCAACGGCAGCGCTGGTACTCGACACGCTCGACGGTGCCGAGATCGACGGGTTTGGTTTGCTCTCCAGAACCGAGGCGGCAATCGACGAGCCGATCTCGTGGTTGACCACCCCGTTTGGTCGCCCGGGCATTGGCGCGAAGATCGACCTGTCGACTCGCGGGCTGTGGTTGCCGCCGGTCACAGCGCCACTCGTTCCGCTCCCGATTCACAAGCGTTACGACTTCGACCTACCGAGTACCCCGTAATGACACTCGAGGAGCAGATCGCCGAGAAGCTGGCCAGGTACCGCCGAACCAGTCTTGCCCGCGATCTCTACGACCTCGCCTGGTGCGCTGGGCGAACATTCGATGAGCCCCTCGTGCGCCGGATCTGGGTACTGAAGTGCTTTTTCGACATTGTCGATGATGGGCTCGGCGACAAGCCCGTCGCTGCGGCAGATGTGCTCGATGCGCGCGAGGAATCGTCGTTCACCGCTGAGCAGATCGGCTACCTCACCAAACCGGTCGACGTGGTCGGGTGGGTTCGCTCTATACGCCGACGGTTCGGCTTTCTCGGCAACATGGATGCCGAGGAAGCGGGCTGGGCCTCTGCCAATCCCGGTGACCGGTGGCATGCGCTTCAGGCGGTTGAGGTACTCGGGTAGGCCTCTGACAACGCCGCGCATCAGTTCGATTGGAGCGCTACGGGCGCAACACGAGCTGCTGACGTGACGGCGCCGCGGCGACGTCAGGGCTTGTCGGTGCCGACCACCCACATCGCAAAGAACTGTGTGGCACCGCCGTAAGCGTGACCCAGCGCACGGCGCACACCATCAACCTGATGATCCCCGGCCATGCCCCGCACCTGCATCGCCGCCTCACCAAAACGGATCATCCCCGACGCACCAATCGGGTTCGACGACAACACCCCACCCGAACAGTTCACCGGCAACTTCCCGTCCGGACCGGTCGCACCCGACTCGGTCAGCTTCCAACCCTCCCCCACCTCGGCAAACCCCAAGTTCTCCATCCACATCGGCTCATACCAACTAAACGGCACGTAACACTCGACCGCGTCGATCTCCTCGATCGGGTTCGTGATCCCCGCCTGGGCATACACATCGGCCACACAATCACGCCCGGCCTGCGGGTTCACCTGATCACGCCCCGCAGCCATCGCCGGCTCCGAACGCAACGCCATCCCCTGAATCCGCGCCGCCCCTCAGCCACCGCCGCATCAGCGGTCGCCTCGTCACCGAGCACCATCGCAAACGCACCATCCGACGACGGACACGTCTCCGAATAGCGGATCGGTCCCACAACATCAACGACTCACGCACCGAGTCATAGGTGACTTCCGACCTTCGTGCAGGTGCCCATACGGCTTATGCAACGCGTTCAGCCAGGTCGTCCGTGCGTCCTGCAAAGCGCCAGTGCTCGGGCGGAGGCCCGATTGACGGCCAGCGTACAACTGAATACTCTTCGCAGCCACACAATTGAACGGGGATCCTCATGTCACTACGACGCATCCAGCCAGGATTTGCCGCTGCTATGGCAGGGGTCCTTCTGACAGGCCTCGTAATCGGCCTCACCGGGCAGACCGCTCCGGCGTCTGCGGCCGAAGCAGATCCCGGCGCGGGCGAGTGGGCTCTAGATCGGCCGTGTACGAACGCAATCGTTCTCGGGGCGCGCGGAAGCGGTCAAAGCCTTGACGATCACTTCGGACTAGGGGCAGAGGTCTACGGCGTCTACGAAGGGTTGGCGAAGGCGCTGACCCCAAAGGGCCTCACAACCTCGTTTCTGCCGGTCCGCTACCCAGCCGTGCCAATGGAATATTGGTTGGGGGGGGATCCCAACATCCTCGATTCAGTCGACCAGGCAAGGACGGAAACTCGGGTTTGGGTAGCCGCCATTCACACGAAATGCCCCACTACGCGCATCGTACTGGCCGGCTACTCCCAGGGTGCTTGGGCGATCAAGGGGGGGCCGGGTTCGTACGCGGTTCCGACAAGGAGGCAATTGCCGCCCTTGTGCTACTTGCCGGACCCAACCTTCGACCCAGGTGGCGGTGGTCGGGTGCTCGGATTTCCAGAACCAGGGCGTGGCGGCATCGCCGGCAGGTCTTCTCCCCTGACTACATAAAGAACGCCACTTACAACTACTGCATGTATGCCGACCTTGTTTGCCAAAGCGACCGTGACGACGGCTTGTCGGCAGGCGACCTGGCCGACCTGGCACTCATAGGCGGTGTCGGGGTTCACAAGGAGAGCTATAAGCGGAGTTGGGTTGGACGACACGTCGGCTCGATGGTTGCCCGGGAGCAGTTCTCGTCGGAAAGTCCGGGTGGCGGGGGCACTCCGGACGTGTCTACCGCTCTGATCGTCGACTCGTCAGGATCGATGGGCTGGAACGACCCCGAAGATCGCAGACGCGACGCCGCACGGGCGTTTCTCGCTGCCTCCGACCCGACCGACGAGGTCGCCGTGATCGACTTCGATGGCTCCAGTCGCGTTGCTAGTCCTCCCGTACAAGTGGGATCGAACCGCCAAGCCTTGTATGACGCAATCGCGACGATCGATTCCGACGGGGGCACCGACCTTGGTGCGGGTCTCTCCGAGGGCTGCACCACTCTGGATGCGGCGCGTGGCTCCAAGCGGGCTGCCCTCTTCTTTACCGACGGTGACGGCTCCTACAACGACGAAGCTGCCTGCTTCGCGTCCAAGGGATGGAAGGTTTACACCTTCGGTTTGGGAACGGCGGTCGATGAAACGGTGCTCCAGGAGATAGCCGCTTCGACAGGCGGCTCATACCGCTCGTTGGACTCGGCTTTGAACCTGACCTGCGAATTCCAGCAGGTCCGAGCGGTTATTGGCGGTGGCACGGCTCAAGGGTGCACCCCTACCGCCACCATCATGCCTCGTCAGCTCATTTCTGAAGCCTTCGACGTGACGGAAAGGCTCCGCCAAATCACTTTCACCAATAGTTGGATCGGCAGTGATATCGAGATGCGGCTGACCGGGCCGTCGGGTAGGCAGATCCTCCGAGGAAACGAAGACTCGGACGTGACTTCTGACCGAGGTGCGTCCTACGAGACGGTGTCGGTGCTGTGGCCCGAGCCCGGCGAATGGACGGTTGAGTTCTACGGCCTTGACGTACCGCCCGAAGGAGAGCCGTTCACGTTCTCCACAGTGGAACTGAAGGATCCGAACGAGCCGCCGGTCGCCGCGTTTGAAGTGACACAGGGGGAGCCTGGAACCGTCATGGTTGATGGAAGCGGGTCGACCGATGAGTCTGAGGTGGTCGGCTACGAGTTCTTCTTTGCCGATGGCGCTGTCGCTGAAGGTCCACAAGCCACGCATAGCTACGAGGCTTCGGGCACCTACGAGATCGTGCTCATGGCGGTGGACGACGACCTCGGCACTTCGCTGGCGCGGCAGACCGTACAGGTTGAGGTACCCGAGGATCAGACCGGTACGTCCGGTGCGCCGACAACAACAACCCCGCCAGTTGTGACAGACCCGAACGCACCCTCTTCTGGCGATGATCCTGCTTCGTCAGCATCGACTACAGACCCGGTTCCCACGCCTGCGCCGACGGCCGCACCTAAACCAGTCGCTCCAGCGACGCGCCCCGGCCCAGCCAAGAATGAGGTCGCTGCTCCATCGCCACTTGGGACGTCGTCAACGCCGGCCGCAACAGTTGGCTCAAAGACTCAGCCGAATCAAACCGGGGGTCTCGCTGCCACAGGGGCACAGATCCGATTCATCTCGGCGCTCGCTGGGATGGCTTTAGTGCTCGGTGTAACCATGCTCCTGACCGCTCGGCGGAGGCGCCAAAATTCGGCCGAGTAGATGGCTGCCAGCCAGTTGATGACCTCCATGGGCTGGCAGGCGGCCGGGGGTTGACCTGGTTGCGCTCACTGAGACGGTCGATCTGGCACTCGTTGCGGAACCACTGCTGAATTCAGGACGATCGCGCCGGTCCTGACCGGCAGGATCGTCCCGAGTTCGGGTGTTATTGGGCTGGGTTGCTTGGCACGGTGCCGCTGCGCCGTCAGGGTTTGTCGGTGCCGACCACCCACATCGCAAAGAACTGTGTCGCACCGCCGTAGGCGTGACCCAGCGCCCGGCGCACACCATCAACCTGATGATCACCGGCCATGCCCCGCACCTGCATCGCCGCCTCACCAAAACGGATCATCCCCGACGCACCAATCGGATTGGACGACAACACCCCACCCGAACAGTTCACCGGCAACTTCCCATCCGGGCCGGTCGCACCCGACTCGGTCAGCTTCCAACCCTCCCCCACCTCAGCAAACCCCAGGTTCTCCATCCACATCGGCTCATACCAACTAAACGGCACGTAACACTCAACCGCGTCAATCTCCTCGATCGGGTTCGTGATCCCAGCCTGGGCGTACACGTCGGCCACACAATCACGCCCGGCCTGCGGGTTCACCTGATCACGCCCGGCCGCCATTGCCGGCTCCGAACGCAAGGCCATCCCCTGAATCCACGCCGGCTGACGCCCCTCAGCCGCCGCCGCATCAGCGGTCGCTTCATCACCGAGCACCATCGCAAACGCACCATCGGACGACGGACACGTCTCCGAATAGCGGATCGGATCCCACAACATCAGCGACTCGCGCACCGAGTCGTAGGTGATCTCCGGCTCGTGCAGGTGCGCATACGGGTTGCGCAGCGCGTTCAGCCGGTCCTTCACCGCCACCTGGATGCCAATATCGTCGGGCGCACCCGACCGGGCGATGTAGTTGCGGATGTAGGGGGCGAAGTAGCCGCCGGCACCCGCCACCAGCTGCTGCTGGAACGGGATCTGGAACGACAGCGCCCACATCGCCTCCGAGCAGCTCTGCATCTCCCAGGCCACGGTGAGCACCCGGCGGGCCACACCCGACTCGATGTGGTTGGCCGCCACGATGGCGGTCGAGCCGCCCACCGACCCGGCGGTATGCACCCGCAACAGCGGCTTGCCCACTGCGCCGATGGCGTCGGCCAGGGCGTACTCGGGCACCATGACGCCCTCGAAGAAGTCGGGCGCCTTGCCGACGACGATGGCGTCGATGTCGGCCATCGTCATGTGGGCGTCCTCGAGCGCCCGAAACACGGCCTCCCGCAACAGCCCGGCCAGCGACACGTCGCCCCGGGTGGAGGCGTACTTGGTCTGTCCGGTTCCGACGACGGCTACACGGTTGGAACTCATCGGCTGCCCTCCGGCTGGTTGGACGTACTGGACTGCCCAGCACTCGGCTGATCGGCGGACAGCACCGCCACCAGGTTGTGTTGCATCAGGTGTCCGCCGGTGGCGTGGGCCACGCCCCGGTTGGCCGACCCGTCGAAGATGCGGTTGGCCACCTCGCCGATTCGGATCATGCCGGCGGCCATCATCGGGTTGGCGGCCAGCGGCCCACCGGACGGGTTGACGACCACGTCGTCGGCCAGGCCCAGCTCGTTGCGCAGGATCGCCTCGTGGTGGGTGAAGCAGGTGTGCAGCTCGGCCACGTCGACCGGGCCGTCGCCAACGCCGGCGCCCTCGGCTGCCAGCCGGGCCGACGGGGCCCGGGTCAGGTCGCGCACGCCCAAAGCGTGGGCGTCGATGCGGTGGTCCAGCCCGGTGATCCAGGCGGGACGCGAGCACAGCTCGGCGGCCCGTTCGGGCGATGCCAACACGATGGCGGCGCCACCGTCGGTGATTGGCGCGCAGTCGTCGCGGCGCAGCGGGTTGGCCACGTAGTCGCCGGCCAGCACGTCCTCAGCGGAGCCGTCCCATGCCAGCTGGGCGTTGGGGTTGTTCCGGGCGCTGCGGCGGCTTCGGGCGGCCACCTTGGCCATCTCGGCCTCCGATGTCACCCCGGCCTCGATGCAGGCCCGGGCCTGTAGGGCGGCCAGCTCCACCGAGGTGGGCCACAGCGGGGCGGTGTAATAGGGCTCGCACATGCGGCTGAGCACCCGGGGCAGGTCGCCGGGGCTCGACTTGCCGTAGCCGTACACCAGGGCGGTGTCGGCGTGGCCCGAGCGGATCTTCAGGTACGCCTCGTACAGCGCCCAGGCGCCGTCCATCTCCACGTGGCTCTCGGCCACCGGCGGCCAGGCGCCGATGGCGTCCAGCGTCATCACAAAGCTGAACGCCTGCCCGGCCAGGTAGTCCGACGAGCCGGAGCAGTAGAAGTCGAAGCCGTGGTGGTCGAGGTCCACCTGGTCCATCACCTCGGCGATCACCGGTTGGATCAGCTCCACCTCGCTCAGCGTGTCCGCTGCACGCACGTGCTTGGTTTGGGCAAACCCGACGATGGCAACGTCGCGGCCTGCTGAAAAGTTCGAAGTAGTCACAGGCACCTCAGACGTGTTGGGCGTAGCTGGCAGGGTCGGCGTCTTCTTCGCCGTTGGGTCGCCACCACTTGATGTTCTCGAAGCTGGTGGCCAGGTCGTCGTCGTCCACCCACACCGCCTCCACCCGCATGCCGCTGTGGATCTGGTCGAAGGGGGTCTCCTGGATCAGCCCGTAGAGGGGCACGCCCGAGCCGTCGGGCAACACCAGGGCGGTCACGTACGGCAGGTCGTGGTCGCCGCCTGAGAACTGCACGTTCACCACGCAGTAGCTGGTGACCGTGCCCACATGGGCCAGCTCCACCTGCTCGCTGGCCGCCAGGCCGTTGGTGGGGATCACGCCGGTCGGCGGTGTGTACACCGTGCCCGACTCGGAGTCTCGCTCCCCCATCAGCCGCTTCTCGGCCATGCCTCGCAGAAAGCCCGATCGGGCGGTGCCCGGCGTGTAGCTGTAGGTCAGCGACGCCGGCGTGCGGATGCTGGCCACCGTCTCGGTGTCGGCCAGCACGTCGATCGCCGTCGTGTCGATGTCCGGCTGGATCCACAGGCCGTCGGGCAGGGTGGAGATGGTTCGATCGTCGCCACTCATGACGAAGCCTCCGTCGGCTCATCGGAATCCAGGGCGAAGTGGAAGTCAGTGATGGCGCCGGTGCGCTCCTCGGACCACACCACCCGGACCCGCTGCCCCACCGACACGTCGTCGGGGGAGGCAACGTCCAAGGCGTGCAGCATCGGGGTATCGGCGCCGTCCAGCCGCACCAACGCCCAGGCGAACGGCTGATCGAACGGCTGGCCCTCCCGGGGTTCGGTCACCCACGTCCACGATTCGACCGTGCCGGTGTCGCCCACCAGCACCAGCTCGGTCAGCGGCTCGGCGCTCACCGGGTCGTATTCCTGGGGCGGACAGATCACCGAACCATCGGCGGCCTTGATGCCCAACAGGCGACCTTCCCGCAGTGCGGTGAAGAACGCCCCAATCACCGGCCCCGTCGTCCGCCGAAACGGATATTCGATCACCAGCGGTGCACGCAGCACCTCGTCAGTCGTCGCTGCCATGTTCCCCCTTGGTTGATGCACGGCCAAACAAGCCGTCGCCGACCACCAGCGCCGGAGCGATCCGGCCGAGACTGCGCAATACTAGACCACGCTGTAGCTGGCCGGTGAAGCTGAAAGACCAGCAGAGCGATCCAATATCTCGGATAGTTCGAGCACTGCTACAAAGACCTCTACAGAAGGTGTTTAACCTCCAAGGGCAGCCCGGGTGGCCTGCGATAGGGCTGGGTCGTTGCCCTCAAGACCACAACATTGAGGCAGCCTTCGCCCGGCTTCCGCAATCCGACAGTGATGTCACCGACCGTCGCCGGAAAGAGCTCACCGCTGCACCCGTACGAAAGTTCGATTTGGAGAGCGCAGCGTGCGTCGGATCCGTCCTTATCCATGCAAACGGTCGGCTGCGCCAATTATCGGCCTCGATCTCGACCAGGTTCTCCGTGATGCATGGTCGACATCGCTGCGTACCGCCCGCGCAGCTACTTAAGCAGGAGGCACCTGAACATTGAACACTATCCCACTCATTGCAAGTCAGCCTGAGCGCCCGCCCTTCCCTGGGCCCAACTCTCCCCCTACCGTCCCGGAGTGGTCCTCGTCTTGCCGATCGGTCCAGATTTACCTCGACATACGAGTTCTAATCGTCTTAACTGATCAACAAGTTCAGAAACCCAACGTTCATCGGTCGCCAACGCCGTCGGTCGGAACCACCGGTCGAATTTGGCGCCGTGCGGGTTGACCCTTGAGTTCGACGCCACCCCGGTGGCGACCCCCAAAGGAGGCGTTCCCTTGGCTACAGCACCAGAACCTGGCGAGCCGGTCTCGGAGGAAGAACACCGTCGTAGGGTCTCTGCTGGCTTCGTCCTATTTGCCAGCCAACTGGCCGGTGCGCTCCAAGCGGCTCGGAACGCCTTCGGCCACGACCTCGCTCGTGGCGAGTATCTGGAGGGGATACTGAAAAGCGCACTGCGCGACATACTGCCGACAGGTTACAACCTCTTCAGCGGCCAGATCATCAGCACGACGTCGATCAGCCGTCAGCAGGATCTCGTAGTCGTGGATTCGAAGAACGTATCGTCGCTTCTACGCTCCGAAGACCTCGGGATAGTTCCGATCGAGTCTGTCTCAGGAACGATCGAGGTCAAAACCTCGCTTACAAAAAAAACCGTCGAGGAGGCCGTTCGCAATGTCGAGTCAGTAAAGGCACTAGTCAAGGATCGCCCACCCACTGCTACCGGCACCCCAGCAATGCCGTTCGGGGGCGTGGTCGGATACGCCTCGCGGCCACAGTTTCTTTCGATTGCGCAGTCATACGTAAACGCATGTAGACACATTCCGAACCGAGACCACCGGCCGGACGCTCTGTTCGTACTCGGTGGTGGCACCGTTATGCCGGGACGTAGGGTGGGGGACGATAATGCTTCATCAATTGCCCTCTGCTATTGGAACGATTTTGAGGCAGAAAGCCAACTCGTCTTCGCGGAGGAGGACGAGGACGATGCTGATGACAACACGCGACCAACGGCGATATTTATTCATCGACTTACGCAACACCTAACAGCCTACACGCCGCCGCCGATTGATATCACCAAGTATGGCAAAGTTGGACGCGGCGACTGGAATTTCCGTCTGTTCGAGCCTCTCCCCACCTCCAAGGAGCACTAATGGAATACGCTCCGAAAGAATCTGCGTCGCATCTGTCTGGACTGCTCCCACCTACGCCGGCGACTAGCCCCAGAGCAGTCGTGGCGACCTCGGGGTTCGGCATCGCTTGGGCGGCCGCGATCGGCTACGTGCTTGGAGGTCCTCACGACGGCTACATCTCCATGTTCACCGCGGTCATCGCCATCACCGTCAGCCTAATACTCGGTATCGCGCTCGGATATCTGATGCAAAGCGTTCGGGCGAACCAATTCAAGACTGATAACGCCCAGCTCGCAGCGGACAGGTGCGAACACAACTTAGAGGCGCAATTGAAACTACTTTCAAGCTCCTGCGGGTCTAAAGAGTTGAACTCGATCGCCCGATCACACGCTCTCGCCCTCGAAACCGACCTGGCGAGCGTGGGGCTGGGCTGGCTAGCAGGCCACCTGGCAGACGCCGTCGACCCTATGGGTGCCCGTGACGCGCCCCCTTACAGCTCACTAGATCCGGAGCTCATTTTCCGATACACACAGGACCTTCTCAGCGCCGGACCGTCATGCTCATCGATCATCGGCAGACTAGCCCGTCCCGAAGGGGACGGCGAGATTACCCGTGCGTTTGATCGGCCTACTCATTTGAAGCCTGAATAGTCGGTCCAGTAATTATGCGGGCCATGGTTGATAAGAATTGCGTGAGGTGAGGGGAACACGTAACGAGGCTTTAATGCCCGGCTCCTAGCAGGGCGACCTCACCTGGCGAACTGCCGCCATCAACCAAGTACGTCACCACAGGCTCAACCATCGAGCAACCAAGAACGGACCACCCCGCATTGGTCACCCAAGTGAGGTGCTCCAGTTCGCTGAGCAAAGTTGCGCCACCGCTTCATCCGATCTCTTGCACTTTGGTCTGCACATCGGAAGAGTCGATCCCGCCTCGTTCGTCATCAGTCGTGACGAGCAAGGTAGCGACATCCCCACCCCCTTCCTTCACACCACTCGATGCATACCAGGCCCTCTTACGCTCCCAGGCTTGGGCATACTCCGGGTTCGACAACAGACCCAGGTGCTCCCAGATATAGGTTTCACCCGTGGCCGCATCCTCGATCGTAAAGTCGGGAAGCCGGATGGTGTCGTCATGACCGCGGAACTGCTTCTCGTAGGCGAACTCGACGCCATCAGCCGAAAGCGCGTTCGCAACGATCACTTCGCTCTTCGATCTCACCAGCGTTCCGTTGGAGGTCCGATGAATCAGGTTTGCTTCGAGGAATCGACCGCCCCCGACATCCTGTGGCTGTGGGTCGCGGAACAGGTTCGTGTACCGCTGCGCAGTCACCGAATGATCAACCGAGGAGTAGGAGAGGAGGTCGTTCAGCGGTCCTTGGTGGAGCACTACAACACGTTTGGTTTGTCTGGTCAGTGCCGTGTAGAGGAGTTCCCTTGACAGCAGACGGCACGGATTTGGCACGATCAGGAAGGTCGTGCCGAACTCCGAACCCTGCGACTTGTGAACTGTGATCGCGTAGGCCAGTTCAAGTATCGGATCACCGCCGTCCTTTGGAAGGTACCTGGCCCCATAGCCGTACTCGGCGCCGAGCTGTGTTGAGAACTCGACCTTGAGGCGTGTGACCTTGAACTTCTGACCGCGACGCTTGAACTGCCCGACGACCATCCCGATCTCGCCATTGGCGACGAACTCGGCCGGCCCCGTGAATGGGCTCCCCTCAGCGAACTCCTCCGGGTACACGTCCTTGTGCCGGTGGTTCCGGTTGTTCATGACCTTGTCGCCGTAGACGATTCCTTCCGGGCCCATGGGCTTGGGCACTTTTCGCCCGTATTTAACGAATGCCTGCGCTGTCTCGATCAAGTCGGCTCGGAAATGTCGGTGGATCGACCGATTCAATTCGGTCACGCCTGCCCCCGTAGCATGAATCGGACTGAGGATCTGCCAGTTTTCGCACTTCGCACCCGCTCCTTCGCTGTTCGGACGGCTGTTGTTGAAGTACACGTAATCGCCGCTGATGACTCCACCGAGCGAAGCGCCAAAACCGGTCTGATCATCGACGTCCGAAATCTCATCGATCTCGTCAACGAGCAGCTCCTGGAGCCGTTCGAAGACGTCTGTCGACGAGTCCCATTGCTCGAATCGAAGTGTTTCGCTGGGGCTTCCAGACAGGACTTGCCCCCATGCTTCCTCGGCGAGGGCACTCGGAGCCTCTCCGCCGAACCATTGCGCCAGTGCTAGATCGTGACGGTATTCCTCCGGGTCTGCCCCAGGACGCTGCCGCCGGAGAATCGTCAGTTCGGCGAACGACGGGCCAACCTTCGGGAAGGGCGATATAACACCGTCCTTCAGGAACTCGACGATGTCGACGAACGGGCGGCCCGCGCCGATCGGGGGGAGCTGTCGCGGGTCACCGACGAGGATCAGCCGCTCGATCTGGCTGACGTTGTCCAGTACAGCGTCGAGCTGCTCCTCCGTCAGCATCGAAGCTTCGTCGATGACGACTGTCCCCCCAGTGACCGCCGGGGGTTCCTTTGATCGACAGTACCGAGCGGTAGCGGGGTCATAGCGGCCGGTCGGCACCAGGAATTGGGCGATCGTCCGGGCCCGAATACCGGTCAGACCCCCAAGCCCCCGCTCGAGCTGGACCCGAGCCTTGCCAGTTGGAGCAAGCAGCGTGACACCGGCGCCTTGGATCGATGGCTGCGTGCACAACGCTGCCAGCAAGGTTGTTTTGCCCGTGCCCGCTGCGCCGACCACCACCGAGAATCGCGCCGCAGCCATCTCCTCCAGAGCCGCTGCCTTCTCCTGACGGGCAAGTGTCTCCACCTCGTCAGGCACCGACGTGGATTGGAGCACGTCCTCCAATACTGCGCCCCAGTCGGCTTGAACTTGGTGGCGCTTTTTTGCTGTCGCCCTCTTTCGAACCTCGGTGCCAATTCGCGTGCGGGCGGCAGCAAGACGGTCGAGCTGGTAGCCCGGGCGGCCGTCAAACATCTTGGCGGTCTGAACAGTCGGTGAGAGATCGCTTTCGACAGCGGCCAGGGAATCCCCGTCGACAGGACACGGCGGCTCGACCGGCATCGATCGAACGGTCCTGATGATTTGGTCCTGTGGCAACAGCGTGTGACCGTCATTTGCCGAATCCTCGAGGGCCGAGACAAGCAGGGCACGAACACGTCGGGGATCCTGCCCCTCGGTCATTGCCGACGGCGCTGCCATGGGAAACGCCGACGTCACCGCTGGTGCTGGGAACGAGCCGCGATCGACGACAGTCACTGGCGTCGCATCGCGATTGACTCGGTCAGTTTCGTAGATCAGGTAGGGATTCTCGACCAGCTCAGCGTCAGCGAGATCAATACCGGCCTGGTGACGTTCCTCGGGCACGTAGAAGCGCGTGGCCTGGGCAGACGAAAGATCGAACCTTGCGAGCAGGTGCAGCAAAGCTCGACGTTCACTGGGTAGTTCCGCCAGCTTCTTTGCCATCGTCGGACCAACACGACCGACCCACTCCTCACCGACTGATGACGGGTCGTCGAGCGCAGCTTGGACGGCTGGCCATGGATCGTCTTCTTCGGAAAGGCCGTCGGCCACTCGAAACGCCAGCAAGTGCCCGTGGTTCACGCCGAACGCCGACAATGCCGAGCCGAGCCCCGGAAATGCTCCGCGGAGCTTCCAGAGCTCACCTAGCCGTTCCTGCGACCAACGGATCTCGGCTGCATAGCTGTTGCCAAGCGAATCTTGCGCCCGCTGCAGCCCTTCGATGATGGCGAGTAGCGATGCGATCGCATGATCGTGGGAGACGTGCTCCGAGCCGTAGGAGAACTGCTCGAATGCTTCGTTTGGAGCGAATACGACCACATCTTCAGGATCGTAGGAGGGGTCTGCGGCCGCCCGTTCCATCGCCTCGTGATACGGAAGCAGGAACCCGCCGTCAACTACATCGGGACGGATCGAATGATGAACGACGCGCTCCCAGATCATCGACCGCGTTGGGTGCCCCTCGCCGAGGTCGTAGTCGTACTCGATTGCCGGTCCATACTTAGTGACCCAACCGACGCCGACGAGAACCCGTCCAGCCTGCTCGGTATGAGGTACCTCCTTGGCGTAGAAGAACGCCAAGGAGCGCTGGGGTTCGATCGCAGAGAAGAACGCATCGAGCATCCGAGTTTGGTTGTTGACGTCCTGCACCCACGACGAGCCGAACTGCATGAGGTCCCGGACAGCCATCTCGGCATCATCGTGGAAGACGAGGTCGAGGGAATCAGCGATCTCAACGGCCTCGTTGCGCAGCATCCACTTGAATGGGACGGCTCCCGCTGTGAATGCGGGGAGTTCGATGGGCGTTGGTCGATAGTGCTTGTGCACCGACGAACTCTTGCTGTACGGGTGTTGGAACGTTCTCGTGATTGGAAAATCAGCCATGAACGTCGCCCGTTCGGCGACACACGGCGGCACCTCGAATTGATTGAGCTCGTCGATTCTGCGGCCTGAGACCTTGACCTCAACCTCATCATTGCGGCGCTCGTGAATATTGCCGAGCCGCAGGCAGGAGCCGTTGTTCACTGGGTCGTTACAGACGGTGCCGTTCCAGGCTGCGTCATGCCACGGCACGCGAATCGAGAGATGGCGGAGCGGAAGGTTCATAGTCACTGTCCTGGAAGCAGGGTGCTCGGGGTTCCGGATGAGGTCACGATGAGTTCGTCCCGAGCGCGGGTACAGGCGACGTAAAGGAGGCAGCGTTCTCGAAGAATGTCGATGTCGTGTTGTGCCTCGTCAACACCGACAGCTGTGATCGCCAGGGGGAACGGCAGGTTGTCGGCGTTGGCGGCCACGACGGCGAGACGTGCAAATTCCAGCCCCTTGCAGGAGTGCATCGTCGCCGTTCGGACCCCTGGCTTCTTCGTGTCGCTACCGATCTCCGACCAGCGGATATCAGCGTCATCCATTGCTGCCTGCACGGCACGCAGATCATCTCGGGTGCGAGCCGTAACGCCAATGGCGGCGTGGGCGACTCCCTCATCGAGCCACTCTCGGATTTGTGCGGCAACGAACTCTGCCTCCTCTGCCGGTGTGGCGAACTTCTGGATCGTCGGTGCGGGTCCATCGAACGCAGAGCGATAACCAACCTGTGGCTCGAGGTTGCCGTCGAGGTCGTCGATGTCTTGGCCGGTGAGGATGCCAGGCGTCCAACCGAGGATCTGCTGCGACGTCCGATAGTTGATCTTGAGTCGGCGCGACTTCCCCCTTGTGTCGATCCCGAGGCTCAGCAGGCTGACTCGGTAATCGTAGATGCGCTGATGGGCGTCGCCGGCAATGAAGAGGTCGTTCGGTCCGGCCGCAACTGCC
The DNA here is from genome assembly GCA_016719385.1 of Candidatus Microthrix subdominans. Classification (NCBI taxonomy): domain Bacteria; kingdom Bacillati; phylum Actinomycetota; class Acidimicrobiia; order Acidimicrobiales; family Microthrixaceae; genus Candidatus Neomicrothrix; species Candidatus Neomicrothrix subdominans. The sequence continues at coordinate 524,562 of JADJZA010000001.1, read as the reverse complement.
TCGCGGAGGAGACGCCATTGAGCCGGGTGCAGATCCTGTGCTTCGTCGACGACGACGTGCACATACGGATGTCCAGAACGTGCGGCGAGTAGATCCGCCGCTTGGTCGGCGATCTGGAGAAATGTGGCCTGGCCCTTGTCTTGCAGATCACTGAGCATCCGTTCGAGTGCTGACCAGACTGCTTTTCGTGCGGGTCGGGTCAGCCGGCCGCCGCGACCGGGTCGTGGGCTCGTGCCGTAGTCGGCGAGACTTGTGAGCCGACGGGCGAGAATGACCTGTTCCCATTCGGTGATCAAGTACCGACCATCCAGACCGAAGTCATCCAGGCCGCTCATGTTGGCGGCCTGGTCGGCTAGATCCTGAAGCCTGTCCGTCTGAACGACCCGCACGCGGGTCTTCGAGACGGAAAGGGCCTTTCGTGCGAACGAGTCTACGGTCGACACTTGGATTCGGCGGTACTGCTCGGGGCTGCAGAACCCGCGGAGCGTCCGGTCGAGGTTGTCGGTGAGGCTGTTTGTATAGGTCGCTAACAGGACACGACCGTTCGAGTCGTCGGCGTCGATCAGCTGTTGGGCAAGGAAGCGCGCCCGGTGGATAGCGACGACCGTCTTGCCCGTACCGGCGCCGCCAGTCACCTTGGCGGGCCCTGGATACGAGGGGCGATACGCAAGGGCGCGCTGTGCCGGATGCAGGAAGGTTCGCCAGGCCTCAAAATCGCCGGACAGGAGCCCAACAAGTTCCTCGTCACTGGTCGTGACGACGAATGCCGACTTGGTGCCCGGCTGTTCGAGCGCAACGTCGATGTCTTCGGGATCGACCGGATCACCCGTGAGGTCGTAGTCCTGAGAGAGCGCCTCCCAGACCTCATCGGTGGTCTTACCGTCGGCAAGCATAAGCACGGCGTCGCTTTGCGCTGGCGGGAGATAGTTAGCGATGGCGTAGAGCTCAGCTTCGTCAACAATTCGACGGAGCACGGAGATCAGTTCCTCATCGATGCCGACGGCAGCGAATTCGCGATCGCGCCTCTCAGCGAAAAGGCTCGGGGCATTGACCGGCTCCGAGGCCGTGACCGCCTCCACCCGGGCAGCAACGGTAGGGATGTCGAGGATCTCGACGAGACCGGTGACGGGGTTGATCGCGAGCTTCTGCTTCTCCGCCCATTCGTATGCGTCATCGTGTGGAAGCACACGGAGGAGCGCGTACTTACCACCCCCGAGACGAACGACGACTCCTCGCACGGACTGGTCGACGCGAACGGTGCGGATTCGGTCATCCCGGGTTGCGTTTGGCTTCTCGAGGTGCACTCCGGTGTGTGTAGCGTCCTCGAACTTGCCTGGCAGTTTGCGAACCTTCTGTCGAACGGGGGTTCGAGCTTGACGAAGTCGTCCAAAAACTCCTTGGCGAATAAGAGCGTGGCCATCAGCGAACTCCTTGCTCGAGGGTCTCGACAAGAGACTCTTGTGTCCATCCAGCAGGGCTCCGAAGATCCCATTCCAGGAGGGTGGTCGGCCGGGCAACATTGCTTGGCAGAATCCCAACCTTGCTGGCTGGCCAGGCGACCTCGATCGGTGTGTCGTCAGCGTCCCCTGCAGGAAAGGCAACCTCGAAGTCGGACCAACCGGCATCGATCGCATGCTCGGCGAGAACTATGGCAGCGGCATCGAAGACGTCGGCGAGGAGATCCTCATCGGAAGATGAAAACTGTGTCGACGGAACCGGACCGGTTGAAGCTGACTCCGTGTGGCTGTAGGTCCGGGTGGTCGTGATCACCGCATTCTCATCGAGAAACTGGAGGATGTTTCCAAGATGGAGCCAGTCAGTCCACCTTGCCTTGTCGGGCTCAATAGATGTGTCGTGCGAGACGATGGCGGTCAGGATCTGAGCACGTCCACGTTCAAGGATGGAGCCGCCGTGCTGACCGCTCTGCGATGTCCACGTAACCGCTGCGATACCTGTTTCGTGATCGGAGGGCTGGACGACGTCGCCGAAGGCCAGCTCATCGACTGCTCGTCCGATGTCGTCCACCGGGAGCGTGTGACCATTCCCCGGGGCAAGGCTCGTGGTCAGGGCCAGGGCCCGCCATGCTTGGTCATCGGGATGAGCGAGGTAGTGCACCAGCTGGTCGAATGCACCGAGGGAATGAGCGCTGAATGCCGGATGGCTGGCACCGAATGCTTGCTTCGCTCCTTGTGCGGAGGAGTGGAGTACGGGGTTTGGCAACGGCGTTGCCGAACCGACCGTCAAACCCTGCGACACCGCCGTGAGCGTCGCCTTCACGTCGTGCCAGGTAAGCGCCCACACCCGGGTGCCGCCTGCTCGGACTGACGCGCGGCGGGTGGAGTCCTTATCGACCTGGTCGGGGTCGCTGCCGTGGAACTCCCAGCCGTCGAGATAGATGGCTACGGGAGCGGATCCGGTGGCGTCGACGCGGGTGGCGTAGAAGTCGGGCTTGGTGCCGTGGGCAGCGAGGTTGACCTGCTCCCGTAGCTCCCAATGGGGTCCATCCTGGAACCGCACGTCGAAGCGGGCGAGGCTCGCATGGTCGGGATCGGGTCTGGCGGTGACTCGGGCGGGCCCGTCCGTCGACCAACGATGCAGGAGCGCTTTGAACATCCGTTCCAGTTCGGATTGTCGAACGTTCGAGAGGTTGACACCGGTGATGGTGCCATCCTCGGCGGGCTTGAGGTCCCAACCAGTGAGGATCTCATCGAGCAACTGGAGGGCGACATCGCGCGAGACGAGCGGGATCTCATGGCGGCCCACGGCGGTGAAGAGGCAACGGTGGCAGCCGGGCTGGCCTCGGGTTTGGCACTCGCATGTAGAGATGAGTTCGACAGCGCGGGTCAGGATCTCGCGGAGTCGTTCAGGGTCGGCAAGTCGGGGGAGATAGCCGGTTCCGCCCGGAACCGTGTCATGGACGAGAACGAATCGGTTACGGTCATCCGGCTCGCCACCGGGAGCTGGGAAATCGGTCTGGATCACGCGGAGGTGCGACGGGTCGCCACCGAACGAATCCCGGAGGCCGAGGAGCAGAGCCGCCTTGAAGGACAGCACCCGTTCGATGGCCTCGAACTCCGCGACCGGAAGCAGAATTCTGACTGCCTCGGTAACGAGTTCGTGAGCGAGAACGAGGCTGTCCCATTGCTCCTTGCGCGCGCCAGACCGGACCTTGCACCACGTGCGGTGGTGGTTCGAGTCTTCCGGGTCGCGTGTGTCACCGCGGATGCCGTAAACGCCGCCACAATGCCGACAGACGGTGAAGAGTGAGACCGGGGCGTCGTAGCCATCGATACGGACCTGACGGGACTGACCGGAGCGAGACCCGTGCGGGCCGAGGTTGAGATAACGAATACGGGCGGCTCGCGCCGCCTCGACGCCGAACACGATCTTGGCGTGGAGATGAGCGGCGGTGATGTCGTCAGGTGCGATATCGACGGAGGTAAGGACCTCATGCCATTCCTTCTCGCGGTCTTCGCTGTCGTCGCCGACTCGCGCCGAGGTCTCCCGCTCCGTCGACGACACGACCCGCATCGGCAGGACCGTGAGCATGGCACCCTGGTCAGCGACTCCATTCGATCCGCATCGCGGGCAGGTGACGACGGTGGTGCTCACATCGGCTGATGCCCAAGCACAGGACGGGCAGAAGCGCCACGTTGCGTGGGCCGGTTCGCTCTCGGTGCCATTATCGACAGAGTCGATTCGCACCCGGTGCGCATCGACGTAGAAGTAGTTGCCCGGCGCCAACTCGCGAATGGCGATGGAAGCTGGCCTGGTGTATTCCTCCGCCCTTGACGTGAATCGTTTGCTCTGTTCGTCTCCGGGGTCGTAGCCGTCATTCGGACCCCAGAGGTTCACCTCAAGGGTGACGGTGTCGTCGAAAAGGGTGTAGTTGGGCAGCAACCCGAGACTCTCCAGTGCACCAAGAGTGTCCTGGCTCTTGGCTCGGATGATTCGACTGGCGGTGTACCGCAACTCGGCCACGACCCGTCCGAGCGTGTCCTTGTCCTCATCGGTCGGGTTCTCCAGGGCGACGAGTGGCTTCTCACGTTCGCGCAGCCGGTCTCGTTGGTTGGTGAGGGTTTTGATGTGCACCCACCATCGATCGATGACCCGTTCGACGTGAGGTCGCATGTCGACGGAGGCCCAGGAGGCCAGACGCGTAGAAACGGAAGCGTCGAGGTGTTGCCCAAAGAGGCCTACAAATCGCGTCACCAAGTCTCGGGCCCTACCGGCTTCGAGGATCTCGGCAAGCCAGCCGCCTGGTTGGAGCCCGGACGAAGCGATCTGCCCAATGGTTCGTGGCATCTGCCCTGCGCTGGGGATGAGACCGTCAGCGCCTTCGGCGGCTCGATCGAGCAGGAACGCCAGGTACTGGCGACGGAGGATCTCAATGGCGTCGAGATAACAGCTCGGTGCGGTGATGTCGCCGGCAATCATCAGTTCCGGGTCGTGGAGAAAGTACAGGCTTCGGGGATCACCCTCGGCGAATGTCGTAACGAACGCATTTCCCGTCTTTCGGCCGGCACGACCCACGCGTTGGATGTAGCTGGATTGCGTTGGCGGGACTGCGGTGAGCATCACGGCCGAAAGGTCGCCAATGTCGATCCCCATCTCGAGCGTGGGTGTCGCCGCTAACACGTTGGGGGCATCAGGCGTTCCCCCATCCTTGAAACCGGTCTCGATGAGCTCCCGCCGCTGGCGTGTGAGCATTCCGGTGTGTTCGGCGGCGACGACCCGCCGGATCTGCCCGGACCGGTAGAGGTGGCGGTAGTAGTTCGTCGGCAATGTCGACGCCGGTTTATAGGTGCCCGTGCACCGCAGCCGAAGGCAGGGTCGGCCATTCCAATCGTCGAATCGCTCAGGTGTGGCGTAGTGCCGGTGCGCACACAGCTCGCACCGGAGTTCAGTCCGGGGAAACCCGTCGACAGATGGGGCAATGTCTACGAACTCGATGCGATCGGCGGGAAGGCCCCACACCGTCCCTTTGGTGGAAGTCCGGGCGCCGAGGATCTCTTGCTCGGTGAGCAGGTGGAGAAGGTCTCGGAGCGCCTGGTCGGCTGCTGCTCCTTCGATTCCCAGCACCTTCTTCGACCAGAGACGGAGCCAGCTTTGCGGTCCGGTAACGGGATCGAACTCATCGGATTTGGCGGAGGAATAGAAGGCAGGCGCGGTTATACCCTTCGGGAACTTGGGTGCGAGACGGTCGCCACCACCCCAAATGCGCCAGCGGTTGCCATTCTCGGCGACGTACCGGTCGAGGAACGGGTGGAAGATTCCGCCGCGGAGTCTCAGGCGTTCGATGACTCCGTGGATCCACGTTTGGATGGTGACGGCGTCGGTGAGGAGCAGGCCGGTGTTGGCCTGCACTGCCTCGGTGGCGAACTGGACGAGGTTGGTCCACTCATCGTCGGTGATCAGCACCTCGGCAATGGCGGTGCCCGTGGTCTCCAGTGTTCGGCCGAGACGCGATCGCACCCCTGCTTCGAGAATTGCGTCGAAACCGAGTCGTTCGGCCAGACCGTCGCGGGCTTCCTGGGCGGCGTTAGTCCCGGGTGATTCCCATGACGCTGCCAACCAGCCCTCCCACAGAAGGTCGGGCGGGACGAGTGCGAAGACGTCGTCGAGCGGGCGATCACCCTGGTCGGCCTTGGTGAGGACGACCTCGGCGACGCGCTGAAGTGGCACGCGTCCCTTTGACTGGAGCGCACCGGAGAGGGTGGCCCGGAGATTAAAGCGATGCGTTCGGCCCGAGAAGAATGCGGCGCGGTGGGAGGCGTCCTGGACCGAGTCGGTGAAGGCGAGCAGCTTGCGTTCGTCGTCGGCGACGTAGTCGGAGCCGAACATCTGGGTGATGCTCACCGACGCGAGCGTCGTGACCCGTGACCCGAGGAACCGGATGGCGTCTCGGGTGCCGCACGACGGGCATTGTTGGCGTTTGGCGGCTTCGTCGCGCGATTCTTCGGTGGACTCTTCGCCGGTCATCCCGGCGACGAGCACAGGGATACGCGTTGCTTTGTCGTCATCGCCCTTGTGGACTTGACCGCTGGCGGGGTCGAGCCAGAGGACGTCCGGCTCGGGCGCGTTGGCTCGAAGCATCGTCCTAGTCCGTTCGCGGTCCCGCACCGACACGAGATAGGGGTCGGTATCGTGGTCATATACAAGACGTTCGATCGCCGCAGCACCCTGTCCCCCGGCTCGGTTCACGACCCCGAGCCAGCCGGACCGGCCGCATGAGGTGCAGTACACCGATGGCAGCTCGTGGGTAGCGTCGTCATGATCGTTTGGTGGTGAGTCCGCCCAGCGGAACCCGGGCGTGCCAGACACGAGACGCTTGAGACGCGTGACTTCTCGTATCCACAGCTGCACCTCGACGGAGAAGAGCGGTCGGATCCCACCAGTACTGGTGCGGCCCTTGGCCTGCGAAACCAGGGCGACAAACCGCTCGAGGCCTTCTTCGACTGCGTCCACGTCGCGCGTCAAAGCCTCGCCCCACTCGGGGATCTGCTGTGCCACGCCGGCGACCGCATCGGGCCACCGGCGGGGACGGTCAGCCGCGACGCGGAGCAGGCTTGCCGTGACTCGATGCCGTAGTAACCGATCGCCCACGGACTTGGCGTCGTCGAACCCCTCGCCGGTGAAAGCCTCGGCTAGCGCGTCGAGGTCAAGCGGATCGAGAGCGATCAGATCTTCCGGGCTAGGGACAGGCATCCCAAAGTCGATGTCGCCGCATACTTCCGCGACGGTTCGCCGCTGTTCCCCGATGATCGACGACGCATCGAACCGCACTCCGAACACGCGGGATGCGAAGCTGCACATATCGGCCGCTGCTGTCGGGGACGACCCGAGCGTGGCTGACGTGCCAACACATCCGACGCCGGTGAGCGGCGAAGCTGTGGTCGCTGTGTTGAGGCGATACCCGAGTCGCCGGAGCAGCATTGCCACGTCGGTGCCCTGTGCGCCGTCGTACGTATGGAACTCGTCGAGGACCAGGTATTTCAGGGGCTGCTCCCAACTGTCGTCGTCGGTTGGCCGGGTATTTGCCGCCCACAGGCGTTGCCGAGTCCAGTTCGTCAGGAGCCGGTCGAGCATCTTGTAGTTGGTGAGAAGGATGTCGGGTGGGTCGGCTTGCAGTTCTGCCGGGTCGGAGATGAGGTGCGATCCGTCCATCGCCCGACGTGGACGGATCGAGCCATCATCGCCGATCCACACCCCTCCGCGAACACCGGCGGCTTGAGCTTCCGGATCCGTGAGGAGCGCTGCGATACGTCGCTCCTGGTCTGTGACGAGGGCGTTCATGGGATACAGCACGAGCGCCTTGATGCCCCGCTGGCCCCGACCACGAGCAGAGATAGCGTGATCGATGGCCGGGATCAGGAAGCCCTCCGACTTACCAGAACCGGTCCCGGTGGTAATCAGGGTTGGCTTCGGCGTCCGCCCTCGACCAGAAAGCCGCTGCCACGCCAGAAGCTGGTGCAAGTACGGCCGAAACCCGGGAGGTGCCCACGCAAGGCCTAGGTCCGAATCGTCAGGAGCTTCGACAAACGGCAGCCGGACACGCAGGTACGGACCACGGAAGATCCCGTCTACCTCATCCAAGAGAAACTCGGTGAGTGTCTTGTAGGCCTCGTCCTCGGAGAGCGCGAACGTCGTTGCGAGGTACTCGACGATCGAGCCACGAAGCTCCCGAGCAACAAGAGACGGAATCACGACGCCAAACCACTGGGTGTCGCCGGGTCGAGGCCATATCGTTCGACGAAGACGTCGTAGGCACTCGTCATCGCTTCGACCCGATCGGCAGAAGTGAAGGGCGGTTCGAACGGCCCGAGATCAACGTCGCGATCTCCCCCGAGGTAAGCAGAGACCCGGTCCCACACCCTGACCCATCCCCGGGTTCCTTCCTCCTTGGCCTGTGCTTCAAGCTGCGCCTGAAGAAATCCGTGCTGGTGCCAGTCGCCGCAGAGCTGTCGACCTTTAGCGTCGAACACCATCTGATGCTCGTAGGCACGCAGCACTGGGAACTGGGAGTTGTAGACGGCGGTCAACCCAGCCGGGTCGACTCCCAGCACAAGTGCCCCGAGTGCATCAAGCTCGGTGAGAAGCAGCCACCTGTCAAGGTCTGTCCGGACCGGAACGCCCATGTCCCAGGTAGTTGGAGGCGAGGCGATAGAGCGGGTGGCACGTGCACTATCGGCGAAATCGTCCTCGGTCCAATGCTCGGAATGTAGCGAGCTCCAGAGATCAGCGAAGTCGTCGGTCAGGCAGTTGAGCCGGGCCACGCGGTGGAGCACAGGCGCCGAGAACGTACTTTCCTTTCGCATCGCCGGAAGTCGCCCAATTACGCCTTCGGTCACGTCGGTGGTATCGGTAATTCGGATGAAGAAGTCGGAAAGCAATCCCGACAAAACGCCGACAAGCAGGGCGGTGTCGGTCTCGTCTGCGTAACCCCCGAAGTAACAGATATTGGTAGCGATCGGCCCACGCGGGCAGAGTGACACAAACAGCGATCGGTACGTGTTGGAAGGAATGCGCTTTCGTACTATGGCTCGGAAGCTCTCCGAGTATGGAATGCCATCCCACGTTTCAAGCGATGTCGCCAACGCTGACCTGCTTGCCTTGCGTTGCCAATTTGTCCGTGGAATGTGTGACTCTGAAAGCTCGTTGAGATCAATCTCGTCGTAGTCCTGCTGATGCAGCCCACTTAGCCTGGGCTCCTTCTGGAACGGATTGGAGATACCGAAATGTGGGCCCTGAAGAACGACGTCTGTCCATGCAGCGGGCCGGTCCGTCCGTTGCTCAAGTAGCCCTGCGCGCTCGGCCGCAGACTCCTCGACTCCGCGTGTCCAGAAAAGGCCCTGAGATCCGAGCCTGTGCGAATGTCTGCCAAGGGCCTCGGCTGCCGCAGCCTCAGCTGACGTTACGTTCTTGATAACCGGCGATGAAGGCGGCTCGCTGTAGGCCAGGAGTGCTGCCCAGGACGAAAGCGTGCCAGCGTCGACCTCGACAAACCGTTCTGCGTGTGGCCGAAGGTCCCAGCCCCCCGCAGGCAGCTTGCGACCGGGAAGCTCTCCGGTACCGTCGTGTCCGATGCTGCGATCGACGACTGACGGGTGATACAGAAACGCTGCCTGCGTAAACGACGGATCCTCCCGCTCAGATGAGTAGACGTGGACCCCGTACTCACGCGTATCGCTGATCTCTGCGAACAGCATGAGTTCGTTGATGAAGTGGTAGTGACGCCGGTAACGCCGGTATGCCGTCGCACGAAGTTCCGCTGCCTTCGGGTCGCTCAAGAAGCCCTCTGGATGAAGCAGCGCTGTCACACCGCCGCTGGCCTGTCGACGCCAGGAGTTGGTGATGAAGAGCAGGTACAGGTTGTTCTGTTGTCCGACAAGGAGCGGTTCGCGGGACCCTGCACCCAGCAGATCGTTGAGACCTTCGTTCTCGGCGAGCTCCGTCATGTACTGCTTGCGGGCAGCTGGGGCAGCGAGCACGACGCCGCGGCGTTCAATCCGTTGCTCTTGCGTGATCGACGGCGCTACACCAAAAAACGGGTCGTACTCTGCGAGCACGAAATCATCCGACCATCGGGGCCGCACCCAGGGCGGGTTCCCGACCTGGAGCTCGAATCCGCCACCATCGAACACAGTCGGCTGCTCAAGCTCCCAGTGAAAGAACGCTTGGTCAGCTGCGATGTTCCGGCACTCCCGTAGCCATGGGTGACGTTGAATGACCTCCACCACCGAGGCCCGCCCGAAACTCTCGACCGACTCAAGGGTCCCATCGGCAAGCTCGTTCGGCGTGAACAGCTCGCCTGTGTCTGCCGAGTCCGGCTGCCCCAGAAGGAGCTCGCCGGCCTCAATCCACGCATCGACGCTGGGCAGCAATGATCCGTTCGCCGGACCCCACATCCAGAGCGCGCACCATGCGTCCATGAGGAGTCGGAGTCGAGCAGACGGACCTTCTGGATCGTTGAACCTGCCGCTTCCACCTGACGGCAACTTGGCCGAGTTCCTGCCCCAGAGGTTGACAGCGCGAGAGTTCGCCCGCAGGTAATTCCGTCCATCTTGAGCGGCGGTCGCCCACGCTCGGTCCACACGCCGAGCGAGGGCCTGCAACCGGTCGAGCTGGTGTTTGGTCGGCACGGCGTGGGCCCGCTTGCGCCAGGCCCGAACGGTCTCGGACCACTGCTCCGCCAGCCCTGGCCTGGGATGCTTACCGCCGACACCCTTAAGCTCGCCGGCGGACGCAGCTATGCCCCATCCTTCGCCCGGGAGAAGGAAGTGATGGATCCCGGATGCCTCGCCGAGTGGGACATCGTCAAAGGGAAATTCGGTCGGAGCGACGGCAGGCTTGCGGTTCGTCCCTTTCCACGGCTGCTTCTTCGCCTGCTCGACGGTGTATACGGCGCGGCGGGCACCGATCAAGCTGTTGCCACGACGGAGCCGGGCGCCAAAGTGGGGAGCACGGAGCCCGGGGTACATGCAGTTCAGCCACAAGCTGACCTCAGCGAGCTCGACCGCAGTGGGGTTGAGGTCGACGCCATAGCACTGGTTGATGGCGAAGTGGGCCTTCGTCTTCTGTAGTTCGAGCTGGTACTGATCGGGGTCGATAATCTCGCCCGCCTCGTCTTGGGCTGCCTTGAGATAACGCTCGGCGAGCTGGATGATCGCTTCGTTGAGGAACGCGCCGCTGCCGAGCGCTGGCTCACACACGGTGAGCTCGAGAACGTCAGCGGCAGCCAAGTCGGGATGTTCCTCCCAGTACACGTCGAGGGTATGGCGGACGGTGAACTCAGTGAGTACCTCGGGTGTGTAGTAGCTGGCTGACCGCTGACGGTCTCGGCCAGATAACCGGAACACAAAATCGCCTTCACGATACCGGACAGGTCGCTCCTGCCCCTCCGCTCCCTCGACGAGAAACACGTCGTCGGGGAACTCCTTGGCCCGGTCGACCGGGATGACCCAAGAGCCGTTGTCAGGGTCGCCATCATTGGCAATCTCGAAGAGCTCCTCAGTCGCGAGGAACCCCTTGTAGGCCATGAGGCCCTCGTACACCGCGCCCAATTGATTGATGCCAAGGGTCGCGTAGCTCAGGGCCTGCCGGCTACGACCGCGCTGTTCCTTCGAGAAGCAGAGGTTGGCGAGTACCTGCTGCAGTGTTTCGTCGGTGATCCTGGAACGGTCGAGCAGCGGGCAGGCTCGCTCGGAGAACAGCGTCGACCCCAGACCAGGGAAGGTCAATCCTCGAGCATCGATCTCCAAGGTCGCTTCAGGCTCATACCCGTCGTTGACGAGGCGGAACAGGACCGCTAGCGACTGCTGGAGATGGGTACTTTCACGAGCTCGATCATCATGAAGCTCGGTGAGGGCGGTTTCGCGGAGCCTGGCCAGGCTGTATCCGGCCTGGTAGTCCGGGTCGTCAACGGGGAGGATGCCAAGCTCGGGACGAGCTTCGGCGAACAAGAGCACGATCACTCGGTAGAGGTAGCGGAGACTCTGGAGGGTGAGGTCGTCGGGATCGATCTGTCGCCATGCGCCCTTCTGCCGGTGGCGGATGTCCCTCACGACGGCATTGGCGAGGAGTTCGACGCTGCGTCGGACGCCATGTCGCAGCTCCTTCGAGACTCCGGCCGACTCATTGGCGGCCTTGTCGAGAAGTGCAGTGAGAATCGACTGGGCGTCCTCATCGGGATCGATGGCGTCAGCACTGAACAGGGCGGCGATCGCAGACAGTTCACCTTTCGCTCGGTCATCGTTCCGTGCAACTGCGTTGTCGAGGTTGGCGGCAAGAAGGACGCCCTCCCCCCATCGATCGCGATCGAGCAGTGTGATCGACCCTCCTGAAGTAATGAGGAGGTAGTTCGGGGGGTCGTCGGCGGTAAAGATGAGCTGAGCTGCTTCGAGGGCGGTTCGTCCTTCCGCCTTGCCCCCAACTCGCACGGGGTCGAGCAGCGTTCCAGCCGGAGCCGTCTTGGTAGCGACGACCGTCGAGGGGTCCGTGGCGAAGACCCCGTCAAGAGCGAGGAGCAATAGGCCGGTTGATGTCTCACAGACGTGGGCAGTTGGAATCTCGAGCGTCTTGTCGCCGGACGTCAGCGTCACTACCTCGTCGCGATTCGGCATCCAGCCCAGAGCCAGCAACACCTCGTCGTTGAGGTCGCGGAGCGCCTCAACCGAGTCAGTCGACAAAATACCGAGATCGAGTCGTCCGTCGTCCGTCTCGCCATCGGGCGACGTGAGGGCGGCATCGACCCGAAACTTGTCGAAGGCGTTGGAGAGACCGCGAACGCGACTTCTCGCCGTACGGTCCCCCTTGCGTTCGGCGGCGTCCCATCGCTTATAGAGCTCGTCGAGACCGGCGTCGAGTCGGTACGAAAGGAAGTAGTCACTGAAGTAGGCCTGGTTGACGACCGAGGGCAGGCTCTTCTCAGCCGACGCTGCCTTATTTGTCCGAGGAGCCATGTCAGTTCCTCGGAACAAGCGCGCCAATGACGCGGATCAGCGGTGATGGGGCGGCTGTGTTATCGGCAATCAACCCTTCGATCTGACGGGTCACCCGATCGATGTCAGAGAAACGACGGTCGCGATGCGGGCCGGGCTTCATCTCATCGGCAACGGCCCGTGCGCTGATCTGCCATCGTTCGAGCCTCGTTCTCGTGGCCTCGAGCCGCTCGCTGACCTTTTCCAACGGCCCTTCCATATGCGCCGCAAGGTTGCTTTCGACGGCGGTGACGATCGGGCCGAGCTGTGCCTCAACCACGGCCATGTCGCCTTGCCAGACAGGGTTGACCATGCCTTCAGCAACACCGGCGGCCGCAAGGGTCGGGAACATGTCCGCAAATGTGACCATCTCGTCCTCGATCGTGGCGGCCAGCCATACAGAGGCGATCGGCTCACCGAGCTTGTTGGACCAGACACCGGAGACGAGAACGGTGGGGGCGTCGACTGCACATGCAATGGCGATGGCTTCGTTGCGTTGGACCCGGTAAAGGAGTTTGTCCGCAAGCCAGTCGAGTACCGGATGCTGAGGACCGAGGTAGTGGACTTCGGGCCAGGCGGTTCCGGTGTCTCCCGAATCGGCTTTGGCATTGACGGCGTCATCGAGCGATTGGGTGGCCACACGCTGGTCGGTGGTGAGTCGCAGTCGACCGGCCAGGTTGCGCTGACGCAAGTATGACTGCGGGAGCGCATCGAGTCGGCGCAAGAGATCCTGGGGCGGCTCGAAGCTCAGGACCTGACCGTCGGTCTCCCAGCCGATCTGGCTCAAGTCGCCGTAGACCAGGGTGGCTCCGACCCTGAGGAAGTCATCCGGGCAGTTGAAGAGCGAAGGGACCGGGCTCGTGGCAACCGGAGGCGCTGATGACTCTGCTTCAGGCGGGGTGTCGAGGCCGGCGAACGCCCACGGATCAAAGGTGTTGGCTGTCGGCACGGCTTCCTCAAGCGCCGCTTCTCGCTCGTCGGTGGTGCGCTTACGCAGGGCATCGATAATCGCGCTCTGCTCAGCCGATTCGCTGTAGAGCCCCATGACAGACGCTGCATCACCCAACGCTTTGTGGGCGGTGTTCTCCTTCTCGACGAGCTTCGACACGACACGAACGTCGCTGGCGGTCTCCTCATCGGCAGGGTTGTAGATGAGGTAGCGGATTTCCGGGCGGTGGAGTTGGCCATAGCGATCAATGCGGCCGTTGCGTTGTTCGAGGGTGATCAGCGACCAAGGGAGGTCAAAGTGGATCAGGTGATGGCACTGCTTGTGAAGGTTCACGCCCTCAGACGCGATATCGGACGTCACGAGGACACGGATCGGGGCCGAGGCCATCGAGAACGCCTCAACGATCTGTTGTTGCTCCTCGTCGCTCTTAGAGTTGTGGAACGTCTCGACCTGCTTGTCAGCCATCCCGAGTTCGTCCCGAACGGCTTCAGCGATCCAATCAAGGGTGCGAACACGCTCGGAGAAAATCACAACTCGGACGTTCGACTCCTTGTCAACCCCGATCTCGCGGAGCGTGGCGACAAGCTTCGCGAGCTTGGCTGGTGCGTTGTCCATCGCCTCCTGGGCCTTGACTCGGAGGCGGCGGAGCGCTTCGACCTCTGGGGAGTCAGTCGGGGTCGACGGATCAAGCGGAACCGCTGTCCCGTATTTGTTGAGGCGGTTATCGATCGACTCGGAGAGCGCGGCTGGTGAGGAGAGCGCTCCCTTCAGCAAGGTGTAAGGAAAGAGGCGATCCTCGCAGGGGGCGGACTTCTCGGGGTTCAGCCAGGTCTCGCTCAGTTCTGCAAAGACCGCTTCCTCATCAGGGCTCGGTATTACGGCGACCGGAACGGGCTCGGCGCGTTCGGCCCACCGGTCGCCAATGACCGCTTCGACGTCGGGTGACTTCTTGTGACGACGAATGACCAGGTGCTCGATGTCCTCGGCCGTGACCTCCTTTGGGTCCGGAACAGCCGTCGGATCGAGCAGCGAGATCAACTCGGCGAAGGACTCCGATTTTCCATTGTGCGGTGTCGCGGTCGTGAGGATGAGCGCGTCGGCATTAGGTGCGAGGACACGAGCGACCTGACTGCGGAGGCTCGCCCTATTGGTCGCGCTGTGGGCTTCGTCGATCCACACGGCATCCCAACGGACGCGCTCCAGATGGTGCCGGTATCGACTGGGATTCTTGATTGTGTCGATCGAGACGATGACACGGTTGAAGTAGGTGAACGGGTTGCGACCTGCCGGGATCCTCTGCCGGACCCGCTGGATTCCTTCAGAGTCGAGTCGAACGAGAGGAAAGGCACAGCGGCACCACAGCTCGTGTTGGATCTGATCGAGGATGTGCCGAGGTACGACGGCCAGCACCCGGTTGGCTCGGCCGCGTCGTTGAAGTTCAGCAAGGAGCATCCCAACCTCGATCGTCTTGCCCAGCCCGACGGCATCGGCGATCAAGAGCCGGGGCTGCAGCTGCGTCGTCGCCTTGCGGAACGGCTCACGTTGGAATGGCAGATCATCAGCGAGCAGCAGGTGGCCGACGGTGAGATCCGTATTCGACACGGGGACTGGGGTCCGGTGGAGAACGCTCTCAAGAACCAGCCTGGTCTCGACCCCGCTTGGGGAGGTATCTAGGCGAAAACGGGTTCGAGTCGGATCCTCCGGCTCGATAACATCGAGATCCGAGAAGAACGATGCAGCCTGATCGCGGACGAGTTCGCTCCGGCCGATGCAACGAACGATCGCCCGACTTCCCATCGAATGTCGTTCGAGTTCGATGACCTGCCAGTCCTGGTCACGCACGATCACGCGTGAACCCGCTGCGATGAGATCCAGTTGTTGCGCGCTTGTCGCCGACTCTGCCAAAACCCACTCCCCTAGGACTGCGATCTCTCACGGTAGCGACTAGCGAGACCCGACGATTCATTCCCGCCAATCTGCGAGCGTGGCTCGCAGCCCTTCACGGTTTCGCCCCCTCCGCCGGAAAGGTCGGAAGGACCGGAGGGTTGAAGTTCGGGAATAAGACTTGCAAGCGAGGACCGCGTCGCAGCGCTGGGAGCTCGTTGAGATGCCCTAATCAATTAATGGCCAGCAGGTTGGCGACGTCCAGCAAGCTAGCTGCGGTCTCCTTTTCGCCTTACCGAGGTTCCCTCCCTCGGGGGAGGGCAGTTCCTGCATCGCGACTCACTCCATGACAGGTCGTCAGCGATGGTGACCTGGGCCGAGCCTTGAGTACCACGCTCTTAACGACCGGAAGAACTGCTCAGCTCTGCATCCGCTGGAAGACAGCGCTCAGTGGCCGGACAGGGAACTCCGCAATTTGGGTGCATCGATGGCTAGTTAGTGAGAGGATGGCCTCTCGGTATCAGCCGCCATCGGGCATCTACGGGATGGGTACTCCGAATGAGGAAACGAAGAACTCAAGCAGTCGTTGTGATTCATGGTATCGGCGAGCAGAAACCCATGGGGACGGTACGCAGCTTCGTAGCGTCCGTACTACCTAGCGCCCCTGCTGGCCCACAGTATTTTAGCAAGCCTGACCCGCTATCGGGAACGCTCGAACTTCGTACACTCCAGAACCGTCAGCAGCCACGCACGCACTTTTTTGAGTACTACTGGGCTTCTCAAGTCGATGGAACCACATTGGCCCACGTAGCCGGATGGACAAAATCGTTACTATTGCGCAAGCCTAGCAAAATTCCACCTAACCTTAAAACGATCTGGTTTTTGTCTTGGGGCCTTCTCGTGGCCGGGCTGGCCTTCTGGTTTCAGTGGTTCCTTCGCAAAGCACCCGATACCGGAGTGGCGAGCAACATCTGGATTGGGTTTTGTCTCACCACCGTTTGGGCCATCGTGCAGGGTTTTTTAGTGAAGTCGCTGGGCGATGCCGCACGATACCTCAGTCCGATCCCCGAAAATATTAAGATGCGGCGAACAATTCGTGATGAGGGCCTACAGCTCCTCCGAAGCCTCCATGATGCAAAAGGCCCAAAGGGCGAACCGCTATATGAGCGAATTGTTGTCGTCGGACACAGTCTCGGCAGCGTAATCGCCTACGATCTCTTAAGGCAGCTCTGGGCCGAAATGCACTCGACCTATAGTAGACCTCAACCCTGCGAACAGTCAGCACTGGCCGAGGCGGAGCGGCTAGCAAATGCTTTAAGCGAACAACTCAAGCGGAATCCCAGTACCAAAGACTGCAGGATATCGCTGGTACAAGAATACCAAAATGCCCAGTGGGAGCTTTTTCAAGAAATGTCAAAGTTGGGAAATGCTTGGCGGATTACGGATTTAATTACAGTTGGCAGCCCCTTAACTCACGCACCGTTACTACTAGCGAAGGACTCAGACGATCTCATCCAACGACAAGTGGAGCGCGAGCTTCCTACCTGTCCACCAATTATCGACGAGGAGCACGGCTCTTTAGATCGCTTTTCGTATCAGATTTGGAAGCCTTTCGGCGCGCCCAGTGACTCTTTCCATCTCCGAGCTCCTCACCATGGTGCCCCTTTCGGCCCAACAAGATGGACCAACCTCTATATGCCAACATGGGCCGGAGTAGCTGGCGATCTCGTGGGTGGCCCCCTTGCTCCCTGTTTCGGGCCAGGAGTGCTCGACGTCGCGGTGCGCGGACCAAACTGGATTCGCACTCATACCCTCAAGGCCCACTCTTCCTATTGGTCCCCAGGCTCGTCTGAGTCAGGCAGCAACGACGAGCCGCGTCTCTCGCTTGACGCCTTAAGGGACGCTCTTGCTCTGGACTTAGACCCGGCGGAACTAAGTGACACGCCCCCAGTTTAGAGGGAATTTGGTTTAGATTTATGGACAAAATCAACCGTCTTTTAGTCATTATTGCCCGTTCTCCAGGCCTCGCATAATTGATGACAGAGTCGTCACTGACCGGATGATTAATTTCATATAGTCGTGCTGACGGTCGACGAGCTTCAAGGTCGACGTTCGAGTCCAGACGGTGGCAGTTGGGCGAACTGCAAAGCGCTAATCGGCACGCACTCGCCCCAATATGCGCCGTTCCGGATGCGAACTGGACGACCGAGCTGATTCGTGACTCGACGCCACACGGCGATACAGCCAGCTACGCCTTTTCTGACGTGGCGTTCGTCGCCCGTTCAGGCGTAATCGCCTAGCGGCTTGCCACCGTTGGTGTGGCTGCTCCGCAATGCGTTCTCGCTGACCTTCGTCTTGGTCTGCATTCGCTTCCAACAAGACCGTTTTCCACCGTGAGCGTTCGATCAAACTGTTTGAGTGATACACCGAACGGCAGTCGAACAATTCACCGACGAGCGGCCATCGCTCGATTCCTACTGGCGGGCGCAGATCCTGTGAGGCCGAAACGTCGCCTCGTACAAGTTGGCCTTGGGGCGGTCGCTGCTGGAGCTGGGCGCCCAGGATCGGGAGTTGGTCACCCTCGACGAACTGGCCGTTCCGTTTTCCCGACACGTCTGTCGACACCTTCGGATGGTAGATCGGCAAGGCACATCGCAGCGCAGCAAGTTCCTTGACGCGTGCCGGGCCCACAACGCCGGCGAGCTCGGCGAAGACGATCTGATCGAGACCACCCGCCGGTTGGGGTTCCAGAACGTCATCGACGCCTTCCATGTGCTCGACGGCTTGGAAATCGATCAGCGGTTCTTCCTCGACGAGCGTTCGAACCGTGGCGGAATCCGACTCACCGATCAGATGCACCGGCTCCTTGAAGAGGCAAAGCAAACCTCGTTGACCGAGGAGACCGAGAGCCGCTGGCAACTGGTCGAAGCGGCCTGGGAACTGAACCTTCCACGCCACCTGCTGACGGTCAGCTACGACCCCGACCTGCAATCGCTCAGGACCGTCGGACGGGGTCGGACTGCTGTTACCGGGATCCGTGGCGCCCTCAACGGCTACCAGAAGGGCGTCTGCTTCTTCTGCTACTCCCCGATCTCAACCGATGGCTCGACGGGCAGCCAGGCCCAGGTTGACCATGTCTTCGCCTGGTCGTTCGGCGCCGAAGTTGGCAACGCCCCGGTCGACGGGGTGTGGAACCTGGTTTTGGCATGTGCCCGGTGCAACGGCTGGCACGAGAAGTCCGACCGTCCGCCCGACGAGCGACTCCACCGACGCAACGAGTACCTGATCGCCAGCCAACACCCGCTCCGCCCGACGCTCATCGCCCAGACGGGGGGCACGGCGAACGCACGAGCCAAGACGCTGGAGCGAGCCCGCATCGAGGCAACCGCCGGAGGAGTCAGAACTCCATGGTTGGCCCCTGAGGAACTGCCACCGCTGTTCTGAACCCAACCATGGAACCATGGTCCGAATGGACACCGACGGGAAGCTCGTACGCGACCGCATACCGGAGATCATCGAGGCGGCCGGCGGTCAGGCCACCACCCGCCTGCTCGACCAGGCCGAGCGTCTACCGGCGCTGCTGGCGAAGTTGCAGGAGGAGAGCGACGAGCTCCGCACGGCAGCCTCTCCTGCCGAACAGCGCGAAGAACTCGCCGACGTGCTCGAAGTGCTCAAGGGGATCGCCTCGGAGCTCGGCCAGCCTTGGGGCGACATCGAAACGGCGGCTGGGAAGAAGCGGGCAGAACGGGGCGGCTTCGAGGCCGGGATCTGGTTGCATCTCCCCCCAGAGGCCTGAGCCGAAACGGGGCGAAGTAGCCGCCGAGCGTGCCAACTTCGATGAGACCTACGCTGCTGCGCGACTTGCGCTGGAGTTCGGAGAAACGGTCCGCGACGCACGCGAAACGGCTGGTGACCATGGGGAGAAGGTCAACAACTCGACGGGGCCGCCGTCCGGGTAAGTCACGACCAGGTGCATCTCGCCGTCGGTGGCTTGGACGAACCGCTTGAGGGTGGAGAGGAGCATGTCGCTGCGCCGCTCGAGCCGCGAGATTTTGGACTGGTCCATCTCGAGCAGCTCGCCGACCGCTGATTGGACGGAATTGCCGCCCAGTTGGCCGCTGCCCGCGCTGCGCGCCGGTCTGACGGCGACGTGATCGCTGGGGAACACGGACTTGGCCCCGAGACCGCCAGGCGCCTTGGCATCGCCTGAGTCTCCAGCGACCGACATGCCGGCGCTAGAACGTCACACCCGATACTTGCGATGTGATCAGCAGGGCGCCGCGGAGGTCACCATGAACTTTGGCGCCTGTTTCTCTGGATCTGCACGGGTCACTAAACAGAAACCCAAGTGCACGGATACCGAGTTTTAGGGGCATATGTTCTGTTTAGAGTCCTGTTGTGAGATGATGCAACTCATGGCTGCCGAACTGATGCTCGACCTGCCGTGGGTTGACGCGTCGAAGACGACGTTCGAAGGCCTTGACGTCCGGCGAGGGCGCATATCCAAGCTTCAGTTCGACGACGGGATCGTGCTCGATGTCCAGGTTGTCGATCCCGGCTCGTACCGAGATGCTCCAGCGTTGATCGCTGGTGCGACGGGCCAGGCCGGACCAGGTCGGGTTGTGCTGGTTGCCGGGTCTGTGCCACTCGAATGGCGGGCGGAGCTCCGCGAGGCGGGTGTCAGCTTTGTGGACGTTTCCGGGATCGCTGAGATCGCGTGGCCACGCGTCGACGTAAGCGCTGGTCGTTTCGGGCAACAGGTCAGGCGCCATCGAGCAGCGCTACCGCTGCAGAAGGGTCACGGGCTGGTGGCCCAGGAGCTTCTTGTGCAGGCGATGGACGAGTCGCGGCCCTCCATCGGCGAGCTCGCAGCGAGCACCGGGGTCAGCCTCCCGTCGGCATCCAAGGCCGTGTCCCAGTTGGAGGCACACGGACTGGTCGTCAAACATCGTGAGGGCGCCCGGGTGTCGGTCGAGCTGGTCGACAGCGTGGCGCTGGTGCGGCTCCTTGCGGAAGGTACGGGGTGGCCGGGCCCCGAGACGTTGAGAGGCTATCTCTGGGGACGCACCGTGTTCGACGTCGCCGCTCGACTGTCGGCAGCGGCCGATCGCTCTGAGGTTGAGCTTGCTGTGACCGGTCGTGTGGGCGCGGCATATGTCGGAGTTCTCGGTACGGCATCCCCGAAGCATCTGCGGGCTTGGGTAGCGGTTGGAGATCGCAGCCTCGTTGCTGTCGCGGCAGCGCTCGGCCTTGAACCGGCTCCCGATGAGGCCGCAAACGTCGTTCTCTCCAACGACAAGTGGCGTGTCGGCGTCACTCGGCGCCACTACGAGCGGTTCGACGACTTCAACGCCTGGGCGGCGCACCCGGTGCGGATCTGGTGCGATCTGCATGACGAACAACGAGGGGCTGAGTATGCCGCTCAGATGTGGAGTGTGGTGACCCATGGCGACTGACAACGCACGGGCGTCTTCGTATGACGACCCAATGAGCGAACGGCTCCTGGGCATCGCAGCCGACGTGCTTCGATCGTTTGGCAGCGGTTTCGGCGGGCACCATCTGGCGATCGTTGGCGGAGCGGTCCCAGGCCTCCTCGTTGAGGTGCCACCGACCGGCATCGAGCCTCACGTTGGTACTGCCGATCTCGACCTTCACCTGTCGTTGCATCTCCTCGACGGCGAGACGGCCGACTACTACGACTCGATCATCGACGGCTTGCGGTCTCTTGGTCTTGAAGCCGACATCGAGGGCGATCGGCACATCAAGTGGAGGTGGGTGGGCCGCCACCGGAATGCTCGGGTCCAGGTGGAACTGCTCTGTCCCGTTCGCACCCTGGCGGACGCCCAGAGGGCCCGGCGAGCGACACGCCGGCCATCGCGAACATGGGGCCAAGCGGCGAGATAGCAGCCTTGGCCGTCGGATTCGGTCATCTCGTCCCGGAGGACACCATCGCTGTCGAGCGACGCGTCGAGACCGCGTCCGGCAACCTGACCTACCAGTTTCCGCTCGCCGGTCTTGCGTCCTGGCTGTGTCTAAAATCCGACGCCATCATGCGTCGCGACAAGGCGAAAGATGCCTACGACGTCGTGTGGACGCTCGATGCCCTCGGCCCGGCAGCAGCGAGCGACCGAGTCGCGTCAAGCCCCTTGGTTGCGGGCGACTCCGCCGGGGAACTTGAAGCACAGCTCACGCTCCTCGTTGCTGACCAGTTCCGAGACATCGATTCGGTGGGTCCAACCCAATACGCAACGTTTCTCGAGGGCGACGCTGGCGAGAGCGAACGTCGTCATGCACTTGGGACCGTGTCCGAGTTCGCGCGGGCTCTCGCAGAGCGTGGGGTCATTTGAGGCGATACTCACCTGAGCGCATCAATCTGGAACCCCGGATCGAATCCGCCCAGGAGCGATGCTGCTCAAGGGCAACGATCAGGCATGATCGACCCTCGATTCAAGTGGGACGAGATTGCATCTGCGGCGGCGATGACGTCCTCGAGTCGTTGACGATCACTCCTCACAACGGAATGGCCTCGGCGAGCAACCGAGGCTCGATGCTGGCCTTCAGACTCGATGCGGGAACAACATCAACCGGCCGACCGAGCAACTCCGACAGCTCACGCTCCAACCCGACTAGACCAACGCCCGCTAGTCGAGGCGCTAGACGAACGAGCACCCAAGCGCGATACGGACGGCCTCGCACTCCTCATGCACCGCAGCTCGTGCGGCGGCCTGGTTCAGGCAGTGACCAGTCGCTCAAATCGCTGGCGAGCACCTTGGCGCGTCATTCCAAGCTGCGCCCCGATGACTCCCCAGGATGCGCCCTCCCGATGGGCTCGAATGGCAGCTGCCTCGATTCGGCTATCCGCATCACGCCGAGCCGCTGCCGCTGCCCGAAGCTCGGCCAGCGTGTCGCCGCCGCCGACGACATAGCCATCATCTGTCGCGTTATCGAACGACCCGACGATGGCCTCGGCGTCCTCATCGGTGAGGATCTGGGATGCTTGGTTGTCTTCATTGTGGGCCACCTCTTGGCGAGTCAATCATCTTCAGGTACCTAATTCGTGCTGTCATCGCATGGATCACGAAGTCCTGCTCCCCTGCTTCGAGAATTCCGACCTCAATCAGAGCAGCTCGTCGGTCGGGGCCGATCAGCATGGTGAAGTCAGGCTGATCGGGTTGTGTGATCCATCCCGTCGCGTTCTCGATGGCATGGCGAATATCGTCATCGGAGACGCCGTGCTTTCGGGCACTTGGCAAGATCTCCACACCGACAACCCTAGTTGTCGGTGTGCATGCTCACAACCCTCCCTCCGTCGGTATGGCGAGACAGGCGCACCATCTCGCCACCGACCCCGTGTGAGCGCGTCCAGTCACGGTCAGCGGGACCGCCGCGGGCGGACCCAACTCGAAAGCCAGGGCCGAGTACGACCCGGATGGAGTCGTAGAAGGCGTCGCCCGCAAGACCGTCGAACGGTCCGAACGCTGCACTTCCATTGCTCAAAGGGTTGCCAATGCGATCCGGTACCGCCAAAGACGCCACGGTTCAGCTGGGCATCGACGGGCCGGAGACCGGCGAGGAGAACCTCGCAGCGCTCCCGGTGGTCAAGCAGCGACCGACGGGCGATGTCTATCAAATAAGGAACGACCATTTCATAATTGTTCGCATCATGGTAGGTTTGAGTCGTGGACTTCGTTCGACCAATCGAGGCGATCGTTCCCGGCGCCCAAGGTCGAGTGCTGGCCACCCTCGTCGAAACCACTGCCGAGCTCAACCTTCGCGAAGTGGCTCAGCTCTCAGCCGTCAGCCCGGCACAGGCTTCCCGGATTCTGCCCGGGCTTGTCGACCTTGGTGTCGTCGAACGACGAGAGGTTCCGCCATCATCACAGTTTCGGCTCGTACGTGAGCACACTGCCGCCCGTTCGCTGATCTCGCTGGCCCATGCGACCGACAACGTGCTGGGCGAAATTGGCCGGATGGCTTCGGCCATGCCGAATCCACCCGCGAGCGTCATCGTCTTCGGCTCGTTCGCACGACGAGAGGCGAGGACGGGCAGTGACATCGATGTCCTCGTGGTACGCCCAACCGAGATCGATGAGGATGACGAGGGTTGGGCAAACCAGCTCGATGACTGGCGCAACGGGGTTGGTCGCCTCACGGGCAATGCGGTCGAGATCGTTGAGTACAGTCCCGCTGAAATTGAGACCCGGCTCGATGAAGGTAGCGACCTACTCCGTCAGGTCAGCACGGACGGGCTGCTGATCCTGGGTTCCGACCTTGCCTCCTACCGACGGAGCCGAAGTGCCTAAACCTGGCGATCCACGCAGGCATCAATTCGGCCGACGCGGTGTGTGGCGCGAGGCTTGGCAAACGGGCAGCGGGCGACGACCACCAGCAGGTACTCGTGCTGCTTCGACAGGCCGGGCCCGACGGCTCGATGGTCGAGCGAGACCTGCGGCGGCTCTTACCGCTAAAGAGCAAGGCCGAATACGACCCGGATGGCGTCGCCGAGGCTGTCGCCCGCAAGGCAGTCGAACGTGCTCAACGGTGCACCGCCATAGCCACCAGGGTGGCCTTGACGGTCCGGTGACACGGCCAAATTGGAACGAGCTTGGGGCGGTCCGATGGCGACTCGTTCGAGGAATGGGCGTTCATCCGCCGGGAGAGAGTCTGGCGCTGCCGCAGTCGCATGCCACCAAGCCTGACCATTGAGGCTCTACACCAAGCCAGCAACGCGTGCGGCACGGGCACGACGACGCTGATCGGCGGTAGCTGCCGCTTCGCGTGCCTCGGTCTTGACTTGTCCCCGGGCGGTCAGGATTCGCATGACCTCGTCGGACGAGATGCGCAGGGCATTGCCGACCTTGTAGCTCTCGATGCGTCCCTCGTCGCACAAGCGAACGAGATGGGTCCGAGACATTCCGAGAAGCCCCGCCGCCTCGGCTGATGTGAACGGAGATTCCCGTTGCCACAACCTCATGGGGACCGGGAGGAGCCGAAGTCTGGGTGTCGGCGCTGGTGATACACGGCCATCACTACTACCACGCCTTCTATTACCCGGTAACGGATGGCGTACGGGAAGCCCGACGTGGTCATTCGTCGCTCAACGATGGAACCTGACCGGCAGGGTCATTCCGTGGGGGCGGACCGCAGCCTGTCGACGCGCCCCGCCATGTGCTCCCACGTGGTGAGCCTTACTTCGCCAGAAGCGATCTGAGAGGCGCGCCTTTCGGTCTCCGCTGTCCACAGCCGTTCGACTTCGGCGCCGTCCGCGAAGTCCCCGTCGAGGCTCGCCAATAGCCCAGCCGCGAGCTCCGCTCGATCGGTAGGCGAGAGTTCGAGTGCTTGTTCCAGGAGCTCCTCAGGTAGAACGGCCATGGCGCCACCGTACCGCCGGCGAGAGGGTGCCGCCCCCCAAATGCTTCGATTCGACCTCACCCAGATGCCTGCACCTTGGGAGTGGCCATTGGTGGTTGAAACTGCTGAAGCAGTCGATCTCGTCAGACAGAGCCACGTCGAACGCTCAGCAATTTCGGTGCCCGATCTTCATCGAGCACGAAACACCTTGACAAGGTGGGCGGCCGCTTCCTCGCCACGTACTCCGAGGTTGCGCAGATCGACATAGAGGCGAGGCCAGGGGCGGCAGCGAGCCCGCCGATGCGGCGCCGCACAAGATCGCTTCGGCGACCGCCACGAGCGCAGGCGTCCACCTTCCCGGAACCACGGGTGACACCCGTTACGTCTCGACCGCGGCCTGGACGTCGACCGCACGGGCAACACGGCACACAGCGCATCAAACGCTCGCATCAGCGGTCACGTCGGTCGAAGTCGTATTGCCTCACTCAGCCGCAATACCTCACTGTGCTGGTGAGGTATTGCTGGTTCGGGCATCATGGCGAAGGCAGGGCCCGATTCGGATCGAACTTGGGACGATGTCGACATGCCAGGCAGCAGTGGCCCGACTCGAAGCAGGCGGGGTCGACTCGACCCGCACCACCTTGCAGAAAGAAAAACGGGCATCGCTCGCGCCCACACCGTCGATCTGACCGGCGACGTCCCACGGGCCACCATGCCCAGCCGTTACCCTAGGTAGTCACCGGTGTGATGACCAGCTCCTTGCGTGCAGCGCTGGCAAGCGTTGCCAGGGCGTCGGGATCGCTCGTCAGGATCTCGTCGCCAGACCGCGCACTGTCAATCAATGATGCGTCGACCACGTCGGCCAGGCCACACACACCCAGCAACACACCGATGCGACGTGAAGCATCGGGGTCGAGGGGTAGTTCGGCAACACCCCGGAGAAGGACCGCCAACCGAGCCGGCCTGGCTCCTCCCACCACACTTGAGCAACAACACCGCTGGTGGTCTTCACCGGGGTTTCATCGTCATGCTCCCTGGCGAGAAGCGCTCTCAACCCGGGCGCACCGCGTGCGTAGGCGATCAACGCCTGCGTCCAGCAACATCGCTATTCAGCCAGCTCCGGCCTCGTTGGTCGTCAAGATCGACGAGCTGCGAGCTTGGTCGATCAACTCATCCGTTTCAGCGTCCGTCAGCTCGCCAAGCTCTTCACCGAGACCGTGACTCCGCGTACGGCGTGACCGACGTAGGCGGGGTACCCCGCACCTCCAAGGCACCCATCAACGCTGTCACCTCCCCGAAGAGGTCGAGTTGCTCTTCGGAGTTGTCAGCCAGGTACGCCATTTCAAGGCTGCTCTTCAAACTTGGGGTGATCCTCGAGCCACGCCGCTGCCACGGCAATGGACATAACCTTCATGGCACTATGCCGGCAACGCCATGTACGTGCCGAGCACCTCGCCGCCACGACACCGATGCCGTGGAAGGCGCTGCTCCCACGAGCACTTGGTGCTGGTCGCTACGTTCATTGACCACGCCCGGCTTACGCGCGGGTGGTTGCAACTGCTGACCAGCGAACCAATTCCCGACATCGAGACGACCGCTGCCGAGCAAGCTGCCGCCACCTAGCAGTCGACCTTGACCGACGAGGCCGGTGTCTGAAGGAGAACTCGCCCGGACATGACTCCGGCGGCACAACGTCACACCGCCTGCGTAGGGTGTGGTCATCGATACGACGCAGAGGTGACCATGACGACGACGATCGAAACCCACGAGGAAGCAACCGAGGCCGAGGTCGACGAGATCGTTCGGACGACCCTCGCAGTCTTGGGCATCGGGTTGGACGACCTGAAGGAACAGGCGAAGTTGGGGCGGTTCGCCTCCGAGGCCCAGCGCCGTGCATGGTTCCTGGTGAGCGGCCTGGGTCGCGGCTGAGCCCCACCCCTCCGTGAAGGATGACCTGGGAAGCCAAGTACGTCGATTCGCGGAAAAGATGTCGCATCTTCTCAACGCAACGGTCACGAATGGAGTCAGAGTCTCGACGCTCACCACCTCGTCCGGGCATGCGGTCGTTGGGGTGAACGTCGGAAAGCTGCGCCCGGACCCCAGGCCTATCCCACTCGCCCCGGCGGGCGGAAAGGCCCTCGTCTACCTCTACCTTGCGCACTACTGCGAGCTCGACCCTGAGGGGCGTTACCTCACGATGACGCAAAGCACGATGAGCTTGTACACGTCGGCTGAGATGGCGGACGACGAGCTGCTTGTCGGGATCGACTACGTGCGAGATCCAACCAACCAGTTTCCGGGCTCGCACCTTCACGTGGCCGGTCAGCGGGACGACCTCGACGACATCTATCTCGGTGACGAGCGCAAGCGCCGCAAATTGCGGGACCTGCACCTTCCCGTTGGTGGCAAACGCTTTCGACCAACGCTGGAGGATCTGCTTGCATTCACGATCACTGAGGAGATGGTTGAGCCGCGAGATGGTTGGCGGGCTGTGATCGATGAGCATCGGGCGACGTGGACCCAGGTCCAGGTCAAGGCGGCGGCACGGCGTAACCCTGAGGATGCCGCAGCGGCCCTCGCGGAAGCGGGGTGGACCGTGACCCCGCCTACGGATCCCTGAGCGCAAAAGCGCCCTCGCCGGCTTTCCCTGCACAACGAACAACTACGGTGAGCGTTCGATCAAACTGTCTGCTTGACCGACCTTCAGCGGCCGTGAGCCTGCTCCCGTGATCATGCGGCTCAGCCTCGTGCTCGCTGTGCTCGCTGTGCTCGCCGTCTCGCTGGCCGGATGCGGATTTGGGCTGAGAAGCGAACAATCGGCGAATGTGAACGCCGTGGTCCACCGAGCGAGCGAAGACGCTGGGGACATCCTGAAGGCTTCGGTCGCAGGCACCACGTGGAGCAGGACGAGTCCGACCTCACCGGCATGACACCTTCTGGAGGGGCGGTTGGCACCGAGATAACGAAGGTCCGAAAACAGGTAGAGGCAGTGGCCGTCGACAACGCCCCCGACAACAACGCTGCGGATGAGGCGGAGGGACCGCCCGGTGCGTCGGGATGAGCCGGTGAAGGATCGCGACATGAACCAGCGATGCATATCCACGTCAGGCTGAGGCGTCGAGTGCTTGGATCGAGGTCACGGCGTATCGTCGCCTGTTCTTCGGTTGGCACGAAGACGCTCGCGCTGGCAGGGAAGTGTTCTTTCCGGCCGAGGGCTACAAGGGGAACGAGACGAAGCGCTACAACGCCGACCTGCGCTCGAAGCAAGCGGGTCTCGACTGGGAGCAGGCCCGATCGATGCTCGCCGAAGGTCACCAACGGCTCGTAGGTTTCATCGACGAGAGGTCCGACGCCGACCTGTACGGAGGCCCGATGGCGCCGGCCAAGAACCACTGGACCACAGGCCGCTGGGCCGAAGCGAGCGGGCCAAGCCACTACCGATCAGCTGCGAAATACATCCGGGGATGGCTTCGCAGCATGAGCTGATTCGATTCGGCTTGCACGCCGCGACGAGCCACGATCTTTCGAAATGTGGCAGTGTTGTCACGATGCAGGGAAACTCCAGCGCCGGCTTTATCGACGTGGCCGAGACATTCAGGAACCAACTCGGGCGCACCACAGGCGGGGCCTCGTTGGCCGTCTACCACCGAGGCGAACTGGTGGTGGACCTGTGGGGCGGGTTGCGCACCGACGATGGCGACCCATGGCTCGCCGACACCCTGGCGATGTGTTTCAGCACCAGCAAGGGCGTCGCCTCGGCGGCCCTGCACCTCCAGGCCGACGCCGGCCTGGTGGACTACGACGCGCCCGTGGCCACCTACTGGCCCGAGTTCGCCCAGAACGGCAAAGAGAACCTCACCGTCCGTCACGTGCTCAGCCACTCTGCCGGCCTGCACCGACTTCGCAGCATCATCGACAGCGCCCACCACATGCTGGACTGGGACCACATGGTCGATGCCCTGGCGCGGGAACGACCGGCCTACGAACCCGGCACCAAGACCGGCTACCACGCCGTCACCTACGGCTGGCTCGTCGGCGAGATCGTCCACCGGGTGACGGGCCGGTCCCTGGCCCAGGTGGTGACCGACGACCTGGCAGCGCCGTTGGGCCTTGACGGACTGTTCCTGGGATGCCCACCTGAGGAACGACACCGCGTCGCACCGCTGGTGCCGATGAAGAGCACCCGGTCGGTACTCCCCTCCGCCGCCTACCGGGCCGAAAAGGTGGTCGCAACCCAACTGGCCAAGGGGCTCAGCCTGGTGCGCTCACCAATCAACCCCCGCCGCGTCATCAACGCCCTGTTGCCCCGGGGAATGGAGGACGTCCTCGCCGGTCCCGAGATCATGGACGCCTCGGTGCCGTCGATGAACGGATTCTTCACCGCCCGCTCCCTGGGGGCGCTCTACGCCACCCTCGCCGGCGGAGGCACCCTCGGCGACGTGCGGCTGCTGTCACCCGAGACGGTCGAGAAGGTTGGCGAGGAGCAGAACAACCGGCCCGACCTGGTGCTGATCGTGCCCATGAAATGGCGACTGGGCTACCACCGCGTGATGACCAGTCGGGGAGGCGCCCCAAAGGCTTCGGCCACTTCGGTCTCGGCGGCTCTGGAGCCTGGGCCGCCCCCAGCCGAGAACTCGCGATCGCCATGGTCTGCAACCGCGGCGGCGGCACACCCGTCGGCGACCTACGCCTCATGCAACTGGGCGCCGCCGCAATCGCCAGCGCCGACCGGGTGACCGCAACGGCAGCAAGCTGACCCAGCAGCACATCGACACGCTTCAGCAGCCGGCACTTCGAACCTCCTGCGTTTTCGGGGTTTGAGTCCGGCCGCGCGTGCGGCGCTGAATACGTGACAGTTAATGGCATTCACCAGCGAACCGATGAGTATGGTTCGGCTATGAGAAGATTCGGACTCGCCGCCATGTTGCTAAGTGCCACCACCCTTGGACTCACCAGCTGCGAGTTCAAGACCTGCACCCAATTGAACAAGAGCTACCCCCATGGCGTGGGCAAGCCAGGAGCCGTCGATAGAACGTCAGGGACCCCTCGGGTCACGACTTTTCACCGCGACGCCAACCTGTACAAACTCAATGCCCGACTCGATCGCGATAAAGACAACATCGCTTGCGAGAAGCGCTGACGCCCAGCCGCTTGGAGCAGGGGCTTCCGCTGGACGCATTCGGGTTCGGGCCATCTGGCCTCGCAGTCCCGGCTGCTCAGCTTCGCTTGATCAGGGTGGACTCGAGCCGTCAAGTGCCGCTACGTTGTCCAGGCCCTAGATTGAGCGCTGTACAAGGCGGATGGCCGCCTGGGGAGCGACAGCCATGAGTGGCGAGCAGGGCAACATGGGTTGGTGGCTAGCCTCCGACGGGCGTTGGTATCCGCCGGAGCAGCACGCCGATTATGTCGGGCCGCCAACCGCGACCGGAACCCACGCAGCGTCACTGGCCACGCCACCGCCGTTTCCAGGGTCCCCGCCCGATCCCTCGGTGTGGAACGCGCAGCCACAAGGCCCAGGCGCCGGGGCAGGTGACCAACCTCCTCCTTGGTCTGAGCCAGCCTCGATGCACGATGGCGAGCCTGCGGAGCAACGTTCGGGTTGGTCGAGAACCTGGCCATGGCTGGCGGTGAGCACCGCCGGATTCTTCATGCTTGTTGCGCTCGTCGCACTGGCCGCAGGAGACGACACGACCGTCAACAACCGCACTCCCCAAGGGATCAGGGTCGCTGATGCGACCACAACAACCGAACGGGTTGGTCCCACCAGCACGGCCGCCCCGACAACCTCGGCGCCAACGACGACCACGGCAAGCACGACAACCGTGGCAACCACAACGACCGCGAAGCCCACCACAACGGTGGCGCCGACAACCACCGCGCCTCCGTCGCCACCACCGACGACCGCACCGCCACCGCCACCTCCTCCTCCTCCTCCTCCTCCTCCTCCGACAGTGGCCTATGCGCCGCCGCCTGCCCCGGTAGCCCCGCCCCTACCTGAGGATGGAAGCGTGAGCTACAAGAATTGCGACGCTGCGAGGGCCGCCGGCGCCGCTCCCGTGATGGTCGGTGAGCCCGGGTACGGCAAGCACCTGGATCGGGACGGTGACGGCATTGGCTGCGAAACCTGACCGACACCCCAACTGGAGTGACCTCCGTTCGCAGCACCCAGGTGTTCAGGCGATGGTCTGGCTGTTCGCGCTTCCGGTGGCCGTGTGGCTGTGGGCGGTGCACCTGCCTCATGAGCGCCGGGCGCCCGCGCTGACGTTTGCAGGCATGGTGACCGTGTTCTGCCTGGCAGTCCCGGTCGCTGCCGGAGTGGGCGAGCGCAGCACGTCCGAAGCCGTCGTCGAGACCGCCAACTCGACAGCCGCCGCCACTCGTCCCAATCCATCCGAGCCGGCACCCAGCACTGCACCGACCACCACAGCAGCGCCGCCAACCACCGCTCCTCCGACGACCCCCACCACGACCGCCCCTCCAACGACGGCGCCACCAACCGTTGCCGCTCCCACGTCGGCCACACCCACCACTGCGCCCCCGACGACTGCTCCGCCGGCTCCATCCGGCGATGTGAAAGCGCTGATCGGTCTCCTCCCGGTGGCAGCGGAAACAGACCAAGACAGCTACAGCCGCGACCTCTTCGCCGGCTGGTTCGACGCTGACAACAACGGCTGCGACACACGTTGCGAGGTGCTCGCCGCCGAACGCCACGACAGTCTCCCAGGGCTCCCAGAAGGAGGATGGCTCTCCGCCTACGACGGCTACAGCACACCCGATGAATCGGAACTCGACATCGACCATCTGGTCCCACTCGCCGAGGCTTGGCGCAGCGGCGCCTCGCGTTGGGATCCGGCCCGACGCGCAGCGTTCGCCAACGACCTCGACGCGCCCGAGTCACTCATCGCGGTGACCGCCGCGACCAACCGGTCGAAGTCAGACAGCGATCCGTCGGGCTGGCAGCCCCGAACACTGCCCACTGGTGCACCTACGCCACCGACTGGGTAACGGTGAAGCTGCGCTGGGGGCTGACCGCCGACCCGGCCGAAGTGACCGCGCTGACCAACATGGCTGCCAAGTGTTGAATCGCCCGGCCACCCTCGACGGCGTGACCTCACCCAGCGCTCCGTAGGATTCCTACGCGTCAGGAGGAGAAACCGTGACCGTTCACCCACCCGCACCCGAACTTGCCGTCTCGCAGTGGTTCAACACCGACACGGAGTTGAACCTGGCGGACCTTCGAGGCGAGGTGGTGGTGATCGAAGCGTTCCAGATGCTGTGCCCCGGCTGTGTCAGCCACGGACTCCCCCAGGCCCAGCGCATCGCCGCCCGCTTCGGCGACGACCTCACCGTCCTGGGGCTGCACACCGTGTTCGAGCACCACGCCGCCATGACACCCACCTCGTTGGAGGCGTTCCTCCACGAGTACCGGATCACGTTTCCGGTGGGCGTCGACCAGGCCGAACCGGGCAACACCATGCCCATCACCATGCGGCGCTACCAGCTTCCTGGCACACCCAGCCTGCTGGCGATCGATCGATCGGGTGCGCTGCGGGCCAATGCCTTTGGACAGGTCGACGACCTGGGTCTGGGCGCCCTGCTCGCACGGTTGATCGACGAACCGTCCCCTGACGGCGTCGCGGCGCCGCCTGGCGTGATCGATTCGGGATCATGATGCCGTCTGACGCGGTCGGTTTTAAGCCAGGTTCAAGGCGCGACGCTCTGGTAGCGAGCGACCGTGAAGGCGATCATCAGCGGCACGATCGTCGCAAACACCACAAGACCGGCGGTGAGGACCGCCAGTGGGCGTCCCGGAACATCGTTGATGATGAATGACCATTCGATGATTCCGCTTTGGAGCACATAGGCCAGCAGGGTCCAGCCGAGCACGAGAAAGAACCGATCCCATGCGAACGGGCGAATCGTCACGAGCATCACGATTGCCGCCAACTCAAGCACGATGGCGCCGACCATGAAGCCGGTCGGCACCGCGAGCGATTGCTTCTCCCCATCTGAGCGACGACGAGAACTCCCCCGGTGATTGCCAACGTCAACCCGACCATCGCGGCAACAACCACGGGTGGGAACTTGCGCTCGAAGGGACGCACGGGAGCAGCCGCAACAGAACTCATTGGGTCGCCACCCGGGTCATGATCAACAGCGTGGCAACCTGCATCAGTCCAGTTATTCCGGCGGTGTAGACGAATCGCTTCATCAACCGCTCGATGACGTCAACGTCGGGCGGAGCCTTCTTCATTTCGAACAACACGGCGATGTTGGCCGGCTCGAGGATGCCGAGCGCAATGACCGCCATGATTCCAACGACCACCATCGAGGCGATCAGCCATGGCCGATTGGCTGACACCGGATAGAGGTTGCCGAGGTTGATCGCCACCTGAAAACCGGCGGCGAGGGTCATCATGACGAGGACCGGCATCAACAGCACCATCTTTGGCATGAACTTCGACGCAAACTCGATGCGGGCGGGCGGAGAGAGGCCGCCCAGGATCGGCCCGATGACCAGACCCACGAAGAGATCAACTCCCGTCCAGAGCCCACCGCCTGCGACGTGCACCAGCATCAGCGCCCAGCTTGAGTTGGACGCGATCGCGTACACGACGAGCGCCACCGCAGCTGCGGCGAACGGTAATCCCTTCAGCGGCACAATCTGGATGTTGAGTGGCGCCGAAGACCGCGCCGCCATTGGCGCTCCGCCGCTAGCCGATGTGACGTCAACAGTTGTTCCCATCGGCTCCCCCGCCTCAGTGGATCAAGCGTACGCCTGTCGATGCCACCATGCACCTGGAGAATTGGCGCTGCGTCGGCAACCGGACATGTGCCGTGCACCGCTAGCATCCGGCAACCGATCAGAATTGCAAGGAACCCTCATGGCGCACCCTGCGCACCCGCCGCCCTCATCGCATCACTCCGGCAGCGAGACACATGGTGACGGTTCCCAACCAGCCGGAGTGGGACCTCCTTCGCCGGGCTGGCAGCGACCCGGCGAAACCGGCTCGTGACCGCCACCGTCGTCTTCTGTGTGACGGGCTGGATCCTCGGGTGGATCGTGTTCGGCCGCCCGCGGGTGTTGGCGCCAAGCGCTGATGTCATCGACGACGGACCAGCACCCGAACCTCCAGTGGACCAGCGACGGGCCATCATCGTCCCGGCCCGGAACGAAGCGCACCACATCGGCGGGCTGCTTCAGGACCTGACCGCCGCCACGGCAATCGCGGCGGCCGACAGCCCGGGTGCCGCTCCGACGTCGACGATCATCGTGGTCGACGATCACTCGTGCGACGACACCGCTGAACTTGCGGCCGCGGTCGAGGGTGTCGTCGTGGTCGCCGCCCCTGACCTGCCGAACGGTTGGACCGGCAAGAGCTGGGCGTGCTGGAACGGGGTAAGCGCTGCGCTGCAACGCTTCGACGTCGCGCCGGCTGCCAGTGACCTTCAACTCGTCTTCATCGATGCCGACGTCAACATGACACCCGAGGCGCTCGATGCGGTCACGAGCCAACAGCGCTTTCACGGCGGGCTGCTGTCCGTGCAGCCGCGCCACATCACGGTCAGTCCCTACGAGCAGCTGTCGGCGCTGTTCAACATCATCGCCGTGATGGGCGTTGGGGCAGGACACTTCCGCCCCCCGTCGGGTGCCTTCGGCCCCGTCTTTGTCACGACGCTCGCCGATTATCGGCGCGTTGGTGGCCACCGGTCTGTGCGCTCGGAAGTCGCCGAAGACCTTGCGTTGGCCCAGCGGTATCGCGATGCCGGACTGGCCGTAAACATCAGGCTTGGTGGGGATCTCATCAGCTTTCGGATGTACCCCAACGGCGTGCGCAGCCTTCTCGAAGGCTGGACCAAGAACTTCACCACCGGCGCCCTGTCGACCAGGTTGCTCACGTTGGTCGCAACGGTGCTGTGGGTGACAGCTCTCGGCTCGGCGGCGCTCGGGCTCGTCGATGCCATCGCCGGCCAGTCGCCACTGCTGTATGCAGGGCTCTATGCGGCCTTTGTCGCGCAGTTGGCGGTGATGCTTCATCGGGTCGGCCGATTCAGGTGGTGGACAGCGGTGCTGTACCCGGTGGGGCTGGCGACGTTCTTCGGCGTCTTTGCCTACTCGACCTGGCGCACGCTCGTGCGCCGATCGACGACGTGGAGTGGCCGAACCATCAACCTCACATCGACGGCTGCCACCGTCGAGGCCGAACCCGAGTGATCGTCCACCTGAGCGATCCTGCAGCTGTCGGGGTGTCCGTCGCCGCGTGGCTGTTGATCGGGTTGACGTCCGGGTACTACTTCAACCGATTGCCTGTCAGCCGGTTTGCCCACGACAACATCGTCACCCGCCAGCGTTCCTTTGAGGCCCACGGCGCCGTCTACCAGCGGTACCTGCGGATCCGACGCTGGAAAGACCGCCTGCCGGAAGCCGGTGACTTCTTTGCCGGCGGGTTCTCCAAGCGGCACCTGAACAGCCGCTCCGAGGAACACCTCAACCGCTTCGTCGCCGAGACCCGCCGGGCGGAGATGGTGCACTGGACCAACCTGTGCGCCGGACCGCTCTTCCTGATTTGGTGCCGTCCAACCGTTGGCGGGCTGATGGTGCTCTTCGGCGTCGTGTCGCAACTGCCGTTCATTGCGATCCAACGATTCAACCGAGCACGGCTTCAGCGGGTACTGACACGATGCAAGCATCGCCAACGAGCTCACCGCTAGGCGTTAGGGGCCTCTGAACCCTGGACTCGGCCGGACTGGACGGCGCCGGTGACAGGTGCCTCCGCTGCGGGCATCTGCACCTCGGACCATGACCAGGCGTGGCGGAAGAGCATCACCAGCAGGACGGCCTCGACGATGCTGCCGAGGACGTAGTAGTTCCACTCCCCGATCGCCGCGCCGATGATCGTGAGCCCGTAGAAGGCTGCGAGGACGATGTTGACGATCCGGTTGATCCGCCGTGGCATCACCAACGTGAGGTAGATCATCACGGCCGGGATGATGATGTACAGGGTGGTGAAGAAGAGGAACGGCTGGCCGATGTCGAAGACGAACACCTTGCCGGCGTCGATGTCGGCCCGCACATCGGGACGGTAGAAGGCGAATATGTCGACGTAGGCGAAGATCAGCATCGTGGCGGTCCACAGCGCAGCGATCTTCAGCCGGGTGTCGATCGGTCGGTCGGGGTGAGTGTCGCTGGTCATGAGCCGGTTACCGCCTGTCGTTGGAGCGCTCGCAGGTGTGGCGCCGATGAGTGAAAGGTAACGCACCGTTCTCCGTTGCGCAACGCCTGGTAGCGATACTCCGCCTAATCCTTCCCAGTACATGGGCTAGTTTGCCTATCTTCCGCTACGCTGTGCAGCGATATGGCACGACCCCGTAGCGAGAGCGCACGAAACAAGCTGATCGCAGCCACCGCTGAGATTCTCGCGACCCATGGTGTAGGTGCCCTGACAGCCGAGGAGGTGGCCCGCCGGTCCGGGGTCGCCAAGACCACGCTGTACCGACACTTCGGCACGGCCGACGCGCTGGTGTTCGCCACCGTCCAGGCCAACGTCGCAGCGCTGGAGCCGCCGGACACCGGAACGCTACGGGGCGACCTCTTCGAGATACACCGGACCTACCTCGCGGTGGCCAACGCTCGACAGAGCCGCGAGTTGTTCGTGTGGATGGTGGCCCGCGCCATCGAGGACCCAGCCAACCGGGAGTTGTTCCGACAGGTTCGTGTCCAGCCACGGGGACCGACCGTGTTGGCCCTCCAACGAGCGATCGCCAGGGGTGAGCTCGCCCCCGACCTCGACATGGACCTTGCAATGCACGTGGTCCAAGGACCGCTCATCTCGATGCGCATCGTCGACGACAGCGACGTCAGCAACGGGAACCTGGAGCACCTGATCGACATGACCGTGAAGGCGCTCGGCGCCGTCGAGTCGTAAGCGGGCTTCAACTCCGCCAGGTCAGACCTCGAAGAGCACCTTGATGGCTCCACCCGAGCGATCGCGTGCGGCGTCGAAGGCCTCGTGGGCTGCGTCGAGCGGGAAACGGTGGGTGAGCATCGTGGAAGCGATCGATGGCTCGGCGGCGAGGATGCCCGCCGCCCGTTCGAAATCGCTGAGGGCACCCTTGCTGCAGTACATCGTGGACGGAACGATCTCAACCTCCTTGAGGCACAGGCCAACGTCGATGATGGCCGGGGTCCACAACGTTCCGACCAACCCCACCCTGCCCTCGGGCCGACAGGCACGAACCGCCTCGGCGAGGGATTCCGTCGTGCCCACGGCATCGAGCACCACGTCGTAGCCGCCGGTCGTCCCGACCGAACCGCCCAGCCGCTCGACGGCGGCCCGCTGATGGTCGTGCCGAGCGCTGACGTCCGGGACCAGGCCCTCGGCGTGGCACACGGCCACCAGTGCGAGCCCGATGGGCCCGGCGCCGACGACGGCGACCCGGTCACCCACCGATGCACCCGAACGGTGCAGCCCGTGAACCGCCACCGCGAGCGGCTCGATGATGGAGGCGGTCGACAGGTCGACCCCGATGGGCAACGGATGAAGACACGTTGCGGGAACCATCAACTGTTCGGCCATGCCACCGTCGTCGAAGATTCCGAAGGCCACCATCGAGTCGCAGTGGTTGGCGTACCCGTCCTCGCAGTTATTGCAGTGCCCGCACCGGCCGACCGGTTCGACCGCAACCGCCCTGCCGTCCGGAGTGCGGCCGGCCAGCTCGTGGCCGAGGATGCGGCCCTCGGCGAGGCCGTTGTCGATGAGGTGCAGATCCGAGCCGCAGATGCTGGCCGACACGACATCGACGAGCACGCCGTCGCCGGTGGGCGCGGGCGCATCGACGATGGTCGGTGTCCCGTCGATGACGCGGACTGCTTTCATTCGGTGTCCTCTTGCTGGTGGAGAAACGGTTGGTTGCCGTAGCGGTCGAGGTGGACCACCTCGCCGATCGGGCGACGGGTGGTGGGGCCGTACCGGCCGCGTGGCCAACCGATCGGGATGATGCACACCGGGTTGACCTTGCGGGGCAGGCCCAGAATCCGTCGAGCCGAGGGGATGTGCCAGATGGGCAGCGTTTGGATCGACGCACCCAGGCCAACCGCACGGCACTCCAACAGCAGGTTCTGCACCGCCGGAAACACCGACCCGTAGAACGACGACACCGCAATCTGGGGACGGCCGACCGGACGGTGCTTCAGGCTGCGTCGGTAGCACGGGATGACGAACACCGGCAGCTCGGCGAAGTGCTTCGCCTGCCACCTGCCCGGAGCCATCTGCCGGAGCGCCTGACCGTCGCCCCGCGCCAGGCGGGTGACGACCGGGTCGAAGGCGCTGAACAGCGGCCGGTACAGCTTGGCCAGCCGCTCCTTCTGCTCGGGGTCCTCGACGACGAGATAGGACCAGTCCTGAGAGTTGCTGCTGGTCGGCGCCTTCAGCGAGAGCTCCAGCAACGGCAACAACACGTCATGGCTCACCGGGTCGAGGTGCAACCTGCGAACCGCCCGCTGGGTTCGCATCGCCTCGGCAAGCGGCATGTCGAGGCGCGCCAGCGCTTCCTCCGCCGATGGGATCTCGAACTTCGCCGCTTCGGGTTTGGCCGTCCGGCCGGATCGCGTCACTCGTTCTCCGATTCTGGTATCCGGCCAGCCAGGGCGGTGTCGACCAGGCCGTCCCCAGGCGGCCAGGGCCAACCCTTCAAACGAAGGTGCCTCACGCGGCGAACGCCGTGACGCTTCGATATCGTCGCGCTTAAGCGCGTCCCCTACAACGACGTTGACCCGAGTGCCAGCATCCAGTTGTTCGACGATCTCGACCTCTCCCGCTCATTCTGGCCAGCATGCCACGCAAGCGCCCCGCGATCGACCGCTATCAGGTCGGGTCACTCCAGCGTCTCAGCTTGACCTTGTGGCTTCAATGGCCGCCTGGCGCACGAACTCGCTGAGCGTTTTGTTCCTCGACCGAGCTGCGCTGAGCACCGCTTCGTAGTCCGCCGGAGAAAGTCGCACCTGGGCGACGCGAGACGGCCCATCACCAAGCGACGGACGCCCACCGCGACGCCGCGGCTCCCCAGTAAACGCTGGAGGGTTGGCCACGACATCATCAGCCATCGCCTCAAACTCTTCGTCGCTGATAACTCGACCGTCGAATGTCGGCTCTGTGGAGCGACGCGCCTGAACGGAGCGAGACGGCCCATCACCAAGCGACGGACGTTCACCGCGACGCCGCGGCTCCCCAGTAAACGTTGGAGGGTTGGCCACGACATCATCAGCCATCGCCTCAAACTCTTCGTCGCTGATAACTCGACCGTTGAAAGTTGGCTCTGTGCTCATGTTCAGACTCGATACTCTGGCGGCAAATGATGATGGAAGGTGGGCCGAAGCCGCATCGCATGGAAGACGACATCGTCACCGTCGTCAGACTCGCTCCCGATGAGTTCAAGAAGGGCCCCAGATCGATCCGGGCCCACGATCAGGAACCGCGGGGGCTCGTGGTCAGGTGGAATTTCGTAGGTGTCGAGAACGGCGTTGTTGATGGCGTGCGCTATGTCGAGATCTTTGATCCCGTGCTTCCCAGCGGACGGCATGATATGCACAGGCACGAAGCAATCGTACTACAGAACTACCGTCGGCGATACCCCCGTCGACGGTTGCGCACCGTCTGCGACCAACACATCCCGGTCGCCAAAACTCCGACGACTTGAGCCTTGACTACATACAGTCGGCCTGTTCGAAGTCGTTGACCATCTAGCGCTCTGGCCATGAACGCTGGTGGGGGTGCGAGGTGGCGTGTGAGGGAGTTATGCTTGCCTAACACAACGCCCTAGGAGTGGCTCATGACAATGACAGCGACCGAACCCATTCCCGGCAGCGAACTGGCCGTCGACCGCATGCCCGGCCACTGGCTGCTGGCCCGGATGGGCAAACGGGTGCTGCGCCCTGGAGGAAGAGAGCTGACCGACCAGCTGCTGGATGCACTGGCGATCGACTCAACCGACGATGTCGTCGAGCTGGCGCCTGGGCTGGGCTCGACCACCGAGCTGGTACTCGGCCGCAACCCGGCCACCTACGTGGGGGTCGACCGCGATCCGGTGTCGGCCGAACGGGTCGCCCACGTGGTCAACGGCCCGGGCCGCTCGGTCGTCAACGCCTCGGCCGCCGACACCGGCCTACCCGAAGCCTCCGCCGACGTCGTGTTTGGCGAGGCGTACCTGACGATGCAGCCGGCCTCCCAGAAGGCCAAGATCATGGAGGAGTTGGCTCGTGTGGTGCGCCCCGGCGGTCGCATCGGCCTGCACGAGGTGTGCTTCGCCCCCGACGACCTCGACCAGGAGCGCTGCGGGGCGATCGCCGACGACCTCCAGCGGACAATCAAGGTGAACGTCACGCCGCTGTCGCTGCGCGGCTGGACCGAGCTGTTGAACGAGGCCGGCTTCGATGTGGACACCACCGTCACCAACCCGCTTCACCTGCTCGAGCCACGACGGCTGATCGCCGACGAGGGTGCGCTGGGCGCCGCCCGCTTCGTGAGCCGGGTCGCCCGCGACTCGCAGGCTCGTGCCCGGGTGTTGGCCATGCGTGCCGCGATGCACGACAACGCCGACCATCTCCAAGCGTGCGTGGTGACCGCCACTCGCCGTTCACCCAACTGAGCCCGGCCGTATGAAGCGATCTGTGGTGCTGGCCGTGGCTGGCGCGCTCGTGGTGGTGGTTGTTGGCGCGGTCGTAGTGTGGCCCCGCGGCGCTACCCCCACCGACGAGACCAGAGTGCGCGAGGACTTCGAGGCGCGCACCAACGAATCGGCGGGTCCCGATGGCGCTGCGGGGACTCCTCCACCCGGGATCTACCGATTCGACACGTCAGGCTCCGAGGAGCTGAAGCTGGGCGTGCTGCCCACCGAGACCCGGCCCTACCCCGAGACGATCTCGGCGACGGTCGTCGACGCCGACCCGGGATGCTTCACGATGACGCTTCACCTGTTGGAGCAGCACAGCGAGGACAGCACCTACTGCGTTGGCGACGACGGCACAATCAGCCTCGCCGGGCATGAGAAGCACCAGCAGGTCGGGCCGATGAACCCGACCGCCGACATGACCTGCGACCCCGATGTGCTCGCCAAACCGGCGGACGGCAGCGTGCCGCTCAACTGCGAGCTGACGTTGGACGGCGGCCCGAAGCAGCTGACCGCCACGCTGAAGGGCACCAGCAGGTCGAAGCGACCGGTCACGGTCGACCTCGGCGACGGAACCCCGGTCGAAGCCACCGAGGTCGACCTCGATTTTGCGGTCACCGGTGACCTGACCGGCACGTGGCGGGAACGCCTGTGGTTCGCCGACGATGCGCTGCCGGTGCGCATCGCCCGCGACCTCGAACTCGAGGGGCTCGCCTCGTTCACCGAACACCGTGACTCCACCCTCGTCGGTCTCACACCAGAGGACTGACCGGGCGCGGCCGGTGACCACCAGCCGATACCCGCACCCCGGTCCGGGCCGTCCGGATCACAACTCCGCAGCGAGCGCGCGTAGGCGGCCGACAAGCGGACTGCGCAGCGCCGCGATCGAGTCGACGTCGCCGGTGGCCAGCGGGAGGGTCACCAGCGCGGACACGCCTGCGACGAAGGCCTCACACGCAAACCTGCCGTCCGGATCCTGTTTGCCGAGCAGGTCGGCGAGCGCGTCGATGACCGTTGCCTGAAGTTCCGCCCGCCGAACGAGCGCATCGGGCCCGGCGGCGTGAACCTCGACGACGTA
The DNA here is from genome assembly GCA_016719385.1 of Candidatus Microthrix subdominans. NCBI lineage: Bacteria > Bacillati > Actinomycetota > Acidimicrobiia > Acidimicrobiales > Microthrixaceae > Candidatus Neomicrothrix > Candidatus Neomicrothrix subdominans. The sequence continues at coordinate 483,155 of JADJZA010000001.1, read as the reverse complement.
GAGCCGGGCGAAGGCCGGGTGATCGGCGATCACCTCCAGGTACCGGTCGAATGCGTCGATCGCCCGATCGAGCGGTGGCCGCTCCGGGGCGAGCAGTGCGGCACCCATTCGGGCGATGATCACCTCGCCAACCAGGTCGAGCGCCTCGAGGAAGCACTCCAGCTTGTTGGCGTACAGCGCGTAGAACGTCTGGCGTGACACGCCGGCAAGCTCGAGCACGGCTGCGACCGGGGTGTCGGAGTAGCCACGCCCGACGCACGCCTCGGCCATGGCGACCGCCAGCCGCAACCGCTGGGACTGCGCGACCTGATCGCGGGTGAGGTCGTGGCGGCCCCGAGGCAACGACGCCGCTGTGGCGCCGATGGCCGTGGAAGGGGCCGGGTTGACCAATGACCCGGTGCCCGCTTCGACGCTCACCTCGACCCTGGTCCCCCACGCGCCCGTCGGGGCCGGTCGAGGGGGACGCGCAGCGTATTGATCGTCGTGGCCAACATCTCGTAGTGGCCGACCAGCATCAGAAATTCGAGGGCGGTCGGCTCGTCGAGATGGTGGCGCAGCTGGTCCCAGGTGTCGTCGCGCAGGTCCCGCCGGTCGTGCAGCTCGTCGACGGCGACGAGCAGGGCGTGCTCGCGGTCGCTCCAGCACGGGGCTGCGGGTCCCTCGACCACGCCGTCGATTTCGGCCGGTGTCACCTTGGCCCGCTTGGCCAGCTGCCGGTGGTGGGCCTGCTCGTACTCGCAGCCGGCCAGGTGAGCTACCCGCAGGATGATCAACTCGGTCTCCCGCCGGGGCAGCCTGCCGCCGGGCATCAGCCGCCCGGCAAAGCGCAGCCAGCCTCGAAACAGCTTGCGGTTGCGGCCCAGGGTGAGGAAGAGGTTGGGCGGGGTGGTGCCGGTGACCAGGCCCGACACCTGAGCGAACGCCCAGTTGACGGCGCCGACATCACGTCGCCCGCCCGGCGAAATCCTCGGGGTGGCGCTCATGCCCGTTCCCCCTCCGCCTGCTTCCCTTGGGGCGTGGTCAGCTCCACCCGTTCGTCACGGGCGATCGCCAGCACCCCGGCCACCTTGGCGCGCAGCGCCCGATCGACCACCGGCTGGGCGATCGAACGAACCGGCAGCACCGCACCAACCCACCACGGGGCGACGATGCGCCGCGACCGCCGGGCGATGCCCCGCTCCAACGCGTTGATCCCGACCTCCAGGTCGGTCACCTTGGTGACCGTGCCATCACCAAAGATCGACTTGGCCGCCTCGGTGCCGAACCCACGGCTGGTCATGTCGGTGTCCAGCTCGGCGAAGTAGGCGACACCGACCCGGGCCCCGCTGGGTGCCAGCTCGGCGCGCAGCGTGTTGCCCAGCGCCTCAACCGCCGCCTTCGATGCCGAGTAGGCGCCCATCAGCGGCACGCTGACCGCAGCACCCAGCGACGACACCGCCACGGCATAGCCGTTGGGGTGGGAGATGTGCGGTCCGGCGGCGCGGAGGGTGTAGTAGGCGCCGAGCACGTTGACCCGGTTGATCTGCTCGAATACCTCAGGATCACCGCCGACCAGGGGCAGCTGGGCGGCGATGCCGGCGTTGGCCACGACCACGTCCAATCCGCCCAGCTCGCCGACCGCTGCATCGACCGCCGCCTCGACGCTGGCCCGATCGGCGACGTCGCAGTGCCACCAGGGCGCTCCCGCCTTGGCAGCTGCTTGGGCCAACAGGTCGGGCTCAAGCCCGGCGAGCGCCACCCGGGCGCCCCGCTCGTGGAGACGTTCGGCCAATGCGGCGCCGATCCCCCGCGCCGCCCCGGTGATCAGAACCCGACGTCCGGTGAGCGAAGTTTGATGAGTGCGCATCCCACGGAGGCTAGCCTTGACAAACAATGATGTTTCTCAATGACCGAAAGCCAGCCCGAGTTGCAGCGGCGCTGGCGGCAACCGCAGTGCTGCTGGGCGCCGGTGCGTGCTCGGGCGACACCAATGCGTCGTCCGACGGAACAACAAACTCGGTTCAAGGCGGGCCCGCCCTCTTTGCTGGGGCACCGTTCACCGGCACCGACGAGGAGTTCTACCTGCCGCCCGACCCGCTGCCCGAGGGCGAGCCGGGCGAGCTGATCCGGGTGATGGACCTGGGCGAGTCCGGCGGGATGGCGACACGCAAGGTGATGTACCACTCCCGCGACGCCGCCGGCCGCGACCGGGCGGTCACCGGCCTGGTCACCTACCCGGCCACCACAGCGCCCGAGGGCGGTTGGCCGGTGGTGTCCACCGCGCCCGGCACCACCGGGCTGGCTCCTCAGTGCGGTCTCAGCCGACGCAACGGCGAGGCACAGGACTGGGGAGTCCCAGGCGTGCGGGTGATGACCGACTACATCGGGCTGGGCACCGAGGGCGGGCCCCTCCACCCCTACTTCTCCAAACCCAGCGAGGGCCACAGCGTGATCGACGGCGTGCGCGCCGCCCAACGGCTGCCCAACGCAGGCGCCGGCAATCGCTGGTTCTCGGTCGGGCACTCCCAGGGCGGTCACGGCGCCCTGGCCGCCAGCGAGCTGGCCGCCGACTATGCACCGGAGCTCGACCTGCTCGGCACCCTCTCGCTCTCCCCGGCTGCGATGTTTGAAAGCGTCTACGGCGGAATCGACCCGATCGTCACCGGCATCCTCACCGCGATGAGCCTGTACGGCGGGGCGGGGGAACACCCCGAGATCAAGCTTGAGGACTACGTGACCGACGAGCTCGCCAACGCGTCCGGCGTGTTTGAGGAGGGGTGCCTCCCCGAGATCACCGACACGCTGGTCCCCCTTGCCGTCGGCGGCCAACTGTTCACCAACGACCCGCGAGACACCGACCCGGCCAACTCCATCCTCCTCGACAACGACGTCGGTAACGTGGCCGTCGACGCTCCGCTGTTTCTGGTGTCGGGCACGGCGGATGACCGGGTGGCGACCGACCGGGTGCGCGACCTGTACGCCCGCCTGTGCGAGACCGGGCAGGTCACCGAGCTGCTGATCGTCGAGGGTGCCACCCACGACAACATCACCGCCGAGACGGCAACCCAGACCTCGGCGTGGCTGAACGCCCGCCTCGTCGGCGATCCGCCCACCAACAGCTGTGACGAGTCCCCCACCGCTCCCTGATCGCTGCAAACCCGGTGGGAGAGTCGGGACGACCCGACAAATTCCGATAGCTTCTGAAGTGCGGACCCTGCATCGTGGGGTAATAACAGGAGGTAACCCAATGGCGGGTCTCGGAGTCCCCATTCACTCGGGTCGCACGGCCCCTTGGCGACGGGTAAGCATCGTGCTTGCCATGCTCGTCGGCCTGACGGGCATCGCTGCCTGCGGAGACACTGGTGTTCGCGAGGTGTCCTCCACCGACCCCAGTGCCGGGCTTGCATCATCCGCCGCCGTTCAGGCGCCTCAACAAGTGGCTTCGCCAACCCTGGTCTACTTCGAGAAGAACGAAAACATCGGGACCGCCGGCAGGCCCGGCGTCCCGGCCACGCTGGAAGGCGCGATCGCCGCCCTGCTCCAAGGCCCCGACGACTTCGAGACCGACATCGGCATGGCTACTGCTATCCCGGAGGCCACCACGCTGCTCGGGGTGTCGGTGTCGGGCGGCACCGCCGTCGTCGACCTCTCCGAAGCCTTCCAGTCGGGCGGTGGCAGCCTGTCGATGCAACTTCGGGTTGCCCAGGTGGTCTTCACCGCCACGCAGTTCGATGAGGTGCAACGGGTGACGATCAAGCTGGACGGCCAGGACGTCGACGCCATCGGGGGCGAAGGGGTGCCAGCAGTCGACCTCGACCGCACCGACTTCACCAACGTCACGCCGGCCGTACTGGTGGAATCACCAACCCCGGGGGCATCGGTGGCATCGCCCCTGAAGGTCTCGGGAATCGCCAACACGTTCGAGGCGGTCGTGAGCTACACGATCGCCGACGGCGACGGCCTCATCGTGGACGAGGGTGTCACCAACGCAAGCGCCGGTACCGGCACTTGGGGCGACTTCGAGTTCACCTCGACCTTCGGGGCCACCAAGCCGGGTATCGGCGAGGTCATCGCCTACCAGGAGAGCGCGAAGGACGGCAGCCAGATCGACGTCTACTCGGTACCGGTTCGGTTTGGGGAGTCCACCCCATCGACCCCCGAGCCCCATCGACCCCCGAGCCCCCGTCTTCGGGAGAAGAACCCATCGCTGTGGCGCCGCCGGTGCCGCCGGTCTTCACCGGCTGAGGCTCACTTCCCGGCACAAGCGGGAACGCCCATGGCAAGGTGAGATCCTCTGATCGACCGGGGGCCACCGATGAACGAAGCCGACCTCACCCACCTGCGTCGCTGCGTGGACCTCGCCGCCGAGGCGGTTGAGCACGGCGACCAGCCGTTTGGCTCGGTGTTGGTCTCGGGCGACGGAACCGTGCTGGCCGAGCGACGCAACCGGATCGTCACCACCGGCGACCTCACCGCCCACCCCGAGCTGGCGCTCGCAGGATGGGCGTCCCAACACCTCGACCCATCCGAGCGGGCCGCTGCGACGATGTACACCAGCGGCGAGCACTGCACGATGTGCGCCGCCGCCCACGTGCGGGTGGGGATCGGCCGGCTGGTCTATGTGCTGTCGGCGCCGATGATCGCCGAGCTGGTCGAGCCGGACGTCAAAATCGGGCTGCGGGTGACCGACATCGTCGCCGCCTCCAACGTGGACGTCACCGTCGATGGTCCCTGCGACGAGCTGGTGCCGGAGGCCTCGGCGCTGTTCGTCCGGGCCTGAGCCCGGCGAACCGGGGAGCGCAAACGACCGCCTGACGGTCACCCGGACTCCCGACTTCGAGAAGGGCATCGAACCGGGGAGCTGAAACGACCGCCTGACGGTCACCCGGACTCCCGACTTCGGGAAGGGTGTCGCCCCTCCGGGGCGGATTTGCGCATTTCGGCTGTTGTCCTATGGTCGACGGCCTTGGGGGATACACGCCGGGAGGCTGACGTGAGTGGAGGTTGCACGCCGTGTTGAATGTTGCCGGAATGGGCGATGCGACCGGACGGGCCGAGTCGATGCTCGGGCGTCGGCTGCGGCCCTGGTGGGGACAGGCACCGAGCAAGCTGCTGATCGGTGGTCTCGTCCGGGCGGGCCTGTTCGGGTTGATCATCTACGGCTGCTGGCAGGTGCGCTACGGATCGGTCGACCTGACCGAGATCGACCTCGCCGATGGCAGCCTCGAAGACCATCGCAGCACCATCGAGACCGCCGCCGTGTGGGTGGCCGCCGTGTCGGCCGTGCTCGCGCTGTACAACCTCATCCAGGTCGTGATCGGCGCGTTCGATCTGTTCGTTCGTCGCAACGTCGATGGTCAACTTTTGGCAGCTCAGGAACGTCGCACCGGCGACTTCCTTCCGGGCATCGTTCAGCACTTCTGGTTCCGCAGCCGGGACCGCAGCGGCATGAACCGATCGGTGCGCCGGCGTCGTCGCTACGAGGTGGTGATCGCCACCTCTCGAGGGCCGAAGTCCTGGACCGTCAAGCTTCAGGACTTCTCCAAGGTGCGCTCGCGCCACGGCGCACGGGTTCGCCTGCGCGTCAGCCCCCTGCTCGGCTATGTCAGCCGCATCGCCGTGTTGGAAGCGCCCACGCCGGCCGAGCACACCGGCTTCGACCAGTACGCGCACCGGCGCTGACCCCGACAGCCGCCCCGGCCCTCGTCGCCTGGCCTCCGGCCACCTCGCTCACCGTCGCTCCCAACCACAACGGCCGCCGGACCCAGCTGCATCACCGGTAGCGTCTCGACGATGACCGACGACACTGCCGAGACCACCGGCCGGGACCGGCCCCTCGAGGGCCAGGTGTGCCTGATCGTCGGCGCAGGCGAAGGCATTGGCCGGGCGTGCGCACAGGCCTTCGCCGAGGCCGGCGCCGTCGTGGCCCTGGTCGCACGCGACGAGGGCCGGCTGAGCACCCTGGCCGACGAGGTCGGGGCTGCGTTCGGCGGCCGAGCCATTCCGATCGTCGCCGACCTGGGACAACCGGAAGCCGACCAGACGATCGTGGAGCGGGTTCTCGCCCAGACCGGCCGGATCGATTCGGTCATCGCCGTGGCGACCAGGGCCGGACGAGGGGCACTGGTCGACGTCGACCTCGCTCAGCTGAGGGAGGCCTTCGAGGTGAACGTGATCGGCACCCTCGGCGTCAGCCGCTGCGCCGCCCGGGCGATGCGCTCGGCCGGTCGTGGCGGCTCGATCGTGCACGTTTCCACCTTGGGCACCCATTCGCTGCCCGAGAAGCAGGCCCCGTACACGGCCACCAAGGCGGCGATGGTGTCGGCGTCGATGACGATGGCCAAAGAACTGGGTCCGGCTGGCATCCGGGTGAACGTCGTGACCCCGGGGTACGTCAACGGTCCACCACTCGAGACCTTGTTTGCGTCGATCGCCGAGCGGGAAGGCATCGAAGCCGCCGACGCCTCCCGCCGGATGGCCGCCACCGCCGCGCTGCGCCGCCACGTCGACCCGGTCGACATCGCGCAGGCCGCGCTGTTTCTGGCAGGGCCGGGGGCAAACAACATCACCGGCGTGGAGCTGCGGGTCGACGCCGGCCAACTCATCCAGGGATAGGAACCCCGCAGCGGTCGCAGGTCGCCGGCCGCAGGCTGGCGACGCTTGACTGCGCCGGCGCGGAAGGTCCTACGGTACCGACCATGACCTCAGCGACCGGAACCCGGACCACGCCCACCGTGGCCTTCGTCCAATCGAGTTGGCATGCCGACCTGGTCGACGGCGCCCGACGAGGTTTTCTTGAGGTCGCCTCGGCAGGCGTCGCCGAGGTGGAGACCTTCGAGCTGCCCGGGGCCTTCGAGATCCCGCTCCACGCCAAGCTGCTCGCCGAGACCGGTCGATTCGACGCCATCGTGGCCGCCGGTTTGGTCGTCGACGGGGGCATCTACCGTCACGAGTTCGTCGCCGACGCCGTCATCGGCGGGTTGATGAGGGTGCAACTCGACACCGGAGTGCCAGTGTTCTCCTGCGTCCTCACGCCCCACGAGTTTCATGAACACGACGCGCACCAGCGGTTCTTCGCCGAGCACCTCGTCGCCAAGGGTCGGGAGGCCGCCCACGCTTGCCTGGCCACGCTGGAGGCGCGCCGCGACCTGCTCGGCACCGACTGACCCGACCGTGCGGCCGAGGCCCGACGGCGCCCGGTGTCGGGGCCCGACGCAGGCAATCTCGCTATGGCCGAGGCGCCAAGCACGTCGGCCGGGGGCCCTGGCGAGGTCAGTCGCGCCAGTAGTTGTTGGCCGCTGCCACGGTGGCGAACTCGATCGCCACCACGTGCCCGGCGGCGGTCAACGAGTTGGGATCGTTGGCGTACAGCGGCCGCAGGCCGGCGCGTACGTCCGCATCGGTCTGGATGGCACCGATCGTCTTGCGGGCCATCATGATCGCCAGCTCACGGCCCTCTTCGGGGGTGGCGGTGATCAGGGTGTTGTCGGGCACGAGTGCCATCGGTGACTCCTCAAAGTCGCTGAGCAGGGGCAGGACGCGGCCGCTGTGACGGCCGTCAACGTTTGACCCTAGGCCCTGCAGGTCGGAGAACGATGGAATCCGCCGCGCGAGACTCGTCCCATGAAGCTGATCACCCTCGACAACGCTCCTGATTACGACCCCGAGCGCCTGGTGGCTCAGCCGTTCCTCGACGGTACGCAGCTGAACGCCCGGGTGATTCGCCTGAGCCCCGGCCAGGTGCTGCCGCCCCACACCCATGGGGTCTCCGAGCTGATGCTCTATGCCGCCGAGGGCGAGGGCCTCTTGGAGTCCGACCATGGGCCGGTGCGCTTTCGCACCGGATGCCTCGTCCTGCTCAGCGGCGACGAGGAACTGCGCATCTCCAACCCGGGCGACACCGGCCTGACGTTGCTGGCCTTCCTGGCGCCTCCTTTCCGCCCCCCACCGACACCTGATCCTCGCCGCACGGCCCGCCGAGGGCCCGGTTGATGGGAGGATGAGGGGCGGATGAAGAGCCTGGCGTTCGTTCTGAGCTATCTGGCGGGCCCGCTGCGGCGGCGCGACCGCCGCATGGTGGCGGTCCTGCTCGGCACCTTCGTGGTGCTCGTCGTCGTGTTCGCCGCCATCTTCCACGCCGTGATGGCCCAGGAGGGCCAGAACCACAGCTGGGCCACCGCCTTCTACTGGACGCTCGTCACGATGACGACGCTCGGCTTCGGCGACATCACCTTCACCTCGGACCTCGGCCGGATCTTCTCGGTGATCGTGTTGCTCACCGGCACCGCATTCCTCCTCATCCTGTTGCCGTTTGCGTTCATCCAGTTCGTCTTCGTTCCCTGGATGAACCGGCGCGACGCCAGCCGGGCGCCGCGCTCCATACCGGCGTCCACCTTCGGGCATCTGGTCCTCACCCGGCTGGGCCCCATCGAAGACGCCCTCATCCGCCGAGCCAAACAGGCCGACGTGGACTACGTCGTGCTGGTCGCCGACCTGACCGAGGCGCTCCGCCTGCACGACCAAGGGTACCGGGTGATGGTCGGCAGCAGCGACGTTCCGGAGACCCACCGCGCCGCCAGGGTGGCCAACGCTGCACTGGTGTCGGCGACATGGCCCGACACGACCAACGCCAACATCATCTTCACCGTCCGGGAGATCTCGACCAACGTCCCGGTGGTGGCCACCGCCACCAAGGAGGCGTCGGTCGACGTCCTCGAGATGGCCGGCGCCGATCAGGTGCTCCGGCTCGGTCAACTGCTCGGGCGGGCCATGGCAGATCGGACCCTGTTGCCCGACGGGCGAACGCACGTCATCGGTCAGTTTGCCGGGGTGCTGATCGCCGAGGCCCGGGTTGCCGGGAGCACCCTGCTCGGGCAGCGCATCGCCGATGTCGGGCTGCGCAAACGTCTCGGGGTGACCGTGATCGGCGTCTGGGACAAGGGGGTGTTCGCCATCGCCGTTCCCGACACCGAACTGACCGCCACCTCCGTGCTCATCCTCTCCGCGTCCCAGGACCAACTCGACGCCTACGACCGTTGCTACGGGACCGGATCGGACCTCCAGGGATCGGTGGTGATCATCGGTGCCGGGCGCGTCGGTCGAGCCGCCGCGGAGTCCTTCGACGAGGCCGACATCCCCTACCGGATCATTGACCAGCAGCCCGACCGGATACGCAACGACAAGTACGTCCTCGGCGACGCCGCCGACATCGCCGTGCTCGAGGCCGCCGGCATCCAATCGGCCACCGGGGTGTTGATCACGGCCCACGACGACGACGTCAACATCTACCTGGCGATCTACTGCCGCCGGCTGCGGCCCGACCTGCGGATCGTCGCCCGGGCCAACCTGGACCGCAACGTGTCGACGCTGTACCGGGCCGGTGCCGACGACGTGTTGTCCTATGCCTCGACCGGTGCCGCCGCCATGTGGAACGAGTTCCGAGGCAACGACACGCTGGTTGTCGCCGAGGGGCTCGACGTCTTCCGGGCACCGGTCCCCAAGCCGATGCGCGGCAAGACGCTGGCGGCGAGCGGGCTGCGCTCGAAGACCGGATGCAACGTCGTCGCCATCGAACGCGACGGCCAACTCGTTGGCAACCCGGGTGCCGACGTGGTGCTGAGAGCCGACACCAGCCTGGTGCTGATCGGCGACGACGCCGCCCGGGACCGGCTGGCCAACCTCGACGACGGGTGGCGGGCCATCCTGAACAACCGGCTGGCGAGCCTGCCCGACTGAGCCGACGGTCACTTTTTGGCGGGTTGCTTGCCTCAGCCCTCGAGCAGCTTGGCCAGGCGGGCGAGGGCGCCCAGCCCGCGCGACACGTAGCCGTCGGCGAGGACGAGGACGGGCACGATCGGCTCGGTGGCGGCCTGCCACGCCGCCCGCCACTGCCCGGCCAGGTCGGGGTCGGCGCTACCGGCGCCGAGGCCGTCGAGCGCTGCGGGGTCGTCGATGCCCCCGCCCCGTTGCCAATGGGCGTCAAAAATCCCTTGGCGCACCGCCGGGCGCGAGCCGGCCGGTGTTCCGGCGTAGCGCCGGGTGGCCAGCGCCGTGCTCACCTGCCGGACGGGCAGCCTGAGCCGGTCGGGCTCCCCCGGCGCGAGCAGGTCTCGAATCCGGTCGAGCTCCGAGGTCAACATGTCGGCCACATCTCCGGACACGTCGAGGCCGGCAGGTGGGATTCGGGTGTCGTGTTCGACGGCGCGCCACTCCCCCGACGCGACGCCGCGCCGCTCCAGCTCCCCGAGACGGGCGCTGGCCAGCGCGCTGAACGGGCAGTTGAAGTCGCCGTAGGCGGTCAGTTCGATCACGACGCTCCTTCGGCCAGCACTGCGGCGGCGGCAAGGTGCACGCCGGCCATCTCGTCCCATTCAGGTTCCTCGAAGTTGAACCTGGCGGCCGAGAACAGCTCCATTTCCTCCACCTCGATGTGCGATGCCAGCTCGTAGAACTCGCTGCGATCGAACCGGCCGGCGACCAGCGCCTCCCGTACCACCCGATGCTCCTCCTCGAGCGCTGCGCACGCGTCCTCGGCCAGTGCGCCGACTTCGAGCAGTTCCGGATAGAGCCCGGCCTCCTCTTTGATGACGTGCAGGTCGAGCAGCGCCAGCAGGCTGTCGAGCACCCCCGGGGTGGCCGGGTGACCCGTCCGGGCCGCCTCGGCCAGCTCCCAGGCCATGGCCAGGATCTCCACGTGCTCGGCGGTGAGCTCGGCGATCGGAGGGAACGCACGACAGCCGCAGTGATCACACATGGCCAGGTCCCCCACCGGCGGATCCCGGTGTGTGATGGCCATGGGTGCAGTGCATCTGTGCGACCGTCGCGTCGACCGCCACCATCTTGTGCTCCCACGACGATCGGTCGTCGCCGTGGAGGTGTTCGCTGACGATCGAGAGCAGTCGATCATCGGCGACACTCTCGTCATGATCGATGCGAAAGCACTGCTCGCCGATCGAACCGTTGACCGCAAGCACGCCCGGCTGGGCCATGAGCGACCGGGCCGTGTCGTTGAAGCACAACGAGCAGTTGGCACCGTCGAGCCGGATCTCGGTAGTGACCGGTCCGTCGTTCTCACTGATGGGGTTGCTCATGGGCCTCCCTCCCGGCGCCCCTACAACCGGGCAACGACTGCGTTCACCGGCCCGGCGGGCACCTCACGACCAAGAGTTCATATATAGCACGCGCTAGAACAACGGGAGCGTCGGAACACGGTGAGGCAGTGAGACGGTGAGACGGTGGGTGCCAGCCGGATGCCTCGGCCCGATCAGGGGGTGCCGAAGCCGTAGCCGGTCAGGATCTGCTGCCCCTCGTCGGACAGGACGAACTCTTTGAACGACTTGGCGCCGTCCCCGTTTGGCGCCCCGGCCAGCTGAGCGATCGGGTACTTGGCGACGACGTTGTCGTCGGCGGGGATGTCGATGCCCTCGACCCGGTCGCCGGCCGAGGTCACGTCGGTGACGTAGACGATGCCGGCGTCCAGTTCATCGCTGCCGATCTTGGTGAGCAACGCCCGAACGTCGGGCTCGTTGGTGTCGATCGCCGGCTCGACGCCGACGCCTTCGAGCGCCTCTCGGGCAAAGTCGCCGCACGGCACCTCCACGGCGCACAGCCCGATCAGCAGGTCGTCGTTGGCAAAGGCGTCGAGCCCCTTCACCTTGCCGGGATTGCCGGCCGGGACGGCGATCTGTAACTCGTTGGTCACGAAGATCTGCGGCTCGCCGGCGACCTCGTCGGCATCGACGACGTCGGCCATGTTGGACTCGTTGGCCGACGCGAACACATCGGCGGGGGCGCCGGACAGGATCTGCTCGCGCAGTGCCGAGCTACCGCCGAAGTTCAGCTGCACCTCGGCGTCCGGGTTGTCCTCCTCGAAGGCCGTCTTGATGTCGCCGAAAGCATCGGTGAGCGAGGCGGCGGCAAACACCAGCACCTCGCCCTCAACGTCGCCACCCTCGGCCTTCGGGGCCGCGTCGGTCTCGCCATCGCCGCTGCAGGCCACGACGCCCAACGCCATGATGCCCACCAGCATCGCCCTGCGAAGTTGCTTCATCATCAGGTACCCCTCGTTCGTGACCCACCGGTGCGAGCCGCAGTTTTAGTCTCATTGAGACTAGCGGTAGGGGCACAGTTCGGCGCATCCAACCTCCGACAGCGGAGCTACCCTGCCCGATGATGGGACCTCCAGACGCCTCCCACAACGGCCACCCCGAGCTGTCGCTGACCGAATGGGTGGTGTTGGCGGTGCTCGTCGAAGCCCCGATACATGGGTTTGCCATCGCCAAGGAACTTCGCCCGGACACCGACCTGGGCCGCATCCTGACCGTGCATCGCCCCCTGGTCTACCGGGCCCTCGACCGGCTGGTGGCCGCCGGGTTGGCCGAGCCCCACCACACCGAGCCCGGAGCGGCCGGACCCGCCCGCACCCTCCACCAACCCACCCTCACCGGCCGCCGGGCGGCCGACGCCTGGCTCGACCGACCGGTGACCCGCGTGCGCGACCTGCGCATGGAGTTTCTGGCCAAGCTTCGGCTCAACCAGCGCCGCAACCGGGATTTGTCCCACCTGGTCGACGCGCAGCGGAGCGCCTTGGCCGGCACCTTCGAGCGCCTCGAGGCACCCTCGTCCACCGACGTTGTCGACCTGTGGCGCAGCCATAACGCCGATGCGGCGAAAGCGTTCCTCGACGAGCTGTCCCAGCGCTGAGATCCGCCGCCGTCCGGCGACCATCCCGACCTCAGCCCCCGGCGTCCCCACCTGGATCGGCGGACGTAGGCGTCGAAGAGATGGTGACGCCCGGCGGTTTCGATGCGGTGGTCGATGGTGCGACCCCGTCGGCGGTGGTGGTCGGGGCCGTCGCGTCGGTCGTCGTCGTCGGCGAACTGGTCGTCGACGTGCCGAGGGGGCCGATGCCTTCGTCGACGTCGGAGCCGATGAAGTCGGCGTTGTCGCCGTTGCGGACCTTGTCGGTGATCACCCGGCGACGGATCTGCAGGTCACCGGCCGTGCCGACGATCTCGAGGTCGTCGATGGCGATCAGCTCGCCATCGCGGAAGCGCAGCAGCGCCGCGCTGGCCGGGGTGTCGCTGTCGACCAGCAGCGAGCCCAGCCCGGTGGCGCCGGTGGAACCGACCATCCACACCAGCGTGCCGTCCCGGGCGCCCAGCTGGGAGCGGTGCATGTGGCCGGCGATGGCGACGGGAACCTCGCCGACCAACTCGCGCAGGATCACCGGATTGTGCACGGCGAGCACGTCGGGCCGCTCGCTCCCCAACAGCCCGCTCACCTCCGGCGCTGCGGCCAGCTCGATCGACTCCCGCTCGTCCCTGGGCAGCGGGTCGGCCGTCGTGATCACCGGATCGTCAAAACCGGCGATCGTGACACCGTCGACGTCGACGACGGTGTTGTGCAGCGCGGTCACACCCGGCGTCGCCTTGATCGCCCGCCGGTTTGGGCGCGAGTCGTGGTTGCCGGCCACGAACAGGTACGGCACCGGGAAGTCGGCGAGCGCCTCGGCGTACACCCCCTCGAAGGACGAGCCGAACGACGTGGTGTCGCCGGTGTCGACCACTGCGTCGACGTCGAAGGTGGTGGCCAGGCGGCGGGCCAGCTGGGCACCGATCGGGTTGAGGTGCAGGTCGGAGATGTGCAGGATCACCACCTCACCCTCGGTGTCGGCGACCGACTGGGTGATGCCGGCGGAGTACAGCCCGGCCAGGCGGTCGGTCAGGGCGGTGACCCGCTGACCGAGCGGGCCGTCCGCCGTCGAGATGGACTGCATCATCTGGCGACCTGCGGTGAGCGGGCCCTGGTAGGTCAACTCGTCAAAGCGTTGACCGTTGAAGCCGGGCAGCGCCGACGCTGCCAGCCCCACCGCCACCGCGCCCCCGAAGACCGAGGCCCTCCCCGCCACCCCCCCCCGAGACCACCCCAAACGGATCACGGCGGCATCACGCACCCGCCTCGATCGGGCGCGAGCCAGGTGGGTTGCCTGGCGGCCCGGGTCGCTGCCCGAGCGGCGGCAGGCCCAGCGTGGTGCGGCCGCTCTGAGTAGGCCAGAACCCGATCGCCACCGACCCCGGACCCATGCGGTGGTCGGAGGTTCCCAGCCGAGGCGCCAACAGCAACACGGCAGCCGCCACCACCGCCAACGAGACGGTCACGCGCAGCCAGCGGCGGTACTTCGGTGGCTTCGACCGCCCCGGCGGCCCCGACGACTCGGTCGGGTTGAACGACTCGATCGGCTGCGGCGACGCGTCCGATCCCAGCCGATCCGGTTGCTCCGATGGGGCCACACCGAACGGTACCGCGCCACGGCGGATGGGCGATGCCCACGGGCCACGACTCGCCGGTGCCCAAAAGCGCTGCGGGACCTGGCAAGATCAACACCCGCCACACCCGAGGGAGCGCGAGCTGATGAAGCGAACCGGCATCGTGATGGGACTGCTCACCGTTGCGCTGCTGAGTGCGGCCTGTGGCGGCGGCGACTCGGCGGGCGAGACGTCGGCATCGACGACCAGCCCCGGTGACGAGACCGGCACCACCGGATCGGCCGAGCGCCCGGACGGTCCCGCCGCCACCTTTGGCGAGGAACTGACCGGCGGCAACGGCATGTCGCTGGTGTCGGCGGCCGAGGTGCCCGACCTGGCCGAGGCCGGCTACACCGAGACCGAATACGCCGTGGCGGGCACCGCGACCGCGTACGAGTCCGACGGGGACCTTCCCGCCGACGGCGCCTTCGAGCTGACCGAGACCGGGGAGGGCGAGTTCAACACCCGGGTGGTCGTTCGACGCCCGGAGAAGGCGGCCGATTTCAACGGCACCGTGATCGTCGAATGGCTCAACGTCAGCTCGGGCGCCGACGTCGCCCCGGACTACACCTACATGGCCGACGAGATTCTCCGGGGCGGATATGCCTGGGTGGGCGTGTCGGCCCAGCACATCGGCATCGAGGGCGGCGAGGTGGCGGTAGCCGCACCGGGTTCGGAGCTCACGGGCGCCGGCAAAGGGCTGGCCGCCTTCGACCCCGAGCGGTACGGAGATCTGAGCCATCCCGGCGACGCCTTCAGCTACGACCTCTACACCCAGGTCGGTCGGGCACTTCGAGCCCCGGGCGACGCCAGCCCGCTGGGCGATTTGAACGTCGAGCGCGTGCTGGCCGTCGGCGAATCCCAATCCGCCTTTGCGCTGACCACGTACGTCAACGGCGTGCAGCCGCTGACCCATGAGTTCGATGGCTTCATCATCCACAGCCGGGGCGGCGCCGCAGCGCCGCTGGGCGAACCGGACACCGGCATCGACATCGCCGGGACGGTGACGGGCGAGCCCACCACGATCCGCACCGACCTGGACGTGCCGGTGATCACCGTGCAGACCGAGTCCGACGTGCTGGGCGTCCTCAACTACTTTCCCGCCCGCCAGGACGACAACGACCGCTTCCGGTTGTGGGAGGTGGCCGGCTCAGCCCACGCCGACTCCTTCCAGATCGGCGCCGCCGAGCCGATGCTCGGGTGCCCGAAGCCGATCAACCGGGGCCAGCAGAGCTTCGTGTTGAAGGCGGCCCTCCGCGGCCTCGACGCCTGGGTGACCGACGGCGAGGCGCCCTCGAAGGCCGATCGACTCAACGTGGATGAGTCGGGCGATCAGCCCACCTACGTGCTCGACGAGGCGGGCAACGTTGAAGGCGGCGTCCGCACCCCGGCGGTGGACGCACCGGTCAACGTGCTGTCGGGGCTGCCCGCCGAGAACGCCACCGTCATCTGCATGCTGATGGGGTCGACCACGCCGATCCCCGCCGCCGAGTTGGCCGAGATGTACGACTCCCCAGCCGCCTACGACGACGCCTACGAAAAGGCGGCCGATGCCGCCGTCGAGGCCGGCTTCGTGCTCGACGACGACCGGGCAAGCCTCATCGAAGCGGCCCCGCCGCTGCCGGGCGAGGACTGACGCGCTGTCCGGAACGGATCGCTCCCATCGGGACGCCCAGCGAGACCACCGCATGTGACATTAATCACATCAGGAACCAACCGACCACCACGTTGCGACGGGTCGATCCCTGTCCGCTCAGCGATCGCGGGTCAATTCGTGGTTATCGAGCGCTCTCCAACCCCACGCCAAACGTGCCGTTGAGAGGCCCGATGACCGATTCGGGGTCGTTCCCGGGTTACGTTATGAGCTGCATCAACAATTTCGAGTTGGTGCGTACTACGAAAAGAGCAGCAATGACCACAGGTACCGTGAAGTTCTTCAACGCTGACAAGGGCTTCGGATTCATCTCGCGAGAGGGTGGCGACGACGTGTTCGTTCACTACTCCAACATCGCCGGCGAGGGCTACAAGAACCTCGACGAGGGCCAGACCGTCGAGTTCGACGTCGCCCCCGGCCGCAAGGGCGAAGAGGCTCAGAACGTTCGCGTCATCTGAGCAACCCCAAACCTCGGCTTCGGCCGTCGTTCTTCGAAATCGCCGGCCCCTCGGGGTCGGCGATTCGTCGTTTTGGTCGGCCGACGCTCCGACGGCGGGGGTACGGTCGGCCGATGGGCAACGACGATGACCAACCGCTGGTGCTGCGCTCCGACGAGGACCACGTCGCCACGCTGACGCTCAACCGCCCCGCCGCCCGCAACGCGCTGTCCGAGGCGATGCTCACCGCGCTGGCCGAGCGGCTGGCCGAGATCGACGGCGACGATGACGTCCACGTGGTGATCCTCACCGGCGCGGGGCCGGCCTTCTCGGCCGGACACGACCTGCGGGAGATCCGGGCCGACGACGACCCCGCCTTTCATGAGCGGCTGTTCGCCCGCTGCTCCGACGTGATGATGCACCTCGGCCACCTACGCCAACCGGTGATCGCCCGGGTGGGCGGCGTGGCCACCGCCGCCGGCTGCCAACTGGTGGCGTCCTGCGACCTGGCGGTGGCCGGCGCAACCGCCCGCTTCGCCACCCCCGGGGTGAACATCGGGCTGTTCTGCTCCACGCCGATGGTGGCGCTGACCCGGACCGTCGGCCCCAAGCACGCGATGGAGATGCTGTTGACCGGCGAGATGATCGACGCCGCCGATGCCCACCGCATCGGCCTGGTCAACCGGGTTGTGCCCGACGAGGCCCTCGACTCCGCAACCGCAGCGTTGGCCGCCACGATCGCCGCCAAGTCGCCGCTGACCATCGCCGTGGGCAAGGCGGCCTACCGCAACCAACGCGACCTGTCGGTGGCCGACGCCTATGCCCACACCTCCGGGGTGATGGTCGACAACCTGCAGGCCGACGACGCCGCCGAGGGGATCGCGGCCTTTCTCGACAGGCGTCCGCCCACCTGGACCGGCAGATAGGGTCCACCCGATGAACCGAACACTGCGGCGCCGAGGCGCCAACAGCCTGTGCGCCGTCGTGATGATCGCCGCACTGGCGCTGGTCGGCAGCACACCGGCGGGCGCCCAATCCGAGCCTCCCGAGATTGCGCCCTCGTCGCTCGGCCCGATCGGCCACGACGGCCGCTGGATGACCACCGCCGACGGTCGGGTGTTGATGCTGAACGGCATCAACTTCGTCGACAAGAACCTGTTGACCCCCGCCGGTTACGGCTTCGAGGACGATGACGGCGAATGGCTGGCCGCCAACGGCATCGACGCGGTGCGCCTGGGCTTCACCGCCGCAGCGGCCATGCCGACGCCCGGGGTGCTCGACGAGGACTACCTCGACGCCTTCATCGAGACCGTCGACATGCTCGAGTCGCACGGGCTGCTGGTGCTGATCGACCTGCACCAGGACGGCTGGGGCCCAACGCTTGGCAGCAACGGCTTCCCCGAGTGGATGACGCTGACGCACGGCGCCGAGAACACCGGCACACCGTTTCCGCTGTACTACATCACCAACCCGGCGATTCAGGCGGCATTCGACAGCTTCTGGGCCAACGAGAAGGGCCCGGACAACATCCCGCTTCAGGATCAGGTCGCAACGATCTTCACCGACATGGCGCAACGGCTGAAGGACAGCGACGCCATCCTGGGGTGGGACCTGCTCAACGAGCCCTGGCCCGGCACCAACTTTCAACCCTGCGGCGAGGTCGGCCCTGGGTGCCCCGACCAGGACGCCTCGTCCCTCGACCCCTACTACACACGCATGACCGCTGCGATCCGGGGCGCCGGTGCCGAGCAGTTGATTTTCGGTGAGCCGTGGGTGCTCTTCAACTTCGGCATGAACGCCACCAACATCGCACTGCCCGGCGGCGACGCCAACAGCGGCCTGAGCTTTCACGCCTACACCCTCGAGGACGCCAACGTCCCGGTGGTCATGGACCAGGCTCAGGCCTGGTCCAAGCGGACCGGTGGGGCGCTGTTGGGATCCGAGTTCGGGGCCGACCCCCGCCCGGAGTTCAACAACGGCATCATTGCGGAGTTCGACCGTGCGCTGATCCCGTGGATGTACTGGGCCTACAACGAGAACACGATCGGCAACCTCAAGGCGCCACCCGGACAGAGCGAGGCCGACGCCGTCGACGCGATCGTTCGTCCCCATCCGCTGGCGGTCGGCGGCACGCCCACCCGGCTCCACTACCAACTCACCGAGCGCGTGATGCGCTTCACCTGGGACACGACCGGCCCGGACGGCACGCAATCCCCAGCCGACACCGAATCGGTCTTTCAGGTGGCGCCGCGCACCTATCCCAAGGGCTACAAGGTGTTGACCGTCGGAGCGACGGTCACCTCCCCAAGCGACGCTGCGTCGCTGACCGTCGTGGCCGACGGGTCCGGTGACGAGCCGAAGGTGGTCGTCTACCCGGCCGACGCCGAGCCGCCCAGCCTCGACTTCCCAGAGGATCAGGCTGCTCCGTCCGACGACACGGCCCCGCCACCCTCACCCGACTCAAGCCTGTCGGCCCCCGATGTCGCACCGCTGACGCCGGTCTTCACCGGCTGACGCCCCCGGCCTCAGCCGGCGCCCCGCCCGGTCATCTCCTCGATGCCGGCCACGAAGGCATCGATGTCCTCGGGTGTCGTGTCCCACGCGGTCATCCACCGCACCTGGTGGCGGGCGGGGTTCCAGTCCCAAAAGAAGCTCCACGCCTTCAGTGGTTCGATCAGGTCTGCGGGCAGCGCAGGGAAGATGCTGTTGACCTCGGGTGACGCCCCGGCGTCGATACCGGGCAGCGTCGCCACGCGACGGTGCAACAGCTCGGCCATGGCGTTGGAATGAAAACCGAGCTCGAGCCACAGGTCGTCGGTGAGCAGGGCGCTGAACTGGGCGGCGAGAAAGCGCATCTTCGACGGCAGCTGCCCAACCTGTTTGCGCACGAACTCCGACCCGACCGCAACCTCCGGGTTGAGGAACACGACCGCCTCGGCGCCGAGCGAGCCCACCTTGGTGCCCCCAAACGACATGGCGTCCACACCGGCATCGATCGTGAACGATCGCAGCGCCGCCCGGGTTCCGCCGAGCGACGCGGTTGCGTTGGCGATGCGGGCCCCGTCGAGGTGCACGAGCATGCCCAGCTCGTGGGCGGTGTCGCACAGCGCCACGATCTCGTCGACCGTGTACAGCGTGCCAAGCTCGGTGGGTTGGGTGATGCTGACGACCCCCGGCTGAGCGTGATGCACCTGGCCCCGGTAGGCAGCCGCCTCCCGCAGCTGATCCGGCGTCAGCTTGGCATCGTCACTTGGAACATCGACCAGCTTGGTCGACAGGATGCGTTCGGGTGCCGCCGTCTCGTCGGTGTGGATATGGGCCCAACTGGAACACACGATGGCCTGGTTGGGACCGCCGTGGGTTGCCATCAGGCATGCCAGCGCTGCGACATTGGCGCCGGTGCCGTTGAAGGTGAGCCGGGTGACGACCTCCGCGTCGAACAACCCGACGAACATCTCCTCGCAATGGGCGGTGTGGGCGTCCTCGCCATACGCGAGGCAATGCCCCGCGTTGGCGGCGACGACCGCGTCGAGCACCGCCGGGTGCGCACCGGCCGCATTGTCGCTGGCGAAGGAACGGGACGGCGGATCAACGCTGGGACCTGGCATCCCCGTCGGTTTATCACCCTGCTGCTGCGACGTTGGGTGCACACCCGTCGTCGCCGACCCCCACATCAGAACTCTGGTAACTTGCCGCGGCGCGGGTCGAACACTTGATGTCGGGGGGCATGTTGGCGAACGTAACGACCAGTCCGTCGTTACGAGATGATCGAAACGATGCGCTTGCGCTGACCGATGTGACGGTCCGCTTTGGCGGCATCTCGGCACTGAGTGACGTCTCCCTCGGGGTGCCTTCGGGTCAGCTCTGCGGACTGATCGGGGCCAACGGCGCAGGCAAGACCACCCTGTTCGACGTGATCAGCGGACTGCGGAGTCCGTACTCCGGGACCGTGACACTGCACGGAACCGACGTCACCAAGTGGAGCGTGCAGCGGCGCGCCCGTTTTGGACTGCGACGCACGTTCCAACGGGTGCAGGTGTTCGGGTGGCTGTCGGTGGAGGACAACCTGCTGGTGGCGAGCGAGTGGCGTGGCGGGGGCGGCGGGGTCCTCGGGGATCTGGTTGCGTTGCCGACCCGCGGTGCGCGTGAACGTGACCGTCGGGAGAAGGCCGAGGCGGTGCTCGAGCGTTGTGGGCTGCTCGACATCAGGCACCGGCCTGCAGCGTCGCTGCCGATCGGCACCGCCCGCCTGGTTGAACTGGCCCGGGCGCTCATGGATGATCCGACCGTGCTGCTGTTCGACGAGCCCGCATCAGGGCTCGATTCGACGGAGGCCGAACGATTCGGTGATCTGGTTCAGGAGATCGCGGAGAGCCACGAGGCGGCGATCCTTCTGGTGGAGCACAACGTCGGCTTCGTGATGCAGCGTTGCCACCGGGTGGTGGTTCTGCACCTGGGCAAGGTCCTCGCCGATGGCACCCCCGAGCAGGTCCGCGAGGACCCGTTGGTGCTGAGCGCCTATCTGGGGGCAAGCACAAGTTGAACAATTCCTGACAGTCCCACAATCCAAGGAGTGACCATGCCCAGAAAACGGTACGTATCCGCATTGGCAGTACTCGCCACCACGGTGATGCTCATGTCGTGTTCCAAGTCCGTGGACGACGAAGGCGCGGCCACCACCACCGACAACAAAGAACCCACCGAGCGCACCATGCGGGGGATCACCGACACCTCGATCAAGGTGGGCGGTATCCAGTACGGCGTGTACTTCTCGGACGCAGCCATCGGGGTCGAGGCGCGGATCAACCAGGCCAACGAGGACGGCGGTGTCAACGGACGGAAGATCGAGTTCGTGGGCGCAAAGGAAAACGACAACGACTCGACCAAGGACCAGGATCTCGCCCGAGCACTCGTCGAACAGGACGAGGTGTTTGCCCTCCTGCCCGTCATGTCGGGCACCTTCGGAGCGATTGACTACGTGGTGGACAACAACGTTCCGATGTTCGGCTACGGCGTCAATCCCGCGTTCTGCGAGAACGACGTCGCCTTCGGGATCACCGGATGCGTGACCAACCCGTCCCTCGACGTCGGCTCGAACGCACTCGGAACGACGCTCAAGGACTACTACGACGGTGACTCCAACAAGTCGATCTCGTTCATCGCAGAGGACAACGACGCAGGTCGTGGCGGCCTCACCCTGCTGTCGGCATCCGTCGAGAACAAGGGCTTCAAGGTGCCCTTCGCCGAACCGTCGATTCCGGCACCGCCGGAGCAGGTCGGCGACGTGTCCCCGTTCGTGTCGGAACTGCTGAAGTCCGACGGCGGCGAAGCACCCGACGCCATCTACCTTCAGGCCACCCTGGTGGGCACGAAGCTGGCCGACGGCCTGCAGCAGGCCGGCTATGACGGCACGATCATCACGCCTTCCTACAGCCCGCTGCTCTTGGGCACTCCGGGCTACGACGGGGTCCTCGTCAACACCCAGTTCGGGATGGATCCGGAGCTGGCGCCCAACGCCGAGATGCTCGACGCAGTCCACAAGATCGATCCGGAGAAGCAGATGAGCCTTGCGCTGGTGTCGGGTTACCGCTCTGCGGACCTGTTCGTCAAGGCGCTCGAAGCCACCGGCAAGGACCTGAGCGTCGAGACGTTCCTGCAAACCCTCAACGACGGCTTCTCCTACTCCGTCGACGGGGTCGTGGGCAAGTCCACCTGGCCGGAGAATCATGGCAAGCCGGTTCCCTGCGCCGTGATGACCGAGGTGAAGGACTCCAAGTTCGTCACGATCCAGGATCTGGTCTGCGGCGAGAACATCGAGATCGGATGACGCTTCGATGATCGAGTTCTGGAGCCTGGTGCTGGCGGGCGCCGTCGCCGGGGGCCTGTATGCGATCATGGCCTCCGGCCTGGTGCTCACCTACCAGGCGTCCGGGGTGTTCAACCTGGGTCAGGGGTCGGTGGCCTTCGTCACCGCCCTCGTCTACTTCCAGCTGCACTCACCCGAGGGACTGGGGCTCCCGGTTCTTCCAGCAGCGATCATCGCCATCTTGATCGTGGCGCCGGCGCTCGGCGTCCTCCTCGACCTGGTGCTGTTTCGACGGCTTGCCAGCGCTCCGATCGCGGCCCGCCTCGTCGGCACGGTGGGCGTGCTCATCGCGCTGCCTGCGGCGGCCTTGATCGTCATCCAGGCGATCAACAACATCTTCGGGTCCACCATGCCCGACGTCTCCGGTGACGCCGGGGTGAGCCCGCCGGGCATCGGACCCGTTCCGCCCACGACCTGGTCGATCTCGCGTGGCATCGCGATCAACTCCGATCAACTGGCCGTGGTGGCCGTCGCTGCGGTGGCGGCATTCGGCCTGTGGTTCCTCATGCGCCGCACCCGTCTGGGACTCGAAACGCGAGCGGGGGTGGACCGCCCCGTCCTCGCCAGATTGCGCGGCATCGACACCGACCGTTCCTCCCGCATCATCTGGGCCCTGTCCACGCTGCTGGCCGGCTGCGCAGGAGTGTTGATCGCCCCGCTTTTCGATCTGTCGGCGATCACGTTCCACATGATCGTGTTCACCTCGTTCACCGCGGCGGTGGCGGCCCGTCTCAGATCGCTGCCGATGGCGTTCGTCGCCGGCATCACGCTGGGTGTGGTCCAGAACCTGGTCTACGGGTACGCGCCGGACTTCCTGACGGCGGTCTCCGGATTTCGCAGTTCGGTGCCCTTCATCTTGTTGTTCATCCTGTTGTTCTTCGTCCGGGACGGTGCAGGCCGCGCCGCTGGCTCGGTCGCCGAGGATGCCCCCGGGGAGGACCCACTTGCCGAGATGAACCCCTGGCGACGCCGCGCCCCCTGGATCGTCGCCGGGGTCCTATTGTGCCTGTATGCGCTGCTGATCGCCAGCGGCTACTGGGTCGCCATCCTCAACCGGGGGCTCGTTCTGTCGCTGGTCTTCCTCTCGTTCGTGGTCGTCACCGGCATCGGGGGGATGATCAACCTGGCGCAGGCGACCTTCGTCACCGTGGGGGGGTTCACCGCAGGCTGGCTCGTCAACCACCAATGGCCGTCGACCGTGCCCATCCTCATGGTCAACGGGCGGTTCGTGTTCTGGGTGGCGCTGGTGGTGGCGATCGTCGTCGCCGTTGCGGTGGGCGCACTCGTCGCCCTTCCGTCGATCCGTCTCGGCGGGCTGACGTTGGCGTTGGCGACCCTTGCGCTGGCGTTCATCGGCGACCGGTTGGTGTTCCAGCTCGAGGGGGTCCGCAACGGCTCCCGCGGGTGGTCGGTGCCGGCGCCAAAGCTCGGCCCGTTCGACCTCAGCGACGACCGCACGATGTTCGTCGCCCTTGCGGTGATGGTGATGCTGTGCGTCTGGGTGGTCGGCAACCTCTCGCGCTCCGCCACCGGGCGCTCGCTTTTCGCGTTGCGTTCCTCGCCCGAAGCTGCGGCGGCGTCCGGGGTCGACCCGGTGCGCACGAAGTTCGTTCTGTTCGCGGTTTCGGCCGGGCTCGCCGGGCTGGCCGGCGCCTGGTTCGCCGTGGTCAACAGTCCGATCACCAACCTGAGTGCTCCCCCACTGCTGGGGCTCATCTGGCTGGCCGTGGCGGTGACCTTCGGGATCCGTCGCCCGGGGGGTGCGGTCCTCGGAGGCATCGTGTACGCGGTCCTGCCGGTCGTCCTCCTCGGCATCGGGGAAACCTGGGGCGGCCCGTGGGAGGCCATCCCCGACGCCGTCCGTCAGATGATCGCAAGCCCCCAGCTCGCATCGCTCCTGTTTGGCTTGGGGGCCATCTCGCTCGCTCGGGAACCCGATGGTGTCCTCGCCCAGACCACCAAGGGCATCAGGGAACGACGCCTGGCCAAGCTCACCCGAGCCCGTGACGCATCAGACCCGGTCACCGATGCCCCGGCCACCGACACGACGACAAGTGCGACCGAAGCGGTGCCTCGGGTGCACTGCACAGCGGACGCGGGCGCGGGCACGGCCCCGATCCTCGAACTCCGCAACGTCAGCGCTGGTTACGGCGAGGTCGAAGTGCTGCACGGTGTGTCTTTTCAAGTCATGCCCGGCGAGGTCATCGCCGTTCTGGGCGCAAACGGCGCAGGCAAGTCGACGCTGTGTGGGGTGATCGCCGGAACTGTCGCCGCCGGCAGCGGTGAACTTCTTGTGGAAGCAACCGAGATGGCGGACATGTCGGCCCACACGCGTGCGCGCCGAGGCGTGGTGTTGGCGCCCGAAGCCAGAGGGATCTTCCCCGGGCTGTCCGTCGACGACAACCTCGCGATCAGGCTTCGCACCGAACCTGGCCGCACGGAGGCCAAGGAGCGGTTCCCGATACTCGCCGAACGTCACAACCAGACCGCCGGCCTGCTGTCGGGCGGAGAGCAACAACAACTGGCCATGGCCCCCATCCTGGCTGATCCACCAGCGGTGTTCATCGCCGACGAACCGTCGCTGGGGCTGTCGCCGATGGCCGCGAACAGCGTGTTCGACGCCTTGGCCGAAATGACCGAGCTGGGAACCACCCTGATCCTGGTCGAGGAACAGGCGGGCAAAGCCCTGGCGATGGCGGACCGAGTGATCATCATGGATCTTGGGGTCGTCACCTGGGATGGACCGGCGCACGAACTCGACGTCGACCGTCTCGAAGCGGCCTACCTGGGGCGATAGACCAGATCGCCAAACGGCTACTCCACCGGGGCCGGGGCGAGGTCACCGAGGATGCCGTCGACGAAGCCGGCCACCTTCTTCGACCACAGATAGCCGACGTGGTTGCCGGGAAACCAGCTGATCGTCGGATGATCCCAGTGCTGCCACAACGCCTGGGTCTGGGCGGGAATCGCCATGCGGTCCCCCAACCCGGCGAAGATGAAGCGCCGCTCGACGGGCACCAACGACGGCATGGCCAGGGGCGACACCACGCGGTGAATCACCTCGGCATGCCCCTCGAGCACCTGGTGTTCGGCGGCCCGTTCCCGAACGTGCCGGGGCGACTGATGGGCGAACAGCGCCGGGAAGTCGCAGATCGGGATTCCGGCGATGACCGCATCGAAATCGCCGTCCAGGCAGGTGGTGAGCGCGGTGACGTACCCACCGAGCGAGACGCCGTGAAGCACCAGCGACGTGGGCTCCTGGGCGCGCACCCAGCTGAGTAGCCGGCGGACGTCCCAGGCCGACTGGGCCAGCGCGTGCACCGAGTTGATCATGTCGAAACTCAGAAAGTGCTCGCCGCCCATCCGCGACGGGCTGCGGCTGCCGTGCACCGGCAACACGATCGCCGCCACGTTCCAGCCCAGATCGTGGTGCAGGTGCTGGGCGCGGAACGTGATCATGTCGGAGAACGGGGCCCCGGTGCCGAACCCGTGGACGCACACCACCCACGGCCTCGGGCCATCGTCGTGCTCCAGCAGCCACGCCGACGCCGTGTGGTTCCTCTCGAAGGCATCCCAGCGCTGCGCCCCGGGCTCCTCCGGGCGGGCGTGGTAGCCGCTGTCCCAGCTCATGCGACGGTACCGCTGCCCCAGCGCCCAACCGCTGCTGAAGCTGACGTCCACCAGCGGCTCGGGGTCGCGATGATACGAGCGCGGATCGTCCAGCCACCCACGGTCGTCAAACAACGCCTCAGCCTCGCGAAGTTCCGCCGACACCCGCTTGTAGTCGGCCCGGCGAGGAGTGCGATTTGGGCCTTGCATGAGCGCGACGACCGCCTCGTCCATCGCCACCTGCGCCGCCAAGGCAGCGGTCATGCGGATCTGCGGGGCGCCCGGGATCCTGCCCGCCTCGGTCAGGACCGCCTCGATCGCCCAGCGGGCGGTGCGCGGGGCGACCGTCGTCAGCCGGGCCAGCGGCATGCGGGCCAGGCTCTTCTCGACCCGGTTGATCAGCGTGATCGACCCGGCCTCGTCCTCCTCGGACAACAAGACGTTGGTGATGTCCTCGACGTCGGTCTCGTCCGGGTAGTCTGCGGCGGGCTGGGTCATGGCTACTTCGCCTTCTTGGCCGGCGGCTTCTTCATCGGCGTGTTCTTGGCGGGCGCCTGGGCGGCGGGCGCCTTCTTCGCCGGAGACTTCTTCGCCGGGGACTTCTTCGCCGGGGACTTCTTGGCAGCAACCTTCTGAGTGGGAGCCGGCTCGTCTCCGGCAGCGACGGCCGCCTGACGCAGCACCTCGATCGCGTCGACGATACCGTCGCTCACCTCCTCGACATCGGGGGCGATGTCAGGGCAGGCGATCACCCCGATGTCCATGTTGCCCATGTTGGACAACACCGAGATGTTCAGCCCCGAGCCCTCGATCAGCGGGCCGAACGGGTACATGCCCACCAGCTGTGCACCGGCGATGTAGAGCGGAAACGGCGGCCCGGGCACGTTGGAGATGACCAGGTTGTGGATCGGGGCAAGCCGGTCGGCCAGGTTGGCGGAGCTGTACAGGCGGCTGGCCAGGTTGAAGATCGCCGGCGGGGTCACTTCGGTGACATCGCCGATCATGTCGGCACCGATCGCGCCGTGCACCGCTTTGGCATCCAGGGTGTCCACCCGCACCGCACGGAGCTGGTCGACCGGATCGACCAGGTGCACCGGCAGGCGCACGAACATGTTGGACACCTGGTTGGCCGACCCCCCTGCGGTGGTCTTGCCCTTCACCGACACCGGAACGCTGACCACCAGCGGCCGCTCGAAGGTCTCGCCCCGCTTGGCCAGGTAGGCCCGAAGGGATTGGGTGCAGGCGGCCAGCACCACGTCGTTCACCGTGACGCCAAAGGTGGTCTTCACCAGCTTGAGATCGTCGAGCGAGCACTTGGAG
Organism: Candidatus Microthrix subdominans; assembly: GCA_016719385.1. Classification (NCBI taxonomy): domain Bacteria; kingdom Bacillati; phylum Actinomycetota; class Acidimicrobiia; order Acidimicrobiales; family Microthrixaceae; genus Candidatus Neomicrothrix; species Candidatus Neomicrothrix subdominans. Next base: position 455,984 of record JADJZA010000001.1, on the reverse strand, counting down.
AAGGCCACCGACCGGCGAGCGGTGATCGAGTGGTTGAACAGGGTGCGGGGCGCATCGAACGGCCGGGCCATCGTGGGGCCTTCGTCGCCTCCGCCGACCACGCCGGCCACCACGCGGGCGACCGAGGTGAGGCTGCGTCCGAGCGCCCGGGCGCTTCGGAACGGGTCGGTGATCCGGGACACCACCGCACCGGCAACGAGCTGGGGACCGCCGGGGATCGACCCCTCCGGCGCAGCCTGCGGCGGGTAGTCGGTCTCAACTTCGGGGGTGAGCTCCACCAGCTGGGCCAACAGGTCGGTGCCGCTGGTGCCGTCGACCAGCACGTGGTGCACCTTGGACACCATCACCGCCGTGCCGTCGGCCAGCCCCTCGATCAACACCATGTCCCACAGGGGTCGGTCACGGTCGAGCGGCTCGGATGCGTACCGACCCACCCACTCGGCCAAGTCGTCGCTGGTGGCGTCGTCCAGCAGTTCATGGTGCATGTGATCGTCGAAGTTGAAATTGGGATCGTCGACCATCACGGGATGGTCGATGCCCAGGGGCACCTCCATCATCCGGTGAAGAAACGCCGGGATGCGGGGCAACCGCGATTGAACGTGGGCTCGAAACTTCTCATAGGAGAACCCGCCCGCAACGGTGGACGGATCCATCACCATCACACCCGTCACGTGCATGTGCACCACCGGGTTCTCCATGTACCAAAACGACGCGTCTGCTGCTGTGGTGCGCTCCATGGGCCAAGTGTGCCACCCACCGCATCGATGCGCATCGTTTGAACCATCTTGCGGGCCGACCTGCACCCGCCACGGGCGTGGTTCGAGCACCGGCAGAGGATCACGCGGGGTTGAGGGCGACCTCGGTGGCCTTGATCGATACCCACACCCGGCCGCCGGGCGCCAACCCCAGCGCTGCGGTGGCCGCCGGGGTGACGTCGGCGAACAGCGGGATCGGACCACCGAGCGTGATCCGGGTGATGTCACCCAGCGGTTCGATCGTGACGATCGTCGTCGTCCAGCGATTGCGGGGGCTGCCTTCGGGAGCGGGCGCCCCGTCGCCGGCCGGATGGAGCGCAATCGCGTTGGGGTGGATCGTCACCAACACCGGCCCGTTGGTGACGGTATCGGCGCTGATGAGGGTCTGCCCGGGCTGGTCGTCCAGGTCGACCGTTCCGCCGCTGTTGGTGCCGCTCAGCAGGTTGAGCCCGGCGAGCGCCGCAACATAGGGCGTGGCGGGACGCCGCCGAACGTCCTCGACGCTGCCGGACTGGGTGATGACGCCCCCTTCGAGGATGTAGAGGTGATCGGCGAGCAGGAACGCATCGGTCGGGTCGTGGGTGATCAGCAACCTCGGCCCGTCGTAGCGCTCGAGGTGCCCGGCCAGGGTGCGCCGAAGCTTGGTGCGGGTGGAGATGTCGAGGGCGGCCAGGGGCTCATCGAGCATCAGCAGGTCCGGCTCGGTGGCCAGCGCGCGGGCAAGCGCCACGCGCTGGGCCTGACCGCCGGACAGCTCACCCGGTAACCGATGGGCCAGCTCGCCAAGGTCGAGGGTGTCGATCCAGCGCCGGGCGATGGCGTCGGCCTCCTTGCGGGGACGTCCGGATGAGCGCGGCCCGAAGGCGATGTTGGCGGTCACGTCGAGATGATCGAAGAGCAGCCCTCGCTGAAACACCACGCCCAGCCGCCGATCCTCGGAGGGGACGAACACGCCCGACCCGGGATCGTCGACGACCCGACCGGCCAGCTCGATGCGACCGGCGTCGAGCGGCAGGATGCCCGCCAGGGCGTCGACGGTGGTCGACTTGCCCGAGCCGTTGGGGCCCAGCAACGCCGTGGTACTGCCCGGATCGATCGTCAGGTCGACATCGAGCACGAAGGCGTCGCTGCGCCGAACAACGATCCGGGCGCGCAGGCCGACGCCTCGGTCGACCGCGAGGCGCGTCACCGGCCCCACCAGCGGTCGCGCAACGCCACGAGCACCACCAGCGACACCGCCACCAACACCAGGCTCATCGCAACCGCCGCATCCCGGTCGGACTCCAGCGCAATGAACACCGCCAATGGCAACGTCTGGGTCCGACCCTGAAGGTTGCCGGCGAACGTGATCGTGGCGCCGAACTCGCCGAGCGCTCGAGCCCAGGCGAGCACCACCCCCGCCCGCAGCGATGGAGCGATCATCGGCACCGTGATCCGCCGAAACACCGTGAGGCGCGACGCCCCCAGGCTGGCCGCCGCCGCCTCGTAGCGGGGATCGATCCCGCTGAGTGCCCCCTCGACCGTGATGACCAGAAACGGCATGGCGACGAACACGTTTGCGACGACCACCCCCCAGCCGCTGAAGGGCAACAGCAACCCGGTCGTCTCGTAGATGGGAGCTCCGACCAGGCCCCGTCGACCCAGCGCAAAGAGCAGCGCTGCGCCGCCCACCACCGGGGGCAACACCATCGGCAGCGTGACCACCGCCCGCAACACGCTGCGGCCGGGAAACTCGACGCGCGCCAGCAGCCAGGCCAGGGGCACACCGAGCAGGAGGGAGATCGACGCCGCGCTCAGCGACGTGATCAGCGACAGCTTGAGGGCATCGACCACCACGGGCGAGGTGACCAGCTCCGCCAGGTTGCCCCACGGGACCTTGCTGGCCAGCCCCGCCAACGGAACGACGAAGACCGCCGCCCCGAGCCCGCCGAGCGCAACGAGCGGCCACGGCGCCCGCTTCAGCGTTGACATCCTCCGGCTCCGTGACATGTCTCAGCGAGACTACCGACCCCGCAACGGGTCAGTCGGCGCAGTTCACGCAACGCACCGCCCAGGGCAGCACCTCAAGCCGCTCCGGCGGAATCTCCACGCCGCACTCGTCGCAGCGCCCCTCGCTGCCGCCCGCCAGCTTGGCCTGGGCCCGCCGGACGGTGACCAGCTCGGCGATCAGCCGGTCGTGCACGGCCACCTCACCGATCCGCTCGACCGCAATGTTGGTGCCCTCGCCGACCCGCTTGCCAAACCCGATGCCCCCGGCGGCGGTGACGGCTGCGGCCTCGATCTCGGCCATCTTGGTCTCGATCTCGACCGCCCGCGCCTCAAGCGACGCAGCCAGTTCCTCGTCGCTTCGTTCGCCCGCGGGTTCCATGGTCGTGCCAACCCGAAGCGCCACGCGACTGTTCCCGAATCACGATCTGGGTCGCTAGGCTAAGGGCACAGTTCCGATCCGAAGGATGAACCATGAAGCCTGTCGCCGTTGCGTTCGGAGCTCACGAACACGCACCACCACTGCGTTGGACCAGAGACTTGGCCAAGGCGCTCGGCGCTCCGCTGCGGGTGCTGAGCGTCGTGGCACCGACGTCCGCCGAGGCTCCTCCCGAATATTTCGAGGAGCTCGACGAGCAGCGTCGCACCCAGATCGCCAGCGATCTGTCGGAGGCCGGCATCAACGACGCCGAGATCGTTCTCATGAACGAACACAAACCGCTGGGGGCGGTGGCCGCCTATGCGGACGAGCACGATCTGGCGGCATGCATCGTAGGCTCGCCACAAGAGGGCGGCCTCGGCGAAGGCAACCCCGCCAACTACCTGCTGCACCACACCCATATCCCAATCGCCATGGTCGGCAACGAGTACGAACCGCTCGATGGTGGCGTGTTCGTCGTTGGCGTCGAGGCCACCGGCACGGTGTCACCGGCGTTGAGGATGGCGTCCGACCTGGCCTCTGCGACCGGCGGAAGCGTGCACGCGGTCCACGCCTACGAGTCGATCAGCGAGGACGAGGCCGAACGTTTCCGAGAGATGGAGGCCAGCCTGTCGTCGCAGGTGTCCGTGCCCCTGCAATTTGTTCCGTTGGCCGGGCACCCGGCCGGGGTCGTCATCGACCACGCCAAGGAGGCCGGGGCAGCCGCCATTGTGATCGGGACACGAGGCTCCGGCGGCTTTCTGGGGCTTCGCCTCGGACGGGTCCCGTCCCAACTCCTCAACCACGCAGCATGCCCCGTGATCGTCGTCCCCCATTCGGACGATGCAGCATGACCGGCCCCACCACCTCCGATCAGGACGACCCCACCATGAGCGATCAGCCAGACCCCGAAACCCTTGCCCATCACCTCGGGCACTTGGCCGCCGACGCCGATGACGTCACCGCCATGCTCACCTCCCAACACGCCGACGGTGGCGACATCCACCCCGAGGCGATGCACAAGGCCGAGCGGCTCCAGGCGAGCCTCCATGACGTGATCAATGCCCTGACCCACCACGACCACCTGGCAATGGACGCCGACGACGTGTGGGCCACCCTGTCCCGCAAGCACCACGACAACAGCGGCGACCCGGTCAACTAGCGCTTCGCCCACCGGACAGCGAAAATCTAGTCTGCCGGTCTGGACATGAGCGCCGCTTCAGAGCCGGGGCGTTCGTCAATGGTCGGCCCGCCTGCTGGGACCGTGCCCGACGGGCGTTCCGTCACGACCTGAGCCGGATCGACCCATCCATCGAGCACCGGTAGCCGCTGATGGCTGACCGCCACCACCGCCACGTCGGGGTTGGCCATCAGCGTGCCCAACGCTCGCTGGGCGGTCGCTTCGTCAAGGTGGGCGGCCGGCTCGTCCAACAGCACCAGGCGGCGGCGCGACACGACCGCCCGGGCGATCGCCAGGCGGGTTCGTTCCCCACCGCTCAACCCGGCCAGCGGCGTGTCGAGCCCGTCGGGCTGGCGGGCCAACCACCCGGTCAGGTCGGCGGCCGCCAGAGCGCCGCGTAGGGCGTCGTCGTCGGCCGATGGGCGGGCGAGCGCCAGGTTGGCCCGGATCGTGCCGGCGAAGGCGTGCGGCTCGTCGTCGACGACGGCGATGTCCGCGCGGGCAGCGCCCAGACGCACCTCGTCTGCCCGATGAGCGGCGAGCAGGTGGGTTCCGCTGACCGGGGTGAGCTGACGGGCGAGCACCGCCAGCATCGTCGACTTGCCGATGCCGTTGGGCCCCGAGATCTGGGTGCGGGTCGTCGCCGAGAGGAGCGGGAGCGTAAACGGGCCCAGCGGGGTCTGCTCGTCGCTCCACGCCGCCCGGATGCCCTCAGCCGTCACCGGCAGCACCCCATCGGGAAGCTCCAGGGTGCCGGAATCATCGACGGCCGGCCGCTGGTCGAGGACGCCGTCCAGGCGGGCCTCCGCCTGCTGAGCGCGAGCCCGGGCACCGCCGATCTCGGCCAGACTCACCCAGGCATCGGCCAGGGCGATCGGGGCCAACGCCACCAGGGCGGCCACCGGAGCGGAGATCACGCCCCGATTCAGGCCGTCCGAGGCGAGGATCATGACGCCGAGCACCGTGGCCGCCAGCACGGCCCACAGGGCGGCCAGCGTGACGGCCCGGGCGCGAATCAGACGCCGCTCGGCTGTGCCCTGGCGCCGCTGCGCCAGCTCGATCGAATCGGTGGCAGTTTCGGCAGCCCCGCCATCTGCCCCGACGACCGCCCGCACCTGATCGAGCCGATCCACCAGGTCGGTGGTCACCCTCAACGCCACCCCACGAGCGCGCACCGCATCGTCTTGCGCACTTCGTTCCCGGCGCTCCCCCAGCGCTGCCATTCCCATCGAGATCACCCCGCCTGTCGCCAGCACGATCGCCGCCGGCCACAGGACCAGTGCCACGATGGCGGCTGCACAGACGGTAGCGATCAGCGTCGACCACCAGGGGACCAGAACACGAACCTGCTCGTCGACCGCATCGTCGAGGTCGGCGACGACGGCGCTCAACAGGTCGCCGCGATGGCGGCGGCCCAGACGTGCCGGCGTGAGCGGGATCAAACGGCGGTACACGTCCACGCGACGGTCGGCCAGGGTGTCGAGGGCGGCATCGTGGGACACGACTCGTTCGCCGTAGTGCAGCACGGGCCGGGCGATGCCGAAGGTCCGCACGCCGACGATCGCCACCAGCAGGGTGAGCACCACGGGTTGGGTGGAGGCCTGAACGATCAGCCAACCCGACGTCGCCGTCAGCGCCACGCCGGCCGCCACCGACAGACCGCCGAGCAGGCAGGCCAGTCGCAGACGGTCGGCCACCGGCCGGCGCTGCCACCATCCGAGCGCCGCGTCGGTGGCCGATTGGCCCGAGGTGCGACCGATTGAAACGCCTGGGTCCGGCGTTTCTGCGCTCGGGGTCACTGCGGGGGGTGCTGCGGGGGGTGCTGCGGGGGGTGCTGCGGCGACCGTCGCGGTGACATCGGTCGAACCGGTGCTCGTCGCCGCCGGCGTGGCCCGCTCGTCCTCCGTGGTCGACTTCGCCCTCGGATCAGCGGACGCAATCGAGAGGTCCCAGCGATCGTCGGCCAGCTCAACCAACACCGGGTCGTGGGTGGCCGCGATCACCCGGCGCTCCTTGGCCAGCTCGACGACGACCGACCGCAGCGCGTCGAGGTCGTCGGCGTCGACGTGAGCGGTCGGCTCGTCGAGCAACAGCAACGGTGCGTCGCTCAGCCGGGCACGGGCCAGCGCCAGGCGGGTTCGCTGACCGGCCGACAGCCCAAAGCCGTCGTCGCCGAGTTGCGTGTCCAGCCCCTGACGCTCGGCAAGTGCCGGCCACAGCCCCACCGTTCGCAGCGCCTCCTCGCAGGCCGCCTCGCTCGCCGCCGGTGCTCCGAGACGAAGCACGTCGATCACCGGGCCGGGCAAAACGAGTGGGCGCTGGGTGGCCAGGTGGGCAGCGTCGGCGACGATCGCCCCCGCGGCCGGGGTACGAACGCCGGCGAGCAGGTCCAACAACGTGCTCTTGCCGCTGCCCGATTGCCCGGTCAGTGCGGTCAGGCCGGGACCGGTCGGGGTGGCGAAGCCGGCACGGTTGAGAATGTGGGCGCGGTCCGGGTAGCCGAACGACACCGCGTCGACGAGCACCCGGTCCGGAGCACCGGCATCTCGCTCGGGCTTCGCGACATCGGCACCGGTTGGATCGACGATCTTCGCTGCCCCTTCGGCAGCGGACGGGGTGGCAACCTCGTCCCGGGTCTGCACGGCATCCCGGTCGGCATCGAGGTAGGGCCGAACGGCGTCGAGTACTGCGGCGCCGTCGGCCGCGTTGTGAAATTCCTGGCCCACCCGCCGCACCGGCCAGTAGGCCTCGGGCGCCAGCAGAATGGCGGTGAGCCCAACGTGCAGGTCCATCGACCCGTTGGCCAGCCGGAGGCCCACCGACACCGCCACCATCGCCACCGAGATCGTGGCCAACAGCTCGAGGGCGGCCGACGACAGGAAGGCGGTGCGCAGGGTGCGGACCGTCGCCCGGCGGTGAACGTCACCGACCGCAGCGATGTTGGCGACCTGGTGGTCGGCCCTGCCGTAGGCGACCAGGGTGGGCAGGCCCCGCACGACATCGAGGAAGTGCCCGGCCATGGCGTGCATCGCGCTCCAACGCCGAGCGGTCTCCGCCTCGGTGTGCATGCCGATCAGAGCGGCGAAGAACGGCAACAGCGGCAGCGTGAGCACCAGGATGACGGCGCTCCAGAAGTCGACCCAGAACAGCACGAGCACGGCGAGCACCGGGACGACCACAGCCGTCACCAGCGCCGGGAGATACTCGGCGACGTAGGGCTCGACGCTCTGCGCCCCCGACCCGGCCAGCGCCACCGCCTCGGCGGACGTGGGGCGCCGCTCGGGCGGGCTGGCAATCCAGCGCCGCAGCAGCCGTAAGCGCACCTCTCCGCTCACCCGGTGACCGGCATCGCGGGCGACGATCTCGTCGACGGCCGCCACCAGGCCTCGCATCACCAGGATGGCGGCCAGCACGATCAGCGGTGTGCGCAGCGAAGCGGCGCGCACGATCGCCGTCGCCGCCCACGCCACCGTCACCGCTTGGCCCAGCGCCAGGGCGCCCGACACCACCCCCATACCGGCGAGTCGGGCCACCCGGCCGCGAGCGCCGGGCAGCGCACGCAACAGCGACGGATCGAACGGGGCCATCAGGCCTCGGGGCTGCCCCCGGCCGACGGGCCCGACGAGGATGCGACGGGCTGCTTGGGCTGGCGTCCGGCTTCAGGCCGGGCCGCCAGCGCCACCTCGGTGGGAATGTGATGGCCGGACACCCGCTTGCGGAACGTCCAATAACTCCAGCTTTGGTACAGGATCACGACCGGGGTGAACACGACCGCCACCCACGTCATGATCTTCAGCGTGTAATCGGTCGACGACGCGTTGGTGGTCGTCAGCGAGAACGCGGGATCGGTGGTGCTCGGCATCACGTCGGGGAACAGTGCAACGAACAGCGAGCCGACGCTCATCCCGATCGCCGCGAACGCCAGGCCGAACGCCCAACCTTCTCGACCCGATGGCAGCATCGCCAGCGCCCCGAGCAGCAAGACCGCACCGGCGCCGGCCATGATCCATGACTCCACCGAGCCGGTGGTGGCGTGGATGACCGCCAACCAGGCCACCGCCAATACGGCGGCCGCAAGGCCAACGCGCAGGGCGATCTCCCGGGCCTTGACGCGGATGGCACCGTCGGTCTTCAGCGCCAGAAACATCGCCCCGTAGGCGGTGAACAGCGCAACGGTCGTCACCCCGCCGAGCAGCGCTGCGGGGTTGAGCAGCGTGAACAGGTTGCCCGTGTACTCCATCTCGGCGTCGATCGGCACGCCTCGGACGATGTTGGTGAACGCAACGCCCCACAGCAACGCCGGGGCCAGGGACCCGCCGAAGATCGCCCAGTCCCAACGCTGGCGCCACACGGGGTCGTCCACCTTGCCGCGGTAGTCGAACGCCAACGCCCGCATGATCAGGGCGACAAGGATGAGCAGCAGTGGCAGGTAGAAGCCGGAGAACAGGGTGGCGTACCAGTTGGGGAACGCAGCAAAGGTGGCGCCGCCGGCGGTGAGCAGCCACACCTCGTTGCCGTCCCAGACCGGCCCGACCGTGGACAGCATGACCCGTCGCCGGATCTCGCCGGTCTCGCCGCTGTCCGGGTCGTCACGACCCAGGACGGGAAAGAGGATGCCCACGCCGAAGTCGAAGCCTTCGAGCACGAAGTAGCCGATCCACAGGACGGCGATGAGGATGAACCAAACGGTGGTGAGTTCCATGTTGTTGCCTCGGTGAGGGGTCAGCGGCCTTTAGTAGGAGAACACGAATGGTTCGTCGTCGTCGCGCTCGCTCGGGTCGAGCGACTCGGGCGGCGGAGCCGGCTCGGCACCGGTGCGTCCGTAGCGCAGTATCAGGCCCACCTCGACGACGGCCAGAGCGCCGTAGAGCAGGGTGAAGGTGCCCAGCGACGCCGCCACCTCCCAGGCCGACACCCCCGGGCTCACGCCCATCTTGGTGGTGATCACGCCGAAGACCAGCCACGGTTGGCGGCCCATCTCGGTGAAGATCCAGCCGAAGGAGTTGGACAACAGCGGCAGCAGGATCACCGCCAGGCTGGTCCAGAGCCAGCGCTTGGACGTCAGGCGGCGGGTCTCTCCCCGCAACGCCCAGAGGGCGAAGGCCCCGATCGCCATCGCAGCCATGCCGGTGCCGATCATCCAGCGGAAGGTCCAGTAGGTGACGGGGATGATCGGGCGGTAGTTCTCCGCCTCGGTCAGCGCATTGTCGCTGAAGGCCAACTCGTACTCGGCCTGCAGGTCGTTGATCCCCTCGACCCGGCCGTCGAGGGTGCCGGTCGACAGGAACGACAACAGCTTCGGAACCCGGATCGCCCAGGTCTCGTGCTGGCCGTCCGGCGTGCCCACCGAAATGATCGAGAAGGATGCTCCCTCACCCTCGGGCGAGGTGTCGTAGAGCGCCTCGGCCGCCGCCATCTTCATCGGCTGCACCTGGGTCATCACCCGGCTCTGGAGGTCACCGGTGACGGTGACGACGACCCCGCCGACCAGCAGGACGATCGCGCCCAACCGGGCGGAGCGTCGATACATGCCCAGATCACCCTCGGGAGTCTGCGAGCGCCACATCAGCCACAGCGCAATGCCCAACACGAAGGCCCCGCCGCTCATCCACGCAGCTGAGATCACGTGGGGAAAGGCGACCAGTTGCACCTTGTTGGTCAGCACGGCGAGAAAGTCGGTCAGTTCGGCCCGGCCGGTGAGGGGGTTGTTGGTGTAGCCCACCGGGTTCTGCATGAAGGAGTTGGCCGCAAGGATGAAGTAGGCCGACAGGACGGTGCCGATGTGCACCAGCCAGATCGCGCCGAGATGAATCTTCTCGTTGATGCGGCCCCAGCCGAAGATCCACAGGCCCAGAAACGTGCTCTCGAGGAAGAACGCCAGCAGCGCCTCGATGGCGAGCGGCGCGCCGAAGATGTCGCCGACGAAGCGCGAGTAGTCCGACCAGTTCATTCCGAACTGGAACTCCTGGACGATGCCGGTCGCCAGGCCCAAGATGAAGTTGATCGTGAACAGCTTGCCGAAGAACTTGGTCAGCCGCAGCCATTCGGGATTGCGGGTGCGCATCCAGAACGTCTGCATCAGGGCCACGATCAGCGACAGCCCGATCGTGATCGGGACGAAGAAGTAGTGGTACACGGTGGTGATACCGAACTGCCACCGAGCCAGGTTGAGGGACTCCATCGCGCATCCTTGCGTCGAGGTCTGGGGGTGTGAACTCCCGCCGACCGAGATGTAGTCCGGTCAATCCTAGGAGCGGCTTCCGCCCCCTGATGAATCGGTCGCGTGTGCTCTTGGCCACCGTCTCGAACCACGATATAAAACCGGGGTTGAAACCCGGTCAGGATCGCACAGGCGACCCCGAGCCGATTCCTCTTGGACAGCCGCAGTTCTCATCGGCGGTCGGTCCGTGCGACGATAAGGCGGATGTTGGATGCCTCGCCTACCGATCAGCCCGACGATTCCCAGCCCGGAGAGGACCCACCCGAGTCCCCCGAGCAAGGCAGATGGCGCCGCCTACCCCGCCCCCTCAAGGCGGTGATCGTTGCGGTGTGCTCGATCGTGGTCCTGCTGGCGCTGACCAAGTTGATCGTCCAACTGAGGGACCGTTCCGATCCGGTCGACACCGCCGCCGTGGTCAAACAGTTTGAAGAGGACGGTGCCTCCGCCGACGGGGATGGCGGGACGACCATTGCGTCCGGCGCCTTCGTCTACAACGCCAAAGGCACCGAGTTCGTCGACCTGCTCGGCGGGCCAATGCACGAGTTCCCGCCCGAGGTGGTCGCGACGACAACGAGCAACGACTGTGGCGGCTCGACCAACGTCCTCAAGCTGTTTGAACAACGCAACGACGAAATGGTCCTGTGCCCGACCGACGACGGCGCCATGTCGATGAAGTCGTCCGTCACCCGCCACGAGTTTGCCGGGCTTAAGGATCAGACAACCACGGCGTGCCCGGAGAACAACTTGTGGCCGGCCGGGCTGTTCGAGTTGAGCGCCGGACTCAAGGCGAGGGCGGAGTGCATCGCCACCGGCGACTCGGTGGGAACCATCCCGGCCATGCTGACCAGCCGCGTGTTTGGGCAGGAGGAGATCATCGTCGACGGTGACCCGGTCGACGCTCAGCACCTCCAGATCTCCACGGTGATCGGATCCAAGGGCAGCGAGACCTACGGCACCTACGACAACGACTTCTGGGTAACCGAGGACGGCGTCGTGGTGCGGCGCAGCCTCAACGCCGACGTCAGCGCCAAAACACCCGCCGGCCAGGTGGGGTTCAAGGAGACCTTCGGCCTCATCCTGCAGGAACTCCCCGCCTGAGGGACCGCCACGTTCTGAGCACCGTCACGCACAGGGCACGGTGCCCGTCCCGAAGCCGTCATGGGGTGCTTCCGCCCCATGGCGCACCGCTCGGCTCATCTGCTGCGAGAGTGAAGGGCATGAGCAAGCAGCCGTCGCGCCTCGAAGTGCGCGAGATGACCTTGGCTGATGTCGGCCTGCGGATCGACTACTTCCACGACGCCGACAACGCACACCTCGACCGGCTCGGCGTCGATCGCGCCCTGCTGCCTTCACGGCAGGAGTGGCATCGGCTCTATGAGATCGACGATGCCCGTCCGCTCGAGCAGCGTGAGTTCTACTCCCTGCTTTGGTTGGTGGACGGCAAGACCATGGGGTTCAGCTCAACCGACAGGATCGAGTTCGGCCGACACGCGTGGATGCACCTCCACATCACTGCGCCGAGCCTCCGCAGGACGGGGCTCGGCACGCAGTTCGTGCGGTTGTCGGCTCAGCGCTACTTCGAGATGCTCGGCCTCCAGCGCTTGTATTGCGAGCCGAACGCTTTCAATGTGGCACCCAACCGCACCCTGCAAGCGGCCGGTTTCCGGTACCTGTTCTCCCGGCACACCACGCCAGGTGGGATCAATTTCCCTCAAGTGGCCACGCGCTGGGTACTCGACCTGGGTGCCGTCAAGGCTCTGCCCACTATCCGAAGCTGACGCCCTACAGAAGCTCGAGATGGGGATAGTTGTGCTTGATCCCAGCACAGTTTCAAACCGACCGACCATCGGTGCGGCCGACCACGGCCATGTAGCATGCGGTGCTACAGTTGGGTCATGGCCCAGGAGATCAGCCAACGCGAACTGCGCAACGACAGCGGCAAGATCATGCGCGGCCTGGACGCAGGCGAGACCTTCACCGTGACCCGCAACGGCACGCCGGTGGGCGAGCTGACGCCACTTCGCCGCCACCGCTACGTTGCGGCCGAGGCGGCGGTCGAGTTGTTCGCCAGCGCGCCGGCCATCAACTACGACCACCTGCGGGCCGATCTGGACGCCCTCGCCGATCAGGACATCGCTCCGCGTGGATGACGGAGCCGTCGACGAGCAGTCACGCCCAGCACGGGGTCTCCTCGACACTTCTGTCGTCATCGACTTGGAGCAGATCTCTGCGTACGAACTCCCGCACGAGGTGGCGATCAGCGCGATCACACTGGCCGAGCTGGCCGCTGGACCACACGCAGCCGGCAACCACGAGGAACGGGCTCGTCGGCAGGATCGCCTGCAACGAACCGAAGCGGCGTTCGATCCCCTCCCCTTCTGTGCGGAGTCAGCTCGCGCCTACGGCCGCGTCTTTGCTGCGGTCAGCTCTGCTGGTCGCAAGCCACGAGGCGCCAGGGCGGTCGACCTGCTTGTGGCGGCAACAGCGGTCGCCAATCAGCTGCCTATCTACACCCGCAACCCCGCCGATTTCGCCGCACTCGATGACCTCATCGAGGTGCACGCGATCTGACCAGACGACTTCAGGGCCCGTCCAGAACCGCTGGTGCAGGTGGCGGGGTCGAGTCGACGCCGGGCTTGGGCATGGTGAGGGGTGGGAGGAACACCTGGACCAGCGGGCCGACCCCGATGGCAAACACCGCCGTACCCACGCCGATGGCACCGCCGAGCGCAACCCCGACCGCCAGCGCTGAGACCTCAACGACCGTGCGGGCCAACCGAACCGAGATCGGCCGACCCGCAATCGTGAGCTCCGCCAGGCCCGTCATCAGGCCGTCGCGTGGCCCCGGCCCCAGCCCGGCACCGATGTAGAACCCGGACCCGATCGCGATGACGACAACGCCGCCGAGCATCATCACGACCCGGGGAAGCAGGGTCTCGAACTTGGGCACGATCGGCATCAACAGATCAACAAAGACGCCGATCAGCACCGCGTTCAGGATGGTGCCGAGGCCCGGCCTGACCCGAAGCGGGATCCACAGGAGCAGCAGCCCCACACCGACCACCACGATGATGGTTCCGACGCCGATGCCGGTGAGCTCGCTGACGCCGGTGTGGAAGACATCCCACGGCGCAGCGCCCAGCTCGGCCCGGATCAACATCGTGATCCCCGCGGCGAACAGGAACAGTCCGAACACGCACCGGACAAGCCGCTCCGTCATGGTGCGTTTCTACATGCCGAGCGGCGGAACGATCGCCTCGATCACGTTGGGGCCGTCGTTGGCCAGCGCCCGCTCGAGCGCCTCGGTGAACTGCTCGGCGGTCTCGGCCCGCTCCGCCGTCACGCCCATGCCCTGGGCCAGCTGAACAAAGTCGAGGTCCGGGCCGTGCAGGTCGAGCATGCTCAGCGCCTTGGGCCCCGCCTCCTCGGCGCCGACGCGGGCCAGCTCCATGCGCAGGATGGCGTACGCGGCGTTGTTGTAGATCACGGTGGTGACGTTGGCGCCCTCGCGGGCCTGGCTCCACCAGCCCTGCAGCGTGTACATCGCCGAGCCGTCGGCCTGAAGGTTGATCACCGGCCGGTCGGGGGCGGCGATCGCTGCGCCGAGCGCCAGGGGCACACCGATGCCGATCGCGCCGCCGGTGAGGGTCAGCCAATCGTGCGCCGGTGCACCGGCGGTTGCACCCTGGTTGAAGATGCCGGAGGTCTGCGCCTCGTCGACGATGATGGCGTTCTCGGGTATCAACGCACCGAGGGACGCCGCCACCGTCTCGACGGTGAGCTCGCCGGTTGGCAGCTCAGGTCGGCTCGCCTCGGCGAGCGGCACGTCCTCGGGTGCCCCGAGGTGGTCGGCCAGTGCTTCGAGCGCGGCGACCGGGTCGTCGGTGCCGGTCGCCAGCGTGGACACAGCGCAGCCCTCGGGCACCAGCGAGCTGGGCTTGCCCGGGTAGGCGAAGAACGAGGCGGGCGCGGGCGCATCGACGAGCACCATCGAGGTGGCGTCGCCGATCTGCATCTGGGCGAACTCGGCCAGATACGTCAGGCGCTCGACGACCGGCAGCCCGGCGCCGCGGCGCTGGATGCGGGGGAAGACCTCGCCGAACACCTTGGCCCCGGTGGCCGCCGCGATGCGGACCGCCGCCCGCTGGCCCCGCTCGTCGAGGGTGCGGCCGCCGAGGAACAGCACCGAGTCGCCGTCGCTCTGCAGCGCCCGGGCCGCCGCCACAATGACCTCGTCGGGAACGATCGCCGCCGGCTGGGGCGTGATCGGCGCCGCCGGCGGGGTCGAGTCCAGCCAGCACACGTCGGCGGGCAGGATCAGCGTGGCCACGCCACCGGGCGCACGCATGGCCTCGGCCACCGCGCGGGCCCCGTCGGAGGGAACCGCAGCGGGGGTCATCGAACGGTGAACCCAGGACGAGACCGTGCCGGCGACTGCGTCGATATCGCTCTCGAGCGGGGCGTCGTAGCGCTTGTGGTACGTGGCATGGTCGCCGACGATGTTGACCATCGGGGTATGGGCACGACGGGCATTGTGCAGGTTGGCGAGGCCGTTTCCGAGGCCGGGGCCCAGGTGCAACAGGGTGCAGGCCGGCTTGCCGGCGATGCGGGCATATCCGTCGGCCGCTCCGGTGGCGACGCCCTCGAAGAGCCCGAGCACCGCCCGCATGCCGGGCACGTCATCCAGCGCGGCGACGAAGTGCATCTCGGAAGTGCCCGGGTTGGCGAAACACACCTCGACGCCGGAATCGACCAGCGTGCGGATCAGCGACTGGGCGCCGTTGGGGGTGGGGTTGCTCATCGACAGACCTTTCTGTGCTTCGTAGACCGAAGCCTGCGAGAACGTGTGTGTGTCTGGAAAATGTGCGAACGGGGCAGGCGCCCTAGAAGACCTTGCCGGGGTTGAGGATGCCGTTGGGGTCGAACGCCACCTTGATGCGGCGCATCAGCTCGATCTTGGCCGGATCCTCCAGCTCGAGGAAGTAGCCACGCTTGGCGGTGCCCAGCCCGTGCTCGCCCGAGATCGCTCCCCCGAGTTCCATGCCGATCGCATAGAGGCGCAACATGACGTCGGCGAGCACGTCCGGGTCGCCCTGAAAGACCGACATGTGCACGTTGCCGTCGCCGGCGTGACCGCAGCCGGCGATCCACGAGGCGGTCTCGGTTGCCAGGTCGCCCACCCGTCTCATGAACTCGGGCATCGACGAGCGGGGGACGACCACGTCGATGATCTCGTTGGCGTTGTTGGCCTTGGCCACCCAGAACGCCTTCTCGCGGGCGTCGATCAGCTCGGTCGCCGCCTTGGGCGGAAGGACGTAGATGTCCATCGCACCCAGCTCTGCGAGCTGCTCGGCCACCTTCTGGATATCGACCTCCAAGCGGTCGTCGTAGGCCGATTCGAGGACGACGACCAGGTACGCCAGCGCCGTGTCCTTGATCTCGGTGGGGATGCCCAGGTCGAGGCCGAGGGTGGTGCCCATCGCTGACAGTGTGAGCATGTCGATGTACTCGAGGATCATCGGATCGACCCCCGACGCCACCACCTTGGGGACCGCCTCGGTCACCTCGTCCATCGACGCAAACGGCGCCAGCACCGTCGCAGCGTGCGGCAGCCGGGGGCTGAGCTTCAGGGTCGCTTCGGTGACGACCGCCAGCGTGCCCTCGGACCCGAGGATCAGCTGGGTGAGGTCGTAGCCGGTGGTCGCCTTGACGAACTTGCCGCCGGTGCGGATGATCTCACCCGAGGCCAGCACCGCCTCAACACCCAACACGTGGTGACGGGTCACCCCGTACTTCACCGCCCGCATGCCGCCCGCGTTGGTGGCGACGTTGCCGCCCAGGCTGGAGGAGTACTCGCCGGGAAACACCGGGTAGACCAGCCCGTGCGGCGCGATCGCCTCGTCGAGCTGGTCGAGGCGCACGCCGGGGCCGACCACCGCCATCGAATTGTCGGTGTCGATCTCGATGATGTCGGCCATCGCATCGGTGCTCAACAGGATGCCGGCGGCGTCGGGCACTGCGCCGCCCGACAGGCCGGTGCCGGCGCCGCGGGCGGTCACCGTGGTGCCGCTCTGATCGGCCCAGGCCAGCACCGCCGCCACCTCGTTGGTGGAACGGGGCGACACCATCGCCGCCGGCCGCACTCCGAAGATGCCGATCGCCTCATCGTGCAGGTAGTCCTCGCCGATGTCGGCGGAGCTGGTCACCCGGTCGTCCGGCACGACGGCCCGCAGGGCCTCGACCATCTCGGCAACGGCTGCCGGATCGAGCTCGTCGCCGCTCACCAGGAACCTCCGCCGTCGTTCTTCTTCTCGGTCGGCTTGGACGCTATTGGCCGCTCCGACCGGCGCTGCTTCTTCAACCCGAGGCGTTGGGCTCCGTCGCCGGTCGGTTCGTCCGCCGACGACCCGCCGGTGCTGGTCGTATCGTCGTCGTTGTTGTCGCTGCCTCGGTCGCCCACGGCTCGCTCCCCTCGTCCGAGCGCCGACCGTAGTCGTTTGACGAGCGCGTCACCGCTCCGGGCCGGGCCGCCCCCGAAGCCCGGCACCACCGCTCCCAGGGCGGCAACGACTGCGCTCGGGCGGCGTCGTACCTCGACGGCCACCCCCCACCACACCCCTGTGCTGTAGGCGACGTCGTCGGCGATCGCCACCACCGACCGTCCGTGGATGGCCGACGCTGCCAACCCGGCGGCCGCCAGCACCCGGCCCCGGCGCCACCGACAGGCGGCGACCACGGTGACCGGCCACCAGGGACGGATCAGCGCTCGGGCCAGCTGGAATCCGGCGAGCAGGGTGCCCCGCCCGGCCAGCCTCAGCGCCTCCGCCGCCGGGTCGGCGACGTCGAGCCGGCGGGCCAACACCCCGGTCGAGCCCGCCGCCACCGCCAGGCCGGCGAGGGGATGGCCGACGACGACCAGCCCCCAGGCGGCCGCCGACCAAGGGGACACCACGACGGGCGACAATGCGCCAGGGTGGCGTACCGCCAGCGGAGCCGCCGAAGTGCCGTAGCGGAACCGCTGCTCGGCCCAGCCGGCCAGGGTGGGACGCACCCGGTGCTTCACCCGGCTGCGGGGGTCGTAACGGGCGACCCACCCGGCGTCGACCAGTCGCCAGATCAGATCGACGTCCTCCCCGTAGCGCAGACCGGCATCGAACCCACCCAACCGACGGATTGCATCGACACGGACCAGCCACGCCGCTGAGGGCGCATAGCTCAACCGGGTGCCCGCCGTGATCGTCCCACCGTCGGCCCCGAGATCGAGCGGCGAGTGAGCCCGCTCGTAGGCCGCCAGCTTTGCCATCGGGCTCCGAGCTGTTCGACGGCCTTCGACCATGCGATCACGAATCAGCCGATCGACGCCATGGCTCACCCCGGGCGTCACCCGCGGGGCGACGAGCGCGATCCTCGGCCCGGTGGACCCGGTCGATACACGATCGTCGCGAAGGTGGGCACCCGCTGTCGCCAGCCAACCGGTGGCCACCGTGGTGTCCGCGTCGAGGAACGCCACCCAGGGGGTTGTCACCGCAGCCAGGCCGATCGTGCGGGCCGCCCCGGGCCCGCCGCTGCGATCGCACCGGATCACCTCGGCACCGAACCGCTCGGCGACCCGTGCCAGGCGCTGGGGGTCGGTCGAAGCGTCGTCGACGATCAACGTCCGCATCGGCAGACGGTTGGATCCGGCGGCGAGGGAAGCGGAAGCGAGCAGGGCTGCGACGCCGTCGGCATCGTCGCGCACCGGCACGACGACGGTGAGCTCGCCGAGCAGGCCCCCAAGCTCGTCGGGCGACAGCGCAACCGGTGTCGCCACCAGCATTCCCCGTCGTTCCAGCCGGGCCAGCAACGCACGCTCTGCGACGCTCGCCACCGGAGCACCGCCTGGCGAGGCCGCTCGGCCCAGAGCCCGATCGAGGACCGCTGCGCCGGCCTCGGTGAGGCGCATGATCGTCATCGGCGAACCGCCGATGACGACCCGCCCGCATTCCACCCGGCGCACCCCGGGGGCAAGCGCCCACTGGGGGGCCCTCAGATCAGCCATCCGTGGTCACCACAACGGGCCCGGTGGGACCGGCGACGCCGACAACGCTCACGCCGCGGTCATGCCGCCGTCGACCGGAACGAGGGCGCCGGTGATGCCCGATGCGCCGGCCGAACACAGCCAGGCGACCGCATCGGCCACCTCCTCCGGTCGAAGCAGGCGATCGATCGGCTGTTGACGGCCAAAGTCCTCCGCCCGGGATAGCCCGTACACCCCGGCCGAGGCCTCAAGCATCGCCGTATCGGTCGAACCCGGCCCGACGGCGTTGGCCGTCACGTTGTCCGGGCCGAGCTCGGCGGCCAGCGACCGCACCAGCCCGGCCACGCCCGCCTTGGATGCGCTGTACGCAGCCAGCTGGGGCATGCCCCGGACGCTGGCCGCCGACGCGAGCGCCACGAACCTGCCGCTGCGAGGCTGCGGCCGTTGCAACAGCGCCGGGACGGCCGCATGGGCCAGCTTCCAGATGCCGCCCAGGTTGACGTCGACCATCAGGTCCCATGCGGCCTCCGGGGTGCGCCACTGCGGCTCGCCCCCCCAGATCACCCCCGCTGCGCCGATGGCCGCATCCAAGCCACCGAAGCGGGCCACCGCCAGCGACGTCGCAGCATCGAGCTGCCCCTGGTTGCGCACGTCGGCCTCGAACACGACGGTGTTCGGCCCGCAGTCGGCGGCCACAGCGTCGAGTTCCTCCCGGGTGCCCAACGCATAGGTGAGCAGCTTCTCGTGGCCGACCGAGTCGCTCAGCACCAGCGACCAGCCGTCGGCGGCCAAGCGCCGGGCGACCGCCGCGCCGATCCCCCGGGCTGCGCCGGTGATCAGGGCCACACGTGGGTGGTCGTCGGGTGTTGGGGCGTGCTGCATTCCGCTCAGGTTGGCATTGAGCGGCCCACAACGGCCACCCGCGCCGAGCGCCCTTTCAGCTTCCGAGCGTGTCGAGCAGTTCGGCGAGCGCACCGTGGGCGTCGAGCACCATGTGGGCAAAGAGCGCCGCACCCTCGCTGGCGTTGGCACCGGAGGGATCACCCAGCACGCCGTTGGGTGACACGGCCGCCACGCCGCCGGCGCGCAGCTGGGGCATCAGCTCGGTGACCGGGGAGGTGGCGCCCGCCTCCATGCGTTCGGCGCGCACCAGGTCGCCGAACAGGTGCAGGGCCAGCGACGTTTCGGTGAACCCGGCGTGTGCATCGGCCCTCGGCAACGATGGCGCCCAGGCCGCAACCCGGCGCCCCTCGGCGACGAGGCGGCTCACCGCAGCGACCACCGCTGCCGCGTTTCCACCGTGGCCGTTGAGGATGAGCACGGCCACGAACGGTCCACCACCGGGCTCGGTCGCCGAACGCACGAGCTCGACCAGCATCGCCTCGGTGGTCTCCGCACCGATCGACAGCGTGCCGGCAAACCCGCCGTGCTCGCCCGACGAGCCGAAGGGCAGCGCCGGTGCCACCAGCACCTGGCCCCGCACCAGCGGGGGCGCCGGGTCGGCCGCCACCGCATGGGCGACCGCTGCCGCGATCCGGGTATCGGTGTCCAAAGGAAGGTGGGGGCCGTGCTGTTCCGTCGAGCCCAGCGGCACCAACAAAATCGGTTGCGCCGCCACCTCGCCGCTGGTCAAGCGGCCGAGTGCGACGTCGCGTCTGTCGACGGTTCCGACGGCCTCAGGCATCGCTGGGCGACGCCGGGGCGGTGGCCGCCGGGCGGTTGACGTCCGGGTCGTCGATCACCGGCCGTTCGGTGGCGTCGACGCCGCTGGTCCCGGGTTCGGCGATCGCACCGTCGGGGTCGATGCCCTCCGGAACCGTTCCTCCGCTTGCCACCCAGGCGACCAGCAGTTGTCGTGCCGCCTCCTCGGGGGAGACGACAAGAGCCTGGGAGGGTGAGGTCGACGTCGACGCCATGCCGGTGAGCTGCTCGACCCGGGCGAGCGCGTCGCCGCCGACGGGAGGCGCCATCACCTTGGTACGCGGCGTGGGCGGGCCCACCTCGCCGACGCCCGCCGAGGGTTTGACCACCAGGTCGGGCGGGGCGGCCAGGCGCTCGACCCGCACCCGATCAGCGCCCAGCGTGCTGCCGAGGGGCGCCCGCCGCAGCCGGGCCACCGAGCCTTCGACCGACACCACCGCCGGCGGGGACACCAACAACTCCTCGCGGCGGGCACCATCGAGGCGACGTTGCACCCGAATGCGGGCGGGCGACGACGAACCATCGACGCCATCCGCAGCAGGCTCAGCCAACACGGCCGACACCAGCCCCAGCGCCTGGGGCAGGCCGGTCAGCGCCGCCAGTGCGGCCGGCACCGTGCCGCTGCCCCGGTCCGCCGAGTAGTCGCCGCACACGACGAGCGGATCGGCCAGCCCCGCCGACTCCATCCCCCAGGCCAGGGCCCCCGCCACGCTCAGCGAGTCCGGGTCGAGGCCATCGAGCAACACGAGCACAGCCCGGTCCGCCCCGACCGCCAGCGAGCGTTCCAGGCCGGCCACCGCATCGTCCCGTCCGGCGCTCAGTGCCACGACGCTGCGATCGAGGGCCTCGCCCATGCTGAGCGCCAGCTCGAGCGCCGCCTCGTCGGCTGCGGAGAAGCCTCGCGCCTTGCGGTCGGCGATGGCGTCGCCGGTGAAGGGGTCGACGTCAAAGAACAGGTCGGCCCACTTCAGCGCAACGACGATCACCCCGGGGACGGGCGTTGCGTGGATCGTCGGCATCGAGGCGTCGCTCATGCTCGGTGGAACACCACCCCGTGGCCACCCTCGGGGTAGGTCCACGTGATTGCGCCCTCCTCGTTGCACACCATGTAGCAGGTGCCGCACTCGAAGCACTGCTCGTAGTTGAACAGGATGCCGCCGTCGGAGGTGGGCACGAACAGCTGAGCGGGACAGGCGATCAGGCACCCCCGCACCGAGCAGTCACGACAGATTTCGGAGTCGACCGTGATGTGGGCGCGCTCTTGGTCGATGCGAAACTCGGTGTTGGCCATCAGCGACTCGAAGTTGAGCTCGCGGCTGACGATGGTGGGCGCGGTCATCGATACCTCACGATCATGAGCGTGTCCTCCGGCGGTCGGTCGTCCGAAAGTAGGTCATCCAAACGTCTCTCATCCGAAGGTCCGGAGGGCGGCGAGGCCGTCGCGGGCCAGGTCGGCCACCTTCAGGCCGCTGCGCCGCACCTCGTCGAAGATGATCTCGTGCATCTGCGGCTTGGGCCTGGGGTTGTCCACCCGAAACACCCGCTCGACCGTGTTACAGATCAGCTGCGGGTAGTGCTGCTGCATCCGCTCGCTCATCACCAGGTGCGGCGCCTGGCGCAGCCGTCGGTGGTCCGACAGGACGAAGCTGCGCTCCAGGCGATCGACGTAGCTGGCCAGGCCCTCGGCCGAGGTGTCACCCGAATCCAACGCCACCGCAGCGGCCCTGCCGGCGGCCGCCCCGGCGCCGATGGCAAAGTTGACCCCTTCCAGCCAGATGCCCGACGCCAGACACATGGCGGCGGCGTCGCCACAGACCACCATGCCGTCGGTGACCAGCTCGGGCATCATGTCGTAGCCCGCTTCGGGGATGACGTGGGCGGAGAACTCGCTGACCTCACCGCCGTCGATCAGCGGCGCTATCGCCGGGTGGGCCTTCAGCTCGGCGAGCAGTTCCTCCGGGCGGCGACCGCCGGCGGCGAGGGCGGGCAGCGACAGCACCAGCCCCACCGCCACCGAATCGAGGTTGGTGTAGACAAACCCGCCGCCCGGCACATCACCGGTGGCGCCGATGATCTCGATGTCGGTTCCGTGGCGACCCCGCACCCCGAAGCGATCCTCGATCACCGTGCGGGGAAGGCTCACCACCTCCTTGATACCCACCGTGAAGTTGGCCGCCTCGCCGTGCGGGTACATGCCCGCCTCCTTGGCCAGGAAGGAGTTGACCCCGTCGGCGGCGATCACAACGTCGGCGTACAGGTCGCCGTCGGGGCGGTCGGTGCGCACGCCGATCACCTTGCCCCGGCCCGCCGGGGCACCCGGACCCGCTCCGCGCCGGCTGCCGGCGCCGGGCGGCCCGGCACCGCGCGGCCCGTCCGACCCCTCGGCCTCGCCGGCCGGACCGTTCGGGTCGTCGCCCTCGAAGATCAGGCCGGTGGCGGTGGTCGAGCAGGCCAGCTGTGCGCCTGCGTCGGTGGCCTTGCTCGCCAGCCAGGAGTCGAAATCGGGCCTGAAGGCGGTCGCTCCGTTGTAGGGCGGCTTGCCCCAGGCCTCGGACCGGAAGTCGACGGTCATCGCCTGGGTCTCGGTCAGCACCATCGTCTGGCGGCGCGTCACCCACCGCTGGATCGGCATCTCGTCGGTCCAGTTGGGCACCAGGTCGTCGAGGATGCGGCCGTAGATCACCCCGCCGTACATGTTCTTCGACCCGGGAAACGGCCCCCGTTCCAACAGCACGACCGAACGGCCCGCACGGGCCAGCTCCAACGCTGCCGCCGATCCAGCCGGCCCGGCGCCGACCACCACGGCGTCCACTCGGTTGACCCCAGGGGGCACGGCGTCTGGGTTGTGCTCGGACGTCGCCACGACCCGAAGAGTACAGCGGACGCCCAGCCGGTCGGATTCCGCCCGGGCTTGTCGCTTGACCAGCCGGTCAAGTAATCAGTGGGCAGCGCCGACATCACACCTGGGGGAGACATGTCCGTGAGCACGATCCAGCCCACTCTGGAGGAATTCCGCGACGAGGCGGTCGCGTTCCTCGATGCCAACTGCGAAAAGTTGCCGACCGCCACCGGGTTCGTGTGGGGCGAGGGCGACGACGACGTCGCCTTGTTCGAAGAGCTCGACCCGGAGACGGAGGCCCGACAGCTCGCCGAGGGCAAAGCTTGGCTGGGCACCCGCAACGCCGCAGGGCTGTCGTGGATCACCGGACCGACCGAGCTGGGCGGTCGCGGCCTGCCACGGGCCTACGACGTCGCCTACCGCACCCTCGAGGCCGGCTACCGGACGCCCAACATGTCGTTCTTTGGCATCGGCTTCGGCATGGTGGCGCCGACGATCCTCGCCCACGCCACCGAGCCGGTGAAGGCCCGGGTGCTGCCGGGGATGTACCGGGGCGACCTGGTCGGTTGCCAGCTGTTCAGCGAGCCGGGCGCAGGCTCCGACCTGGCCGGACTGCAGATGCGGGCCGAACGCGACGGCGACGAGTGGATTCTGAACGGTCAGAAGGTGTGGACCTCGGGCGCCCACTACTGCGACGTCGGCGAGGTGATCTGTCGCACCGACCCCGACCTGCCCAAGCACCGCGGCCTCACCGGGTTCGTCGTCGACATGCATGCGCCTGGCGTCGAGGTGCGCCCGCTGCGTCAGATGACCGGCGGTACCGCCTTCAACGAGGTGTTCTTCGAGGACGTGCGGGTCCCCGACGACCATCGGCTGGGCGACGTCAACCAGGGCTGGACGGTGGCGCTGACCACGCTGATGAACGAGCGGGCGTCGATCGGCGGGGGCGGCGGTGGAGGCGGCATGGGCATGGCGTCGGCCACCCGGATGATCGAGATGATGCGCCACTTCGGCGTGGAGGACGACCCGGTGCTGCGCAACGAGCTCGCCCGCCTCTATACCGGCTTCCAAGTGGCCAAGATGACCTCGCAGCGGGCGCTGGCCAAGCTGCGCGCCGGCGGTCTGCCCGGGCCGGAGATGTCGATCGGCAAGCTGGCGCTGACCGCCAACCTCACCGCCACCGCCGAGTTCGCTGCGTCGGTGCTGGGCCCCCGACTCATCGCCGACACCGGCGAGTGGGGCACCTACGCCTGGTCGAAGTTCGTGGCCGGCACCCCAGGCATGCGGATCGCCGGAGGTAGCGACGAAACGCTGCGCAACATCGTGGCCGAACGCGTGCTCGGCCTGCCCAAGGAGCCGGGCATCGACACGACGAGTGCCTTCCGCGACCTGCCCAGGAATTAAGCCGAGGCTTCGGCCACCTCGAGGCCGAGCGCCCGGGCCAACGCCCGCAGGACCGCCGGAGCATCGGCGGTCAACGCCAGATCGGCCATCGCCATCATCGGTGCGTGGGAGTCGGTGTTGACCGACACGACCAGATCCGGGCTGCCCAACCCGGCGGTGTGCTGAACGGCTCCCGAGATGCCAAACGCCACGTACCGATCCGGGTTGACGACCACGCCGGTGGTGCCGATCTGGCGCTCGTGACCCAGCGTGCCCTGGTCGGTGACCACCCGGGTGGCCCCCACTGACGCACCGAGGGCCTCGGCCACCCGTGCGAGCAGCTCGTAGTCGTCCGCGCCGCCCAGCCCGGCGCCGCCGCCGAGGATGCTCGTCGCCTCGGAGAGGTCCATCGTCGAGGCATCGGGGGGATGGATCGCCACCAGCTCGGGGCTCCGGGTGGTGCCGCCGGGTCCATCGGCCGCCGACGGGCTCACCGTGTGGCGGCCCTCGGTGTCGACCGGGTGTCGAAGCGGTGCAATCGGCTTCGGCGTGGGGACGCTGCGCACCCCCGGCATCATCGTGGCAACGATTGGGCCCGACGTCATGGTGACGGTCAGCGACCGCCCGCCGTGGGTGTCCTGGGTGATGCGACCCGAACGGGCCGACGACACGCCGGCGAGCAGCGGCCGCCCCAGCCCCAGCGCCAGGTGAGGTGCCAGATCTCGGCCATCGGGCGTCGCCGGCGTGACCACCACGTCTGCGGGCCGCAGCGACGGGATCAGCACCGCGGCCACGGCGGGGGGCGACCACGGCCCCGACCACTCCAACGTCCACACCTCCTTCAGGCACCCGTCGAGTTCCTCCAGGGCCTCGTCGAGACCGTCCCCGACGAGAAACGCCTGCCCGCCCGCCTCGGCGACGCACTCCTCGGCGCCGGTGGGGAGCTGGCCGTCGCGCACGACGAGGACGGCGACCGACCCGCCGACGATCACGGCCGGGGCCTCACCTCCGGGTCGATCGGTCGCCGATGACCCCGGCGAAACCGCCGGGCTCACAGCACCACCAGGCCCAGGTCGGCCAAGCCGGCCTGCAACATGGCCTCCCGCACCTTGGCGGTGTCGTCGGCAGCCGCTCCCTGGTCGGGTGCGCTGCGCGGCGCCGCGTCGTAGGCGGTGGTCAGGGCATCGATCACCTCATCTTCGTCGGTGGAGCCCAACCATGCCACCGCCACCGGCATGCGTCCGGCGTGATCCCAGCGGCGGGCGAGGGTGGTCACCTCGGCGGCACCGCCGCCCACCGCACCCGCGGGCAACGCCAGCCTGACCGGAACCTGCGCCCACTCGGGCCGTTGCTCCTCGCCCGGCAGCACAAAGCCCCCGCTCCCCAGGACCACGACGGACGTCGACGTCCGCCCGTGCAGGAACATCACTGCGCCCGGACCCGATCCGGGCCGGCCATCCACCCCGCCCGGCGTACCGGCGACGAGCGCCGACAACATCGCTGTGACCGCATCCCCAAACGCCCGCCCTTCGGAGGCGGCCGGATCCTCCTCCAGAACCCGGACGAGGCTGCGCAGCTCTCGCCCGGCCAGATCGTGGCTGTCGTCGCTCCACCCGGCCGAGATCGCCCACCCGACCGCCGCAGTGCCGGCTGGGATCCAGCCGGCCGAGCCCCCGTCGACGCCGTCGGGACGCACGACGAGTGCCCACGACGAGTCGACCGTTCGTTCCTCGGCGCTCTGGCGGGCGGCGCTGGCCAGCGCCGCCTTGGCCAACGAGCGCTGGGGGAGGCGGGCCGGACGGTTCGCCCGACGTCGAGCCAGCATGTAGGCGGCGCCGGCGCCGAGGGCGGCGGCCGCAACGCCGCCGGTGATCGCCGCCGGTGCCCATGGGTTGGCGTCGAGGTCGTCCCGGGTGGTCTGCTCCGGCAACGGCGTCGCCTCGAAGCCAACCTTGCGACGGGTCACCGGCGGGGACTCGAACCCCGAGGTAGGGCTCTGCTCGTCGATCGCCGGCGGCAGACCCGTTCCGCCGGCCGCGGTGGTCGCGGTGGCGCCACCCGCAGCCGCAGCTGGGTCGAGCCGGGCCCGCTCGCCGTTGACCAGGCCCTGAAGGTCGGCCACGACATCGTTCATCACCGGATCGCCGGGACATCCGACGTCGGCGATCTCGCGGTGGCCGGCGATCGTGCGGACCGTCACCTTCTCGCCGGCCGGAAATTTGTCGCTGCCTTCCGAGATGAAGTTGGTGAGGTCACCGGGTTGGGTGGCCACGCCGTCGCGGTTGGCCAGCCAGGCGAGCAGGGACACCATCGCCTCCGTCGCCAACGGCGTCGGCGGCGCCGCCGAGAACTGCCCCAGAAAGGCGACGTGCTGGGTATGGCCCGGGTCGCCACCCTCGGTCTCACAGGCGATCGGGGCGTCGATGCTGCCCTGACGCCCCTCCCAGATCGTGCCGAACTCGTCGACGATGAAGTTGAACCCGATATCGGGCCAGGCCAGATCGCCGGAGGTCTGGAAGTTGAAGATGGCCTGGATCAGCGTCGGCACCTCGGAGGGCTGATAGGCACCCTCCGGTGCGTCGGTGTGGTGGACGATCAGGAGGTCGTCGTCGATGATGCGCAGGGTTCCGTTGGGCGGCGACTCCGAGCCCCAGTCGGCTCGTGGTCGGATCGCCGGCCGTCCCGGCGTCGCCTTGGCGTCGGCGTCGGGGTTGGCCACCGTGGTCGTCGTGTTTCCCACCGGCTCGTCGCCGCCGTCACCACCGTCGTCGGTCTGACGCCGTGTCCCGACGGTGCCGCCGGCCCGCTGTGCACGGCCAGCTGCCACGGCCAACGGTGCCGCAGCGAACGCTCCGAGCGCACGGCGGCGGCTCACGCCACGCGTCGACGCATCGGGCGCGCCTTGGAATTCGGGGCTACCCGGGAGACCTGCCATCGCCTGAGACACTACCGAGGGTGGCGAGACAATTGGCTGCACGGAGCACGGGGACAAAGCACGACCCCGGCCCGGAGCCAGATCACGGTCCGAAGTGGACCCGGCGCTCCGAGCGAGGCAGAGCCACCGCCCCGCCCTATCCGAACACCTCGACCGCTCCACGAAGCTCGGAGCGCACGTTGGGCCGACCGGCCAGCGCCAGCAGCAACGAGGTGCCGGAACCGCGTACCTCGGGCCCGTCGCTCGGGCCCACCTCAAAGCCGGCGTCGTCGGCCACCAGATGGGCCCCTCGCACGCGGCTCGGCACCCCGAAGTACCACCACAGGTCTCGATAGGCCTCGATCGCCAGCGCAGTGCGCTCATCGCTGCTGCGCGACGGGCCGTCGGTCACCCGGGTGATGTCGGCACGATGGGTGAGCACCTCGGCCAAGGCGACCTGGGGGCCGGCACCGGGCAGAACGAACCGACCTTCGGCGGCGGCGTCGAGGCGCTCGAGCAGCGACGAGGGGTCGGAGTCACCGAGCTTGCGGGCGATGCGGCCGATCGCCCGTCGCGGTGGACGGAACGTCTTGGCGACGTCGAACACCACCCTGGGGCGGCTCGATTCGGCCAGCCACACCAGGTGGGCCAGCACGTCACGGCACCGCCACGCGCCGCACAGGCTGGGCAGGTCCCACGCCGCATCCGAGATGATGCGCAGGTCACGGGCGATTCGTCGCCGCTCCTCGGCGGTCCATGCACGAATGACGTCATCATCCACAAACGGGAAGGTACCAGCAGGGCGCCCCGCGCCAGGCCCGCGTCGCTTCGGCGCAGTTCGGGCCGGGCCGCCAACTCGGGAGCCCAAAGCGCGCTCAGACGGTCCTCCGGGCTCCCCAGTTCAGACCCAGCAGCCAACTCGGGAGCCCAAAGCGCGCTCAGACGGTCCTCCGGGCTCCCCAGTTCAGACCCAGCAGCCAACTCGGGAGCCCAAAGCGCGCTCAGACGGTCCTCCGGGCTCCCCAGTTCGGGTTGGTTGACGTTGGCGACGGCCGAACTTCGCCCCTTTCGGTCTCACCCGGCACACTGGGCCGATGCCCACGCCCTCTCCCGCTCCTCGGGCCCAGCCGACCGGGCTGCCAATCGAGGGAGTGATCAGCCAGGTGCGCGAGGCCCTCGCCGGGCCCGGGACGGCGGTGCTGGAAGCCGAGCCCGGGGCCGGCAAGACCACGGTGGTGCCGCTGCGCCTGCTTGACGAGCCCTGGCTGGGCACCGGCCGCATCGTCATGTTGGAACCCCGACGGCTGGCCGCGCGGGCTGCCGCCGCCCGCATGGCCCATCTGCTGGGCGACCGGGTTGGCAACGTCGTCGGCTACCGCACCCGAGACGACGCCAAGGTGAGCCGCTCCACCCGTATCGAGGTGGTGACCGAGGGCATCCTCACCCGACGGGTTCAGGGGGACCCCGGCCTGGAGGGCACCTCGCTGGTGATCTTCGACGAGTTCCACGAGCGGTCGCTGGCCGCCGACCTGGGTCTGGCGCTCACCCTGGAGGCCCGGGCCTTGTTGCGCCCCGACCTGCGGGTGATGGTGATGTCGGCCACCCTCAACGTCGGCGATGTCGCCAACCTCCTCGGCGCCAGCGGCCCGGCCGCTGCGGCCGGCTCCCCCGTTCCGGCCCCGGTGATCTCCGCGCCGGGGCGCACCCACCCGGTCGCCGTCCGCTGGCGGCCGAGACAGCGCCGGGACCGCCTGGAGGCGGTCACAACCTCGGCGATCGAGACCGCATTGTCGGAATCGTCGGGCGACGTCCTGGTGTTTCTGCCCGGGATGGGCGAGATCAAGCGGACCGCCCAGGCGCTCGACCGCAGCGGCGCGCTCGGCCTGGCGGCGGTCGACGTCCACCTGCTCCACGGCTCGCTGCCCGCCGACGCCCAGGATTCGGCGGTGGCGCCCGCCCCGGCCGGCCGACGCAAGGTGGTGCTGTCGACCGACCTGGCCGAGACCTCGCTCACCGTCGAGGGGGTCACCGCCGTCGTCGACTCCGGCCTGGCCCGGGTGCCCCGCTTCGATGCGGGGGTGGGCATGACCCGCCTGAGCACGGTGTCATCGTCGCAGGCATCGGCCGAGCAGCGGGCCGGCCGGGCCGGCCGGGTGCAGCCCGGCATCGCCTACCGGCTGTGGTCCAAGTCCGAACACAGCACCCGTCCCCGTCACATCCAACCGGAGATCACCCAGGTGGAGCTGGCCGGCCTGGCGCTGGAACTGGCCGCCTGGGGGGCGGCCGACCCGGCCACCCTCTCGCTGCTCGACCAACCGCCCCGGCGCACCTGGGAGGAGGCCCGCACGCTGCTGGGCCTGCTCGGCGCCATCGACGCCGACGGTCGCATCACCTCGACCGGCAAGGCGATGGTGCGCCTGCCGCTGCACCCCCGGCTGGCCCGGATGGTGGTCGCCGCCGCCGACGGGGCCGATGGGCCGCTGGCCTGCGTGGTCGCCGCCCTTTTGGAGGAGCGCGACGTGTTCGGTGGACGGCCCCGACGAGCGCTCCACTTCGCTGGCCGAGCGGGTGGGCCTGATCATCGACCGGCGCCGGCACCACCCGCAGGCGGACGGCCGGGCCCTGACGACGGTGCGGCGCCGAGCCGACGAGCTGATGCGCCGTGCCGGCATCGGCGGGGCGATGAGCGCCACCGACGTTCCCATCGACTCCCTCGACCGCCTGGGGCCGCTGTTACTGGTCGGTTACCCGGACCGGCTGGGCCGGGCCCGCAGCACCGGCGGTGGCCGCTGGCGCCTCCGCTCCGGGTCCGGGGTCTCGACCGATGGCAGCGACCCGCTGAACGCCGCCGCCTTCATCGTCGTGGCCGACACCGACGGCCAGCGCCGCGACGCCCGCATCCGGGTGGCGACGCCGATCGACGTCGACGAGATCGCCGACGCACTTGCCGACCAGGTGACCCGCCGCACCTACCTGCGCTGGGATCGCACACGCAACGACCTCACCGAGCGCGTCGAGCGGGCGATCGACACGCTGGAGCTCGACTTCACCGAGAGTCGCCCCGCCCCCGGGCCTGACACGGTCACAGCGCTGATCGACCGCGTTCGCGAGGTGGGTCCCAGCGCAGTCCTCGGCCGCTGGAACCAGGCCGACGGGCTGCGGGCCCGGGTCGCGTTTCTGCGCGACCGTCTAGGTGATGCCTGGCCCGACTGGACGGAGGCGGCGCTGACCGCCTCGCTCGAGGACTGGCTGGCCCCAATGCTCGGCCAGGCGACCGGCCGCAGCCACCTGGAGGCGGTCGACGTGGCCGGTGCGCTGGCACTCACGCTGGGTTGGGACACCCAGATGGAACTGGCCCGCCTGGCCCCGAAGACGGTGACGGTGCCGTCCGGACGGGAGCTGACGGTGAACTACCAGGCCGATCCCCCGGCGCTGGCGGTGCGCCTGGGCGAGATGTTCGGCTCCACCGTCACCCCGTCCGTGCTCGACGGTGCCCTCCCGCTCCGCCTGGAGCTGCTCAACCCGGCCGGGCGGCCGGTGCAGGTCACCTCCGACCTGGCGGGATTTTGGGACGGGACCTGGGCCGAGGTGCGCCGAGAGCTGCGGGGCCGCTACCCCAAACACGATTGGCCCGAGCACCCGGGCATCGCCAAGCCCCGCCGTCGCTGAGCCACCGCCGCTCAACAGTGGCGGTCGAAGGCATCCCGGTAGCTGTCGGCCAACATCTGTTTGGCCCGACCCTTCTTCGGGTGCACCAGGTCCGCCTCCACCAGATCGGCGCCGACGGCGAGGTTGTCGTTGATCACGTTGGCCCAGCCGTCGTCGGTCATCGTGTTGGGCAGCCCGTCGACGATCACCTGCACCTGTGCGTTGTAGGCCGCGACGTCACGGTTGAACAGCTTGGGCAGCGTCAGCACCACCACGCACTCGACGTCGCTGAACTCGTCGAGCACCGCCTCGGTGGCCCCCAGGTCCTGCGCGTCGAGCAGCACGTCGTTGTAGCCCAGCAGCACGCCTACCCGGTCGGGGGTTGTGCCCATCATGGTCATGGCGCCGCGAACCCTCGGCGCCATGAGCGCCCAGGTTTGGCGGTTCTGGGCGACGACCTTGGCCCCGGTGGTCTCCTCGATCTCGATTCGTGACAGGTTGGTCACCGAGTCCCCGACGACGAGGGTGACCGGGTCGGCGAAGGGCCCGATCCGGGCGACCGCCAGCGCGCTCACCCCGACGGCGGCAACAACAACGACCCCGGCGAACATCCGCATCGATCGGGAGCGAGGGCGCTTCGTTGTCACGTCAACCACTTCGGGACGCTACGTCTCGGCCGATTCTGCCGGTCAATCCGCGGCCGTACCCGCCGCTACTCAGCGACGGCGTGGCGTTTGAGATCGGCGAGGTCCACCCACTCCAGCGTGCGGGCATGGGTGGCCTCGAGTACCACCTGCGGCGCTGCGTCGGCCTCGAGTGCCTCGGCCCAGCGGCTGGCGCACAAGCACCACTGGTCGCCAGGGGAAAGCCCGGCAAAACCGAACTCGGGGTGGGGGGTGGACAGGTCGTTGCCCACCTCTGCTGAGAAGGCGAGAAACTCGACGGTCACCCGCGCACACACGGTGTGCACGCCCGCATCCTCGCCGCCGGTGTCGCAGCAGCCGTTGCGGTAGAAGCCGGTCAGCGGATCGGTGGAACAGGTCTGTAGTTCGGTGCCGAGCACGTTGGTGGCCATCGCCCCATCGCAGCACATCGCCGCGCCGCTGTCGCTTCGGACGCTCAGGCCGTCGCCCGGCGAACGACTCCGCAAGCCACGGCCGAGCAGCCCACGACCGCCGCCACGCACCGATGCCGAGCGGCCGGTGCATGGCGCCGGGCGGCCCAGCGTGTTGGACTGGGTCACGCGCCGTCCGACCGCCGGGCCACCGCACCTGAGCAGATGAGCCCCAGGGGGAAACCGTGAGCCTTGCCGATACCGACGCGACCACATCGAGCAGCAGGGCAACGCCGGGCGACACCTTCGAATCGTTCGACCCGGGGTCGGGCGAGGTGGTCGGCACCTACCCGGTCGATGGTGTCGCCGAGGTGGCCGCAGCCGTCGAGCGTGCCCGCCGGGCAGCGCAGTGGTGGCGCGACCAGGGCGCCGAGGGACGCAGCCGGGTGCTCAAGAAGTGGCGCAGCCACCTGGTGAACCACGCTGACGACCTGATCGACGTGGTGCATGCCGAGACAGGCAAGCCACAAGGCGACGCCCAGCTGGAGCTGGTGCTCGCCGTCGAACACCTGGCCTGGGCAACCAAGCACGCCCCCAAGGTGATGAAGCGACGCAGCGTGTTTCCCGGCCTGCTCATGTCCAACATGGCCGCCACCCTCGAGTACCAACCGCTCGGCGTCGTCGGCGTGATCGGCCCGTGGAACTACCCGGTGTTCACGCCGATGGGCTCGATCGCCTATGCGCTGGCCGCCGGCAACGCCGTCGTGTTCAAGCCGTCGGAGTACACGCCCGGTGTGGGCCGATGGTTGGCCGACAGCTTCGCCGCCGTGTGCGGCCGGCCGGTGCTGCAAACCGTCACCGGCTTCGGCGCCACCGGCGCCGCGCTGGTCGACGCCCAGGTCGACAAGATCGCCTTCACCGGCTCGGCCGCCACGGGGCGCAAGATCATGGCGGCAGCCGCCGCCCACCTCACCCCGGTGCTCATGGAGTGCGGGGGCAAGGACGCCATGCTGGTCGACGCCGACGCCGACCTCGATGCAGCCGCCGACGCCGCCACCTGGGGCGGCATGTCCAACGCCGGGCAGACCTGTGCCGGGGTCGAACGCATCTACGTGCACGGCGACGTCTACGACAGCTTCGTCGACCGGGTGGTCGCCAAAGCCTCCGACGTGTCCGCCGGCAGCGGGGAGGACGATCAGATCGGCCCGATCACCATGCCCTCCCAGGTGGACGTCATCCGCCGTCACGTCGCCGACGCGCTCGATCGGGGCGGCCGCGCCGTCCTCGGCGGGCTCGATGCCGTCGGCGACTCGGTGGTGGGCCCCACCGTCATGGTCGACGTGCCCGACGATGCGCTGGCCATGACCGATGAGACCTTCGGCCCCACCCTGGTGATCACCAAAGTGGGCTCGATGGACGAGGCGGTCGAACGGGCCAACGACTCGGCCTACGGGCTGGGCGCCACCGTGTTCTCCAAGGCACGGGGGGCCGAGCTGGCCGCTCGGATCCGCTCGGGCATGACCTCGATCAACTCGGTGATCTCCTTCGCCGGCATCGCGGCATTGCCCTTTGGCGGCATCGGCGAGTCGGGGTTCGGTCGCATCCACGGCGAGGACGGCATCCGCGAGTTCACCCGAACCAAAGCGGTGGCCCGCCAACGCTTTGCCGCCCCGGTGGCGCTCACCAGCTTCGACCGCACGAAGAAGACCGACGAGCTGGTCGCCAAGGCGATCAAGCTGCTCCACGGCCGGGGCTGACTTCGGGGTCTTGCGGTTCTGTCCGGGTCCGGGCCGAACGACCCCCAACCGGGGCCGGGCCAAACGACGCCTGAGAGGCGCAACGTCAGCCTGAGTTCAGCGCGGGTCAGCCCTGGGGTGGGGCACCGGGGGCCGGCGGCAGAAACTGGCTGTCGATCTGGGCAAGCTGACCGTTGGCGGCCAGCGCGCCGTGCACGGTCTCGGCGATCGAGGCCATCTCCTTCTTCGCCTTGGACATGCCCAGCGCACCGCCGCCGATACCCGACATGGCGGGGGCGATTTGCGCAACCGTCGTGTCGGGCTGCACCCCCTGGGTCAATTGGTAGTTGACGATCATCCGGCGGACGAACCCGCCGCCGATGGCCCGCCCCACCTTGGAGCCCACCTCGGCCGTGCCCGACCAGCCATCGGCGTTGGGTGTGACGGTGTAGCCCAGCGACTGCAACGCCGTGCCGACGGTGGTCAGCACCGCACCGGCGTCGGCGGTGGTGGTCCAGCTCAACGGTTCGATCGCCATCGCTGCTCCCTCGGAGGTCGTCCGGAGGAAGCCTACCGGCGACGGCTGCTGTGAGAGCGGCCGTCGCCGGCGCGGCGGGGGTCGCGGATCACAGCGATGCGCGGACCTGTCGCGCAGCCTCCACCAAATGTCGCAACGAGGCCTCCGTCTCCACCCAGCCCCGGGTTTTCAGACCGCAGTCGGGGTTGACCCACACGCGGTCAGCCGGCAGCACCCGCATGGCGGATTCGAGCAGCTGCACCATCTCCTCGGTGTCTGGAATGCGGGGTGAGTGGATGTCCCACACCCCGGGTCCGATCTCATTCGGATACTCATAGGACGCAAACTCGTCCAGGAGTTCCATGTTCGACCGTGCGGTCTCTATGGAGATGGTATCGGCGTCGAACGCAGCGATCGCCTCGATCACGTCGGAGAACTCCCCGTAACACATGTGGGTATGAATCGAGACGTCGTCGGCGACGCCCGACGACGCCAGCCGGAAGGCTGCCACCGCCCAGTCGAGGTACTCCTTGCGGTCCGCTTCGTTCAGCGGCAGGCCCTCCCGCAGCGCGGGCTCGTCGATCTGGATGACGCCGATGCCCGCCTTCTCCAGGTCGCCGACCTCGTCGCGGATCGCCAAGGCGATCTGACGGCAGGTCACCGAACGGGGCTGATCGTCGCGAACGAAGGACCACTTGAGGATGGTCACCGGGCCGGTGAGCATCCCCTTGACCGGACGATCGGTGAGCGATTGCGCATAGGTGGCCCACTCGACGGTCATCGGTGCAGGACGGGCGATATCGCCGAAAATGATCGGTGGCTTGACGCACCTCGACCCGTAGCTCTGCACCCAGCCGTTCGTGCTCACGACCACCCCATCGAGGTGCTCGCCGAAGTACTCCACCATGTCGTTGCGCTCGAACTCGCCATGGACGAGCACATCAAGCCCGATCTCTTCCTGGCGCCTGACAACGTCGGTGACCCAACCCTTGAGCAGCTCGTGGTACTCGGCGTCGCCCAGCTCCCCGCGACGGTTGGCCGCCCGGGCCTTACGAATCTCAGAGGTCTGGGGAAACGAACCGATGGTGGTCGTCGGCAGAACGGGAAGCGCGTAGCGGGCCCGATGAGCCTCACGGCGCGCGGCATAGGGCGACAACCGCTGTTCCAGCTCGGGGCCGCCGGCCTCCAAGCGCCTCGCAACCGCAGGGTCGTGCACCCTGACCGACGCCCGACGGGCGGCCGCCGCCGACGACGAGGCGTTGAGCTGCTCGGCGATGGCGTCGTCGCCAAGCTCGAGTGCGGTGGAGATCACCGCAAGCTCGTCCAGACGCTGGACGGCGAACGCCAGCCATTGGCGAACCTCGTCGTCGATGCCCAGGTGGTCGCCGGCCGGGCCCTCGGTCTCGAGGTCCACCGGTAGATGGAGGAGGGAGCACGACGGGGCGATCAGCACCCGATCGGCGCCGAGTGCATCGACGACCCGCCGGGCCAGCGTCAGCTTCTCGACCAGATCGGAGCGCCACACGTTGCGTCCGTCGACCAGGCCAAGCGAGAGCGCCATCGAATCGGGGATCACGCCGAGTACCTCGTCGAGCTGGTCCGGTCCCTCGACCAGATCGAGGTGCAGGCGATCAACGGGCAGCGATACGGCGAGCGTCAGGTTGTCCCGCAGCGGCCCGAAGTAGCTGGTGAGGACGAGGTGCAGCGACGGAGCCGCCGACCGGAGCGAGTCATAGGCACCGGCGTAGGCGTCCCGGGCCTCGTCGTCCAGGTCGGTCGCCAGCATCGGCTCGTCGAGTTGCACCGATTCCGCGCCGGCATCGGCGAGCGCAGCGATCAGCTCCCGGTAGACGGGCAGTACCCGGCCGAGCAGCGTCAGGCCATCGGCCCGCCCATCGTCGGCTCCATACAGCTTGGACAGCAACAGGAACGACACCGGCCCGAGCAACACCGGCCTGGTGCGGACACCCGCCGCCGCGGCCTCGGCGAACTCCGCCAACGGTTTGGGGGCGCCGGCACCGATGAGCGATGTCAGCTCGAAATGCTGGTCCACCGCCAGCTCCGGCACGATGTAGTGGTAGTTGGTATCGAACCACTTGGTCATCTCGAGCGCGGCGATCGGGGTGTCGTCGAGCCGGCCACCACGTGCAGCGGCGAAGTAGCCGGCCAGATCGATGCCGCGTTCGGCCGTGCGGTAGCGCTCCGGCAGGGCGCCAAGCCAGACCGAGGTATCGAGCACGTGGTCGTACAACGAAAAGTCATTGGACGGGATCAACTCGATTCCGGCGTCGCGCTGAAGCGCCCAGTGCCGACGCCGAAGCTCGGCAGCTCCCGCAAGCAGCTCCTCCTGAGTGGCGTCGCCCCGCCAGTGCCGCTCCAAGGCTCGCTTCAGCTCGCGCTGGGCACCCATCCGGGGAAAGCCAAGGTTGGAAGCGAGTCGGGCCATGGTGGGCATCCTTTCTTCGAGCGCTTGATCGATAAAAGCGCGTAGCAGGCACCTTAGGAAGCCAATCCGCGTCCGTACACCCCCAAAACCGCTGGCGGGGTGCTCCCCATCGACACAACCGGCATCACCGAGCCGTCCCGACCCGGTTCGGAGCGGCCATTGGGTGGCGCCCTTGCCCCGATAGGGTCCCGAAGCATGCGCCATGCCCTGTCGGTCGCCCCGTTCGCCGAGCTCGCCGATCCGCAGGCCATGATCGAGGTCGCCCGCTCCGCCGACGATGCCGGGTGGGACGCGCTGTACCTGTGGGATCACGTCCATCGCGATCCCGCCGAGGTCACCGAGCTCGCCGACGTCTGGACCATGCTCGCCGCCGTTGCCACCACCACCGAGCGGATCCGCCTCGGCCCAATGGTGACGCCGCTGTCCCGCCGGCGCCTATCCGTGCTGATCCGCCAGACCGTCACCCTCGACCACCTCAGCGGTGGGCGCCTGACGATGGGGATCGGGCTCGGCGTCGACCGCGCCGGCGAGCTGACCCGTTTCGGTGAGGTGGTCGACGCCCGCACCCGGGCCGACATCCTCGACGAGTCGGTCGATCTGCTGATCGAAGCCTGGGCTGGGGAGACCGTCACGCATCGCGGCGAACACCGGCTGATCGACGGCATCGCCTTCCGCCCTCGCCCGATTCAGCGTCCGGGTATTCCCATCTGGTGCGCTGCGCGGGGCAGCGCGCTTCGCCCGGTTCGTCGAGCCGCCCGCTTTCAGGGCCTGTTCCTCATCGAGGCCGACGCTGAACAGCTCGGCCGGGCGATCGAGGAGGTCGCCTCGGCGAGGGGCTCGCTCGACGGCTTCGACGTGGCGGTGGTGGCCCCGGCGCCCGGAGACCCGCACTCACACGACACCGGCCTCCTCGACGTCCCCGGCGTCACATGGGCGGTGCACATGTATCCACCCGACGTCGCCTTCGACCGGGCGCTGGCCGCCGCCAAGGCAGGACCCAGGGCCGCCTCGTAACCGCAATCTGCTCGGTGCTGCAGAAACGACTCGGGGGATTCTGCGCATGGTGGTCGTGCACACAACATCCCGGGTCGGATCTGCACCAGCCCATGTGGAGGTTCGGCCGGTCCCTACGTCCGAGCCGGTGCGCTACCGGGGCTGGCAGGTGGGACAGAAGTAGCAGTTGCGCCCCGCCACCTCGGCGATGGCGATGTCGCTGCCGCAACGCCGGCAGTGCTGGCGCTTGTAGACGTAGAGCCGATCGTCGGCTTTCATCCTGCCGGGTGAGCGACCGATCTCGTCCGGTTCGGTGGTGATGATGTTGCCGAGGCGCGTACCGATGCGCATCAACTTGACCGTGTCGTCCCACAGCGAATCGAAGTCGGCCTCCGACAGTTCGTTTGCCGGGAGCTCCGGGTGGATCTCCGCACGAAAGAGCAGCTCGGCCCGGTACACGTTGCCGATGCCGGCGATGATCCGCTGGTCCAACAACACGGCGGCCACCGGGCGTTTGGTCGCCAGGAACCGGGTGCGTGCCGCTTCGACGTCGGGATTGCGCCGCAACGGGTCGGCCCCCAACCTGTCGGTGACCGCCCGCTGCTCAGCAGGGGTGATCAGCCGACAGGTCATCGGCCCGGTCAGGTCCCACACGTCTCCTTCGACTACCGAGCCTGTTCCGCCCTCGCCGGGGTCGCCGGGCCCGGTTCCTTCGAGACGAAGCCGGATCGTGTCCCGGGGGTCGGGGCCGGGAGCAGGGCTGAGGCGAAACTTGCCGATCAGCCCCAGATGCACGTGGAGGATCTCGCCGCCCTCCCAGTGCACGAACAGATCCTTGCCCCAGGCCTCGGTTCGGGTCATCCGCTGTCCGTTGAGCAGCGCCGCCGAATCGGCGAAACGCCCCTGGGGTGACGAGACCGCCACCGGGTCGTCGCCCAGACTTCGCCTGATGTGTCGAGCCAACCGGTGGATGATGTGACCCTCGGGCATGCCCAGAGTCTGGCCCAGATCGTGCGGGGACATGAGCGTGCCCAACAGGGAGTACGGGACCGAGCGTCCCGGACCGTAGAGTTCTCGACCATGCCGATCACCGACGACGCCATCCGGGCCGACCTCGCCCGCCGCATTTACGTCTCCTCGCACCTCACCGGCGAGTTCACGCTTCGCTCCGGCCGCGTGTCGAACGAGTACTTCGACAAGTACCGCTTCGAATCCGACCCGTTGCTTCTCGCCGACGTGGCCGAGGCGATGGCCACGCTGGTGCCCGAGGGCATCGAGGTGTTGGCCGGCCTGGAGATGGGCGGCATCCCGGTGGTCACCGCCCTGGCCCGCGTCACCAGCCTGCCCGCCTGCTTCGTGCGCAAGGAAGCCAAGAAGTACGGCACGGCCAAGTTCGCCGAAGGCGCCGACGTGGACGGCAAGCGGGTGTTGATCGTCGAGGACGTGATCACCTCCGGCGGCCAGGTCGTGCTGTCCACCGCCGACCTGCGGGGCGTCGGTGCGCAGATCAGCGACGTCGTGTGCGTGATCGACCGCTCCGAGGGCGGCACCGAGGCGCTCACCGCCGAGGGGCTGACGCTGGCCTCGGTGGTCAACCGAGCCGATCTGGAAGCCGCCGCCTGACCCGGGTGCCCACACCTCGCGCCCTCACCCGCAACTGCGCCCGCACCCGCAACTCGGGAGCCCAAACAACCGTCTGAGCGCGCTCCGGGCTCCCCACTTCGGGATGGACCCGCAACTCGGGAGCCCAAACAACCGTCTGAGCGCGCTCCGGGCTCCCCACTTCGGGATTGGTTTGAGCGGCGGCGGCCTCGACGTGTCGAGCTAGAGAGCGGCGCCGATGCGTTCGCCATCGACGACCGCAGCGTGGGCCCGGCGGGGTGCGACGGCGTCGCCCACCCGCTGCACGCTGACGCCGGCCTCGAGCAGGTCGAGGTACAGCTCCTCGGCCGGGGCGGGCGGCACGGCCAGGACCAGCCAGTCGACCCTGCGCTCAACCATCGTTCCGGTGGGGTGGTGCTGGAACGAAACCGTGCCGTCGTCCCAGCCCATCGGCGCCAGCTCGGTGGTCTGAACGATCCCCTTAGATTCGGCCCGCATCCACCAGGTCTCCAGGTCGAGCGTGATGCCCAGGTCCTGACCGACGACCATGCCAGGCGTCGCCACCTCCACCTGGCAGCCACGATCGGCCAGCAGCTCGGCCACCGACGTGGCGTGGTGGAAGCCCAGCTCATCGAGCACGAGCACCCGTCCCTCGGGGCTGGCGGCGCCGGTGAGCACGTCGACCACGTCGACGATGCGGTGGTCGTCGCCGGGCGCCCAGAACGGGCGGGCCGGGCGGGACCCCGTGGCGACGACCACCGCATCCGGCCGGCGGGCGATGACCGCTGCGGCGTCTAGTTCCACGCCGGTCTCGATCTCGACGCCCAACCGGGTGGCCTCGGCGAACTGGTTGCGCACCAGGTCCCCGAACTCGGCCCGATTCGGCACCGACGCCGCCAGGCGCACCGCTCCCCCGGTCAGCTCGTGCCGCTCGCACAGCGTCACCCGGTGACCGTTGCGCGCCGCAGCGATGGCAGCCTGAAGCCCGGCCGGGCCTCCGCCGGCGACGAGCACCCGCTTGGTCAGCGTGACCGGCTGGGCATCGCCGACACCCTCAGACTCGCGCCCGGTGCGCGGATTCTCGATGCAGCCCAGCCAGCGGTTGAGGCCCATGCGGCCGACGCACTCCTGGTTACACGACAGGCACAGCCGAACCGACTCCACCTTGCCGGCCCGCGACTTGGCGGCGAAGGCGGCGTCGGCGATCTGGCCCCGCACCACGCCCACCAGGTCGCAATGGCCCTCGGTGAGCGCCCGCTCGGCCTGGAGGGGGTCCTTGAAGCGGCCGACGCCCACCACCGGCAGGTCGACCACCTCGCGCAGCGCCGACGGGATGAACGACGCATACCCGGGCGGGATGTGCATCGACGCCTCGATCATGAACAGCGACGCCGTCGCCACCCCGATCGAGGTGTTGAGGTAGTCGACCGCACCGGTGGCCTCCACCATCTTGGCCACCTCGATTGCATCGTCGATCGTCGTGCCGCCCTCGATCAGCTCGTCGCCGCACAGCCGCACGCCCAGTGCCAGGTCGGGGCCGATGGCGGCGCGGACCGCCACGACCAGCTCGAGCAGCAGGCGGGTGCGGTTGGCCAGCGATCCTCCGTAGCCGTCGGTGCGGCGGTTGGTCGCCGGCGACAGAAACCCGCGCACGATCGAGCTGTGGCTGCACTGCAGCTCGATCCCGTCGAAACCGCCCTCGGCGCAGTTGGCCGCCACCAGTGCGTACCCGGCGATGATCTCCTCGATCTCGGCCTGGTCGACCGCCTTGGGCACCTCGCGGAACAGCGGGTCGGCCACCGCCGAGGGCGCCCACACCGGCAACCGCGTGTACATCGACGACGCCTGACCGCCGTTGTGGTTGATCTGGGCGAAGATCGGCGTGCGGTGGGCGTGCACCGCCTCGGTGATCGCCTTGTACCCCGGGATCACATCGCGGTTGAAGCCGTGGATCAGCTTCTCGTACGGCCAGTCGGTCGGGTGAGTGGAGTGCTCCTCGGTGATGATCAGCCCGGCCCCGCCCTCCGCACGATCGGCGTAGTAGGCGACGTGCTGGGGCGACGGCCGACCATCGACGGCGTAGTTGGTGAGGTGCGCCGAGAACACCACCCGGTTGCGCACGGTCACCGGCCCGAGCCGAAGGGGCGACCACAGCAGACGTTCGGTC
Source organism: Candidatus Microthrix subdominans (assembly GCA_016719385.1). Taxonomy (NCBI): domain Bacteria; kingdom Bacillati; phylum Actinomycetota; class Acidimicrobiia; order Acidimicrobiales; family Microthrixaceae; genus Candidatus Neomicrothrix; species Candidatus Neomicrothrix subdominans. Next base: position 414,408 of record JADJZA010000001.1, on the reverse strand, counting down.
ATCGGTTCACCGCTTCGCTCGGGACGCGGGTCATCGCGTCTGAATTCCCAACGTCCGGGTTCACAGCGTCCGGGTGCGTCAGGGGTGGGTTCGCAGCTGCCGGGTTCGGCGACCCTGGGTTCGCCGTGCGGACGTTCACTGGTGCCTCAAGGACATGGCCTGCGCCCAGCGTCGACCTTCGAGCACCGCCTGGGCGATCGTGCGGGGGGCGACGCAATCACCGATCCGGGCGACACTGCGATCGACGGCGGCAAAGGCGTCGTCGGGCAGCCGGTGCCCGGCGTCGATCAGGGCGTTGGCGACGATGCGCTCCCGTTCACCCGTGAACTTGTTGTCCACCTCGACGTCCCGCTTGCGCACCTTACGCAGGATACGGCGCCGGTGCATGGTCACCCCCGCTTGGGCCAGGCGGGCGTTGGCCGGGGCCAGATCGCCGGTGCGCGACAGTTCGTTGCCGATGATCTGGTCGCCGGTGATCAGGTGCACGGCCCGCCCCTCCCCGACAAGCAGCTCGGCGATCGACACGGCGATCGGTCCGCCGATCGGGTCCCAGATCGCCACGGGCCCGGGCTCGAGGCCCTCGAGGCGCCCCGCCATCAGCTCGCCGGCCGGGATCACTTCGGCGGTTGACGTGACCTCGTAGCTGCGCTCGCCCGGCTGCGACCCGGTGGCCAGCACGACCCGACCTTCCCCGGCCAGGGCGGCCACCTCGTCGGCGCCCACCCGTCGGCTCAACTCGAAGCCCACCCCCAGCCGACGGCACTCCGACTCCATCCAGTTGACCAGTGCGACCAGCGGTTCCCGGCCGGTCGCCGCCGACCAGTCGGGGACCGCTCCGCCGGCGCGGTCGGCCGCATCGATGACGGTGACCTCGCAGCCGCGCAGTGCCGCCACCCGTGCGGCCTCCAGTCCGGCCGGCCCCGCGCCGATCACGGTCACCTTGGGGGCAGGCGATGGCCGGGTCGAGACGCTCACGAGCTGCCGGGGCGGTTCGACGTCGGTCGTCTCGTGGCCGGAGCGAGGTTCGCCAATGCAGCTGACGATCGGGTTGCGGTTGTCGCGCACCTTGCACAGCTGGTTGCACCTGACGCATGGGCGGATCTGGTCGCTCACACCGGCCGACGCCTTGGCGACCAGGTCGGGGTCGGCGATCTGAGCCCGGGTCATCTCGACCAGGTCGGCCGAGCCGTCGCTCAGCGCGCTGCCTGCCATGTCGACGTCGACAATCGACCCCTGGGCGATCACCGCCACCCGTTCGCCGTGGGCGGCGCTCATTGCGGTGCGCACCGAGGCGCACAGCCCCAGGTTGAAGCCGGCGGGCACGTGGGTGTCGGGCCGGGTGGCGCCGACGGTGTAGATCGACCCCGACACGACGACCAGGTAATCGATCAGCTCGCCCAACTCGGCGGCAAGGGTTGGGGCATCGTCGGGCGTGATGCCCGCCCACGGTGCGTACTCGTCGCAGCTGAGCCGCAGGCCGAGCACACCCTCCGGGCCCTGCGCGGCCCGGATGGCGCCCAGCACGTCGCGCGCGAAGCGGGTGCGGTCGGCCCACTCGTCGCCCCGCTGGTTGGTCAAGCCGGAGAGGAACTGGCGCACCAGCGAGTGCTGTCCGGCATTGACCTCGACACCGTCGAGGCCGGCGGCCCGGGCGTCGGCGGCCGCCGAGCCAAACCCGGCGACGACCGCCTCGATGTCGGCGGCCTCCATCTGCTTGGGCACCTCGCGGGTGTCCACCTCGGGCACCCGGGACGGGGCCCACAGCTCGCGTTGGCTCCAGTGCGAGGTGCCCTGTCCTCCGGAATGCCCGAGCGCAGCCAACACCAGTGCACCGTGGGGACGGCAGGCGTCCGCGACGGCCGACCACCCAGGACCGCACTCCGACGCCAGCGGTGACCGTTCGTAGGGCCAGTCGCTCGGGTGGACAGAGGCCTCCTCGACGACAATCGTTCCTGCCCCGCCCTCGGCTCGTCGTGCGTAGTAGGCGACGTGACGCTCCGAGATCGTGCGGTTGCGACCAAGGTTGGTCTCGTGGGGACCGAACAGGACCCGGTTCGGGGCCGTACGAGGTCCGAGTTCGATCGGGTCGAGGAGGGTCACGCCCCCCATGATCGCCCTTGTTCGCTTCCCGTGGCGAACGCCCGGGCCCACAGGGCGACTAGCTGCTTGTGATGGCAGGGTCGTCTACGGGCCGATGCACACATCCGTGTTGTCACGTCCGGACCAAGGCCGGTCGTGCCGCGGGCTACCGCTTGCGGGCCAGGAGCAGGCCGTCACCGACGTTCACGATCGTGACGTCGACCCGCTCGTCGGCGGCGGCATAGTCGTTGTAGGCCCGGATGGCCCGCGTGTTTCCGTCGTCGGCGCTGGGATCGACCACCCGGCCCGACCACAGCACGTTGTCAACCACGAGCAGCCCCCCGGCGCGGAGGCGGGGCACGATCATGTCGTGGTAACCGATGTAGCCGCCCTTGTCGGCGTCGATGAAGGCCAGGTCGATCGGCTCGTCGGGCAGGTCGGCGAGGGTCGTGGCGGCCGGGCCCAGCCTCAGCTCGATGCGATCGTTCAGGCCTGCAAGCCGCCAGCCTTCCCGGGCGACGGCAGTCCACTCCTCGCTGCGGTCGTGGCACAGCACCCGGCCGCCATCGGCGAGGCCCTCGGCCAGGCACAGCGCCGACAGGCCGGTGAACGTGCCCACCTCGACGATCAGCCTGGCGTCGAGCGTCTGGGCCAGCATCGTGAGCAGCGGCCCCTGCTCGGGTGCGATCTGCATGCCCGAAACGTCAGCCAGCGCCTCGTGGGTGCGCTCGATCATCCACGCCTTGGCGGCGGCCAGCGCGTCGGTCTCCGAAGCGAGGGCCGAGTGGTCCATCACATAGCTGCGCAACTCGTCGGTGAACTCGAACCCCTTGCCGGCCATGACAACCTCCAGTCGTCCCATCAGCCTGCCACGGCGGCTTGCGAGCCCGCCGGGGCCCACGGGCCGGAGCGAGCCCCCGGAGCGTGTCCTGGCCACTCTGGGATGATTACGGGCCGGGGGGTGACCTCCAATCGTCCCAAAGATGGGATAGTGCGGCCCGAGGGTGGAACAAGGCGACCGCCCGGCCAGGCCTACCCCCGGGTGGCGATGCTGACCGGCACGGTGGCGCCAGGCCGGCTGTGATCCTGGCTGGGGCGAGGCGGTGCCGAGGCGCCGACCAGCTGGCCCGAGGCCCGCTTCTGTTCCAGCAGGGTCTCGCCGTGGCCGAGCACGCACTCGGGATCGGGGTCGTCCATCTCGAGGCCGACGAAGAACTTGGAGGCCATGCAGCCGCCCTGGCAGGCGTCGTAGGCGCCGCAGCTGGCGCAGGCGCCGGCCGAGGTGGGCTCGCGCAGCGACGTAAACAGGTCCGAGCCCTTCCACACGCCGGTGAAGCCACCCGCATCGCGCACGTTGCCGGCGAGGAACTCGTCGTGAATCACGAAGGGGCAGGCGTACACGTCGCCGATCGGGTCGATCAGGCACACGACCCGCCCGGCCCCGCACAGGTTCAGCCCCGGCAGTTGCTCGGAGCCCAGGGCGTTGAGGTGGAAGAACGAGTCGCCGGTGAGCACGTCGGGCCGATCGAGCAGCCAGTGGTACAGGTCGCGCTGCTGAGCCTGGGTTGGGTGTAGCTCGTCCCACGTGTCCGCGCCGCGGCCGGAGGGTCGCAGGCGTGTGATGCGCAGCTGGGCGCCGTGCTCGTCGGCGATCGCCCGGAAGTCGTCGAGCTGGTCGACGTTCTGGCGGGTGACGACCACCGAGATCTTGAAGGCGCCAAAGTCGGCGGCCGCCAGGTGGTCCATGGCCGCCCGGGCGGAGGCGAAGCTACCGTCGCCGCGAACGTTGTCGTTGACCGCCTCGGTGGCGCCGTCGATCGACACCTGGATGTCGAGGTAGTCCATGCTGGCCAATCGCCGGGCGGCCGACGCGTCGATGTAGGTGCCGTTGGTCGAGAACTTGACGCCCACTTGGTGGTCGGTCGAGTAGTTGACGATGTCGAAGAAGTCGCGCCGCAGCATCGGCTCGCCGCCGCCGAGGTTGACGTAGAACACGCCGAGGCGCTGCAGCTCGTCGACAACGCCGAAGCACTCCTCGGTGCTCAGCTCCGCCGGGTTGCGGCGGCCCGATGAGCTCAGGCAGTGCCGACACGCCAGGTTGCAGGCGTACGTCAGCTCCCAGGTGAGGCAGATCGGTGCCTCCAGGCCGGACTTGAAGTCGTCGGTGAGGCTGCGCGTGGCCGACGGCGGCTGGTCGGCGACGGCCGGCGCGCTGCGGCCGAGGGTCATTGGGACGGTCAGGTCACTCATCGGATTCCCCACTCGGTTGAACTTCATTGGATGCGGGACGCCTGACCACCATGTCCGAAGCGGCCAGCGTGGTCAGTGCGCGCTGGAACGACGGCCAGCGGGCCTCGGCAACGCCGGCAGTACGGAGTGCCTCGGCGACGGTATCGGCATCGGCCAGTCCCTCGGCGACGCGGACCAGATCCGGGTGCCGAAGGAACGACAGCCGACGATTGCCGAAGTGATAGGCCAGTGCCCCAAAACGTTCGGGACGCAGCGATACACGAGGGTTGAGTGCCCAGGCGTCGTCGAGATCGACCTCGGTCTCGACGCCAGGGTCAGCGTCGGCGTCCCCAGCGACATCAACACCAACCTCAACGGAGTCGGCGGGGATCAGTACACCCCGCACATGCCGTCGATGGAGACTTCCTCCACCAACAGCTCGTCCTCGACCAGCGGCGCCGCTGCGCCGTCGATCGAGGCCTCCGCCACTGTGTCGGGGGCGGTGTGACCCGCAGACTGCTCGGTCGGCGTCATCGTTTCTGGGGCCACGGTGTCTCCCGGTCATCGTCGGCGGGTACCAGCCCCGCTGCGTCGGTTGCTTCGGGCCACTCTATCGGCGGCCCATCGGTGCAGCCCCACAGCGGTCGGCATCGAGCGAGACCTGAGGGTGGAAACTGTCACGCGTGTCACGAGCCGCAGCCGTGTGGGCTAAAACTGTCGCTGGCGGTCGCCGAGCGGGCGGCCTCAGAGAAGAATCCCAAGGGGGACCTATGAAGACTCGTGCTGCGGTGCTGTGGGGCGTTGGCGAGGAGTGGAAGATCGAAGAGGTCACGCTGGATGACCCGCGCGGCCGAGAGGTGTTGGTGAAGACCAAGGCCGCCGGCATGTGCCACTCCGACGAGCACGTGGTCACCGGCGACATGCCGGCACCGCACTTCCCCCTGATCGGCGGGCACGAGGGCTCGGGCATCGTCGAGGCGGTTGGGCCCGAGGTCACCCGCGTGGCCGTCGGCGACCACGTGTCGATGTCGTTCATCCCGTCATGCGGCAAGTGCCCGTCGTGCATCAAGGGCCAGAGCTTCCTGTGCGACGAGGGCGCCAAGCTGTTCAACCTCGGCATGCCCGGCGACGACCGCGTGGCGCACCACATCGGTGACGTCCCGGCGGCCCGCATGACGCAGCTCGGCAGCTTCGCCGAGCACATGTTGTTGTCCGAGGACGGGGTGGTCAAGGTGGCCGAGGACCTTCCCTTCCCGCAGGTGGCCCTGGTCAGCTGCGGCGTCGCCACCGGCTACGGATCGGTCGTCGATCGCGCCGGCACCAAGGCGGGTGACACCGTCGTGGTCATCGGCGCCGGCGGCGTCGGCATGAACTCGGTCCAGGGCGCAGCGATCGCCGGCGCCCAACGCGTCGTCGTGATCGACCCGGAGGAGTTCAAGCGCGAGCAGGCGATGGAGTTTGGCGCCACCCACACCTACGCCTCGGTCGACGAGGCCATGGGCGCCCTCGGCGAGATGACCTGGGGCCAGATGGCCGACCAGACGATCATCACCGTGGGCGTGATGAAGGGCGACCTGTTGGAGCCCGCCATGAACCTCACCGGCAAGGGCGGCACCGTGGTGGTCACCGCCGTCGCCCCCATGATCGATGAGGATGCGAAGCTCAACATGTTCATGCTGTCCATGATGAACAAGGAGATCAAGGGCACCGTCTTCGGTTCGGCCAACCCCCGCAACCAGATCCCCAACCTGCTCGCCATGTACCAGGCGGGCAAGCTGAAGCTGGACGAGCTGATCACCAACACCTACACCCTGGACGAGATCAACCAGGGCTACGACGACATGCGAAACGGCAAGAACATCCGTGGCGTCATCGTCTTCGACGACTAGGCGCCGATGACCGAGTTCCCCCCGCTGCGCCCGATCGAGGGGGGCGCCGACCCATCCTCGGGCCGCTTCGACGCCGCACTGCTCGACCGTCTCGACGGTCGAGTGGTGGGGCGGCGCCGCGAGCTCGAGGTGGTTGTCGCCTCGCTGGCCGGCTCCCGGCACCTGTTGCTGGAGGGGCCGCCCGGCACCGGCAAGTCCACCCTGCTGCGCGCCGTCGCCGACGAGGCGGGCCTGGGGTTCGAGTTCTCCGAGGGCAACGCCGAGCTGACCCCGGCCCGGCTGATCGGCACATTCGATCCTTCCCGCGTGCTCGACGAGGGCTACGCACCCGAGGTCTTTCTCGATGGGCCACTGGCCCGTGCGCTGCAGGCCGGATCGCTGCTCTACATCGAGGAGATCAACCGGCTTCCGGAAGAGACCCTCAACGTGCTGATCACCGTCATGAGCGAGGGCGAGCTGCACGTCTCGCGTCTGGGCATGATCCCCGCCTCCCCGGGCTTCCGTCTGGTGGCGGCGATGAACCCGCACGACACCGTGGGCACCGCCCGCATTTCGTCCGCGGTGTACGACCGCTGCGTGCGGGTGGCCGTCGGCTACCAGGACGCCGACGCCGAAGCGCAGATCGTCACCCGGGAGGCGGCGGCCGTGGCCTCCGACCTCGAGCAGCTGATCGCCGCCGAGCGGAAACTGCTCGACGGCGCGGTGGCGGTGGTTCGCGCCACCCGCAACCATCCCGAGCTGCGTAGCGGGTCGTCGGTGCGAGGCTCGATCGACCTGTTGATCGTGGCCGGCGAACTCGCCAAGCTGCGCGGCCGTCCGATCACGTCCGCCGACATCACCTTGGACGCAACGCTGTCGGCCTTGTCCGGGCGCATCCGCCTGGTCGAGGGTGCGGGCCGCAGCGCCGAGGAACTACTCGAAGAGCTGTGGGCGACCCACTTGGCCCATCTGTCCCCCGAGGATCGAGAGATCGCATCCGGCGACAGCGCCGACGGATCGCCCGGCGAACCGGACGAAGGGCATGAGGGCGATGCACCAAAACGCCCGGCCCCGGAGGGGGCGGCAGCGAAGGCCTGATCCGCGAGGGTGCCGAGGCCACCGAGGCGGTGGCCGACGCCGCGCGCCGAACAACCGGCCGGGCCGAGCTGTCCGGTCGGCATGGCTTCCTCGAGGTGAGCCCGGAGGTCGGGGTGCTCGACGAGGACGCCTTCGACGACCTGCTCGCCGACGACCCCGACGCCGCCCTCGGCCTGCTCGCCGACCTGGTCGGCGCCACCGACCCATCACTGCGAGCGCTGGCGGCAAGCCTGGCCGGGCGCATCACAACCGAGGTGGCGCGATCGGGCCCGGCCCCCCGCCCGGGACGCGGGGTGGGCCGACTGACCCGGCGACGGGCGTCGCAGGCCGACGGCGAGCTGGACCTCGACGCCTCGATGGACGCCGTCATCGCCGGTCGGGCGCTGGGCCTGGCGCCGTCGGCCGACGAGCTGACCGTGGCGGCCTGGGAGCGCCCGGGCATCGCCCTGTGCCTGGTGGTCGATCGGTCCGGTTCGATGCTGGGCCCCCGCCTGGCCACCGCCGCCGTCGTCGCGTCGGCGATCGTGCTCAGCCGCCCGGCCGATGCGTCGGTGCTGGCGGTGGCGAGGGAGGCCCTCGTGCTCCGCTCCCAAGGTTCGGATCGCTCGGCTGAGCAGGTGGTCGGCGACCTGCTCGTGCTGCGAGGGCACGGTGTCACCGACCTGTCGCTGGCACTCGACGCCGCAGCGGTGCAGCTCGCCCGGTCGAACGCCCGCCGCAAGGTGTGCGTTCTGTTGTCGGATTGCCGATCGACGGCCGGGCCGCCCCCAGCCGAGGCCGCAAGGCGGCTCGACGAGCTGGCCATCCTGGTCCCTGCCGATGACAGCGCCGACGCCGAGGCACTCGGCCAATCGACCGGCGCCCGCCTCGTGCCGCTCGACGGGCCCCTCGACGCAGCTGCGGCCGTGCAGCGGGCGCTCGCCTGAGCTCGGCGCGGCGCTAGCCGGCGTCGGCCAGGGCCTCCTCCGTGCTCTCGCCCTCGCCGACCGCCATCACCGTGTCGCCCGTGGCGTCGCGGAACCGCAGCACGGCGGCGTCGAGGAACTTTTCCACCCAGTTCAGCGTGCGGCGGGTGCGGGGTGACACGAAGATGTCGAACGCGTGCTGGGCGCCTTCGAGCTCGACGTAGATCACCGGCTCGTCCGATGCGGCCCGCAGCTCCTGGGCGAAGGTGCGGGCGCCCGCAGCCGGCACCAGCACGTCGATCGAACCCTGGATGACGAGGAACGGCGGAGCATCGGCGTGCACCCGCTCGATCGGCGAGTAGGCACGGTGCAGCTCGGGGTCCTCGGCCAGCGAGCCGGGAAACATGAAGCGGTCGAGCACCTCGAGCATCTCCTTGGAGTTCTCGGTCAGGTCGTACACCCCGTAAAAGGGGACCGCCGCCTGCACCGAGCAGTCGGCTTCCTCGAAACCGGGCTGGAGCGACATGTCGTCGCTGGTGAGCGCAGCCAGCGCGGCCAGATGCCCGCCGGCCGACCCGCCGGAGATGGCGATGAAGTCGGGGTCGGCGCCGTAGTCCTCGGCGTGCTCGCGCACCCACGCGATCGCCCGCTTGACGTCGATCACGTGATCGGGCGCCTTCACCTTGGGGCTGAGCCGGTAGTTGACGTTGAACCCGACGTACCCGTTGGCCGCCAGATGGTTGAGCATCGGGACGCCCTGCTCGCGCTTGTCGCCGATCACCCAGGCACCGCCGTGCACATAGATCACGCACGGACGGGTCACCCCCTCGGGCGGCGGCTCCTGCGGCTCGTACACGTCGAGGCGCAGCTTGACCCCGTCGACCTCCGCGAAGACGACGTCCTTCTGACGGCGCCGCTTCTTCGACCCCGAGAAGAAGGGCAGCAGGTCGCCCTTCGGGTCGGCGGGCACGAAGTCCGGCATCCCGTCCAGGCCATCGAGGTCGGCGTAGTCGCCGAAGCCCTGCTCGAAGGCCAGGCCGGCCTTGGTCGCCTGGCGCCACTGGAACAGGCTCACCCCGGCCGCAGCCGCACGCAATCCCACCGCCACTCGCCCCTTGGCCGAACCCAGCCCGCCCTTGCGAGCGAAGTTGGCGGTGTCCAGGGCGTCCGCGAGCAGCAGGGGGGCACCGAGTTCGGTGGTGAACCAGCTGGCGAAGAAGGAGGGTGCGGTCAGGAGCCGGCTGTTGCCTCGGGGCGCCAACGCATTGGCTCCCAAGACCGCACGGCCGAGCGATCGGGTGAAGTAACTCATCGCGCTCAGCCTAAGCATCCGGCGCCGACGACGGGCGAGCGCACCCTTCGACGACCGGCGACGACCACCGGGCACAACCGTCGACGGCGGCGCCAAACGGCCAGAGACCGAAGGCGGCACACTGCGCTCGCTCATGAAAGGATGCTGACCCATGCGACAATGACAGCTCTTCGCGGGCCTCGGCTTCGAGGTCACGACACCAGGGGGACACCATGGAACGTCTGTCGGGGATCGACGCCGCCTTCACGTACCTCGAAACGCCCAACGCCCACATGCACGTGGCGATGACGGCGATCCTCGATACCGAGACCATGCCCGGCGGCTACTCCTTCGAGGCCATCCGTCAGCTGGTCCTCGAGCGCATGCACCTGGTCGCTCCTTTTCGACGCCGGTTGGTGAACGTCCCGTTCAACCTCAACCATCCGATCTGGATCGAGGACCCCGACTTCGACATCGACTTCCACGTTCATCGCGTGGACGCTCCAGCTCCCGGAGGCCGTCGGGAGCTGGCCGAACTCGCAGCCCGCATCGCATCGGTCCCGCTCGACCGTCGACGCCCGCTGTGGGAGATCTGGGTGATCGAGGGCCTCAAGCACGACCGGATCGGGGTGGTCACCAAGGTGCACCACTCGGCGGTCGACGGCGCCAGCGGCACCGAGATCATGACGACGCTCTACGACATGGTTGCCGAGGGTGCAGACGTCACCCCGCCCGAGCCTCACGAGCCCGAGCACATTCCCAACGAGTGGGAGCTGATCGGCTACGCCATGTCGTCGCGTCTGAAGCGGTGGATGGACATGCCGGCTCTGCTCGGCCGGACGGTTGGCAACCTGAGCAACGTGGTCAGCAGCCGCCTGTCGGATGACCCGGCGCCTCACGGTGCGCTTCCGTTGACCGCCCCGCCCACCCCCTTCAATTCGGCGATCTCACCTCATCGGCTGGTCGCCTTTGCGCGCGTGCCCTTGGCGGGGGTCAAGGAGATCAAGGAAGCGTTCGGGGTCAAGGTCAACGACGTGGTGCTGGCGATCATGTCGGGCACGTTGCGCAAGTACCTGGACGATCGAGGCGACCTGCCCGAGGACTCCCTGGTCGCATGCATCCCGGTCTCGGTGCGCACCGAGGAGGAGAAGGGCAGCGCCAACAACCGGGTGTCGGCCATGTTCGCCCACCTGGCCACCCAGGAGCCGGATCCTTCGGAGCGTTTGCGTCTGATCGCCGAATCGACCCGGGGTGCCAAGGAGGAGCACAACGCGTTGGGCGCCCGCCTGATGACCGACTGGGGCGAGTACGCCGCGCCCCGGACCTTCCATCTGGCCTCCCGTCTGTACAGCCAGATCGGCATGGCCAACATGCATCGTCCGATCCACAACCTGGTGATCTCCAACGTGCCGGGCCCGTCGTTCCCGCTGTACTTCGCCGGGGCCAAGCTGATCGCCGCCTACCCGATGGGGCCGATCATGGAGGGTGCCGGCATCAACGTCACCGTGCTGTCCTATGAGGACAACATCGACGTCGGGTTCATGGTCGACCGGGAGCTGACCCCCGACGTGTGGGACCTGGCCGCCGCCGTCGAAGCGGCCTACGACGAATTGCTGGCCGCTGCACGCGCCAAGACGGGGACGGCGGTACCGGCCGAGGATGCGACGGCCGAGAAGGCCCCAGAAAAGACGTCGACCGACGGGCCTGCGACGGCCACGACAACGGCGTCCCGGAAAGCCACGGCCAAGAAGGCACCCGTCAACAAGGCAACCAAGAAAGCTGCGGCCAAAAAGGCGACGGGGAACAAGACACCGACCCGGAAATCAGCGACCAAGAAGGCTCCCGCCAAGAAGGCGACGATGCGTAAAACGGCCGCAAAGAAGGCACCGGCAAGAAAGACGGCCTCTTCAAAGAAGGCGGCACCTCGGAAGCCATCCAACACCCGCGTGACCGAGCGCGGCGCCACCGTGCGGACCGCCCGCAAGAAGCCGGCTTCGCCCTGAGGGACTGCTTCGAGCGCTGATCGACGCAGTCGCCGCACCGGTGGTGACGCCCGAGCGGCGGGCCCGCGCTCCGCTGAGGCCGTGGACCTAGACCTATCCCCGAAGGTGCGAGGCGTCGGCCACCCGCTCGATCCCTAGAGCGAAGGCCGCCTCTCGCATCGTCACCCCACGGTGTTCGGCCTTGGCGATCGCCCCCCCCCCCCCCCCCCCCCCCCCCCCCCCCCCCCCCCCCCCCCCCCCCCCCCCCCCCCCCCCCCCCCCCCCCCCCCCCCCCCCCCCGCCCCTCGCCGCCCCGCGGGATGATCAACCGGCTCGCCGGGCGCGGACACTCACCTGCGGCGGGGTGAGCGGCGCAGCGGTGTCGCGTAGGTTGAACCGCTCGGCAATCGCCGCCCGCCGGAGCCGAATCGTCCCGGTCATCGATCGTCACCCTCTCGCAACCACCCGCCTCTGTCCCGCAAGGAGCCCCCATGTCCGAGTCCGCATTCCGTCTTTCCCGGGCGATCACGCCATCGCATTATCGCCTGAAGATCTCACCTGACCTGGACGCGGCCACCTTCGACGGGACGGTGTCGATCGACGCCGAAACGACCGAAGGGACCGACTCGATCACGATCCACGCCGTCGACCTGACGATCACCAGCGCCGACATCAGCCAGGGCGGTACCACCCAAGCGGCCGACGTGAGCATCGACGCGGACACCGAAACGGTGACGTTGCGCGTCGCCGAAGCCCTCAACCCGGGCGCGCTGGAGGTCAACCTCGCCTGGAACGCCGACATCAGCGACGGGCTGGTCGGCTTCTACCGATCCACCTACACCGCTGCCGATGGCACCACGGCGACGCTGGCCGCCACCCAGTTCGAGGCCCCCCACGCCCGCCGGGCGTTCCCGTGCTTCGACGAGCCCGACATGAAAGCGACGTTCGGCGTGACGCTGCTCGTCGACCCCGATCACCTGGCCGTCGCCAACAGCGCCGAGGTCGAACGCTCGGAGCGGGACGACGGCCAAGTGCTGGTGCGGTTCGCCGACACGATGAAGATGAGCACGTACCTGGTGGCGTGGGTGGTCGGCCCGCTCAAGGCCACCGAGGCGACGATGGTCGGTGACACCCCCGTGCGCGTCGTGCACCAGCCGGGCCAGGCGCACCTCACCACCTTTGCGCTCGAGACCGCCGAGCATGCGCTGGTGTACTTCGAGAACTACTACGGCATCGCCTACCCCGGCGACAAGCTGGACCTGGTGGCGCTCCCCGACTTCGCCTTCGGGGCGATGGAGAACCTGGGATGCGTCACCTTCCGCGAGGTGCTGTTGCTGGTCGACCCCGAGCGGGCCACCCGCGCCGAGCAGCGCCGCCTGGCCACGGTGATCAACCACGAGCTCGCCCACATGTGGTTTGGCGACCTGGTGACGATGGCCTGGTGGGAGGGCCTGTGGCTCAACGAGGCGTTTGCCACCTTCATGGAGATGCGCTGCACCGATGACTTCCGTCCCGAGTGGGAGGTGTGGGCCGAGTTCGGGCTGGAGCGCTCCGCCGCTTTCACGGTCGACGCGCTCAGCACGACCCGACCGATCGAGTTCGAGGTGCACACCCCGGCCGACGCCGAGGGAATGTTCGACGTGCTCACCTACGAAAAAGGCGCCTCGGTCCTGCGGATGCTGGAGCAGTTCCTGGGCGAGGACACCTTCCGGGATGGCATCCGCTCCTATTTGACCGCGCACTCCTATGCCAACACGGTCACCCACGACCTGTGGGACGCACTCGAGTCGGTGTCCGACGCCCCGGTCGGGCGGATCATGGACGCCTGGATCCTGGCCGGTGGTCACCCGGTGTTGAACGTGGAGCGCAACGGCGCAGAACTGGCCTTGACCCAGCAGCGGGCCGTGCCGCTGGGGGCCGGCGAGGTCGAAGATCGCAGCTGGCCGATCCCGGCCCGCGTGGCGGTCGGCGCCAACGGCACGAGGACCGTGCTCGAAGCGCTCGTCGAGCCGTCACCCGGCAACGACGGCGCCACGGTGCTGTCCCTCCCAGCCGATGTGGACTGGGTGATGGGCAACGCCTCGGGTAACGGCTTTTGGCGTACCCACCACGGCGGCGAACTGTTCGCCGGCCTGCTGGGGTCGGTCGATCAGCTGGAGCCGATCGAGCGCTACCTGCTGGTCGACGACACCTGGGCCGACCTGCTGGCCGGCCGGGTGGAGCTCGAACGGGTCCTCCAGGTGAGCGAGGCTCTGTCGGGGGACGACCATCCGGCGGTGTGGCGGCGCCTCGGTCAAGTGCTCAGCGGCCTGCGCCGGCTGGTCGATCCTGCCGATCTCGATGACTACCGGGGCTGGGTCCGCCAACTGTCCACCCCGGCCCTCGCCTTCGCCGCCGAACGGGTCGACGGCGCCGATGCCGCCGGCCGGGACCTGCACGCCGTGCTGTTCGGCATCGCCGGGGTGGCTGGGGCCGATCCCAGCACCCGGCGAGCCGCACGGGATCTGCTCGCGCAGAAGGCCGGCGCGGTCGACGCCGACCTGCTCGCCTCAGCCACCGGCGTGGTCGCCGCCGACGCCACCGCCGCCGAGCACGCCGACCTGCTCGAGCGTTGGCGGGCGGCCGAGAACCCCCAGGAGGAGGTGCGGTATCTGTATGCCCTGGTCGATACGCCCTCGCAGGAGGACTTCGAGGTCTCCCTGGACCTGGTCGCGAACGAAGTGCGTACCCAGAATGCCCCCTACGTGCTCATGCGGGCCTTGAGCCACCCGACGCTGGGGGCGGTTGCCTGGCGCTACCTCATCGACCGGTGGGATGACATCACCGAGCGGTTCCCGACCAACTCGCTCCCCCGCATGCTGGAGGGCATCCGCTGGTTGACCGACGACGCTGTGGCCGATCCCGAGGCCAAGGCCGGGGCGCCGAGGTTCCTGGCCGCCCACCCCCTCGGTTCGGGCGATCAACTGGTGCGACAGAGCCTGGAACTCCAGGCGGTGCACCGGGCGCTGGTCGAGCGGGCACGCCCATCGATCGGCCCGCTGATCGCAGAGCGCTCCCCCAGCGGTGGGTGAGCTGATCCACTGCCGCCACAGCCGATGATGAGGCCAACGGCTCGCACCGAGGTACCCGGAGCACGACCAGCGCTGGGCCCGACCGGGCTGAGGCGTGGTCCGATGGTGTTCGCCGTCGAGGACACCACCGCCCAGCTGACCTGGCTGGGCTCACTCCTCCCCGCAGACGCGGGCCGACGGGGCGCCCGACACCATGACACGGCTCCCGCCGCGTCGGTCACCGCTCAAGGCCGGGGCGTTGCGGCCGATGCGACGATCACGGCCCGGGACCTGGCCACCGGGGATGTTCTGGGCTCGCGGCCCTACCTCGACGGAAGCGGTTCGATCGAGCTGGCCGGACTACCACCGGCGAGCACCAGCACCGTCACCCTGGACGTCGATGGCCGTCCGGCCGGGTGCGTACGGCTCACCACGACGGCAACCCTCGGTCCCGAGCTGAGCCGATTCGCCACCCTCTCCGACATCCACCTGGGCCTCGACGCGTTCGGCCTCCGGGGGAAGATCGTCGAGGGCGACCCGGCGACGCCCAGCAGAAGCGACCGGGCAGGGGACAGTGGCGGCCCCATCCACCTCCGGGCCGCCTCCCTGGCGCTCGACCAACTGAACGCCTGGGGCGCCGAGCACCTGTTCATCAAGGGCGACCTGGTCGACCGTTCCACCCCGGCGGCGTGGGCGCTGGCCGGCCGACTGCTCCTCCGGCCGCGCCCTCCGGTGACGGTGATGACCGGCAACCACGAACACAACCATGCCGGTCTCGTCTCGCCGCTCACCGGAGCGGTGTCGGCCGGTATCGATGTGGTCGACCTGGCCCGTCGGGTGGATCTGCCCGGGCTGAGCGTGCTGTGCGTCGACACGATCCGAGCAGGGGTCCACGGCGGCCGGGTGGCCAACACGGTCACCTCCGCCGCACTCGACCTGGCCCGGGCCGCCCCCGGCCCGGTGATGGTCCTGACGCACCATCCCATCGATCGTTTCGATCTGCCAGTGAGCTATCCGCCCGGGGTGCCCAACCGCCAGGGCGCAGCGCTGATCGGTCGATTGGCGAACGAGTGCGAGCTGCTGTTGGTCAGCTCCGGCCACACCCACGCTCACCGCCTCCGCACGATCGCTGGCGTCAGCACCACCGAGGTGGGCTCACCGAAGGACTTCCCTGGGGTGTGGGCCGGTTACTCGGTCGCCGAAGGCGGTGTCCGCCAAGTGCTGCGTCGGGTCGACTCGCCGGACATCAACCACTGGCTCGATCACACCCGATTCGCCCTCGGGGGCATCTGGGGGCGATGGTCGGTCGGCCGCCTGGCCGATCGAAGCCTGCAGGTGCGACGGGGAGCCCGCTGAGCCGGTCGACCGGGACCCGGACGGACGGACGATGATTACCCAGCGGTGGCCAACGCCAGCACCAGGCCAACCTGCCCCAGGTGGTAGGTGACCATCACCACCACTCGGCTGTGAGGGAAGTCGCGCAGGAAGCGGGTCCAGCCGATCACCGAATCGGAGAAGCCGAACAGCAGTGCGCCGACGATACCGACGATGATCCCGGTGCCGAACGACGTCGCGATCATCACCGCTATCACGACGACGTAGGCCATCACCGGCGCAAACAGCCGTCGGTCGGTCGCTCTCGCCCCAGCGATGACGCGGCGCCCAACCGTGACGATCACCAGCACGGCAGCCACCGTTCCGATCACGAGCCAGCCGCCGGACACGCCGAGCAGCACCATGCCGACGACGTACAACACATGGGCCACCAGGAACGATCCAAGCCCGGCGACGAACGACAGCTCGGGGTCCATGGCGGATTCGGGCAGCATGAGGAACACATCGCCGGCCAGGGACAAGATAATGGCGGCCAGATACCACCAGCGCAGCTGACCGCCGGGCAGGTCGAGGGCAAGCACGACGGCGCCCAGCGCCACCATCGTCGCCGGCTTGAGTACGTATTCGAGGGGGCGACGGTCGACGGCGACCGCCACCCAGTCGGCCAGCGCGATCAGCAGCGTCAGGGCCAGCAAAGCGCCGGCAACCGCGGTCATCGGGATCGTCCGAACGTCGAAGGGGTGGTCGGGGTCACGTGCTCGAAGCAGGGCTCGATCGTTGGATTCACGCAGTCACCGAAGGATTTGGGCATCAGGGTCGCAGGCTCATGGGAGGCTCAGCTGCCGAGGGCGTCGACGAGCGTCAACCCATCGGGTCGGTCCATGCGCATCCGAGTGCGCATCACCTTGGCGTTGCGGTTGTAGCCGATGACCGCTTTCACCATCGTGCCGTCGTGGGTGACACCGACCCAAGCCCGATCCTCGGGCGTGCCGTCGACCCACGTGAGGGCGTCGTCGGGGCTCACGTGGCCGGCCAGCTGAAACTTGGAACCGAACTGATCGGACCACAACCAGGGCACCGGCGAGTAGGCCTCGACTCCTGCACGGTCACCCGCCATCAGGCGGGCGCCCACGTAGCTGCCCATCTCGATCGCGTTGTCCCAGTGCTCCACCCGAACGAACGAGCGGGTGCCCTGATGCCACCACCGGGCGAGATCTCCGGCCACCGCGATGCCCGGCGCCGCC
This sequence comes from Candidatus Microthrix subdominans, assembly GCA_016719385.1. NCBI lineage: Bacteria > Bacillati > Actinomycetota > Acidimicrobiia > Acidimicrobiales > Microthrixaceae > Candidatus Neomicrothrix > Candidatus Neomicrothrix subdominans. The sequence continues at coordinate 397,327 of JADJZA010000001.1, read as the reverse complement.
ATGCAGGTGGCATCGGCGAGCACCCCGTCATCGAGCGTGATCCCCGGCGTGTCGCTCAACCAGCCACTGTTCGGTGCCGCTCCGACGGCGACGAGCACCAGGTCGGCGGCCAGCACCGTGCCATCGCTCAGGCGAGCACCCGCTACCGGGGCGTCGGCGTCGCCGCCCTGAGCGCTGTCCCCGCCCTCAACATCGTCGCCACCCGCCCCGACGAGAGCCTCGACCGACGTGTCGGTGCGCAGGTCGACGCCCGCAGCGATCGCCGCCTCGGCCAGCGCCATGCCGACGGCCGGTGGCAGCACGCGGCTCGCCGGGGTGCTGAACGCCTCGACGACCGTCACCGGAAGGCCAAGCTTCCGGGCCGAGCCGGCCACTTCCAGACCGATGAACCCGGCGCCCACGATCAGCACTCGCTTCGGCGCGACAGCCAGGCCGGCCCTCAGCGCCGCCGCATCCGCGCCGGTTCGCAGCACGTGGACGCCCGCCCGGTCGATCCCGGGGATCGGGGGCCGGCGGGCGGTCGAACCGGTGGCGAGCACCACCGCATCGGCCGAGACGATCGCATCATCGTCGAGCGACAGCGTGCGCGTGGCGACGTCGAGGCGGACCGCACGTCGGCCGAAGCGCAGGTCGACGTCGAGGGCGTCAAGGGCGTCGCTCCCCGGTTGACGGGCCCGTTCCAGCTCCCATTCGCCGGTGAGTACCTGCTTGGACAGGGGCGGCCGGTCGGGAGGCAGGTCGGCCTCCCCTTCGATCATCACGATCTCGCCGTCAAAGCCATGATCCCTCAGGCTGGACGCTGTAGATAAGCCACTCAGGGACGCACCGACGATCGAGACCCGGCGAAGCTCCCCAGTGGGGACGACCGGGTTCACCAGTTGGGGCTGACTCAACGCGGTGCACCCACCGCACACACGTGCGATGGTGTCGACTCCGGCGATCCAGCCAAGACCAGGCCAGCAAGGGTCTGCGGGGGTATCGACTCCGGGGATCCGGCCGAGTACAACCGGACAGCAGCCTTCAGCGGAAGGCCTCTAGTCCTCAAGGCTGATGGCCTGCTTGGGGCAGCGCCTGACCGCCTCTTCCATCTTGGAACGCAGTTCTTCGGGCGGGTTCTCGTCCAGCACGTAGAGGAAGTCGTCGTCGCGCACCTCGAAGACCTCGGGGGCGATGGCCATGCACACCGCGTTCGACTCGCACAGGTCGTAATCAACAACCACCTTCATGGGGCGCTCCTCCCGGACGGGTTTGGGTCGTCGGGCGATTCCGGTGACCCGCCCCGCCATGGTACCCAACCGCCCGTCGCGGTCGGGCCTCGCACCGACGGACTTTCGGCGTCTTCCGGGTACCGGCCCGTGGCCGCCGGCGGTTGGATGAGGTCAGCGCACCTGACGCCAGTCGCCCCCCGGGCTACGGCGGTGGGCCGATTCGGTCCGGGTCACCCCATGGTCCGAGATCACGCGGACCGCTCCGTAGCTGCGACCCTGGTCCGACGCGTCGCTTCGCTCGACGGTCATCGTCAGCTCGCCTTCACGCACCATCCGCTGGAGGGTGGCGGCCACCCGGTGCGGGACGGGGTGGGGCCGGTTGAACTCGTTGAGTGCCGCCTGTGTGTTCGCATCGTCGGCCGACAGCGTGGCCTCGAAGCGCACTTTGGCATCGCTGCGCAGGTCGAAGGTCGGACCGGTGCCGATGTTGAGCGCCCCGAGCAGGGCTGCCGCTCCCCCGCCGGTGGTCTCCAGCGACCACGTACCGCCGCTGACGCCGGCGGGCCCGATCGTGGTCGAAATCAAGCTTTCCCCGTTCAGGTCGACCCCGAGGTCGCCGATGACCTGGGCGGTGGCGCCAGCGCTGACGCTGGCCGTCGTCACCCAGGTGTCGGTCCCCGGGTAATAGCTCGCTCCGCGGGCCACCTCGGCGTCGATGCCAAGACGGTCGACCGCACCGGCAACCCAGGTGTCGGCTGAGCCCCCGACCGAACCGTCAACCTTGGTTGGAGCGTGGGCGATCAGCACGCCAGCGGTGTCGCTGATGACGTCATCGACGATCGCCCGCCCACCGCCCAGCATGACGGCCGGCAGCCCCAACCCGGCGGCGACGGCCCACGGGGGCGGCGCCTCGACATCGCCGAGGGCGGCGAGGTCGGGCACGAGAGCATCGGACATCTCCGACACGAAGCTTCTGGCCGTCGCCTCGTCACCGAAGGAGAACACCAGCTCGTTCGAACCGGTGAGCCCCACACCTGCTCCGGCACTCGCCTCGCCGAGCAAAGCGCCAGTTCTCTGATCGGTGCGCACGCTGACGTCAGCCGAACCGTCCTCCGACACGCTGAGCGTCAGGGTGGCCTCGGCGCGGGCGTCGACCGGCGTGGCGCCGGCCTCGACCCCGATGGTGTGGGTCTCGGTCAGGAGCGTCAGCGGGGGTACCCCAGGGCTGGGGGTGCCGACAGGGGCAGCATCAGCCGGAGCGGTATTCACCGAGGTAGTGCGGACCTCACCAGGCCGTTCCCCGGGGCCGGCCGGAGCATCACCGGAGGCCTGGCGCTGCTCAAGGGCCTGACCCTCCAGCCGGTCGGCCAGTGATCGGAGCCCGCCGACGGCGCTCGCCAGGTTGCGACGCACCCCGTCGGCGAAGGATGCATGAAGGTGCCGGGCGTCGCTGCCCCGCCAGGCGACCGCCGCCAGGCGCTGACGCAACCGGGCCTCCGCCCCCTCGAGCGAGGTGCCGCCGGCGCGGGCAACCACCGCCAGTCGTTGCAGCTCTTCGGGGTCGGCGCCCAACACGTCGTTCGTCGGCACCCCCTCACTTTGAACCCGCCATCGCCACATGGCACCGGGCCTCGCTACCCGGCCCGGTACCATGTGCACTGGGCACCCCACCTACCGGCCACCCTCACGCCCCCGAACCCGGGAGCCCAAACAACCGTCAGAGCGCGCTCCGGACTCCCCAGTTGCCAGCGACCCCCGAACCCGGGAGCCCAAACAACCGCCAGAGCGCGCTCCGGACTCCCCAGTTGCCAGCGACCCCCGAACCCGGGAGCCCAAACAACCGCCAGAAATCGAGAACTGGCCGGGGTGCGATCAGCCTCCGCTGACCCCCGCGGCGATTCGGTCGCCGATGGTGGCGTCGATGTTGCGCCAGTAGTCGAAGGCCCGTTGCAACACCGGTTCGGTCACCCCGTCGCTCAGGTGGCCGACCACGTTGTCGACCAGCCGGTCGCGGGCGGCATCGTCCAGGACGTCGCGCACGAGCGTGCCGGCCTGACCCCAGTCGTCGTCCTCGGCATGGAGGGTATAAGCGGCGTGGACAAACTCGCCGCTCGCCGCCCACTTCTCGGCGTACGGGCTGCGGGTGGCGTCGGCGGCCGGGCCGCCCTTGGAGTTGGGCGCATAGACGGGATCGGAGACGTTCTCCATTCGCATCGCCCCGTCCTTGCTGTAGCTGTTCACCTCGGCCTGAGGCCGGTTGACGGGGATCTGCATGTAGTTGCCGCCGATGCGGGCCCGGTGGGCATCGGCATAGGCGAACACGCGCCCGAGCAGCATCTTGTCCGGGCTGAGCCCGATGCCGGGCACCAGGTTGTTGGGCTGGAACGCCGCCTGCTCGATCTCGGTGTGGAAGTCGGTGGCGTTGCGGTTGAGCGTCAGCTTGCCCACCTCGTGCAGGGGATAGTCGCTGTGTGGCCACACCTTGGTGAGGTCGAACGGGTTGAAGCGGTAGTCCTCGGCCTCGTCGAAGGGCATCAGCTGCACCTTGAGCGTCCACGAGGGGTGCTCGCCGTCGCGGATCGAGTTGAACAGGTCGCGGCGGTGGTAGTCGGCATCCTGTCCCGCCATCTGATCGGCGTCGGCCTGGGTGAGGAACTCAATGCCCTGGTCGGTCTTGAAGTGGTACTTCACCCAGAACCGCTCGCCGGCGGCATTGACCCACATGTAGGTGTGCGAGGAGAAACCGTCCATGTGGCGCCAGGTCTTGGGGATGCCTCGATCGCCCATCAGCCACGCCACCTGGTGGGCCGACTCGGGCGAGAGCGTCCAGAAGTCCCACTGCATGTCGTTGTCTCGCAGGCCGGAGTCGGCACGGCGCTTCTGCGACCGGATGAAGTGCTGAAACTTCAGCGGGTCACGGAGGAAGAACACGGGGGTGTTGTTGCCCACCATGTCGTAGTTGCCCTCGGATGTGTAGAACTTGATCGAGAAGCCCCGGGGGTCACGCCAGGTGTCGGGGCTGCCCCGCTCCCCCGCCACCGTCGAGAACCGCATCAGCGTGTCGGTCGTCGTTCCCGGCTGGAACAGGGCCGCCTTGGTGTAGGCGCTGACGTCGTTGGTCACCTCGAAGTTGCCGAAGGCGCCCGAGCCCTTGGCGTGGGGCTGGCGCTCGGGGATCCGCTCGCGGTTGAACGCCGCCATCTGCTCGATCAGGTAGTGGTCCTGCAACAGGATCGGCCCGTCCGGCCCAACGGTGAGCGAGTGCTCGTCGCTGGTCACCGGAATGCCCGCATCTGTCGTGGTGGGCTTCACCTGGTCGTTCGCTTGATCGCTCGTGCTCATCAGTCCCCTGCTTTGATGGAGGTCGGGCGATCAGGGTACCGCCGCGCCGCCCGACGTGGTGGCCGTCACACGCCGAAGCGTCCTCGGTGCGGTCTCGCAGGCCCGGTTAGGCACTTTCTCACGCCATCTGTCACACTTACGCAACGTCACGTTTGTCCGGGGGGACATTGAAAGGGCCCGGTTCGATCTCGAACCGGGCCTTTCCGCGTCTTCGTAGGGTGCAAGCGCATCGAGGATCACCGACGAAAGGCACCGCAGATGAGCGAACCCACCGACCGCCCCTGGCTCGAACGGGACCGTCGGCCCTCTGGGGTCAGCGACGAGACGGTCTCAGCCGTCGGCAAGTTCAGCGAGGCCCTCGAGTGGGTGGAGCGGGCGAGGGGCCACCTCTATGACTTCCACCAGATGATGGGCCACGCCGACGCCCTCATCGGCGAAGCGGCCGACGAGTTGCGCGAGGCCGGTCATCAGGACCAGGCACAGCGCATCGAGGCCGAGTTGGTCGGCCGCAATGCGCTCGAGGGCCGCTGGTCGTTCCAGATGGTCGAGGAGTACGACGCCATCTACTGGTCGGTGGTGCGGGCCTTCGCCGACGACCTGCGCGGCGAACTGATGGGCGGACGACACCACGTGCTCGAATCCGAGATGAAGGAGGATCGCCGCACACACGGCGGCCGCTTCCACGAGCAACGCCCGACCGACGTTCCCAACTAAAAACGCACTTCCCGGCCACCGCTGTGCGGGACCGGGAAGTGAGACTTCTCAAGGCGAGGTTGGCAGAGTACGAACGGCCAACACACCGTCGGGAATTACTCGATGATGGGCTTATTCAATCCGGAGGCCGGAGATCGCCCGAGCGATCACCAGCTGCTGGATCTGCTCGGTGCCCTCGAAGATGTCGTAGATCTTCGAGTCGCGGTGCATGCGCTCCACCGGATACTCACGGGTGTAGCCGTAGCCGCCCAGGATCTGCATCGCCCGCTCGGTAACCCACACGGCTGTGCGTCCGGCCTTCAGCTTCGACTGGCTGCCCTCGGCGTTGATGTACTCGCCGTTGCGCGACAGCCAAGCGGCGCGCCACACCAGCAGTCGGGAAGCGTCGATCTCGGTGATCATGTCGGCGAGCATGAAGGCGATCGACTGGTTCTCGATGATCGCTTTGCCGAACGCCTTGCGCTCCTGCGCGTACTGCAGCGCGTACTCATACGCGGCGCGTGCCACGCCGACCGCCTGGGCGCCGACGGCCGGACGGGTGGCCTCGAACGTGGCCATGGCCGGCTGCTTGCCCGACGACTTGGGCTGCGGGTTGGTCTTGGCCTCGCGAGCGCGGGCCAGCTTCTCGTCCAGCTGCTCCTTGGTGCCCAGCAGGCAGGAGCCGGGGATGCGAACGTCGTCGAGGACGACCTCGGCGGTGTGGCTGGCCTTGATGCCGTGCTTCTTATATTTCTGGCCCTGGCTGAGGCCCGGGGTGTTGGGCGGAATGATGAAGCTGGCCTGACCCCGGCTGCGCAGCTCGGGATCGACGGTGGCGACCACGACGTGGATGTCGGCGATGCCACCGTTGGTGATCCAGGCCTTGGTGCCGTTGAGCACCCACTCGTCGTTGGCCTCGTCGTACTTGGCGCTGGTGCGCAGCGACGACACGTCGGAGCCGGCGTCCGGCTCGGACACGCAGAAGGCGCCCAGGGCGACCTTCTCCGGGGTGCCGTAGCACTGGGGCACCCACTCCATCACCTGGTCCGCGGTGCCGTTGCCGGCGATGCCGGCGGCGGCGAGGCCCGAGCCCATGATCGACAGGCCGATGCCGGCGTCGCCCCAGAACAGCTCCTCGAGCGCGATCGGCATCGTCAGCCCGGAGGGGTCACCCATCATCGCCTGGGCCATGAAGTCGAAGGAGTACAGCCCAATCTGGGCGGCCTCCTCGACGATCGGCCACGGAAACTCCTCGCGCTCGTCCCACTCCTCGGCGGCCGGACGCACGACGTCCTTGGCGAAGGTGTGGATCCAATCCCTCAGCTGCACCTGGTCGTCGTTGAGAGCCATTGAGAATTCACCCATCAGGGTTTACCTCCGGGAGTGCGCAGCGAACGCGGTCGCAGCGACGTCGACAGTAGAAGCCCTAAGTTACCCATCGGTAACCGGAGGGCCAAACCGCGAGGGGCAAATCGCGACGGCGTGTCGGTCGGGGCGGTCCGGCCGCTCCGCACCGCTACCCCGGGAGGATCACCCAGCGGGGCGATTCGGCGCACAGCGCCTCGATCTCGTCGGGATCGGTCGGCACCTCATCGGTCAGCACCTCGCATCCATTCGAGGTCACGACGACGTCGTCCTCGATGCGAATGCCGATGCCGAGAAACTCCTCGGGAAGCCGATGGACCATCTCGGGTGCCTCGGCCAACTCGGCCTCCTCGGCGGCCTTGGCCCGCTCGACGCCCAGCTCGACCCGGCGGCGCGCCCAGGCGTCGCGGTCGTGCGCCAGCAGCTTGAACGTCACCTCGCCCTTGGTGGGCGCCACGTAGATGCCGGGCTCGATCGTCAGCGCCATCGTCTCGGCCAACGGCCGGTGGTCGTCGTCGTTGCGGTAGGAGCCGACGTCGTGCACGTCGAGGCCCAGCCAGTGGCTGGTGCCGTGCATGAAGAACTCGGCGTCGAGGCCCATGCCCACGACATCGTCGATGCCGGAGGGGATCAGCCCGAGATCGACGAGCCCCTCGGCGATCACCGCCCGGGCCGCCTCGTGAGGAGAGCGAATGGTCGCCCCCGGTCGCACGGCCGCCAGCGCGGCGTGCTGGGCGGCGAGCACCACCTCGTACATCGCCCGCTGCGGTCCACTGAAGCGGCCGTTGACCGGGAAGGTGCGGGTGATGTCGGCCGAGAGCTGGTCCACCTCGCAGCCGGCGTCGATCAGCACCAGGTCGCCGTCGGCGACCACGTCGGCGTTCTCGGTGTAGTGCAGCACGCAGGCGTTGGCCCCGCCGGCGACGATCGAGGGGTAGCCGTTGCGGGGCGACCCGGCAGCGCGCCACACCCACTCCATCGCCCCCTGAAGCTGTCGCTCGGTTGCCTCGGGCCTGGCCAGGCGCATCGCCTCGCGGTGCCCCTCGGCTGCCAGGGCTCCGGCGCGCCGTAGCGAATCGAGGTCGGCGTCGTCCTTGTGGAGGCGGAGCTCGTCGAGCATGACGCCGGGATCGATCACCCCATCGGGCACCCGATCACCCAGCCGGTCGCGCCGGTTTCGCCCCCCGACGAGCAAGGCGGTGACCGTCTCGTCGAGGCGCTCGCCCAGCCGGTACCACACGCGGTCCCGGCCAACCGCGAGTGCTGGTAGCCGGTTGCCGAGTTCGGCGATCGGGTACGCACGATCTGCACCGAAGGTGTCTTTGGCGCCATCGACCCCGGCCCGGTAGCCGTCCCAGGTCTCACGCTCGGGATCGCGAGGTCGCACGAACAGGTGGTAGTCGCCATCGGCATGCCCCGGGGTAAGCACCGCCACCGCATCGGGCTCGCCGAAGCCGGTCAACCACCAGAATTGGCTGGCCTGGCGAAACTCGTGGTCGACGTCGTGGTTGCGGGGCGCCTCCACGCCAGCCGGCACCACCAGCAGGCCGTCGGCGCCGACGCGCTTGGCCACCCGATCGCGCCGTCGGGAGAACACATCCGGGCCGGGGCCTGATCCGGAGCTGACGACGTCGAGGGGCGAGCGGACGGAGGACGGGGTGCTCATTGCGCCAGTTTGCCGCGGGCCGCGGAGAGGTGTGGAGCAGAGGTGTGGAGGTGTGCCGGTGAATCTCACCGGCACACCTCCACACCTCTCGACGGACGACGGCTCGAACCGGGGGAGCAACGCCGCCGGGGGTTGGCCTCAGGGTCCGGCCGGCAGGCGCTGGTACCTTGGCGGGCCTATGACCGACGCCCCCCGACGCCGATCGACGCCGACCGTTCCCGCCAAGGCCGCCCTCGAGGGTCTCGAGGACAAGTGGGGTGAACGCTGGGAGGCCGACGGCACCTATCGCTTCGATGCCAACGCCCCTGCCGACGCCGTCTTCTCCATCGACACACCTCCCCCGACCGTGTCGGGGTCGCTGCACGTCGGCCACGTCTTCAGCTACACCCACACCGACTGCATCGCCCGGTACCAGCGGATGACCGGACGCGAGGTGTTCTACCCGATGGGTTGGGACGACAACGGCGTGCCCACCGAGCGCCGGGTGGAGAACTACTACGGCGTGCGCTGCGATCCCACCGTCCACTACGACGCCGCCTTCGTCCCGCCGGAGAAAGCGCCGAAGAACCGACGGGACTTCCTGGCGGTCAGCCGACGCAACTTCATCGAACTGTGCGTCCAGCTGACCGGAGAGGACGAACAGGTCTTCGAAGCGCTCTGGCGCCGCCTGGGCCTGTCGGTCGACTGGACCCAGACGTACACGACGATCGACGAGCGCAGTCGCCGTGTGAGTCAGCGGGCCTTCCTCGACAACCTGGCCCGCGGCGAGGCCTACCAGGCCGATGCCCCGTCGATGTGGGACATCACGTTCCGCATGGCGGTCTCACAGGCCGAGCTGGAGGATCGCCCCCGCCCCGGCGCCTACCACGACCTGGCCTTTCACCGCTCGGACGGGGAGGGCGATCTGGTCGTGTCGACCACCCGCCCCGAGCTGGTCGTCAGCTGCGTTGCCCTGGTCGCCCACCCCGACGATGAGCGGTACAAGCCGCTGTTCGGCTCGACGGTGACCAGCCCGTTGTTCGGCGTTGAAGTGCCGGTGGTCGCCCACCGCCTGGCCGACCCGGAGAAGGGCACCGGCGCAGCCATGATCTGCACGTTCGGCGACCTGACCGATGTGATCTGGTGGCGCGAGCTGGACCTGCCGGCGCGGGCGGTCATCGGTCGCGACGGGCGCTTTGCCGCCGACACCCCGGCATGGATCGAGTCCGACACCGGACGGAACACGTATGAGGCCCTGGCCGGTCTCGGGGTGAAGGCCGCCCAGCGCACCACGGTCGAGCTGTTGGAAGCCTCCGGCGAGCTGCTGGGCGAGCCGAAGGTGATCGAGCACCCGGTGAAGTTCTACGAGAAGGGCGAGGCACCGCTCGAGATCGTGCAGAGCCGTCAGTGGTACATCCGCAACGGCGGTCGCGACGCCGCCCTGGCTGAGCAGCTGATCGCACGCGGCGACGAGGTGACCTGGCATCCGCCCTACATGCAGACCCGCTACACCAACTGGATCGAGGGGCTCAACGGCGACTGGCTGATCTCCCGCCAGCGCTACTTCGGCGTGCCGATCCCGGTCTGGTACCCGGTCGACGCCGACGGCGAGGTGAACTACGACGCGCCGATCGCGCCCGACGCCGTCACGCTTCCGGTCGATCCCCAAAGCGACGCCCCGAACGGCTACGACGAAGCGCAGCGGGGCCAGCCGAACGGGTTCGTCGGCGACCCCGACATCATGGACACGTGGGCCACCTCGTCGCTCACCCCTCAGATCGCCGGTGGCTGGGACCACGACCACGAGCTGTGGGCCAAGGTGTTTCCGATGGACCTGCGGCCCCAGGCCCACGACATCATCCGCACCTGGCTGTTTTCGACCATGGTGCGCAGCCACCTGGCCGAGGGCACGGCGCCGTGGCGCCACGCAGCGCTGTCCGGGTGGATCCTCGACCCCGACCGCAAAAAGATGTCCAAGTCGAAGGGCAACGTGGTTGTGCCTACCGAGTTGCTCCAGCAGCACGGCTCCGACGCCGTGCGCTACTGGGCCGCCAACGGCCGGCCCGGCACCGACACCGCCTTCGACGAGACGCAGATGAAGGTGGGGCGCCGCCTGGCCCTGAAGGTGCTGAACGCCAGCCGCTTCGTGCTCGGCTTCTCCCAGCGCAACGACCAATCGGCGGACGGCGGCGACGATGCCGCTGATCAGGCGGCGACCGGCGCGAGAGCGACACCACTCGGAGCCGATGCTGTCACCCACCCGATCGACCGGGCGATGCTGGCTGAGGTCGCAGCGTTGGTCGAGACGGTGACCGCAGCGTTTGAGGAGTTCGACTACGCCCGGGCGCTCGAGCGCACCGAGGCCTTTTTCTGGAACTTCGTCGACGTCCACCTGGAGTTGGTGAAGACCCGCGCCTACCGCGACGACGACGGCTCGGCGTCGGCGCGAGCCTCCCTGGAGCTGGCGCTCTCAACCCTGCTTCGGTTGTTCGCACCCCACCTGCCCTTCGCCACCGAGGAGGTGTGGAGCTGGTGGATGGACGGGTCGATCCACCGCACCGGTTGGCCAACCACTGCCGAACTCGGCGGCGCCGGCGACGGTGCGGACGGCGAGCTACCCGCGCTCGCTGCACAGGTCCTCCACGAGGTGCGCCGCACCAAGACCGAGGCCCGCACCGGCATGCGCACCGCGGTGCGCCGCCTCGAGGTGAGCGCCCCGCCAGAGTTGCTCGATCGGCTTGAGACCGTACGAGGCGACCTGGTCGACGCCGGGGTGGTGCAGGAGTTCGTGACGACGCCAACGGATACTGGCGCCGACCTGACGGTCAGCGTCGAACTGGTCGTCGACGACCCCTAACGGCCTCAAAGATACATCCTCGGCCGACCGCATTGGCCGAGATCTGCTCGACGCCGAGCAGGAGCCAAGGCATCACCTCAGCCTCACCGGTGCACCCGACCGGACCTGGCCGTGCACACTCGGCCCGGTCGGCGGCGCCCACTCCGCCCGATCAGTCGTCGAGCGCTGCCCGGCCGGGGTCCGGCGGCGGAGTGTCGGGCCGGGCGCCGTCGTCCGACGGGCCGATCGAATCGGCGGGCGACGACCCTTCCCCTCGTCCTGTCGCCGGCGGTTCGGGCCGCCGCCGTCTCGGGGCCCCAACGTCCTGCACCGGGTTGGCCCTGGACGGGCGCGATTCCTCCCCGCGTCCGGGGCGGGGCACGGTCACCGTGCCTGGGGCCAAAGGGCCCTCAACGGTGACCGGCGGGCTACGCCGTGGTCTGGTGAGCAGCACCGTGTCATCCCCGCCACCAGCACCACCGCCGCTGCCGCCACCGCCGCTGCCGCCACCGCCGCTGCCGTCACCACCAGCACCGCCACCTCCGTCGTCGTCGTCGCCGCCACCACCGTCGTCGTCGGCACCCCAACTCACGACGTCGTCATCCTCCTCGCCGCGACCCCCTTCGTCGTCCTTCCGCGGCAAGTGGGTGATGCCATCCGGTCCCGGCACGCCCAGGATGGCGTGGATGTCCTCGGGCAGCGGCACCGATCCCTGGCGTTGGCTGACCATGTAAACGAGCACCCGCATCATCGTTTCCGGGTTGGTCAGGTTGGTCATCTTTCTGAACTGCGAGTCCTCGTTTGCCGACTCGATGCGTACGCTGCCGACGTTCTTGATCCGGTCCGGAATCGTCTGCTCCATCGACAGGTCGGTGACCTTGGCCCAGGGAATCCATTGGTGGGTGCGCTTCAGTACCCCCTTGAGGTAGATGATGCGGTTGGTCGTCACCACGTATCGGGTGTAATGCAGCTGGACCGCTCCCACGACGAAGAGGCCAATCGCCGTGACGGCCAGGCCAAGCGCCGCCATCGTCCAGATGACGCTGGTGCTGAAGAACGCCACGACCAACGACCCGATCAGCAACACGATCGACCGCTTCTGTTCGAATAAGAAGGCGATCTCGGCCGGCCCATCGATCATCACGATCTTCTCGTGGGGCAACAGCCGATCGAAGATGATCTCGTCGATCGTGTCCGTGCCCACCAAGCCCTGGAGAAAGGCAACCAGCCGATTAATCACTACCTTGGGCCCCCGGTTCGTTTCGGATGGGGTTTCAGTCCGTCAGCCCGTCGAGGAAGGTGGCGATCGTGTTGGCCAACCGCTCAAGAAAGCGGCCGATTGCACCGAGAACGTCGCCCAGCCACTCCGCCGACCCCGACGGAGAATTCCAGACCAAAAGCAGGACCACACCGACGATGATGCCTAGGGGGATCGCAGTTTTAGCGTTCATGGTGGCTACCTCGTTCAGCTGTCAGACCGCGCGAAGCGGCCCCGGTCTCCGCCCGTGGACCATGGTAGGGGAACGCCTGCTCCGCACCGCGGACACTCCAACACCCGCACCCCACAAGGAGGTCCCGCCGGTCCTGCTGCCTGCTCACTCCGACGGGTTTACCGGGGGCGGCGCCTGCTGGGGCACCGAGATGCCCGCCTCATGCAGACCATCGCGCAACCGCCGGCGCAGCTCGCGCTCCACCGCCCACTGCGATGCGGGCTCGGTGTCGACCACCAGCCGGAGGGTGGTCCCGTGGCTGTCGAGCGCTTGAACCCCGAGCATCGACGGCACGCCGAGCAGACGGTCGCTCCACTCCTCGTCGTCGGCCAACGCCGTTCCAACCGAGGCGACGATCCGCTCGGCCACCGCCAGGTCGGCGTCGTTGGCAACCGTCACGTCGATCAGTGCGCGGCTGAAGCGTTGCGACTGGTTACCGGCCCGGACGATCTCGCCGTTGGGAACGTGCCAGACCGTTCCGGCCACGTCTCGGAGCCGGGTGGATCGAAGGGTCACCCGCTCGATGGTGCCGGTCGCCGGGCCGACGTCGACCACATCGCCCACCCCGTATTGGTCCTCGATCAGAACGAACAGACCAGCGAGCAGGTCTCGCACCAACGACTGAGCGCCAAAACCGAGGGCCACCCCCGCCACCCCGGCGCCGGCGAGCAGTGGGCCGAGGTTGATGTTGAGCTCGCCCAGGATCATCAGGCCGGCGATCGTGAACACCGCAGCCGAGGTGATGGAGCCGAGCACGTCGGAGACCGTCCGAGCTCGGGCATCCGCCCGCGGCGATCCTGCGGCCGCGGCGTCTGAACTGGTGGGCCGTGCGCCTCGCACGGCTGCCGCTCGGGTTCGCGCCGCCACCCGCGCCACCAGACGTGCGGCGAACCGATTGACCAGCCAGGCCAGGATGACGATCATCACCACTTTCGCCGGGGTATGCACCAGCCAGTCGACCGCTTCGGCGGCTGCGGCGGACCCGGTGAGATCGAGCGTGCGCTCGCACCACCATCCCGGATCGGGGCCGCAGGTCTGCATGTGGTCTCCTCCCACCGGCGTGGTCGTGCCGGACGACCGTCAGGCCGGCCATCCGTTGGCGGAGCGTATCGAGCGCGGCACTCTCGTGGGACGACCGACCATGACCGGACAATTCCGCTCTCAGCGCACCCGCCATCACTCAACGTGAGATTTAGGTTGAAAGGCCTACAAGAATGACCACTCCGCGCAGTTGATCGGTACGATGGCTGCAGATGCTCGCCACCGGCGTGACGCATCGCACCGCTCCCGAGAGGGGCGATGCGGAGACCGGCGCCGACGTGAAGTGAGGAGGGGGGACGTGGCCAAAACCGAGCTCCGACCGATCGATCGTCCTCTACCCCGGCCGTCGCAAAACCCGACCCCGAGCGAGGCAGTGCGGCCGGAGGGTTATCCCGCTCAACGCACCCCGCCCGAAACGGGTCGGGCGGGTCTGGCCTACCAAATCCCCCGCCGTGTGGCCGTTGCCGTCGCCGCTGTGGCGGCGATCGTCATCGACCCTCCGTCGAACTCATTCGAGCTGGCCTTGCGTGTGGCGGCAGCCCTCACCGTCGTCGGGTTGGAGGCTGCCCAGGTAGGCGCCACCCTCCTGATGCGCCGCCGATCGCACCTGGGCTCCATGCTCAGCCTGGTGGCGCTCGTCGGGCTGGGGCTGACCAACCCGGCTGCGCTCGTGCCAATCGCCGTTGCGCTGACCGCCGGCTACCTGTGTTGTCTCGGTCCGAACCGGGTGCAGGCGTCCGCCGCCGTCATCCAACTTGGTGGTACCGCTCTGATCGGGGCGTTCTCCAACCGTCCCGAAGACCTCAGGCTGCTGCTTCCGATCATGTTGATCGCCGACGCCACCAAGGCGGCGGGGGTCCATCTGTTCACCGCCCGACTTCGGGCGATCGATCAACGCGTCGACACGATGCTCGAGCAGTCGCGCAAGGTCGCGTGGTCCCTCGCCGAACGCCTGCGCCACCAGAACGACCACGACGCTCTCACCGGCCTTCCCAACCGGGCTCGGCTGAAGGAATACCTGCGCGAAACGGCGGCAGCAGGTGTCCCGCCCGGCCACGGCTTCGCACTGCTGCTGATGGACCTCACCCAGTTCAGACAGGTCAACGACGCGCTCGGCCACCAGGGCGGGGACCGTCTGTTGGCGGCGATCGCAGTAAGGCTCCGGGCCGAACTTGCCGGCGAGTGCGGCATGATCGGACGCTGGGGAGGCGATGAGTTTGCGCTGGTAAGTCCCCCGGTCGGCGACGAGGAGGAGGCGCTCGGTCTCGCCCGGCGCGCCATCGGGGTGCTCGAGCGTCCCTTCGAGGTGGACGGCATCCCGGTGCAGTGCAGTGGCAACCTCGGCATCGCTCTGTTTCCGGAGCACGGCAAGGGTGACGAGGATCTGCTGAACGCCGCCGACGAGGCCCTGTACCGGGCCAAGCGGTCGGGCCAACCGGTCGAGCTGTATCGCGCCGAACGCCATCAAGGCTCGCTGCGTCAGGTCACCTTGTTGGGCGAGCTTGGCCGAGCGATGGACGCCGGGGAACTCGCGCTCTATTACCAACCGGCGCTCGGCCTCGGCACCGAACGGGTCGTTCAGGTGGAGGCGCTGGTGCGCTGGCAGCACCGGGATCACGGTCTGATGCTGCCGATCGACTTCATCGAGACCGTCGAGGGCTCCCACATGATCCATTCGCTCACCCGGTGGATCGTCGCCGAGGCGTTGCGGGACGCCGAAGCGATGCACCAGGCCGGGTTGGACCTCGGCGTCGCAGTCAACGTCTCGGTGCGAAACCTTCAGGACCCCGACCTGGTCGACTTCTTCGAACTGCTCTCCCACCGAGAGGATTTCCATGCCGAGCGCCTCCAGCTTGAGATCACCGAGACCGAACTGATCGACGACAACCCACGGGCGGTCGAGGTGCTCGCCCGTCTGAGAGCGCTCGGCATCTCGGTCGCGGTCGACGACTTCGGCGTTGGGAACGCTTCGCTGTCCTACCTGAAGCATCTGCCGGTCTCCCATCTCAAGATCGATCGCGGGTTTGTCACTGCGATGACCTCAAACAGCGACGACGCCGCCATCGTGCGCTCAACGATCGAGATGGCCCACCAGCTGGGGCTCACCGTCACCGCCGAGGGAGCCACCGACCTGACCACGTTGACGACACTGCGCGAGATGGGGTGCGACCTGGCACAGGGTTTCTACATTTCCGAGCCGGTGCCCTTCGACGACCTGGTGCCTCTGGTGACACACCTCGATGCCACCGCGCCGGCCTTGCTCCGCGGCGCCGGGCCCATCGAAGCGAGACTTGGTCAACCCAGCGCGCTGGCGGCGACCTCCCCGGCCCAGCGGTAGTCGGCCTTGCCGTTGGGACCGCGCATGACCGCAGGAACGACAACCACGTGTTGGGGCGCCTTGTAGGCGGCGAGCTGCTCCTTGACATGGGTGCGCACCAGCTCGAGCAGCGCCGCATCGGCGGGTACGCCAACGGCGTCTGACCCGAGCGCTTCGTCTGGGGTGAGGTCGCCCGGCGCGCCGTCACCGAGCGACACCACCGCTGTCACCGCGCTCCCCCAGGTCTCGTCGGGGACTCCGACCACCGTTGCGTCAACCACCCAGGCGAGCGACTTGGTCGCTTCCTCCACCTCCTCGGGAAACACTTTCTCGCCGGCGGTGTTGATCGATACCGAGCCCCGCCCCAACAGGTTGATCGTGCCGTCGAGCTCGACGGTTGCGAAGTCGCCCGGCACCGCCCAGCGGCGCCCCTCGTAGGTGGGATAGGTGGCGTCGGTCGCCGCCGCATCCTTGTAGTAGCCCAGCGGCAGGTGCCCCCCGGTGGCCAGCCGGCCACGCTCGCCCGAGCCGGGCTCGACCCGCCGTCCGTCCTCGGTGAACACCGCAGCGTCGTCGCCCAGTTGGAACCGTGCGGTTCCGGCGCTGCGTCCGCGCCGGGCCACCGAGGCGCCGAAACCGTTGCCTTCGGACGATCCGAGCAGGTCGATCAGCAGCGCCGGCACGCGGGCGAGCAGCGCCTCCTTCTGGGGTCCCGACCACATGGCGCCGGACGACGTGATCACCTTCAACGAGGTCAGGTCGTAGGGGCGGCCGGTCGCCTCGGCCGTCTCCAGCTCGACGACCATCGGACGACAGAACGGGTCGCCGACGATGCACAGGTGGGTAGCGGACCGATCCTCAACCGTCGCCCACAGCTCGGCCGGATCGAAGCTGCGCGAGGTCAGGGTGACGACGTGTCCGCCCGTGCTCAGCGCGCCCATCGTCAGCTGCGACGAGGTGCCGTGCATCATCGGCGCCGCCGGGATCAGCCGCTGTTCGGTCCCTCGCTCGCGCAGCTCGGCCGCCACCCGGGCCGCCTCCGCAGGCGTGTCGGGCAGCGCCACCTTGAGGCCCTTCCAGGTGGGCCCAAACACGCCGAGCAGCGAGCTGTGGGGCCACATCACACCCTTGGGCATGCCGGTGGTTCCGCCGGTGTAGAGGAACCACAAGTCGTCGCCGGACCGCTCGATGCGCGAGGCGGGGTCGCTCGCCGCCAACAGTTCCTCGTAGTGCACCCAGCCGTCGGGCAGGTCCCCCACCGGGGACCCGTCAATCTCATCGCCCACCGCCACCAGCAGGCGCAGGCTGGGGACATCTGCGCGAATCGCCTCGATGAGGTCGACCAGCTCGGGGTGGGCGACGACCACCTCGCAGTCGGCGTTGCTCAGCAGGTAGGCCAGCTCGGATTCCCGGTAGCGGTAGTTGACGTTGAACGGCACGGCCCGGGCCTTGAACGCGCCGAAGGTCGCCTCGGTGTAGGCGGGCCCGTTGTACAGCGCCATTCCCACCTTGGCCCCGCCATCATCGCTGCCAGCGCCGACACCGGCGTCAGCCATCGCCCCGGCAAAGCGGGCGGCCCGGTCGTCCAGCTCGGCCCAGGTGCGGGTCAGCGGTCCGTGGGACAGTGCGGGCGCATCGCCCAGCGTGTCGGCGATCGCCTCCCAGACGGTGGCGAAGTTCTCGTTGAGGGCCATGGCCGGAACCTACCCGTGCCGCTGCGCCGCCGCTGCCAACGCGCCATCGTCAGTTGGGAGACGCCAGAAGCCAGCCCCTTGGCCTTAACAGCCGGTGGCCGCTTGAAGCACGCGGCACGCCTCGGCCATCCGAGGTGGCGACAGCTCGGCCACGCGCCGCCTCATGAGATCTCGCGGGATCGTATGGATGTTGTCGAAGTTGACGACGCTGTCCGTCGGCACTCCGTCGGCTGACGTCAGCTCAAGTTCGGACACGAGGCCTCGACGGGTGCGGGTCAGTGCAACAACCACGACCGATCCGATGCGGTCGGCAACGGGATCACGCGTGAGGACAAGCACCGGTCGGTCGCCGCCGGGGGTAGCGGCAAACCACACCTCACCGCGCTGCATCGGCCCAGTCCGACCAGTCTTCGGCCGGACCCCAGTCGGCGACCTCCATCAGAGCCCGCTCGCCGTCATCAAGCGGTTGAGCTGCCCAGCGAGCGGCGTCACCTTCGGATGCAAGCCGGTCGAGATGGCGGCGTAAGGCCTCCCGAAGCAGCTCGGACCGATCGATCCCGAGCTCGGTCGCACGTAGCTGGGCATCGGCCGCATCACGCTCGTCGACCCGGAAGCTCAGCATCGTCATACACCGAGGATAACCCGTATGACAGCGATCGACCAGGGGCAGGTCAGCCAAGTTGCCAGCTGGTCATCCAGCGGTAGGTGTGGCCCGGGCGGAGGGTGACGACGACGGGGATTGGGCCGTCGGGGCCCGCGATCGTCGCCATGTTGGGCCCGTTGGGCACCCGCCCGGCCTCCAGGCAGACGGCCCCGTGGCGAACCAGCGATCCGTGTTGGCCGGGCAGACCGTCGAGGTGGTTGGCGGTGTACACCTGCACCGCCGGCTGGTCGCTGCGCATCTCCATCGTCCGGCCACTGCCCGGGTCGACCAGGCGGGCCACCAGCGGCAACTCGCCCTCGACCCCGGCGTCGACGAGAAACGTGTTGTCGTAGCCGTCGAGGTCCGCCAGCTCGGGCGAGCCCAAGCGGTCGCCCAGTCGCACGTCGTCGCGCAGGTCCCACGGTCCACCCGAAACCGGCAGTGCCGTCCCGGTGGGGATCTGCCCCGGCCCCAAGTCGAGCACCAGATCGGCGCTGAGCGACACCCGGTGATCGGCGATCGTCCCGGATCCCGACAGGTTCCAGTAGGTGTGGTTGGTCGGCGCCAGCACGGTCGCCCGGTCGGTCGTGCAGACGATTTGAAGCGTCAGCGTCCCCTCGGCGGCGAGCGAGTAGGTGGCGGTCGCCTCGACCCGTCCGGGAAACCCGCCCTCGCCGTCGGGATCGATCAGCGTCAGCGTCACCGATGCGTCGGCGTCGCCGGCGTGGAGGGACGCAATCCCCCACTGCCGTCGGTCCCACGGCGTCGACCCGCCGTGGAGGGTGTTGGGCCCCTCGTTGGCCTCAAGTGAATAGGTCACCCCGTCCAGCTCAAACGACGCGCCGGCGATGCGGTTGGCGTACGGACCGACGACGCCGCACAGGTGCGGGTTGACCGCCGGGTCGGCCAGTTGCCCCAAATCGGCCAGCGTCAGCACGCAATTGCCCGGCTCGCCATCGGGACCGGGCGCCTCGAAGCCGACCAGCGTGGCCCCATAGGACAACACCGAGGCGGTGAGCGTTCCGGCCGACAGCCGGACGAGCTCCGCCGCGGTCCCGTCGCACATCTCGACGGTCGACCGCTCGACGCCCGGCGCGGCAGGGGTGACACCGGTGGGGCTCACGTCACCTCGTCGCGTCCGCTCATGTCGGCGTTGGGGCGGGCGGCGTTGACGATCTCCTCGACCAGCGGGCCAACGCGGGTGGGGTCGTCGGTCGGGTCAACGGTCGGTCCTCGATGCCAGCCCTCGGACACCGACATCGCCCGGCCGGTGATGTCGAACACCCGGCCGGTCACCCCGCGGCTCTCCTCGCTGGCCAGCCAGGTGACCAGCGGCGCAATCCAGTGGGGCGACATCTGCGCCTTGTCCTCCTCGGAAGCCTGGCCCATGCCCAGGTCCTCGGTCATCCGGGTGAGCGCCGCCGGCGCGATGGCGTTGGCGGTCACCCCGTACCGGGCCAGCTCCTTGGCGGCGATGATCGTGAAGGCTGCGATGCCGGCCTTGGCGGCGCCGTAGTTGGTCTGGCCGACGTTGCCGTAGATGCCTGACGGCGACGTGGTGTTGATGATCCGGGCGTCCACCTCCTCGCCGGCCTTGGAGCGCTCGCGCCAGTGCTGGGCGGCGTGGTGGGCCGGGCCAAACGTGCCCTTCAGGTGCACGGCAATCACCGCGTCCCACTCGGCCTCGGTCATGTTCACCAGCATGCGGTCCCGCAGGATGCCGGCGTTGTTGATGACGACGTCGAGCCGTCCGTAGGTGTCGATCGCCAGGTCGACCATCGCCTTGGCCTCGGCAAAGTCTGCGACGTTGCCACCATCGGCGACCGCCTCGCCGCCCGCCTCGACGATCTCGGCGACCGCCTGATGCGCGGGACCATCATCCTCACCGCTTTCGCCCCGGCGATCGCCGCCGAGGTCGTTCACCACCACCTTGGCGCCGTGCTCGGCCAGCATCAGCGCATGCTCGCGCCCGATGCCTCGGCCGGCACCGGTCACCAGACAGACGCGTCCCTCACACAACTTTGCCATGGGCTCCCCTCCCGTCGTTATGTCGCGCTACGCCGCCGAGGCTAATCCCAGGCTGACCCCTCGGGCACGCAGTTCAGTGGAGCGCCAGAATCGATCGCAGGATGTCATAGATGGCATGTCGGTCCTCGACGCCGAGGCGGCCGAGACGCCTGACGAGTCGCCGCGATGACACCGCCCGCACCTGCTCCGCCTGAAATGCCGATGCCTCGTCGAGTCCATTGTCGGCGTTTGGTTGCACCACCGCGTGCAGCGACAGCCTCCGCAGCCGAGACGTCGCCGGAACGACGACGACCATCCGGAGCCGAGGGTGATGCAGCGCGTCGTCGCTCACGATCAACGCCGGACGCATGAACGCCTGCTCCGGGTCCGACGGGTCGTTGCCGAGGTCGACCAGCCAGACGTCGCCGCGCCGGTGCGTGGGTTCAGCGCTCACGAAGCCCATCGGCGGTAGTGACGTCGAGCGTCTCGGCATCGGCGTGATAGTCCGCCAGTTCGGCGGACGTCATGGTTTCCAATTCCTCATGCACCTGCGCCCACCATTGGTCTCGCTTCAAGCGAGCCACCGCATCGGCCACGACATCGAGCAACGTGGACTCGCGCTCGTCGGCGAGTCGAGCGATCTCGTCGCGCAGAGCTACCGGGAGCCGCAACGTCGTAGTCGGAGTAGGCGCCATCTACGTAGCCTAGCGAGGCGCTCGACGAACCCGGAGGCGATCGCTACTCCTGCGCGATCACGATCCATAGCCCGGCGCGGCCCAGCCGGCCAGGAATCGCTGCACCAAATCGTCGACCAGCGCGTCCTGGGACACCTCACTTCCCACCAACGTGGAGAAGGCGAACGGACCGAGCAGCTGCAGGGCCACCAGCTCCACGTCCACCCCGTCGGGCACAGCGCCCTCGGCAACGCCAAGGTTCAGCACCGATGCGAGCACGGCCAGCTTCTGGCTGGTGTCCGCCGTTGCGACGGAGTCGACCTCTGGCAGCTCCCGCCGCAGCGAGAGCAGCGCCGGGAAAACCCGTTTCCAGGCGGGATCGGCGGAGATTTGGCCAAGCTGGGTCACGAGGGCCCGAAAAGCTGTCGCGAAGCCTTGGTCCATCGGGGGCTGCGGGATCGTCGGCGCGTTGGTTTCCAACACGTCGGCGAGCAGTTCGGTGCGCGATGCCCAGTGGCGGTACAGCGTGGACTTGGCTACACCGGAACGCTCGGCCACCGCGTCGACCGTGACGCTGTGTGCGCCCGACTCGACGAGCAGGTCGAGCGCAGCGGCCAGCAGCTTGGCGCGGCTTCGACGCACCCGAGGGTCGACGTTGGACGTGGCGGAAGTGACGCATGACGCAAACATTTCGCCCCTCAGCCTAGCCGATCAACACGACAAACGCTACGCTACGGTCTCGTTTCGTTTCTCGGGCGATCCGTCGAATTCCCTCAACTCCCCAGCCCCGAAAGTTCTCAGTCATGCCTGTCACTCCCCCCGGCGCCGCTCGCGGCGCCAGCGCAACCTCCTACGGCCGGCCGGTGCCCGGACCGATCACCAACAAGGTGCTGCAACGCAACGTGCTGATCGCGGTCTGTACCGCGCTGATGGCCGTCATCGCATCGGTGTCGGGGCTCAACGTCGCCCAGCAGAACCTGGCGATCGACCTTGGCGCATCGCAGAACGCCATCCTTTGGATCATCAACGGCTACACCGTTGCGCTCGCCGGTCTGCTGATGCCGATGGGGGCCATCGGCGACCGCTGGGGTCGCAAGCCGGTGCTGCTGGCCGGCCTCGTGGTCTTCGGCATCGCCAGCCTGGGCGCCGGCCTGGCCACCACCACGGCGATGATGGTGGCGGCCCGGGTGCTCGCCGGCGTCGGCGCCGCCATGATCATGCCGGTGACCTTGTCGGTCATCACGTCGACGTTCCCCGAGGAGCAGCGTTCGCAGGCGATCGGCATCTGGGCCGGCGTCGCCGGCAGCGGCGGCTTGGTCGGGCTCTTCGCATCCTCGTTCATGGTCGACGTGCTCACCTGGCGCTGGCTCTTCGCCGTGCCGATCGTGCTCGTCGCCTTCTCCGCCTTCATGACAAAGCGGTACGTGCCCAACTCCGCCGACGGATCCGACCACCGCTTCGACGTGGGCGGCTCGCTGCTGTCGATGCTGGCCATCGGGTCGCTCATCATGGGCATCCACGAGGGCCCCGAGCGCGGCTGGACCGACCCCATCACGCTGGCCGGCCTCGGCATCGGCCTCGCAGCGCTGATCGGGTTCATCGTCTGGGAGCGCCGCCAGGATGAGCCGCTGCTCGACATCTCGGTCTTCAAGAACCGCGGCCTCTCCACCGGTGCGGTCACCCTCATGATCATGTTTGCCGTGATGTTCGGCATCTTCCTCGTGCTCTTCCCGTTCTTCCAGGCGGTCATCGGCTGGTCGGCGCTGCACTCGGCGGTGGCGCTGTTGCCGATGGCCCTGGTGATGATGCCGTCGTCCGCTGCGCTCGCCCCTCGGGTGAGCAAGGCGATCGGCTCTCGCAACACCATGTTGGTGGGCACCTCGATCTCCGCAGCGGGCCTAATCACGGTGGCGCTGCGAGCGTCGGTCGAGGGCGGCTACATGTCGGTGCTGCCCGGGTTGCTGCTGCTCGGGCTGGGCAACGGCCTGGCCATGACCCCGTCGACCGAAGCGATCACCGAGTCGCTCCCGTCCGAGAAGCAGGGTGTGGCCTCTGCGCTGAACGACACCACCCGCGAGCTGGGCGGCGCCATCGGCGTGGCGCTGCTCGGATCGATCCTCAGCTCGGGCTACCGGAGCGCCATTCAGCCGGCGTTGGAGGGCGTCCCCCGCCAGCTCGCCGAGGCGGCCAGCGACGGGATCGGGTCGGCGTTCGCCGTCGCCCCATCGGCGGGCGAGAACGCTCCTGCCATCCTCGATGCTGCCAAACACGCCTTCGTCGAGGGGTGGGTGCAGTCGATGTGGATCGGCGCCGCCATGCTGGGCATCGCCATCATCAACCTGGCGGTGCGCGGTCAGCGCCGACAGGTTGAGCCGGACACGGCGAGCGCTGCGACGCCCGCCGTCACCAAGACCGCCGCAGTGGGGTAGGTGCGACACCTTGGCGCATCTCAGTGTTACACTTTGCCCTGTGCCGACGATCAAGCAGCGCATCACCATCACCGCCACCGGTGACCTGGAACGCATCCTGGATGCCCAGGCGCGGCTGCACCCAGACCTCAGCCCCTCTGCGTTGGTGGCGATGCTGGTTGAGCGCGGCCACGCAGCCAGCACCGAGGCGATCGGGCGGGAAGCGCTCGTGCGAGGCCTTGCCGGAACACAGAGCTATCCCGTCGACTACCTGGGGGGACTGCGCGAGGAATGGCCGGATTGATCGTCGTCGACGCCAGCGCGTTGATCGCCTACTTGGACGCTGAGGACACGCATCACGACGACGCGATGCCGAGTTTGATCGCGGTCGACCGCTTCGTGGTGCACCCGGTGACGTTGGCCGAGGTGCTGGTGCACCCGGTGCGCAGGGGCACCGAGATGGACGTGCGGAACACCCTCACCACCATCGGACTACACGAGTCGCCGATGACCATCGACCCCGTCTCTCTGGCTCGGCTCCGGGTTGAGACCGGGCTGAAGATGCCCGACACCCTGGTACTTGCCACTGCAATCTGGCACGACGCAGCCGTGCTGGCGTTTGATGCTCGACTGAGGGCTGCCGCTGCGTCCCGAGGGCTACTGGCCGGATCCATCTGATCGTTCGGCGCCGGGCTCCACCCAGGACAAGGTGAGCGACAGCTGGTGTCGACCCGCCCGGATCAGGTGGCGGGCGGCGGCGTCGGGGCCGCACGACGCCGTGCCGACCCCGCGGTGGGCGGCATCGAGGTGGACGAACACCGCATCTTCGGGCTTGAGTTCATCGGCGTGGAGCGCCCGGGTGAGTTGCCCGTCGGAGTAGCGGTGGGCGGTGTGCACAAACGGCTGCTCCGCCGAGATGACCAGCGCTCCACGCTCGGGTGCGGCGGCGGACAGCCACCGGGTGCCGGAGCGTTGGCCGAAGCACTGCGGAACCACGTACGGGCTGTGCTCCTCCGAGGCCAAGCGCCGGTAGCGGCCAAGCACGGCGCCCTCCACCCGATCGGGCGGGCACTCGTGCGGGCCGAGGCCGTAGCTCTCGAGCTCGTCGAACGCGGGATCGAGCGCCAGCACCAGGCCGATCCGGGGCGGATCGGCCAGCTCCGCAGGGAGGCGCCAGGTGACGTCGACCGAGATGGTGCCGTCGTCGCGCAGCCACCAGCGCTCCGTGACCGGGCATTCGACGAGCGAAGCGTCGGGCTGGGCACTGGTGGGCTGGGAAGTGGTGGGCCGGGGAACCAGCGCCCCGCTCAACACCGCAGCGACGCCACCCTCGCGGCGTCGAACGGTCACCCGGTCGAGCCGTCGGGTCTGGGGGCCGTCAACCGAGTCGAGGCCCACCTGTCGCCAACGGTCCTGGTGGCCGAACCCGGCCATCCAGGCAGCTTTCAAACCGTCGTTGTCGACCGGCGCCCGCCACAGGCTGTGCCCGGGACGGTCCCTCAGCAGCGCGTCGCCGTTGCGTGACAGCCCGACCACGCCAAGATGACGGTCGATCTCCAGGTTCCATGCCCCGTCACCGATGGACCAACGGTCGACGGAACGTCCGCTCACCACCTCGCCCGGGCGCGGTGTGGCAACGTCGCGGCGCCGCAGCGCCGTCTCGCTTGGAATCGGGAACTGGTGGCGGGCAACCACATGACCCTCGTCGGCAAACGGCGTTGCAGCGGCGAGGGCGATATCGACGGTGAGGGCCAGCTCCTGATCGGACCATTCGCTCAGGTCCGTGGGCACTGAGACCGTTACCTCGGCCTCCCCGCCCGGGGCCACCGTCGGCACGTCCCAGGCACCGTCGGCGACGACGACGCCGTCGGCGAGCAGTTCCCAGGTACCGACCACGTCGGAGCTGTCCGCGAAGCTGCGCTCGTTGTACAGCCGAATGCGACCACTCCGAGCGTCGACGTCCTCAAGGTGCAGCGATCGGTGCAGGTGGGCCAGCTCGACGCAGGCCGGATGGGGCACCAGGTCGGGGCCGAGCAAGCCGTCGAAGACGAAGTTGCCGTCGTGGCGCTGCTCTCCGAAGTCGCCGCCGTACCCCCAGCGGGTCTCGCCGTCGCCCGCCGATTGCCCGGTGACAGCCGCTTGCCCGATCGTCTCCGACGATCCTTCGTTGGGGCGGACCAGCCCGTGATCGCGCCACTCCCAGATGAACCCGCCCTGCAACCCGTGATGGGTGCGGAAGGCCCGCCAATAGTCATCGAGCCCGCCGTTGGAGTTGCCCATCGCATGGGAGTACTCGCACAGGATCAGCGGCCGGCCCCGATCTGGACGGCCCTGCTCTTTGCGACTCTTTGCCCACGCGGTGATCTCCTCGACCGAGCGGTACATCGGCGCTACCAGGTCGCTCACCGAGTTCTCGGCGTCGAGGTCGAACATGATCGGGCCCTCGTAGCTGAGCGGACGGCTGGGGTCGAAGAACCGCAGCGCGCCGGCGAGCGCGTGGTGGGCGGTGCCCTCCCCCGCCTCGTTGCCCAGCGACCAGACGATCACGGACGGGTGATTGCGGTCGCGCTGCGCCATGCGCAACCCCCGCTGGATGATCGCGCCGGTGAACAGCGGGCCGGTGGTCAGCGACACCTGGCGCCCGTGGCTCTCCACGTTGGTCTCGTCAACGACGTACAGGCCCAGCTCGTCGCACATGTCATAGAACCACGGAGCGGCCGGGGCGTGGGCGGTGCGGACGGCGTTGACGTTGAGCCGCTTGGCCAGACACAGCTCAAACCAGGTGGTCTCGGGGTCGACGTAGCGACCCCGGGTGGGGCTGTGCTCGTGGCGGTTGACGCCTCGGATTAACGGGACAGCGCCGTTGATGCGCAGCTCCCGATCGCCGATCTCCACCGAGCGGAACCCGGTGAGCACCGCCGCCACCTCGACCAGCTCGCTGTCGGCTCCGTGCCTTTCACCGCGGGGCGGGCCGGCGTCGGGCGCGGTGCGCCACAACCGCACCAGCACCCGGTAACGGGTGGGACGCTCGTCGCTCCATGCCTCGATGCCGGGCACCTCAAGCCTGGTTCGCACCACCTGGCCGAGCCAGGTTTCCGTGGCGAGTATGCGGGCGAGCGCGTTGGCGTCGTCGAATGCGGTGATCTCAACCGGGTCGCTGTCGAGCAACGTGCTGCCGTCCAGGTCCTCGGCCGAGACGCCAACCCACCAGCGGGGCGCCGGCGCGTATGCGGTGGCCTGAGGATCACCGGGACCGGCGCGATGGCCAACGCCCCCATCACCGGCGACCCCATCACCGGCGACCCCGTCACCGGCGACCCCGTCACCGGCGCCGAGCTCACCGGTGGCCGCCTCGACCCGACCGCCGGTGAGGTCGCCGCCGACGGCGATGTCAACGTTGAGCGTGCCGGTGGTGCCGTCGGGGGCGAGGCCGGGCACCAGCCCGACGTCGGCCAGATGCACCGCCGGTCGCGACCACAACACGACCGATCCCTGGATGCCGCCGTGCCACCACTGATCCTGGTCCTCGATCCAGGTGGCCGCCGACCAGCGGATGACCACGATGGCCAGCGTGTAGGCCTGGCCGGGGGTCACGAACGGGGTGAGGTCGAACTCCGAGCCCAGCCGGCTGTCGGTGGCCAGCCCGACGAAGGCACCGTCGACGTAGACGACGGCCAGGCTCTCCGCCCCGCCGAGGCTGAGCACGACATCTCGCCCAGCCCAGTCGGCGGGCACCTCGATCGTGCGCTGGTACACCCCGGTGGGGTTGTCGGCCGGCACCCGGGGGGCGTCCCCCGAAAACGGCATCTGCACGTTGGTGTAGATCGGCGCATCCCAGCCCTGAAGGGTCCAGGCCCCGGGCACCTCGATCGGCGCTGCGACCTCGGCGCCGTCGTCGCCCTCAGCGGCGGCGGTGCGCGTCAACGCTGACGTTGGCACGTCCTCGGGCCGACCGAAGTGGGCAAAGCCCCACTCGCCGTCGAGCGAGCGGGCGAACCGTGCGCCGGGCTCGGCGGTATCCAGCCCAGCGGCCTGCCACAGCTTCGGCGCGGTCCGTGCGGCCTCGACGTCGTCGTGAGAGGCCAGCGGTGCGCGGGGCCGCAGACGGTTTCGCTCCGTGAGCGACGGGTCCTCCCAGAACCGGTCGCCGGGATCGAACAGCGGACGGTCGGGTGACTCGGCAGGGGCGGCGCTCATATCCAGAGGCTCCAGTCAGCTCAAGAGGCGGTGATGATGGGGATCCCGATAGATCAGGCTTGAAGCGAGATGCATCCACCGGGACCGACGCGATGCGGCAGAGCCGGAGCCGAAACGGGCGGGGCTCAAAACGTCAACTGGTAGTGCTCGACGGCTCGCACGAAGGCACCGGGTACATAACGGGGCGGAGCCTCCGCGCTGAGCGACCAGTCGGGAAGGCGCTCGAGCACCTGCCCGATCATCATGCGGATCTCCGTACGGGCCAGGCTGGCGCCCAGGCAGAAGTGCGTGCCCAACCCGAAGGCGATGTGGTTGTTGTGCTCGCGGGTGACGTCGAAGCGCTGGGGCTCGTCGAAGACCCGCTCGTCCCGGTTGGCCGAGGAGTACATCAGCAGCACCGTTTCCCCGGCGCTCAGCTGTTGGCCGCCCAGCTCGTGGTCCTCGGTGACCACCCGCGACATGTTGAGGATCGGCGTGGTCCAGCGGATGAACTCCTCAACCGCCGGCCCGTCGAGCAGCTCGGGGCGGTCCCGCAACAGCGCCCGCTGTTCCGGGTGTTCGGCCAGCGTCCACAGGGTGTTGCCCAACACGGTTCGGGTGGTCTCAGCGCCGCCGTCGATCACCAGCAGACACTCGGCGATGATCTCGCCGTCGTTCATCGGACGACCGCCAACCTCGGCCTGGGTCCAGAGCGACACCAGGTCGTCGGTGGGGTCCGCCCGGCGGGCCTCGATCAGCTCGGAGGTGGCGATCGCCACCTCGAAGGCACAGTTGGCGCCCTCGTCGGTCATGTAGCGGTCGCCGCCACCCAGCGGGATCGTCAGCTCGGACCAACGCTTGATGTCGCGCCAGCGCTCGGCGCCAAAGCCGAGGTCCTCGGCGATCATGATCGCTGGTAGGGGCGCTGCGAGGTGCTCGATGGCGTCCACCTCCTCGCCGACGGCGATGCGGCGCTCCACCTCACTGATCAGCTGATCGATCACCTCGCCGATGCGCTCCTCGCGCCGGGCGACCGCCCTCGGCGTGAAACGCCGGTGGATCAGCCGACGATGATCCTGATGTCGGGGATCGTCGAAGTTGATCATCGACGGGTTGCTCTCGGCGTCGCCGCCGTTGATCGGGCGGAACGCGCCGAGGCTGGAGTATCGCTCGGCGTCGCGGTCGACCAAGGCGACATCGCGGTAGCGGCTGATACCCCACAGGTTGTTGATGTCGTCCCAGTAGATGGGTGCCTCGTCGCGAAGCCATCGGTAGGTCGGCTCGGGATCGGCGGCATACAGATAGCCGTTCAACAGGTCGATCTGCGGCCCTGCACTCTGACTCGAAGCTGTCCCTTGATTCCCCACCGCCCCATCATGGCCGACCGACCACGAGCGCTGCACCGGTGGCTGCTACGCCGGCACCACCGGTGCCGACGGGCAGAGCCCTCGATCTAGCCCGGGCTGGCGCTGTGAGCCTGTTGGGCCACCTTGGCCCACAGGCGCGCACGGTCCACGTCGGAAGTGTGGGTGCCGGGTACGCGCACGTCACTGCGGATGCGGCGGTCGAGCCATAGCTCGCCAGAATGCTCCAGGGCCTCGGGAGCCGACGCCAGCCACAGCGCCGTGTCGGCACCCTCCTCCGGCGAGCGCAGGATGGGCCCCATCACCTTGTAAAACGTTTCCAGCTGCCCGGACACGCCCGGGGTATCGACCCAACCGGGATGGGTGGAGTGTGTCACCACCTCGTCGGCCGGCCACCGCTGGGCGAACTCGGCGGCCAGGTCGACCTGTGCCCGCTTGGCCTCGGCGTAGGCGAAGGTGCCGTTGTAGTCACGCTCCTCCCACTGGTCGTCGTCGGACTGGCTGCGCAGGTACATGCCACCGGAGGTCATCCAGATCACCCGCCCCGGCGCCGCCACGCTCAGGGGATGATGCAGCAGTTCGGTGAGCAGAAACGGACCGACCACCATCGACGCCCACGTCGCCTCGATGCCCTGGGCGGTTTCGGTGCGCTCGGCGATGATTGCGCCGGCGACGTGGGCGAGCACGTCGATACGGGGGTGATCGGCCATTAACGTCCGGGCCAGGGCGCCCACCTCATCGAGATCACCAACGTCGGCCCGGCGGAACATCGGCGGCGGCTGGTCGTCGGCGACCGCCAGCGCGGCCAGGTCGGACGCGATCTGCTCACCCTTCTCGGCGTTTCGACCGATCAGCTCCACTGTGGCGCCGCGCTGAACAGCTCCCTCGGCCAGCGCCGAGCCGATGCCCGACGTACCGCCGGTGATCACGACCACCTTGCCGTCGAGCCGGCCCGGCGGCTGCCAGCCGAAGAGACGGGAACGGACCTTGGGCCCGATCTCGGTGAAGCTGGCCACGACCGTCGCCTCGAGGAGGCCGTCAGCCGCCCGTCGGGCGGTTCGGGCTGCGGTGGCGACTGCGCTTGTTGATGAGGTCATGAGCTGATGTCTTCCCGGATCGATGTCACCCGTTGTGCGTACCCGAAGAGCGGCGCCGCAACACCTCCAGGGCCTCGTCGGCGTGCACCTCCATCTTCGTCTCCGAGCTGATCTCGGCCAGCAGGGTGCGATCGGTGTCGATGACGAACGTGGACCGACGGTTCCAGAGCGGGCCCGGGCGCTTGGCGCCGAGCTCCTTGGCGATCTTGCGATCCGGGTCGGACAGCAGCGGGTATCCCAGCGAGTTCTTGGCGTCGAACTTGGCTTGCAGCTCCGGCGAGTCCGCCGAGATACCCACCCGTTGCGCGCCGACGGCGTCGAACTCCGCCCCCAGGTCACGAAAGTGGCACGTCTCGGCCGTACAGCCACTGGTCATCGCCTTCGGGTAGAAGAACAACACCACCGGGCCGTGAGCGAGCAGCGACGACAGCGAGCGCTGCCTGCCGTCCTGGTCGGTGGCGGTGAAATCGCTGACCTGGGCTCCGACGTTCATCAATGCTCCTCGATGGGTTGGTGGATGCAGCCGGTGGCTGCGGTGGGCCGATGGCGCCAGCCCCGTTATTCGGTTCTTCGGAGCCGGTGGCAACCCTGGATGCGCGTCGCGGCGACCAGGCGCCCCGCCGTCACTCGTCGGTGTCGACAAACTCGAGCTGGGCGTCGATGCGGTCGGTGCCCACCGCCAGCGACGCAATGCGAACCGTCAGGTCGTCGACGTTGGGAAGGGGATAGGAGATCGGCAACCGGGCGACGATCGGCATGACCGACGCGCCCAGCGTGGCAGCGGCGCGGCCGATGCCATCGAAGACCCCCAGCGGGCCGGGCAGCTCCAGCCAGGCACCGGCCAGGCGAACCTCGAGGTGATCCTGGCGTCGCGTGAGGTGCACAGCCGTGCGAACCCCGGTGCGGAAGTCGGGTATCGGCGGGCCGAGCACCCGGGTGTTGCGCACCCCCACCGAGAGCGACCCGGGTGCGGCGGACAGATCGAGGTCGAAGGGGGCGGGGATCCCCCCAAGGGCCCGGGTGGCGAGAAACGACAGCACAGGGCCAAGCAGGTCAGCGTCGATCGACACGCCGATGCGGTCCTCGCGCGACGGGGGCGTCCGGTGCGCACTGGCCGTCTCGCCGGTCACGCCACCGATGGTGACGGTCAGCGCGCCATCGGTGCTTCGGATCACGGCCCGGCCCGGCGACAAACCAAGCTCGGCGACCGGGATACCGGTGAGGTCCATCCCGACCGGGCCGACCTCGCGGCCCAGCGAGGAGAACAGGGTGTCGCCGGTCTCGGCCAGCGCCATCTGGGCCATCTGTGCCATCGGATCGCTGGGCGCAGCGCCCTCCACCCCGATCACGCTCGCCCCGAGAAACTCCACCCCGGGCAGGTCGATGACCAAGCGAACCTGGTCCACCCCCAGGTCGAGCTGCGCCTCGACCAGCGCACTGACCTCGACGTCGAGCGGCGGCAGCGAGATGGGCAGCGGCTCACCGCTCGGGCGGCCGACCGTCACCCGGCCATGCACCCGCACGGGCACCCGGGCGTCGGCGCGCTCGACCAGATCGAAGTACGCCCCGACGATCGTGACCGTCAGCCCGACCTCAATCGAATCGATCATCGGCAGCGACACGGTGCGCACGACGGTGCCCGCCACGAAGCCGTCGCCCACCGCCGCTTCGACGGCGCGCTCCAGCATGGGCCCGGGTACGGTCACCATCACTGCCGGTTCTACCATGCGCTTGTTCTAGTTCAGCGCTGCGGCGTTGCGCCTACGGCGCCTCACCGAGCCTCGCTCAGACGGTCGACCAGCCCCGGCGCGGATCGGCCGTCGGCACACCACCCGTCGGCACCCACGGCGCTCACCCAGGCGGCGTCGGGTACCCCGGTTCCCCCGACCAAAACCGGGACGTCGATGGCCGAACGCAGCCCGGCGATCGTGCGTCTCGTTGCTTCCTCCTCGCCTTCGACCGCAACGCTCAGGCAGATCGCAGCCAGGTTGTCGACCTCTCGGGCCACGTCGATCAGCTCGGTTCCCGGCACGTCGGCGCCAAGGTCGGTGACGTCATACCCGGCCGCCCGGAAGATGTCGGCGACCACCGCCGATCCCAGGCTGTGGCGGTTGCCCTCGACGGCACCGACGATAATCCCGCCACGACTGCGACCGGGACGGGTGGCCGCCGGGCCCAGCCGTCCGATCAGCCTGGACGCAACGACGGTGGCCCGGTGTTCGTCGGCCACGCTCACCTCACCGTTGCGCCACCGGCGTCCGATCTCGGCCATCGCAGGCTCGATGAGCTCGCACAACACATCGACCGGGGCGATCCCGGCACGCCGAGATTCCTCGACGAGCAGCCAAGCTCCGCCCTGGTCGCCGCGCAGCAGCGCAGCGGTCATCGGCGCCAAGCGTGAGCCGTCGAACCTGGCGGGGCGATGACGACCGGCCGAGTCGGCCTTGGATGTGCCTCGAGCGCCCCCGCCGGTGAGGGCCTCCAGGTCGCCAAGGCGCACCTTCCAGATACCGCCCGACTTCTCGGCGGCCAAACGGGACGTTCTGACCCACCGATAGACGGTCATGTAGTGCACGCCGGCCAGCTCGGCGGCCGCGGGCAGCCCCAACAGCGTGTCCTCCGGCAGCGAATCGGACGACCTCGGATCGGCCGGCGACGAACCGGAGCGACCGTCGTCGGACTGCACTGGATCGGACTGCCTTGTTGCGGACTGCCCGCTCCCACCAGGGGGAACGCGGGCTCCGTCGGTCATGCGATGCTCGACAGCTTCCGCATGGCCCGCCACGACGGATGGGTCAGCTTGGCGAGCGCCCGATGCTCCAGTTGGCGGATCCGCTCACGGGACAGGTCAAGCTCCTCGGCGACCTCGACCACGCTGCGGGGCTCGCCGCCGTCCATGCCGTAGCGAAGCTCGACGATGGTGCGCTCCCGCTCGTCGAGCACCTCGAGCAGCGCCTCCAATTCCTGTGGGAGCAGCCGGGCGCCGACGTTGTCGACCTCGGCCTCAGCGTCAGGATCGGCCAGGAAGTCGCCCAGCTCGGCTCCGCCGTCCTCGCCGACGTTGGCGGACAGCGACACCGGGTCGGCGCCGACCCGCATCAGGTCGAGCACACGGTCCTCGGGAAGATCGAGCGCCTCGGCCAACTCCGGCACCCCGGGTGGGCGGCCGAGCGACTGCTCGAT
Organism: Candidatus Microthrix subdominans; assembly: GCA_016719385.1. Classification (NCBI taxonomy): domain Bacteria; kingdom Bacillati; phylum Actinomycetota; class Acidimicrobiia; order Acidimicrobiales; family Microthrixaceae; genus Candidatus Neomicrothrix; species Candidatus Neomicrothrix subdominans. Next base: position 364,144 of record JADJZA010000001.1, on the reverse strand, counting down.
TTGGTTTTGGGCCTCCCGCATGCGCAGCAGGTCGTCGTTGGTACGCGACGGCAGCCGAACCGTGGTGCGGGTGGCCGCAATGCCACGAGCGATGAACTGGCGGATCCACCACACCCCGTAGGTGGAGAACCGGAAGCCCTTGTGGTGGTCGAACTTCTCGACCGCACGGATCAACCCCAGGTTGCCTTCCTGAATCAGATCGAGCAGGGGAAGACCGGAGGCCTGGTAGCGCTTGGCCACCGAAACGACGAGCCGGAGGTTGGCATTGATGAACGCCTGGCGGGCCCGTTCGCCCGAGCGAACCTTCATGCGCAGGCGCGTTCGTTCGCTGCGAGAGAGGCTGTCGGCCGCCTCGAGCGCGGCTTGGGCTTCCCGCCCCTCCTCGATGGCAGAGGCGAGTTCTCGCTCGCCGGCCGGGGTCAACAGGTCGTAGCGACCGATCTCGTCGAGGTAGGCCGCCACCGGGTCGGACGCGCTGTTGGGCCGGCCACGGTCGCTGCGCCGGTTCGCCTGACGGTCGTGTCGCCGGGTCAGCGCCTCACCACCGGCGTTGGTGGATTGAGTGGTGCGCACGTCGCCTCCTTGCTGTGACGGGTCGATCTGAGGGCTGCCGACCTGTCCGATGAATGGTACCTAATTTAGTGCTAAATGACAACCAGCGATCAGGTAAACCTGCCGGCGGCCCGATTTGTTCCCCTCCCAACCACAACTCACCGGCGTGTCCGGGGACCGTCCGGCCAGTCGTCGATCGTCCCAAACCGCAGCCGACCATCGCCTGAGCGCGCCGCAAGTACCCGTCCGTCGGGCGCTGGAAACAACCAAGCCGTGACATGGACCGCCCTTTGCTCCGATGCGTTCCCTCGATCCCCCGGCGCCGCCCAAACGTTGGAGGGGCCGGCACTGGCTTCGTTAGGCTGATGCCGCGTGGCTTCACCGATGCAACGCTTCGGGGCGCCACGACGGCGCGTCGGGAACGACCACAGATGAGGACCGGCCAGCCATGAGCCCTACCCCGTCACAAGCGATCACCCTCGACGGCGTCACCAAGACGTTTCCCGGAGCAACCGCACCGGCCGTCGACTCGCTGGACCTGGAGATCACCCCCGGCGAGCTGGTCGTGTTGCTCGGCCCCTCCGGCTGCGGCAAGACGACCACCCTGCGCATGATCAACCGGCTGGAGGAACCGACCTCCGGCCGGATCACCGTCAACGGCGTCGACATCGGCGACAAGCCGGTCGCCGAGCTGAGGCGGGGCATCGGCTACGTCATCCAGGACGTCGGCCTGTTTCCCCATAAGTCGATCGCCGACAACATCGGCACCGTTCCCCGGCTGCTCGGCTGGAGCGGGGCCGACATCGACGCCCGGGTCAGCGAGCTGGGTGAGCTGTTGGAGCTCGACTCGACCCTTCTACGCCGCTACCCCGCCGAACTTTCCGGTGGACAGCAGCAACGCGTCGGCGTGGCCCGAGCGCTTGCAGCCGACCCGCCGATCCTCTTGATGGATGAGCCGTACTCCGCCGTCGACCCGATCGTCCGCGGCCGTCTCCAGGACGAACTGCTCGGGCTTCACGATCGGCTGGGCACGACGATCGTGATCGTCACCCACGACGTTGACGAAGCCCTGAAGCTGGGCGACACGATCGTGTTGATGTCGGCCGGGGGCCGCATCGCCCAGTCGGGCCCACCGTCCGAGCTGTTGCGCAACCCCGCCAGCGAGTACGTCACCAGCTTCCTCGGGGGCGAACGCGCACTGCGCGGTCTGGGGTTGGTCCCGGTCAGCGAGCTGATGTTGACCCCACCCAACGGGTCGAAGGGCCCAGAGTTGGACGCCTCGGCCTCGGCCCGGGAAGCGCTCGACCTGTTGTTGGAGTCCGGCTCCGCCACGCTGGTGATCACCAACGACGGGAAGCCCCATGGTGAGCTGGGCTTCGACGACCTGGTGGCAGCCACCGCTTCGGGGTCCATGTCCTCCCGGAACGACCAGTGAGCATGACGTTCCCCCTCGGCGCCGCTGCGGTGACCCAACAGCCCGACGCCGGCGAGCCGCTGATCCGATGGGACTGGTTGGCCAGGCACCTCGACGACATCGCCGTCCGCACCTTCGAACACATCCAGCTCACCGCCATCGCCGTGGGCGTCGGGCTGGTGGTCTCGCTCGCCCTGGGCCTGGTCGCCGTGCGTTTCCGCTGGACCGCCACGCCGATCGGGTGGTTCTCCGGCGCGCTCTATGCAATCCCCAGCCTGGCGTTCTTCGGGCTGCTCATCCCGTTCTCGGGGTTCTCGATCTTCACCGCAGAGATCGCACTGGTCGCCTACACGCTGTCGACGCTGGTGCGAAACGTCATCGCCGGCCTCGACGGCGTACCCCCCGCCGCCCGTGCTGCGGCCGATGGGCTCGGCTACACCCCAACCCAACGCTTCTTCAAGGTGGACCTGCCACTCGCCGTGCCCACGATCGTCGCCGGGCTTCGGATCGCCACCGTCACGACGATCGGCCTGGTGACGGTGGCCTCGGCCGTCGGGTTCGGTGGATATGGCGTGTTCATCACCGACGGCCTCAACCGCGACTTCCCCACGCCGCTGATACTGGGATCGGTCCTGTCCCTCCTGCTCGCCATCGTGGCCGACCTGCTCTTCAGCGTGCTTCAGCGGTCCCTCGCCCCCTGGGACCGCGTGGGCCGGAGCCGCAAGCCCACACCAGGCCTGAGCGATGAGCTGGGCGATGAAGGGCTGCGCCAAGCGGCCATGGAGGACACCCGTGCGTGAGATGATCGACTTCCTCACGGCGTCGAGTTCCTGGTCGGGGTCAGCGGGTATCCCCGAGCGCCTGGCCGCCCACGTGTACGTGTCGATGCTCTCGATGGTGGTTGCCGGCGTGATCGCCCTGCCCGCCGGGCTGTGGCTGGGCCACCGCAACCGGGGCGCAGCCCTCGCCTCGGCGGTGGCCAACGCCGGCCGGGCCATCCCCACCCTGGCGCTGCTCGGCCTGGCCACCGTGGCGGTCGGCATCGGGTTCTGGCCGACGCTGATCGCCATGGTGGCACTCGCCATCCCACCGATGTTCACCAACACGTTCACCGGCATCCGGGGCGTCGACCCAAGCGTTCGCAGCGCTGCGGTCGGCATGGGCTTCGAGGACTTCGAACTGCTGCGCCAGGTGGAGATCCCACTGGCGATGCCGCTGATCCTCACCGGCGTTCGCATCGCCGCGCTCCAGGTCGTCGCCACGGCGACGCTCGGTGCGCTGGTCGGCTTCGTTGCGCTCGGCTCGTTCATCGAGGAGGGACGGCTTCAGCCCGATAAGGGCAAGCTGCTGGGCGGGTCGTTGCTCGTCATCGTGTTGGCGCTGGCCGCCGACGGGCTGGTCGGGGCACTCGCTCATCGATCAAGCCGCTGGCAGCGCCTGGGCCGCAGCCGTTGAGGCAAACGGGCCGCATCGCCCACCTCACCTGCGGTGAAGCGGGATCGACCGGGAATCGTTCGGGCGCCAGACAGACGGAGCGTCAAATGCTCGGCCCCCACGTCGCGCCTCGCTAGGTTGTTTCGACACCCACGAGAAGGGCGACCTACATGACACGAAATCGCACGATCAGACACCTCGGAGCGGGCATCGCCTCGCTCGTGATGGTGGCGGCCGCCACGGGATGCGGCAACGACGACGAGTCGTCCGCTCCCGACGCGGACAAGCCTGCCATCACGGTCGGCATCCAGGACTTCGGCGAGTCCCAGGTGGTCTCGCAAGTCTACGGCCAGCACCTGGCCTCCGTTGGCTACGACGTCGACTATCAGGAGCTGGGCGGCTTCCGCGACCTCGTGCTCACCGCCTTCGAGTCCGGCGACATCAACTTCACCCCCGAGTACGCCGCCTCGATGCTCGAGTTTCTCAACGACAACGCCGGCGAGGCCACCAACGACGTGGGCGAGACCGTCGACGCGCTGAAGCCTCAGCTGGAGAAGAAGGACCTGGTGGCCTTCGAGCCCACCGAGGCCGTCAACACCAACACGTTCGTCGTCACCGAGGAGACCGCCAAGGCCGAGAACCTCACCTCGATCGGTGATCTCGGTGACGATCTCAAGCTGGGCGGCCCCCAGGACTGTCCGACCAACCCCGGCTGTCTTGCCGGGCTGAAGAGCATCTACGGCGTCGACCTGTCCGGCAACTTCACGCCGCTCGACGGCGGCGGCCCCAACACCAAGCGCGCTTTGAAGAACGGCGACATCGACGTGGCGGTGCTGTTCAGCACCGACGGTGCCATCGCCGAGAACAACTGGGTGGTGCTCGAGGATGACAAGGGCCTGCTCAAGGCCGACAACATCATCCCGGTGGCGTCCAAGTCGCTCGCCGACGAGGGCGGCGACGACCTGGCCAGCGAGGTGGACAAGGTTTCGGCCACGCTGACCACCGACAAGCTGATCGAGTTGAACAAGAGCTTCGACATCGACAAGGAAGACGCCAAGGACATCGCCGAGGAATTCCTCGCTGACGAGGGCCTCAACTAACCGGCTCCACGGTTCTGGCGCCTGGTGCGCCCGCTGATCAGACGTTTGTGGACTCACCCAGCCGCTCGGCTGGGTGAGTCCCGTTTTGAGGGCGTTAGCCGCGCTCGGTGGTCTCCAGGTCGAGCGGCCCCTTGACGAACCGGAAGATCAACGGATAGCGGTACCACTCACCACGGTTGGCCGCCACCATCGCCATGATCGGCAGCACCAGCGCAACCAGCCCGATCGCCATCGTCAGGGGGAACAGAACGAAGAAGCCACCAAAGGCGACGCCCCGACCAAAGACGAACGTGCCGCCCATAAGGAGCGCCATCACCCCGAGGGGCAACGCAAAGGACACGATCGTCAGCGTGATCGTGAAGTTCAGCGCCTCGGCGGCGTGGTGGCGCACGAACTGCGACCGTTCCTTCGTCACCGCATAGAAGATGCCGGTGCCGATGAGGCCGCCGAGCATGGCCAGCAGGTTGGCGACCAGCCCCATCGACCGATCGCTCGCCGGGTCGTGGCTCCACGGCTGGTTGGAGTAGTCAGGCCTGGGCGCGGCCACACCGGGGCCGGCCGCCTGCCACGACGATCCGCCAACGTGCGCTGTCCATGCGGTGCCATCCCACCAGCGCGCCACCCCCTGTGGGTCGGCATACCACCCGGGAGCGGGCCCGGCGCCTGGTGCGTTGCCCTGCGATGTCTGGTCGGAAGTGCCGTCGGGGCTCAGTAGCCCTGACCCCCGTAGCCCTGGACGCCGCCCGGCTGGTCGAGTGGCCCCTTCACCAGGCGAAGGGTGGCCGGGTACCGGTACCACTCCCCCTTATTGGCCGCCACCGCCGCCAGGATCGGCATGATGAAGCCCCACAGCATGAGGAACGGCATGATCAAGAAACCGATCAACACGATGCTGAGGACGATGGTGGCCGCCCACGCGATCGCCAACGTGATCGTGAAGTTCAGCGCCTCGGTGACGTGGTGGCGTACAAAGGGCGACTTGTCGTTGCTGACCGCGTAGTAGATGCCGGTGCCGAGAATGCCGGTGAACAGCGCCAGCACCTGGGCGACCACCGCCGAGCCGGTGTCGTCGGCGACCCCGGCGCCCGCCATGTTGGCCATCGGTGGGACGGCCGGCGGCGGGGCGTAGCCCTGCTGGGCCGGGTCCGGCTGGGCGTAACCCGGCTGCGAGTAACCCGGCTGCGAATAATCGGGCTGGGCCGGGTCCGGCTGTGAGTAACCCGGCTGTGAATAACCGGGCTGGGCCGGGTCCGGCTGGGCGTAATCGGGCTGTGAATAACCGGGCTGGGCCGGGTCCGGCTGGGCGTAATCGGGCTGCGAATATTCGGGCGGCGCCTGGGCCGTCGAACCCTCGCCGGACGGCGGCGGAGGAACGCTGCCGTACCCACTCGAATCGGGCGGCGGCGGGGGTGATGGTGGCGGGCCATCGCCGCTCATGTCGGGCGGCGGCGGTGCCGATGGCGCCGGGGTTTCGGCTCCGATCGATGGGTCGGCCGCGGGTGGCGACGTCCCCTCCTCACTTGCGGAGGGCGTGCTCGGCTGGCCTTCGTCGCTCATCATGGTCCTTTGCCGGTTGGTGGTGCGGTCGTCGGATCGAGACGGTGAACCACAAGAAGTTACCATTCGACGAAATCGCCCGAGCCGAGTAATGCGGAGCGGGCAACGCCAAACGTCCGGCCGTCGGACTGGGAAATCGGCAAGACTGCACGACCGCGGCGACCCAGGGAGGCTGCACATCGACGCCGAGGCCCTGCTGGTCACCGCTATCTCATTGCGCTCCGAGTTGAGCGGCATCACGCTGCCGTTTTCCGCCCCCTCGACCGAAACGTCCCGCCACTCGGCCGCCACCGCCGTCCAGCAGTTGGACGACTACATCGTGCCCCGTCTCTCCAGCCTGGACGCACCTGCGCTGGCGGTGATCGGAGGCTCGACCGGGGCCGGCAAATCGACGCTGGTCAACAGCATCATCGGGGCCGACGTCACCCGTCCCGGTGTCCTCCGGCCAACGACCACCGCGCCGGTGCTGGTGCATCACCCGGACGTCGCCGCCGCTTTCGAGGGGGACCGCGTGCTCGGCGGGCTGGCGAGGGTCAGCGGCAGCGCTGCCACCGGTGCGGCCGAGTTGGAGATCGTGGCGTCGACAACGCTGTCGGCAGGCCTGGCCATCCTCGATGCCCCCGACATCGACTCGGTGGTCAGCCAGAACCGGCAGCTGGCCGGCCAGTTGCTCGAAGCCGCCGATCTGTGGGTGTTCGTCACCACCGCCGCCCGTTACGGCGATGCGGTGCCTTGGCGGTTCCTTCGTGACGCAGCAGCACGCGGGGTGGTCCTCGCTCTGGTGATCAACCGCATCCCGCCCGGCGCCACGGCGGAGGTCGTCGCCCACTTCACCGAGATGCTCGAGGCCGAAGGCCTGCACGACGCCCCGCTCTTCGCCTTCGAGGAGCAGACGCTCGACGACGGACGCCTGCCGGCGTCGGAGGTCGACGAGCTGGGCTCATGGCTGGAGCAGGTGGCGTCCGACCGGGCGGTTCGGGCCGAGGTGGTGCGCCGAACCCTGACCGGCGCCCTCGGTGCCTTGTCGGATCGGGCCGACGAGGTGGCGACTGCGCTGGCCGACCAGCAGCGGATCAGTGACGCCCTGCTGGCGTCGGCGGCCGCACCGTTCAACCTCGCCCGGGCGCAGCTGTCGACCGAGGTGCGCGACGGCACGGTGATGCGGGGCGAGGTCATGGCCCGCTGGGCCGACCTGGTTGGCACCGGCGAACTGCTGCGTCAGCTTCAGAGCAAGCTGGGACGTTGGCGCGACCGCGTGACCGCAGCCGTCACCGGGCGTCCTACCGAGTCCGATCGCTTCCAGGGTGCTCTCGAGAGCGGCGTCGAGACGCTGGTGCGGGCACGAGTGGCCGAGGCGACCGCCGCCGCATCCGAGGCCTGGCGTGCCCACCCCGCAGGTGCCGCCCTGCTCGACGAGGCCGACGACGACCTCACCCGCCCGTCACCCCCGCCCCAGCCGACGTGATCCCCCCGTGGCAGGAGGGACTGCTCGATCTGCTCCGTACCGAGGGCGCCAACAAACGCAGCACGGCCCGTGCGTTGAGCTACGGCGTCACGGCATGGCGCTGGTGTTGATGGTGGCCACGTTTGCCCACACCGGCGGCCTGACCGGGGCCGAGGTGGCGATCGCCGGCGGGTCGTCGGCCGTCGGCCAGAAACTCACCGAGGCGCTCCTGGGGGATCAGGCGGTGCGGAAACTGGCGGCCGACGCCCGCACCGACCTCGACCGACGCTTCGGCGTGCTCATCGACCGAGAGGCCAACCGGTACCGCTCCCAGGTGTTCGACCGGGGATTCGACCCGGGTGCGGCCGAACGCCTCGCCGGCTTGATCCAACAACTGCGTCGCGGGGTGAACCGATGAGTGCCCCCGACGTTCCGGCAACACCGTCCCGCCGGTCGCAGCGCTCGACCGCCAAAGCCGCCGATGCGCTGGCCGAACGCCTGGACGTCCTTGGCCAGGTGGTGGCGTTGTCGGATCATCGCCTCGATCCGGCCGCAGCGGATCACGCACGCGTCGCCCTCGACGCGGCCCGCGGTCGGCTTGGCCACGGCACCACCCACACGGTCGTGGCCCTCGCCGGCGCCACGGGCAGCGGCAAGTCGTCGATGTTCAACGCCCTGGTGGGCGAGGATCTGGCCGAGGTCGGCGTGCGGCGGCCCACCACCTCGTCGGCTCGGGCGGCGGTCGTCGGCGACGGGGCATCCGGTCTGCTCGACTGGCTGGGCATCGACCGCCGCCACGCTGTCGGCGGCCCCGCTGACGAGCTGGCCGGCCTGGTGCTGATCGATCTGCCGGACCACGATTCGACCGCCGCCGAACACCGGGCGGAGGTCGACCGACTCGTCGAAGTGGTCGATGCGTTCGTGTGGGTGGTCGATCCGCAAAAGTACGCCGATGCCGCCCTTCACGAGGGCTACCTGCGACGCTTCGCCGGTCACGCCGCAGTCACGCTGGTGGTGCTCAACCAGATCGACCTGCTGGCGGAGACCGACCGCGCCGCCACCCAGGAGCACCTCGGCCGGATGCTGGCCGAGGACGGCCTGGTCGGCGTGCGGGTGTTGCCGACATCGACCACCACCGGCGCAGGGGTGGACGCGCTGCGACGAGAACTGGCGGCTCGGGTGGCCGAGCGACGAGCGTTGCTCGCACGGCTCGACGCCGACCTCGACTGGGTGGCCACGGAGTTGGCGGCGGCTGTCGGCGACACGGTCCCCCGGCCGGTCGACCCTGCGTCGGCCAGGGCGCTGGCCAACAGCTTTGCCGTGGCAGCCGAAGTGGAGGTCGTCACCGACGCCGTGGCCGCGTCCCACCGGCGGCGATCGGCCCATGTGGCGGGATGGCCACCAACACGCTGGGTCGGACGATTGCGACCCGATCCGCTACGCCGGCTGGGGCTGGACAAGGAACGGCTGACGACGCGCCGACGCCACGGCGGCGACCACGACGACGCAGCCGGACCCGACCGCACCGTCACCGTGCCCCGTACGTCGCGTCCGGCGCCCAGCGCCGTCGCAGAAGCAGGTATGGACGAGGCGCTGCGAAACCTGAGCGACCATGTCGGCAACGGCCTTCCCCATCGCTGGCGCAACCGGCTCGATGACGTGGCCAGAGCGCGGCGCGACGAGCTCCCCGACGCGTTGGATCGCTCCGTCGGCGCGGTCGACCTGCCCACCCGACGCCCCGGCTGGTGGTCGGTGGCCTCGACGGCGCAGTGGCTCTTCACCGCTGCGATGGTGGTGGGTGTCGTGTGGCTGCTCGCCATCGGCGTCGTCGCAGCCTTGGGTCTGCCGGAATTGCCCACGCCGAGCGTGGGTCGGATCCCCTGGCCCACCATGCTCGCCCTGGGCGGCGCTGTCTGCGGGATTCTGGTGGCGCTCATCGTGGGGTGGGCAGCCGCCGTCGGAGCGCGACGCCGGGCAGCACTCGCCCGGCGAGCCCTCGTCGAGGCCACGGCGTCGGTGGCCGAACAGTTGGTGATCCGCCCGGTCGATGCGGAGGTGGCCGCCCTGGCGGAGCTGACCGCGTTGACCCGACGCCTGGACCGCTAGCTGAGGCGGCCGGGAACGCATCAGCAACTCGGGAGCCCACACCACCCCAGACCGCGCTCCTGACTCCCCACTACACCACCCTGTCGCAACTCGGGAGCCCACACCACCGCCAGACCGCGCTCCTGACTCCCGAGTACGGGTCCAGGCGGGGGTTCGGGACGGTGACCCCGACGCTGGGGCTCTCGCATGCGATAGACGTGGGGCATGCGTGCAGCGGTGTGTTCCCAACTCGGCCCGGCCCAGGACCTGACCGTCGGCGAGATACCCGACCCGACGCCTGGTCCAGGCCAGGTGCGTCTCGAAGTCCGGTCGGCAGGGGTGAACTACGTGGACGCCTTGTTCGTCGAAGGTCGCTACCAGATCAAGCCTCCCCTCCCCTTCGTACCTGGCAGCGAGGTGGCCGGCGTGGTCGTCGAGGTGGGGCCCGACACCGACGGCGCCCCCGAACCGGGTACCCGGGTACTCGCCTCGATCGGGCTGGGGGGATTCGCCGAACAGGTGGTGGCTCCGATCGACGCCATCGTCGCCATCCCCGATGGTCTGAGCGACAACCAGGCAGCCACATTGGTGCAGAGCTACGCCACCATGCGCTTTGCCTTCACCCGGCGAACGACGGTGCGGGCGGGCGAATGGGTGGCGGTCCTCGGCGCCTCCGGCGGCATCGGCATGGCCGCCATCGACGTGGCCCGCGACCTTGGGGCCCGGGTGGTCGCCGTCGCGTCGAGCGAACAACGCCTCGATCGGGCGGTCGCCCAAGGTGCCGAAGCGACGATCAACACCGCGACGCTGGGTTCGGCCGACCCCTCGACGCCGGTGGACGGCGTGGCGTTGAAGAACGCCCTGCGAGAGGCGGTCGACGGCGGCGTCGACGTCGCCGTCGACCCGGTCGGCGGGCCGGCGACCGAAGCGGCGCTGCGGGCGCTCAACGCCTTCGGCCGGTTGGTGATCATCGGGTTTGCCGCCGGCGATATCCCCGTGATTCCCGCCAATCAGGTGCTGTTGCGCAACCGGACGATCGTCGGGGTGGATTGGGGGGCGTGGGCCATGGCCAACCCGGCGGAGAACCTGGCGTTGGTGCACGACATCCTGTCCGACGCGGCAGCCGGACGGCTCCACCCGCAGGAACCCACCGAGTACCGGCTGGACCACGTCGGCGCGGTGCTCGGTGACCTGCTAAACCGCTCGCTGGCGGGCAAGGCGGTACTGGTGCCGTGAGCCCCCGCAGCGGTGGCGGCTTCGCCAGCGCGCTCCCCGGCCCCGAGCACCGGGCCAGCCCTCCCGGGCTCCCCGATTTCATCGCCGAGGTACGCGACGCGCTCGACGCCTCGGGGGTCCTCACCGATCCGGTCGACCGCGAGGCCTACGCCACACCGTGGCGGGGCACCCCCGGCCGCACCCCGGTGGTGGTCCGCCCTGCGACGACGGCGGCGGTGGCCGAGGTGGTCCGTTTGGCAAGCCGCCACCGGGTGCGGCTCATCCCCCAGGGGGCCAACTCTGGCCTGGTCGAGGCGTCGGTGCCCGACCGCTATGGGCACATGGTCGTGCTGTCGTTCGAACGCCTGCGCAGCCGGCTTGAGGTCGACGTCGATGACCGCACCGTGATCGCCGACGCCGGCGTGCGGCTGTCAACGTTGAACGAGGCGCTCGCACCACACGGGCTGTCTCTGCCGATCGACCTGGGCAGCGACCCGTCCCTCGGCGGCATGGTGTCGACCAACACCGGCGGGGCCCGGATGATTCACCACGGCGACCTGCGGCGTCACCTGCTGGGGCTCGAGGTCGTGTTGGCCGATCCCCCGGGGGCAGTGCTCGACGACCTCGGCGCCCTGCGCAAGAACAACACCAGCCCAAAGGTGAGCGACTGGTTCATAGGAGCGGCGGGTCGGTTTGGCATCGTCACCGCCGTCGCCCTCGAAGTCGCCGCCATCGACCGGGATCGGGCCACCGCGTTTCTGGTTCCGGCCGACGACCGGGCGGCCGTGACGATCACCGCCGCCCTGGAACGGGCGTTGGGCCACCGGCTGCGCGCCGTCGAGGCCATGGACGCCCAGGCGCTCGGTCTGGCCGCCGGAGAGCCCGGCGTGCACAACCCGTTCGGCGAGGACGCCCCGCCTCCGCTCACGCTTCTGGTCGAGGCTGCCGAGACCGACCCGGCACCCGATCGTTCCGCGGAGGAGGCGCTGGTGCGAGCGCTCGCCGAGCTGCCCGGCTCGGTATTGCTCGACGCGCTGGTCGTGCCGCCCGGCGACGCGTGGGGCCTCCGGCATCGGGTCAGCGAAGCGCTGGCGCGGTCCGGCACTGTGATGGGGTTCGACCTGTCGGTTCGCCGCAGCCGCCTCCCCGAGCTTCGGGCAGCGCTGGACAACGACGTCCGCCCGTACCTGCCCGACGGCGCCAGCCTGGTTGAGTTTGGGCACTGGGGCGACGGAGGCCTCCACGCCAACCTGGTCGTTCCTCACGCCGCTACCGGCGGACGACCGCCCCACCCCGAGACCATCGCCGGCCTGCGGCGACGCATCTGGGCGGTGGTCGCCGGCCTCGGTGGATCGTGGGCCTCCGAACACGGCTGGGGACCGACCAACGACGATGCGCTTGCCGCCCACGGCGACCCGGTGCGGATCGATCTGCTCGACCGCATCGAGGCGATGCTCGATCCGCAGGACATCCTCGGCCGCCCCCGCCACCCCTGAGCCCGCACACCCCTGAGCCCGCACGCCCAGCACACCCAGCACACCCAGCACACCCAGCACGCACCGAATGCGAACTCGGGAGCCCGGAACGCGCCCAGACGGTCGGTTCCACTCCCCGGTTCAGCAGAGAAACGGTTGCATCACCGAACTCGGGAGCCCGGAACGCGCCCAGACGGTCGGTTTCACTCCCCGGTTCGGTAAAGGGGTCGGTTCAGCAGGGCTCAGTTGTGCCTGCGGCTGCCACGGGCGACAGCGATCGCCCAGGCGATCAAGGGAAACTGCAGCGGCAAACGAGCCCAAGCCACGACTGGCGAGTCGAGGGGTGGCTCCAAGCCCGACATTCCCCCGTCCAGGGCAGACTGCACGTTTGCCGGGAACACGCCGATGAACGTGGCGGCGGCGAACCAACCACCGAACCGGCGGGTGCGGGGGTTGGCCACCAGCACTGCTGCGGCCAACTCAACGACGCCCGACACGTAAGTGGTCGTGCGGGCCGACCCCGGCATCCAATCGGGCACGATTGGATCGAAGAACTGCGGCCTGACGAAATGGGCTACCCCGGCGAAACCCAGCACCGCGGCCAGGCCAAGGGCCAGAGCATGACCTGCAAGCCCCTCGTTGGGTGCCGGCTGCTCCTCGGCCAGCGCCGCCGGGCCACTGTTGGCCGCCTGTGACGCACCGTTGGTGCTGGGAACGGCAGAGCTCTCGGAGGCGATCCGGTCGGTGTCCATGTCAGCGACGTTATCGGCTGTTCACACCCGATCCTGTGGGCCTCACCCACTCGCCGTGCTCGAGCCACTCCTCCTCGAGCCGCCCGGTAACATCGGAGCGGTGCCCAAGCAATCCCCCGGCGACGATTCCACCCAGCCTGAGCACCGTGCCTCGGGTCTGCGCCGCCTGCGCAGTGATCCGGGATCCCGCAAAGACCGCCGGGGCGGCGGTTCCGCACTGAGCGCCAGCCGTCTGAAACGCCAAGTCGAACCGATTGCCAGCCTGGGTATCCGTCGCTGGCCGGCACAGAAGACCCGACCGATCCGCAACATCCTGATCCTGGTCACCCTCCTGGGACCCGTGTTAGGACTGGGCATAGCAGTGATCACCATCCCGGCCGGTCCCACCGATGAGGTACTCAGCGCGGGCGACGGCGGGGACGAAGATGCTCGGCCTGGGGCCAACGAAATCGGGGCACGGGTCACGCTTTTAAACCCCGACCTCAGCCGCGGTGAGGTGACCGCTCGGGTGGTGCTCGAGCCCGGCTCAGACCTCATCGTCGGCAGCGACCAAACCCTCACGCGCACGATCCGAGTGTTGTTCAACGACATCGCCGGTAGGACCCAGACCGTCTTCGAGACAGGGTCGACGATCGATCCGATCAGCGGCACGCTCCAGCTCAGCGGCAGTCGACTGACCCGGTATCCTGTCGACAGTTACAAAGCGCAACTGGTGCTGCTGGTGCAAAAGGAGGTCGACCCCGGCGAGGGTCAGGCGATCGAGGGCGATCGGGAGTTCGAACCCGTCCCCATCGTGGCAACGGTACGGTCCAGCCTCAGCGATCTTCGGGTCTCCAGCACCAGCCCCGGCGACGGGGGTGGGGACGTGCTGGCCGCCGACTTCGACCTGGAGCGGCCCCGAACGGTTGTGGCCTTCGCCATCGCGCTGATGGCGTTGGCGTGGCTGTTGGCGCTGGGCTGCGTCGCCCTGGCCTGGGGAGTACTCGTGCAGGCACGCGAAATCCCCTTCTGGTGCTGGGGCTTCTATGCCGGGGTCCTTTTTGCGTTGCCGCAGTTGCGCAACGGGTTGCCCGGGTCGCCGCCGTTCGGCTCGCTCATCGACTGGTCGATCTACTACTGGGCACTGGGCATGGTTGCGGTCAGCCTGCTGGCGCTCATCCTCGCCGGCAACCTGGCGCTGCGTGCCGCTGTTTCGGACCCGCAACCGGACCACCCTGCGGACGCGGAAGGTGAGTCAGGCGACGACGCACCCACGCGCTGAGGGTGGCCCCTCGGCCGCCATCAGCGGATCTGTGATCGGCCGCATCACCCGGCCGGGCGTCTCACTTGCCGTCGGCCTGCATCTTCTTGACGGCGTCGCCGATCTTCTCCTGCGCCTGATCAACCTTGTCGGCGTGCTTGTTGCCAGTCTTGTCGTCGATGAAGTCGCCGGCCTTCTCGACGCCGTCAGCGATCTTGTCGCCGTGCTCGTCGACAACATCGTCCAGCTTCTTCTTCGCATCGTCGAGAAAGCTCATGGGTGGTTCTCCATCGGTTACTGCGGCCGCCAAGGGTGGCGGCCGCCCACCGAGCCTTGCCGTTGACCGCCGACCGCACAAGGCCAGCGGGTTCGGGAGGCACACACGATTCCGCACGTCGACCGCATCTGCTCCGAGCGGCGCGTGGCAACCTTGCGAACGAGACGTTGCAACCCCTGGAGCACCCACCATGTCCGATGCCACCTTCCAACTCGGTGCGTTTCTCGACGACGCCGGCGACCGAACCGACGAAGCGGTGGCCTACGAGGCCGACGACCTGACCACGCACGGGGTGATCGTTGGCATGACCGGCAGCGGCAAGACCGGGCTGGGCGTGGTGATGATGGAGGAGGCGCTGCGCCAGAACATCCCCACGTTGGTGATCGACCCCAAGGGGGACATGGGCAACCTGCTGTTGACGTTCCCCGACCTGTCTGCCGACGACTTTGCCCCCTGGGTGCCCCGCGACACCGACCCGGCGGAGACCGCCGAAACCTGGCGCAGCGGCCTGGAGGGCTGGGGGCTGGCGCCCAACCACATCGCCGAGCTGCGGGACGGCCACCGCTTCTGCGTGCTGACCCCCGGCTCGACCGCCGGGCTGCCGGTCAACCTGATCGGCAGCCTGGCACCACCCGTCGGCGCGGGCGCCGGCACTGACGGCGAGGCGGTCACCGACGAGATCGAGGCCTTGGTCTCGGGCATTCTGGGGCTGGTCGGCATCACGGCCGACCCGCTGGCCGACCGGGAACACATCCTGTTGGCCAACATCATCGCCACCGCGTGGGCCGCCGGCGAGACCCTCGACCTGGCGACGCTGCTGACCCGCATCCAGGACCCGCCGATGCGCAAGCTGGGGGTGATCGAGCTGGATCAGTTCTTCCCCAAGGCCGATCGCACCAAGCTGATGATGAAGCTGAACGGGCTCCTCGCCTCGCCCGGCTTTGCCCCCTGGACCCAGGGCGCCCCGCTCGACGTCGAGTCGCTGCTGTGGGACGAGAACGGTCGAGCCGCCTGCACCGTGCTCTACCTGGCGCATCTCTCGGAGAGCGAACGCCAGATGGTCGTCAGCCTGGTGCTCTCAAAAATGGTGACCTGGATGCGGGGCCAGTCGGGCTCGACCGATCTTCGGGCGCTCATCTACATGGACGAGGTGTACGGCTACGTGCCGCCGACTGCGCAGCCTCCTTCCAAAAAGCCGATCCTCACGTTGTTCAAGCAGGCGCGTGCGTTTGGCGTCGGCGTGGTGCTGTCCACCCAGAACCCGGTCGACCTCGACTACAAGGCCATCTCCAACGCCGGCACCTGGATGATCGGGCGCCTGCAGACCGAGCGGGACAAGGCTCGGTTGTTGGACGGCATGTCGTCCGCGGCCGGCGCCGTCGACCTGAAAGCGCTGTCGGAGACGATCTCCGGCCTGGGCAAGCGCCAGTTCCTCATGCAGCGCACCGGCGGATCAGCACCCCGCCGCTTCGGCGTCCGCTGGGCGATGAGCTACCTGGCCGGTCCGCTGTCCAAGGACCAGGTAGGGCGGTTGCCCGGCCAGGCCGAGGCTGCTGCTGCCCTTACCGCAAGCACCGGCGGCGCGGCCGCTGCCCCCTCGGCTGCAGCCCCAGGTCAGCCCGCAGCGCAGCCCGAACCAACGGCGCAGCCGGAGCCGGCAGCCCAGCCAGCACCTGTGGAACCGGGCGCGCAGCTCGAGCAGGCGGCACCCGCGACACAGGGCGTGCCAGCCGCCGCCAGCGCCCGCTGAGCCCGCCGAACAGGCCGTGCCCGTCGCTCAACCGGGGCCCCCGGCCGCACCCGCGCTTGAAGCGCTCGGCGACTTGGCCGACGACGAGACCCCCACCATGCCCCAGGTGGCCGACGGCATCCCGGTTCGCTTCGTCGACGCCGCCGCCCCGTGGGCCGCCGATCTGGGCGCCGTCGCCGGCGGGCAACGCTGGGAGCCGGCGGTCGTCGCACGGGTGGAGCTGCTCTACGACGAAGGTGAATTCCGAGCAGAAGAGACCTACGAAGCGGTCTTCTTTCCGCTGGTCGCCGAGCCCAGCGCCGACACGGCGAGGGCGGTGGACTACGACGATCGGGACCTGCTCGAGGCGGCACCCCATGCCGGTGGGTTCGCCCTGCCGACCGCCAAGACCGCCACCAAGACCTTCTTCACCAACCTCGAACGGTCCCTGAAGGACCGGCTGTATCGAGGACGCACCACCGAGTTGCTCACCAACCCCGAGCTGAAGCTGACCGGACGGCCAGGCGAGACCCGCGAGCAGTTCGAGGCCCGCGCCTCGGAGGCGGCAAGAGCGGCCGCCGACGCCGAGGCCGACAAGCTCCGGGTGCAGCTGACCACCAAGGCCGATCGCATCCGCACGGCGATTGCCAAGGAACAGGAACGCCTGCAAACGGCCCAGACAACTGCGTCGACGTCGAGAACCGACGAGCTGATCTCGGGCGCCGGCTCGGTGTTCGGGGCCCTGATGGGCGGACGCCGATCATCACGTTCAATCGCCACCGCGGTCCGTTCGGTGTCCGCCAAGAGGGGACGCACCACGCGGGCTGCCGAGAAGGTGGAGCAGTACGGCGCCCGGATCGAGGACCACACCGAGGACCTCACCGAGCTGGAGACCACGCTGGCCGACGCCATCGTGGAGCTGGACGAACGCTGGGCGCTGGTGGCGACGGCGACCCAGGTGGTGCCGGTGCCGTTGGAGAAGAACGACATCACGGTCAGCCAGGTGGCCTTGGCGTGGGTGCCGGTCACCCGCTGATCTCAAGGAGAGACGGCGTGGCCGCCGGTTACCGACGGGTAACTATCGAGTCCTAGATTGTCGTCATGCAGGATTACACACCTCCGCTCGATGACATCCGCTTCTTGCTCGACCGCGTGCTCGATCTACCCGCGCTGTTGGAGACCGAGAAGTTCTCCGAGCTGGACTCGGAAACCGTGCACGACGCCATCGAGGCGGCGGGCACGTTCATCGCCGAGGTGATCGCCCCTACCAACGCCATCGGCGACCAGGTGGGCACCCAGTTGCAGCCAGACGGCACGATGGTGACCCCGGAGGGGTTCAAGGAGGCCTACGCCAAGCTGGTCGAGGCCGGATGGGGCGCCCTCACCTTCGATCCCGCCTACGGCGGCGGTGGGTTTCCCGAAGCGGTCGGCATTGCGTTGCAAGAGTTCATGGTGAGCTCCAACATGGCGTTCTCGATGGCGCCGCTGTTGACCCAGGGCTCGATCCACGCCATCAACTCGGTTGCCGACGAGTACGTCACCGAGACGTACCTGGCCAAGCTGGTCTCCGGCGAGTGGACCGGCACGATGAACCTGTCCGAGCCCGAGGCCGGTTCGGACGTGGGGGCGCTGCGCACCAAGGCCGAACCCAACGGCGACGGCACCTGGTCGATCACCGGCAACAAGATCTACATCTCGTGGGGCGACCACGACATGGCCGACAACGTCGTCCACCTCGTGCTGGCCCGCACGCCCGACGCTCCTCCCGGGACCAAGGGCATCTCGTGCTTCATCGTCCCCAAGTTCATGGTGAACGACGACGGCACGCTGGGCGAGCCCAACGATCTCAAAGTGGTGTCGATCGAGCACAAGATGGGCATCAACGCCTCGCCGACGTGCACGATGAGCTTCGGCGACCAGGGCGGCGCCACCGGTTGGCTGCTCGGCAACGAGTTCGACGGCATGCGGGTGATGTTCGTCATGATGAACATGGCCCGCCTATCGGTGGGCGTCCAGGGCCTCGGCCTGGCCGAGCGCACCCTTCAGGGGGCGCTGGCGCACGCCGACGAACGGGTGCAGGGCAAGGTTGTCGGCACCCCCAAAGAGGACCGCACCAGCCCGATCGTCGGCCACCCCGACGTCCGGCGCATGCTGCTCGACATGCGTTCGATCACCGAGGCGATGCGGGGCATCTGCCTGATGAATGCCGTCGCCATGGACGGGGCCAGCGCACTTTCCGATGAGGACGACCGCCAGAAGGCCGAGGACCTCAACGAACTACTTATCCCGATCACCAAGGCCTGGTGCACCGACATGGGTGTCGAGGTCACATCCCTCGCCGTGCAGGTGTTCGGCGGCATGGGCTTTGTCGAGGAGACCGGCGTCAGCCAGTTCTTCCGGGACGCCCGCATCGCCCCCATCTACGAGGGCACCAACGGCATCCAGGCAATGGACCTCGTCGGCCGCAAGCTGCCGATGCGCGCCGGCGGCGTGGTGACCGACACCATGGCCAACATTCGGGCGACGATCGACGAGCTCAACGGCCAAGAGGAGCTGGCAGGCATCGCCAGCCGCCTCAGCGAGGCCACCGACGCTCTGGACGAGGCCACCCAGTGGATCTTCGCCAACTCCGGCGACATCCGCGACGTGCTCTCGGGCGCCACGCCGTACCTGCGCATGTGGGGCCTGGTCGTCGGCGGTTGGGTGTTGGGCAAGAGCGCCCTGGCGGCCACCGAGTGGGCCGCCGAAGGTGGCGACGAGGCGTTCTGCACCGAGAAGGTACGCACCGCCCGTTGGTTTGCCGACCAGCAACTGCCCGCCGTTGCGGGCCTGGTGCCCCGGGCCACCGCCGGCGCCGCACTGATGGACGAGGCCTCGCTCTAGGACGCCGGGTCGACTGGAGGCCCGCACCACAGCGCGGCCTCACGACAAACCGACCTCACCGAAAGCCCGGCGCCACCACGGTGCCGGGCTTTCCTTTGTTCACCTGGCAGACGTGGCCAAACGGTTCACCAGGTGAGGCACGGGCGAAGATCTACGCCTGGGTGCGAGCACCCTCGAGTACATCCCAATAGGTGGGGAACGTCTTGGCCACGCAGCCGGGATCGGCGATCGCCACGCCGTCGGCCACCAGGCCCAGCAGACCGAAGGCCATCGCCAGCCGGTGGTCTTCATAGGTGCTCACCACCCCCGATCGGACCTCACCGGGGTGCACGGTCAGCCCATCATCGTGTTCGACCGATGCGATGCCGAGGCGCTCCAGCTCGGTGATGACGGCACCGATGCGATCGGACTCCTTGCCCCGCACGAACCCGATGCCCCGAATGCGGGTGGGCGAGTCGGCGACGGCCGCCACCACCGCCAGCGTGGGGGCGGTGTCGGAGAAGTCGGCCAGGTCGACGTCGACGCCGCGCAGGTCGCGGCCGACCACCTCGGTCCAGTCGTCGCCCTGGCGCACGACGGCACCCATCTGCTCGAGCACGTCGAGGAACGCCATGTCGCCCTGAACGGCGGACCGGCCCAGGCCCTCGACCCGGATGCGACCCCGGGTCATCGCTGCCAGTGCAAAGAAGTAGCTGGCGGCCGACGCGTCGGGCTCGATGGCGTAGCGCTGGGCCGCGTAGATCCCGGGGGCGCATCCGAACCGGCGATAGCCGTCGCGCTCCACCGCCGCACCGAACCGCTCCATCACGTCGACGGTCATATCGATGTACGGGCGGCTCACCAGCTCGTCGGCCACCTCCAGTTGCAGCCCGTCGCCGAACAGCGGCGCGCACAGCAACAGCCCGCTGAGGAACTGGCTGGAGGTGGCGCCGCTCACCGTCACCGCACCGCCCCGCATGCCGCCGCCCGTCGAGGAGAGCGGCAAACGATCGTCGACAGCGGACAAGGTTGCCCCCAGCGACCGCATCGCCTCGAGCTGATCCGACATCGGGCGGGTCCGCAGCTGCTCATGACCGTCGAGCATTCCCCCGCCGGGCGCCAGCGCAATCAGCGGCGCCAGAAACCGCCCCGTGGTGCCGCTCTGACGGGCGTCGATGATTAAGGGCTCCGCCGGCAGGCGGCCGCCGATGCCGGTGATGCTGACGGTGTGGGCAGGCCGGTCCTCCTCGACCTGAGCACCCATGCCGGTGAGGGCGGCGAGCATCGCTTCGGTGTCGTCGGAGAACAGCACGCCGGTCAGCTCGGAGCGGCCCTCGGCCAGCCCGGCACACAGCAGGGCCCGGTTGGTCAGGCTTTTCGAGCCGGGCAGGACGACGGTGGCGTCGGGGGGCTCGGTCAGGCGGCGCAGGCGGAGGGGGTCGACGATCACCGGGCCACCCTACGAGGAGGGCAGCCGCCCACCTACCCGCTACCGGAAGCGTAATTCAACGCTAGCCTTGAATTACATGGCGCGAGATCAAGTTGAGTTTCCGGTTCGTCACTTCACCGAGCCTTCGCTTCCACATGTCTGCGCCTGGACCGGCGAACCGGCCACCGATTGGGAGCCGCTCACCGTCAAGAATCAGATCGGCGCCCAGTGGTGGCTGTTGCTCCTTGGAGTTTTCCCTCTGATCATTGTTCGTGCCGTCACGGTCAAGCAGGTGACCGGCTACCTTCCGGTCGCGACCGAGGCGCGCGAGGAACGCCGGGCGACGACCCGACGCGCATGGGGTGTCGACGACCTTCCCTCGTTGATCATCCTCGGGTTGGCGTCGCTCACCATCGTGCTCTGGGTGGTAATCGCTGGGGGCTGGTCCTTCATGGTCATCGTCGCAATGCCTCTGTTGTTGCTCGCCTTTATTCCCTTCATCCACGCCCGCCGACGGGCCCCACTGGTCGGGCCCGGCTACATCCAGCCCATGATTGAACTCGACCGACACGGCGGGATCATCACCGTCCTTCGGGCCAGCCCACAATTCGTCAGGGCCGCACGCGAAGTCGCACGACCCCAGATCTATCCCGCAGCCGGCGCTTCGTCGGGTGAAATCCATCCGGCAGCCCCGCCCAGCGGTTTTGGCCGTGTGGACCCGGCCGCTCGTTCACCTTCGGCTCGGTCAGCACCAGAAGGGTCTGGCACTGCGCCAGAGGTTCGATCGTGGTCGGTTCCCTCGGCCGAAGGCGCCAGCGACGATCCCTCGCCATGGTGGAGCGCCTAGCCGAGGCTGCCCGACAGCGCCCACGCTGCTCAGCCTCGGAGCAGCTGATCGGGGAGGTCGGCGATCACGGCCGCCAGCTGGGCGAGCAGGCCTGCGTGCACGCTGCTGCGTCGCCAGAACATGGCGATCTGACGGTTGGGGGCCGGCGCCTCGAAGGGGACGGTCCGGACGTGATCGGACTGGGTCACCGGTGGGCTCACCGACATCTTGGGCAACAGCGTGACGCCGACGCCGGCGGCGACCATCTGACGCAGCGTCTCCAGGCTGGTGGCCCGGAAGCCGTGCCGTTCGGCCGCCCCGGCCATCGAGCACACCTCCAGCGCCTGGTCGCGCAGGCAGTGCCCGTCGGTCAACAACAGCACGTCGGTGCCGGCCAGCACCTCGGGCGCTACCGAGGTGGCGTCGGCCAGCTCGTGGTCGGCGGGCACGGCGAGCACGAAGTCCTCGGTGAACAGCGGTTCCTGGTGCAGCTGAGGGGCGTCGATCGGCAGGGCCAGCAGCCCGGCGTCGAGGTGCCCACCGAGCAGCCCCTCGACAACCTGCTCGGTCTTCTCCTCCACCCACAACAGCTCGACCAGGGGGAAGCGCTCGTGAAGAGGGCCCACCACGTGGGGCAGGAGGTACGGCGCCAGCGTCGGGAACACGCCGATCTGCAACGTCGCTGCGCCGGGCTCGGCGGCCGCCTTGGCCAGCGCCTCGATCTGGTCGACCTCGACCAGCACCCCGCGGGCATGGTGGAGGATCAACCGCCCGACCGCCGTGGGCATCACGTTGCGGGGGGCCCGCTCGAACAGCGCCACACCCAGCTCGTCCTCCAGCTTGCGCAGCTGCGAGGACAAGGTGGGCTGGCTGACGAAACAGGCTTCGGCGGCGCGACCGAAATGCCGGTGATCGTCCACCGCCACCGCGTAGCGCAGGTCCTGAAGGTTCACGTCACGACGCTACGCGATGGCCGCTCAGACGAGGGCCGGTTCCGGCTGGTTCGACCCGTCGGCTGGCGCCGCCGGCTCGGTTGCAGCACCTGATTCCTTGGCGGTCGGGGTGCGGATCAGGTGGTCGAAGGCCGAGAGGGCGGCGGTCGAGCCGGCACCGAGTGCGATCACGATCTGCTTGTACGGCACGGTGGTGCAGTCCCCGGCGGCGAACACGCCGGGGACCGAGGTGGCGTTGCGGTCGTCGATGACGACCTCCCCACGGTCCGACAACGCGACGGTGCCTTTCAGCCAACCGGTGTTGGGCACCAGGCCGATCTGGACAAACACCCCGTCGAGGTCGACGTTGTGCAACGTGGCGTCGGCCCGATGCTCATAGGTGAGTCCGGTCACCGACGTGTCATCGCCGAGTACCTCGGTGGTGCGGGCGCCGACGATCACGTCGACGTTGCCCAGCGACGCCAGCTTGGCCTGGAGCACCTCGTCGGCACGCAGCGCATCATCAAACTCGATCAGCGTCACGTGGGCCACGATGCCGGCCAGGTCGATCGCCGCCTCGACGCCGGAGTTACCGCCGCCGATCACCGCCACCCGCTTGCCCTTGAACAACGGACCGTCGCAGTGGGGGCAGAACCCGACGCCGCGGTTGCGGTACTCGTCCTCGCCGGGCACACCCATCGTGCGCCAGCTGGCACCGGTGGACAGCACCACCGTGCGGGCCTGCAGGGTGGCGCCGTTCTCCAGCTCGACCGTCGCCAGCCCACCGGGCACCTCGGCCGGGATGAGCTTGGCGGCCCGCTGGTTGTGCATCACATCGACGTCGTACTCGGCCACGTGGGCCTCGATCGCTGCGGCCAACTTGGGGCCCTCGGTGTAAGGGACCGAGATCAGGTTCTCGATGC
Source organism: Candidatus Microthrix subdominans (assembly GCA_016719385.1). Taxonomy (NCBI): domain Bacteria; kingdom Bacillati; phylum Actinomycetota; class Acidimicrobiia; order Acidimicrobiales; family Microthrixaceae; genus Candidatus Neomicrothrix; species Candidatus Neomicrothrix subdominans. Next base: position 340,898 of record JADJZA010000001.1, on the reverse strand, counting down.
TCATCGTGTCGAGCACCTGGCCGCCGAAGCGCTCGGAGACCACCCCGGTGGCGATACCCTTGCGTGCGGCGTAGATCGCCGCCGACGCACCGGCTGGACCGCCGCCGACAACCAACACGTCCAGCGGGTCGAGCGCATCGATACGCGCAGCCTCCCGCTCACCGACGCCGGTGTCGAGGCGAGGGAGGATCTCCTCGATCGTCATGCGCCCCTGGCCAAACGGCTCGCCGTTCAGCAGCACGGTGGGGACGGCGAGCACGTTGTTGGCCTCGACCTCGGCGGGGAACAGGGCGCCGTCGACGGCCACATGACTGATGCTGGAATTGAGCACCGCCATGGCGTTGAGTGCCTGGACGACGTCGGGGCAGTTCTGGCACGACAGTGACATGTAGGTGACGAAGTGAAACTCGCCCTCGAGGTTCTCGATCGCCTCGGCCGCCTCATCGGACACCGCAGGCGGGTGTCCGCCGACCTGAAGCAGGGCAAGCACCAGCGATGTGAACTCGTGGCCCATCGGGATGCCGGCAAATCCGACCGACACGTCGGTGCCCACCCGGTCGATCGTGAACGAGGGACGTCGCCCGCCTGTGGCGTCGCTGCCTTCGGCAGTGTCGTCGCTGCCTTCGGCAGAGGCAGAGGCGGAGCGATCACCGACGTCGACAGGATTGCGAACCGCTGAAACGTTGTCCGAGAGGGCGGCGATCTCGGTGAGCAACTCCCACAGCTCGGTCGACTTGGGGCCGTCGTCGAGAGCGGCGACCAGCTCGATCGGGCGGGTCACCTTGGTCAGGTGTCCTCTGAGTTGTTCGGTCAGGTTGGAATCGAGCATGTCGAGGCTCCTCGGCGGGTTACGGGTTCGTACGGGTGGCCGCCGGGGTTGGCGGGGTAGACGAGACGGCGAAGCGACCGAGGTCGCTCCGCCGCCTCTCCATGGGGGGGGTGGGGGATTACATGTGGGCGGCGAGCCGCCCGGGTGGAAGGCAGGTCAGATCTTGCCGACCAGGTCCAATGAGGGGGCCAAGGTCTCTTCGCCCTCTTCCCACTTGGCGGGGCAGACCTCGCCCGGGTTCTTGCGCACGTAGATGGCGGCGCGCACCTTGCGCACCAACTCGGCGGCGTTGCGGCCAACGCCCTCGGCGGTGACCTCCATCACCTGGATGACGCCGTCGGGATCGAGCACGAACGTGCCGCGGTTGGCCAGGCCCTCGTCCTCGCGCAGGATGTCGAAGTTGCGCGAGACGGTTCCGGTCGGGTCGCCGATCATGGCGTACTGGATCTTGCCGATCGTCTCGGAGGATCCGTGCCAGGCCTTGTGGGTGAAGTGGGTGTCGGTGGACACCGAGTACACCTCGACGCCCAGCTCGCGGAGCTCGTCGTAGTGGTCGGCCAGGTCACCCAGCTCGGTCGGGCAGACGAAGGTGAAGTCGGCCGGGTAGAAGAACACGATCGACCAGGCGCCGAGCAGGTCCTCGTCGGTCACGTCGACGAACTCGCCGTTCTTGAAGGCGGTAGCGGTGAACGGCTGCAGCTTGGTGTTGATGAGTGACATGAGACTGGGGGTCCTTTCGGTGGGAGGGGCTCAATGACTTCGAACGCCCTCGTGACTTCAAGAGATACTCTACCTATTGATACCTCCATTTCGATAGTCATACTCGATCGTTTGTGCCCATCGCACCGATAGGTGTCGCCTATCGGAAGGTGCCGAGCTGTCACGCGTTCAGCGCACCGCAGGCGACAGTGCGGCAAACTGCACGGGCTGGCGCCGGGGGGCGGTGGCGAAGAGGGGGGACACCATGTACGACCTGTTGATCACCGGGGGCACGCTCGTCGACGGCACCGGGGCGCCGCCCCGGCGCGCCGACGTGGCGGTGAACGACGGCCGCATCGTGGCGGTCAGCGAGACGCTCGACGGCGAAGCAGCCGAGACGATCGACGCCACCGGACGCCTGGTCACGCCCGGCTTTGTCGACATCCACACCCATTACGACGGTCAAGCCACCTGGGACTCCCAGCTGGAGCCGTCCGCCTCTCACGGCGTCACGACGGTGGTCACCGGCAACTGCGGGGTGGGCTTCGCCCCGGTGCGTCCCGGCAAGGAGGAGTGGCTGATCCAGCTGATGGAGGGGGTCGAGGACATCCCCGGCGCCGCGCTGGCCGAAGGCATCACCTGGGGTTGGGAACGCTTCACCGAGTTCCTCGACGTGCTCGACACCCGGAGCTGGGCGATGGACGTGGGCACCCAGATCCCCCACGGAGCTGTTCGCGGCTACGTCATGGGTGACGCCGGCGCCCGCAACGAGCCGGCCTCGGCCGAGGACTCTGCGGAGATGGCCGCACATGTGCGGGAAGCGATCGAGGCCGGGGCCCTGGGCTTCTCCACCTCGCGCACGTTGGCGCACCTGGCCAAGGACGGCGAGCCGGTGCCGGGCACCTTCGCCGAGCGGGAGGAACTCTTTGCCCTCGGGCGGGCGATCAAGGCCGGCGGCGGCGGGGTCTTCGAGGTTGCCCAAGGCGGCCTCACCATGCTCGACCGGGGCACCACCACCGACGAGATGGGCTGGATGGCCGACCTGGCCGAGGAAACCGGCCAGCCGTTGGCGTTCATGGTGTTGCAGACCGACACCGACCCCAACCTGTGGCAGGACGTGTTCGAGCGCTTCGACAAGCTGCTGGAGCGGGGCATCCCGATGCGCGCCCAGGTGGCAGCGCGCCCCTTCGGCATGCTCGTCGGGCTGCAGACCAACCATCCGTTCGCCAAGCGCCCCACCTACGACGCCCTCGCCGGTCTGCCGCTGCCCGAGCGGATCGAGCAGCTCGCCAAGCCAGCGGTGCGCGACGCCATCCTCGCCGAGGCCGACGGCCCGCTCAACCCCGACAATCCGTTCGACGGCATCGGCCCGTTTCTGGCGATGATGACCGACAAGATGTTTCCGTTGGGCACCCCACCCAACTACGAACCGCTCGCCGAAGCCTCCCTCGGAGCGATGGCCACCGCCGCCGGGACCGACGCACTGGCCGCCACCTACGAGGCGATGCTGGCCGACGACGGCAAGGCGATGTTCATGTTGCCGCTGTTCAACTACGCCAACGGCAACCACGACGCCATCCGGGAAATGCTGCTGCATCCCGGCTCGGTGTCGTCGCTGGGCGACGCCGGGGCGCACTGCGGCATGATCTGCGACGCGTCGATCCCCACGTACCTGCTCACCCACTGGGCCCGCGACCGCAGCCGGGGCGCCGGCATCGACCTGGCCCAGGCGGTGCACCTGCAGACCCAGCGCACCGCCGAGCTGTACGGGCTGGGCGACCGGGGCGTCGTCGAGGCGGGCAAGAAGGCCGACCTCAACGTGATCGACTTCGAGACCCTGGCCCTCGCCCAGCCCGAGCTGATCCACGACCTGCCCGCCGGCGGCCGCCGCCTGGTGCAGTACGCCTCGGGCTACGACGCCACCGTCGTGTCCGGCGTGGTCACCCGCCGCCACGACGTCGACACCGGAGCGCGCCCCGGCCGGCTGCTCCGCGGTCGTCGCTGAGCAGCATCGACGGCAACCGCTCGTCGCTCCGTCCCAGAGCCGGATGATCTCGGACCTTTGGGATGATTGGAGGTCACCTGTTGACCCGTAATCATCCCAAAGGTTGGAGACTCCCCTTTTCGAGGGCGGACTCGGGTGGACTCTGAGCCACCTGTTGACACAAAGTCCACCCAAGATTGCGCCGTGACCACCCAACGGTCAACAAGCGAGCGGGTAGGCATGTGGTCGGAGGGCCGACGGGCGTCCCGGAGGTCCCCGAACTGTGCCCACCCCGTGTGTGGCACGCTGCCCTACGATCTGCTTGGTGAACCACGGGCGGCGAATGCATCGACGTCGGCCCCGTCCAGCACCGCTGCTGGCCCTCGTGGCCGCCTTGCCTGCATTGGTTGCAGGCGCCCGAGCCGCCGTTCAGCGCTGGTACCCCACCCTCGACAACGGCATCTACTCGACCCGGGCGTGGGATGTCGCCACGTCCAACAACCCGATGCTCGCCACTTGGTCGTCGCGCTCGACCGCCACCGGCATCATCATGAACCACCCTGGCCCCATGCCGTTTCAGCTGCTGGCACCGTTCCGCCGCCTGTTCGGCCCGGTCGGGGTACGGGTGGGATCCGCGATGATCAACGCCGGCGCCGCCGGTTCGGCCGTCTGGATGGCATGGCGGATCGGACGGCGCCGCGGTGTCGCCGTCTTCGGCCTCGGGGTGCTGGCGCTGACCGCCTCGATGGGCAGCGAGGTGCTGTCCGACCCATGGACCCACAACCTGCCGCTGCTGGCCTTTTTCGCCGCAGCGGTCGGCTTGTGGGCATCCATGGCGGGCGACCGGTGGGGGCCGACGATGACCGTGTTCTGGGCCAGCCTGTGCGCACAGACCAGCCTGGCCTACGTCGTCTTGTCGGCGGCCCTGGTCGGCACCTCGCTGCTGGCCGGCATCGGCTGGTGGTGGGCCGATCGCCGAAGGGAACGAGCGGAGCGACGCCCGCCGACGGGCTCGAAGCCGGCGGATGACGAAAGGGGCACCGATCACGAAAGGGACGCCACCCACACCGTCGAACCAGCCTCGGTCGGCGCCACGACAGAGCAGCACAAGGGCACCGGTCACGACGAGGTCCACGCCGCCGACGCCGGTCCGGTCCCGGCCGCCGTCACAGCCGGATCTACCAACACCGGGAGGCGCCTACCGACGCTGCTGGTTGCGGTCGGAGTGTTGGTGGCTCTGTGGACGCTGCCGGCATGGGAGCAGTTCGTCGCCCCGGACGGAGCGCCCGGCAACGTGACGGCCATGGCCGAGAACGCCGACCGACTCGGCGGCGGACGTGGCATCGGCTTTGCGGTTCAGACCTTCGCCGACACCGTGCTGATCCCACCGGCCTGGGCCTTCCCCGACCCAGCGACGTGGGAGAACAGCACCGGTGCCCGCTGGGACGTGGGCCCCTCGGTCGCCGTGTTCGGCGCTTACCTCGCCGTCCTCGCGGGTGCGGCGTGGTGGGCCCGTCGGCGTCGGTCGGTGCCGCTGATGGCGGTTGCGGGTGCCGCCGGCGTCGTGACGCTGGCATCGCTGGCCACGCTGGCCAACATCTCCGAGACGACGTTTGCGACCGCCGCCTACCTGCGCTGGCTGTTCCCGGTTGGGGCGTTCATAGCATCGGGGTTGGCCTTGGTCGCGCTCGACGCCGTGCTGACGGCCGTGCCGGGCACCGAACGACTTCCGGCCCTCGCCCGATCCGGTGCCGGAGCTGCGGCGGCCCTCGCCATCGTCGTCGGCCTCACCGTCTACTCGGTGGACGCCCACGGGCTGGAGAGCGGTAGCCCGTCGTGGGCCAACGGGCCGGCGTCCGAGCTGCACTCGGCGCTAGCCGATGCCCCCCGGAAGCTGGCCGAACGCGGGCCGGTGCTCACCATCGAGACCCCGTACCTCACGTCGCTCACCCTTTTTCCCGCCGTCATCGATGAGCTGCTCGCCGCCGGTGCCGACCTCCGCTTCGAGCCCGATACCCCGCTGCTGGCACAGTTCGGCGTCGGTCGCACGGCCACCGGCGACGAACAATGGGAACTGTCGACCCGCAGCGGCGTCGCTGCCAACACCGCCGCCGGCGAGCCCGGGATCGAGGTGCTTGCGAGGTTCGGGACCGCTGACCCGTCCGAGTTCGGCGACTTGGGTCAGCGCGCCGAAAACTTGGCTGCCCGCATCGATGCCACCACGCTGATCGCCGCTCCGGGGTTGGCCCGCACCGACACCGGGCTGTACTTCGACCAGGCGGCGGTCGGTCGTACCCTCGACGACCCGATCGTCTCCCTCTACGACGGGACCCTGATCGCGCTCACTCGCCGCAACGTCGTGGAAGTGCCCGACGATCTGCTGGCCGAGATCGAAGCCTTCGCCTCCGACCTGGAGCGTCGCGACCATGCGTTTGCCGTCGTCGTGCAACCGGCCGGCTACGACCCGCCAGTCCCCCAGGGACCAGTGATCGCATTGCCGGGGGGTGGCAACGATCCCGATCGGTGGACGCCGAACTAGCACCGGTCACCCGGTGGTGCTTGGCTTTCGCCCCGACCGGTGGCGCGTCCCGCCGGGGCCCCGCGGCGGCCTAGGTTTCCGCCATGCCCGGCGTTCGCTCTGCAACCCCCGACGACCTGCCGCGAGTCGGGGCCATCCTGGCCGCCGCGTTCGTCGACGACCCGGTGTGGAACTACATCACCTCGCCCCGGGCGGATTGGATCAGCCGAGCGGCAGCCTGGTTCGAGGCCGATGCCCGAGCTCAGATGCAGGGGCATGGCGAGGTGCTGGTCGACGAGGAAGTGCGCGGCGTCGCCATCTGGAGTCCGCCCGGACGTTGGAAACCCACGATGAAGGAAGCGGCGGCCGTCGCGTTGCCATCCGTCCGGCTGTTCCGTTCGTGACTTCCGGCGGCGATCCGCCTGCTCTCTCAAATTGAGCGTGCCCACCCCTCCGAGCCGCCACATTGGTTTCTCGCCTTGCTCGGCACCGATCCGGCGCATCAGGGCAGTGGGGTCGGTGGAGCCTTGATACAAGCGGTCACCAGCCGCTGCGATGAGCAGAGCATGGGTGCCTACGTCGAATCGTCCAAGGAAGAGAACGTGGCGTTCTATTCGCGGCACGGCTTCGAGCTGATCGAGACGCTCGCGTACCGCAACGCCCCGCCGTCCTGGCTGATGTGGCGCGATCCCCGTCTCAGCGGTTGACTCCACCGTCGTCCGCCACCTCGGTGACCACGATCGAGGAGCGTTCCAGCGTGAGGTGCACCGGGCAACGGTCGGCGATGCGCACCAGACCGGCCCGCTGATCGTCGGTGATGTCGCCATCGATATGGAGTACCCGGGTCCACTCATCGATCTTCGGGGTTGCTCCGGTCGCCGCGGCTTCGCAGTCCTCGCAGTGTGTCGTGGCGTGACGCACTGCGACCTCGACCCGTTCCAGCGGGATGCCCTTGTGTTCGGCGTACATCCGCATTGTCATCGACGTACATCCGCCGAGCGCCGCTGCCAGTAGGTCGTACGGGTTGGGCCCGGCGTTGTAGCCCCCGACCGAGATCGGCTCGTCCATCAGGAAGCGATGGGCACCGGCCACCACCTGGTTGAGAAACTTGCCCTCTCCCATCTCTGACACCACGACCCCCTCACCGTCCGCCGGCTTCGTCTCGGGGGCATCGTCCAGGTAGCGCTCCACCCAGGCCCGGATCATTGACGCGGCAAAGTCGGAGTCGCGCCGTTTGCTCAGCAGGTGATCCGCCCCGTCGAGAGCGATGAAGCTTTTCGGGTGACGGGCCGCCTGGTAGATCTCGGCGGCGTTCCCCACGCCGACGACGTTGTCGACGGGCGAGTGCATCACCAGCAGCGCCGCACCCAGGTCGGCCAAGCACTCATCGATGGTGCGATGGCGCAGGTCCTCCAACAGTTGGGCCTTGACCCGAAACGGCCGACCGCCGATATCGATCGTCGCCTCGCCATCGGTCTCGAGCCGTGCCCGGTCCTCGCCGAGCAACGCCTCCACGTGGCTCGGCTCGGACGGCGCACCGATCGTGACGACCGCCTTCACCGAGTCGAGCTCCGGTGCGGCGGCCAACACGGCCGCCCCACCCAACGAATGCCCGATCAACAGGCCCGGTGCCTGGAAGTGGTCGCTCAAGTACGAAGATGCTGCGATCAGGTCGGCGACGTTGGTGGAGAAGTTGGTATCGGCAAAGTCGCCCTCGGACGCGCCCAGCCCGGTGAAGTCGAACCGCATCACCGCAATGCCGGCCTCGGCGAGGGCCACCGAGATCCGGGAGGCGGCGGCGACGTCGGACGAGCATGTGAAGCAGTGGGCAAACAGCGCTGCGCCCCGGATCGGCCCAGCGGGCAACTCGACCCTGCCAGCCAGCTGGTCGCCACCAGCACCGGTGAAGCGGACGCGTTCTCGGCGAGATGCCATCTGGGTCTCCTGGGGGTGATCGGTCGGTTGGGGCGCTCCCGCACCCTTCCACACCGGTGCTGGTGCGGTCGCCAGCACCACCCGAACTCCAGGCCCGCGCCTCGCTGACAGCCCACGTAGCATCGCCGTCACGACGGGGAGCACCAACCCGGGGGTGCTGGTCCCAGCGAGTGAACTATCAAACTGGACGTTACCGGAGCGGGAGGGCCCTTGAGCGACATGACGGACGACGATCGGCGCGAACTGGTTGAACGGTTCTGGGACGCACTGAACCAGCGGGACTTCGCCGCTGTCGGCGCCATGATGAGCGAGCGGGGCCACTACGTCGATGTGCCCGTCATCGGCGTCGAGCCTGGCGCCCACGGTCCGGCCCAGACCGAGGCACGGCTGCGTCTGGGTCTGGAGCTGCTCAGCGACTACCGGCTCCACCCCGGCACCATCGTCGTCACCGGCGACATGGTGATCACCGAGCACCTGGAGGAGTGGTGGTGGCGCGACGGCGAGCACGCAGAGGTGCGGTTCTGCTCGGTGATGGAGGTGCGAGACGGCAAAGTGGACCGCTGGTGGGACTACGTCGACCTCAACTCCATCTTCAGCGTCGCCCCCCAATGGTGGACCGACCACATCGCAGCCGGATACCAGGGCGCGTAGCGGCCGATTTCCAGGTTGCACGACCCCGAATATCGCCCTGCTTCGACGGCTGACCATCCGTAGGCTCGCCAAATGCCGACGAACGCGTTCGACCAACCGATCGGTCCGTCCTTAGGCGACTGGCGGCCACCACCGTTCCCTGCCCCAATTGATCTGGCCGGCCGCACCGTGCGCCTGGAGCCGCTCGACCCTTCGGTACATGCGCCCCCGTTGTTCGACGCCTTCATCGACGCACCCGACTCGCTCTGGACCTACCTGCAGTACGGGCCTTTCGCCGACGTCGAGGAATTGCGGGCAGCGCTTTGCACTTTGTGCGACTCCCCAGAGCAGCTGCCGTTCGCCGCCGTGGTCGACGGCCGACCAGTCGGGTACTTGGCCTACCTCCGTATCGTCGCCGTCCACGGAGTGATCGAGATCGGCTCGGTCGCCTTCGCCCCTGAGTTGCAGCGCACGACCGCCGCCACCGAGGCGGTGTCGCTGCTGATTACCCACGCCTTCGACCTTGGCTTCCGGCGGGTCGAGTGGAAGTGCGATGACCTCAACGCCCGCTCCCGGGTCGCAGCTGAGCGGTTCGGGTTCCGTTACGAGGGCACGTTTCGCAAAGCGGTCGTCTACAAGGGCCGCAGTCGCGACACCGCCTGGTTGGCGATCACCGATGATGAATGGCCGGCGGTCGCCGCCGCCCATCGCTCCTGGCTGGCGCCGGAGAACTTCGACACAGCCGGGCGTCAGCGCACCCGACTCACAGCTCCGACAAAGCACTGATTGTCCATCCCGCTACGGTGGCCGGATGGATAAACCCGTTGTAGCCGTACCCGCTGGCGACAAACCCGCCGAATTGCAGATCTTCGACGACCAGGTGGGCGACGGCCCCGAGGCCACCGCCGGGTCGCGCGTGTCGGTGCATTACGTCGGCGTCGCCTGGTCGACCGGCGAGCAGTTCGACGCCTCGTGGGATCGCGGCGCACCCCTGGACTTCGGCCTCGGCGCCGGCCAGGTGATCGAAGGATGGGACACCGGTGTGCAGGGCATGAAGGTGGGCGGCCGTCGCACGCTGATCATCCCGCCGCATCAGGCTTACGGCAGCCGCGGCGCCCCCGGGGCGATCGCCCCCAACGAGACCCTCATCTTTACCGTCGACCTGATGGACGTTCGCTAGACGACCGCAGGGTCAGCCCTGATCGAGCACCCAACGGGCCGCACCGCCGCTGGCCTGCTGAGCCTCATCGGACTCGAGCTGCTCCAGAATCTCGCTGGCCAACTCCTTGCCCAGCTCAACCCCCCACTGGTCGAAGCTGTTGATGCCCCAGATCACGCCTTGGGTGAAGACGCTGTGCTCGTACATGGCGATCAGCTGCCCGAGGACGGCCGGGGTGAGCTCGGGCGCCAGGATGGTCGTGCTCGGCCGGTTGCCGGGGAAGGTGCGGTGCGCCACCTGATCGGCGGGAACCCCGGCCGCCTCAGCCTCCTCCGCGGTGCGTCCCTCGGCCAATGCCCGCCCTTGAGCCAGCACATTGGCCAGCAGCTTGCGCTGGTGATCCCCCTCGTCGTCGACCGACTCGCTGAACGCGATCAGGTCGACCGGGACGATCGAAGTGCCCTGATGGAGTAGTTGGTAGAACGCGTGCTGGCCGTTGGTGCCAGGCTGGCCCCAGACGACCGATCCTGTGCGCAGTGTGGCCGGGCTGCCGTCGAGGCGCACCCGCTTACCGTTTGACTCCATGTCCAGTTGTTGCAGATAGGCGGGGAACCGAGCCAGGTCGGCGGCGTAGGGCAGCACAGCATGGGTCGGGAAGCCGTACAGGTCCCGGTAGAGCACCCGGAGGAGCCCGACGAGCACGGGTGCGTTGTCGCGCAGCGGGGCGGTGCGGAAGTGCTCGTCCATCGTGTGGGCCCCATCGAGGAGCGCTCGAAAGTCGTCCTCGCCGACCGCGAGCATCAGGCTGAGCCCCACCGCCGACCACACCGAATAGCGGCCGCCGACCCAGTCCCAGATACGGAACATGTTGTCGAGGTCGATGCCGAACTCGACCACCGCCTCAGCGTTGGTCGACACGGCGACGAAGTGCTTGGCCACCCAGGCCTCGTCATCGTCATCGCCGTCATCGTCGGCGTCGGCGTCGGCGTCGTCGTCATCGTCGTCATCGTCTTCGGCGTCGTCGGCATCGGCATCGGCATCGGCATCGGCATCGGCATCGACATCGTCCGCATCGTCCGCATCGTCCGCATCGTCCGCATCGTCCGCATCGTCCGCATCGTCCGCATCGTCGGTCAGCTTGGAGGCGAGCTCTGCAGCAAAACCATGTTCCTGAGTGGGTGCCGGCTCGCCATCGCTCTCTTCGATGGTCCCCGCAGCGTCTGCGTCGCCCGTGGCAGCAGCGTCGGTGGGGCCTGCAAGCCCAGCGCGGATCCACTCCTTCAGCGTCTGCGCGTTCGTGAGGGTCTCGTCGGTCGTGAACGTCTTCGACACGACGACGACCAAGGTGGTCGCTGGGTCGACGCCATCGGTGGCCGCGGCGATCCCGGCCGGGTCGACGTTGGACACGAACCGGCACTCGATGCCGTCCTGGCGGTAGCTGCGCAAGGCCCGATAGGCCATTTCGGGGCCCAGATCGGAGCCGCCGATGCCCACGTTGATGACCGTGCGGATTGGCTCGCCGGTGGCCCCCACCCACTCGCCCGAGTGCACACGGTCGGTCAGCTCGGCCATCGCCTCGAGCACCTCATGCACCTCGGGAACCACGTCGGTTCCATCGATCTCGAAGGACGCATCGTCCGGGGCGCGGAGAGCGACGTGGCCGACCGCTCGGTCCTCGGTGCTGTTGATGTGCTCGCCGGCAAACATGGCGTCGCGCCGTTCACTCAGCCCCGCCCGCTCGGCGACGACCACCAGGGCGTCCAACAGTTCGGGCGTGGCCCGGTGCCGGGTGAAGTCCAGGTACAGGTCGCCGACTTCGAGGGTCATCGCAGTTCGGCGCCCGGACTCGGCCAGCAGGTCGCGCAGGTGGCGACCCCGAACTGTCTCGAAGACGTCGACGAGCGAGTTCCACTCCCGGGTGGTGGCGACGTCGATGGGCTGGTCAGGCTCGTTGAGATCGTCCCAGGCGAAGTAGTCGTCGGAGTCTCGGGAGCCGAAGAAGTCGCGTGGTGTCACCCCAACCAAGCTAGTGGTGAGCCCGATGCATTCCGTCGACCCTGGCCGGGCCAAGCGCCCGCCGGCCGCCGGCGCTCAGCCCGCCCAGCCCTTGACCTTCTCGATCAACTCCAACGGATTCTCGCCCACCGGGTGGACCTGCAAGCGGGTGACGCCGGCGGCCCTGTAGGCCTCGATGCGCTCGCGCACGTAGCCCTCGTCGCCCACCATCGAGGTGGCGTCGAGGAACTCCTGAGGCACCGCCGCCATCGCCTCCTCCTTCTTGCCGGCCAGGTACAGATCCTGAATCTGCTCTGCGGCCTCCTCGTAGCCGTACTTGCAAAAGATGTTGTTGTAGAAGTTCTTGCCCTTGGCGCCCATGCCGCCGACGTACAGCGCCGTCATAAAGCGGGCGCCGTTGCGGATCTCGGCCGCCTCCGCCTCGCCGCAGATCGACACGGTGCCGCCGGCGACCACCTCGAGCGGGGGCAGCGACGGGTCGCGTTTGGCGGCGCCCGCTGCGAGCGAGTCGCCCCACACCGAGGCGGCCTTCTCCGGGTGGAAGAACACCGGGAGCCACCCCTCGGCGATCTCGGCGGTCACCTCGACGTTCTTGGGCCCCAACGAAGCGATGTACACGGGGATGTTGGCCCGCTTGGGGTGGTTGATCAGCTTCAGCGGTTTGCCCAGCCCGGTGCCCTCGCCCTCGGGCAGGGGCAGGTGATAGCTGGGGCCGTCGTGGGTGACCACTTCGCGGCGCCACACCTTGCGGCAGATCTCGATCAGCTCACGCTGGCGCCCGATCGGCTTGTCGTAGGGCACGCCGTGCCAGCCCTCGATCACCTGGGGCCCGGACGCGCCGATGCCCAAAATGAAGCGGCCCTCCGACACCGCATCCAGCCCGGCGGCCGTCATGGCGGTCAGCGTCGGGGTACGGCTGTAGATGGGCAGGATCGCCGAGCCCAACTCCATCGTCTCGGTCTTGGCCGCCAGATATCCCAGGATGGACACGGCGTCGAAGCTGTACAGCTCGGCCACCCATCCCACGTCGATACCGGCCCGTTCCAGGTCGGCGGCCTCGGCCGCCGTGTCGCGTGGGTCGCCGGAGTAGTTGAGGGCCATCGCAAGCTTCATCGACACATCCTGTCAGCCCGTCCACCAACCCGGGCCTATCGTCAGGGCGATGGAAGCATCAACCATTCACCAGACCATCGACCGCTGGCATGCCTACCTGCAGGGCGACGAGCCGGACGGGCTCGAGTCGCTGCTGGCCGACGACGTCGTGTTCTACTCGCCGATCATCTATACGCCTCAGGCGGGCAAGGCGGTGACCGCCCTGTACTTGGAAGCGGCCAAGCAGACGTTGCCAGGATCGAAGCCGACCGGTGACGGCTCGGGCGGCACCGAGACGGCCTTCCGGTACGTCAAGCAGGTGCTCGACGGTGACACCGCCGTACTGGAGTTTGAGACGTCGCTCGAAGGCACCTACGTCAACGGCGTCGACATCATCCGCATCGACGACGACGGACGGATCGTGGAGTTTCGGGTGATGCTGCGCCCCCTTAAGGCCATCAACCTGGTGCATCGCCTGATGGGCGAGGCGCTGGAGGCGCTGACTCGCTGAGTAATCGGCGAGCGTGTTCCGCAGCGCGAGCGTTACGCCAGCACTTCAGCCTCCATCACCGCCTGGGCACCCTGGTCGCGGGAGTCCCAGCGGGCCACGAAGGCGAACGTGTCACCCCGCACGATGCTGTGGCGCCATTCGATCGGGTGTTGCCGGTCGGGGCCGTAGGTGACCCGCTCGATGGCAAACACCGGCTGTTTCGCCCCGATGCCCAGCAGGCTACGCTGCTCCGCGGTGGGCAGTTCGGGGTGGATGCGCTCCCAGCCCGAACACGGCTGAACACCGGTGCGCTCGGCCAACTCGCCATACAGGGCGGTGCGACTGAAATCGCAGTCGAGGATGGGGCGGGCAAGCGACGCGGGCAGCCATGAGCGGTCGAGCGCCAGCGCGCGACCGTCGGCCTGCCGCAATCGCTCGAGGTACACCAGCGCCTCGTCTTCGTCGAGGCCCAGCACGCCGGCCGCCTCGGCATTGGTGCGCTCATCGAGTGCCCGAACGACGCTGTGCTGTTCGTAGCCTTGGGCCTCGATCGATCGGTACAGGGAGTACAGGGTGCCCAGCGGTTGTTCGATGCCTGGGGAGGTCACGCGGGTTCCCCGACCCCGTTCCCGAACGACCAGGCCTGCATCGGCCAAGCGCCGCACCGCCTCCCGTGCGGTGTGACGGCTGACGCCGTAGGCCTCCATCAGCTCACCGTCGCCGGGGAAGTGCTCGGCAAAGTCGCCGGCGTCCAACCGACGCCGAAGGTCGTCCGAGACCTGGCACCACAGGGGCAGCGGACTGGATCGATCGACCGGGTTCACCATAGGTACGAACATACGGATCACCGACCACATCGCCCAAGTTGTCCGCCGGTCTCGTCACTTCGGCAGGTGAGCCAAACCGGGCGATCCCGGAGTTGCCGCGGGGTTGTCAAGCGACGTCTGCCACCTCACACTGACAGGGCAAGTCGCCGACGCTGCTCAGCACGGCTTGGGAATAGACGTACGGTCGGACGGTTGGTGCTAATGTACGGACATTCGTTTAACCGACTCGCCTGAGCGGTACCACCATCGAGGAGACACCGATGTTGTTCACCCAGTACTACCTGGACTGCCTGTCCCACGCGAGCTACATGGTCGCTGATACGGACGCAGGGGTGGCCGCCGTGGTCGACCCCCGACGCGACATTGAGGAATACCTGGCCGACGCCAAAGAGGCCGGAGTCGAGATCAAATACGTCATCGAAACCCACGTCCACGCCGACTTCCTCTCCGGCCACCTCGAGATGGCGGCCGCGACCGGCGCCGAGATCATCTACGGCGAAGCAGCCGACACCGAGTTCGCCATCCGCAAGGTGACCGACGGCGAGCGGATTTCGTTGGGCGAGGTCACGCTGGAGTTTCGAGCGACCCCTGGCCACACCCCCGAGTCGATCTCGGTGGTCGTCTACGAACATCCCGATGACGAGACGCCATACGGCGTGCTGACGGGCGACACGCTGTTCATCGGTGATGTCGGGCGTCCCGACCTGCTGAGCTCGATCGGCGTGACCGCCGAGGAGTTGGGCGGGCAGCTCTACGACTCGCTGCGCAACAAGATCATGCCGTTGCCCGACGAGACCCGGGTGTTCCCGGCACACGGCGCCGGTTCGGCCTGCGGTAAAAACCTGTCCACCGAGACCAGCTCCACCCTGGGCGAACAGCGCCAAAGCAACTACGCCCTCGCACCGATGAGCAAGGAACGTTTCGTCGAGCTGGTGACCGAGGGACAGCCAGCGGCGCCCAAGTACTTCTTCTTCGACGCCGTAGCCAACCGTTCCGACCGCGAGCTGCTCGACACCGATCCGCCCGCACAGCTCAACCTGGAGCAGGTGCTCGAAGCTCAGCGCAATGGGGCGGCCGTCCTCGACGTGCGTGACGCCCTCGACTTCGCCCAGGGGCACCTGGCCGGATCGCTCAACGTGGGCCTCGAAGGCCGTTATGCCGAGTTTGCCGGCATCGCCGTGCCCCACGATGCCGACATCGTCTTGATCACCGACCCCGGCCAAGGCGCCGAAGCGCAGCTGCGCCTGGGACGCATCGGCTTCGACAACGTCATCGGCGTTCTCGAAGGCCCCGAGGCTGCGTTCGTCACCCAACCTGAAGTCACCGCGCGGTGCTCCCGCCTGACCGCAGCAGCGTTCGACGAGGCACGCATTGCCAGCGACGACGTGCAGGTCATCGATGTGCGCAACCCGGGCGAAATCGCCCTCGGCTCCATCCCCGGGGCGCTTGAAATTCCCCTGGCCCAGATGCAGGACCGTCTCGACGAGATCGACCTCGACCGCCCGATCGTCGTGCACTGCGCCGGCGGCTACCGCTCCTCGCTGGGCGCCAGCTGGCTGCGCTCACAGGGCGCAACCGACGTCTCCGACCTGCTCGGCGGCTACGACGCCTGGGTTGCGCTGCACGCCCCGGCCTAACCCCGAGCGGCCCCATCGCCGCTCCTCCCCAACTCTCCCCCGAACAAAGGAACCTCCTATGCCCTCCCCTACCCTCACGACCACCCCGACTGCCGCCGAGTTCACCGGCGATCGACTCGATTGCGCAACCATGGCCGGATGGCTCGAGCGTGGCGACGACGTGAGGCTGCTCGACGTCCGTAGCCCGGCCGAGTTCGAGACCGCCCACATCCCCGGCAGCTACAACGTGCCGCTCAACATGTTGGGCGAGCACGCCGACGAAATCCGCGCCCACCTCGACGTGCCGGTGGTGATCATCTGCCGGTCGGGCGGCCGGGCAGCCCAGGCCAACCGCACGCTCGCCGGTTCCGGGATGTCCAACACCCACATCCTTGAAGGGGGGCTGATGGGGTGGGATGACGGCAGCCGCCCGCTCACGCGCGGCGAGGCTCGCTGGGACATCGAACGCCAGGTTCGCATGGTCGCCGGCTCGATGATTGCCGGCAGCGTGCTGGCCAGCGTCAAGTTCCCCAAGGCTCGGTTTCTGGCCGGAGCGGTCGGCGGCGGGCTCGCCTTCGCAGCCGCATCCAACACCTGCATGATGGGCAACCTCCTCGGGCGCCTGCCGTACAACCAGAGCAACTCGTGCGACATCGACAAGATGGTCGACGAGCTCACCGGGCGGGCCTGAGCCGATGCGCGGCCTGCTCGCCAGTCCCCTCGGTCTGTTGATCGGGCTCAGCTTGGGTGCCCTCGGAGGGGGCGGTTCGATCCTGGCCGTCCCCGCGCTGGTGTACGGGGCAGGCGAGACCGCCCAGGTCGCCACCAGCACCAGCCTGCTCGTCGTCGGCGCCGCGTCGTTCATGGGCGTCGGGTCGCACTGGCGGGCCGGCCGGGTGAAGTGGGGCCATGGGCTGTTGTTCGGCATCACCGGTCTGGGCGGCAGCTACATCGGTACCGCCGCGAACCAGGCGGTCGACCCCGATGTGCTGCTGCTGGCCTTCAGCGGCGTGATGGTGGCGGCGGCTGTCGCCATGTGGCGCCGCAACAAGAGCGTCTCCCCTGCGGCGACCGACCCCGCCGTGGAGACCCCCGAGGTTGTCGCGGCCCCGGCGGGTTCCGGTGCGTCGGTGACCTCCACGCGTTCGCCGGCGGCCCCGGTCCGTGATGCTGCGTTGGCTTCGCCGGCCGCAGACCATGCCGGGCAGACTGGCGACCCTCCTGCGGCCCCCAGAGCCGACGACCCCGAGAGCCTCAGCTGGGCCGCCCTGCCCAAGGTGCTGCTCGCCGGCACCGTCGTCGGCCTGATGACCGGCTTCTTTGGCGTCGGCGGCGGTTTCGTCATCGTCCCCGCACTGGTGCTCACCATGGGGTTCTCGATGCCCGACGCAGTGGGCACGTCGCTGGTGGTCATCGCCATCAACTCGGCCATGGCGCTCGGCCTGCGGGCCGGGTCGCTCGACATCCACTGGGGCGACGCGCTGCCGTTCCTGGTGCTGGCCATCGTCGGCACCGTGCTGGGCAAACGTATCGCCGATCGCGTGCCGGCCTCGAAGCTGACCACAGGGTTCGTGGTGTTGCTGATCGCCCTTGCCGCCTACACAGCGATCAGCTCGATCTCACAGCTCCTGTAGCCGAGCCGACGATTCGTCAGGTGGCGTTGTCGGCCATCTTCTGCTGGGCGTCGGCGAGGGTTTGGGGCACGGGGCCTGCCACCCCGAGCAGGCCGAGCCGCTCGGCGGCCGCCACCGCCTCGGAGCGCGACACGACACCCAGCTTCCGGTAGATCGCCGCCACGTGGCTCTTGACGGTATTGCGGCTGACGAACACGCGGTCGGCGATGTCCCCGAGGGACAGGTGGGTTGGCAGGTAGGCCAGCACCCTCAACTCGGCGGTGGTGATCGACACCGGATCACGCTGAGAGACGTCCGCTCCGCCGAGCACCGTCATCAGCGAGTCCAGTTTGACGTTGAGGTACGAACACGTCGGGTCGAGACGACGTGCGAGCGCCGCCTCGTGTGCCATCGCACGAGCGCCCTGTCGATCGCCGAGGGCGAGCGCCGCCTGCGCCAGGGCAAGATACCCCCGGAGCGCCGACCGGGCGGACAGGTCACCCAGCTCGGCCATCAGCCGACGGCAACGCAGCGCTGCAGTCCGCGATTCCTCGGCACGGCCATCAAGTGCGGCCATCAGTGCCTCGGCCGCGTAGGCGGGGATCACCCACGACACGCCCTCAAGGTTGTGGTCCCCACACAGCTTCATTGCTCGGCGGGCACGACGGCGCGCCTGGTCAAAGTCCTGATCGTCCGCCTCGATCAACGCCAAAACCCCGAGAAACGCAGCTTCAAAGGAGGGAGAATGAGCCACTTCGCCCACCCCTGCGTACATCAAGTCCCGAGCCACCGTGTTATCGCCGTCGAGCGATGCAACCGTGCCGGCCAGGCACGTTGCGTATCCCCACCACGGGTTGGTCCTTGGCCCTCCGCCGGCGCGAATGGTCGCCGTGTCCCGCAGGACGCCCACCGTACCCTCGGCGGCGATGAGCGACCGGATCGCCGCGATCGCCACGTCCAGCGACGGGCTACCGTCGGCCAGCGGACCGTCGTGTACCAGCGACTCGGCGGCCTTGATCGAGCGCGCGATCATCGTCGGGTCGGCGGTCCCGGCGCCGTACCACGCCCGGGCGAGAGCCAACGATGGGTTCCGCTCGGCCAGGTCTGGACCGACCAGTTCGATCCACTGGCCGAGCAGTGCGACCCGGCCATCGTTGATCAGCTTGAGCGAGTGGCCGAGGATAAGTTCGGCGGCCCGGCCCGATTCTCCTGCAGCGGCGGCCTGACGGATGGCACCATCGATATCGCCGCGTTCCTCGAGCGCGCGGCTGGCTCGCGAACGCAGCGTGCGGGCTTCGAGCGGGCGCTCGGACTGAAGACGGGTGCGCAGCGCATCCCCCACCAAATGGTGGAACCGAAACCACTCGTGACGGTCGTCGAGCGCAACGAGGAAGAGGTTTCCCGACCGGTCGATCCGGTCGAGCAGGTCGGCCGCCGAGGTACCGCCGAGCACCTCATCGAGCAGCGGCCCGTTCATCCGCTCCAGAACCGACGAACGCAACAGAAAGTCGACCGTGTCCTTCTCGGCGCCGCTCAAAACCTCGTCCATGAGATACCCGGCGATCGAGCGGCCGGTGTCGGGGGATCCGGTCCGGATACGTCCGGACTCCCGCAACGCAAGCACGGACAGGCCGAGCCCCGCCGGCCATCCCTCGGTGTGGTTGATGAGGCCGTCGGTCTCGGACTCGCTCAGGCGAAGCCCGGCCGCCGAGATCACCCTGCGCATCTCGTCAGCATCCATCGCAAGGTCGTCGGCGTCGATCTCGACCAGTCCACCCTCGAGGCGTCGTCGGGCCAGCTGCAGTTGCGGAGGCTGCCGGGAGATGAGCACCAACTGGGATCCGGCTGGAAGGTATCGCAGGAGTTCTTGGATCACCTCGAGCGCGCCATCGGAGGTTGCCAGGTGTGCATCATCGAGCACGATCGCCATCGGCGACCGTGCGGCCACGGCCCGGCCGAGCGTCGGGAGCAGCGCCGTGTCCAACGGACGCCCCGACCCCACCAGAACCCGAACCACCTCATCGTTCAGCGGCGAGCAGGTGTGAATCGCTGCGGCGATGTGTCGGAGGAGATACACCGGGTCGCCGTCGGGCGGGCCGAGCTGAGCCCAGGCAAACGGCCGTGGATCCGCCTCCGCCCACAGCTTCACAGCGATCGTCTTCCCGCACCCCGCCGGTGCAGCAAGGACGACCAGGGGCGACTCGATCGCCTTCACCAGTCGGTCGGTCAGTATCGGGCGCTGCACGACCCCGGACCGGAGGGGCCCTCGTCCCACGCTCGACGCCTCGACACCGAGTTCGGTCAAGACCGTGGAAAGGTCGGCCTCACCCGTCGGCGCTTGTTCCACGAGTTCACCTTAGCGACGACGCTCCTCCGCCGGGCTCCAACCCGGCCCGATCGACGACGATGACGAACGCGTCGATGTCCTGGGATTGACCAGCAATCGGGTGGGTCAGGGCGGCCGGGTCAGGATGGATCGAGGTAGCGAGCCACGGCGGTGATGTAAGCGGGAAATCCATCTCCCACGGTGCGTACCGCATCGGCGATCAGGTCCATCCGCAGGTCGACGTAGTGATGCACCAAAACGTTTCTGAGCCCTGCGGACGGGGCGAGCGTGGCGGCGAGCGCCTCGTCGAGCACACCGGCCTCGACGAGGTCGTGAAACGAGGCGCGGCCGGTCTCGGGTGAACGACCCAGGGTCTTGGCAACGAGGTGGGCATTGATGTCGAAGGCCAGGCCCACAATCACCTGGAGCAGCCGCTCGACCGCCGCTCGGGCGACAGGGTCATCGTTCAACTGGGCGACGTCCACCCCTCGAAACCCGTCAAGGGTGTCCAGCGCGTCGCGCATCATCCGGAGCCGGCGGATAACCACATCCGGGTTGGGTTCGACCGGTGTCATCTCGCCAGCAACTTGCGGTCGAGTTCGCGGAACTTAGCGGTGTCCCATAAATGGCCGATAGCTGCCATCTGTGCTTCAGCAAAAGCGCCCGAAACACGTTCGTACAGCGGAATCCCGCCCATCGCCTCGGCATCGAGCACCGGATGCTCCCCCGTGACCACGGCGACGTCGATGTTGTCGTAGCCGGTGGTGTCCACCAGCAGGTTGACCACCTCCAACAACCTGACGGGCCCATCGAAGCGGACCCCGATATCGAGGTCGGCTGGTTCCGAGTTCGCATCGCTGTGTCGACGCGCGACGCTGCCAAACGCGCTCATCAAGTCGACATGTAGCGCCTCAAGGTCCGGGTCGAGTTCACCCGCGTCGAGGGCGGCACGTAGCCGATCCAACGCCTCTCGAGCCCCGATGGTCACACGTCCAGCCTACGACAGCCCCTGGTCAGCTGTGGCCTTGGAGCCAGCCATCGGGCCCAACGGCGTAGAGTGAATGACACGCGTGTGGTTTGGGCACCAGCAGCGATCGCATCGCACTCCCGAATTACACCCCGGACCCGAGGCCCCGGCTTCGTTGTCACACCTGATCCGTAGGGTCGAACCACATGAAGTTCATCCACACCAGCGACTGGCATCTCGGGCGACGCCTTGGGGAACACGCGCTGATCGACGACCAGCGGGTGTTCTGCGACTGGCTGGTCGACCTGGCCGTCGCCGAGGGTGCGGAGCTGATCGTCATCGCCGGCGATGTGTACGACCGCGACGTTCCCCCCACCGAGGCGGTCGCGCTGTTCCGGTCCACGGTCAAGCGGCTGGTGTCGTCCGGCATCAAAGTGGCCGCCATCGCCGGCAACCACGATTCAGCCGAGCGCTTGTCGGCCTACGACGGCCTCACCGAACGCTCGGGCGTGCTGGTGCGGGGTGGCTTCGCCAGCGCCGGCCAACTGCACCGCTGGGAGTTCTCCGATGGGCCCCTCGCCGTCGCAGCAGTGGGCTTCCTCGCCCCCGCCGCCTTGCCGGCCGACCGGGCCGACGAGGTGGAGGCCGCTCATCTCGAAGCCGGCCGTCACGGTCCATGGCGCACGCACGACCGCGTCCTCGCCCACCACCTCGACCTGGCCCGGACGGCGGCCGAGGGGGCACCCCGTTCCCTGGTGATCTCCCATGCCTTCGTGTCGGGCGGGCTCGCAGGTGGGTCCGAGCGCCAATTGGCCGTCGGCGACGCCGGCCAGGTGGCGGCCCGGCGCTTCGACGGCTTCTCCTACGGTGCGCTCGGCCACCTCCACGTCAGTCAAAGGGTGGATGGACGCGACCAACTGCGGTACAGCGGCAGCCCGCTGGCGTACTCGTTCTCGACGGACGACCGCACGAAGAAGGAAGTGTTGGTCGTCGACATGGACCACAGCGGCGCCGTCAGCATCGAGGCGATCCCGGTGGAGGCCGGGCGGCCGGTCATCCTTCGCCGGGGGCGCTTGGACGACCTCGTAGCCAAAGCGCCGGAGTTGGACGAGCGCTCCGCGTACGTGCGGGTTGAGTTGACCGACCCCGTGCTTCCAGCTGATGCCCGACGGATCTTGGGCGGACACTTTCCCCACCTGGTCGAGATCGGGCACCTTCCCGACCGCACGGGCAGGGCCCCGTCGCAGGCCACCAGCTCCGAGGTGCGAGCCCTCGACCCGATCGAGGCAGCCAGATCGTTCTGGGACGAGCTCAGCACCGAGCCGCTCACCTCATCCGACGAACAGTTGCTGGGCGAGATTCTGGCCGAGGCGTTCTCCGCCGACGTTGATGACGCATCGCCCGGCGATCACGCCGCTGGCGTCCCAACAACCCCGTCGATGGCTGGGACTGGGGCTCAGCCATGAAGCCCAACCAACTCGTCATCGAGGCGTTCGGTCCCTACGCCACTCGGGCCGAGGTCGACTTCGATGCGCTGGCCGACACCCGGCTGTTCGTCGTGTCCGGTCCGACCGGCGCCGGCAAGACGTCCATCTTCGACGCGATGTGTTGGGCGCTGTACGGCGAGTTGCCCGGCAACCGGCTGCGGGAGGGCAAGGTCCGTTCCGACGCCGCCGACCCTGGACACCTCACCTCGGTATCGCTCACCTTCACGGTCGACGACACCGTCTATCGGGTGATGCGTCAGCCAGAGCAGGATCGACCAAAGTTGCGGGGCACCGGCAGCACCACCGAGAAGCAGTCGGTCGAGTTGCACCGGCGGGCGGCCGGCGCTTGGGAGCCGATGGCGCACCGGTGGGCCGAGACCAACCGCATCTGCGCCGACCTGGTCGGCCTGACCCCCGCCCAGTTTCAACAGGTGGTGCTGTTGCCACAGGGTCGCTTTCAGGAGGTGCTGCACGCCACGTCGGACGAACGAACCAAGCTGCTGCGCACGCTCTTCGACACCGCAGGCTTCGAGCGAGCCCAAGACCTGCTGGACCGACGAGCCAAAACCGCCGAGACGCGACGCAACTCGATGATCGCCGAGTTGTCCCGCTCGGAAGACTCCGCCGACGCCGAGCTGGATGCGTTGCAGGCACTCGTCGAGGCGCAAGGTATCGAGCTGCCGCCGTTGACGAGGTCCTCCCCGACGGAGGCCACGTTCACATCGATGGTCGAGGCGGCCGAGCAGCCGGAGCCAGTCGCCGCCCAGACCACCGAACCGGATGCCGGACGCAAGCGAAAGCGGCGAGGGGCCGCCGGGCCCGGCCAGCTCAGCCTGGTTCCCGACGACGGTTTCGGCGGCGCTGCGGCCGAGGACGGGGACGACACCGAGGTCGAGGTTTCCTCCGCTCTCGACGCGGCGACGACCGGCGACCCATCAGGCGGGCCGACTTCGTCCGCTCCTCAGTCCACGGCCAACGCGGGGGTGCCGGCGACCTTCTCGCTCGGCGACCGGGCAGAGCGGCTGGAACTCCATGGAGTGGCGCTGCTCGACCGGCGCCGCGACGAGCACCGGGCGGCACGCAATGACGCCGAAAGAGCGCTCAACGCAGCACACCAGCTCGCCGAGCGTCAGGCCGGCTTCCGCACCGAGCGTGCGCAGCTCGAACGGCGGATGGAGCGACTGGACGGGATGGAGGCGAGCAGGCTGCGACTCGATTCGGCGCTGCGCGCCGCCGGGGTCGCCGACGCCCACCAGGTCGCTCAACGGGCTTCGCTCCAGTTGGCCGATGCACAGACATCCGCCGAGACCGCCCTGCGGCAGACGGCCTCTGAGCTCACCGAACTGATCGAACTCTGGCCGAACGAGTGCGGAGCGCCGCCCGCCGCCTCGGTGCTGGCCGAGGCTTCCGCAGGGTCGGCGACCGCCCTACCCGGCTGGCTCATCGATGCGGGCCGCCTCGACCTGACCCGTGTCCCCACATCCGATCGGGCTCGGCTCGCCGATGGGCTCGAAACCCTGGCCCGGCGCGCCGACCGGGGCGCCGGCGAGCTCCGGGGTCGTGCCGGCGAGATCGCCCAGGCCCGTGAGTTGGCCCGGCAGGCCTCGGCCCGCCAAGACGAGGCCGACGCTGCGGCGAAGCAGGTGGCGCACCTGAGCGCAAAGCTGGGCGAGCTGGCGGCCGAGCAGCGCACGCTGGACGTCGAGCGCCAAGAACTCGCTGCGCTGGCCGGCGGCGCAGACCGGGCCCAGGCTGCGCTGACCCAAGCGACCGGGCTGCGCGACGCTCGGATTGCCCTCGATGGCGAGCGTCTCGCCTTGGCCGACATCGACGCCGCGCTCGCTGCCGTCGCTCAGCAGACGCAGGCGCTCACGGTCGAAGCCGACCGGCTCACTGCCCAGCGTGATGCAGCCCGTCAGGTAGCCGCATGCGTCGCAGATCATCGCGGCGATGCCGACCGGGCAGCGGCCGTGCTCCGCCTGGCCAAGCGGCGTGACCAGAACCAGTCCGAGCTGGCCGACGCCGTGGCAGCGCTACAGCGCCATGCAGACGTGTACGCCAACTTGATGACGGCCTTCACCGCCGATGCGGCGCCTCGTTTGGCGGCCGCGCTCATCGATGGCGACGACTGCCCGGTCTGTGGCTCGGCAGAACACCCGCACCTCGCGGCTGCGCCGGCCGGAGCGGAGCCCGTCTCCACCGCCGACCTCGAACGCGCCCACGCAGCCAACATGGCCGCTATCAGCAAGCATTCGGCGCTCCAGGACCGGCTCGACGAGTGTGTGGCCGAGTTGGGCGACGACGCGGCCGAATCGATCGCCGGGCTCACAGAACGTCACCGTGCGGCCCACAACCTGGTCGATCGGGCCGTCGCTGCTGCCGTGGCCGTGACCGACATCGAGCAGCGGTTGACCGAGTTGGTCCAGCAGCGCCAAGGACTGGAGCAGCGCGACCGAACGGCTCACGGCCAACAGGCCGCCGGGAGCGAGCGACTCACCGCCCTGCTGGAGCGGCTGGGCGACTCGGCAGACGAGGCCGCCGCCGACCTGGAGACACGAGTTGCGACCGCGGCGGACGACAACCGGCGCTGTGTCGCCGCCGTCGAGGCCGTCGTCGAACTGGACCAGCATCGGACAGAGCTGGCCGTCCAGATCGAGAACCTCACGTCTCAGCGCTCAAAGGCCGCCGAACAACAGCATGCCGCAGCTGCCCAGGCCGACCAGCTTCAGGTGCAGGCGACCGCTCAGCTGTCGTCGCCGGATGCCATCTGGCCCCATGCGCAGTTGGCGCAACGCTGCGAAACGCTGGCAACGGTTGGGCGACGGGCCGCATCCTCGCTCGGTCGCCTCGACGCTGCGGCCCTCACCGACCTTGAGTCCCAGGCTGCCCTTCGGTCCTCGTTGACCCGCCAGGGTTTCAACGACATCGACGACATCGCGGCCGCAGCACTCGAGGAGTCCGAGCGACGCAGGTTGGAGGCCTCGATCAGCCGCTGGGACGGCGAGGGTTTCGCCCTCACCCAACGGTTGGTCAACATCGTCGAGGGCGGGCTCAGCCTGATTGCCCCCGACCTCGACGGGCTGGCCGCCCAGCTGGCTGACGCCACCGACGCTGCCGACCGGCTGATCGAGCACGCCTCCACCGCACGCAATCACCTCGGTCGTGCACGCCGGGCCATCGCCGAGCTGGATGGCCGGGGTGATGAGCGGGCCGCTGCGCAGGCCGACTACGAGGCCACCGACCGCCTGGCGCGCATGTGCCGAGGCCACAATGCACAGCGGGTCACGCTGGAGGCCTGGGTGTTGGCGCATCACCTGCGCGAGGTGGTCACCTCGGCCAACCACCGCCTGGGAACGATGAGCCGAGGCCGGTTTCAGATTCATGTCGACGACGAGGCGGCCGACCAGCGGTCCAAGCATGGCCTCGACCTGTCGATCGCCGACGCCGAGACAGGCACCCGCCGGCCGGTGCGCACCCTGTCGGGCGGCCAGACCTTCCAGGCATCGCTCGCCCTAGCCCTAGGCCTGGCCGATACGATCGCCACCCAGCGGGTTGGCCGCGACATCGGTGCCACCTTCATCGACGAAGGCTTTGGTGGCCTCGACGCCGACAGCTTGGACACCGCAATCGAGGTGTTGAACAACCTGGGTGCCGAGGGTCAGATGATCGGCGTGATCACCCACGTCGAAGAGCTGAAGGCGGTGCTGCCGGTGGCGATCGAGGTCACGCCCATGGGTGGAGGTCGCAGCGAGCTGACCCAGCTGATCGGCAACCCGCCGGCAGGGGCATCATCGGCTGCGGGGTCGTCGGCCGAGGTGGCGTGAGATGGAGGGAAGCGTGGGCCAGCCAGCGTTGATCGTCGGAGAGTCGCTTCGTGACCTCATCGATCCGTTGGCCGACCGGCTCAGCCAGCCGCTCGACGATCCGCTGGCCTCCGAGGTGGTGGCGGTGGCCAACCTCGGCGTGCGGCAGTGGACCACCCGGCAGCTCTCCCGGCGGTTGGGTGCGAGCCACGACTGTGCCGTCCGGGCTGACGGCATCGTGGCCAACATCGAGTTTCCGTTTCCGGACGGCCTGCTCACCCGCCTGCTTGGCGCGCCCGACAGCGACCCGTGGGCCCTCTCCAACCTGGTGTGGGTGGTGCTCGATGAGCTCCAGCGGGGTGCCGGCGACGCCGCCTTGGGTCCGGCGGGACGGGTGGCGGCCGGCACCAAGCGCGCCGGCCAGATGCCCCAGCCATCGAACGGCACCTGGTACGGCCGTGCGCGACACCTGGCCGACCTGTTCGACCGGTACTCCCGCCATCGCCCCGAACTTGTCCGTCAGTGGGCAGCGGGCAACGATGTCGATGGCAGGGGGCACCCGATGACGCGAAGCCCCCGCTCGGGCGCCTCTCCCCTGTGGCAGTGCGAGCTGTGGCGCCGGGTTCGGGCCCGCATTGACGAGCCGAGCCCGGCCGAGCGGCTGTCCGAACATCTCGATGGCATCGACGACAATCTCGCCCGCATCAAGTTGCCACCGCGCCTGACCCTCTTCGGCCTGTCGGCGCTTCCGCCGGTGTGGTTCTCCCTGCTGCCCGCACTGGGCGAACACTGCGATGTGGCGGTGCTGTGGCTCACGCCCTCGCTGCCCCAGTGGCGCGCCATGCACGAGCGGGGCGCCGCGAAACAACTTGGGCCTTGGCTACCCGAGCGGCCACGTGCCCGAACGAGCGACGGCGGCAACCCGCTGCTCACCAGGTGGTCGCGACCGGCACAGGAAGCGGCGCTGCTCTGGGGAGCCGGCCACGCCAGCGCTGCGACCGCCGCAGTAACGAACGAGCACCCATCGGTTGGTGAGACGACCGTGCTCGGCCAACTTCAACAGGCCATCCGCTCCAACCGTCCCGTCGGAGAGATGACCGACACGCTCCCTCCATCGGGCGGGACCGATCGCAGCCTGGTCGTCCACCGGGCCCACGGCTCCACTCGGCAGGTGGAGATTTTGCGAAGCGCCGTCGCCCACGCGCTGATGGAGGATCCGACGCTCACGCTCGGCGACGTTCTGGTGCTGTGTCCGGACGTGGACGCCTACGGTCCGCTCGTCGCCTCCGCATTCGCTCCCGGTCCATCCGATCCGACGGTGGCGTCCCACAGCTCGGCGGAGGAGGCAGCCGGCCCCGGTGGCGACGGCCTCGCACCGTTTCCGGTGTGGTCGGCGGTTCGCTCACCCGGCACCGATCATCCGATCGCCCAAGCATTTCTCTCAATCCTCGGGTTGGTCGATGGTCGGGCCACCCTCGGCGAAGTGCTCGACTTTTTGGCGCTGCCCCCGGTCGCCGCCCGTTTTGGCCTGAGCGACGACGACGTCGACCAGCTCGGCGACTGGGCCAGACGCGCCGGCATCCGTTGGGGACTCGACGGCGAGCATCGGCGCGCTCACGGGTTGCCCGCCTCCTTCACCGCAACCACCTGGGCGGACGGCGTCGAACGGGTCCTGCTCGGCGTCACCACCGCCTCACGCACCTTGGTTCCCGGCCTGGGCAACGTCGTTCCGGTCGACATCGAGGGCAGCGACGTCCGGCTGATCGTCCGCCTGGCTGCGGCCGTCAGCCAGCTGCGGCAGTGCATCGACGAGGTTCGGGCGCTGGACGTCGGCCCGCCGGTGCGTTCCACCGAACGGCCCGGCACGCCGCTGCTCTCCCTCTCCACCTGGATCGGTTGGGTCCTCGAATCGCTCGAGGCGCTCACCGATCAGCAGTCCGACAACGATTGGCAGCGGCGTCACCTCTTCGATGTTCTGAGCGACCTGCAACCGGAGACAAGCCCGCTCATCCACGGAACGGCGCCCGATCCGGTGCTCAGCGTCGGGGAGTTTCGGGCTGCCGCCACCGAGAGCCTCTCGGCCGTGCGCCGCCGGGGCGGCCCGGCCGAGGGAGCGCTCACGCTGGGACCGATGCAGGCGCTGCGGTCGGTACCGGCCAGGGTCATCTGCCTGCTCGGCATCGATGCCGACATCCTCGGCAGTGGCACCGCCGATGCCGACGACCTGCTCGCCGCTTCACCGGCGCTCGGCGACCGGGACCCGCGAGCCGACGGTCGCCAGCTGCTGCTCGAGGAGGTGCTGGCCGCCGGCGACCGGCTGATCGTCACCACCACGGGACGCGACCCGGCCACCAACGCCGAAGTTCCGTTGCCGGTGGTGCTCTCCGAGCTGCTGGAGGAGTTGGAGCCGACCGGGCCCGGCGATGACAGCCTCCCCGGCGGCGGCGCGCTCATCACCCACCCCCGTCATGACTTCGATTCGGTCAACTTTCAACCGGGCGCGCTGGCCGCCGACGGTCCCTGGAGTTTCAGCCCGATCGGCCTGGCCGAGGCCAGGTCACGCGGCGGCACCGACGGAGAGCGCAGGTCGATGCCATTTCTCGACGGGTCACTCCCGCCGCCTACGGGCGACGATCACGATGGCGGCATCATCGAGCTCACCGACCTCCACCGCTTTCTCGATGGCCCCCCGGCGGCATTCCTGGCTCAGCGCCTGGGCGTGGGCCTGCCCAGGCAGGAGGAACTCGGCGACGAACTCCACCCGGTCGAGGTGGACCCCCTGCACAAGTACCAGCTCCACACCGAACTGCTTGAGGCCACGTGGAGCGTCGGCGACCTCGACGTTGCGCACGCCCAATGGGCGTCGGTCGCCCGCGCCTCGGGCGAGCTGCCGCCGGGTGAGCTGGGCGAGTCGGCCATAGCCGACGTCTTCACCTTCACCAAGGTCATCCTCGAGGAGTGCGAACGGGTCGGGGTGACCCGCCCCGGCACCGCATCGATCCCGATCGAGCTGGAGCTGTCCGGGGGGCGATCGCTACGAGGCGTGGTCACCGAGGTGGA
Source organism: Candidatus Microthrix subdominans (assembly GCA_016719385.1). Classification (NCBI taxonomy): domain Bacteria; kingdom Bacillati; phylum Actinomycetota; class Acidimicrobiia; order Acidimicrobiales; family Microthrixaceae; genus Candidatus Neomicrothrix; species Candidatus Neomicrothrix subdominans. The sequence continues at coordinate 311,847 of JADJZA010000001.1, read as the reverse complement.
CCCAACCCGGCCCGGACCGGTCAGGATCGGGGCCCGACGGCTGAAGCCGAAGCACGAGCTGGGGCTGTGGCTCGACGTTTTGGTACTGGCGGCGCAGGACCCGTCGGTGGCCTGGCAGGGCGTCGCCATAGGCCGGGCGAACGACCGCACCCAGAAGGGTGTCAAGGTCCCCGCGGCGGCCACGCTGCAGCCGACGATCATCGGCGACGATGCCGCGCAGCGATCGGCCATCGCCGGTGCGGCCCTCGGCACCCTCGTCGACCTGTACCTCCGCAACCTGTCCGAACCGCTCCCCCTGTGGCCCGAGACCGCCGCCAAGCTGTGCGGCCGCAAGAAGCTGCCCACCGGTAACTGGGACATCACCCTTCCCGGCGGCGCCCGAATCGGCGACGGGTACGAGGCCGCCACGCGCGAGATATGGGGCGATCTGTCCGAACACGACTACGAATCGCTACCCGCACGAAGCGACGATCCGGGCAACCCGGCCGAGCCGAGCCGTGCCAAGCGCCTGGCGCACGTGATCTGGTCGGCATTCGACGCATCGGTCTCTGGATCGCTCAACTCCCAGACCCCTCAGGCGGCAACGTGAGCGACCGGCTGTTTACATCAGAATCGCTCCCGGCAGCGGGCGTCGGGGTGTTCTCACTCGACGACGCGCTGCCGCGCTCCAGCACCCTGATCGAGGCGTCGGCAGGCACCGGCAAGACCTTCACGCTCACCCACCTGGCCGCCTCCTTCATCGAGCGCGACGCGCTGCCCATCAGTCAGCTGCTGCTGGTGACCTACACCAGGGCGGCGGCGGGCGAGCTGCGAGACCGGCTGCGGCGGGTGCTCCGCGAACGGGCGGAAACGTCCACCGACACCGATGCCGGCATGCGGCTGCGGATTGCCGCCGAAGAGTTCGACACCGCCACGATCACCACCATCCACGGGTTTTGCCAGCAGGTGCTGACCACGCTCGGGGTGAACGTGCCACTCGACCCGGCGCTGAAGCTGCTCGCCGACGAGGAAACACTCATCACCCAGATCGCCGCCGACCTGCTGGCCGGCCAGGCACTCGCCGAGAGCACCGCCGAAGGGACGCTCCCCAAGCTCGCAAAGCTCACCGAGGCGATCCGGATGGGCTCGACCCACCCGGGCATCGTGGTCGCCGGCCACCCCGATGAGCCCGACCACAACCGTCTGGCTCAGCTGACCACCGACGGGCTCGACGAGCTCGACCGCCGCCTGGTCGCACGCTCGCTGATGACCTACCAGCAGCTGCTCAACCGGGTTGCCGCAGCGGTGAACGGCCCGAAGAACTCGGGCGTCGTCGACATCCTCAGGCGCCGCTTCCGGGTGGCCCTGATCGACGAGTTTCAGGACACCGACCCCGTTCAGTGGGAGGTGTTTCGCCTGCTGTTCGCCGGCGGCGAGCGAGCCGACAGCCCAACGCTGGTGCTGGTCGGCGACCCTAAACAGGCCATCTACTCGTTCCGCGGCGCCGACATCGCCACCTACCTCGACGCCAAACAGGTGGTCGAACGCCAGCGCCGACTGGACCGCAACTGGCGAAGCACCCCTCAGCTGATCGCAGCGCTCAACTCGCTGTTCGCCGGCAGCCGCTTCGGGTCGTCACCCGATGGCGCCCACACGATCGGCTACGACCCCGTCATCGCTGCCCGCCTTAGCGACGGAGCGAACGACGGCCACCCGGCTCTGACGTTCCGCTCCTTCGACATGCCCGCCTATCAAGAGGTTCACCCACCGGAGTACCAAAAGAACGGCAAGGCGATCCCGACACCCATCGGGCTCATCCGCCATCTCGTCGGGCTCGATCTCGTCGCCCAGGTTCGTTCCACGCTCGCCGCCGGCGTCCGCGCCGAGGAGATCACGGTGCTGGTGACCTCCAACAAGGACGCAGCGCGCATCCAACGCCTTTTGGCCGAGGCCGGACTGCCGGCGGTGCTCGGGCGGGCAGGCAGCGTGATGGACTCCCCCGCCGCCGACCAGATCCGTCGCCTCCTCTGGGCGATGGAACGTCCGGCATCGTCAACACGGGTGCGGGCAGCGGGGCTGGGCTGGTTCCATGGCCTGAGCGCTCGAGACGTCGACGCCCTGAACGACGAGCAGCTGGCCCAACTTCAAGTTGGGCTCCGGGACGACTCGTTGATCCTGCGCCGGCGAGGCGTGGCCGAACTCGCTCACCACCTGCGAACCCGCGTCTCCGGAGCGAACGCCTCCGCTGGGGGCGATCATTCGATCGCCTCGCATGGCGCCGGGTCCACCCTCGGCACTCGGCTTTTGGCGATGCCAGGGGGTGAGCGGCACCTCACCGACCTCAACCACCTGTGGGAGCTGCTCAGCGACCGCACCGGAGCACGTGGCACTTCGGCGTCCAGCGCGCTCGAGGCGCTCACGGCCTCAGCCAATCCCGAGGAGCAGGCGACCGAGGTGCTGCAACGGCGCACCGAGGCCGACGGCGGTGCCGTCATGGTGATGACCGTGCATGTCTCCAAGGGCCTCGAAAACCGGGTGGTGATGGTTCCCTACCTGTGGACCGCTCCCATGAACGTCACGGCCCCGGTCGTCACCCACGATCCGGTCTCCGGCGAGGCGATGCTGCGCGTCGCCCTCGAGACGAAGGGTGAGGCCCGCGACGCTGCCAAGGCGGCGGTCGCCGAGGAGGGTGACCGGCTCGCCTACGTGGCGCTCACCCGGGCGAAGGAACAACTCGTCGTCTGGGCCGCACCGGGGGCGCGGGAGTCACACAAGTCGCGTCTGATGTGCCGACTCGCTCAGTTGGCGGGGCTCGACACGCTCACGACGATGTCCGACCTGCGCGGTGCGGTCGGGCTGGTGCAGGCCAACGCTTCCGACGGCGCCGTTGCGCTGGAAACGTTCATCTCGGGACCCTCGTCCAGCGACGTATCCTCGGCGACTAGTCCGGTGCCATTCGACGATCTGACGATCGACGTGTGGGGCCGCGACATGGGGCCCCCGTCGCGACGTTGGTCGTTCTCCGCGCTGACCGCCGACCACGACGGCTCAACCATTCGCACCGCCCAACGGCCCGAGGATGCGACCGGCCGGGGCGACACCGCCGCCGACGATGAGGGCGGCGAGCCACCCCTCGACGCCGACGCCGCCACAGCGACGCTGCCGACCCCCGGGGCCGCAGCAGCCGATCTGCCGAACGCGTCCCCCGACCCCTGGGTCGACCTTGGAGCCGGCACGGCCTTCGGCAGCCTGGTTCACGAGGTGCTGGAGGAGGCCGACCTGCAGGCGCCGGACCTTGAGGGTGAGCTCGCCCGGGTGATCGCCGCCGGATCGCCTCCGGACGAACTCGACCAACCGCGCCTCGCCGTTGCGGTCGCTGCGTCGACGCTCACGCCGATGGGTGGCTCGCTCGGCTCGCTCACCCTGGCGGGCCTGCCCCGGGCCGATCAGCTTCGGGAGCTCGACTTCGACCTGCCGCTCGAAGGCGCCTCCCGCCCGACCGGCGCCGACCTCACCCGGATCGTCGATCACTGGCTGCCGTCCGACGATCCGCTGGCCGGGAGAACCTTTGCCCTGGGCACCGCAGCGACGCTGCCCCTGGCGGGCATGCTCACCGGCTCGATCGACCTGACCATCCGCGCCCGGGGGTCGGCAGGCGAACCGGATCGCTACGTCGTCGCCGACTACAAAACCAACCTGTTGGCGCCGTGGGGCACCGTCGACCCGGAGGCCGCCCATCCCGACCGGCTCGTCGACGCCATGGTCGCCCACGACTACCCGCTGCAGGCGCTGCTCTACGAGGTGGCCCTGCACCGCTACCTGCGCTGGCGGCTGCCCGGCTACGACCCGGACGTGCATCTCGGCGGGGCGGCCTACCTGTTTCTTCGCGGCATGGCCGGCCCCGACACGGCGACCACCGCCGACGGGCGCACCTACGGCGTGTTCACCTGGCAGCCGCCGACCGGCCTGATCCTGGCGCTGTCCAACCTGCTGGCCGGAGCAACGCTTGAGGAGGTGACCCAATGAGGCCGACCGACACCCGACCAGGCTCCTGGGTGACCCACCATGGTTCCCCGGTCGACGAGTACCTCGAGGCGGTCACCTCGGCGCTCGTTGAGTACGCCGCTGCCGGGGTGTTCGGCCTGGAGGAACATCAGGTGACGGCTGCGCTGTTGCGCATCGGCGGCGTTTCACTTGACGATCCCACGGTTGGTGACGTCATCCTGGCCATCGCGCTTGCGGTGCGTTCGCCGAGCCGCGGTCACATCTGCGTCGACCTGCGCACCGCCCCGGAGCGGCTGGTGGTCGACGGAGCGGACGGCGATGCGCTGGACGCTCTGGCCTGGCCCGAGGACAACGGCTGGATCGAACTGGTCGCCGCGTCGCCGCTGGTCGGGCGCACCCCGCTTCCGGCCTGGGCCGACCTCGACGGAGAGCAGCGCCGGGTTCCCCCGCTGATCCTCGACGAGAGTCGTCTCTACCTGGAGCGCTACTGGCGATATGAGTCCCAGGTGATCGCCGCCGTCGACCAGCGAGCCACCGCCAACCACGCCGAGGGCGGCGGCGGGGTCACGCCGAGCGCAATCGACTCTTCCCTGCTCGACGACCTGCTGCCGCTCGACGCAGCCGGCGCGCCCAGCCGGCAACGGCTGGCGGTGACCGAGGCGCTGAGCCGACCGGCCTCCCTGATCGCCGGAGGCCCCGGGACCGGCAAGACCTACACGATCGCCCGCCTTCTGGCGCTGCTGGTCGCCGGAGCCGCGGACCGGGAAGCGGACGGCGGGCGACCGCCACAGATCGCCCTCGCCGCACCAACCGGCAAGGCCGCTGCCCGGATGACCGAGGCGCTGCGTCAGGCGGTCGACAACGCCGGCCTGGACGAGGCCGTGGCCGACCATCTCAACGACCTCACCGCGACGACCATCCACCGGTTGCTCGGATATGACTTCGACAACCCAACCCGGTTCCGCCACGACGCCGACCGCCCGCTGCCCCACGACGTGGTCGTGATCGACGAGTCGTCGATGGTGTCGCTGCCCCTCATGGCCAAGCTGCTCGACGCCCTGTCGCCCCGAACCCGCCTGGTGCTGGTCGGCGACCCCGATCAGCTCTCCAGCGTGGAGGCCGGCACGGTGCTCGGCGACCTGACAAACCAGGCAAGCCCGCTGGCCGACGCCGTCGTGCGCCTCGACCGCAGCCATCGTTTCGGCGAACACTCCCCCATCGGCGAGTTGGCCGACGCGCTTCGGAGGGGCGACGCCGACGGCGTTCGGACCACGCTCGAGGCCCAGGATGGAGCCGTCACCTGGGTGCCGGTCACCGCCTCCGCGTGGGGCGACATGCCCCCGGAGCTTGAGCGCCTGGCACTCGACGCGGCCGAGGGCGTCTACGACGCCGCTCTGGAGGGCGATGCCCAGGCAGCTGTCGACGCCCTCGGTGCCATCCGCCTGCTGTGCGCCCACCGTCGGGGCGGGTCGGGGGTGGAGGCCTGGAACGAGCGCATCGCCGAGCTGCTGGGCCAGACCCGCCCGGGCTCGTTCGGGACGCGCGGATTTGCCGTCGGCACGCCCTGGCTGGTGACCGCCAACGACCAGGCCAACCGCCTGGCCAACGGCGATGCCGTGGTCATCATCGACTCCGATGGTCATCCCACCGGGGTTCTGGCAGGTCCCGAGCTGCGCACGGTGCCGCTGTCCCACCTCGACGCGGTCGAACCGTTTCACGCCATCACCATCCACAAGAGCCAGGGCTCGGAGTTCGATCACGCCGTCGTCATCCTGCCCCCTCCCGACTCGCCGATTCTCACCCGGGAACTGCTCTACACGGCTGTCACCCGGGCCAAGACGAGGCTGACCATCATCGGCGAGGCCGACGCCATCGAACAGGCGGTGCGACGCAAGACCGACCGGGCATCGGGCCTGATCGAGCGCTGGGAAGCCGGCCACTCAGCCACGTGAGTTGGCGCTACAATTTGGATATGAATGTAGCTACACAACGGGTTGAGGTCGGCGTACGGGACCTGAAGAACAACCTCAGCCGGCACCTGGCCAGCGTGAAGGATGGCGCCGAAATCACGGTCACCGAGCATGGTCGGCCCGTGGCACGTCTCATCGCTATCGACGCGTCAACCGACCGCTTGGCTCAGCTGATCGAGGCCGGTGTGGTCCGGCCTGCAAGGTCAAAGATCCGCAAGTTGCCGCAGCCCGTTCATGCCTCCGGGTCTGTCAGCGACCTGGTTGCTGAACAGCGGCGCTGAGCAACTGAATCGGGCGGCACCCATGACGACCTACGTTGACACCTCAATGCTCGTGAAGTTGATCGTCGCCGAAGCAGGCACCCACGCTGCCTACGCTGTTTGGGGGGACGCGCTGTCACTGGTGGCGGTCAGCCTGATCGAGGTCGAGGCCGCGGCGGCGCTTGCGGCGGCACACCGTCAAGGTCGACTGACGTTGGAGGCATTCCACGTGGCCGAGCATTCACTTGATGACTTGGTCGAGCAGCTCGACATCATCGAGGTCGACGTGGAGGTCATCGAGCGAGCCCGAAAGCTGGCGCCCCACTACGCATTGCGGGGCTACGACGCCGTGCACTTGGCCGCCGCAACGTTGGTCGGCGCAGACGTGTTTACCAGCGCCGACTTCGCACTGTGCGAGGCGGCCCACCAAGAAGGGATGCTCGTCGCCAACCCCCTCGACCGGTGACGGCAGATGGGGTTGGCGACGAAGCGCCTCCGGCTTGCTAAAGCTCAGCCAGCTCGTCGAACACCTTCGAGTGATGAAGGTACGCACCCTTGGCCTCATCGACGAAGGCCTGCCGCTCCTCGGCCGACCACTCCAACGCATCCAGGTTGTCCCGGTAGCGCTGCTTCCAAGCGCCCGGGCCGACGATGTCTGGGAAGTCGAAGACCGACGCTCCCCCGTCCGGGGTGAGGCCATAGATCTCCCGGATGCGCTTGCCGACGAAGAAGCCACCCGACAGGTCGCCCAGGTATCGGATGTAGTGATGGGCCAGCAACCGTGGCGCCGAGTAGTTCGGGTCGTTCGCCGCCGCCTCAATGTCGCCCAGGTACGTCCGGGTGGCGGGCAGGACGGTGGACGGTGCCTGCGCACCTGACGCGTCCAGCTCAAGTTCGAGCCAGTCCAAGTCGGTCTCGAGCGCCTGCAGACGCTCGAGACCAGGGTCGTGAAACGTCCCCATCACGTCGCCGTGGCGGTCATCGTTGACGATCCCTTCGAGCAACTCGTAGACGGCCCGCAGCTGTTGGAGATAGCCGACGTAGCCGGCGAGCGGCACATCGCCCCCCATGAGCGCAACGATGAAGGCGGAGTTCTCCGCCTCGGTGTGCTCGGTGGCCGTCGCCTCCCGCACATGGGCGGAGAGGCTCTCGGGGATGGTTGCGGTTGATTCGGTCATGAGTTCCTCACTCGTCGTGACAGGATTCGGCCGGCGATTCCGGCCAGGATCAGGGCCGCTGCGGCGAGCACCAGCAACCGGGCTGAGGCGCCGGTCGACGCCAGCGTCGTCGGGCTGGAGCCGCCCGTCACCGCGCCGAGTTGCGTCACGCCGGCCACCTTCGGGGCAACGGCGGTCGCAGGGTTTGGCGTGGCAACAGCCGCGGCGTTCGGCGTGACCGTCAGGGTGGTCACCGGCGTGCCGCCGGCACCCGCACCGGGGATGCTCGTCGTCGACACGGGCTGTTCCGATTCGGCCGGATCCTGCCCGGCCCAGCTGACCGGAACCCGGGCGTCGGCCGAACGATCCGCGCTCGCCGTGTGGTCGGCCTTGGTGACGACCGCGCAGCGAACCTCCAGGCAGTCGACGAACTCGTCGGCCGCGACCACGTTCAGGTCCACCTCAAAGGATCCGTCGGGACCGAAGGGCTCGGCCAGATCGACGCCGTAGGCGGGCGGGTTGGAGGAGATCCATACCGAGCCGCCACCGTCGGCGTCCGTCTCGGGTCCACCACCACCAAGGCACGGCGCCGGGGTCACGCCGGGCCCGTTGTCGACGCACAACGCAACGTAGATGCCCAACTTGGGGTCGTAGCCGGAACCGGTCACCTTCACCGTGTCACCATCGGGTCCAGCCCGGTGGCCGGATCGACGGTGAGCGACTGGCCGGACGCACCCTTGGTGGTGCGGGGTTCACGCACGAGCGGCGCACTCGTCACCGGAGGGTTCCCGGGCTTGGGGGTGGCGCTGGTGGGCGCCGTTGAGCCGCCGCCGCCCGGCTTGGTGGTGGGTGTTGTCGTCTGGACCGGCTGCTCGGTCTCGGTTGGATCCTGCCCGGCCCAGCTGACCGGCACCCGAGCGTCGGCGGAGCGGTTGGCGCTCGCCGTGTGGTCGGCCTTGGTCACCACTGCGCAGCGAACCTCCAAGCAGTCGACGTAGTCGTCGGCCGCCGCCAACTCGAGATCAACCTCAAAGGTGCCGTTCGGTCCGAACGGCTCAGCAAGGCCAGCTGCGTACGAGGGCGGATTGGACGAGATCCACACCGATGAGGCTGCGTCGGGTCCACCGCCGCCGACGCACGGTTCCGGGGTGACGCCGGGACCGTTGTCCACGCACAACGCCACGTAGATGCCCACCTCGGCGTCATAGCCGGAGCCGGTCACCTTCGTCGTGTCGCCCTCGGGGTTGAGCCCGGTGGCGGGGTCGACCGACAGCGACTGACCAGATGCGCCCGTGGCGCTGCGCGCTTCGCGCACCAGCGGGTCGATCGTAAGCGGCGGGGCCGCGCTCGTCGTGCTCGACGGCGAGGTTGTCGTCGACGTGGTGGTGGAGGTGGTCGTCGACGGCGGGGTGGTTGTCGACGTGGTTGTCGACGGCGAGGTTGTCGTCGACGTGGTGGTGGTCGTCGTCGTCCCGGGATCGGAGAACGTGATTGGGGTGAACGTCTCCTGGTCGGCGTTGACCGCACCAGAACCGGCGTAGGTCACGATGCCGTACTCACCGGTACTCCCCGAAACCGGAGCCACCTCAAGATCGACGGTGAACGACCCGTCCGCTGCAATCGTCACGAAATCCGGACTGGTTCCAGCCGGATCCAAGATCGCCCGCTGAGCCGCCGGCAACGCCCATACCTGCTTGATCACCCGACGAGCCGAACCCGGCGCACCAGCCGAGGGCGCCCACGGCTGATCGAACGTCCCAAACACCACATACACACCAGAGTTCTGCCCAGCCAACGGCGGACGCGTGCCCTGATGCGCAGCCGGATCAAACCCGGTACCCGTCACCGTCACCGTCTCACCCGTGTCGGCAACATCAGTCTTCGACACCGCCACCGACGCCTGGGGCGCCGCCCCGGCGCTGGCGCCGGACAGCCCGAAGGCCATGAGGCCGAACAACAACGTCGCCACGGCGACGAGTCCAGCCAGAACGGAGCTGGACGGCCGGCCGGGGCGTGGCGTGATCCGCCTCGGCGCTGGTGCGGTCACAAGTGTCATGTCGTCTCTCTTCACAGGTGAGGAACCACCACGGGGCGGCTGTCGGGACTTGAAGGTTGGGTACCCTAACAACATCCGTTAGGGGCACTCAACTCCCGAAGAAAAATGGCACCGGAGTGCCGCTCACCGGGTGAGCACCGATGACGATGCGACAGCCATAGGCGTCCTCCAGGCGCTCGGGGACGAGCACGTCGGCCACCGGTTCGGCCCCGGTGGTGGCGCCCCCCGGGGCCAACAACACCACGCGATCGCTGTATTCGGCGGCGAGCGCCAGGTCGTGCAACACCGCCGCAACCGCTGCCCCGGCTCGGGCGCGGTCCCGAAGCCGACGCATCAGCAGGTGCTGGTGGCGCAGGTCCAGCGACGCAGTCGGCTCGTCGGCGAGCACAACCGGTGCCCCCTGGAGCATCGTCCGAGCGAAGGCGACCCGAGCCCGTTCCCCCCCCGACAGCTGGGTCACCGGGCGCTCGGCCAGGCCATCCAGGTCTGCCGAGGTCAGCGCGTCCGCCAATTCGGTGTCGTCTCTTTGGCCGCCGACCGATGTCGGCGCCGCCCAGCGCCCCATCTCGACCACCTCGGTCACTGTGAAGTCGAAGGGAAACCGGTGGTGTTGGGTCATCACCGCTCGACGCCGGGCCAGCTCCACCGGCGCGAGGCTCTGCGGGTCGCTCCCAAGCACCGACACGGTGCCGCTGTCGGCCAGCACGTCCCCCGCCAGCACGGACAGCGCAGTCGACTTGCCGACGCCGTTCGGCCCGATGATCGCCACCAACTCGCCGCCGTGAAGCTTGAGGTTGAAGTCGGTCAGCACCTGCCGACCACCCCGGGCGAGGACAATACCGCTGGCCTCCAGCGCCACGGCACCCTGACCGAGGCGCACCGGGTCTGGCTCGCGTGCGGCGCTGCCGACCAGGCGTCGAACGTAGTTGGTCACGTCGCCTCCCCCAGCCGGGACTTGCGGATCTGACGAAAGAACACCGGTGCGCCCACCAGGGCGGTCAGCACGCCCAGCGGCAACTCGGCGGGAGCGACGATCGTGCGGGCGACGACATCGGCCAGCGCCACCAGCACCGCACCGACGAGCGCCGAACCGAGGATCAGCGCCCGATGCGACGGCCCGATCAGCATGCGGACCGCATGGGGGATGACCAGCCCGACGAACAAGATCTGCCCGGCGACAGCGGTGGCCCCGGCGGCGGCGAGGGCAGCGGCGAAGAGGCTGATGATGCGAATCCGTTCGACCGGAATGCCCAGGTGCTGGGCCTGCACCTCACCCAGCGACACCACATCGAGCGCCCGCCCGATACTCCAGGCAAGTGCGATGCCGCCGCCCCCCATGATCGTCACCAGCACGACGTCGGACCACGACGCCTGCGCCAGCGAACCGAGCGTCCAGAACACGATGCCCCGCAGTTGGGCGTCGCTGGCCAGGTAGGACAACAGCCCGATGATCGCCCCGGCGAACGCGTTGACGGCGATGCCGGTGAGCACCAGGGTGACGATGTCGGTCCGACCGGACCGACGCGAGGACGTATACACCAGCGCGATCGCCGCCATCCCGCCGAACAGTGCGGCGGCCGACAGGCCAAACGTGCCGAGCACCGCTGCGCCCGACACGATGTAGATCACAGCCCCAACGGCGCTGCCGGCGGTGACGCCGATGATGCCCGGCTCGGCGAGCGGGTTGGCGAAGCTGCCCTGCAGTACCGCTCCGGAGGCGGCCATCGACGCGCCGACCAGCATGCCGAGCACCACCCGCGGGAAGCGGATGTCGACGAGCACCGACCTGATGGTGGGGTCGAGGTCGGCACCGCCTCGGAGGGCGGCCCACACCTCGGCGATCGAGATGTTCATCGCACCCGAGGTCGCCGAAACCAGACCCACCGCGACGAGGGCCACCACGCCGCCGACGAACAGGCTTCGCCGCCGCCTCGCCCGAACCTGCTGGGTGGTCTCGGTCACGAGCGGTCTGGCTGCCCAGACTCGGCGAACGCGGCCTTCAGGGACTCGACGACCTCGGGGGTGCGGACTCCGAAGCTGAACAACAGGCCATCCTCCATCGTGACGACGCGACCGCTCTGTCCAGCCGGCGTTTGGGCAACACCCGGGATCTGCATCAACCCGGCGACCCCGTCGACCGACTCCAGCCCCGTCGTCGTCACCAGGATGACGTCCGGTTGGGCCTTCACAAGCGCCTCGCTGGTGAGCGGGGTGAACGGATCGCTCAGCCCAATCTTGGCGCTGGCATCGGTGGCGCCGGATGCCTCGATCAGCGAGTCGACCCCGCTGCCCGGCCCGGCCATCAGGTACACGCCTGCGCTGCCCCGCACATAGAGAAACGCCACCAGCGGCGCTTCGGCCCCCGCCGGCGCCGCAGCCTCCTCGTCGAGTTCCTCGTCGAGGCCGGCGGCCAACTCCTCGGCGGCCGGTGCCACCCCGGTCAACTCACCGACGGTTCGGATGCGGTCTCCAACCCCGTCCACCGCGACCACCGGGTCGATCGTCACAACGGGCACGCCGGCCGCCTCGATGCTGGCCTTGGCCTCCGGGGGACCGATCAGCTCGCTGGCGATCACCAGGTCGGGCCGAACCGACAGCACCGATTCGGCCGAGATGTCGTGGGCCTTCGTCAGCAGCGGGATCTTCTCGGCCTCGGCGAACGTGGTTGAGATGTCGCGACCGACAAGCCGGTCACCCATGCCAAGCGCAAAAAGGATCTCGGTGACGCCGCCATCCAGGCTGACGATGCGGTCGAGGGAATCCACCGTGACCGTTTCGCCGTTGTCGGACACAACCTGAAGCGGCAGCTCCGGCTCGATGGCTGCGGCCACGTCGTCGCCGAGTCCGGGCGTCGACTCCTTGTTTTGCCCGAGGGTCACGCCCCCGTCGCCGCACGCCGCCATCAAGAGGGCGGCACCCAGCACGATACCGACGAGCGTCGGCCTTCTCAGACCGGACCGGCTGGCTCGGCGGCTCATGGTGCCGACGCCCCGTCGGTGGGAGCGTTCATCCCCGGCCACCGCCCCGTCTTCGACCGGTAGATGCCGGCGCCAGCACCTCCGAGCAGCGCGACACCCCCGGCGGCGGCGAGTCCCCAACCCCAGCCGCCCGAACCCCCGTCATTGGATGTCACGGTGATCTTCGGTTCCTCGGCGCGTTCGGGTGCCGTCGTTGTCGTCGGCTTCGCACTGGTCGTCGTCGCCTTCGGCTTGGTCGTAGTGGTGGTCGTCTTCGGAACCGTCGTCGTCGACTTCTTCTTGGGCTTTGCGGTCGTCGTCGCCTTCGGCCTGGTGGTCGCCGGCTTATCCTCGACCGGTGGCGCCGGGGTGACCGGAGCCTCAGCGATCGTCGCCTGCACCGGCTCCTCGACTGGAGGGGCCGGCACGACGGGGGCTTCGGTTGGCTGAGGGGCCTCGGCCGGAGCACCGGCGGCAAAAGTCACCGGGATATAGAGGTCCTGGGACCGGTCGGTCGAACGGGTGTGATCGTTGCGAGTGGCGATGGCGCACTGCACCTGCCGGCAATCCAGACCACCACCCAGCTCGGGCGACACGGTGAGCTGGGCGCTCAAGGACCCACCCTGGGCGTAGGGCACCGCAATGTTGGTGGCGTAGGAGGGAGGATTGGACGAAAACCAAGCCGACGCCCCCGAGCTGCCGGAGCGGTCCTCACCTCCGGCGCACGGCGATGGCACTGCACCGGCCGGCGGCACGAGACACAGGCCGACGTAGACGCCCTTATCAACGTCGAACCCGACGCCGTTGACGGCGATTGACTGGCCCGGCTGGAGCTCGGCGGACTGAGACACCGTGACGGTCCGCACACCGTCGGACACCTGCGCGCCACCTTGGTAGCGAGCAAGCACGGCACCCGGTGGGTCGGCGACCGACGCACCGGCGCCGCCCACCCAGGCGAGCGTGATGGCGACGGCTGCCAGCAGCGAGGCCACGCCGCAGAGCCTGGCCCGAGCCGCCGGCACGGCGCCGCTCGGCCGGTCGGGCGGGCCGGGTTGCGCAGTCTGGTTTACGTGTGCTGTCCGCATCAGCAAAACTCTATGTTAGGCAGTCCTATCTATCCAACCGCCTCTGGCGAACCGGCGACCGCAGACCGGTAGGCAGTCCAGATCTCCGGACGAAGCCGCCCCCGGTCGGCGACTGTCAGCCCGGCGGCGATCGCCCACGAGCGGACCTCTGCGGTGGTTGGCTCCCGGGCCGGAACCGGCCCGGCTCCGGTCAGCCCATCGAGTCGTTGGGCGCCGGCCTCCTCGTTCAGACGGTGGTCGAGGGCCGCGCCAAAGAACCGGTACGTCCACTCCTGGGCCAGCTGGCGGGTCTCTGCAAACACGATCGGCACCGACGGATACCGCACCGCCGCTTCGGCCAACTGTTCGGCGATCAGTGCCGGGCGAACCCTGTCCAGCTTGAACACCGACGAGTAGCGCTCGTCGACCACCAACGCCGCGTGGGGAACATCGGCCAGCGCTGCGAGCAGCGTCCAGAGTTTGCCGCCGGTGATCGTCGACACGAGATCCTCCAGGCTCTTGCGTTCCACGACCGCAGCAGGCCGTCCGTCCACGCCATCGACCGCATAGTCCCCGGCCGGCAGTGCCCTTTTGGTGGTCGTGGCCTGCTGGGCCGAGAACTTCCACGCATACCGCTCGCGGGTGTCCACCACGATGTTGAGTCGGTGGCCCGAGGCTCGGGCGGAGGGGACAGTGACGTTGGGCCGCGCCTGCTTGCGGGTCCGAGCCGATTGCCAGAACACCACCTCGCGCCCGCGCGCCTTGGTGAACACGAACTGTGAGCGGTTCTCCCGACCCCGGTCCAGCACCAGGTCGATGGCGACACCGCGTCGCACGCACGACGCCACGGGAACGCGTTCGACGATGTCGAGCGTTGCCGGGTCCGGCCACTCGTCCGCCGGGTGGCAGTACACCTTGGCGGTGCGGGGCCAGGTGTCCTTCACCTTCAGCACCACCGGGCGCGTGCCCACCGGCAACCGAACGAGATAGGGCAGCGTGGAGTTGGGGTCGGGGTTTCGGGCGATCACGAACTCCACACGGCCACGGTAGGGGTTCAAACCTCCACCTGCATGCCAAGCTCCGGCCCGCCCCCGCTGCGGCGGAAAGTTCCCGCCCTCACGTCACAAACGCTGAGTACACTGACGAACATGCGTTCGACTATCGAGGCCGGCATTCTTCACGCCGACCTGGACGCGTTTTACGCCTCGGTCGAGCAGCGGGACCGGCCTGAACTTCGGGGTCGACCGATGGCGGTCGGGGGCGGGGTGATCCTGGCCGCCAGCTACGAGGCCCGCCGACGGGGTGTGCGAGGCCCGATGAACATCCGTGCCGCCCGGGCGCTGTGTCCCGAGCTGATCGTCGTCCCCCCGCGGATGGACACCTACACCCAGGCCAGCCGACGGGTGTTCGAGATCTTTGACGACACCACGCCCTTGGTGGAGCCCATCTCGATCGACGAGGCGTTCCTCGACGTATCGGGCCTGGGCCGGCTGGTCGGCCCGCCGAAGTTGGTCGCCGCCAGGCTCCGGGCACGGGTGCTGGCCGAGGTTGGCCTGGCCATCTCGGTGGGTGTGGCCCGCACCAAGTTTCTGGCCAAGGTGGCCAGCGGGGTGTGCAAGCCGGACGGGCTGCTCGTGGTGGAGCCCGACGGCGAACTCGAATTTCTGCATCCGCTGCCCGTCGGCCGGCTGTGGGGTGTGGGCCCAAAAACCGAGGAAAAGCTGGGGCGCAGCGGCATCACGACGGTCGGTCAGGTGGCCGAACTGGACGAGGTCCGCCTGGTTGCCATGCTGGGCGCCGGGTCGGGGCGTCAGATGCATGCGCTCGCCCACAACCGCGACCCCCGGCGCGTGATGACGGGCAAGCGGCGATCGTCGATCGGCTCCCAGCGGGCGCTCGGGCAGCGCCGCCCCGGCTTCGCCGAGCTGGAGGCCATCCTGTTGGAGCTGGTCGACCACGTCTCCCGCCGCCTTCGGGACGGCAACCGGGTGGGCCGCACCGTCATGCTGCGCTTTCGCTTCGGCGACTTCACCGCCGACACCCGCTCGCACAGCGTGCCCGAGGCCACCGGATCGACCGCAGCCTTTCTCGATGCCGGCCACGCGCTGCTCGTTGCACGCCGGGACGAGATCGAGCGCCGGGGGCTCACGCTGCTCGGGTTCACCATCGCCAACCTGTCGCCCGCCGACGCCGTTCAACAGAGCCTGGTGTTCAACGGGCGCTCGACGGTCGACCTGGACGGTGCGGTCGACGCCGTCCGCGACCGATACGGCTCAAGTTCGATCGGCCGGGCCACCCTGCTGGGGCGGGCCAGCGGCATTCACGTGCCGCTGCTTCCCGATCCGGGGGCAGCTCGACCGTAAGGGCCACCGACCGGGTGCGCCTCGGCCCGTTGGCGTGTGGCAACACCTACCGAAATCCGGACGTGCTGGCGAAGCAGGCGGTCACCGCCGACCAATCTCGAATGGCCGCATGGCGTTGGGGCTCGGTGCCGGGTGGCAGGACAACGAGCATCGGGCCCACGGCATCGAGTTCTGCTGTGCTCGGCGAGCACTGCGCGCGCCTCGGTTGGGACCCGGCCGAGATCGAGCGGTCGTCGGTGGCGCTGTTGTTCCTCGGAGAGCCGGTGGTTCCTCAGCCGTGATCGAGCAACGTGGCGATGTTGAAGGACACCTGGTCCATCACTTCCCACCCGGCCACCCCCAAGCGGTGCATGAGCAGCCAGGTTCGACCAGCCAGAGTTCGCTCATCCAGGCCGTCCGAAACCGAGGTGGCCTCGGACTCTGCCACGTAGTCACGCCACGCGACAGGATCTCGCCGGAGCAACTCGAAGTCGCGGGTGACCTGGGCGGCAAAGCGCTTGCGGCGCAGTGTGGTCATGCCACCGAAGTTACATTTTGCATGCACGGATGACCACGGCATCGACGCACATGTCGCAGACCGGTGCGGGTGGCAGAATCCACGCATGGAGCCGACTCCCCGAAACATCTGCGTGTTCTGCGGGTCGAGCAGCGGCATCGACCCGGCGTTCAGGACGGCAGCGTTGGCCCTCGGTTCTGCGATCGTGAGCGCCGGCCACCGGCTGGTCTTCGGCGGGGGCCACGTCGGCCTGATGGGCATCCTGGCCGACGAGGTGTTGGCGAGCGGAGGTGAGGTCATCGGCGTGATGACCGAGCAGCTCGTTGGGCTGGAGGTGGCCCACGAGGGGTTGACCGAGCTGGACGTGCAGCCCACCATGCATCGGCGCAAGGCGCGCATGGCCGAACTGGCGGACGGCGTGGTCGTCCTGCCCGGCGGATTCGGCACACTCGACGAGGCATTTGAGTTGCTGACGTGGAACCAGCTGGGACTGATTTCGGTGCCGATCGTGTTCCTCGACGTCGACCGGTTCTTCGCCCCGCTGTTCGACTTCATCGCAGGATCGGCTGCGGCCGGATTTATGAAGGATCACCACGGGACGCTGGCCCAACGCACCGAGAGCGCCGAGGCCGCCGTGAGCCTTGCCTCACGCGACGCCCCTGCCTTCACGCCCAAATGGGTCGACCGTTAACGGCGCCGCTCACGAGCCCTGTCGGGTGGTGCGGGACAGGTAGGCGGACGGGGACGTCCCCAGGTGTCGACGGAAATCCCGCGTCAGGTGGGCCTGGTCTGCGTAGCCGAGCTCGGCTGCGATCGCCGCCCAGCCCCGCCAGCTATTTCCGTCATCGCTGGCCCGACGGGCCGCCTCGGCGGCTTCGATGATGCGCCAGCGGCGAATGACGAACGACGGGCTGGCCCCGACGTGAAAGTCGAAGAGGCGCTGAAGGGTGCGGACGCTGGCGCCGGCAGCGCAGGCCAACTGCTCAATTCGGCAGACGCTGCGGTCATGCTCGGCCAGAGCGGCGACCGCCGCCACCTCCCGCGCCTCGGCGATCATGGCCGGGTCACGGCGGGCGACCAGGGATTCCAACCCCTCCCGCAGCGCGCCGGTTCGTGGTTCGTTATCACCGATCTTCGCCACCCCTGCCACCAGATCGCCGGGGGTGAGCCCCGGCAATCCGTCAATGAAGTTCAGCTCGGCGTCGGCCGCCGTCCTTGCCGACGCATCGAGCAGCACGCCCAACCCGCCCACCGTCGTGCGCGCCGCCACCGTCCATCCCTCGACGGTCAGGTGACGGTTGCTGACGCTGCTCATCACCCCGTAGACCCTGCCTTCGGCCGGATCGAGTGGCACCCCGGCGTCATCCAAGGTGCCGATGCTGATGTTGCCTGCCGGGTGGTTCAGTACCTGCTGATCGTGAAATGTCCCCGGGGGCATGCTCCACGCCACCGACCAGAACCACTCGACCAGCCCATCGAGCGCCTCACCCGCCGGATACCGGGCGAAGTCGACGTAGCGCATCATCTCCTGCGGGTCGACGATGCCGCGGGTGTCGTCGGGAAGCGCTGAAGGCACCCGCCGAGAATACCGGTGAAAGTTGGCGTGGATCTTCAAGCGCCGGTCGCGGCGCATTTGTACCGTGGCACCCATGACCGACGCGACCGCAACAACCGACGACGAACTCCCGCTCTTTCCCACATCCGCTCCCGCAGTGTTCTGCGATCCCGACGCTTCGGGCCCCCTCTTTGCGGAGGTGCTCGAACGGTTGGCGGCCGTGATCGACCTCGACGACACCCAGGTGGTGCTGCCAACACCCTGTGAGCACTACAACGCCGGCGAACTTCGTCAACACGTCCTTGGGTGGCTCGACTTCTTTGCCACTGCGTTGTCCGATCCGCCCGCCGACTCGCCGCGTCCCGACCCGGAAGCGTTCGTCCTGGAAGACGAGCAGGCAAGCGACGTCGTGCGTCGCTGCTCGACACAAGTCCAGCAGGCGATCACCAACGACGCCGCCTCGCAGGCGGTCACGATGACTGGATCCCGCATGCCAGGCGACGGAGTGTTGGGCATGGCGCTCGGCGAATACATCATCCACGCCTGGGACCTGGCCATGGCGACCGACCAGCGGTACGACCCTCCGACCGCAGCGGTGGCCCCGGCGCACGAGTTTCTGCTCGGCATGGTGAAGCCCGAGTACCGCGGTCCCGACACCGGCTTCTTCGACGCCGAGGTCAACGTCGGCAGCGACGCTCCAGCCATCGACCGCCTGCTGGGGTTCGCAGGTAGGGATCCGGCCTGGGTACCGGCGTCACACTGACCGTCCCTCACCGGCTTGACCCGCAAGGCGTGCGCCTACGTCGCCGGGCGAGGGTTGCGGCTCCGCCTGCTGCCCGACCACAGACCTCAACAATCGAGAGCGACGCAAGCGCCGTGCAGATCTCGTGGCGGCGCTCGTGTGACCAAGCTCCCAGGCGCTCTGCCATTGCCGACTTCGGCATACACCGCACCTGGTCGAACACGACGACGCTGTCATGGTTGATTCCCTCGGCTGCGCCGACGGGGAGGCACGTCGGAATGTGGCGGATCATGGAGGTGACGGGAGCAACGACGATCTCGTTGAGTACCGGGATCGCGTCAGAACGGGTGACCAACAACGTGTTGGGACTTGAATTGTCATACGCCCTGCGTCCTCTGGACACGAGCGGGTTCCTGTCAGGTGACCAGCGTCATAGGTTGGGGTGATCGAGCCAACGATCGACCATCTGGCAACCCTTCCTGCCCGACGCGCCGCCGAGCACCCCGGCGGTAGGTGCTTGGACGATGACCGCCTCGACCTGACCAACGTCGAGTTCGCTCAGCGGGTCGACGCTACGGCCGCCATGTTGGCCTCGCACAGCGTCGGTGCCGGCGACGTGGTGGCCACTGTTCTCACCAACCGCGTCGAGCTCGTCGTCGTCATGTTCGCCGCCTGGCAGGTCGGCGCCACGCTCACGCCGGTCAACCCCGCCCAGAAGGCCAACGAGGCCGAGTTTCAGTTGAGCGACTCCGCCTCGAAGGTCGTGGTCCACGAAGGGTCTGCGTTCCAGTTGGACGACGCCACCTTCGTCGATGTGGCGGATCTTCCCACCACTGGTGGTTTCGGCGGCGCCACCGTGCCCTCCGCAACCGATCCGTCGGCGTTGGCCCTGCTCATCTACACCAGCGGCACGACCGGGACACCCAAGGGGGTTGAGCTCGACCACGCCAACCTGATCGCCATGGTGACGGGCATCATCGAGGCGACCGGGCTCGGCGCGACCGATCGTTGCCTACTCATCCTGCCGCTGTTCCACGTCAACGGCATCGTCGTGTCAATCCTGTCGCCGCTGGCCGTCGGCGGGTCCACGTCGATCACCGCCAGGTTCTCGCCCTTGGCGTTCTTCGACATCATCGCTCGGGAGCGGCCGACCTACTTCTCCGCCGTGCCGGCCATCTACGCCATGTTGTCCACGCTGCCCGACAGCGTCGAGCCCGACGTGTCATCGGTTCGCTTCGCCGTGTGCGGTGCGGCGCCGATGCCCGCCGAGCTGATCGAACGCTTCGAGCAGCGCTTCAGCCTCCCGATCGTGGAGGGCTACGGGCTCTCGGAGGCCACCTGCGCCTCGACGCTGAACCCGATCGACGGCGTCCACAAGCCGGGCACCGTCGGCGTGGCGCTGCCGGGCCAAGAGGTGATATTGCTCGGCGAAGACGGTCGCCCGACCACAGAGGGCCGGGGCGAAGTGATCATTCGCGGTCCGATCGTGATGCGCGGCTACCTGGGACGCCCCGAGGAGACCCCCAACACCCTCGTCGACGGCTGGCTGCGTACCGGCGACGTCGGCGCGATCGACGAGGTCGGCTACCTGAGCATCGTCGACCGATTGAAGGACATGATCATCCGGGGCGGCGAGAACATCTACCCCAAGGGAATCGAGAACGTGCTCTATGGGCATCCCGAGGTGCTGGAGGCCGCGGTGGTTGGTCGCCCCGACGACGTGCTTGGCGAGGTGCCGGTGGCCTACGTCTCGCTGAGAAACGCAGGCGCCACCACCGCTGAGGAGCTACTGGCGCGGTGCGCCGATCGGTTGGCCCGCTACAAGGTGGCCGTACAGATCACGATCATCGACAACCTGCCCAAGAACCCGATTGGCAAGATGGCCAAGCCCGATCTGCGCAGCCGTTCGGCACAGGCAGCCGGCTGATCCCCGGTGCCGGCCCGCATCCTCACCTGGAACCTCGAGCGAACCCAGCCGCTACGCGGGCGCGGCAGCGCAGCGGTCGACCATGTGTTCTCGCTGGCGCCCGACATCGCGGTGCTGACCGAAACCCGGATCACGTTCCCCAAACGGGGCGGCCACACCCTCTGGAGCAAGCCGCCCCGAAAGCCACGCCACGACGCCGACGAGCGCACGGTCCTGGCCTGGTCCCGCCAGCCATTCTCAGACGTCGACCACGCTGGTGCGCCAGGGCTCGACACCAGCCGCTTTGTCGCCGCCACCACCGAGACGCCCATCGGGCCGATCCGGGTGTTGGCGGTCTGCATCCCATGGCACATGGCCGAGGTCACCTACCCAATCGACGTTAAGCGTCGCCCGTGGGAGCTGCACCTCGACTACCTGGCGATCCTCGCCGACATGATCGCCGGGGTAACCGTGCCGACGATCGTCGTCGGCGACTTCAACCAGCGGATCCCACGGGTTCGCTACGGTAACCATCGCGCCGCCCAGGCACTCGCCGCAGCGTTCCAACCACTGCAGATCGTAACCGAAGGTGTCCTGAAAGGTGTCTCCCGACCGGGCATCGATCACATCGCACTCAGCGATCACCTACAGGCCCAGACGGTGTGGGGCTGGCCCAACCAGGTCGACGGACGCCGCCTGTCGGACCATGACGGATCAGGCGTCGACATCGGCCTCGCCCCTGCGCGACCGACGACCCTGCCGAGGTCGGTGGAGCCGTAGGGTTCGGCGGATGAACGCCGACGACGTCAACGTCATGCTGGCCGAGCACTTCCCCGGCGCCGGCGCCAACTGCGTCGAACTGGGCGGCACCTACGCCGTTGCATCGACCGAGCTGAGCGAGCTGTCGATTCGGCCCGGCGGGTACGTCTCTGGCCCGACCCAATTCGCTATCGCCGATGCGGCCCTCTGGTACGTGACCTTCGTGGCGATCGGCCGCATCGAGCCGATGGCGCTCACCTCCGAGCTGTCGATCCGCTTCCTGCGCCCCGCGCAGGGGGAACGCATCTGGGCACGAGCCGACCTGGCCACCGCCACCCGTCGTTCGGTGGTCGGCTCGGTGTCGGTGTGGATGGATGATCGCTCCGACCGACCCACGGCCGTCGCCCAGGGCACCTATGTGCTGCCTCGGGCCAAGGACTAGACCGGGCGCTATGGACCCGTCTCCGCTCGAGCGCCTGATCGCCACCGACGAGATCCGCAATCTGGTGGCCCGTTATGCGATCGCCACCGACGCCCGCGATTTGGACACGCTGGTCGGGCTGTTTGTCGACGACGTCAACGTCGGCCGGCTCGGCACCGGACGAGAAACGCTGCGAGACAGCTTCGACCAGGCGTTGCGAGGCATCGGCCGCTCGTTTCTGTTCGTCGGCACTCAGCTGGTCGACGTGGTCGACGCCGACCATGCCGCCGGCCAGGTGTACTGCAAGGCCGAGATCCAGGACGGCGACCGCTGGATCCACCAGGCCATCCTCTACAGCGACACCTACGAGCGACGGGACGGCCGCTGGTACTTCGTGCGTCGGATCCACGAGCTGTTCTACGGCGCCGAGGTGGGAGTGAACCCGCTAACGCTGCCGCCTGCCGACTGGCCGAAGAACCACGACGGTCTGGGCACCCGACCGGAGGCCTGGGACACCTGGCGGGAGTTCTGGTCGAACGACGCGGCGGCTTCGTGAACCTCTCGTGACGGTTCCTCCTCCACCGCTTTGGTCCAATGCGCGCCCAGGGAACTCTGTCGCTATCGCGCGCTCTACGACGCGATAGCGGCAGAGTTCGCTGCCGGAGCCGCTCAGCTCAAGCGCCGAGGACACTCGCTAGGGCCTTGTGGCGGCTCCCGGCCAAGTGCCGTCAATATTCGCTCTGCATCAAATTCTCGTCCCGGTACCTTGTGCTCCATGACCTACGACGTGCACCTCGCTGACCGGATTCGAGCGCTGCTCGGCGACGAAGTCGGCGTCACCGAACGCAGGATGTTCGGTGGGCTGGCCTTTCTAGTGAGTGGGAACATGGCGGTAGCCGCCAACAGCAAAGGCGCGCTGATGGTGCGAACCGGAGCGGACCGCTTCGACGAACTCCTCGACGAGCCCGGCACCAGCATGGTGGTGATGCGCAACCGACCGATGACCGGTTGGCTCGACGTCGACGCCGACCACCTCCTCGCCACTGCCCGGCTCAGATTCTGGATCGAGGTGGGCGTCGCCTTCGCCCGCCGCCTGCCCGCCAAGCGCGCGACGTAATAGTCGCATTCACGGCCGAACCGGGCGGCTGTGCTGCAGGCTGTAGTAGCCAGACCGAGACCACGGCTAACTCAGAAGTTGGGGCAACCGATGACGGTCGGAGCAACTCAGCACGAAGAGTCCGGAGGCGGTACCCGGAGTAACGCCGACGCCATCGAAGTCATACCCCCATTTGACAATTTGGATGACACCGTCGCCCTCCATCGGGTGGACCAGGAAGAGGATGGCGGCCACGACCGACAACACAGCCGACGAAATCAACAAGAACCACAAAACGCCAAGTTTCATCGGCACCCTCCCGTTGCGAACTTACCCACATATCGGCAGGCCAGACACACAAGGGTGGAAGGTGTCAATCGGAGGCTGAGTTCGCCCGCACCCTTCCCGCTCGATAGCCGGTTTCGTTCGTCCCCCACCGGAGGGTGTCGCTGCCCGATGCCCGGCTCCGGGCCGGGTACCTTGAGGGTGTGCGATCGCTCGATACGTCTTCAGAGGCTCACGCCGTCCAACGGGCGGTGTTTCAAGCCATGACCGGCGAACAGCGGGTGCTGGCGGCACTAGCTATGGCCGACGAGGCCAGGGAGATTTCGATGTCGGGGATCCGGGCAAGGCGGCCGGAGTTGAGCGACGAGCAGGTGAGACTCGAATGGTTGCAGCTGCTTCACGGCAGAGAGTTCGTGGAACGCCTGACGACCCGATGATGAGCCAGTTCGGCTTTCTCGCCGAGGTCATCGCTGCCCTCGATGCCGCCGGGGTCACCTACATGGTGACCGGCTCGATAGCCAGCACCCATCACGCTGAACCCCGAATGACCCGGGACATCGACATCGTGATCGAAACGGATCATGTGGCGGTCAAGCTCCTCGTCAATCAGTTCGATCCCACGCGGTTCTATGTCGGCAACGCCCAGCAGGCCGTTGCCGACCGCGACATGTTCAACGTGATCGACACCACCGGGGGCTGGAAGGTGGATCTGATCATCCGCAAAGCGCGTCGATTCAGCGAGGTGGAGCTCGGTCGACGCCAGCACGCCCGAATCGGCGAGGTCGACCTGTACGTCGCCACCGCCGAGGACACGATTCTGAGCAAGCTGGAGTGGATGCGGATGGGTGGATCCGACCGGCAATTGGCCGATGTCGTGGCCGTGCTCGAGACGCAGGGTCCGGCGCTGGACCATGATTACATGGACCGCTGGGCGCCGGACTTAGGGGTCGAGAACCTCCTCCAACAGGCCCGACGTCTCGCAGAGTAGACCGCGCATCTGGCTTGGTCTCCGATCGATCGAGGCGTGCGGCTCGCCGTCGCGCTCGCCGAGTCGCTCAGGGCGCCCCTGCTGACAGCCGACCGGCACCTGGCGACAACTCCAGGCAACGCCAATTAGCCGCGAGGCGATACACGCTCCGATTTGGTAAGTCGACCCAGGTCGGGCGTCGGCTGACAGACTGGGGTCATGTCTCGCCGACGCAAGGGTCAACGCAAAGGCGGCGGTCGCGTCACCCCCAGAGGTGACGCCGCGCGCTTTCGACCAGGTACCACCGAGGTGTCGGGAGTCCCGTCGATCGGTGGGGTAGGTGGCCGCTTCGATGCACCCCCGCCGATCACCGGCCTGTTCGATCCGTTGGCCAACCACCTCATCCCCTCCCGTGACGACCACCCGGCGGAGGTCGAACGCCTTGCCTGTGAGCTGGTCGGGCTGACCCGGTCGATCGCCGACGACGAACCCATGCCCGGTGGCCCAGCGTCGTCGCGACCGAGCGAGTTGACCGGAATGGCACCGACGGAGGACGCCGAGGCGATGTTGACCTCGGCGGTCCTGGCTTTGGCCGAAAGCCAACAGTTCCGCCCCGAGGCCCGCTATGTCGACTGCATCAGGCCGATGCTTCCCTTTTGCGCCCCGGGCGCCCAATCGGACCTGTTGCGTCGCGTGAACCTGCTGGAATCCAAGATCGGGGCACCGCAGTGGGCCGACGCCGTCTGGAACGCCACATCGGTCGGTGGTTGGCGCGGATGGGATGACCTCGGCGATCTCGACACCATCGGGCTGGAGCTGAGCTGGCCCGGCAACTGGGAAAACCAGGTGCTGTTTGCCAGCATCGTCGTGCAGGACGGGCCCTTCGTCCAGGAGTTCGTCGTGACGACGATCGACGAGTACCGGAGGGTGTTTACACCCGGTACTCCATGGCCGGTTGGGCCTGACGAACCGCCATGCCGAGCCGACGTGATCCGCCACCTCGAGCCTCTTGAACCCGCTGAGGCCGCCGGCCGTATCAGCCACGCCATCGACCTCACCGAGATGATGATCGACGCGCCGGTGTCCGACGACTCGTACCTGTTCGTTCCACTTGCGCGCCAGATCCTCTCTGGACAGCCATCGGTTGCACCGCCCGATCCGATCGAGGCCTCCCATGACCAACGCGAGCAACTCATCCTTGAGTTCCTCAACGCCGACGGTGTGGCAGCGACGCTCGGGCTGGAGGACGACCCAGGTTCATCCCAGCAGATCGGCGAGTTCTGCGAGCTGTTCATCGACTACTCGGAGGGCTACGCCGGAGGCGACATCCATCGCTGGTCGCCCATGGTGGTGGAGGGCTTTCTCCATTTCTATGGCGTGAAGGTCATGTCCGATCCGGACACCGACGAGTTACTCGAGCCGGTCCTGACCGAGTGGATCGCCTATTGCCACCGGTTGAAGGGGTGGCCCGAGTCGGTCACCGTCGAGGCCCTGGAGGTGTTCGATCAGCACTACGAGTGCGCCATCGATCCCGACGCCCAAGATGCCATCACCCCGATGGTCGACCTGATCCGCCTGGCCGTGGAGATGGGCATCGACCTGGAGGACCCCATATCCGTCAGGGAACTCCTCGCCACCTGGGACCCCGTGCAGGTGGGGGCGACAGCCGAGCCGTGGCCAGCTGACGGCGCTGCCGAGATGATGTGGGACCTGGTGCCCGCGAAAGCGGTGCCCCACTGCGAGTCCGTGCTGGCGATGGCCGAACCTGTGCTGGACGACCTGTTCTCACCCGACCACCTCACGTCGGCACGACGGATGCTCGCCGATCTGGCCGAACGCCACACCCAACCCTTCCTGCGAGGTCGGCCCGACGTGTGGGCGGCTTCGATCACCTACGCAGTGGCGCAGGTTCATAGCGCCTTCGACTCCACAGGCAGGATATTTGGCTTCGACGAAAAACTCGCGCCGCAGCAACTGGTCGACGCATTCCCCACCGTGTCCAAGGCGTCGATGACAAACAAGGCCACCACCGTCCGAGCCTGGCTGAACGCCGACGGCTCCGGCCGATTCCGTTACAACCGGACGGCCGCCATGTTGGGTGGCGTCAGCCCCCCGGGTGAACGGCACTGACTTTCGGTACCGCCGACGCCCGTGGTCTCGCTACGGCGGGCGTTCCGCGAGAGGCTGGGGACATGACCAACCCCGACGCCGCGTCCGCAGTCGACAACATCGAGGTGGACAAGACCGAGTCGGTCACGCTCACGTTCGGCGACGGAGAGGTTGCGGTGTTCGAACTGGAGGACCTGCGCCGCGCATGCCCCTGCGCCGGGTGTCGCAGCCGGCGCGACCAGGGCCTGCCCGTGTGGCCGGTACCCGGCAGCCAGATGCCGTTGGAGATCACCGATGCGGCGCTGCATGGCGCTTGGGCGCTGACCTTCACCTGGAACGACGGCCACTCGGCGGGCATCTATCCCTTCACCTCGCTACGCCGCTGGTACGACGGCGAAGCCAGCTACCTGCCGGATTCCGGCCTCGGCGGCTCTCGCGAGGGCTGACGTATCAATTGGCCTCACGTTGGTGAAGTCATCGCCCCCAAGGTCCAGCTGGGTGCATTTGCTTCCACCTGTAGAAAGTAAACCCACCCGGTTCCGGCATGGGTGTCGTTACGACGGGAGGCAGGTCATGAGTCGGTACCGAAGCCAGTCGCCGTGCCGCCGAAGGATGGCACGGGCCGCTCGGGGTCGGCGGTCATCGACGCCCCACCGCCGGAGATCGAGGTGGGGCCGCCGGGACGCATCAGATCGTCGCATCTCGGCTCATCCGGCCCGAGCGACGCCGCGTCCGCCGCACGTCCAACCTCGATCACGCGGTCGAGCAGCGCCCGCTCCCGTTCGCCGAGCAACGCCAGGTCGTCCGACACCAGCGCCAGACCTCCCGACACGGCCACCGCTGCGGACCACGTGGCGATCTCCACGTCGGTCAGGTCGGTCTCGGAATGGCGCAACATCAGGCAGTCGGGGTCGTTCTGCCACAGCCGGCGGTGTTGCCAGGTGCGGCTTACCGTGTTGATGTAGGCGTTGCGCACCGACGGCGCCTGGTACTCGGTGCCCGGCTCCGGATCCCTTGGCAACCAGTACGGGGCGACGTCGGACCCGATGCGCATGGCGTCGACCAAGCCCACCGTGGAGGCCAACGGCGCCCCACAACCAAGGATGTAGGCATCGTCACCGGCGCCACGACGGATGGCGTCGTAGCCCATCCGCACCCGCTCGGCAGGCGTCTTGGTGGGGTCGAAATACGCACCGCGAAACGTCGAACTGAAGGTGAAGTCGAGCTTCAGGTAGGTAAAGCCGAGGCGCACCAGTTCGGCGGCGACCGACTCCAGGTGCTCCAGCACCTCGGGCATGGTCACGTCGAGCTGCCACACCATGCCGTCCCAAATTGGGTTGAACATGCCGACCAGTGGGTTGCCATCGGCGTGGCGGGGCACCCAGTCGGGGTGGTCCTTGGCCAGCTGCGAGTCAGGATGGGCTAGGAACGGGGCGATCCAAATTCCCGGGGTGAAGCCCGCTGCAGCGATCGAGGTCGCCAGCGGCGCCAACCCGGACGGAAAGCTGTCGTTGGTGGTCAGCCAGTCGCCGATGTGGGCCTGAAAGCCGTCGTCGACCTGAAACACGTCGAAGGGCCAGCCACCCTCTGTCGCCGCTGCCAGGTTGGAGGCGATGTCGTCCTCGGTCACCCGCTCGAAGTAGTGGTACCAGGAGCACCAGCCCACCGTGTATGCACCGCTGGTGAGGGCCCCCTCCGCAGCGCCGACCCGGTCGGCCCAGCCGGCCAGCAACCGGTGAGCGTCGACGCCGCTGGCCGTGGCGACCGGATGGAGGGTTCGGGTGGACCCGCCCGGTAGCTGCACACCCCCGAGCCAGGCCTCGGCCCGCAGGCGAACCGTGCCACCCTCTCGGTACAACCAGAAGGTGCCCTCGTGCGTGGTTCCGCCCAGAAACCCGAGCTGAACCAGCGGCTCACCCTGACCGAGATCGGCAACCACCACCTGCTCCGAGCGCAGCCACCCCTCGGGGGCCACACCGGGATCGGCGTGGAACGAGGGACGAACGTACTCGGTGCTGTCGGGCGCGTTGGTGTCGTCGCAGTCGACGCCGAGGCGTTGGCCTCGCGACGGCAGCCACGACTGGTAACCGTGACAAAACACGCTGACGTCTTCGCCGGCGCGCCCAAGCTCGATGTCGACGGCGACTGCATCGAGCTCGACGGGCTCCGACCCGGGGTTGTGCACCGACCAGGTCCAGCCATCGGCAGTAGCGTCGCAGCGGATCACAACGCCACCCAGAGCGATCGAATCGCCGTCCAACGCTGCTGCCGATTCGGCGACCCCGGGGCGTCGAACCACTACGCGGGCGCCCTCCAACCAACGCTCGTTCACAATGGCCATCCCGGCGTTCCCCCCTCGGTATCCAACGGAGCGCACGACGATAGCGATGCGCGTCGAGAAGCGTCGCTTCAGACGAACCTCACGGAAACCCGAGTGTCAGCCCGGTTGGGTGCGTCTCAGCCGTCTCGTCGCGAACGGGGCTTGCCGCCCCGATCGTCCCGTCCCTGGTAGCCGCCTCGATCGCCACGGCCGGAACCCCGATCGTCGCGCCCCTGGTAGCCGCCTCGATCGCCTCGACCGGAACCCCGGTCGTCGCGCCCCTGATACCCGCCACGATCCGGACGGTCGCCGCGGTCGCTCCCGCGACGATCCTCCCACTCGTCGGAGCCGGCCTTATCGAAGCGCACCGTCGGGGTCTCGCCCCGAATGGTGGTGGCTCGCAGCGCGGTGATCACCTCGCGAGCGTTGCGGTCGGGCACCTCCACGATCGTGAAGTTGGGCGCCACGTTGATCTTGCCGATATCGGGGCCATCGACCCGGGTTTCGTTGGCAATCGCTCCCACCAAGTCACCGGGGCGCACACCGTGGTTCTTGCCAACGCCAACAAAGATTCGGGCCATGTCGCCCGCTGGAGCACCCCGGCTGGAACCGCGATCATCGCGACCTCGAGGACCACCTCGGCTCTCGCGCTCTTCGGACCGGGGCCCGCGGGGCCCGCGCTCCCCAGAATCCCGCTCCCGACCACGAGGAGCACCGTCGCGCTGGTTGCGGCCCTTGCTCCGCTTGTCGCCTCGCGCCGACACGTCGGGGATCTCCTGGTCGTCGTCGACGACGCCGCTCACTTCCTGCACCAGCTTGAGCGCAGCGAGCAGCACCAGACGCTCCGAGTAGTCGTCGGCGAGCGCTTCGACCACCGGCACAAACCGCTCCAGCTCTGGCGTGTCCAGCTCACTGCCCTCAAGCGCCGATTCCACCCCGGCGTTCTCCAGGGTGGAGCGCAATGTTGCGGCCAGCTGCTCAAGCTTCCGGGAACGCCGCTGGGCGGCGCTGGGAACCTTGGCCACCTCCATGCGGCGACCGGTGAGGCGCTCGATGTTGTCGAGCTGGCGACGCTCGCGGGGCTCGGACAGCGTGATCGCCACGCCCTCGCGGCCGGCGCGCCCCACCCGGCCGATCCGGTGCACGTAGGTCTCGGGGGCCGACGGCACGTCGTAGTTGACCACGTGGGTCAAGTGGTCGACGTCCAACCCGCGAGCGGCGACGTCGGTGGCGACCAGCAGGTCGGCCACCCCGCCTCGGAGCCGACCCATCACCCGATCGCGCTCCTCCTGGTTCATGCCGCCGTGCAGGGCCTCGGCCCGGTAGCCGCGCCCGTTCATCGTTTCGGTCAGCTGGTCGACCTCCACCCGGGTGCGGCAGAACACCAGGGCGGCATCGGGCGACTCGACATCGAGGATGCGTCCGAGCGCCGCCGCCTTGTGCGCACGGTGCACGACGTAGACCCGCTGGGAGACCAACGGAGCGCCGCTCTCGGACGGGGCAGCATCGCCGATGCTGATCCGCACCGGGTTGCTGAGGTGGCGGCCGGCCAGGCCCTTAATGCGGGCGGGAACCGTGGCCGAGAACAGCACGGTCTGGCGGCTGCCGGCACTGCCTTCGAGCAGCTCGTCGAGGTCGTCGGCGAAGCCCATGTCGAGCATCTCGTCCGCCTCGTCGAGCACGACCATCTTCAGGTCGTTCAGCGCCAGCGAGCCCCGATGGAGGTGGTCGACAGCCCGGCCCGGCGTGGCGACGACGACGTCGACGCCCCCGCGCAGACGCGACAGCTGCCGCCCGATCGGTTGGCCGCCGTAGACCGGCAGCACCCGCACGCCCAGCCCTCGGCCGTACTTGTAGATCGCTTCCGACACTTGCACGGCCAGCTCACGGGTGGGGCACAGCACCAACGCCTGGGGCGTCTTGCGGGCCGCTGCATCCAGGTCGATGCGGCTGAGGATCGGCAGCGCGAACGCTGCGGTCTTGCCGGTGCCGGTGGCCGCCTGACCGATCAGATCACTCCCGGCCAGCATCGGTGGAATCGCCTCGGCCTGAATCGGCGTGGGCTCCTCGTAGCCCAGGTCGGCCAGTGCCTTCAGCAGCTCGGGCCGCAGCTCAAGGGCCTCGAAACCGCTCGGGGTGGGCTCGGCAGCCTTCGGAGCAGGCTCAGGCTCAACAGCAGCGGGCTCCGGCTCAGGCTCAACCTCAACAGCAACCGGCTCAATCGCAGTAACGGGCTCGGGATCGACCGGTGCTGGCGCCGGCTCAGGCTCGACAGCAGCGGGCACTGGCTCAGGCTCGGGATCATCAACCACCGGCTCCGGAGCAACAGCAGCGGGCTTCGGCTCAGGCTCGACAGCCACTGGCACGGGCTCGGAACCCGCAGGCTCAGCAATGGCTGGCACAGGTTCGACAACAACCGGCCCGACAGCAACCGGCTCGACAGCAATCGGCTCGGCGGCAACCGGCTCGGGCTCGGGCTCGGCGGCAATCGGCTCGGCGGCAGCCGGCTCGGCGACAGCAGCTACCGGCTCGGGCTCAGGGTTGGGATCGGAGGTCAACACAAGCTGGCGTTGCACGGACTCGGCCGGCGCAGTCGGCGCCGGAGGCGCGGAAGCCGCGGGTGCCGGGTTCGATACTTGTTCATCGACGGCCTCATCGGGCCCGGCGGTTTCGGGGGTCACAGGATCGTTCGACACAACTCACTCCATACGTGGCGACGAGCAGCAGCATCGCCCCAACGGCGACGGATGGCCCTATTCGCGAGAGCATCTATTGTACTCGGCCCAGCCGGCCCGCTACGAGCCCGGATTGTTGCGCTCCGGTAGCGTGCGACCCATGAGCCACCCCGTAGACCTCGACGAACTGGACGCTGCACTGCGTCGTTACGGGTCGCACGCCTTCCTCATGACCACCAGCGATGACCTGCGGCCCCACATCAGCCACGTCACCGTCGAGCTGGCAGGGGGCATGCTCACCTGCGGCGCCGGGCGCAAGACAGGTGCAAACGCAAGCGTTCGACCGATGGTCAGCCTGCTGTGGCCCGCCCCGGAGGAGGGCGAGTTCAGCCTGATCCTCGACGGCGACGCCACCCTCGACGGCGATGTCCTCCGGGTGACGCCTACCGGAGCCATCCGGCACCGCCCTGCGTCCAACCCCGACTGCACCGTTGACTGCGAGCCCCTCACCCATGACTGAGGGGCGCACGGGGTCGAACGCCGCCGGCACCGAACACCTCACCCCTCGTTGGCTCCGGCGGTCCTCGGCGTGGGCCTGGCAGCTCGGCCTGCTCCTGCTCCTCCTGATCGCCACGTACTGGATGGTCACCCACTTTCTAGTGGTCACGCTTCCGTTGATGATCGTCGCTGTGCTGTCGACCCTGACGATGCCGCCCCGGGATGCCCTGGTGCGACGCGGCATGAAGCCCAGCCTGGCCGCCACCACCGTCGTGCTCGGTTCGATCATCCTCCTGGTGCTCGGAGCCGTGGCTCTGGCGCCGAGCTTCGCCAACCAGCTCGGGGACCTGGGCCCGAAGATGGAGGACGGCTACGAGTCGGTGCTCGACTGGGTCGAGGAGGGGCCGATCGGTTACGACCGTGCCGAGCTGACGGACTTTGGCAAGAGCCTGGGCGACTCGCTGAGCTCGGGCAACACCGGCGTGGTCAATGGCGTGGTCAAGGGCGCCTCGACCGCCTTCGAGTTCCTCGCCGGTTTGGCGTTGCTGGTCGTGGTCTTGTTCTTCGTCACCAAAGACGCCGAAGACCTCATGAGCTGGGGAGAGGAGCGACTCCCGGCGAGCTACCGGCCGACGGCCGCAGCGCTGGCGGCGCGCGCCTGGACCGCGCTGTCGGGCTACGTGCGGGGCACCGCCACCATCGCGTTGATCGACGCTCTCGGGATCGGGTTGGCGTTGCTCATCCTGGGTGTACCGCTGGTGATCCCCCTGACCCTTCTGGTGTTTCTCGGGGGCTTCCTTCCGGTGATCGGCGCCTCGATCGCCGGGCTCATCGCCGTGCTCGTGGCGCTCGCCGACGGCGGGGTGGTCACGGCGCTCCTGGTACTCGGAGCCGTCGTGGCCGTGCAGCAACTGGAGGGCCACATCCTCCAGCCGGTGATCATGCGGCGGGCGGTGTCCTTGCACCCGATCGTCATCCTGGTCGCCCTCGCCACCGGCTCGGCGATGCTGGGCATCGTTGGGGCGTTTCTGTCCGTCCCGGCCGCCGCAGTGCTGTCGGCGGTCGGCAACGAGCTGCGCCTTCGCTCAGAGGCGGGTCTGTTGAGCGATGACACCCGAGGCGACGCACCGTCGGACCCGCTGGGCGGTCCAGGTGTTGCCGAAGCCGGCCTGGCCGCCCTGCCAGCGGCAGACCACGAGCCGGCCGATGGAGACCCGGAAAGCGACCCTGACTGACGACGGGCTTGCCGACGTTGATGCGACGCGATGCGCTGCGATGCGCTGCGCATCATGCTTCGCCCCGGCGTTGAGGCCACCGGTCGGCGAACTTTGCGAGGCGCGGCTTCGGCTCCGAGTGGGCTGCGCTATCCGGCGTCTGGGAGCAGCCGATCGGCGAGAAACTCCAGCACCTGATCGAGGGCGACCCTGGTGGGGTGGCCCGGTTCGTCGACGAGGTCCTCGGTCAGCACCGAGTGCGCCAGCCGACGGTTGCCATGAGGATTGTTCTTCGACGAGTCGATCTCGATGCCGATGAAGTTTTCGCCGAGCAGATCCTCCAACGCAGCGAACCGGCGGGCCGGCGACAGCGGATCGTCGGAGAAGCGGGCCCCGATCACGCACACGCCGGCGGCGGCCCGAGCCTCGACCGCAGCGCGGTCGACCGGTGACAGGTGGACGCTGGAGCTGCGCCGCTTACCTGGCCCGATCGGCAGCGACGGCTGGCTGAGCACCGGTGCGACGACGCTGGGCTCGGTCATCATCCCCAGCGCGAACCCGCCGGTGAAGCACATGCCAACCGCACCGACACCGGGACCACCGCAGCGTTCGTGCTCGGCGTTGGCCAGTGACCGCAACCAGGTGGAGATCGGAGCGGTCGAGTTGGTGGCGAAGGCGGCAAACTCCGAGGCCACGCACGCCTTGGTGATCGACCGAGCGATGTAGCTGGGGCTGATCGAGCGACCCGGCTCACCGAACAGCACCGGCAGCGTGACCGAGCAGCCCAGCGTCCGCACCCGGCGGGCGAAGTCGGCCACCGCTGGGGTGATCCCCGGGATCTCGGCCATAACGATGCAGTTGGGCCCCTCCCCGCTGCGGTACACCTCGCGTGTAAACCCGCCGCCGCTGTGCGAGCCCAGCTCGAAGTCGTCCAGCGGATCGTCGGCAGCCATCTCCCCAGTCTGACAGCCGGTGCGGACCGATCGCCCGCTGTAGGCTCTCCACCGCCACTTGACCGCACGGTCAAGTTGTCGGCCCGGGGGCACGCCTTGCCCCGAGGCATCGTTCGCCACGGCCGGGGAGGGCCATGACTTCGAAGACCGGATCCGCCACAACTGCGTCCCCCACGACCCCGCCAGCGGACGCCCAGCCGAGCACGGCCCAGCCCACCGGGCTCGACCTGCTCGACCCGGAGCTGTACCGCGGCAACCCGCAGGAGCTGTGGGCCGAGCTGCTCGCCGGCGACACGCTCGCCCGCGATCGCAACGGTCTGTGGGCCGTGACCCAGCACGCCCACCTGCGCGAGGCGGAGCGGCGCAGCGCCGACTTCACCTCAGGACCCGGGTACCGGTCCCTGCCGTCCGCGGACGAGAACAACATGATCGCCCTCGACGATCCCGAGCACCTGCGCCAGCGGCGCCTGGTGTCGGGGCGCTTCACCCCGCGGGCGGTGCGCACCCACGAAACCTGGCTGCGCGCCGCGATCGGCGAACTGCTCGACGCCGCCACCGACGCTGACACGGCGACCGGTCGTGGCGAGATGGAGGTCATCGACGAGCTGGCCTCCCAGCTGCCCTGCCGGCTGACCGCCCGGCTGCTTGGCTTCCCCGAGGAGTCGTGGCGCGACATCAAGGAGTGGTCCGAGGCGCTGATGCGAATCGACGAAGTCGAGCGGGACCAGCACGCGGCACTCGGCCTGTTCAACGCCGTCGTCGCCTTCAACGGCGTGTTGCAGCCGTTGGCCGAGCAACGCCGGGCCGAACCGGCCGACGACCTGGTGTCGGTCTGGGCCAACGCCGACGTCGACGGGTTTACCTACGATCCGACCCGTCTCTACCATGAGGTGGGGCTGTTCATCGCCGGGGGCGCCGAGACCACCCGCACCGCCATCGCTCACGGGCTGCGGGCGTTCTGCGACCACCCGGAACAGTGGGAGTATCTCGCCGCGCATCCGGAGGCCATCCCGACCGCAGTCGAAGAGGTGATCCGGTTCGTGACACCCCTCAACAACTTCTTCCGAACCGTCGACTGCGACACCACGCTGGCGGGCACCGACCTCGCCACCGGCGACCGCCTGATCCTCTTGTACCCGGCGGCCAACCGCGACCCGAGGGTCTTCAACGATCCCACCCGCTTCGACATCACCCGCTCGCCCAACCCGCACCTGGGCTTCGGGCAAGGCACCCACTTCTGCGTCGGGGCGAACCTGGCCCGCTACGAGCTGACGATCCTCTTCGAGGAGCTCACGCGCCGGATCCGTGACCTGACGCCGCTGAGCGAACCCGACGTCGAAGCCAACATGTTCGCCCGAGCCGTCCGGTCCTTCCGCCTGGGGTTCGCACTGCGGTAACCGCCCCGGCAGCAAGCGGGTGTCTAACCCAGCAGCGCTCCGTAGAGCGCCAGGCCGGCGCTGAGAACCACCATGACCAGCACGAGCGACCGAAAGCGTTCCTCCGGGACGCGCTCGTGGAGTCGGTTGCCCAGCCAGAACCCCACCGGGAGGGCGGGCAGGCTGACCACCGCCGCGATCAGCACCACCCGATCGATCTGGCCCGCCACCCCGAACAGCACGAGCGAGGTCAGGTTGACCGCGACGATCACCGTGGACGAGGTGGCCCGAAACGCGTTCTTGGCCAACCCACGGCCCTGCAACAGGATCACGATCGGGGGACCGCTGACACCCACAGACGTCTTGAACATCCCGGACACGAAGCCGACCCCGACATCGAGCGATCCGTTGGGCCTTCGCAACCGAATCCCGAGGGTGAGCACCCCGGCCGAGGCGAGCACCGCCAACGCAATCAGGATCTGCAGCGGCTCAGGGGCCATCCGGCTGAGCACGACGATCCCGACCGGCATGCCCAACAACGCGCCGCCCAACAACCGGTAGGCCACCGGCGCTTCGACGCTGCTTCGGCTTTTCCAGGCGACCGCTCCGGTACTGCCGACGCTCATCACCGCCGACAGCACCACTGCTTCCTTGGGTCCGACCGCCAGCGCCATCAGCGGGACGGTCAGCAGCGAGAACCCGAAACCGGCGGCGGCGTTGAGCGTGGCACCCAGCCCGACGCCGAGGACCAGCACCACAAACCCGGCGGCGCTGGGCATGGCCTAACCGCTCGGCGGGCGGAAGGGGCGGATCACGCTTCCCAAGCGGCGTCCACCGTGTCGTGTGCGTCGAGAATCGGCCGGCAGTGCTCGTCCAGGTCGATGGCGTTGTAGGCGTCGTGGGTCCATCGCTCCCACTGCGGGCCGCCGGGCAACGACGGGGTCCCTTCGGTGGCAAAGGCCACCCAGGCGCCGTGCACCGAATCAGCCAGCACCTGAGGCGCATCGGGCCCGACGAGCACCTCGATGCCGGGCATGTGGGCCAGGTCGAACACAAAGGGCAGTTCCATGGCATGCGCTGCACCCAACATGCCGCCCATCGACGGGCTCTGCCAGGAGAACCTGTAGGCGTACGTGGCACCGTGCGACGTCTGCGCATGCAGCAACTTGGCGGCAGGACGACGGAACAACAGGTCGGTGAACGCGTTGTTGAGGAGGTCCTTGGCCGGTGCATCCCCGCCCATCGTGCGATAGGCGTCGGCTAGAGCCGCACCGTTGCCGCTGACCATGTCCAGGCGTCGAACCAGCGTCTCGTCGTCGATCGGGGAGGCGTCCATCAGCGCGAACAACTTCCACTCATCGGCGTTGTAGCCCACCAACACGTCGACTCCGGGGGCGCTGCCCGACGCAATGGCGGCCAAGGGGTCGAGAGGCACGAGCCCCCCGTCGGTTACGGGGCGGAACGGCAGAAACGTCAGTGGGTCGCCGCCGGCCTCGATCGTCGCCTCGACATCGGCGAAGCGCTCCATCAACACCTTGGACTGCACCGCCATCAGGTCCTCGACCGGGAGGGCGAGCAGCCCGGCGACGTCGTCCGCCCCGGACTCGGCCAGGTACTGGGCGGCCAGGGGTCTCGGCCGCCTCGGCGGTGGAGGCGGCGTTGACGCCGCCCGACTCGCAGATCGCCCGGCGGAACAACCCGGTGGCAGCGTCGGAGGCCAGCAGCAGGCTGACCGACATCGAGCCCGCCGACTCGCCGAACACGGTGACGTTGCCCGGGTCGCCACCGAAGACGGCGATGTTGTCGCGCACCCACTCGAGGGCACAGATCTGATCGCGCAGGCCGTTGTTGCCGCTCCCGGCATAGTCGGGGTCGATGGCACCCAGCTCCATGAAGCCCAGCTCGCCCAGGCGGTAGTTGAGGCTGACCAGGACCACTCCGTCACGGGCGAACGCCTCGCCGTCGTAGATGGGCGAGGAGCCCGAACCGATCTGAAACCCGCCGCCGTGGATCCACACCATCACCGGTCGACTTCCCTCGGTGTTCGGGGTCCACACGTTGAGGTACAAGCAATCTTCGCCCGGGGTCTCCGGCTCTGCGCCGGTGATCGCATCCATCATCGACGGGTTCTGAGGAGCGATCGGACCGAACGAATCGGCGACGCGAACGCCTTCCCACGTCGCTGGCGCAGCCGGCGGTCGAAACCGCAGTTCGCCCACCGGCGGGGCCGCATAGGGGACGCCCAAGAACTTCCACCCGTGATCGGTGGCGGTGCCGCGCAGTGCGCCCTGTGTGGTGCTGACCTCGGTCATCGAACGCTCCCCGGAATCGTGTCGAGCGGCCGCCCGGTGCTGCGAGCGGCCCAGGTGGCAAGTGTGCCACGACATGGCTGTGCTGCAGTACAGCCGGCGTAGGGCGGCTCTGTTCGACCTGTTCAGAAGTTCGGTGCTGTCCAGGCTTCCCGGCCGGTGGTGGTTCCACCCGCCACCGTTCAGGAGGCCGTCGGCCCGGAACCGATGCCGTGATAGGGGCGCCCGGCCGCCTCCCACTCGCCGTACAGCTCGAAGAACGAGCCACCAAACGGGTCATCGTTCACCAGCGGCATGGCGGCCCGGCGAATGGTGAAGTCCAGCGGGGCCAACTCACCGGCCCGGGCGAACAACCGCCCGGCCGCCTCGTCGTCGCCGTTGCGTCGCAGCTCGACGGCCAGGCGAAACCACAACCGGGCCGACTCCTCGTCCTCGCTGAGATCGCCGATCACCGACGGGTCGACCGCCAGCTCGGCGGGCACCACGTCGCTTCGCACCCAGGTACGGATCGCATCGAGCGCCGGGCCGGACTCCAGCCCGTGAAACTCGGTGAACAGATCGTTGGAGAAGGCCACCCAGTTGGGCACGACGATGCGGTCGGCCTCGTCAACCCACACGACGGTCGGCACGTTGGAGACCGCCAGCGTCTCGCTGAGCACATGATGGCGATCCAACAACACCGGCAAGTCGATGCCCTCGGCGAAGGGCTCGACGTCGGCGGCTGAGTCGTCGAAGGCCACGGCGATGAAGGCCACGGCATCGCCCAGTTCATTCTGCAGTGCCTGCCAACCTGGCAGGTCGTAGCGACAGCCTCACCAGCTGGCGAAGACCACCAGCACCTTCTTCTTGTTGGCCCATGTTGACGACGGCATCGGATCGCCATCCAGGTCGGGCAGCTCGAAGGGCGGCAGCTGCGCGTGCATCAGCGCCAGTGCCCGCTGGGATCGCCGCTCACCCAGCACAACCGCCGGAACCTCCGGGTCGACGATGATCGGTGCGTCGAGCGCAACAGCCAACGCAGTGACGTCGACGGAGCCCTCGGTCCCGAGCCCGACGCTGTCGGGCACGCACAGGTCACCGCGACACAACCCCTCCTCCTTCAACGTCCATCCGGTGGCGTCGGCCAGAGCGGCGACCTTGAGCTGCAGCGAGTCACCATCCCAGGCAGCATCGACCACCGAGCTTCCGCTCGGCGTGATGAACGTGGTGGCAACCATGAAGCCCTCCCCAGGAGATGATGTGGCGAAATCCTACCGCCCGCCCCCGGCAGACCTGTTCGGGCCGCGCGTGCCCCCAAAGAACCCCGAGTGCTCGTCGTGGTGTGGAGCTGTGCCCCTCACTACCGATGGCGCAGCTCCACACTTCCGTCCGGTCACCCCCTGCGTCTCTCCGATACCGTCGTCGTCGTGTCCAAACCAGCAACGTTCAGAGCCAACGTCGGCATCGTGGTGACCCGGGGCGACGGCCAAGTGGCGTGGTTCGAGCGCATCGATCACCTGGGCAGCTGGCAATTTCCCCAGGGCGGCATCAACCGCGACGAACCTCCACGCAGCGCTGCGGCCCGTGAACTGCTCGAGGAGACCGGACTGGGCGACGAGCGCATCGAATGGGTGGCCGAGCTGGACGAGTGGCTGGCCTACACCTTCCCCGCCGAGCACTCCGGTCGTCATTTGGGACAGATCCAGCGATGGTTTCTGGTGCGCACGGTCGGCGACGCTGAGCCCGATCTCGACGCGGCCGCCGACGACGAGTTTCGATCCTGGCGCTGGGCCGATCCCGAGGCCTATCTCGATCGGGTGGTCGACTTCAAGGGGGCCGTGTACCTCCGGGTGATCGACTGGCTTCGAAGCGAGCTCGATCTTGCCTGAGCCGGGTCGTATCGAAGCCCCGTAGTCCGCCTGACGTGAAGGCCACACGCAACGCGATCTGGATTAGGTTGCCGGGTCGGCGAACCGACTGGCGGAACGCCCTCTAACGAAAGACGTGCGCGATGCAACTCGCAGCCGAGTTTGGTACCGGTCAGGTTCTCTGGTCGATCATCTGGTTCTTCCTCTTCTTCATCTGGATCATGTTGATCTTCCAGGTGTTCGGTGACATCTTCCGCAGCCACAACTCGGGTGTCAGCAAGGCCCTGTGGACCATCGGAATCATCTTCCTGCCCTACCTGGGCGTCTTCCTCTACCTCATCGTCCACGGCTCGGGCATGGCCCAGCGGCAAGCGCAGAGCATGCAGAAGAACGACGAGGCAATGCAGGCCTACATCCGTGACGCGGCCGGCACCGGCACCACCGCCGACGAGCTGGCCAAGCTGGCCGAGCTGCACAACTCCGGCAAGCTCGATGACACCGAGTTCGCCGCCGCCAAGGCACGCCTGATCAACGGCTGACGTCAGCCCGTGCCCTGACTGGCTACGGTGCATGACGTGCGCATTCAGGTAACCAACGACGACGGCATCTCCTCGGAGGGGCTTCAGGAACTCGTGCGGCATCTCGCCGCCACCGAGCACGAG
This sequence comes from Candidatus Microthrix subdominans, assembly GCA_016719385.1. Lineage (NCBI taxonomy): Bacteria > Bacillati > Actinomycetota > Acidimicrobiia > Acidimicrobiales > Microthrixaceae > Candidatus Neomicrothrix > Candidatus Neomicrothrix subdominans. The sequence goes on along the minus strand of JADJZA010000001.1, from coordinate 271,846 downwards.
ATCGTGGTGATCGCTCCCGACGCCGACTGGAGCGGAGCGGGCACCTCACTGGCCAGCTCGGGGGAGGGCTACGTCAACCTGGGCGAAATTCGCTCCGAGCGGGTGACGATCGACGGGGCGGAGGAGGTCGAGGCCCACGCCGTGGCCGGAGCCCCGGCCTACACGGTGGTCGTCGCACGTCTCGGCGCATTCGGCCCCCCACCGGACTTGATTGTCTCCGGCATCAACGCCGGTGCCAACACCGGCCGGGCCGTGCTGCACTCGGGCACGGTCGGAGCGACCCTGGCCGGCCAGAACTTCGGCTTGTCCGGCCTGGCGATCAGCGCGGCCGAGACCTCCGACGGCCATCCCTGGTTCTGGCCGACCGCAGCGGCGCTGGCGGTCGAAATGCTGGACCTGGTGATCGAGGCACCCCAGCGAACCGTGCTGAACCTGAACGCCCCGGCGTGCGACCTCGAGGACTGCCGCGGCGTTCGGTGGGCACGACTGGCCCCCTTCGGCACCATGCGAGCCGCCATCGCCACCGACGACGACGACCGCCGGCAGTTCGAACTTCAGCCCAGTGGCGCCGTGCCGCCACCCGACACCGACGTGGCGCTGCTCCTCGATGGCTTTGCCACGATTACCACGCTGGTCGGGGTGACCGAGGCGTGGACCGACACGACCCTCGACGAGGAGGTCGACACCGACGACCTCGTCAGCAGCGTTCGCCCCGGGGCCGACCTGCAACCGGTGCACCGGGTGCCCGACGCCTCGTCACCCCACGTGCTGCGCCGCCCCGACACCGCCGAGGACCCGACGGGCTCCGCCGTATCGTAGGGCCCCTCCGTGTCATAGGGGGCAGCACATGTCGTAGTGGGCGGCATGTCGGTCCGGGCCATCGAATTGCCGCCGGCGGTGACCAACGATCATCCAGACAACGAACACCAGGGGGAACAGATGACAACGACGACCGGCGACAACGGCGGGTCAGCAACGCGCCGACGCTTCGACGGCAAAGTGGTGCTGATCACCGGCGCCGCACGGGGTCAGGGGCGGGAGGAGGCGGTTCGCTTCGCCGCTGAAGGCGCCAACATCATCGGGGTCGACCTGGCCGCTCAGCTGGACTCGATCCCCTATCCGATGGCGACGCCCGAGGACCTGGCCACCACGGTCGCGATGGTTGAGGCGGCCGGTGGGGCGATGGTGTCCCGCGCCGCCGATGTGCGCGACCTGGCCGCCCTGGAGGGCGCCGTCGCCGAAGGGCTCGACCGCTTCGGCCGCCTCGACATCGTCGTGGCCAACGCCGGCGTGATGGCCACCTCGCTGTTCACCGAGCTGTCCGAACAGGCCTGGGACGAGATCGTCGGTACCAACCTGACCGGGGTGTGGAAGACGGTGCGCGCTGCTGCCCCGGCGATCATGGCCGGCGAGCGGGGCGGCTCCGTCGTGATCACCTCGTCGATCGCCGGCCTGAAGGGCATGTGGGTGTCGGCGCCCTATGTGGCCTCGAAGCATGGCGTAACCGGGCTGATGAAAACGATGGCCCTGGAGCTGTCACCGAACAACATCCGGGTCAACAGCATCCACCCGTCGTCGGTGCGCACGCCGATGATCGAGAACGACTACTTCGCCAACATGATGCGCGGCGACCTGGACAACCCCACCTTCGAGGACACCGCCAGCGTGCTCAACCCGATGCAGGCGTTGGATCTGCCGTGGCTGGAGAGCTCCGACATCGCCAACGCCGTGCTGTGGCTGTGCAGCGACGAGGCCCGGGGCATCACCGGCGTCAGCCTGCCCGTCGACGGCGGCAACATGTTGATGGGCTGAGGCAGCCCCGCTTCCGACCAACCTTCCCCCAACCCTTCCCGAACCGGGGAGCCCACAGCGCGGTCTGACGTACCTCTGGGCTCCCGACTTCGCACTCTCAGCCACTCGAGCGGCCGAGTGCTGCCGGTCAAGACGCCTGTCACAAGGCGTCGAGCGGCCCGCCTGCGTTCTGACGACGGGTTGCCAGAGCCGCCGACACGGCCCCGATCGTCAGCGCAGCGACGCCGACGACGCCCAAGGACAGCCACGGCACCACCGGATCGGCCGCGAACTCTGCAGGGGCGCGCCCAACCGCCACGACCGCCGTCACCACGCCGGCGCTCACCCCCACCAGGCCGGCGAGGCCACAGATCACGAGGGCCTCGGTGCGCACCAGCGAACGTACCTGGCCGGCGGTAGCGCCGACCGCCCGCAGCAGCCCCAACTCGCGCCGACGCTCCATCACCGACAACGAGATGGTGTTGGCGGCACCCAGCGCCCCCACCAGCAGGGCTCCCGAGAGAACCACCAGCGCCAGCCGGGTCACGGTGTTGGCCACACCCACGTTCAACGCTGCAAACTCCTCCGGCGTGTGCACCCGCAGTTTGGGAAACCCGCGCAGGTTGCGCCCGAAGTAGCCCGCTGCATCCGCGACATCGAAGCGGTCGGGCACATCGACGGCCGCCACCTCGAAACTGCCGTCGGCGGCAATGGCCTCAGCATCGGCGCGCTCGACCACCGCTGGGCCCACGAACGCAGTCCCGCGGTACGTGCCGACCACTCGCAACGTTCGCTCTCGCCCGGATACCGACCGCAGAGTCACGTCTCCACCGACGCCGACGCCCAACGTCTGAGCGGCCCCATCGGACAGCATCGCCCGCCCGACGTCGGTCTCGCCCTGGGTCCCGGCGTCGGCGTCGTTGAAGTCGGCGATCGGCGGAGCCGGCCCTTGGGGAAACGCGCCGCCACTGAGCCCCAGGTCGAACAGGCGGGGCACCGCATCCAGCCGCGAGGCCGACACCTGGTCGATGGTGCCCGACGGGCCACGCAGGCTGCCGTCCACGGCCAGCACGGACACCAACCCGGATTCGACACCCGCCGCCGCCAGGCGCTCGTCCACGGCGTCGCCGCTGATACGCACCAGGCCCCGCCGTTCCAGGTACAGGTCGGCCGACGAAGCGTTGACGAACTGGTCCTGGGTGGCCGCACGGATGGAGGCACTCCCGGTGAGCACCAGCGAGATCAGCCCCAGCCCGACGATCAGGGTGACGGCGGTCGCCCCCGATCGGCGCAGGTCCCGCCGGGCGTTGTCGACGGCCATGCGAACGCTGGTTGTCGGCGACAGTGCACGGGCCGCTAGCAACAGGGGTGTCATCGCCCAACCCACGACGCCGCGTCGCTGCGCAGAGTCCGCAGCCACCAGGGCGGCCAGGGGCGGCACACGCGAGGCACGAAACGCCGGAACGATCGCAGCGACCATCGTGACCCCCACCCCGACGAGCACTGCGGCGCCAACCATCTGAGTGGTCACCAACAACCCCACCTGGGCGCCGGGCTGGATGAACGAGGCCCCCACCATCGACAGGGGAATCCCCAGCACCAGCCCCAACGCTGCGCCAGCGATCCCCACCATGGCCGCCTCCAACATCACGATGCGTCCAGCCTGGGCTGTGGTCAGCCCAACGCAACGAAGCAACGCCAGCTCGCGGTTGCGTTGGGTGACCAGGATGGCCAGCGTGTTGGACACCAACAGGGCGGCCACCGCCGCAGACAAGGCCGCAAATGCGAACGTGGCCGTGGCGACGCCCTCGGAGATCACCTGGACGGTCTGGGCCGTGACAGCGGCGGCGTCCTTGGCCGAGCTGACCTCCAGGTCAGCGGGCAGTGAGCTGCGCAGCCGGGCGGCGAGCTCGTCCAGGTCGGTACCAGGCACCGGGATGGCCGTGATGCGGTCGAGGCGACCCTCAGCGTCCAACAAGGCCGGCAACACCCGAGGATCGATGACCACCCGGGCATCGATGACGCCGATCGACATTGCACCTGTTGCCCCGTCGTTCACCGGGGACGACACCTGCCCGACGCTGTCTGCGCCACCATCGCCGGCCGGGCGAACCAGTCCGACCACCCGAGCCGACACACCACCGATGGGCGTCTGAAGCTGGATGCGATCGCCCAGCGTGGCGTCGGCGGAACGCTCACCCCCGGCGTCGAGCGCTATCGGCAAGTCTCCCCCGCTGGGACGGTCGTTCAGCGTCGGCGCCTCGCCCTCCACCACGCGCCATCGGTCCGAGCTCCACGCCGACGTGAACACCAGGCCCCGCAACACGACCGGCACGTCGTCCTGCGCACCGGATGGCAGGCGCACGCCGATTGGCTGGTCGTAGCTGCCGCTGGCCTCGATCACCCCAGGGACGGCCCGCACCCGCGCCAGGAGGGACTCGTCGACGGCGGTCGTCTGGGTGGCCCCGCCCGCCGGAGCTGCGATGACCACGGCCCCCTTGGGGATCGCATCCGTCGCCTCCGCCGCCTGGTCGGTACCCGCACCGACGAACCGATCGAACTGGGCGGCCACCCCGAACGCCGCAACGGTAAAGCCAACCGCGACGGCCAGACCGAGGATCGTGGCGGCGATCCGGCTGAGCCGGGCACGCAGCGAGCGTCGGGCCAACACCAGCACGGCCGATGCTGCGGGCGAGTGGAGCACCCGATCAGTCTGGGACGCTGCGGCCGAATACGTGGTGCGCCCACCGGAAACCAGGGAGCAGTCACAGCGCGCCCGGGGGTCTAGTCACCCTTCCCGAACTGGGGAGCCCACAGCGCGCCCTGGCGGTCGTTTCGGCTCCCGACTTCCCAACCCTTCCCGAACTGGGGAGCCCACAGCGCGCCCTGGCGGTCGTTTCGGCTCCCGACTTCCCAAACCCTGGTCGGAAACGAACAGAGCTCAAGGCGGCCGGCTCTCCGGAGTTCTATCGTGCCCTCATGGCACGCGAACTCACCACCTTGACCACCGGCGGCAGGTTTTTTGAGGGCCCTCGGTGGCGCGACGGCACCTGGTGGGTGTCGGACTTCTACCGCCACTCGGTGTACCGGGTGGCTCCCGATGGCCGCCAGACCCAGGTGCTCGAGGTCGACACCCAACCGTCAGGCCTTGGCTGGCTGCCCGACGGGCGTCTACTGGTGGTGTCGATGAAGGACCAGCGTGTGCTGCGGCAGGAGCCCGACGGCTCGGTGGTCACCCATGCCGACCTGTCCGGGCTGCTGACCGGGGTGGCCAACGACATGGTGGTCGACGCAATCGGCAGGGCCTGGGTGGGCGGATTCGGCTTCGACCTGATGGCGGGAGAGGATCCGGTGGCCAGCCCGCTGATCCGGGTCGACCCGGACGGCACGCTCAGCGTGGCGGCCGCCGAGCTGATGTTCCCCAACGGCTCCGTCATCACGCCAGACGGTTCGACGCTGATCGTCGGCGAGACGATCGGCTGTCGCTACAGCGCGTTCACGATCGAGGACGACGGCACGCTCTCCAACCGGCGGGTGTGGGCCGAGCTGGCGCCTACGCCGACGCTGGGCACGTTCGACGAGACGATCGGCATGGTCGCCGTCGGCCCCGACGGCTGCACATTGGATGCCGAGGGTCAGATTTGGTTTGCCGATGCGATCGGTTCCCGCTGCGTCCGGGTGGCTGAAGGTGGCGAGATCACCGACGAGATCGCCATGCCCGAGGGGCTGGGAGCGTTCGCATGCATGCTGGGCGGCGAGGACGGCACCACGCTGCTGATCTGCGCAGCACCCGACTTCTTCGAGCACCTTCGCGCAGAGGCGACCGAGGCGGTGCTGCTGACCACCACCGTCGACGTGCCCCACGCCGGCATGCCCTGAAACCCACGCCGGGCAGGCGGCATCGAGCAACTCTCGGCGCCGACCGGTCAGCCGATGCCGACCAGGTCGACGACGAACACGAGCGTCTCGCCTGGCTTCATATCCGACCCTGGCGGAGGCGTGTCTCCGTACGCCTGCTCCGGTGGGATCACCAGCGTGCGCCGACCGCCAACCTTCATGCCGACCAGCCCCTCGCCCCATCCGGGAATCACCTCGTCGAGCTTGAACGTGACCGGTTGTCCGCGCTCCCAGGACGAGTCGAAGATGGTCCCGGTCGAGGCGCTGGCCCCCGCGTAGGAGACGGTCACCTCGTCGCCCTTCTTCACCTCGTCGCCGGTGCCCTCAACATCGTCGGTCACCGTCAGCTCGGTGGGCAGGGGATCTGGAACCTGGATCTTGGGTTCGCCTCGCTCCTGGGCGGCGGCCTGGGCCTTCGCGTCGATTGCGGGGCCGGGATCATCGATGCGCACCAGGTCGATGACGAACACCAGCGTTTCGTCCGGTTCAATGCCCGACCCCTCGGGCGGCTGATCGCTGTAAGCCTGGGCTCCCGGGATGATCAGCTCTCGCCGACCGCCCACCTTCATGCCGACCAGGCCCTCGGTCCACCCGGGGATCACCCCGTCGAGCGAGAACGTCGCCGGCTGGTCCTGATCCCAGGACGAATCGAACTTCTTGCCGGATGCCTGGCCGACGCCGATGTAGTGCGCGGTGATCGTGGCGCCGGGGCCCACCTCGTCGCCGGTTCCCTCCTCCAGGTCGATGACCTCGAGTTCGGTGGCCGGCTTGTCCGGCACCTCCACCTCGGGTGCGCCACGCTTTTCGATGGCGATCAGCGTGGCGTCCTTGGGCGCGGCATCGGAGGCGCCGGCATCGACGGCGGCCGGCTCGGCGTCAGCGGAGGATTCGTCGCCACACGAGGCGAACAGCAACACGGAAATGACGATGGCACCGAAACCGATGCGCCGCGAGAGGGACCGTCTGGGGGAAAGCACGGAACCACGATACCGGTGTTCCCAAGACGACCGGCGACACCTGGCGGAGCGCTCAGCCGATTCGAACCGCCAGGCGGTCACCCTGGCAAGCGCCCCCCCTAAAACCCGACGTCGTCCCAGTAGGTGCCGTCGAGCATCGACCGCAGCGTCGCCCCATGGATGATCAGATCGTCGATCGACTCGGGGCGCACCGCCTCACCGAAGTGGATCGACCGCTCGGTGACCCGGCGCATGATCACCCCGTGGCGCATCGCCGCATAGGCCATGTGCCAGCGCAGGTCGCCCACGGTCCGACCCGAGGCCGCCTCGTAGGTGGCGACCACGTCGGCCGGGCGCATGAACTGCCGCATACCCTCGGCCCCGAGGTCGACGGTGAGGTCGTCAAAGAACCGATGCAGGTAGGTCATCCAGCCGAGGTCGACCTCTGGCGGGGCGATCGACGCCATCTCCCAGTCGAGTACGGCGGCCACCTCGAAGTCGACGAACATCATGTTGCCGATGCGGGCATCCCCCCAGCTGAGGCGGGGCGGGCCGGTGTCGATGCCCTCGGCCGGCAGGTTGGCTCGAAGCCAGGCGAAGCACTCGTCGAGCAGGGGCGAACGCTCGTCGTGGGTGGCCCAATCGAGGTAGTCCTGCCACGCCGCCAGGTGGCGTTCGAGGGACGTCTCGCCCGGTCGCTCCGGGGCGAGAAAGTCGAGGTCATGGGTCTCGGGGCCCAGCTCGTGCAGTGCGGCCAACGCCTCGACCGCCGACCCTTGCAGGCGAGCCTGATCGACGGTCGACGCCCCGTTGAGCCAGCAGCTGTCCGGAAACGTGTACGGCATCACGTCGGGCGGCACGTCTCCTGCGGAGCGCGCCATGACGAAGAACGGTGCGCCGATCACCGAGCCGTCGCCCTCGAACCACAGCACCTCGGGCACGGGCACGTCGGTGGCACCGCCCACCAATGCCATGACGTCAAACTGCAGCCGCAGGTCGTAGGAGGAAAAGACCGGCACCTTGTCGAGTTCGGGCTGGATGCGGGCCACCAGGCGCCGCTCGACCACATCGGCGCCGTCGCGCCAGCGGGCGCTGAACAGCAGCGTCTCCGACGACATGCCGTTGCCTTCCGGCTTGGAGACCTCAAAAACCGTTGGGTTCGACCCCTTCCCAAGCTTCGTCCCCAACCAGTCACCGATACGGCGTCCGAGCTGATCCGGGTCGCGCGTGGTCGTGGTGAACTTGTCCGCCGACAGCTTGGCGGCACCTCCGATCCGGTCCTGATCGATTGTCCCGTCGCCCATCGCGCCCCCTCTGCGTCGCTGGCGAGGACTCCCCATCATCCCCGCGCCCGTTTTCTAGTCGATCGGTGTCCCGGGGGAAGCGCTGACGGGAATGTCGGGCGTTCCGATCGGGTTACGTTGACCGCACGCTTCAAGCCGCGGTCGGGCGCACCGCTGCTCGCGGCGACCGCCGGCCGAACCCCTACCTCGAGGACTCTCAGATGACCGACCGTCACCACACCGACCACTCCGAGACCGCGGCGGCCGAGCCGGACACCGGCGAGGTGGCCGGCCGGGTTGTCGAGTTCTACTGGCGACCCGGCTGCCCCTTCTGCATGTCGCTGAAGCACTCGCTCGACCGGGCCGGCATCGCCATGGATGCGCTGAACATCTGGGACGAGCCGGGCGCCGCCGCTGTGGTGCGCCGGGCCACCGGGGGCAGTGAAACGGTACCCACCGTCGGCTTCGGCGGTGACTACCTGGTCAACCCCCGCCCGGCCCAGGTGCTCAATCTGATCGCCACCCACAATCCGGAGTGGGCTCGGACACTGGTTGAAAAACAGCCCCCGAAGCGACGCCGGTTCAGGCGGAACTGACCTACTCACCGCCGTCAGCGGCCCATCGGTTCGACTCCCGCTGACCAACCTGTCGCTACGAGATTTGATGAATACATTTCAGACGTCGCGTCCGTGTCGGATAGGCAAGGATGGATGCAGCGGCCATCGCGTACTGGCCAGATGGAACGGAGCGGACGTGTCCAAACTCCCCGGAGATTCAGGTGTCCCCCCGAGTGGCAGGTCGTCCCACCCATCGTTCCAGGCGCCCAGGACGGGCGAGCCGGCGGTCGATCCCGATCCTGACGCCGAACTCGATGGCGAGGTCGTCAACCTGGTGTTGCGCGAACTCGACGGTCTGGACGACGACGTCGACTCAGATTCGGCAGACGCCAGCGTCTACTCGTTCGACGCCAAGTCGCACGAGCATGAAGCGACCGAGATCTACGACTATGAGGGCGACGGCCTCAGCCGGGCCGAGGCGCCCAGCGAAGCCGACGGGCCCGCAGATGACGCAGGGCGCAGCTCTGTAGGACGTCCGCTTGCGGCCAGCGGGCCGTCCGCTCGGCCCGGTGGCGCCGAGCCAACCGGCAGAGGGCCCTCCGATGGGTCCGGACGCTCCTCCGGGTCGATCGCGTCGATCGACTCGGCGGGATCCATCGCCACCACCAGGTCGGTCGGTTCGATCGCCAGCGCCCTATCCGCCGGTTCGATCGCCAGCGCCCTATCCGCGGGCTCGATCGCCTCGCTGGTGTCGGTCGGCTCGCTGGGATCGATCTTTTCGATCGGTTCCTACCGCTCCATCCTGTCGATTGGCAGCCGCAACTCGATCCTGTCGATTGGCGCCGAAGACGGGTTTCTGACGATCGGTCGAGGCCCGCACGCCAGGTCCTTCGGCGGCGCCTGACCCGCCATCTGAGGCCAGATGTCGAGGGCCGGATGTCGAGGGCCGGACCCCGACGACCCAATCCCGATGACCGGCTACTGCGCGCCGTAGACCGGCGTCGGGGTCTCCGCCGCAACGAGCAGCCGAGCGATGACGTCGCTGAGCTCGGCGGCTTCCCAGCGGGCTCCCTTGTCCTCGGACGGGCCGTGGCGCCATCCCTCGGCGATGCCGACCTTGCCGCCCTCGGACTCGAACACGCGACCGGTGACGTCGCCGGAGAGATCAGAGCCCAACCAGGCGACCAGCGGGGACACGTTGGCCGGGTCCATGGCGTCGAAGCTGGCATCGGTCGGGGCGGCCATCATCTCGGGAAAGGCCTCCTCGGTCATGCGGGTGCGGGCCGACGGGGCGAGCGCGTTGGAGGTGATGCCGTAGCGACCCAGTTCGGCCGCCTGCACCAGCGTGAGGGTGGCGATTCCGGCCTTGGCGGCCGAGTAGGCGGCCTGGGCGACCGACCCCATCAACCCGGCACCCGACGAGGTGTTGATGATACGGGCCGCCCGCTGGTTGCCCTCCTTGGCCTGGGCCCGCCAGTAGTTGACCGCGTGGCGGGCAGGGGCGAAGTGGCCGCGCAGGTGAACGTGCATGACCGCGTCCCACTCGTCGGGCTGGGCGGACACGAACATCCGATCGCGAACGATGCCTGCGTTGTTCACCAGTGTGTCGAGGCCACCGAAGGTGTCGACGGCGGTGGCGATCAACGCCTCGGCGCCGTCCCAGTCGGCGACATCATCGGTGCTCGTCACAGCTCGCCCACCGGCAGCGACGATCTCGTCGACCACCTCTTGGGCGGGAGTGGCGCTGGGATCGGACCCGTCCTGGGCCACCCCGACGTCGTTGACGACCACCGCCGCGCCTTGCCGAGCGAACTCCAGAGCATGGGCCCGGCCCAGCCCTCGGCCCGCACCGGTGATGATCACCACTCGTCCCTCACAGATACCCGACATGGTGAAACCCTCTCGATCGACCGACCTGACGACCCGTCAGATTAGGACCTGCGAGCAGTCAGGTCCGATTTCCCGGGCGGTTTGTCCCTCACGCGCCTGCCGCGGCCCGCCAGGGCAAACCTCACACCCACTTCGAAGCCAGATCAGGTGAGCCCGGGTATCCAATGGCCGCAGTTGACCGGGATGGCGGCGCCCGTGATCGGCTTGGCCAGCGGCGACGCGAGGAAGACGACCGTCCCGGCGATCTCGGCAGGCGTCGGGAGGTAGCCGAGAGCGGTCTCGGAGGCCATCTCGGCGTAGACGTCCTCTGGGGTGACCCCTTCGCCTCGAGCCTCGGCCTGCATCTCGAAGTAGATCCGCACCGAGTCACCGTAGATATAGCCCGGATGCACCGAGTTCACCCGGATGCCGCGAGGCCCAAGCTCGCGGGATATCACCTGGGTCGCCCCGGCCAGCCCCCCCTTGGATGCCGCATAGGCCCCAGAACCAGCCTGGATGCGCTGGATCGACATCGTGTTGACCATGATGACCCGGGCATCGTCGGATTCGTCAACCGCCCGGTCGAGCAGCGGCAACATGGCCTGGGTGACGCTGAGCCCGCCCCACAGGTTCACCTCGGTGATCTTGCGCCAGCGGTCCAGATCGGCGTCGGCGAACGAGGTGAAGTCGCCGCTACGGAACGCCGAGTTGACCAGCACATCCACCCGCCCTTCGAACGCCTCGCCCACCTCGTCTACCATGCGGGCGACGTCGTCGGTGTCGATGATGTTGGCCGACACGGTCGGTGCCCGGCGCCCCATCGCCTCGATCTCGGCCGCCACTTCGGGGGTCACCCGCTCGGAGCGGGCCACCAGCGCCACGTCGGCGCCCTCCCGCGCCAGGCCCAACGCCATCTCGGTGCCCAGCCCCGGCCCCACGCCGGTCACCACCGCCCGCTTACCGTCCAACATTCCCATGTTCAACCCCTCTCTGTGTTCACGCTGCGCCGTGCGGGCCGGTGTCAACACCGCACCTCGGCAGTCAGGACCTCGTTGTTTGCGACCAGGGCACGTCCAGGTCGCTACGTTGTTCCCGTGGCAACCCGAGCGCCTGCTCGGACAGGTTGTTGCGGTGAACCTCCTCGGTGCCGCCGCCGATGCGGGCAGCAAACTGGTTGAGGCACTGGTACTGCCAGAACCCGTTGCCCTCCGCGTCGTCCCACAACATGCCTTCGGCCCCCTCGAGGTCGACGGCCAGGGTGGTGCGATGTGCCAACGCCCGGGTGAAGGCGTTCTTCAGCAGCGAGCCGTGCAGCATGTCGCCCCAACGTTCGTGCGTGATCGCGCTCTGCAGACGGAGCTGCAGGTACTTCAGGATCGCCTCGTTGCCCCAGACGCGCGCCAACTCCTGGCGCACGACCGGGTCGTCGGTGCGGCCCAGGCGTCGGGCGGTGGCCAGCACGTTGGGGAAGGTGTTGGCCTGTCCGCCGCCCGAGATCATCTGCGACTCGTTGCCCAGGGTGGTGCGCGCCACCTTCCAGCCGTTGCCCACCTCCCCGACGAGCCCCTTGGCCGGCACACGAACGGCGTCGAGAAACACCTCGTTGAAGTGGGCAACGCCCTGGGCCTGAATCAGGGGTCGGATGTCGATACCGGGCGTGGCCATGTCGACGATGAAGAAGCTGATGCCCCGGTGCTTGGGGGCATCGGGATCGGTGCGGGCCAACAGGATGCCGAAGTCGGCGTGCTGGGCGCTCGAGGTCCACACCTTCTGACCGTCGACGACCCAACCGTCCGCCGGGTCGTATGCCGGAACTGCCCGGGCGGCCAGGTTGGACAGGTCGGATCCGGCGCCGGGCTCGCTGAACAGCTGGCACCACACCTCGTCACCACGCAGCAGCGGCCGAACGTACCGCTCCTTCTGTTCGTCGGTGCCCCACTTGATGAGCGTTGGGCCCACCAGCGACTGAGCGGCGCCGATGAAGCCCGACGTCACGTCATAGCGGGCCGCCTCCTGGCCGAAGATGATCTGTTCGGTGCGGGTACCGCCCCGGCCGCCCCACTCCTCGGGCCAGGTGATCCCGGCCCAACCGTTGTCGTACAACGTGGCCTGCCAGTCTCGGCAGCGGCGGCGGTACTCGGTGGCGCGGGCGTCGTCGGTGGTTGCCCCCCAGCGCGACCAGTCGCGGTCATCGCCCCGCTTCAGTTCGGCGTGCTGGTCGAGAAACGCCCGCACCTCGGTTCGTGCCGCCGCCTCGGCTGGAGAATCCTCAAAGTCCACGCCGACAGATTAGAACACGTTGTTATTTTGGCTCTATCCGTGTTCCTGCGGTCGAGCCAAGATGGATGAACAATCGTTCAGTAGCCGCTCCACACCGGGTCGCGACGCTCGCGGAACGAGGCCATGCCCTCGGCGAAGTCTTCGGAATGGGTGTTGAGCTCCACGGCGAGGGATTCGTTGCTCATCATCGTGTTGCGGTCCACGTCGAAGCTCTGGTTCAACAGCCACTTGGAAAGACCCAGGGCCTTGGTCGGCCCCGAAGCCAGGCGACCGGCCCACTCGCTTGCGGTCGCAGCCAGCTGGTCCCGGGGCACGACCTTGTTGACCAGACCCAAGCGCTCGGCCTCGGCCACCGGCAGGTCATCGCCGAAGAGCACCAGCTCCTTGGCCTTGTGCAATCCGATCGTGCGGGGCAACAGGTAGGCGCCGAGTGCGTCGACCACCAGACCGCGACGGCTGAACACCTCGATGAACTTGGTGCCCTCGGCGGCGATCACCAGGTCGCATGCGAACGCCAGGTGGGCGCCCATGCCGGCGGCGGTTCCGTTGACCGCGGCGATGATCGGCAACTCGGAGTCCAAGATGGCGGGGAACAGGGTGTACTGGCCCTCGAGCATCATCCGCCGGGCATCGCCGACCACCCGCTCAGGCACGCCCTCGGGGCGCTCCGACGGGACCCGATGGCTCAAGTCGGCGCCGGGACAAAACAGCTTCTCGCCGCTGGCGGTCAGCACGATGGCGCGGGCGGTGTGGGCGCCGTTGAGGCCGTTGATCAGGTCGCGGATGCGGTTGCGACACGGTGGCGAGAGGGCGTTGCCCTTCTCGGGCCGGTCGATCGTGATCCAGGCCACCTCGTCGACGATCTCAAACCGAACCTGCTCGTCCAGGGGCCGATCGGTGGGGGTGGTCTCGGACACGGAGGATCTCCTCGGTAGGGGGCTGGGCAGGCGGGTCGAGACGCGCCTGCGACGCTGACGTTGTATCAGGAATGTCGCTGTGCGTGTATCGGCGGCGATGGCCGGGCACACTGGAGACGTGGGTACATCTTGGGACGCAGTGGTGGTGGGCTCGGGCCCTAACGGGCTGGCTGCAGCGGTGACGCTGGCCGAGGCCGGTCGCAGCGTGCTGGTCCTCGAGGGCAACGCCACCGTCGGCGGCGGCACGCGCACCGAAGAACTGACCCTGCCCGGGTTTCACCACGACGTCTGCTCGGCGGTGCACCCACTGGGCGGCGGTTCGCCGGCGTTCTCCCGCTGGCCGCTGGAGCGACACGGGCTGCGCTGGTTGCATCATGAGATCCCGCTGGCCCACGTCCTCGACGGCGGACGGGCGGCGCTGCTGCGCCATTCGCTCGGCGAGACGGCCGAGGGCCTGGGGGCCGACGCCGACGCCTACCGCACCCTGATGGGGCCGTTGAGCGGCAACTGGCCCAAGCTGGCCGACGCCTTTCTGGGCCCGGTGCTGCGGGTGCCTCGCCATCCTGTCGTGCTCGCCCGGTTCGGCCTGGCCGGCATCACACCGGCCACGATCGTCGCTGACCGCTACTTTTCCACCGAGGAGGCGGGTGCGTTGCTGGCCGGCAACGCCGCACACTCGTTCCTGCCGCTCAACCGGCCGTTGACCACCGCGCTGGCCTTAGCGCTGATGGCGCCGGCCCACCAGAGCGGCTGGCCGATCGCCGAGGGCGGCTCGGCGTCCATCTCGGCTGCGCTCGTCAGCTACCTGCGCCACTTGGGGGGCGAGGTCCGCTGCAACTCACCGGTGCGGACCTTGGGCGACCTGCCCGATCATGGGGTTGCGGTGTTCGATACCGATGCCGCCGCGCTCGCCGCTATCGCCGGGGGCTCGTTGCCCCGCAGGGTGCGGCGGGCGTTCGCCGGTCGCCGTCGGGGGCCGGGCGCATTCAAGGTGGACTGGGCGCTCGACGGGCCGGTGCCATGGACCAACCCGGACGCCCGGCGGGCATCGACCGTGCACGTCGGGGGAAACGCTGCAGATGTGGCCGCCGCCGAGGCGATGTCGGTGAAGGGGAAGAACCCCGAGCGCCCCTTCGTGTTGGTGGCGCAGCCATCGAACGCCGATCCGACCAGAGCGCCGGAAGGCAAGGCGACGCTCTGGGGGTACTGCCACGTACCTTACGGGTCGACCGAGGATCGCACCGACGCCATCGAGGCCCAGATCGAGCGCTTCGCACCCGGGTTTCGCGACCTGATCCTGGCCCGCTCCGTTCGACCCCCGGCCGAGATCGCCGCTCACAACCCCAACTACCCCGGTGGTGACATCACCGGGGGCTCGATGGCCGGGCTGGGACTGATCGCCCGCCCCCGACTGACGCTTCATCCCTACGCCACCGGCAACCCGCGCATCTGGCTGTGTTCTGCATCGACCCCGCCCGGTGGGGGCGTACACGGCATGTGCGGATGGAACGCAGCCCGGGCCGTGTTGGCTGGCCCGCTGGCCTGAGCCCAAACCTGCGGCGGCTCAACCCTGCGGCAACTCGGGAGCCCAGAGCGCGCCCAGACAGCAGTGTGCACTCCCCAGTTCGGAGAGGGCTTGGTACTCGGGAGCCCAGAGCGCGCCCAGACAGCAGTGTGCACTCCCCAGTTCGGTCTGGGGAGGAGGGGGGGGTGGGGTCGAAGCGGCGGGTCAGTCATCGCCGGCCGGGGTGTTGGTCACCTCGACGAAGTCACGGCACGGCTGGCCGCGCAGCGTGTTGCAGGCGGGCAGCCCGTCGGGGATCTCCACCCCATCGATCGTCGGCATCACCAGGCCGGTCGCATGCTTGCCTCCGCGCCCGATGACCACGTCGGTGCCGGCGGGCACGTCCGGGCTTTCGAACGACCACAGCGGGCGGCTGCGGCCGGGGCTCTGCACGCTCACCCGCAGCTGCGACCCCTTGCGGAAGATGTGGGTTGCCGCCTGCATCGGCACCCGGCGGTGCACCCACTCGGCGGGTTCGAGCACCTCGCGACCCTCCTCGGTGAAGGTGTATTCCACCTGATACTCGTCGCTGAGCTGTTGGTACTCCTCAGCATGCTGCAGCTCGTGCCAGCCCGACTGCACGTAGGTCTCGGATCCGTCGGGCCGCACCTCGGTCAGGTCGACCTGCACGGCGCCGTTGTCAGAGCCGGGCTTTACCCACAGGTCGAGGTACCCCGGCCCAGCGATGATCACGTCCTCGGTCAGCTCCGGCGTGGCATAGGCAACCAGGTTGCCCTCGTCAGGCTGCTGGTAGTCGATCTCCAGATCCTTCTGAGAATACTGGAAGTCGGTCGAGTTGGCGTCGGTGGTGACGATCTCTCCGGCCTTGGGCTCGAAGGCAAAGCTGTCGGCGGCTTCGTCGGCGGGTGCCTCGTCAGCCAGGGTGCCTTCGGCGTCGAAGAACCACTCGGTCTTGGTCGCTTCGGCCGGCGGGAACTGATCGAAGTCCCAGCGCACCCGCTCCCCGGCAGCGCCCGCCGGGTCGGTGTCGGCACCGGACTCGACCAGCACCTGCACGGCCGCCTCGTCGTCATACGCCGCCTTGGCGCCGTCGAAGTCGTCGGGCAGGTACTCCGCAAAGCGATTCTCGCCAAAGCCCTGGTCGATGCCGAAGTTCTCTTCGAACACCGCCGCCGACGCCTGACGCAATCCGTCCGGGATATCGGGAATCTCCCCGGCGACGTAGAACGACAAAAACTCGTACCAGTCCGTGACCACCATCGGGCTGTAGCCGTCGGGGTGATGTCCGTTGAAGATCTTGAACCTGGTGAAGACGTCGTCGTCGAACTTGTTGAACAGGTAGGGGAAGCGACCGCCGGTCTGCTCGTCCTGATAGGCCCCGGTCAGGTAGGTGGGCACCTCGATGCGGGGCACCAACAGCTGTAGGAACCGGGCAGCCGCCGAGTCGGAGAAGTTCTCGAGTGCTCGCCCGAACTTGCCAAAGTCCAGGTTCTGGCTTCGGATCGACTGGTTGGCCTCGCAGACCTGGTCGCCCTCGGCGATCAGCTCGCCGTCCCAGCTCTGGCCTCCAGCCTCGGCCTGGTTGGTGCGCTCCTCGAGCCACTGCCTGGTGAACCCGTCGTTGTAGAGCCCACCGGGCCACTGCTCGCGCCACGGGTCATCGATCACCGACAGCGGCGCGATCGCCGACAGGCTGGGTGGCTGGGTGGAGGCCACATACAGCTGTGCGATGCCCGCATAGGAGAGCCCCACCATGCCGACCTTGTTGTCCTTCACCCACGGCTGGGCTGCGATCGCCTCGATCGCGTCATAGCCGTCGGCGTGCTGGGCCGGGTTGAACACGTCGAAGACCCCGCCCGAGCAGCCGGTGCCGCGCATGTTGACCCCGACGGTGGCAAACCCGAGGAAACCGGCGATCATCGAGCCGGGCTGGGGATCGTCCGGCTTCGACGGGCTGTAGCCGCTGTATTCGACCAGCGTTGGATAGGGCCCGTCCTCGACCGGGCCCGGCAGGGTGACGTCGATCGACAGCTTCACCCCGTCGCGCATCGTGACGTAACCGAAGCCGTCGTCGATCTCCTGGGAGTTGTAGAAGGCATCGCCGGCTACGTCGTCGACCCCGAGCACCCGCACCTCGTCGCTGGTGACGCCACGCGCCCGCAGCCGGTAGGTGCCCGGGGCCAGCGTGGCGCCGTCCACCGTGGGGAGTTCGCCATCGCCACCGGTCTGCTGGGTCAGCGGCTTGTCGGGGATGTAGGCGAAGTGGGCCTGTCCCTCCCCGTCGGCGAGCAGGGTCAAGAGGACGTCGCCCTCCTCGTTCTCGAGGACAAGCTCCTCGGACTTGTCGGCGCCGGTGACGGTCAAGGTCTCGACGCCGCCGGCGATGGTCAGGCCGGTCGCCGCATCCTTCTTGGGGCCCAGCTCATCCGCCGTGGGCGCATCCAGGCCCGGCGCCGTTCGCACGAACTCGGCAAACGGCTCCGTAGCCCGCTGGGCGCCTGCCACCTCGGTGTCGTCACTGGCCGCCTCCGCACCGCTGCACGCGGACAGCCCCGAACCCAGCAGCAGGGGTACGGCCACGATGGTCGCCAATCGGCGTCTGCGCAACATATCGATCCCCCCGGGATGCGAAGCCAGCCCGCAACCGTAGGGTGGGACGGCAACTCGTTCCACCCTACGATCCCAGGGAAAATTCTATGGAATCCCACTCACCCGACCCAGCTGTGGGGCCGGACGCGTCCCGGACCGCCCCTCCCGACGAACCGGCACCATTGCGGGTTCGGATCTACTCGGACGTGGTGTGCCCGTGGTGCTACATCGGCAAGCGACGCTTCGAGGCGGCACTGGCGCTCCCCGAGGCGCCACCGGTGAGCGTGCGGTGGCTTCCGTTCCAACTCGACCCAGGCGCGCCGGTGCCGGGTGGGTCGGTCACCGAGGCCTACGCCAAGAAGTTCGGCGGCGAGGCCCGAGCCGCCCAGATCATCGCCCAGGTGACCGAGGCCGCCGCCGCAGAGGGGCTGGGGTTTCGCCTTGACCGGGCCGTTCGATCCAACACCTTCGATGCCCACCGGCTGTTGTGGTGGGCAGATCAGGAGGATCGGGCCGTCGGCGGCGAACCGGCCGACGGGGTTTTGCCGAATGGCCTGCTCGACGGATGCCAAAGTGCGCTGAAGGAGTCGCTGCTCGCCGCCTACTTCGTCGAGGGGTTGGACGTCTCCGACCACCGGGTGCTGGTTGCCAGGGCAGCAGCGGTGGGCCTGGACGCCGACGAGGCGACCGAGGTGTTGGCATCGGGGGCCGGCGTATCGGAGGTGCGCTCAGAGATCGCCGGCGCGGTGTCTGCCGACGTGACCGCCGTCCCGACGTTCGTGCTCGATGGACGCCTGGCCATCCCTGGCGCCCAGGACCCGGCGACGATCGCCCACCACCTCAACCGTATTGCCGCCCCCCGGGACCGCTGAGGACCTCCGCCCGATCGGGCTACGTCGCCGGCGGAGCGATGTCGGACAGGTACTGCTCGACCTGCTCGCGAGGCAGCGCACCGGATGCACGGTGGACCACATTCCCGTCACCGTCGACGAACACGAAGAAGGGAAAGCCGTTGAGCCCGTAGGCGGTGGCGGCTTCCTTCTTGTCACTGTCGACGAGCACCGGCTGATCCCAGCCGGTCGAAGGGACCCACAGCGATGGCGGGTCGGCGCCGGGGCCCTCCTGGGTAGCGGTGGACACCAACGTTGCCGTCACCCCGGTGGGCAGCAGCCCGTCGTCGAGCCACTGGGCCACCTGGGGCACCTCGGCCTGGCAGACGTGGCACCAGTGAGCCCCGAAGACCATCATGGCGGGGCCTTTGGGGGCCGAGACCGGCTCGTTGACGAAGTTGGCCCCCTCGAGCTTGGGCGCCGCCATTCCGATCGCCGGGTCGTTGGCGGGATCGGCCAGCTCAGGCAGCGCCTCGCCAGTCACGGTCACCGCTCGGAACTCCGACGTCGGCTTGTCGCCGTAGGCATCGGACAGCACCTCCGTGCTGCTCTTGCCGTCGGCGGTCTCTTCGTCACCGCTCGCGGAGCCGATGGCAATGGCCCCGGCGATCACCACCACGACGGCGACGATCGCCACGATGCCCCACACCGGGAAACCGCCGGACGATTCGGACGACTGGGTGTACCCGGGAACCGGGGCGCGTCGGTTGAGTTTCGGACGGTTACTCATGGTGAGGTCCTTTCGGGAGTCGAACTCTTCGAGACTTCATCGGTGCCGGCTGCCGAGGTGTGGGCAACCTCGGTCCGCTCGCCGTCCGCACGGGCGATGCCGACCAGGACTGCGATCAGGGCCATCGTGGTGAGGGCCATCATCGGGATCGAGATGTAGTGCAGCTTCCAGATCCACAGCACGGTGCAGGGGGCAACCGGGTCGCAGCTGGCACCGACCGCCTCGGGCAGGCGTTCGTGGACGTAGTGCCATATGGAGATCGACGCCCCGATGGCGGCGAGCGGCCACACCGTGAATCGCACCGCCACATCACGGCGTAGCGCCGCCACGCCGCACACGATCACCAGCGGGTAGATGGCGATGCGCTGGTACCAACACAGCGTGCATGGGGTGTACCCGGCGCCGAGCGACAGCTGCAGGCTGCCCACCACCGCCACCGCGGCGACGAGCGTGGCCAGCCACAGGGCCACCGGGGCGAGCGACGCCGACACCTGGTTCCACCACGGCGTGCGGCCCCGTAGCAGCCACAGAACGGCCACCGTGACGAGCGCCAGCTGACCGGCGACGGTGAGCAGGGCATAGAAGGTGTCAAAAGCGTCCTGGTTCACGTCGGTTCAGCGCGCTTTCGGTCGGGGAACTACCCCACAGTGTGTCGGATGGAGCCTGGATCCGCTCATCGGCGGGCCGGCGGCCATGAACATCCTCAGCCTCCGGGCCTGCTCACCCGAGACGCTCGATGATGGTCACGTTTGCCTGCCCACCGCCCTCGCACATCGTCTGCAGGCCGTAGCGGCCGCCGGTGCGCTCGAGTTCGCCGAGCAACGTGGTCATCAGCCGGGCACCTGTGGCGCCGAGCGGATGCCCGAGCGCAATGGCCCCGCCGTTGACGTTCACCTTGTCGTGAAGAACGTCCAGTTCCTTCATCCAGGCGAGCACCACCGACGCGAACGCCTCGTTGATCTCGACCAGGTCGATGTCGTCCATCGTCATGCCGGCCTTCTTCAGGGCATGGCGGGTGGCCGGGATCGGAGCGGTCAGCATCCACACCGGATCGTCGGCCAGCACCGACAGGTGATGGATGCGGGCCCGCGGCGTCAGTTGGTGCTCGGCGAGCGCACGGTCGGAGGCGATCAGCAGCGCGGCGGAAGCGTCGGAGATCTGGCTGGCGACCGCAGCGGTGATCGTGCCGCCCTCCTCGAGCGGCTTGAGGCTGCGGATCTTCTCCCAGTTGGGCTCACGGGGGCCCTCATCCCGGGCAACGTCGCCCAGTGGGGCGATCTCGGCGTCGAAGCGGCCCAAGTCCCGGGCCCGGATCGCCCGCTCGTGGCTCTCGACGGCGAACGCTTCCATCTCGTCGCGGCTGCACTCCCATTTGTCGGCGATCATCTGCGCCGAGCGGAACTGGCTGACTTCCTGGTCCCCGTAGCGCTCCTGCCAGCCGGTCGAGCCGGTGAAGGGGTCGGGGTAGCCGAACTGCTCGCCGACGAGCATCGCCGAGCTGATGGGGATCGTCGACATCTGTTGCACGCCGCCGGCGACGATCAGGTCGGACGTGCCCGACATCACCGCCTGGGCGGCGAAGTGCACCGCCTGCTGGGAGGAGCCGCACTGGCGATCGATTGTCGTACCGGGCACGTGATCGGGCAGACCCGCGGCCAACCAGGCGGTTCGGGCGATGTCGCCGGACTGCCCGCCGATCGTGTCGACGCACCCGAAGATCACGTCCTCGACCGCGCCCGGGTCCACCCCGGTGCGTTCCATCAGCGCCTTGAGGCTGTGCGCCCCCAGGTCGGCGGGGTGGACCGCCGAGAGGCCCCCGCCCCGTCGCCCCACCGGGGTGCGAACTGCGTCGACGATGTAGGCCTCGGCCATCGGGTCCTCCAGGGTTTGGCCGGCGCTGTGCCCGGCTACTGGTTCCAGTCTGACGCTGCGTCAGATCGCGGGCCAATGGCCGGACCGCTCGATGCCCCAACGCGGTCACGCCCGACACGTCGATGCGGCGCTGCATCGCGGTGTCGGGCGTGACCGAATCGGGGCGGTCCGGGGTTGGGTCCCGACCCGAGTTCACCCCCTGCTACCCCTCGGTTGCCCCCGTGACGCCAGCTCCGGTGAGCATCTGGGGCGAGCGGGCGGCGCCGTAACCCGGGGCGCCGTGCTCTTTGACGTCGAGGCCGGACAGTTCCTCCTCCTCGGTGACACGCAGGCCGACGGTTGCCCTGATCACCCGGAAGAGCACTCCGGTGGTCAGCGCCACAAAGGCGGCGATGGCCACCACGCCGATCAACTGGCTGACCAGCTGGCTGACGCCGCCGCCGTAGAACAGGCCCTGCTTCCAGAACTCGGTGTCCTCGGTGGCGAACAGGCCGACCGCCAGGGTGCCGAAGGCGCCGCACACGCCGTGCACCGAGATGGCGCCGACCGGATCGTCGATCTTGCGCCGGTCGAAGAACAGCACCGACTCGACGACGAGCACCCCGGCGATCAGGCCGATGACGATGGCGCCGATCGGCGACACCGCAGCGGTTCCCGCGGTGATCCCGACCAGCCCGGCCAGCAGCCCGTTGGCGGTCATGCCCACGTCGGGTGCGCCGGTGCGGATCCAGATAACCGCCATTGCCGCCAGCGCACCGCACACCCCGGCGAGGGTGGTGGTGAGGGCAATCCCACCGATGGCGGCATCGGCGGCCAGCTCGGAGCCCGGGTTGAAGCCGTACCAACCCACGAGCAGGATCATGGTGCCGATCACGGCGAAGGGGATCGAGTGGGGCGGCAGCAGCCGGGGCTTGCCGTCGGCGCCGTAGCGGCCGATACGTGGCCCGAGCGCCTTGGCGCCCATCAGGGCGGCCACCCCGCCGGTGAGGTGCACGATGCTCGATCCGGCAAAGTCGTGGTAGGGCGTGGCGAGCGTGCTCAGCCAACCGCCGCCCCACAGCCAGTGCACCACCACCGGGTAGATAAACGCCGAGATGACGATGCTGTAGATGAAGTAGCTCTTGAACTTGGTGCGCTCGGCCATGGCGCCCGACACGATCGTCGCCGCCGTGGCGGCGAACGCCACCTGGAAGATGAACCCGACCGGCAGCGTCAGCGAGCCGATCGTGGCCGCCCCGTCACCGAGAAAGAACCCGGCGTGGCCGAACAACGCGTTGCCGTCGCCGAAGGCGATGGCGTACCCGACGACGTAGAACGCCAGGGCACCGGCGCAAAAGTCCATCATGTTCTTCATCATGATGTTGGCCACGTTCTTGGCCTGCGTCAGCCCGGCTTCGACCAGGGCAAACCCGGCCTGCATGAAGATCACCAGCACGGCGCTCAACAGCACGAAGACGTTGTCGAGGTTGGTCTGAACATCGCCGGCAGTGATGTCCTGGGCGCCGGCCGGGGATGCAAACGCCAGGAGGGCCGCGCCGCAGAGGGCTGCGCCGGTGATGCGTCGCAGACCGCGGGAGGACACGATCGACAGCAAGGTGCCGCGGTCGATCCCCGGTAGTCGGTGCCTGGGTTCGATGGTAGGGGAGCTGGTGGGTAACACGTTGGCCTCCTCAGGGCGCCGTCGTTTGGGTGACGGAAGCGAACCTATGGATGCCGGTTTTCGGGCCTGTTCCCGCAGCGTCAACGCTCGATGACCGGCTGATCAACGCTTGACGACGGCCGTGTCAACGCCGTGTTTCCTGGGCCCGGATCTCCTGCGGCCCCGTGCGCGTCTCTCAGCACACGAATCGGTTGACCGTTCGGACTAATCGGCCGACGATGGTTCCCAGGGGTGATCGGCTTGGCAGCACGGCACGCGTCCGGCAAGGCAACGGTTGCGGCACAGGCCGACGAGCTTCATTCGAGCTTGACCATCGGCGAGGAGTCGATCGATCCCACCACCTGGGCCGGGTCGATACCCCAACAACACGGCACCGCACCCCACGTGCGCTTCGGGCGCAGCCGGTGGTTCAACCTGCTCTGGCTGATACCGGTTGGCTTCGTCGTGCTCATCAGTGCGGTGGCCGTCGCCAAGGGCCTGCGAAACAACCCGTCGGTCGAGCGGTTCATCGCCCGTAATCCGGGCACGACCCTCACTCCCGAGGCACTTGAGAACCAGGGGTTTCCGTGGTGGGTTGGCGCCCAGCACTTCCTCAACATGTTCCTGATGATCTTCATCATTCGCTCCGGCGCCCAGATCCTCGCCGACCATCCCCGTCTGTACTGGACGCGTCACTCCACGCCGGGCAAGGAGTGGTTCCGGGTCCAAAAGGAGGTGCCAAACGTGCCGCTGTGGACCGCCAAGGAGGATTCGGTTGGTCTTCCGAGGCAGGTGGGTCTGCCCGGGTTGCGGCACACGATCGGGCTCGCACGGTGGTGGCACCTGGGAACCGACGTGGTATGGCTTCTCAACGGTGCGATCTTCTACGTGTTGTTGTTCACGACCTGGCAATGGCGCCGGGTAGTGCCCACCACCTGGGACATCATTCCGAACTCGGCGTCGGCGCTGCTTCAGTACCTGTCGCTCGACTGGCCCACCGAACACGGATGGGTCGCCTACAACGGCCTCCAGATGACCGCCTACTTCATCACGATCTTCATCGCTGCGCCGCTGGCGCTGGTCACGGGCCTGGGCATGTCACCGGCGCTGTCCACCCGATTCCGTCGGGTGAGCAAGGTCCTCAGCATCCAGGCGGCGCGCTCGATGCACTTTCTGGTGCTGTGCTGGTTCCTGTTCTTCATCGTGATCCACGTGACGCTCGTGTTCACCACGGGGCTGCTGAAGAACCTCAACCACATCTACGGCGGCAGCGATTCGAGCAGCTGGCTGGGCTTCGGCGTCTTCGCCGCCACGATGGTGCTGGTCATCGTCGCCTGGGCGGCGGCGACGCCGTTCACGCTGCGCCACCCACGGACGGTTCAGCGCGTGGGCTACGCGCTGATCGGCCCGGTGCAGCGCCTGTTCGAGCACGTCGACACAAGGCCCGGCGAATACTCCGAGGGCGACATCTCCCCCTACTTCTGGCACAACGGGCAATACCCCGATACGTCGGAGCAGTACAACGCGCTGCGCAAGGGGGACTTTTCCGACTACCGCTTGGAGATCGCCGGACTGGTCGACAACCCGGTCGAGCTCTCCTTGGCCGACCTGCGGGCCCTTCCCCACCACGAGCAGATCACCCAGCACTTCTGCATTCAGGGGTGGTCGGGCGTTGCCAAGTGGGGCGGGGTCTCCATGGAAACGATCCTTGAACTGGTCCGGCCCGGCCCGGAGGCGCGGTGGGTGGTGTTCTACTCCTTCGGCGAGGGGGCGGACGGCGGCACCTACTACGACGCCCACCCGATCGAGCAGATGCACTCGGAGCTGGCGATGGTCGCCTACGACATGAACGACGAGCCGCTGCCCTACGGACACGGCGCGCCGTTGCGGCTGCGCAACGAGATTCAGATCGGCTTCAAACAGGTGAAGTGGATCAGGGCGATCGAGTTCGTCGCCGACTTCGAGGCGATCGCCGGCGGCGAGGGCGGCTACAACGAGGACCACGAGTTCTTCGGCTACCGGCAGTCGATCTGAGGCCGGCGCTCTCCGAACCAACCTACGGGGCTCGGGCGAGCGGCCCGCTTCAGTCGTCGGCGGGGCGCATCTCGGCCATGTCGAAGTAGGCCCTCAGGGTGGTGATCTTGGCGTCGTCGTCAAACGTCATCACGTCGATCGCCGTCATCGTCATCGCCTGATCGCCCAGCATCGGCCGGATCTCCATGAAGAACGCCGCCTCGCCGCCGCACACGTTGGCCTTGGTCAGCCGAAGCTCGATCTCGGGGGCCAGCTCGCGGGAGCCGTCCCAGAACGCACCGATGGCCTCGAGCCCCTCGTGCTTGGGCGAACCCACCGGGTCTTCCACCCAGGCATCCTCGGCGAACAGCGACAGGTAGCCCGCCCGGTCGTTGTTGGAGAAGTGTGCGATGTAGTTCTCGACGGTGGCGTGGATGGCGGCGGTCTCGGCGGTCATGGCCCAGACCGTACCCGGCCCTCCCCCTCTGCTACCCGGCCCCCCTACCCGGGCCTCACCGACCCATTGACCGGTACTACCGGTAGTATTACCATCGCCACATGGCCGTGACGAAACGATCCGTGTCCTTGGACGATTCCGTGGCGGCCCGGGTCGAACGGGCCGCCAGAACCGACGGGATGTCCTTTTCCGCTTGGCTCTCCGCAGCCGCCGAGCGCGCGCTGCTCCTGCGCGAGGGGCTACAGGGGGTCAAGGAGTGGGAGGCCAAAGTGGGTCAGCTCACCACAGCTGAACTCGCCGCTGGAGACGCGCTCCTCGACCGCCTCCTGGGCGACCCGGTTGCAAAGACCGCGTGATGGCCAACGGGCTGACCTATGACACCGGCGCATTGATCGCAGCTGAACGCGACGATCGGCTGATGTGGGCACTCCACCGGGCCTCGCTCAGCCGAGGGTTGGTGCCAACAGTTCCGGTCGGCGTGCTGGCCGAAGCCTGGCGTGGGGGCCCGCAGCATCACCTGACCCGGCTGTTAAAGGGCTGCCAGGTGGAGAACATGCTGGAAGTCCAGGCTCGACAAATCGGCACGTTGATCGCCCGGAGCGGTCTCCCCGACATCGTCGATGTCGCCGTCGCTGAAGGTGCCATGCGTCGCGACGACGCCGTCGTGACGTCCAACAGGGGCCACATCGAACAGGTTGCCGACGCGCTCGGGCGCCGACTCGCGGTTCACGACGTGTGGGGGGGGGGGGGGGGCGCCGCGCCGCCCCCCCCCCCCCCCCCCCGCGCCGCGCCGCCGCGCGCCCCCCCCCGTTGGGGGCGCCCCCCCGCCCGGCCCCCCCCCCCCCCCCCGGCGCCTCGACTGGGATCGAGATCCACCCACCGGATCTCACCGCGACGCATCAGGCAAGCCCATCGGCGGTCGCTACGTCCCAGAGATGGTCATCCTCACCGTCCACCCACTCGCTCCACGCCTCGTCATACGCAGCGCCGAGCTCTGAGGCGCGGAGCAACCGCACCGCCTTCTGAATCGCTGCGGACCGGGAGCCCAGCCGCTGCTTTTCCGCGTAGGCGTCGAGGTACTCGACATCGCCCTCGGGCAGACTGACGCTGAGCTTCATACCACGATGCTACCCCGAGTAGGACCGTCGGGCTACCAGCGCACGGGGCCTCACGACCGGCAACCGGCGATCTGGGGGGCCGGCACGGTCTCTCTACGTCAGCGGATCCAAGCCAAGGGCGGCCGCCACCCGGCGGCGGTGCCAGCGGGCATCACCGAAGCGGGAAGCCAGGGCCCAACTGCGCTTCAGGTACAGGTGCAGGTCGTACTCGGTCGTGTAGCCGATCGCCCCATGGCACTGCAGCGCCTGCTCGCCAACGAACATGACAGCCTCCGAGGCCATCGCCTTGGCCATCGACACGTGGCGATGCGCGTCGGGATCGCCGTTGGCCAGGCTGTGCGCCGCACGGTGCACCATCGGAGCCGCGAACGACAGCTGCAGGCGGGCGTCGGCCAGGTGGTGCTTGACCGCCTGAAACGACCCGACCGGCACGCCGAACTGCTTGCGCTCGGAGACGTAGCCGACCGTCATGTCCAGCATGGTCTCGCCCAGGCCCAGCAGCTGAGCGGCGGTGCCGAGCGCCGCCCGGTTCCAGCCGTTGCGGATCATCGCCCGGGCGGCGTCGCCATCGGCCAACAGCGTGTCGGGGTGGGTCTGCCACTCGACGCGCGACAGCTTGCGGGCGCCGTCGACCGACCGCTCCGGCGACAGCCGCACCGACGAGGGGTCGACGACGTGAAGCTCGCCGTCTGCGTACCCGATGATGACGTCGGCCGAGTTGGCGAAGGCCACCGTTTTGGCGGCCGGGAACGCCGGCACGGCGGTGGCGCCGCCGGGCAGCCGCTCCAGCCACGTGGTGGCCAGCTCGACCGCGCCCTCGGGCGGGTGCTCCTGACCGATCACCTCGGCCAGCATTGGGGCCACGACCATGGCGGAGGACAACACCGGGTCGGGCAGGGCCACGCGGCCGCACTCGGTGAGGGCGAGCACCAGCTCCTCCTCGGACAGGCCAAAGCCGCCGTGGGCCTCGGGAACCATCAGCCCCAGCACGCCCATGTCGGCCAGCTTGGCCCACACGTCGTGCAGCCGACCGTCGTCCGAGTCCCACGCCTCTCGTACCCGACTGGCCGGCACCTCACGGATCAGCAGGTCCCGAACCGCGTCGGCCAGTTCCAGTTGCTCGTCCTCAAATGCGAACCGCATGGCGAAGCTCCCTGTTGTTGCTCAGTGCTGATGTGGCCGCTGCGTCGATCACCCCGGCGCTCACTTGCGGGGCAGGCCGAGCACGCGCTCGGCGACGATGTTGCGTTGGATCTCGTTGGTGCCGGCGTAGATCGGCCCGGACAGCGCAAACTGCCAGCCCTTCATCCAACGGCCGTCGTCGACGGCACCCGGCGAGCCCTCGTCGAGTTCGGCCTCCGCACCGGCCAGCTCGAGGCCCACCCGGTGCAGCTCGACGTCGAGCTCGGACCACCACAGCTTGTTGAGGCTGGAACGGGCGCCCGGCGGGCGGCCCTCGGTCACGTCGGTGACGTCGGCCAGGGTGTAGAGCTGGTAGGCCTCGGCGGCCATCCACGCCGTGGTGACCCGGTCGGCGAGCACCGGATCGAGATCGGGGCACTCTTGCGCCCGGGCGACCAGCCGCTCGGCGGTCGCCATGAACCGTCCCGGCGACCGCAAGGTGAGCCCCCGCTCGGACGAGGTGGTCGACATGGCGACCGACCAGCCGGCGTCCACCCCCCCCAGCACCCACTCGTCGGAGACGAACGCGTCCTCGAAGAACACTTCGGCAAAGCCCTCATCGCCGTCGAGGCGGGTGAAGCCGCGCACGGTGATGCCCTCGGCGTCCAGAGGCACCATGAAGTAAGTGAGGCCACGATGGCGCTGCTGATCGGGGTCGGTGCGGAACAGCCCGAACAGGTGGGTACAGAACGCCCCCCGGGTGGTCCAGGTTTTCTGGCCGGTCAACCGCCAGCCGCCAGCTGCCTCGTCGCGCACCGCCTTCGAGGTGATCGCCGCCAGGTCGCTGCCGGCGTTGGGTTCGGACCAGCCCTGGCACCACAGGTCGTCGGCCGACGCCATGCGGGGGAGGAACCGATCCTGTTGTTCCTGGGTGCCGTACTCAAAAATGGTGGGCGCCAACAGGAAGATGCCGTTCTGGGTCACCCGCTGGGGTGCCCCGGCCCGGTAGTACTCCTCCTCGAAGATCAGCCACTCCCACAGGGTGGCCTCCCGGCCCCCGTAGGCCTCGGGCCACGAGACGACCGCATAGCGGGCCTCGAACAGCGTGCGTTCCCAATCGAGATGGGCGGCAAAGCCCTCGGCGGTGTCGCCGGAGGGCAGCGGCTCGGCGGGCACGTGGTCGGCGAGCCAGCCGCGCACCTCGACGCGAAATGCAGCCTCGCTGGGGCTGTCGAGCAGTTCCATCGGTCCTCCGGCGGGTCGGGATGGATGAAGGTACCAGTCCGATGAGCGCAGCCGATATCCGGCCTGCGAGAAGCGACGCCCTGCCGCCCTCCGGCGCAGGAACCGAAACAATCCTGAGCATTCGGGAACTCGCGGGGCAGCTCGGAACGTCTCATCTCCACACCCACGGCTACACCATGACCTGAGGAGCGCCGATGAGCACGATGATCACCCCCACCCGTCCGCCACACGACGCAACGGCGCCCACCGACGACGAAGGACACCGGCGGTCCGAACGGAGCGGGGACGTCGATGCTGCGGCTGACCGGACCGACGGGCCACCTTCGGCGGGTCCCGGCGACCGGTCCGGCGCCCCGCCGTCGAGCACTCGACTCCGTCGCTTCGGCGGCTTCTTCGGCCGTCACCGCTGGTTGGCGGCGTTGGCTGTGATCGTGGCGCTCGCCGCCCTGGCCGGACTGGGCACGGCGCTGCAGGGCACCGGGGCGGGCGACGCCTCGACCTCGGGAGCAACCGGTGCGGCACTACCCGACCCCGAGGTGGCAAGGGCAGAGCCCGACGGCGGGGTCTCGACAAAGGGGGCGCAGCCGGCTGCCGGCGTCCCCAACGCTGACCAGTCGGGCGCAGCTGCGGAGGTGACCACCGACGAGGTGACGCCCGGCATCCCCATCGGACCGACCGAGACCCCGCAGGTCACCGGGGTGGACCGCGATCTGGTGCGCACCGCCACCCTCGACCTCACCGCCAAAGAACCGGACACGGCGGCGGCCAAGGCCCGCTCCCTCGTCGGCGCCCTGGGTGGCCGGGTCGCCCAGGAGCAGACCAGCTTTTCGGGCAACTCGTCGGTGGTGCTCACGCTGGCGATCCCACCGAAGAACTTCGATGCGGCCATGGAGCAGCTGTCCGAGCTGGGCAAGGTAACCAACCGCAGCGTATCGACCGACGACGTCACCGGCACGGTGACCGACCTGGAGGGTCGGATCACCACGCTCAAGGCCTCGATCACCCGGCTTCAGGGCTTTCTGGCCGACGCATCGGATGCCGGCCAGATCGGCATGCTCGAAAGCGAGCTGCTGCGCCGGGAGACCGAGCTGGAGGGCATCCAGGGGCAGCTGCGAACGATCGAGGCCCAGGTGGCCGAGTCGACGGTGACCCTGACGATCACCGAGACCGGAAAGCGCCTCGACCCGGTGATCGACGAGGACGACGGCGTCGGCTTCATCGACGGGCTGACCAGCGGCTGGCAGGCCTTCACCGCCGTCGTGAACGCCATCGTCGTCGCCGTGGCCGCCATCGCCCCGTTCCTGGCCATCGGGCTGCTCGTGTGGTTGGTCGTTCGCCTGGTCCGTCGGCGCCGCGGCGCCGGGCACGCAGCCGCACGGTTGGCCTCGGCGCAGGGTCCTCCGACGCCCGGTGACGACAGGACCGTCGATATGGTTGCCCCATGGGGAGATCGTTGATGGAACAGCTCGTTCGGGGTGGCCGAGCAGATCGGCGCCAACATCGACGGCGCAGTCGCGGTCGTCGATGCCATCGATGGCCGCATCGAACCGCTCCAACAGTCGCTGGACCGGGTCCTTCCCGATGTGTTGCGCCTGGTGGAGGTGGTCGACGGCAAGGTGCAGACGATCGGCGCCGACGTCAGCGAGTTGTCCGAGGCGCTGATGGTGGCGCTTCGGTTGATCCCCGGAGTTCGCAAGTCGTCCCGGGCGGCCGATCAGCTCAGGCGAGGATCGCCTGGCTGACCAGCTGGGTGAGCTGGCTGCGCAGCGGCCACGTACTCGACGGCAGCAGCTGGGTCATGAACAGCGCTGTGACCTCCTCGACCGGGTCGACGTAGAAACCGGTCGAGGCGGCCCCTCCCCAGGCGAACGTTCCCGGCGAGGTGAGCACCTTGTTGGCCGCCGGGTCCACGACGACGGAGAACCCCAGCCCAAAACCGACCCCGGCGTAGGCGGTCTCGGCGAACATCGACCGGGCGTACCCGGCCAGGTCGGACCCGCCTGGCAGGTGGTTGCGGGTCATGTAGTCGACGGTGCGGGGGCTGAGCAGACGCACCCCGTTGCGCTCACCCTGGCGCAGCAGGAAGTCGCAGAAGCGCAGGTAGTCGTCCGCTGTCGACACCAGGCCACCGCCGCCCGACAGGAACGACGGCACGGTGCGGCTGACCGGCGCCAGCTCGTCGAAGCGCACCGCCTTCCTGGAGGCCGGGTCGGGCACGTGCAGCGCCGCCAGCCGGCTGCGCTGGTCCTCGGCCAGCCCGAAGGCAGTGTCGACCATGCCGAGCGGCCCCAGGATTCGTTCTGCCAGGAAGACGTCCAGGCTCTGCCCGCTGAGCACCTCGACCAGGCGGCCGAGCACGTCGGTGGACACCGAGTAGCACCAGGCGGTTCCCGGCTGAAACGCCAGCGGCAACCCCGCCCAGGTCTTCACTGCGTCGGCCAGGGTGACCCCGGCGGGGGCACCCAACTCGTAGCCGGCGTCCCGATACAGGGCGTCGGTCGGGTGGCTGCGCTGAAAGCCGTAGGTGAGGCCCGAGGTGTGGGTGAGCAGGTGCCAGATCCGCAGCGGCTCGGTGATCGGCTCGGTGACCGGCGCCGTGCTGGAACCACCCCGCCACACGCGGGTGTCGGCAAACTCGGGCAGGTAGGCCTCAAGGGGGTCGGTCAGCTCGAAGCGACCCTCCTCGTAGAGCATCATCGCCGCCACCGACGTGATCGGCTTGGTCATCGAGTAGATGCGAAAGACGGTGTCGTCGGTGACCTGTCGCCCATCGGCGGGGTCGGCGGCGCCGTAGTTGGTTCGGTGTACCAGCTGGCCGCGCCGGGTGACCGCAATGGTCCAGCCGGGCAGGCGGCCATCGTCGACGTAGGCCCGGAAGTGGTCGTCGATGCGGGCCAGACGTTCGGCGTCCATGCCCACTTTGGCGGGATCGGTCAGCTCTCGCACCTTCAGCACTGGTCCCCTGCGCTCAGGCAGCATCATCGTGTAGGCATCCTCTTCTGAGCTAGTTTCAGCACCGTCAGCGCTCCCTGAAATCGGAACGACGGACCGTTATGAGGGTGAAGAGCGCTTCTCGGCTGGCTGCGGATGCAGCTGCGAGCAGCTCCCGCGACCGGGTCGCGTCCCGGAGCGCAGACAACAACGTCAGCTTGTCGAAGGACGCATCATGGTCGTAGTCAGCCAGATGTCGTCGCCCCTGAAGTTCGCTGAACAGTCTGAGCGCCTCGACCAGCGCCACATCCTTTGCAGCCATGTCTACGAGGGGCCCCCATGCCTGAGCGGGCTTTGGGAGTTCTGCGTGCGGGTCTCGCTTAAGAACGTTGGAGCGCTCGTCGATCATGTCAGCTGCCGCCGCCAGTTCTCCGTGCGACCAAGTGCGACGGATCTTGTTCTGGTCGAGCTGGGGTGCCGAACCAATAAGGTGCCGAGCAGCTTCGTCAGTGAGATGTTGAAAGACGGCGTAGTAGGCAGCGCTCGTGCCCCGCCGCAAGTCAACTTCCTTTGGACGCCCGCGTCGCGACGGAAGCAACGCCCGGGCGTGGTCCAACAGATCGTCGGGGCGGATCATTGACGGCCAGCACCGGCTTTCGTACCAAGGGATACCAACCACCGCCAACGGTCCATGTCGGTACCGGCGACCTTCGCTCGAAGCGCAGACGCCAAGACCTGCAGCTCATCCATCGGGTACTCCTCCGACGGAAGGTCGTCCGCTAGGTCGACATTGAGCTGAAACACATAGAGAGGCTGGTCATCTCCCCCGATCGTCCGATGGACCGAGACTTCTGGGGCCAGATCGACGCGTTCGTAATCCTTGTTGAATGCCTCTGCCAGCTGCCGAGCCAATCTGTCGGCCTCTCCCAGCGCAAAGTCCTCTTCATTGAGGTCAGTCGAAGTGTGACGGCCCATGGAAAACCCTACCTGACCTTTTCGGACTGCGGGTTGGCAGTTTGGCACCGCTCAGCCGGCGAGGCGCTCCAGGGTGGCCTCGGCCTCGGTGACGATGTCGCCAAGCACCTCGGCGACCGTCGGCAGCGAGTCGATCACGCCGACCACCTGACCGGTGGGCAGGATTCCCACCTCGGCCTGGCCGTCAACCATCGCCGCCTTGGTCATCATCGGGGCGTTGGCCGCCATCGCCAGCTGCGCCCACGTGAGATCCTGGTTCTTGCGCATCGCCAGCCCGGTGGTGACCAGGTCCTTCATCGAGGTGCCGGTCAGCGCCCGGAACTTCAGCGCGTTGCGCAGCGCGTTGGCCACCCGCACCGGGGCGATGCCCGACTCGAGCGCCGCGATGACGTCGGTGGCGATCACCCGCTGGGGCGCCCCGTCGATGGCGGTGGTCCGCACCGTGCCGGTCACCGGGGTCTTGAGGTAGATCGCCTTGATCTCGTCGGGCACGCCCGACTCGGCGGTGAGCAGAAAGCGGGTGCCCATGGCGATGCCGTCGGCCCCCTGGGCCAGCGCTGCCACCAGGCCGCGACCGTCCCGATAGCCGCCGGCGCCGAGCACGATGACGCCGTCGCCGGTCGGGCCGGCCGTCGTGCCTGCCCCGACCGCGTCGGCCACGTCAGGCACCAACAGGCTGGTGGGCACCGCACCGGTGTGGCCGCCGCCCTCGCCTCCCTGGGCGATGATGCAGGCGACCCCGAGGCCGGCCATTTTCTCGGCGTGTCGGCGGGCGCCGACGGTGACCATCGTGTGGATGCCGGCGTCGTTGAGGCGGGTGACCACCTTGGCCGACGGTGGCCCGGCAAACGACGCAACCGCCACGCCGCGCTCCTCCATCAGGCCCAGCCGCTTGTCCAGATCGGCCTGGACCGGAAGCAGGTTGACGCCGAACGGGGCGTCTGTGGCGGCCGCAACGCAGGTGATGGCGTCGTCGAGCTCGTCGAAGGTCATCGTCGCCGAGGCGAGGATGCCGAGCCCGCCCGCATTGGCGGTCGCTGCGGTGAGCGTGGCACCGCTCACCCAGCCCATGCCGGTCTGCACCACCGGCAGGCGTACGCCGACCAGCTGGCAGAACCGTGTGGTCAGCGCAGCGTGCGGGCCGTTTGGCACCTCACTCATTCGGGACGGGGCCCCTGATCCCTCACTCATTCGGGACTTCCCGTCCGGCGAGACCATCGGGATCGATCTGGTTGCGCAGCAGCGCCACCTCATCCGCGGTCGGAGCACGGGACTCGGGGACGTCGTCGGGTAGGGCCAGCTCGAAGCCGGTGGCGGCGACCACGTCGTCGACGCTCGACCAGGGGTGCACCGAGCGCAGCCGGGCGCAGTGCACGCCGGTGGCGTCGGTGGCCTCAAAGTCGATGACGCACAGGTTGGTGACCACCCGGCGAATCTCGTGGAACCGCGAAGTTTCGGGGCCCAGCTCGGCGGCCCGGTCGTAGCCCACACCCGAGACGACGTCGACGGCCTCGACCAGCGACTTGGGCGAGTGATTGCCCACGAAGTAGCTGGTGGTGTGACTGATCGTGTTGCCCGGCGCCCCGCGGAAGCCCAGCAGCTGGGCCTTGGGCTTGTGCCAGTCGCCGATGGCGGCCAGGTTCTGGTTGCCGTAGCGGTCGACCTGGCTGGCGCCCATCATCACGTGGCGTTGCCCGTTCCAGAGCAGCTCAAACATGCGGCGGTAGGGATTCCAGTGCTCGACGACGCGGTCGGGGTCGGGCCGTCCGACCGCGGGCGTGTTGGCGGTCAGGGTGGCCAGCCCGTCGGTGATCGCCAGGTCGGGCTCGAAGGAGGCCCGCGCCAGGCGGCCGCCGATCAGCGGCACGTTGCCGATCGGGTTGCAGAGGATCTCGCCGTCGCCCCGGAACGCCTCGGCGATGGCGACGGCGCAATAGTCGGCGCGGGTGACATCTTGGTTGCTCATCGGGTGGCCTCCTGGCTGATCTGACGGCTGGGGTTGGCGATGAACGCGGCAAGCCACTCGTCCCACGTCTCGTCGCTCTTGGCGGTGGCGACGTAGGCCCGCTGGGCATCCTCGTCGCGTTCGTAGTCGGGCAGGCACTGGGTAAAGCCGGCGCCACCGGGGGCCTCGACGACGGCATCGGTGTTCAACCGGCTGACCAGCAGGGTCTGCACCGGCCCCTCGTCGAGAAACTCGGCCGTGTCGACCAGGCGTTCGCAGCTGACGATCGCCCGGTCGGCTGCCCGCACAAACAGGTCATCGAAGAACGGGTCCTCGCCGAGCAACTGGGCGTTGCCCTGGGCGTCGGCGCGCTGGGCGTGAATCAGGGCGGCGTCCAGGTGCAGCGCCGGCACGGCGAGCAGCTCCTCGGGCTCACCGCCGTTGCGCCCGGGGTAGGGGCTGGTGACCATCTTCAGGTCTGGCATCACCCGGGGCACGTCGGAGCCCAGGCCACCGCGGGTGGGCAGGAACGGCAGGTTCCAGCCGGCGGCGTTCAGCCCGAGCAGAATCATGCCCTCGTCCCACTCTGCCGCCTCGATCGACCCGGTCTGGCGGGCGATGCGGTAGTGGGGCTCGAGCGGGATCGTGTCGAGGGTGACGAACCCGGAGATCACCTTGGCCACCTTGCCGGCGCGGCACAGGATGCCCACCTCGGGGCCGCCGTAGGCGACGACGGTCAGGTCGGACAGGTCGTCGCGGGCGACCAGTTCGGCGATGAGCGCCAACGGCTTGCGCCTGGCCCCCCAGCCGCCGATGCCGATCGTCATTCCCGAGGTGATGTGCGAGGTCGCCTCGGCCGCTGTGGTGAGTTTGTTGGCCACGTGGGCCCTCCTTGTTGAAGCTGGTGGTGCCTTGCGCTCGCCGGTGGGGTCAGCGCTTGTAGGTCGGATCGCGTTTCTCGACGAAGGCGTCGCGGGCCTCGTCGGACACGCCGGACAGGTTGAGCTCAAACGTGAAGCCCTGCTCCATGCGGTAGCTGCGGCGCACGTCGACCGGATCGATGGCGTTCAGCGACTCCTTGGCCGCCCGGATCACCAGGTTGCTGTGGCGGGCGATCTGCTCGGCGATGCGCTCGGCGGTGGCCAACAGCTCGTCGCGTGGCACCACCTCGGCCACCGACCCCCACTCGTGCAAAATCGAAACGTCGATCGGCTCGGCGGTATAGACCATCTGGCGCATCCGGTGGGGAGGCACCAGCCGGGACAGGTGGGTGGCGGCGCCGAGCGCACCCTGCTTCACCTCGGGCAACCCAATGGTCGTGCCCTCGGCGGCGACGATGACGTCGGCGTTGCCGATCAGGCCGATGCCGCCGCCGAGCACGAAGTCGTGCACGGCACAGATCACCGGCACTTCGCAGTCGTAGATGGCGCCGAAGGCCGCAGCACAGCCACGGTTGGCGCCGATCAGGGCGTCGAAGCCCTCGGTGTTCTGCATCTCCTTGATGTCGACACCGGCGTTGAAGCCCTTGCCTGCCGCCGAGAGGATGACCACCGCCACCTCCGGGTCACGCCCGGCCTCGGTGAGCAGGTCGGCCAGTTCGAACCAGCCGGCGACCGTCAGGGCGTTGACCGGAGGGTTGTCCATCACCAAGTGGCGGATCCCGTTGGTGGTCGTGACTTCAAAGCCCATGGTGTTCGCCTCCACGCTGTGAGTGCTCGGAGCCATGGTCACCCGGCTCGAGCCTGCGATCGCGGCTCGCTCCCTGCGCCGGGACGACCCGTTCCCACACATCTGACGACGCGTCAGATTCTTGTGGCAACGTAGTCCAGCCCGCAGTTGAATTCGATCTGAGGAGAGGATCCCCCATGACGAACGCCCCCAACCCCCGCCCCACCCCGGTTGGCGATGCAGCCGACCCGTTGGACTTCTCCGGATCGGTCGTCCTGGTCACCGGCGGCTCGCGTGGCATCGGGCGGGGCATCAGCGAGGCCTTCCTCGGCCACGGTGCCGACGTGGTGATCTGCGGGCGCAACGAGCCGGACGAGCTTCCCTCCTCCGGGGGGCGGGAGGCCCGCTTCGTCGCCGCCGACGTCCGCGATGCCACCGCCGTCGACGCCTTGATCTCCGACATCGAGGCCACCGAGGGACGCCTGGACGTGGTCGTCAACAATGCCGGGGGCGCCCCGCACGTCGATGCCGCCGAGGTGAGCCCCAGGTTCCACGAGGCGATCATCGCACTCAACCTGACCGCCCCGCTCCACGTCGCCCAGCGGGCCAATCGGGTGATGCGTACCCAGGACACCGGTGGGTCGATCATCAACATCGCCTCGGTCTCAGGCGTTCGGCCGTCGCCGGGAACCGCCGCCTACGGCGCGGCCAAGGCCGGATTGATCGGACTCACCCAGTCCCTCGCTGTGGAGTGGGCCCCCAAAGTGCGGCTCAACGCCGTCGTCGCCGGCCTGATCGAGACCGAGCAGGCGCACCTGCACTACGGCGACGAGGAGGGCGTCGCGGCGGTGGCCGCCACCGTGCCGCTCGGGCGCATGGGCACTCCGACCGATCTGGCCAACGCCTGCGTCTTCCTGGCGTCCCCGCTAGCGTCCTACGTCACCGGGTCGACCCTCACGGTGCACGGGGGCGGCGAACGGCCAGCGTTCCTCGAGGAGGCCCAAGTTGATCACGAAGATTGCAGCTAGGCCGGTGCCACAGCGGGCCCTCCCCCGTCCCTTCCGGCCTGATCATGGTCGCTAACCCCCAACCCAAGAAGTCCCCAATCAAAGCAATCGTCATCGCAATCATCGTCGCCACAGCGACACTGCTCCTCGCCGGCGTGTTCCTCGGGGCCCGCGACTGGAACCCCGGGCCCGGCCCGAAAGGCGAGTACAACGCGAAGCTCAACATCGAGACGTCGGACGTTGCCGAAGCGCACGACGACGTCCGCGTCATCATTCAACGAAGCCATCAAGGTCAGCTCGAGAAAGAAAACACCGACTTCCCCCCCAAGGCGTTCGGGATCATTCCCCGGCGGGCCGAGACGGTCATGACGTTTCGTGTCCCGGCCGCCCAGTTCGACGCTGCGTTGGCCGACCTCAACACGGCTGGCGTGGGCACCGTGGTCGACCAGGAGATCAGGGGCCGCGACGACATCGAGCGCCGGAGCGAACTCACCGAGATCGCCCAGATCCTTGACGAACGTCTGACGACGGAGCTCACGACCGACGCCAGCGACCAGGAGGCGGTCGAAGCCCAGAAGAAGCTTGAGGAACTTGCCGAGACGGCCAACTTTCCCGTGATCGTCGTGCAAATCAATCAGGGTCGGGGAATCGTCGGTTCGATAACCTGGCTGTTCGTCAGCCTGCTGACGTGGATACTGATCGGTTTCGGCCTCGGGTTTGTCTGGATGCGGCGCAAGACCCACACCAAGCTCAGCCCGGTGATCGGCCCGGTTGAGGACGACCCCCGCCAAAACAGCCCGGAGAAGAATCCTGGCGTGCAGGATTGGGGTCAGACGACCTGACCCGTTCGACGCTGTGGATCGGGATCTGACAAGGTTTGTCTCAAGATCTGACGCATCGTCAGGTTTGGGCCCGCACCCCACCTCGATCGTCTGCCCCGCACCGGACCCCAGGAGAACGCCATGAGCGCTCAGCAGTCCACCAACCCGACAGCGCAGCTTGCCATCGAGGGCTGGTTCGAGACCGATCCCGAGCCGGCGTTGATCGGCTCGCGCTGCATCGGCTCGGGCACCTACTTCTTTCCGCCCACCGACACCTCCCGGGCTCCGGGCCACGCCGGCGGCGCCACCGAGCCGGTTCGGCTGAGCACCCGAGGCACGCTGTGGAGCTACACCTCGGCCGGCTATCAGCCGCCGGCGCCGTACATCGAACCACCGGGCGGTTTCGAGCCGTTTGCCATCGCTGCGGTCGAACTGGCCGAGGAGGGGCTGGTCGTACTCGGCCAGGTGCCGAGCGACGTCGGCATGGCCGATTTGAAGGTGGGAATGGAAATGGAGCTCGTCATCGACACGCTCTTCGTCGACGATGACGGCGAGCGGGTGGTGTGGAAGTGGCGCCCGGCCGCCAACACCACAGCATCGAGCAACGCAACGGCATCGGGCCCGGCCGAGGAGGCAGCGCAATGAGCAGCACCAACGAGGTCGCCGTCGCCGGCGTCGGCATGCACCCGTGGGGCAAGTGGGGTCACAACTTCGTGACCTACGGCGTCCATGCCGCTCTTGCTGCGCTGAGCGACGCCGGTATCCCGTGGGAGGACGTCGGCTTCGTGTCCGGCGCCGACACGATGCGCAACGGCTATCCCGGCTACGTCGCAGGAGCGACGTTCGCCCAGGCACTCGGGTGGACCGGCGTGCCGGTGACGTCGAGCTACGGGGCGTGTGCCTCCGGCGCCATGGCGATCGAGGCCGCTCGAGCCCGCATCCTGTCGGGACGCTGCGACGTTGCGTTGGTTGTCGGTGCCGACACCACCCCCAAGGGTTTCCTGGCCCCGCAGGGCGGCGAGCGCACCACCGATCCGGACTGGCTGCGCTTTCGCCTGCTCGGGGCAACCAACCCCACCTACTTCGGTATGTACGCCCGGCGCCGCATCGACCTCTTCGGGGCGACCGTCGACGACTTCACCGCGGTGAAGCTCAAGAACGCCAAGCACGGCCTCAACAACCCGTACGCCCGCTACCGCAAAGCGTTCACGGCTGAGGACGTCGCCGCCTCGCCGGTGGTCGCCGATCCCTTGCACCTGCTGCACATCTGCGCCACCTCTGACGGCGGCGCGGCGATGGTGCTCACCTCGATGGAGTACGCCAAGAAGCGCGGTCTTGACCGCCCGGTGAGGGTGGCGGCGGTGTCGACGACGACGCCGACCTACCCCAACACGGTCATCGAGATGCCGCACTTCGCCACCGACTCGACGGTGGGCTATCCCCTGCCGGAGCGCACCTTCAAGCAGAGCATCGGGCACTCCGCCTACGAGGAGGCGGGCCTCGGTCCCGAGGACGTCGACGTCGCCGAGGTGTACGACCTGTCCGCCGCCTTGGAGCTCGACTGGTACGAGGACCTGGGCTTCTGCGAGCCCGGCGAGGCCGAAGGGATGATCCGAGAGGGCGCAACCACGCTGGGCGGACGCCTGCCGGTCAACCCGTCGGGCGGCCTGGCCTGCTTCGGCGAGGCCGTGCCCGCACAGGCGATCGCTCAGGCCTGCGAGCTCACCTGGCAGCTGCGCGGCGAGGCGGAGGGCCGTCAGGTCGAGGAAGCCAAGGTGGGCATCACCGCCAACCAAGGCCTGTTCGGCCACGGATCCTCGGTCATCCTGACCCGCTGAGCCCTGTCCCGACGGTCGCCGCCGCTCCGGGGTGATCAGCCCGCTACCGTCGCGCCGGTGAGCCGATCCCCGCGGGAACACGAGATACCCGGTGCCTCAACGGCTGATCGCGCCCGGGGATCGGGTGCACGCCCGAGCAGCGACGCCCCGAGACCCGAGGGACACCCCAACCGCAGCGCCTGGGCCGATCACCTGGCGGAGCGAACCGAGTCGATCCGCGCAGCTGGACGGTGGCGGACGACGCGCACCTACGACGCGCTCGGCCCCCGCGGGACCCTCGATTCGGCCGCCACCCCGATCGTCACGTTTGCCTCCAACGACTATCTCGGTCTGAGCGCTCACCCGGCGGTGATCGAGGCGGCGGTGACGGCCACCCGGCGCTGGGGCACGGGGGCGGGTGCGTCCCGGCTGGTCTGCGGCACACGGCCGGTTCACGACCAGCTCGAGGCCCGGCTTTCCCGCTGGAAGGGCACCGAGGCGGCGCTGGTGTTCCCGACCGGCTTCGCCGCCAACCTCGGAGTGCTCAGCGTGCTCGGTGGCCCCGGCGCCCGGATCGTCTCCGACGAGCTCAACCACGCCTCGATCATCGATGGCGCACGGCTGGCCGGCGCCGACGTGGCGATCTATCCCCACCTCGACCTCGCTGAGGCGTCCCGGCTGATCTCCGAATGGCCGGGCAGGTCGGTGCTGGTCACCGATGCGGTGTTCTCGATGGATGGCGACGCCGTCGATCTGGCAGAGGCGCTCGAGCGCTGCGCCCGGCACGACGCTGCTCTGGTCGTGGACGAGGCCCACTCGGTATGGGGCCCTCATCTCCCCGGCACCACGGGGTCGGACGGTCCTCCGGTCGTCCGGGTGGGCACGCTGTCGAAGACCCTCGGTGCCTTGGGGGGCTTCGTCGCCGCCTCCAGGTCGGTCATCGACCTGCTGGTCAACGCCGCCCGGCCATTCATCTTCTCGACCGGGCTCTCCCCCGGCGACGCCGCCGCCGCCCTCGCCGCGCTCGACGTCCTGGGCTCACCGAAAGGCGAGGATCTGGTGGCGCGGCTCCGGGCCCACACCGACCGGCTGGCCCCCGATCACCCCAGCCCGATCGTGCCGATCATCATCGGCGACGAGCGCCGGGCGGTGGCGGCCTCCGAGGCGCTCCTCAAGCTCGGCTACTGGGTGCCGGCCATCCGGCCGCCAACCGTGGCGCCCGGCACCAGCCGCCTGCGCATCACGTTCTCCGCCGCTCACAGCGACGAGGACGTCGATGGGCTGCTGGCCTCGCTCGCCCGGCTGGGCCTGGGATGAGCGAGCCCAGCATCGACGGTGCGGTTCGGCCGAACCTGCTCGTCGCCTGCGTCGGCACCGCCACCGAGGTGGGCAAGACCTGGGTGGGGGCCCAGGTGGTCGAGTCGTTGCGCCATCGGTCCATCGACGTGGCGGCCCGCAAGCCCGCCGAGAGCTTCGCCGGCCATGGGCACGACCCGCTCGACTCCACGGTGCTCGCCCACGCCAGCGGCGAACCCATCGACCACGTCACCCCACCCCATCGGCGCTACGGCGTTGCCCTCGCACCGCCGATGGCGGCCAAGCAGCTTGGCCTGCCGCCTCCGCTCCTTGGGGCACTGCTCTCCGAGCTGACCTGGCCCCGGGGGTGCCGCGTGGGCTGGCTGGAGACGGTGGGCGGGGTCCGTTCGCCGGTGGCGGCCGACGCCGACTCGCTCGCGCTGTGCGCCGCCGTCGCCCCCGACGTGGTCGTGCTGGTCGGCGATGCTTCGCTGGGGGCGATCGGGGCGGCCCGATCGGCCATCGACTCGATTGCGCTCGGTGCGCCGGCGCTGGTCGATCGAACCGTCGTGCTGCTGAACCGTTTCGGCCCCGCCGACGCCGACCATCGAGAGAACCAACGCTGGCTGGCCGCGCACCTGTCCCAGCCGGTCCTCACCGACGTCGCAGCGCTGGTCGAGCATCTCGCCGTCCCACTACGGCGCACCGGCGGCTCCTCGGACCTGGATGGGGAAAGCGCACGGGAAGACGGTCGTTAGCCTGGCCCAATGCCGACATCAGATCCCGCCGATCGCCCCTACGAGGTGGTGCTCTTCGGAGCGACCGGCTTCGTGGGCCAGCTCACCGCCAGGCATCTGGCGGCCCACGCCGAC
This sequence comes from Candidatus Microthrix subdominans, assembly GCA_016719385.1. NCBI lineage: Bacteria > Bacillati > Actinomycetota > Acidimicrobiia > Acidimicrobiales > Microthrixaceae > Candidatus Neomicrothrix > Candidatus Neomicrothrix subdominans. Next base: position 229,764 of record JADJZA010000001.1, on the reverse strand, counting down.
GGCTCGACCCGAATCGCGCTCGCCGGTCGCTCCCTGTCCCGCCTGGAGCAGGCCCGCGCCAAGCTTGGCGGGGCCGCCGCCGACTGGCCTTTGATCGTGGCTGACGCCGACGAGCCCGACACGATCACCGCTCTCGCCGAACAGACCCGGGTGGTCGCCACCACGGTCGGCCCCTACGCCAGGTGGGGTCTGCCACTCGTCGAGGCCTGTGCCCGGGCGGGTACCCACTACGCCGACCTCACCGGCGAGGTGCTGTTCGTACGCGACAGCATCGACCGATTCCACGACACGGCCGTCGCCTCGGGAGCTCGCATCGTGCACTCCTGCGGGTTCGATTCGGTGCCCTCCGACCTGGCGGTCATGATAGCTGCCCGCGAGGCAGACACTGCCCACGGCGATCCGTTGAGCGAGGCCACTCTGGTTGTCGTCTCGGTCAAAGGCGGCGTGAGCGGTGGCACGATCGACTCGATCCGCAACCAGGTTGCGGTCATGGCTGCCGACCCGTCCAAGCGTCGCATCGGGATGGACCCCTATGCGCTCAGCCCCAATCGGGCAGCCGAGGCCGACCTTGGGCCGCAGCGCGACGTGGGCCCGCCCCGCTACGACCGCCGGCTGGGCATGTGGGTGGCACCGTTCGTCATGGCGCCGTACAACACCCGGATCGTGCGGCGCAGTAACGCGCTACTCGACCACGCCTACGGCCGCCGGATGCGCTACTCGGAGGTGATCGGCTTCGACTCGCCGATTACCGGGCCGTTCCTGGCCACCGGCATCGCCGCCGGCACGGTCGCCGGTGCGGCCGCCATGGCATTCGGTCCCACCCGCTCGCTGCTCGACCGGGTGTTGCCCTCCCCCGGGGAGGGGCCCGACGCCGAGACCCGCGCCAACGGCCACTTCCGCGTCGATGTGCATGCCACCACCGCCGGGGGCCGTAAGGTGGTCTCGACGGTCGCCGCCGACGGCGATCCGGGCTATGCAGCCACCGCTGTCATGTTGGGCCAGAGCGCCTTGGCTCTGGCCCTCGATGGCGACGCGCTCCCAGAGGCTGCCGGCGTGCTTACCCCGGCCACCGGGATTGGTCGGGCGCTGGTCGACCGGCTGATCACCCGCAACTTCGACATCTCGATCCGCTAACCCGGGGCCAATCGCACAGCACCTCTCGGCAACTCGGGAGCCCAAACAACCGCCAGACCGCGCCCTGCACTCCCCACTTCGCCTGGTGACGGCGACTCACCGCAACTCGGGAGCCCACACAACCGCCAGACCGCGCCCTGCACTCCCCAGTTCGCCGGGTGACGGCGGCTCACCGCCACCGGGTCCCCCTCGCCGGGCCAGGGGCCAGGTTCGCCGGGTAAGGGCCGGGGCCGGACGCGGCACTGCCCGACAGCCGTCGCTGCCGGGCAGTGCCGTAGTCATCGGTGGCGGCACACGTCGTGCCGCCCGGCTAGCCGCCGACGCCGGCTTCGGGGGTGGTCCCGGCGTCGGGCACGGAGCCGATCACGCCACTGCCCTCGGCGGGCGCTGCTGCGCCGACCAACTCGGCGTTGGCGCCGGCCTGCTGTGCCAGGTAATCGGCACCGCCCTGTCCGTCGTCGTCGGAGCTGAAGTACGCCATCGGCTCATAGTCGGGGGCATAGGTGTCGATCTCGGTGAAGCGCTCCATACCGGTACCGGCTGGGATGAGCTTGCCGATGATGATGTTCTCCTTCAACCCCATCAGGCCGTCGTAACGGCTCTCAATGGCGGCCTCGGTGAGCACCCGGGTGGTCTCCTGGAACGACGCTGCCGACAGCCACGAATCGGTGGCCAGCGACGCCTTGGTGATGCCCATCAGCTCCGGGCGGCCGTCGGCGGGGCGACGACCCTCTTGAAGCAGGCGGGCGTTGGTCTCACGGAACGTCTGGGAATCGACGCGCTCACCGGGAAGGAACGACGAGTCGCCAGGCTCCTGAATGGCCACGCGGCGGGTCATCTGGCGGACGATCAACTCGATGTGCTTGTCGTGGATCGACACACCCTGGTCGCGGTACACCTTCTGTACCTGGTCGACCAGGTACCGCTGGGTGGAGTACACGCCCTGGATGTCCATCAGCTCCTTCGGGTCGCGAGGACCCTCGACCATCGGGTCGCCGGCGGTGATCTCGTCACCGTCGGCTACCTCGAGGCGAGCCTCGCGGGCCACCGTGTAGGTGTCCTCCTCGCCGTCGTCGGAGACGATCGTGATCACGCGACCCTTGCCGTCGTCCTCGCCGATGCGCACGAGGCCGGAGGTGCGAGCCAGCACGGCCTTGTTCTTCGGGGTACGGGCCTCGAAGAGCTCGACCACGCGGGGCAGACCACCGGTGATGTCGCCGCCGGCGGAGGCGATACCGCCGGTGTGGAAGGTACGCATGGTCAGCTGGGTACCGGGCTCGCCGATCGACTGGGCGCCGATGACGCCCACCGCTTCGCCGGGCTCGATCGTCTTCGACGTGGCGAGCGACGTGCCGTAGCCCTTGGCGGTGATACCGAAGGTGGACTCGTCGGTCAGCGGCGACAGCACCCGAACCCGGGTGACCGAGTCGTCATCTCGCAGGGTGGCCATCAACTCGAGGCCAACCTCGGTGCCCTTTTCGACAACCCGGCCATCGCTCAGCGTGATGTCATCGGCCAGGGTGCGGCTGAACAGGCGGGTATCGAGGTAGCTCTTCACGGCGCGGTCGCTGGGCGACGTGCGCTCGGTGCCGACGAAGTTGCCCTCCAAGTCGGAGAAGCCGTCGGGGTGCACCTCGTTGACCCAGATACCGCGAACCGGACCACCGGTGGAGAAGGGGTCCTCCTCGTTGATGATCAGTTCCTGGGCGACGTCGACCAAGCGGCGGGTGAGGTACCCCGAGTCGGCGGTACGCAGTGCCGTGTCGACCAGGCCCTTACGGGCGCCAGGCGTGGCGATGAAGTACTCCAACACATCCAACCCCTCACGGAAGTTGGACTTGATCGGGCGAGGAATCATGTCGCCGCGAGGGTTGGCCACCAGGCCACGCATGCCGGCGATCTGACGTACCTGCATCATGTTTCCGCGGGCACCGGAGCCGACCATCATGTTCAGCGAGTTGAACTTCTCGTTGCCCATGGCTTCGGACACGGCCTCGGTCACCTCGGTGGTGGCCTCCGACCAGATCTCGACCGCCTTCTGGATGCGCTCGCCGTCGGTGATGACACCACGGCGGAAGTTGCGCTCCACCTTCTCGGTGTCGTCCTCGAAGCGGTCGAGGATCGACTTCTTCGACTCCGGGGTCTTGACGTCGGAGATCGCCATGGTCAGACCCGACTTGGTCGACCATTTGAGGGTCAGTTCCTTCAACAGGTCCAGGCTGTGAGCGACGGTCGAGTTGGGGTAGAAGATCACCAACTGGTCGACCAGATCGGACATCTCGTTCTTGCGGATCGAGTGGTTCCAGTAGGGGAAGTCCTCAGGCAGCACGGTGTTGAACAACACTCGGCCGGCGGTGGTTTCCAGCCGGTCGGAGCCGTCGGGGCCAGGACGCAGCGTGATGCGGGCGTGGGCCTCGAGCATGCCGGCCTCGATGTCGCGCTCGACCTGCTCGAGGTGACGGTAGGTGCGACCCTCGCCGATGGCCCCTTCTTCGGGCTCGGTGAGGTAGTAGGCGCCGATCAGCATTTCCTTGGTCGGTGTGACCATCGGGCGACCGTGGGCGGGCGACAACAGGTTGTGCGCCGACAGCATCAGCACCCGGGCCTCGGCCTGCGCCTCGGCGCTCAGCGGCAGGTGCACCGCCATCTGGTCGCCGTCGAAGTCGGCGTTGAACGCGGTGCACACCAGCGGGTGGATCTGGATGGCCTTGCCCTCGACCAGCACGGGCTCGAAGGCCTGGATGCCGAGGCGGTGCAGCGTTGGTGCACGGTTCAACATCACCGGGTGTTCCCGAATGACGTCCTCGAGCACGTCGTAGACGGCGGACCGGCGGCGCTCAACCATGCGCTTGGCCGACTTGATGTTCTGGGCCAGCTCACGGTCGACCAGCGCCTTCATCACGAAGGGCTTGAACAGCTCGAGCGCCATCAGCTTGGGCAGGCCGCACTGGTGCAGCTTGAGCGTGGGGCCGACCACGATGACCGAGCGGCCGGAGTAGTCGACGCGCTTGCCGAGCAGGTTCTGGCGGAACCGGCCCTGCTTGCCCTTCAGCATGTCCGACAGCGACTTCAGCGGGCGGTTGCCCGGGCCGGTGACCGGCCGGCCGCGGCGGCCGTTGTCGAACAGTGCGTCGACGGCCTCCTGCAGCATGCGCTTCTCGTTGTTGACGATGATCTCGGGTGCGCCGAGGTCCAACAGCCGCTTGAGGCGGTTGTTGCGGTTGATCACCCGGCGGTACAGGTCGTTGAGGTCGGACGTGGCGAAGCGGCCACCGTCGAGCTGCACCATCGGGCGCAGTTCCGGCGGGATCACCGGGACCACGTCGAGGATCATCGCCCGCGGGTCGTTCTCGCGGGCACCTTCCTCGGCGGTGCGGTTGAAGGCGGCAACGATCTTCAGGCGCTTGATGGCCTTCTGCTTGCGCTGGGCCGACAGCGGCTTCTGGCCCTCGGCCGGGTCGATCTGCGCCCGCAGCTTGACCTCTTCCTCCACCAGGTCGATCTCCTCGATCAACAACTTGATGGCCTCGGCGCCCATGCCGCCGGTGAAGTAGTCGCCGTAGCGGTCCTCCAGCTCACGCCAGAGCTCTTCGTCCTCGATGATCTGACGGGCGTGCAGGGTGCGGAACTCGTCCCACACCCGCTCGAGGAGGTCGAACTCCTCCTCGTAGCGCTCGCGGATGGCGGTCAGGTCCTTCTCCGCGTCCTTCTGGCGCTTGCGGATCTCGGCGTCCTTGGCTCCGCCCTTTTCCAGCTTGCGAACTTCGCTCTCCAGCTCGGTGTGGCACTCGGCCAGCTCGAGCTCGAGCTCCTTGTTGATCTCCTCGCGCTCGGCCAGATAGTCGGCCTCGAGGCTCTGAAGGTCCTCATGGCGCTGATCGACGTCGACGGTCACCACCAGGTTGGCGGCGAAGTAGATCACCTTCTCCAGCTGCTTGGCCTTGAACTCCTCCTTGGGCTCGGTGCCCGAGAGGAGGTAGGCCAGCCAGGAGCGGGTGCCGCGCAGGTACCAGATGTGCACCGAGGGAGCCGCCAACTCGATGTGGCCCATGCGCTCACGTCGCACCTTGGACCGGGTGACCTCGACGCCACAGCGCTCACAGATGATGCCGCGGAAACGCACCCGCTTGTACTTGCCGCAGTAGCACTCCCAGTCCTTGGTCGGACCAAAGATCTTCTCGCAGAACAGGCCGTCCTTCTCGGGCTTGAGCGTGCGGTAGTTGATGGTCTCGGGCTTCTTGACCTCGCCGTTGGACCACATGCGGATCTGTTCGGCGGTGGCGAGTCCGATGCGCAACTGTGAAAAGTTGTTGACGTCAAGCATGAAAGGCGCTGACTCCTCTATCTGGGCTTGCTGGGTGGCGTTACTGCGTGGTGTGGGTAAGCGGTGGAGCCCACAAATGGGGCGGCCGCGACGAGCCGTTGTTGACGGGGTTAGCCGCGCATGGCGGGGCGACGCATGTCGTCCTCGTCCGAGCCTCGCTCGGGGCGGGACAGGTCGATGCCCAGCTCCTCGGCGGCACGGAAGAACTCCTCGTCGAGCTCCCGCATCTGAATCTCGTCGCCTTCCTCGGAGAGGACCTCGACGTTCAGGCACAGGGCCTGCATCTCCTTGATGAGCACCTTGAAGCTCTCGGGGATGCCCGGCTCGGGGATGTTCTCGCCCTTGACGATCGCCTCGTAGACCTTGACCCGTCCCAGGGTGTCGTCCGACTTGATCGTCAGCAGTTCCTGCAGGCAGTAGGCGGCGCCGTAGGCCTCGAGGGCCCACACCTCCATCTCGCCGAACCGCTGACCGCCGAACTGGGCCTTACCACCCAGCGGCTGCTGGGTGATCATCGAGTACGGGCCGGTCGACCGAGCGTGGATCTTGTCGTCGACCAGGTGGGCCAACTTCAGGATGTACATGTAGCCGATCGAGATCGACTGGTGGAACGGCTCGCCGGTCAGACCGTTGAAGAGCGTGGTCTTGCCGGTGGTCTCGATCAGCCGCTTGCCGTCGCGGGACTCCGGGTTGAGGTTCTCGAAGATCTTCTGGATCGTCGGGTGCTTGCCGGCCAGCTCGGTCTCGTCCCACTTGGCGCCGTCGAACACCGGCGTGGCGACGAGGGTGGCGGGGCGGGTGGTCGGGCGGGTCTTGGTTTCGGTGCCACGCAGCGGGGGTTCGCCGACAAAGTCGCCGTCGTTCTCCCAGCCCCAACGGGCGGCCCAACCGAGGTGGGTCTCCAGCACCTGTCCCACGTTCATACGGGACGGCACGCCGAGCGGCGTGAGCACGATGTCCACCGGGGTGCCGTCTGCGAGATACGGCATGTCCTCGATCGGCATGATGCGGCTGATGACGCCCTTGTTGCCGTGGCGCCCGGCGAGCTTGTCGCCCACCGAGATCTTGCGCTTCTGGGCGACGTAGACCCGCACCAGCTGGTTGACGCCCGGAGCCAGCTCGTGATGCTCGTCACGGCTGAACACCTTGACGTCGATCACCTTGCCCTGCTCGCCGTGGGGCACCTTCAGGGAGGTGTCGCGAACCTCGCGTGCCTTCTCGCCGAAGATCGCCCGCAACAGGCGCTCCTCGGGGGTCAGCTCGGTCTCGCCCTTCGGCGTGACCTTGCCGACCAGCACGTCGCCGGCGTCGACCTCGGCGCCGATGCGCACGATGCCGCGCTCGTCGAGGTCGGCCAGGATCTCCTCGGACAGGTTGGGGATGTCCCGGGTGATCTCCTCTTCGCCCAGCTTGGTGTCGCGGGCGTCCACCTCGTACTCGTGGATGTGGATCGAGGTGAGGACGTCGTCCTTGACCAGCCGCTCCGACAGGATGATGGCGTCGTCGTAGTTGTAGCCCTCCCACAGCATGAAGGCGACGAGCAGGTTCTTGCCCAGCGCCAGCTCGCCGTTGTCGGTCGAGGGGCCCTCGGCGAGGATGTCGCCTTCGACGACCTTCTGACCGGCGGCCACGCGGGGACGCTGGTTGATCGACGTGTCCTGGTTGGAACGCTCAAACTTGTGCAGCCGGTAGGTCGTGCGACCCTTCTTGGCGTACTCGACCGTGATCGTGCGACCGTCGACCTGGGTGACGATGCCGTTTTCTTCGGCCATCACCATGTTGGCGGCGTCACGGGCGGCCCGTGCCTCGATGCCGGTGCCGATGAAGGGCGCTTCGGCCCGAACCAGCGGCACGGCTTGGCGCTGCATGTTGGCGCCCATCAGGGCGCGGTTGGCGTCGTCGTGCTCGAGGAACGGGATCAGCGCGGTGGCGACCGACACGATCTGCTTGGCCGACACGTCCATCAGCTGAACCTCGGAAGGCTCGACCAACTCGATGGCGGTGGTGGCGCCGAGGAACACGTCGCGCTCGAGCTGGAGCTTCAGGTCCTGCAGCGAGGCGGCCTGGGGCGAGCGGCGCACCAGCACACGCTCGTCGAGGAAGTTGCCGTCGTCGTCGAGCACGGCGTTGGCCTGAGCGACGGTGTAGAGCTCCTCCTCATCAGCGGGCAGCCATACGATCTCGCTGGTCGCCCGACCGTCGGTCACCTTGCGGTACGGGGTCTCGATGAAGCCGAACTCGTTGACCCGGGCGTAGGTGGCCAGGGCGCCGATCAGGCCGATGTTCGGGCCCTCCGGCGTCTCGATGGGGCACATGCGGCCGTAGTGGCTGAAGTGCACATCTCGAACTTCGAAGCCTGCCCGCTCGCGGGACAGACCGCCGGGGCCGAGCGCCGACAGGCGGCGCCGGTGGGTGAGGCCCGACAGCGGGTTCACCTGGTCCATGAACTGGCTGAGCTGCGAAGTTCCGAAGAACTCCTTGATCGCAGCGACCACAGGGCGGATGTTGATCAGGGTCTGGGGCGTGATCGCCTCGACGTCCTGGGTGGTCATGCGCTCGCGCACCACCCGCTCCATGCGGCTCAGGCCGATGCGGACCTGGTTCTGGATCAGCTCGCCCACCGACCGGATGCGGCGGTTGGCGAAGTGGTCCTGGTCGTCCAGGCGGTAACCGGGGGTTCCGGCGGCCAGGTTCAACAGATAGGTGGTGGCTGCGAGCAGCTCCACCCGCGACAGCACCGACAGATCTGCGTCGGGCACGTCGACGTGGCCCTCGAGCATGGGGAACACCTCGAGCAGGTGCTGCACCTCGGGGCCGAGCTTGCGGTTCAGCTTGTAGCGGCCGACCCGGGACAGGTCGTAACGACGGCTCTCGAAGAAGGCGTTCTGGAAGTAGTTGCGCGAGGACTCGGGCGTGGCCGGCTCACCGGGCCGGGCGCGCTTGTAGATCTCGATCAGCGCTTCTTCCTGGGTCGGCGCCAGGTCCTGATCCTTCTCCCACTGCCCCTCGAGGAAGTCGAAGTGACGCACGAAGGCGTCGAGGAACCCGGGGACGTTGTCTTCACCGAAGCCCAATGCCCGGATGAGCACGAACAGGCTGAGACGACGCTTGCGGGCCACGCGGGTGCCGGCGGTGACGTCCTTGCCGGGCTTCTGCTCGACGTCGAACTCGATCCACTCACCTCGGTAGGGGTGGACCGTGCCGGTCACCAGCTGGTGCTTGGACAGGTTGCGCAGGCGGAAGCGTTCGCCTGGCTGGAAGATCACGCCGGGCGAACGGACCAGCTGCGACACGACGACACGCTCGGTACCGTTGATCACGAACGTGCCCCGGTCCGTCATCATGGGGAAGTCGCCCATGAACACGGTCTGTTCCTTGATCTCGCCCGTGTTCTGGTTGACGAACCGCGCCTTCACGAAGATGGGCGCCGAGTAGGTCATGTCCTTTTCTTTGCACTCCTCCACCGTGAACTTGGGTGGGGGGCGCAGATCCTCGTCGTGAGGATCGAACTCCAGCTCGAGGCTGAGCGTCTCGGTGAAATCTCGAATGGGCGAGATATCCCGAAAGGCGTTGGCCAAGCCGAAATCAACGAACCATTTGAAGGACTTCCGTTGAACGGCGATGAGGTCCGGGATGTCCAAAACCTCTTGGAGGTTTCCGAACGAATAGCGTTCCCGAAGCGGTGGTGCTGACGACAAGGCCTACTCCTCGCTGACGCGATGCAATCGTGGTGAGTTCCGTGCCGAGGCGCGCAAGGTCCCCGGGGATGGATCCAGGGGGAAGAACGGGCGCTGGCACGGCTAAGAGAGTCTAGGACTCCCCAGGGGCAGCCCACAAGGCGCGATCCGCAGAAAACTCCACGATGAGCACAGACTCGGATCTCAGTCGACCACGAGGTTGCGCTGCAGGATAGGAAGATCAGGCCGGATCGTCAACGGTTTGTGCCAATTTGTTCTCCCCCGACGGCTCGTCGGGGCGGCGCAGACGGATGAGGTAGTGGGCATACGGGGCCAGAGCATGGTCAAGCCGTCGCTGTTCTTCGACGACCAGCCCGGCGGCCTCAAAGATCTGGGCCATCTCCCCGACCGGGCGGCAGTGGATCGGTTCGGGGCCGGCGACCAGCCGGTCGTGCAGCCGGTTCCAGTGGTATTTCCAGCGGGGGGCCACGTCCAGGTCCTTGACCAACGCCTGCCCACCGGGAACGAGCGCCGCCGCAACCGCCTGGGCCACCCGAGCATGGCTCTCCGCCGGGAAGTGGTGCAGGGCGTCGCAGATCAGCACCGTGTCGTACACGGCCGGCTCGTCGATCGCCGTGGCGTCACCTCGTCGCAGCGTGACCCGGGGGCTGCGCTCCTGAGTGCTGGCGATCAGGTCCACCTTGGCCTCGTCGAGGTCGATACCGACGAACTCCAGGTTGGGGTTGGTCTCGGCCAGATAGCGCTCCAGCATGCACAGCCCGCTGCCCAGCGACAGCACCCGCCCGCCGCGTCCGCGCAGCTCGGCATCGAGCGGGCCGACTGGCGCCACCAGGAAACGAGCGACGACGAAGGCTCGGGTCACCGGAGGCGCGCCCCGGTAGGAGGCGATCGTCGAGCGCAACGCGGCGAGGTTCATCGGTCGGCCAGGGCCATGGAGGGTCACCGGATCCTGCCAGTACACCTGGCTGAGCGATTGCGGACTCCAGGAAGCTAGCGGCCCGGCCCATCCGATCGCACAGCCCTCCTGGTTCGGTCACAAAGCCCTTCAGGTTCGATGCCCTAGCCTGCGGGAGCCGTTTGAACTCCCCGCAGCGAGATCGCCCCAAGGTTCGGACATGATTCGATGAGCACGACCGAACCCCCCCGGCGGCCCGCCGAGCGCCACACGTGGTGGCGAACCTTCGGCCTGTTGACGTTGGCGGGGGTGGCGTGGGTGCTGGCGACGCCGTTGATGACCGGCCCCGATGAGGTCTACCAGGCCAGGCGGGCCGCAGCTGTGGTGCGCGGCCAACTGACGGGGAACGAAACCTCGCTCTCCCCGTTGCTGGTCGAGGTGAAGGTTCCAGAAAGCTATCGACGGGCCGACGAGGTGGAGCGCTGCTTCCTCGGCGATTTGGTGGAGGGAGTCCCCCAGGAGGGAATGAAGCTCCCACCCTCAGACTGTCCCCCGTTTGGCGGGTCAGACCGGATCGTTGGCGCCAACACCGGTCAATACAGGGGCCAGCCCTTCTTTTATGCTCTGGTCGGGCTGCCGACGCTGATCGACTCCGGGGCTGCCGGCGCGTACCTCATGCGGCTCATTGGTGTGGTCGCCACAACGGCGCTGCTGGCCTCTGCGACGGTCTCGGTTCGCCGAAGCCAACGGTCCCGCTTGGCATGGCTGGCGCTGTTCGGCACCGTGACCCCGATGACGATGTATCTGTCGGCCTCGACCAACCCGAGCGCCGTCGAGATCGCCGCCGCCCTCGGAGTCTGGGCCACGGGCATGCTCCTTGCGCGAAGCGACGTCGAGTTCACCCGCCGGGAGGTCGCCAGGTTCGGCATGGCCCTCATCGTCCTCATCGGGGCGCGAGGACTCGGCCCCGTCTTCGCCGTGCTGCTGCTCGTCCTGCTCTCGGCGATGGCCGGCAGATCCAGGATGGTGCACCTCGCTCGACGGGTCGACGTGTGGGGTTGGGCGGTCGGGGCCGGGGCGATGACCGTCGCCTCAGCCGCCTGGCTCTGGACGATCCAGCGCGACTTCCCGCTCCCCGACCGCCCAGGATCGGGCTGGGCCACCGCCGTCAGCTATCTGCCCTTCTACCTGCGCCAATCGGTCGGCGTGTTTGGCCAGAACGACAGCGCGTTACCCGAACTCGCCGTTTGGGCATGGGTGGTGACCCTGCTCGTCGTCTTCGCCGTCGGAGTGTGGCGTTGCACGCCGAGGGCGGCGATCATCGCCGGCCTGACACTGATCGGGGGCCTGACGATTTCGGTGACGGCGGAGGGGCTCAGCCTGCCCCCCATCGGGTTCTTCTGGCAGGGTCGCTACGCCCTACCGCTGCTGCTGGGCGCCTTCTTGGTCGCCACCTGTTCCTCGCCTCGCCGGAACGCCGATGACCGAGGCATCGAAACGTCGGCACAGATCACCAGAGACCCGGTGAGGCCGGGCGACCTCGGATCATTGCTCCGCCAACCCGAGACCTCGACAACCGCCGTCCGAGTTGCGCTGAACGTGTTCCTCACCGTCCACGCCATCGGGTTCCTGAGCGTTGCCCGCCACCACGGGGCCAAAGGAGGCGCTTCGCTGAGTTGGTGGAACCTGCTCGTCGATCCCCGCTGGAGCCCACCGCTCACCTTCCCGGTGCTCCTCGTCGTCTACGTGGGCGCCCTGGGAGCGTTGGCCTGGGGGATCGGACGCTCGGACGCGACACCGCCTCCCAGCGAAACGCTGGGAGGCGGTGTCGATCACATAGCTCTTCGCCTGACCGCTCATCGCGAGACCAGCAAACCGGCCTCGTGATCGAGCTGCGCCGCAGCTCAAGCTCCGTGCTTACTTGAGCTCCACGGTGGCGCCAGCGGCCTCAAGGGCCTCCTTGGCCTTCTCGGCCTCGTCCTTGGGCACGCCCTCGAGGACGGGCTTCGGGGCGGCCTCCACCAGATCCTTGGCCTCCTTGAGGCCCAGGCTGGTGAGCCCACGCACCTCCTTGATGACCTGAATCTTCTTGTCGCCTGCGCCGGTCAGGACGACATCAAACTCGTCCTTCTCTTCCTCGGCCTCGGCGCCACCGGCGCCGGGAGCGGCGGCCATGGCGGCCACGGGTGCGGCTGCGGTCACCTCGAACTTCTCTTCGATCGCCTTGACCAGCTCGTAGGCCTCGACCAGCGACAGGTTCGAGATTTCTTCCAGGATGTCGTCAACTTTGCTCATGCTCAGCTCTCCTCAGTGCTTTCCGCCGCGTCGGCGGCGGGTGCTTCGGTGTTCGTGTCTGGGGTTGCGTCGTCGGCGGGTGCCTCGGGCGCGTCGGCGGCGGGTGCCGCCTCGGTGGTGGGCTCAGCGGTCGCAGCGACGTCGTCGGCGAAGACTCCGCCGTCAATCGCCGCCTGCAGCACGTAGGCCAGGGAACGGTGCGTTCCATGAATCCCGGCTGCCAGCCCGCGGGCCGTGCCGTTGATGCCGGCCGCCAGCTTGGAGTAAATCTCCGGGCCGGAGGGCAGGTCGGCCAGCGCCTTGACGGCCTGGTCGTCGAGGACGTCGCCGCCCATGACTCCGCCCTTGAGGACCAGCAATGGCTGACCCTTGGCAAATTCGGTGAGCGCCTTGGCGGCTGAACCGACATCGCTGGCCACAAAGGCCATCGCTGTCGGACCGACCAGCAGGTCGGCCAGATCCCAGTCCAATTCGTCCGCTGCCCGTCGAACCAAGGTGTTCTTGTACACCTTGTAGACGGCGCCGGCCTCGGTCAGCGAAGCCCGAAGGCTCTGCAGTTCCTTGACCGACAGGCCGCGATACTCGGTGAGGATCACGGCTTCTGCCTCACTCATCCGCTCCTTGACCTCGGTCACCACGGCCACTTTTTCGGGCCTGGGTTCCTTGGCGTCGGCCTCGGCTTCGTGCTCGGCTGCTTCTGGATGTTCAGGATTGTCTGTCACGCTCACACCTCCTCTCGTTGTCTCGGTGGTTGGTGATGGGGTTGAAGATCTCACCCGCATGGCGTTCCCAACGCGAAACGGGTGCCCGCAAGCGGACACCCGAACAGGAGGAGGTGGCACGGAAGTGTCACCAGATCTGAGGAGTCCGCCTAGTTCGGCAAGCCGGGGCTGATTACGAGCTTTCCGGCCAGGGCCGGGAAGTTCACCGAAGGTCTCAGGCGATCTGATCTTGAAGGGGCAAGGCTAGCGGAACCGCCGGCCTGCGCCGAAACGCTGCTACTTGGTGTCGTACGCTCCGGTGTCCACGCGGACGCTGGGGCCCATCGTGGAGGACAGGGCGACCTTCTTCAGGTACTTGCCCTTGGACGCCGACGGCTTGGCGCGAACGATCTCGCCCATGACGGCCGCCAGGTTGGCGTCCAGCGCGTCGGGCTCGAAGCTCGCCTTGCCGATCGGGACAGCCACGTTGCCGTGCCGGTCGGTGCGGTACTCGACCTTGCCGCCCTTGAACTCGCCAACAGCGGTGGCCACGTCGGGGGTCACCGTGCCGGTCTTCGGGTTGGGCATCAGGCCTCGGGGGCCCAGCACACGGCCCAGCTTGCCGACGGTCGGCATCATGTCGGGGGTGGCGATGGTGAGGTCGAAATCCATCATGCCGCCCTGGATCTCGGCGGCCAGCTCCTCGCCGCCCACGAAATCGGCACCCGCAGCGCGCTGCTTCGGCCTGCTCGCCCTCGGCGAAGACCGCAACGCGGACGTTCTTGCCCGAGCCGGACGGGAGCGACACCGTGCCGCGCACCATCTGGTCGGCCTTACGGGGGTCGACCCCAAGGCGAACCACCAGGTCGATGCTCTCGTCGAAGTTCTTCGTCGCCAGCGACTTCACCAGCTCCAGCGCCTCGCGCGGGCCGTGGAACATTTCGCGGTCGTAGCGACGTGCTGCGTCGCGGTACTTCTTGCCTTTCGCCATGATGGCTGCCTCTCGTTAGATGTGGATATGGATGTCGTCCCCGGGGCGAGGTACTCCCCCGACGGGTCGAATATTGAGCGTCCCGGATGAGCGCCCGGGCCGCTGCGAAGGTCAGCCTTCGGAGTCGGCCGACTCCTCGGCGTCCCCAGCAATCGCGTCGGCGGCCGCTTCGGCCATCCCGCCACTCGGCGCCTCTTCGGCGGCCTGCAGCGCTTCCTGGGCGGCCATCATGGCCTCCTGGGCATCGGCGTCAAGCAACGGCGCCAGCTCCTCGCCCTTTTGGTCGTCCCACAGCACGCGGATGCCCATCGACCTGGCGGTACCGGCGACCTGCTGCTTGGCCTGCTCGAGGTCTTTTGTGTTCAGGTCGGGCATCTTGGTCGTGGCGATCTCGGCCAACTGAGCTTCGGTGATCTCGCCGACGGCACCGCGCCCGGGCAGCTGGCTGCCCTTCTCCAACCCGGCGGCGGCGCGGATCAGCACTGCGGCGGGCGGGGTCTTGAGGACGAACGTGAACGACCGGTCCTCGAAGATGGTGATCTCAACGGGCACGATCGTGCCTCGCTGGCTCTCCGTCTGGGCGTTGTAGGCCTTCGTGAAGTCCATGATGGCGATGCCGTGGGGGCCCAGGGCGGTACCAACCGGCGGCGCAGGCGATGCCTGGCCGGCCGGGATCTGGATCTTGACGACTGCCGAGACCTTCTTCTTTGCCATGATGTGCTCTCTCGTGTGGTGCGATAACTCGACGTTGCGGGGGGAATCTGTCGCCCGGAGTAGGCCCGGGGCGACGCAGGCACAAGGGACCAGTGTGCGCTGCGAACAGCCCACACGGCAAGGTGGGGCCCTACAGCTTGGCCACCTGGGAGAATTCCAGCTCGACCGGGGTCTCCCGGCCGAAGATGTTGACCAGCACCTTCAGCTTCAGCTGATCGGCGTTGATCTCGACGATTTCGCCGGAGAAATCGGCGAACGGACCCTGCTTGACGCGCACGGTCTCGTTGATTTCGTACTCCATGCGGGGCCGGGTGCGCTTGGGGGCGTCCTCGTCGTCCTTCTTCACCTGGAGGAACTTCTCCACCTCCTTGCGGGGCAAGGCCGAGGGCTTGTTGCCTGCGCCGACAAACCCGGTGACACCGGGAGTGTTGCGCACGACGTACCAGGCATCGTCGTTCAAGCGGGTGCGCACCAGCAGGTAACCGGGGAACATCTTCTTCTGGACGACCACCTTTTTGCCCTGGCGGATTTCGCTGACGTCCTCAACGGGGATGACGACCTCGTAGATCCGCTCCTCCATGTTCATCGACAGAGCGCGGGCCTCAAGGTTCTTCTTCACCTTGTTCTCGTAGCCGGACTGCGTGTGCAGCACGTACCACTTACCCGGCTTGTTGAAGGGGCTGATCTCCGGCTCGGGGGCAGCGCCCTCTTCGAGCAGTGCGTCCTCGTCGAGCACCTCGGGGCCAGGCTCGACGCCCGCCTCGTCGGAAGCGGACCCTTCGCTGGCGGCATCCTCGTCGGTGGAAGCATCCACGTCGGCGTCAACCTGCTCCGCGGTATCAACCTGCTCCGCAGTATCAACCTGCTCCGCAGCGTCAGCCTGCTCCGCAGCGTCAGATGCTTCGGTGGGAGCATCGACGGCCGTGTCGGGTGCCTCTGGGGCGTCGTCGACCGGGTCGGTAGCGGCGGTGGGTTCGATATCAGTCATGTGTTTTCCTGGCTGGGGATCGATGGGTGCGGTTCCTGCGGGCACGATCGGGTGCAGGCAAGCGGTGCTGGATGGATCACAGCCCGGGGAGAGACGAAGCGGCCGAGATCAGCCCGGCGGCGGGAGTCGCGTCGACGCCGCTGTCGAAGAGGAAATCCTGCACGAACTTCAGAAAGATCCAGTCGAGGACGGTGACGAAGATCGTCAGCGCCACGATGGCGACCAGGACGATGATCGAGTATCGGATCAGCTCCTCACGGGTGGGCCATGCCACCTTGCGGAGCTCGCTGCGCACCTCCTTGAAGAACTGCGTGGGCGAAGTGCGCTCCTCCTTGCGGACGGTCTTGGCAGGCTGACGCCGGTCGCGCGCCATCGGCGATCCCTCGGCGTCGACTTGTCCTGCCCGCTGCATGGCGCGCTTTTGCTCACGGTTCATTGCCATCGGTTCACCCTCCGGCGAAACAAGGGGGTTGAGTGCTGTCGGTTCACGTCGGGACCCTGCTCAGCAGCTCGGTTCGGGTTCCGGCCACCGCTTTTGAAGACGGCTGACGATTCTACTCAGCCGAACCCGATGTGTACCTACCCGAGCGGCGAGACTCGGCGACGCAACCCGGAGCGAACGCACCACCATAGGCGCTCCGGCCGACCGTGGGGCACCTCCTCAGCGACAGCTGTCGTACTCGTCGACCCGACTGCGCCCAGCGGGCGTTCCGCTCCCCCGAACTCATCGTTACCCTGGCACTCATGACACTCGACGCAGACCTCAAGACGATGGCCCAAGCAAAGAACTTCGCTGCGCTGACGACGCTCATGCCCGACGGGCAGCCCCAAACCCAGCTGATGTGGGTGCACGCCGACGACGAGCACGTGTTCATCAACACCGAGACGGGACGCCAGAAGTACCGCAACGTCGAGGGCGACCCCCGGGTGACGATCACCGTGTTCGACGCCGACAACCCCTATCGCTACGTCGAGGCCCGAGGCCGCGTGGTCGAAACCGAGACCGGCGACGTCGCCCGGGCAAACATCGACGAGCTGGCCCAGAAGTACACCGGCGCCGACTACGCCAACCCGATCGGCTCCGAGCGGGTGATCGTGCGCATCGGCGTCGACCACGTTCACAAGAACGGCATCTGAGACCTCGGCCCTGCGGATCAGGGCCGCAGACGAACACCAACACCCAGAGCTGCGCCCCCCACCGGAAGGCTGCCACCGTTGGTAGCGTCTCGTCGTCATGGCTCCTCCGTTCAGCGATACCCGTTGGGACACCTTCGGCCTGCTCAAAGAGGCCTACCTGGCGCTCGATCAACGCTTCGCCGAGGTCACGGAGCGGATCGTGCCGGTCGACCGTTCGGTCGTCGACCTGCTGGTTCGGCTGGCCCGCAGCCCTCAACAACGCGCACGGCCGACCGACCTGGCCCGAGGACTGTCGATGGTGCCCAGCCACATCACCAGGTGCCTCGAAGAGGCCGAACGCCGAGGCCTGATCGAACGCTGCGCCCACCCGAGCGATGGCCGCTCGACGCTGATCGTGCTCGCCCTCGCGGGCGAAGAGTTGTTGTCACAGCTCGAGGGGCCCCTCGCCGACGCCCGGGATCGATTCATCCACGGCCTGCTCGGCGAACGCGACGTCGCCGAGCTGGAGCGCCTCACCCGGACGCTCCGCAACCATGCCCAGGGCGAGGCCGGACGATCCCCCGATGGCACGTGAGGACCCGATAGGCGCCCCGTCGTCCGCAGCACCGGAGCGGCGACGCACCCTCGCCTCGCTCAGCTCGCGCAACTACCGGCTGTTCTTCTTCGGTCAGACCGTGTCCCAGGTGGGCAACTGGTTGACGATGGTTGCGCTGACGCTTCTCATCCTGCGGCGCACCGACAGCGGCCTGGCGGTCGGTGCATTGTCTGCCTGCCAGTTTGGACCCGTCCTGTTGCTGTCAGCCTGGGCGGGGGTGGTCGCTGACCGTTCCAACAAGCGCAACCTGCTGCTGATCACGCAGTCGCTGGCGATGTGTGAGTCCTTCGCCCTCGGTGCGCTGGCGTTTATGGACGAGGCGCCGTTGCTTGCCTTCTACGGTGTCGCCGTCGTCGGCGGGTTGTTGCTGGCGATGGACAACCCGGTGCGTCGCTCGTTCGTCAACGAGATGGTGCCCCTCGAGGACGTGTCCAACGCAGTGTCGCTCTACAGCGCCATGAACAGCCTGGCCCGCATCCTGGGACCAACCCTCGCCGGCGTACTGATCGTCAGCGTCGGCTACGGCTGGGCGTTCACGATCGACGCCATCTCCTACGTGGCCGTGATCAGCTCGCTGGTGCTGATGCGTCCCGCCGAGCTGCGCCCGGCGCCCGTCACCCCGAGGGGTGCCGGACAGGTACGGGCCGGGCTGCGCTACATCGGCAGCGTCCCCGAACTGTGGATCACGTTCTCCATGCTGCTGGTCATTGGGATCCTCAGCTACAACTACAGCGTCGTGCTGCCGCTGTTCGTCGTGAAGGGCCTGAACGGGAGCGACGGGGCCTACACCTTGCTGTACTCGGCGTTCAGTGCCGGCGGCCTGATCGGGGCGTTGATCGTCGCCCGGCTCCACACGATCACACCCCGCACGGTCGGGACCAACGCCGCCGCATTGGGGGTGGGCCTGATCGTGTTGTCCGCAGCGCCCAACGTGCCGGTAGCCGTCGTGATCGCCGTGTTCGTCGGCGGCACCAGCATCGCCTACATGACCGCCACCACGGCGATCGCCCAGTTGCGCACCGACCGCCAGATGCTCGGCCGCGTGCTCGCCGTTCAGATGGTGCTCCTGATCGGCACCACCCCGATCGGCGGGCCCATCCTGGGGATGCTGGCCGATGCTGTCGGTGCGAGGGCGCCGGTCGTCATCGGCGGCCTGGGAGCCCTGGCCGCAGCTGCGTTCGGTCTGATCGCATCGACGCGCCTGATCGCCGCCGACAACGCATCGGCTTAAGCGGCCAGGGTCGGTCCCTCCGCCGCCGGTGGTCATCCGGCACGCAGCGCCAAGCTTGTCGACGACTCTGCAATTGCTCGGCTGTCTTACCAACCCGGCATCACCAGCCTGTTCACTATGATCGACCTGTTTGACGTGCCCAACACAAGTGAGGGGCCGGGGCGTGCTCGGGAGACGGCTTTTGGGAATCAAGTTGGCCTGTGGGTTCAGCGCTTGTCTGTTCGCTGCGGCCTGTGGCGGGCCCGACTCAGCACGCGAGCCAAACTTCACCGTGACGGCAGCCCCTGCCTCAGCGACCAGCATCGACGCAACGACGACACCAAAGACATCGATCCCCTCCCCCAGCTCGACCATCGTTGCCACGGTCAGCGCCCCGCCGACGACCAACGCACCATCGCTACCGACGGTCGACGACCAGGCGAGCCCGGCGCCCGAGGCCGATATCGGCCCAAGCAATGGGAGTCCAAGTTGTGACGCTGCGACTCTGGCCAACGTGTGGAATCAACGCTTCGACGGCGACTTCCCCCTCGAGTTGGGCCCGTACGAGTTGACAGACGCGGTGTGCGACAACGGCGTCGCCACGGGCTTTGTAAGCCAATCTCGGGACGATTTGGGGAATCCCGACTTCGGCCAGGCAGTCTTCATCGCCGGACCGAATGGTTGGACGGCCGTGGGCAGGGTCAGGGCCCCAACCTGTGACACCGAGATGAGGCTTATTGAGTCATACGGAATGAACTCGGAAGCTGCCCAGGCTGCAGCCAGGCTGATGCAGGTGGAGGCTTGTTAGCGCTCGACGCAAGGGCGGCGGCGATAACCCGTCAGCCACCGGCTAGCGCTGCGAGGGCTCGATCGGAGGTTGCGTCACGTCACGTTGCGGAGCATCCGGGTAGAGGCGCTTCAGCACCGGCCCGGTGAGGGCGGTGGTGACCAGAGCCATCACGACGATCACCGTGTAGGCGCGGGTGTCGATCACGCCGAGGGACAGCCCGACGGTGGCGACGACGATCTCGAGGGCGCCGCGGGCATTGAGCGAGGCGCCCAACCCGAGGGAGTCACGCCGGTCGACGCCACCCGCCCGTCCGCCCGCGTAGGAGCCGACCACCTTGGCGGCGGTTGCGGCCAAGGTGACGACGATCGCCCACAACGCCACCTCGGGGTCGGCGAGCTGGGTCAGGTCGACACGAATGCCCGCCACGGCGAAGAACAGGGGTGCGAAGATGCCGTTGGTGGCCCACTCCATCGCTTGAAAGCCCTCGCTGCGCGCCAGTCGGCTGCCCCCAATGGCGATGCCGGCGATGAACGCACCGATCACCACCTCGATGCCAACCGCCTGGGTGATCGTTCCCACCGCCACCAGCGTCAACGCCACCAGGCTGATCTCGGCGGCGGGCCCGCCTGAGCGTCGCTCGACCGCCAGCGATATGCGATCGAGGGCCCCAGGCCCGTAACGGATCACCACCACCCCGGTCACGGTCACCGCCGCGACCGCGGTCACCAGCGGGGCCAGCTCGAAGGAGCCCGACTCGGCGATACCCACCACTACCCCGAGCAGCAGCCAGCCCACGATGTCGTTGACGGTGGCGACGCCGAGCGCGACCTGGGCGAAGGGACGGTCGATCAGCCCCAGATCACTCAGGATGCGGGCGGCGACCGGGAGCGACGAGATGGCGAACGCCACGGCGAAGAACATCAAGAAGACGGCCCGCGCCGCGCCGGCGCCCACAAAGAAGTCCGGCAGCAGCGAGCCGACCACCGCCCCCACCACCAGCGGCATGCCCAGACTCCCGACGGTCACGAAGATCGCCGCCCGGCCTTGGCTTCTGATCGTCGACAGGTCGACCTCGGCACCCGTCGTACCGAGCAAAAAGACGATGCCGACCCAAGCCAGGCCCAGCAGCAGACCCGCCTGGCGCTCGCTGGCAGGGAACAGCCAGGCGAACCCCGTCGGCCAGAGGTGTCCAAACAGCGACGGCCCCAGCACGACGCCGGCGAGCAATTCGCCGATCACCCGCGGCATGCCGATGCGGCGGGCGGCGTAACCACCAGCCCGGGCGAAGAACAAGACGACCAGGATCTGACACCACAGCACCAACAGGGAGTGCTCGTCCAGAGGCGGCAGCGGCGCTACCGCAACCAGGGGCATACCTGAGACTACTGGCGACCGCCGGTGCGATATGGCCGCTGTTGGTAGTCTCCCGGCCTCAAGGGGAGGGTCATGGCCGGTATTTCATTCCACGAGGTCACGAAACGCTTCGGTGACGTCGTTGCGGTCGATGACCTGACACTCGACATCGAAGACCGCGAGCTGCTCGTGCTGTTGGGCCCCTCCGGCTGTGGCAAGTCGACGGCGCTGCGCATGATCGCGGGGCTCGACGAGCCGACCAGCGGAACGGTGAGCATCGGCGAGGAGGTGGTGAACGGAGTCGATCCGGGAGACCGCGACATCGCCATGGTCTTCCAGAGCTACGCGCTCTATCCGCACATGACCGTCTTCAAGAACATCGAAGCGCCACTCCTGAGCCGGCATGTCTCGGTGGACGGTGGCACACCCCGTCGGCTCGACGCCGCCGAGCGCCGGTCGAGGGTGGTCGAAACCGCGGCCACGCTCGACCTTGGTGACTATCTGGACCGCAAGCCGGCTGCCCTCTCGGGAGGGCAACGCCAACGGGTTGCGCTGGCGCGCGCCATTGTGCGTCGTCCACGCGTGTTCCTCATGGACGAGCCGCTTTCCAACTTGGACGCCAAGCTGCGAACCCAGACGCGTCTCGAGCTCGTCGAACTGTGGCGTCGGCTGGAGACCACCTTCGTCTACGTCACCCACGACCAGGTTGAGGCCATGACCATGGCCAGCCGCATCGCCATCCTCGTCGAGGGCCGGCTGCAACAGGTGGGGCGCCCCCAGGAGGTCTACCAGCGTCCGGCCAACCTCTTCGTGGCCCGCTTCATCGGCAGTCCCCCCATGAACACGCTCGACGCCACGGTGGGCCAGGTCGGCGAAGGGTACGTGGCCCGGGTGGGTGATGTGGCGCTGCCACTACCGCCTGACGTGCCGGTGTCGGCCGACCAGCGAATCGTCGTTGGGGTCCGGCCCGAGCACCTCCGCATCGACGCGGACGGCCCGCTCGACGCGGTCGTGCGCAATGTGGAAATGCTGGGTCACGAACAGCACGTCATCTGCGAGGTGGCCAACCAGCTGCTCATCGTCCGGGCGTCCAGCGACGTGCCGATCGTGGAGGTGGGGACCTCGATGCGGCTCCGGCCGGATCCGGGACAGCTCCACATCTTCGAAGCCGAGAGCGGGGGACGTCTGGCATGAGGCGACGTAAGTCGGCACTGCGTGAGGCCCTGTTCGGATACTCGCTCCTGCTGCCCGCCTTCGCGCTCCTGGGCGTGTTCGCCTACTACCCGCTGTACCGCCTGGTGCGCTTCTCGCTGTACCGGCCCAACCGGTTTGGGACCGGCGAGGTATACGTCGGCCCGTCCAACATCACCGACGTGCTCGGAGGAGAGGAGTTCCGGGACGGACTGTGGATCACGGTCAAGTACCTCATCTACACGGTACCGACGGGCCTGGTGTTGGGCTTGCTGCTGGCCCTCGTGGCGCACCGGCGGCTGCGGGGCATCAAGGCGTTTCAGGCCATCTTCGCCTCGACGGTGGCCACCTCGGTAGCGGTCGCAGCGGTGGTGTTCTTCGGCCTGGTCAATCCGAAGATCGGCAAGTTCGGCCAGGTGAGTTTCATCGATCTGTCGAAGTCGGACAGTGCCCTGCGGGGTGTCTCGCTCACCTCCATCTGGCAGAACATCGGCCTGACCTTCGTGATCGTGCTGGCCGGCCTCCAGGCGGTACCCGACCAGCTCATGGAGGCCGCGCAGCTGGACGGCTTCGGGCCGGTCCGCCGGCTGTTCAAGGTGACGCTTCCGCTGATCTCACCCACCCTGTTGTTTCTGGTCGTGGTGCTGATGATCTTCGGCTTCCAGGCCTTCGCCCCGATGGAGATCCTCACCAACGGGGACCCCGCCGGCAGCACCGAAACGCTGGTGTTCAAGATCTTCAACCGCCAGGGACCAAGCCTCATCAGCGAGGGTTCGGTGATGGCGCTTGGCCTGTTCGGCCTCACGTTTATCGTGACCCTGATCCAGCTCACGATCCTCAACCGGCGGGTTCACTATGGCGAATGAGTCCTCGGCGACCCGTCGCCGCACGCGGGTGTCCGTGGCGGGCTGGTATCTGCTGCTGACGGGGTTGTCGCTCATCATCTTGTTCCCCGTGTGGATGACCATCGTGCGCGCCCTCTCCGAGCCCTTCATCTACATCGAGGAGGGCCAGCCGCTCTACCCGGTCTCCATCGACTGGGGGGTCTTCTCGACCGCGGGTCCGATGGCGACCTGGGACGGTCGATGGCCTTGACGCTCCTGGTCACCGCCATCATCACCGTGTTCCAGCTGGTGACCTCCGTGCTGGCCGCCTACTCGTTCGCCTTTGTGCGTTTCCCCTTCAAGAACACGCTGTTCGTCGTGTTGCTCGCCTCGCTGCTGCTGCCCGTCGAGGTCACCCTGATCGCCAACGTGCGCACCATCCGAGAGCTCGGGTGGCTCGACTCGGCTCAAGGCCTCAGCGCACCGTTCCTGGCCTCGGCCTTCGGCATCTTCCTGATCCGCCAGGGGTTCCTCGGGGTCCCCTCCGAACTGCGCGATGCGGCGCGGATCGACGGGTTCGGGCACTTCGCTTTCCTGCGGCGCGTCGCCATCCCGGTGAACCGGCCGATTATCGCCTCGTTCACGCTGATCACGGCCCTCGCCGCCTGGAACCAGTACCTGTGGCCCAGGACGGCAACCACCCAGGAACGCTGGGAGACCATCCAGGTGACGCTGCGAAGCATCAGCGTGCAACGACCGGAGCGCTTCAACGTGGGGGTGGCGGCGGCGATCATTGCCTCGCTTCCCATCCTGGCGCTTCTGGTGGTGTTCCAGCGACAGATCATTCGAGGCCTCACCGCCGGAGCGGTGAAGGGCTGACCCAGGAGGAACCAAGTGCAACGATCAGGAACGACCAGGCGGTATCGCCGGGGCATCGCTGCGGTGCTGACGGCCGTCATGGTCGCCGCTTCGTGCGGCGGATCCGACGCGACGTCATCGGCAGATGGTGGCGAGGTGACCTGTCCCGTCGAGGCACTTGAGCAGGCGGACGGCCCGGTGGAGATCACGGTGTGGCACAGCTACGTCGCGCTCGCCAAGCGCACGCTCGAATCCCTGGCCGATCAGTACAATTCCTCCCAGGACCAGGTGAAGGTCACCGTGGAAAGCCAGGGTGTCGGCCCCCAGGAGCTGCACCGCAAGATCGAACAGGCCGCCCCCGACCGTTCCCTTCCCGCCCTGGTGGTGCCCGACGACACCAAAACCCGTTGGATCGCCGACAGCGGCCTCTTCCTCCCGGCCGAGGCGTGCTTCGAGGCCGACCCTGCGGCGGAGAAGATCCGGGAGGACTTCCTGCCGATCGTCCCCGCTTCCTACACCATCGACGATCAGCTGTGGCCGGCGGCGTTCACCACCTACACGGCGCTGATCTACCTCAACCGGGAGCACTTCCAGGCGGCTGGTCTCGACCCCGACGACCCGCCGGAGACCATTGACGAGATGATCATCGCGGCCCGCGCCATCAAGGCGGCCAACGTCCCCGGGGTGGACAGGCCGATGGTGTTCAAGGCGCAGGCGTTTCTGCTGGAATGGTGGCTGTCCGGCGCCGGGCAGGAACTGGTGAACGAGGACAACGGCCGAAGCGGCACCTGGGCCACCGAGTCGAAGTTCGACAATCCGGTCACACGCAACATCCTCACCACGCTCCAGGAGGCGAAGACGGAGGGCCTGCTCGACGTCACGCCCGGCGCCGAGGCCAATGCCGATCACCTGCTGGCCATGGCAGGCCGCCAGTCGTCGTTCGTCGTCGACTCCTCGGCGGCGGCATCGACCGTGGCCGGAGTCATCGAGGGCACGGTGGCGGCCGAGGACCTCAAAGCGGATCTCGGTGTTGAGCTTCCGCCCGGCCTGCAACTCGACCTGGACATCGGGGTAGGTCCCTATCCCGGTGTCGAGGAGGCAGGCCGGGGTCAGGTGGGCGGGCAGGTCTGGTACATGACCAACACGGTGCCCGACGAGCAACAGGCAGCTGCGTGGGACTTCATGAAGTTCCTCAACTCCATCGACTCCCAGGTGCAGTGGGGTGTCGATGGCTCGACGGCCCCGGTCAGCAAGGCCGCAGCCGAGGACCCCAGGCTGCAGGAGGCCTGGACGTCGTCGCTGGGCGGCCGCTGGCAGAAGGTGGCCTACGAGGTGCTGGCCGGCATCAACACCGACTTCCCCGGCCCGGTCATCGGGCCCTACGACCAGGTGCGTCAGGCCATCAAGAAGTGCATGGACCAGGTACTGCTGGATGGCGAGCCCGTCGACGAGGCCGTCAAGGAGGCCGACGCCACCATCACCGCAGCCCTGGAGTCCTACAACGAGGACGTCGAGGCCAGCGGATAGGTCTCGACCGGACCCGTTACGAACAGCGACATCGAGCGGGCAAATCGACGACCTTGTGGCGGCACCCGGTCGCCCCAACAAGGATCGGCCCCGTGCCGCACCTTCGACCGTGCCATAGCCATAGGTTGGAATCTATATCGAGTCGACCCTATACCGGTCGCGTGACTTGGGAGATCAACGGCACCGACGAGTTCTCCAACTGGTACACCCACCCTGGCTGAGCCCCAACAAGACGCCGTGATCGCCATCGTCGAGCTGCTAGCAGAGCACGGACCCAACTCGACCGGCCGCACGCCGACCGGATCAAAGGATCGAACTACCACAACCTCAAAGAACTCCGGCCCCGAGGCGCCGCCAAAAACTGTCGGGTCCTGTTCATCTTCGACCCACGTCGACAAGCCATCCTCCTCGTCGGCGGAGACAAGACCGGTCAATGGGCCACGTGGTACCGAACCGCAATCCCCGAAGCAGAACAGCTCTACAAGGACTACCTGGACGAACTTGAGGCCCTCGGTCTCCTCGACAGCGATGAACAAGGACGATAAGCCATGGGACACCGCAAATTCACCGACATCGTCGGCGAGATCGACGAGAACCGTCGAGCCCGCATCGACGCCATCAAAGAAGAAGCTCGCGCCGATGCCGTCGCGTTCAACCTGTCCGAACTTCGCCGCCACCGCTCACTCACCCAAGTGGAACTGGCAGAACGATTGCAACGAGCACAGGCGTCGATCTCAGCCATGGAGACCGCCGACGACAACCTGCTGTCCACCTGGCGATCAGTCGTCGAAAGCATGGGAGGCCACCTCGAACTCGTCGCAGTGTTCGACGATGAACGAATCGCCATACCCAGCTGACCACAACGATCCAACAGCCTGGGCAGAGACGGGCTCAACGACTCAGACCCCGAGCTAACACCACGGGTGGGACTCGCCCCTCGGCAGATGCTCGCGTTCATGCAATGGTTCCATCGTCGCTGGGTGCAGCCGATCGGATGTGCCGTAGTTGACGGCAGCGAGTTGCACGTGTCGGAGCGCTATTGGCGGTCTCTGGTCATGTGGGATGCCGCTCTACCTTGTGGCTGATGGCGCCGGACGGCCACCAAGTCGGATGCGTAGTTCCTCGCCGGGCTGTACGGACCTCAGCTCAACCGAGCCTTAGCGGTGCTGGAACCAGCGATCAGTTAGCGCGCCAGACTCGTGCAACTCGACGACGATCAGGTCGAGATCCCCCCGAAAGGAACTTGACTTGCAGGGCAGGAGGGAGTCGAACCCCCAACCGCCGGTTTTGGAGACCGGTGCTCTGCCAATTGAGCTACTGCCCTTCGCCCGATACCCGAGGGTTTCGGTGAAGCGACAGCCTACCGGAGGAAGCCGGCGTTCGGAAGCTGGGTTTCCGCCGGGGCAGCCTGACGGCCTTCAGGCCGATGCGGCGGTCTGCCCAGAGCGACGGGAGCGGACGGCGATGACGACCGCTCCGGTCACGCCCGCTGCGGTGGCAGCAGCGATGCCGCCGGCGTAGGCGGCGCGGCGCCGGTTGATCAGCGAGCGGATCGCCTGATGTTCGCCCACCTCGCCGACCGACGCCAGCAGCTCGGCGAGCACACCCGGCGCCGGCTCGACCACGTCGGTACGCAGCGTGTGCATGGCCCGCAGCAGCTTGCGGTACTGCACCAGCTCGGCCTGACAGCGCAGGCAGGTCTCGACGTGGGCACGCTCGGCTGGACCGAGCCCATCGGTGCCATCGACCGCTTCGGGCAACGAGTCGGCTATCCGTTCACAGATCACGGCTGCCCACCGCTATGTCCGGCAGCAGCTCGTCGCGCAGTTGATGTCGCGCCCGGTGCAGGCGCACCTTGGAGGCCGACACCGAAATGCCCAGCTCTGAGGCGATGTCGTCGTGGGGCAGATCGTAGATGTCCCGAAGCACCACGACCGCTCGCAGCTTGGGCGCCAGCGTGCCCAATGCTTCGTCGAGGCGAGCGCGAAGCTCGGTGCTCTCGGCCCGGCCGACCGGGTCCCGGCTTGGCTCGGCGTCGGCCGGCTCGCGGTGTTCGTCCAACTCCTCGTGGCGATGTCGCGACCGCTTCTTCAGGTAGCTCGACGCGCAGTTGGCCGTGATGCGGTACATCCACGTGGAAAACTTGGAATCCCCCCGGAACTTGTCCAGGCTGCGGTAGGCCCGCAGGTAGGCCTCCTGGGTGACGTCGAGCGCGTCGTCCTCGGAGCGGCACAGCCGCAGGGCCAACGTGAACACATCCCGGTAGCTGGCGGCCACCAACTCCTGGAACGCCTCGCGGTCGCCCCCCTGCGCTGCCTCCACCCACGCTGCGACCTGGTGGTCGTCGGCCTGACCGTCGGGCGAGCGCCGGACCCGGACGGGGCGCCGCCTCCGGGCGGGTGCGTCTGGAAGCGAGGGGGCCGGTGTGGTCGATGCTGGTTCGACTTGCGCCACGGCCTCAAGGTTACGCCCGCTCCGATGGCGGGACGCGGCAAGGCCGGACGCTTGGCGCCCGGCCTTGCCGTCGTACGTGGTCATCGGGGTGACCGGTTGGTCAGCGGGTCTCGCGATGCACGGTGTGCTTGCGATCCCACGGGCAGAACTTGGACAGTTCCAAACGCTCCCGGGTGTTCACCTTCGACTTGACGGTGGTGTAGTTGCGACGCTTGCACTCGGTGCATTCCATCGTCGCCTTGATTCGCTTGTCAGATGCCATGGCTCGTTCCTCTACTTGATGACTTTGGTGACCCGGCCCGCACCCACCGTACGACCACCCTCACGAATAGCGAACCGCAAGCCCTCCTCCATCGCGATCGGCGCAATCAACTCCACCGACATCGACGTGTTATCCCCAGGCATCACCATCTCCTTATCAGCAGGCAACGTCACCGTCCCAGTCACATCCGTCGTCCGGAAATAAAACTGCGGCGAATACGCCGAGAAAAACGGCTTATGCCGACCACCCTCATCCTTGGTCAACACATACACCTGACCCTCAAAATCAGTATGCGGCGTAATCGAACCCGGAGCAGCCAACACCTGACCCCGCTGCACATCATCCTTCTCCACACCACGAAGCAACGCACCAATATTGTCCCCAGCCTGCCCCTCATCCAGCAGCTTCCGGAACATCTCCACACCAGTACACGTCGTCTTCGTCGTCGGCTTCAAACCAACAATCTCCACCGCATCACCAGTATGAACAGCACCCTGCTCAATCTTCCCGGTCACCACCGTCCCACGACCCGTAATCGAGAACACATCCTCGATCGGCATCAAGAACGGACGATCCAAATCACGCTCCGGCTGAGGAATATAGGCATCCACCTGCGCCATCAACTCCATCACCTGATCCTGAGCAGCCTCATCACCCTCCAACGCCTTCAACGCAGACACCGGCACCACAGGAATATCATCACCAGGGAACTCAAACTCGGACAGAAGCTCACGCACCTCAAGCTCCACCAGCTCAAGAAGCTCCTCATCATCAACCATGTCCACCTTGTTCAAGGCAACCACAATCGACGGCACACCCACCTGCCGAGCCAACAACACATGCTCACGCGTCTGCGGCATCGGCCCATCAGCAGCCGACACCACCAAAATCGCGCCATCCACCTGCGCCGCACCCGTAATCATGTTCTTGATATAATCCGCGTGCCCCGGCATATCCACATGCGCATAATGACGATTCTCAGTCACATACTCCACATGCGACACATTGATCGTGATCCCACGCTCACGCTCCTCCGGAGCCTTATCAATATTGTCGTACGCCGTCGCCTCATTACCCGGCACCCGATCAGCCAACGTCCGCGAAATCGCCGCAGTCAACGTCGTCTTCCCATGGTCAATATGACCCATCGTCCCCACGTTCATATGAGGCTTGTTCCGCTCGAACTTCTCCTTGGCCATGAGGGCTGTTCTCCTAATTCCTGTGGGGTGAGAGTGGTTGGTGTTGCTTGGGTTTGTGGTGGCGACGGTCGGGGTCGAACCGACGACCTCTCGATTATGAGCCGAGCGCTCTAACCACCTGAGCTACGTCGCCGGTGTGACTCCCGGGAACGTCCCGGTCGCCGTAGGTAGGGCCCGAGAGTGACGGACCGGTTGGGAGAGCCCCCTGTCAGAATCGAACTGACGACCTTTTCCTTACCATGGAAACGCTCTGCCGACTGAGCTAAGGAGGCATGGCGCGCTGGGAGTCCCGGCGAACCGACGAGCCAGTGTATCGAAGCGCCGCGCGCTCACCAATCGGGCGCCGGGAACCTCGGCAGCGGGCGACCCACCACACGCACTCGCCTGGCGCTCAGCAGTGCAGGATCAGCGCTTGCCCATGGCACAACCGTTCGTGTCCCGATAACTTGAGTTCAGTTGGCTCGGGACTACGAACTTGAGACCGACAACCTGTCCGAACACTTCGGAGCAGGCACGACCTGGGGGGGTCATCATGGGTTTCGGACCGATCGAGGTCATCGTCGTCGTCTTCGAGGGTAATGAGTTCACCGGGGAGATCCTGCCCGAGCTGAGACGCTTGGTCGACGCGGGAACGGTCACCGTCATCGATGGAGTCTTCATTCGCAAGGATGCCGACGGTTCGGTGACCCATGAGGGCCTGGAGGGCCTCAGCGACGACGAAGGCGCCAAGTCGCTGGTCGATGTGCTGAAACGGGCCGGCGCTTTGGTGTCCGACGACGACGTCGCCGACTTGGCCAACGACATGACACCCAACACGTCGGCCGCCCTGCTGGCCTTCGAACACACTTGGGCCAAGCCGTTCACGCAGGCAATCGTGAGTTCCGGGGGCGAACTGCGGGCCGATGTTCGGGTGCCTGGATCCGTCGCCGATGCAGTGCTTGCCGCCAGCGACCTGGACGGCTGAACCGACACATCGCATGTCGATCGCACGCTCGACACCCGGTCCCCAAGAAACGGCTCAGAAAGCGTGCTCCCAACGACGCCGATTGGCATCGTTGTCCGATACATTCGGTCTTCCCAAGGACGAGGAGCACACATGTCGACACTGACCGTTTGGAAGTTCGATGACCCGGCCGGCGCACAGCAGGCCGAAGAGAAGTTGGTTGCCCTGAGCAAGGAGCACCTCATCACGGTCCTCGACGCCGCCATCGTCACCTGGGAGGAAGGTAAGAAGAAGCCGAAGACCCGTCAGGCGAACAACCTCGCAGCCGCAGGTGCACTCGGTGGCGCGTTCTGGGGTTGGCTGTTCGGCCTGCTGTTCCTCGTACCACTGTTGGGTATGGCGATCGGCGCCGCCGCCGGAGCCCTCGGCGGCTCGATGGCAGATGTCGGCATCGACGACGACTTCATCGACTCCGTGAAGAGCCAGGTCGTTCCCGGTACTTCGGCGCTGTTCCTGATGACGCAGGACGCCGTCATCGATCGCGTCTCGGACGCCTTCGACGGCACCAACGCCCAGCTGGTGAAGACCAACCTCTCCAAGGACCAGGAAGAAGCCCTGCGCTCCGCATTCGCTGACGAGGACTAAGGCTTCGAGCGCGGACACACCGGGCTCGCTGCCCGGGTGGGGCACCACGGACAAGTACCGGCGCGACGCGTGAAATGATGACACCGGCCGGAGGCTCTGCCTCCGGCCGGTGTTGTTCCCACCCACCCCCGAAAGACTTGCCCATGTCCTCACCCGACGCTTCAACCCCCGACATGACCAGCCGCAACGACAGCACGACCGACGAAGAGCGGCTCCAAGACCACAAGGACCGTCTCGAGCTGTTCGCTGTGCTGCTGATCGCGCTCACCGCCGTGATGACTGCCTGGTCGGCATTCGAGGCCACCAAGTGGGGCGGCGTGATGGCGATCAACTTCGCCGAGGCAGGCGCAGCGCGTACCGAGTCGATCCGCAACAGCGACGAGGCCAACCAGCAATTCACCGTCGACGTCTCGTTGTCCACCCAGTTTGTCAACGCCACGGCCAACGGAGATGCCGAACTGGCCAAGTTCTACCAAGACCGGTTTCCTGAGCACCTGGCGATCGCCACCGATGCCTGGCTGAAGACGAAGCCGTTCGAGAACGCTGACGCCCCCTCCAGCCCGTTCGACATGAACGAGTACGTCCTGGCGGCCAGCGACCGGGCCGACGAACTGGAGAAGCAGGCCGAAGCCAAGGCGAAGGCGGCGATAGCCGCCAACGAGGACGGCGACAACTACACACTCACGTCGGTGCTGTTTGCCAGCGTGATCCTGTTGGCCGCCCTGTCCGGCAAGGTCCGAGCGCTGCGGACCGAACACTCTCTGCTCGGTTTGGCCGTGGTGTTGTTCATCGCCTCGGTCGCCGTCATCGCCACCTACCCGATCCAGATCTAGCCGCCTGCGCCCGGCCCGGGGTGGGCCGACTGCACCGAGGGTGGGCCACCGTCGTAGCGTCGCCGCAATGCGCCTCCGCTCCGCCACCACCGCAGATGCCGAGGCGATCCTCGAGATCTACAACCTCGAGGTGCTGACGTCCACGGTTACGTTCGACCTGATCCCCCGCACGGTCGACGGTCAAGCTGCCTGGCTGGCCGAGCGCCGCGGCGCGTACTCGGCGGTCATCGCCGAGGTCGACAACGAGGACGGCACGCCCGTCGTTGTCGGGTTTGGTTCGTTGTCTCGGTACAGAGAGCGGGCCGGCTACGCCACGACGTGTGAGGACTCGGTGTACGTGCACCGGGACCACCAGGGCGAAGGCATCGGGTCGACGTTGCTGACCGAGCTGGTCGCGCTGGCCACCGACCACGGCTTTCATACGGTGATGGCCAAGATCGTCGGCGGACACCAGGCCTCGATCGCACTCCACGAACGGGCGGGGTTCAGCATCGTCGGACGGGAGCAAGAAGTCGGTCGCAAGTTTGGCCGCTGGCTTGACGTGGTGCTGATGCAACGGATGCTGGCGCCCAAGAGTTGACGACCCCGGGCGCGCAACAGGCCCGCCGAGGCGGGCCTGTTGAACTGGTGGGCCGGGTAGGATTTGAACCTACGAAGGCTAAGCCGGCGGAGTTACAGTCCGCTCCCTTTGTCCACTCGGGCACCGACCCTCAGCCCGGACACGATAGCGGGGGCCGCCGCTCGGGGCACACCCGACAACGTTCCCCATCCGTGGCGCTGGCCAAGCTGCCGGCGCCACGGCACACTGCACCAAGGTTCCGTCCACCGTCATCCCAGGAAGGCCCAACATGCCCAGCTTTGACATCTCCTCCGAGGTCGACCACCAAGAGGTCACCAACGCCATGGATCAGGCGGCCCGCGAGGTGTCGACCCGCTTCGACTTCCGGGACACCGGCTCTGCGGCGGAGCTCGGAGAGGGCACGATCACCATCCGCTCGATGAGCGAAGATCGTTTGCGGGCCGTCCGCCAGGTGGTCGAGGAGAAGCTGGTCCGTCGCAAGGTGTCGCTCAAGGCACTCGATTGGGGCAAGATCGAGCCGGCTTCCGGCGGGAGCGTTCGTCAGGTGGCCACCCTGGTGGCGGGCATCAACTCCGACAAGGCCCGCGACGTCAACAAGTTCATCAAGGGCCTCGGGCTGAAGGGCGTACAGACCCAGACACAAGGTGAGCAGGTTCGGGTGATGGCGAAGAAGCGCGACCAGCTTCAGGCGGTGATCACCGAACTGAAGGGCCACGACTTTGGCATCCCGATCGACACCGGCAACTTCCGCGACTGAGCTACCGCCCGCCGGTGACGGCCGAAGCGTTCGGCGTCAACCGCCGACAGCAGCTTTGACCTCTGGCCACGTTTGGTCATCCCGCACATCCTCCAGCGAGTACCTGCGGGCCGCTTCGAGTTGCTGGTCGCCGAGGCCGAGACCTGCAGCCAGCGTGTCGGAGTTGTCGCAGTGGCCCACGGCATAGATCGTCATGCCAAAGTAAGACCGCTGGAAGTCGTCGATCACACTCTTATCGGGCGCTTCCTCCGCCGTGAGGGCCATCTTGGAGAACTCGACCACCTCGGCCACCTCGGGCTTGACCTCCTCGGGGGCCGACGCATCGAGGCGGCCAAAATCGGGTTCGTCCTGCACGACGATGTCGGCCAACTCATCGCAAAACGATTCAACCCCGGCCGTCGGGGCTGCGGCGGGTTTGGTGGTCACCGCCTGCTGGGCGCCGTCACCGCCGTCGGAACACCCGCTCAGGGCCGCCAGGATGACGGCTGCTGCGGCGAAACGCTGACCAGCTGAGCGCACCCGGCTGCCTCGACGGCCCTGGCACTCGGCAACGGGGTGAAACAAGGGTCGAACCTCAGCCCTGCTGGATCTCGGCGTAGATTTCTTTCCACTTGGCATCGTCCTCAACGTCCGCAACCGAGTACTTCTTGAGGACCTCGACCCCGTTCTCGTCGATGCCGATCGCCTCGATCAGGCCCGACGCATCGGGGCACTCATCGATGGCGAAGATCGTCACGCCGACCACCGAGCGGATACCGCGTTCTTGCAGTTCGGCGCTGGGCTGCTCGGTCGACGCCGCCTCGTTGGCTGCCTTGGCGAGCGTGTCGACCAGCGGTGCGACCTCGTCAGGCGCGGTCGCCTGCAACTGGCCGTAATCCTGGTCGCCTGCGGTCTGGTTGGCCACGTCGGTGAGCGCTTTGCAGAAGCCCTCAATATTGGGCTTGCGTTCAGGTGCCGACGTCGCCGAGGAACCGTCATCCTTCGCGGTTGTCTCGCTGGCCGCGGCGGTCGTCTCGGACACACTGTCGCCGGCGACGGTGGTCTCGCTCGACGTGTCGCCCTTGGCGGCATCGTCGCCATCGTCGCTGCAGCCGGCCAGCAGCAGGGCGCCGACAGCGACAGCAGCCACCAAGCCTCGCTTCACGCTGGAGGTGGACACGATCATCGCTGAAGTCATCGTCGTACGCTACGACGGCCCGGGGCACTCGCCACAACTCCGATGCCGGCCCAGGGGCTGTTGCTCAGGCCCATGACCCACCCCGCAGGCGCGAGATCCGTTCCTCGACCGGGGGGTGGGTGGAGAACAGGCTCGCCATCCCGCCGCGTCGCAGGGGGTTGACTATGTAGGCCTGCGCCTGCGCTGGATTGATGTCCGCAGGGATCCGCTGGGAGTACAGGTCCAGCTTGTCCAGCGCTCGGGCCAGCGGTTCGCCGGTCCCCAGCAGCTTGGCCGCCGAGGCATCGGCGGCAAACTCGCGGTTGCGGCTGATCGCCATCTGGATCAGCGCTGCGGCGATCGGTCCGAGGATGATCATCGCCAGTTGCTCCAGGCCGCCTCCGTTTCGGTCACGCCCACCGCCACCACCCCCACCGAACATCGCTCCCCACATTGCCATCCGCGCTGCGAACGTGATGGTCGAGGCGACCGCAGCTGCGACGGAGCTGGTCAAGATGTCACGGTTGCGGACGTGGGCGAGCTCGTGGGCGAGCACCCCCCGGATCTCCTCCCAGGTGAGCGCCTGCAACAGCCCTTCGGTGACACACACCGCGGCGTGGTGCGGGTTGCGGCCCGTGGCAAAGGCGTTGGGCTGAGGGTTGGGGCTCACGAACAACCCCGGCATGGGGATCTCGGCGGCGGTGGTCAGCTCGGTCATGATCTGGCGGTATTCGGGAAGCGCACCCTCGGGGACCGGCTTGGCCCGCGCCGATGCGATGGCGAGTCGATCGGAGAACCAGTAACTGCCGCCGATCATCACCACCGACATGCCGAACGCGATCATCAGGCCCGACTGCCCCCAGAACGACCCGATGGCCATCAGCAGCCCGGCGAGGCCGGCCAGCAATGCAGCGGTCTTGAGGTTGTTGAGCACGGCATCAGTCTGCCCCGGTTGCTGAGCCTGCAGGCATCGAACTGAGAGCGCTCCCGGGTTGGTCGAGCAGCCGTCCCTGCGGGAGTGTGCAACCGATGAACCGGCTGCTTCGACTTGCCCTCCCTGTGGTCACCATGAGACGCAGTGACAAGGCCGATCGGATCGGCGAGATCCTCGATCGGCTCTACCCGGAACCGCCGATCCCGCTCGATCACCGCAACCCCTACACGCTGCTGGTGGCGGTGGCCCTGTCGGCGCAGACCACCGACAAAAAGGTGAACGAGATCACCCCGGCGCTCTTCGACCGGGCGTCGACACCAGAGGAGATGGCCGCGCTCGACCCCGACGAGATCCTTGGGCTGATCCGACAGATCGGCCTTGCCCCGACCAAGACCCGCAACCTGTCGACGATGGCCCACCAGATCGTCGAGGCCGGCGGGGAACTCATCCCGACGTTTGAGTTCCTCGAGTCACTCGCCGGCGTCGGTCACAAGACCGCCGGCGTGGTGATGGCCGCGTCGTTCGGGGTGCCGGCTTTTCCGGTCGACACCCATATTCACCGGCTGGCGGCCCGGTGGGGGCTGTCCAACGGAACGACGGTCGAGAAGACCGAGGCCGACCTGAAGGCGGTGTTTCCCCGGGACACGTGGAACCGACGCCACCTGCAGATCATCTATTTCGGGCGGGAGTACTGCCCCGCCCGACACCACGACCTCACCACCTGCCCGATCTGCTCCTGGGCGGCTACTCAGAAACGCATCGCCCAGGAGGCCCGCCGCTAAAGCGTCGGGGCGCCGCTCAGCCGTCGCTGGCGGCCGAGGCCCCGTCGGCGATTGCAGTCACCACCGACTCATCGGCCAGCGTGGTCGTGTCACCCAGCTCGCGCCCCTCGACCACGTCGCGCAACAAACGCCGCATGATCTTGCCGGAGCGGGTCTTGGGCAGGTCAGGCACGATGATCACGGTCTTGGGACGGCTGATCGCACCCAGCTTGGTGGCGACGTGCTGGCGGATCTCCTCGCCCAGCTCGTCGGAGGGCTCGTTGCCGCTCCGCAGGATGACGTAGCCCACGATGACCTGACCCGACACGTCGTCCTTCGCCCCGACCACCGCTGCCTCGGCCACCGCCTCGTGATCAACGAGCGCCGACTCCACCTCGGCGGTGGAGATCCGGTGACCCGACACGTTCATCACGTCATCAACCCGGCCGAGCACCCACAGATAGCCGTCCTCGTCCAGGCGGGCACCGTCGCCGGCGAAGTACTTGCCCGGGTACTGGCTCCAGTAGGTCTGCTCGTAGCGCTCGGGGTCGCCCCAGATGCCCCGCAGCATCGACGGCCACGGCTTGGTGATCGCCAGATAACCACCACCCTCGGTGATGGCGTTGCCCTGGTCGTCGAGCACCGCCACCTCGATGCCGGGCAACGGAAGGGTGGCCGACCCGGGCTTGGTGGGAACGATGCCCGGGAGCGGGTTGACCATGCTGGCCCCGGTCTCGGTCTGCCACCAGGTGTCGACGATCGGGCAGCGCTCGGCGCCGATGTGCTCGTGGTACCACATCCAGGCTTCCGGGTTGATCGGCTCGCCGACCGTGCCGAGCAGCCGCAGCGAGGACAGGTCGTGGCGTCCGGGCTCCTCGGCGCCCCACTTCATGAACGTGCGGATCGCCGTCGGTGCGGTGTACAGCTGCGTGACGCCGTACCGCTCGATGATGTCCCAGAAGCGGTCCTTGGGCCACGAAGCCCGGTCGCCGCTGCGATGCTCCTCGGTGGGGGTGTCGGGCGTGCCCTCGTACATCACGCCGGTCACGCCGTTGGCGAGCGGCCCAAACACGATGTAGCTGTGGCCGGTCACCCAACCGACGTCGGCCGCACACCAATAGACGTCGTTTTCGGGCTTGAGGTCGAAGATCTGCTTGGTGGTCCACGCCACCTGGGTGAGATAGCCGCCGGTGGAGTGGATGATGCCCTTGGGCTTCGCCGTCGTGCCGGACGTGTAGAGGATGTAAAGCGGATCCTCGGAGTCCATCTCCTCGGCCTCGCAGTGGGCGTCCACCCCCGCCACCGCGTCGGCATAGGGAACGTCGCGACCCTCGACCATGGCGACGTCGGTGCCGCAGCGGTCGACGACCAGCACCTTCTCGACCGTCGGGCAATCCTTCAGGGCGGCATCGACGTTGGCCTTCAGCGCCGATGGCTTACCCCGGCGATAGCCGGCGTCGGCGGTGATGACCACCTTGGCCTCGGCGTCGTTGACCCGGTCCCGGATCGAGTCGGGCGAAAAGCCGCCGAAGATCACCGAGTGGATGGCCCCGATGCGAGCGCAGGCCAGGAGCGACATCGGCAGCTCGGGGATCATGGGCAGGTAGACGACCACCCGGTCGCCCTTCTCGACGCCAAAGCCGCGCAGCACGTTGGCCAGGCGGGAGACGTCCTCGAGCAACTGGGCGTAGGTGATCGTGCGGGTATCGCCCGGCTCGCCCTCCCAGTGGTAGGCCACGCGGTCGCCGTGACCGGCATCGATGTGACGATCCAGGCAGTTCTCAGCGACGTTGAGCTTTCCCCCGACGAACCACTTCGCATACGGCAGGTTCCACTCGAGGGTGGTGTCGAAGTCCCGACGCCAGGTGATCGTCTCGCGGGCGATACCAGCCCAGAACGCTTCCGGGTCGGCGGCGGCGCGATCGTAGATCTCCGGGTCGGACAGATTGGCCTGAGCGACGAACTCCTCCGGCGGAGAGAACGTCCGCTCCTCGGAGTAGAGGTTCTCGATCGTCCGTGCGGTGGTTTCCTCGGTCATGTGTCCCCCTCGTCTGGCCTTCCCCTGCACCATACCGGCAGCGTCATGGGATCGACTTCCAGACAGCATGCAGAAGTCGGACCGGTGGCTTTCGCATGGTGGTGATGCATAACTCGGCGGTCCGACTCTCGCACCACGGTTCTTCGACGACCGCCGACGCTCGAGGCCCGGGTTGGTTTCAGCACCCGGTTGAACGTCGAGCGAGCCTACGCCTGCGAACCCCGGGTTTGACGGGTGCCACCGAGGCAATGGAGCCTGCCTCTCGATCCCCCACCCCCGGCTCGGCCAGCGCCATAACAACCGAGCCGCCAGCCCACATTGAGGAACCCGTGCTCCCACTGATCTGCATCGACGTCGACGGCACCCTGCTCGGCAGCTCCGGCGTGCCGACCGACGGGGTGTGGACGGCCGCCGAGGCCGCCATCGCCCGAGGTCAGCACCTGGCGATCTGTACTGCTCGGGTGGCGGTGGGCCCGACGTGGGACTACGCCCGCAGGCTCGACCCCGCCGGCTGGCACATCTTCCACTCCGGGGCCGCGCTGATCAACGCTGAGACGCTGGAGGTGGATGGCGAGGTCGTCGACGAAGCCACGATCACCGCCTGCGAGCGGCTGGCCGTCGAGCACGGCTGGGTGCTCGAGTACTACTCGGCCTTTGAGATTGCCTGCCCATCCACGGAACCACTCGCAGTCGAACACGCCGGCCTACTGGGCCTCGCCCACCAGCCCCGCAGCCGAGACGACCTCACCGGCCCCCTGGTGCGGCTGCAGTTCGTCGTGCCGATCGAGGACACCGACGCCGTGCTGGCTGCCGTGCCCGCCGGTGCCCAGGGCACCGCTGCCACCTCACCGGCGTTGGACCATGCTGCGTTCATCTCGGTGACCAAGGCGGGGGTGTCCAAAGCGACCGCCATCGCCAAGCTGGCGCACCGCTTGGGCTTCGGCCCGGAAGCGGTGATGATGGTCGGTGACGGTCAAAACGACGTGAGCGCCATGGAGTCGGTCGGCTGGGGCGTGGCGATGGGAAATGCCGACCCGACAGCGTTGGCGGCCTCACGTCTCCAGGTGGGCCATGTCGACGACGACGGACTGGCCGATGCGCTGACGCTCTCGGTCGACCTGGGCTGACCCCCGGGCCGCGCGGCGCCCCCCCCCCCCCGCGGGGACCCCCCCCCCCGGGCCCCCCCCCCCCCCCCCACCACCCCCCCCGCGCCGCCGGGCGGCCCCGGCCCCCTTAGGTGCCAGGGCCTCCCGGGGTTTCCCCGGACGGCGGCCCCCCGTCTGCCGAGGTGGGCCCGGTCGGATCAAGAGATCCATCCTCACCTGCGTCGTCCTTGTTCGAGCGCAGGGCGTAGGCCATCGCCATCGCCACGCCGGCCGCAACGACCGCCACCAGCACGGCGATGCCCCAGGGGAAGGACCCCTCATCGGCGTTCTCGGCGGGCAGGGCGTCGTCGGACACGATCGCTGTATCGGCCACGGTGGTCGGGCTGCCGTCCGGCAGGCTGGACGCAACCGGTGGGTCCTTCTGTGCGGCAGAGGTAGGCGCCGCTTCCGTTGCCGGGGCGGCTGTGGTTGCCGGCGCGGCTGTGGTTGCCGGTGCGGGTTCGGGGATGGCAACCCCGATATCGAGTGTCGCCTCGGGGTCCGCCGAGGTCACCGTGAACGTCCAGTCACCTGATGCGGTGACAGGAACGGTGCCTTCGTAGGTTCCTGGTTCAGGCGCACGTGCAAGAGCGACCTGAGCACCCTCCGCGCCGGACGGGTCCACGGGCATCACCTGCACGGTGGCGTCATCCACCGGCTCGGCGTCGTTGTCGTAGATCAAGGTGACCCGCAGGTTCGCCGCAAGTTTGTCAGCGACCGGCTCCTGGGTGATCGGGGTGAACGTGGCCTCCGGGCCGTGTGCTCCGGCCGGGCCGACCATGGCCACGAAACACGTGGCCATCACCACCAGCAGTGCCCCAATACTCCAACGACCTGAACTCATCGACGTTCTCCCTTCGGCGCCGACGGACGATACCTCACCTCCATCACCCAGCAGGGAGGGTGCAGACCGACCGGACAGACGCGCCCACGGTTGAGTTCGGAGCACTCCCTCGTCCGGCAGGACGGGGCGCTCAGCCGTCGATGTTCACCTGGAAAGTGGCCCGAAGAAACTCGGCGGAACCTCGGCGTGCGTCGACGGTGACCGTCCACAACCCCGGCGCGGTCAAGACCACATCGTTGGCCGTGATGTGGCTGTCGTTGAGCTTGATCAGCTTCGGCTCGATCGGGCCGAGGTCGGCGGCTGGCAAGGTGAACGACACGGTCAACCCGCTGAGGTCGTCCGGCGGCGGGCCGGCGGGATTGACGACGGTGACGTGGGCGACGTTCGGGCCCACCCGACGCGGCGATATCTCCACTTGGGCCTGGTAGGGCCCAAAATCGGCCACCTCGCTGAACACTTCGGCCCCGACCGCCGTCGCCGCCTGACCGACCGGGTCGGCCGCCGTGTCCCTGGGCAGGGCCGTCGCTCCGAGAACGCCACCCAGTGCCACTGCGCACGCCACCAGCACCATCTCGGCATGAATCGCCCGTTGGAGGGCCGAAGCACTGCGCCGGGCCGCCGTGGCGTCGGCCTCGTCGGTCGACAGCTCGGGGAGTGCGCTCGCCAGGGCAGGGATGAGCACCCACCGGTTCCTGGCCGCCAGCACGACTGCGCCGGCCAACACCAGCAGCTTTCCCAGGCCGAGCAGGCCGTATCCCGACGTCAGCAGGCCCGCCGGACCGCCGATGCGCACCCACAGCAGCGCGCCACCGGTTGCCAGCAGAACCGCGACTGCGCCCATCCCCCACGGCGAGAACCGCACCGCTCGGCGAAGCAACTCACGGTGAGCGGCGAGGGCAGCGGCCGAGTCGGCCGATGGCGGGACTCCAGAGGCCAGGGCGTCCGAGGCTCGGCTCTCAAGGCCCACTCGCCGAACGCAACCGGGCAACACACCTGCCATCCAGACGAGCGCCGACACCCACAACCCTGCGGCGAGGACATGGGCCACCGTGCCGAAGGCGCTGAGCGCCACAGGAGACAGCACCGTGGCATGACCGACGAGCGCCGCGGCCACAACCACACTCGTCCACACGACCCCCAGGCTGCGACTGCCGAGGCGCCCTGCCCGGCACATGAGGTGCCCGTAGGCGACCAAGAGCACGGTGGCAACAAGAAACCGCCCGCTCGGCGTGCCGAGGACGATCTGCGCGGCGGCCGCCGGGTTGGAGGCTCCTCCGGCCAGCGCCGCCCACAGCTCGGCGGCCACCACGAGGATGACACCGGCCCAGGCGGCGGCCACCAACGGCCGCCATCTGGTGATACCCGCCCACAAAAGCTGACCGGCCAGAACAAACAGAGCGAGGAACGACACGCTGCGACCGA
Organism: Candidatus Microthrix subdominans; assembly: GCA_016719385.1. Taxonomy (NCBI): domain Bacteria; kingdom Bacillati; phylum Actinomycetota; class Acidimicrobiia; order Acidimicrobiales; family Microthrixaceae; genus Candidatus Neomicrothrix; species Candidatus Neomicrothrix subdominans. Next base: position 188,566 of record JADJZA010000001.1, on the reverse strand, counting down.
CGGCGCGCAGTGCGGTGATCGCCGGAGACTGGCCGGTCGAGCCCAGCGCAACGTCGGCGCCGCCCCCTTCCGCTCCCAGGTTGAACGTCCAAGCACCGCGGATGGGGTGGCCGTCGGCGGACACCGCTTTCCAGTCGACGGTATAGGTGCCCTCGTCGCTGAGATCGGGCACGTCGATGCGCACCTCGGAACCGTCGGCGGTCGCCTTGGTTCGGGGGACCACCGCTCCGGCCGGGTCGAGCAGTCGGATCCCGTCGTTGCTGACCGAGACCCCTTCGCTGTAGGTCATGACCACCACCGGGGGTGCCTTCGCGACGGTCGCCCCCTGGGAGGGAGTGGTCGAGATCAGCTCGGCGTGGGCCCCTGCCGGCGCTGCCCACCACAGCGCTGCGAGTATGCCCAGAGCGACAAGCAGCACACCGCGCCGTCGCCCGATCCGACGACCGGACACCTCCCGCCCGGCCCGCTCTTCTCGGTGAAAGAACCTCGCCCGACGGACGGGCCACTCCCGCCTGCCCGGCACCGGGCTAACCACGGGCATCCCACTCGGCGACGAGAAATGCCCCTAGTCCAGCCGGATCGATCAGCGCGGGCGCCTCGTTGAGCACCGAGGTGTCCCGGGCCCAGGCCAAGTCCATCGTCCCCGCCCGCTCATCCAAGCGCCGACGCGCCGATCGGACCAGCTCGTCGATCCCCCAGGCGGCCAGCGCCTCGGCCTGGGTGCTCAGGCGGTCCGGGGGCGGCAGCTGATCGAAGGCCACGTCGCTCGTCAGGTCACGGCGCCCCAGGTCCTCGACCGGGTCGGTGCCCACCGCACCCTGCGCGTATGTCCTCAACCATCCCTCCCGGGCCGCCACCTCGGCGGTGGTTCGGGTGCCGTAGTCGACGACCAGGAGCGCACCCGTCGCCAGCCGGCCGAGCGCATCGTTCACCCAACGGTGCCCCGCTTCACTCCAGGGCACAGGGGCCTGCTCGGGGACCGCCCCCCACCAGGGCAACGACCGAAGGCGCTCGGCGTCGGCTGCCTCGACCGGCCGCCATGACAGCGCCACCGCAGCGCCGTTTGATTCGGGCGGGGGTGGCTCGCCGCCAACCGGCGCCACCCCGGCCCAAAGTTCCTCGATCTGTGCACCGTTGCGCTGCACCACCCGGGCGGCCAGGTTGTCGAGCAGCTCGTGAGCGACGATCACCCCGCACACCCGCTCGGGCAGCTGTTCCTGGGAGACCACCGCGACGTCGCGCTCCTCCGCCCACTCGATCAGGTTGACGTGACCTTCACGCTGCGCATCAGATCGTTCGACGACCACGACGTCGAGGGCCCCGGCGCACCGGGGTTGCGCTGTGACCACCGCCCGCACCAAAGTGCCCGGCCCGGAGCCAGCATCGACCAGCGTCCACCGGTCGGGCCGACCGGCCGCGTCCCAAAGGGCGTCCAGGCGGCGGGCGAGACAGGCGCCGAAGAGCGGGCCCAGCTCGACGCTGGTGAGAAAATCTGCACGTCGGCCGGCCGCTCCGCCGGTGTCATAGAACCCGACCCCGGGCTCGTACAGCGCCAGGTCCCAGAGGCGATCGAAGCGCAGCCCGCCGGCCAGCGCGTCGCTCAACCGAGGATGCAGGCCGGCGGCGGCTTCGGCGCCCAGCTGCCGACCCGGCCGCTGCGACAACTCCGTGGCGGCTATCCGCCGAGCCCGGCCGCCACGGTCGGCACCGTGCTCAGCTGGGTCACAAGGTCGGGCAGGACGCCGGTGACCACCGTGAGCACCAGGCAGATGGCGATGGCGGCGATGAGGTTCACCGGCACCTTGATCGGGGACACATCACCGTCGGGCGCCTCGTCGAACCACATCGCTCGGGCCACCGCCATGTAATAGAAGGCACCGATGGCCGTGTTGACCGCCAGGATCACCGCAAGCGCGTACCCCATGCCGGTACCGGCGCCGACCAAAACGTTCATCACCGAGAACTTGGCGTACCAACCGCCGAGTGGGGGCATGCCGACCAGCGAAGCGAGAAACAGGGTGAACACCGTGGCGAGACCGGGGGCGTAGCTGAACAGGCCGCCGAACGTGCTCCGCTCGGCCGAGCCGGTCTTGCGGGCGATGGCGATCACGCAGGCGAATGCACCGAGGTTCATTGCGGCATAGATGACCAGGTAGCTGACGATCGCCGACATGGCCAGCTCGGAGTTGGCCGAATAGACCGCAAACGGTGCCAGGATGAACCCTGCCTGGGCGATGCCCGAGTAGGCGAGCATGCGGACGACGTTGGTCTGGCGCAGGGCGATGAGGTTGCCGACGGTCATCGACAACGCCGCGAGGATGAACATGACCGGCTGCACCACATCGCTGCGTTCGGCAAAGGCGATGAACACCAGTTGGATCAGGGCTGCGAACCCGGCGGTCTTGGAAGCGACGGCGAGGAAGGCGGTGATCGGGGTGGGCGCACCCTCGTAGGTGTCGGGAGCCCAGGCGTGGAAAGGAACCGCCGATACCTTGAACCCGAATCCGGCCAGGCTGAAGATCAGGGCGACGACGACGATCGCGGTCGGAGAGTCACCCTTGCCGATGGCGGTGGCGATCTCGGCCAGGTTGGTCGATCCGGACACCCCGTAGAGCAGGCTGAACCCATACAGGAAAATGCCGGTGGCGAAGACACCCATCAGGTAGTACTTCAGCCCTGCCTCGTTGGACTTCACGTCCCGTTTGCGCCAGGCGGCCAGCATGTAGGCCGGGATTGACAGCAGTTCGAGGGCGATGAAGACGGTGATCAGATCCATGGCCGAGGCCATGACCGACATGCCGACGACCGAGGCCAACATGAGGGCGTAGTACTCGCTCTCCCAGTAGTCGCCCTCGGCGACGTACTTGCTGGACAGCAGCACCACGATGTACCCGGTGACCAGGAACAACGCCTTCAACGCCAGCGCTCGGTCGTTGACGACGAAGGCGCCGGCAAAGGTGCTCCGTACCTCGGTCGAGGACATCGCCAGGGTCAACACGGGGATGAGGGCGGCGAGGAATCCCAGGCCGGCCAATCCTGGGATGAAGGGCCGGGCACGCTCGAGGAACACCGAGTCGGCCAGAACGATCAGCAGCGCTACGCCCGCCAGCACGACCTCGGGCGCGATCGCGTGCCAGTCAATGGAGGTATTGACGAAGTCGGCACTCTGGCCGAGGAGCGAAGCGAGCACGAGATCAGCCTCCGAAGCCGAACGCTGTGGTCATGGCCTCAACCGCGGGGTTGGAGATACCCATCACCAACGCGGGCAAGACGCCCAGCACGACGATCCCGATGATCATCGGCGTCCAGGACACCCATTCGGTCACCGACACGTCGGCGATCTCGGGATCCTTTTCGAATTCCTTGTTGGGCACGCCGAAGCTGGTGCGCTGGAACAGCCACAGCAGGTATCCGGCGGCGAGGACGGTGCCGAGGGCAGCGATCACCATCAGGGTACGGAACAGACCCTCGTTGATGCCGGGAGCCGGAGAATAGGCGGCGAGGATGGCGGGAAACTCACCCCAGAAGCCGGCCAGGCCGGGCAGACCAAGCGAGGCCATGGTGGAAAGGCCGAGGATCCAGCCCAGCTTGGGGGCCTGGATCAACATGCCACCCAGGCGCTTGATCTCCAGGGTGTGGTAGCGCTCCTTCATCGAGCCGGCGATGAAGAACAGCAGGCCGGTGATCAGGCCGTGGGCCACCATGCCGAAGATGGCGGCGTTGATGCCGATGTCGTTCATGGCGGCGATGCCCAACATGACGAAGCCCATGTGGGATACCGACGAGAACGCGATCAGGCGCTTCATGTCGGTTTGGGCCAAACACCCGAGTGCGCCGTAGATGATGCCGATCACCGCCAGCACGCCGATGACCGGCGCCCACTGCCTGGCGGCATCGGGCAGGATCGGCAGGGCGATGCGGATGAACCCGTAGGAACCCAGCTTCAGCAGCACCGCAGCCAGGATCACCGAGCCCTGGGTTGGTGCCTGAGTGTGGGCATCGGGCAGCCAGGTGTGGAACGGGAACATCGGCACCTTGATGCCGAAGCCCATGAACATGCCGCCGAAGATCCACAGCGCTGCGCCGCTCGAGATACCGGCTGCGGCGGTGGGCAGCGCCCGCATGTCGAAGGTCTGGGGGTCGGAGAGGAAGTAGACGGCGATGAAGCTGACGATCATCAGCGCCGAGCCGAACAACGTGTACAGGAAGAACTTGATCGCTGCGTACTGACGCTTCGGACCGCCCCACACGCCGATCATGAAGTACATCGGCAACAGCACGATCTCGAAGAAGACGAAGAACAGGATCAGGTCCTGGGCAACGAAGGTACCGATCATGCCGGTCTCGAGGATCAGGATCAGGGACAGGAACGCCTTCGGGTTCCCCGGGCTGGGGATGTGATCGAGGCTGTAGATCATCACCAGCGGCACGATGAACAGTGTCAGCCCCAGCAACGGCAACGAGATGCCGTCGACGCCCATGATGAACCGGCTCCCGATCCGGGGGATCCAGGACTGGTCGACCACGAACTGCAAGTCCTTGGAGGCGTCGTAGTTGAAGCCGGCGAACACTGCAACGCCTAGGGCGGCGGTGGCCAGCGAGGTGATCAGCGCGATGAGCTTGTGGGCGCTCTCGGCCTCGTTGGGGACGAGCACCATCATGACCAACGCCCCGATGAGGGGCAGGAAGGTCAGCAGCGGAAGTACCCAGGTTTGGTCCGACATGTGGTGGATCTCCTGTTACTGGCGGTGAAACGAGGCGACCCGGGGGGCCGCTGGGGGAACGATGGACAAAGGTGCGCGGCGATCCGCGTCAGGGGTTGAGGTCCGCGGCGGCGCCGTGGTCAAAGCGGTGATCATGCGGTCAGGACCGCCACGAAGATGCCGGTGAGGATGGCGGTGCCGGCAAACAACAACACGCCGTACTGCTGCACCTTGCCGGACTGCATCTTGGACAGCCCGGCGCCGGTGCCGCTGGCGGCCATGCCCGCGCCCCTGACCGCCCCGTCAACGACGCCTTGGTCGATGCGGGCGTAGACGAACTCGCCCACCTTGGTGGCGCCGGCGCCGACGCCGTCGACCGTGCGGTCGAGCACCTTCTGGTTTGCCCAGTAGGCGGCCCGCGCAAGCGGCCCCTTGACGAAGCCAACGATCACGTCGGTATAGAGCCAGTCCAGGTAGTACTTGTTGACCAGGATGGTCTTACCCACCCGAGCGAGCTTGTTGCGCGAGGCCAGGCCTTCGAGCACGGTCAGCTTGCCGGTATAGAAGCTCCACACCAGCGCTGCCGACACCAGCGCCACGATGAGCGATATCCCGGCGAGCAGTGGGTTGAACGCCGCGTGGGTGAAGCCGTTGGCAGGCCCTGGGAAGTAGGCACCAACCGGCTCGACCGCACGCTCGAAGCGGAGGCTGAGCCATGACGGCAACTCGACGAAGAACTTCTCCGGCAGGTTGACGAACCCGGCGACGACCGCCAGACCGGCCAACACGAAGAGCGGCACGGTGATGCGCGCCCCCGACTCGTGCGGCTGGCCGTGGCCTCGGTAGTCGCCGAAGAAGGCGTACCAAACCGCCCGGGTCATGTACCCGGCGGTGCAGAACGCACCGATCAGCAGCGCAACCAGCACGAAGTAATAGCTGCCCACTCCTGCGTTCATCCCACCGGTGCCCGCCAGGATCTCGTCCTTGGACCAGAAGCCGGCCAACGGGAAGATGCCCGCCAGGCTGGCCGCAGAGATGACGAACGTCCAGAAGGTCTTGGGCATGACCTTTCGCAGGCCCCCCATGTCGTCGACCATGTCGAAGCTGTGGTGGCAGGCGTGGCTGAGCGAGCCGGCGCCGAGGAACAGGCTGGCCTTAAAGAAGGCGTGCGTGAACAGGTGGAACATCGCCGCCGTCCAGGCGCCGACGCCCAGCGCCGCCACCATGAAGCCCAACTGGGAGATGGTTGAGTACGCCAGGACCTTCTTGATGTCCTTTTGCACAAATCCCAACAGCGCACCCAAGACCGCTGTCACCGAGCCGACGAGGGCCAGCATGTTGAACGAGCCGCCGGCGATCGACAGGCCTTCGAAGAACACGGGGTACAGCCGGGCGACCATGTAGATGCCGGCCACGACCATCGTGGCGGCGTGGATCAGCGCAGACACAGGCGTCGGCCCGGCCATCGCGTCCGGCAGCCAGGTGTGCAGGATGAACTGACCCGACTTGGACATCACCGCAGCCAGCAGCGCCAGCGAGGCGACGGTGAGCGCGGTCTTGGAGATCGACCCGTCGTTGGCGGCGATGTTGATGTCCATGATCGAGAACGTCTTGCCCGACACCCAGAACAGCACGGTCACGCCGACCAGAAGACCGATGTCGCCCACTCGGTTGGTGAGGAACGCCTTGAGCGCCGCGTCGGAGTTGGGTTGCTCCTCCCACCAGTGGCCGATCAGCGCAAAGGAACACATGCCCACCAACTCCCAGCCCACGATCATCTGGATCGTGCTCTGGGACATGACGAAGAACAACATCGACGCGGTGAACAGGGAGAGGAAGGCGAAGTAGTGGGTATAGCGCCGGTCGCCGGCGACGTACTCGGTGGAGAAGATGTACACCAACAGCGAGATGAGCGTGACGACCACCAGCATCATCACGACCAGGCCGTCAACCTGCGTGCCGACCGTGACCGTGGTATCGCCGGACTGGAACCAGGTAACGCAGTTGACGACCGGACGGGTGAACCCTTCCGCCTCGCCCGCCTCGGATGCGGGGGCGAGCGGGGCAGCAACCTCACCGGCTGGGGCGAGGGCCTGTTCGCCGGCGCCGTCTCCGGAGCCGGCTGCCGTGCCCTGGGCACCATCCACCTCGGCGACCGCAGCCGAGCAGGCCGGATTGACGTCGGTCAGCGCCGCCACCTCGTTGGGGGACGTGTCACGGGTGACCCATTCGCCGGCGGTCACCAGCGACAGTGCAAAGCAGATGCCAACTGCGGCGATCCCGATGGCGTGGCCCTTGCCGGGCGTCCGCTTTCCGAAGAACAGGATCAAGGCGAAGCTGGCCACCATGATGGCCGGGAGCAGCCAGACCTTGTCGAGCATGATGGTCGTGATCACCCAATCACCCCTTCAACTCGTCGAGTTCGTCCAGCTCAACGCTGGCCTTGTTGCGGTAGATCAGCATCACGATGGCCAAGCCGACGCCAACCTCGGCGGCAGCGACGGCGATAACGAACAAGGCGAACACCGAACCGTCGACGCCGTGTTGGCCCCCGAATGCGATCAGGTTGAGGTTGACCGAGTTCAAGATGAGCTCGATCGACATGAGCACCAACACGCCGTTACGACGGGTGAGCACCCCGTACACACCGATGCAGAAGAGAACCGCTGCCAGTAGAAGGAATTGATTGACCAGCACCGCTACTCCTTTCGGGCCAGGACGATGGCCCCGACCAGCGCCGCCAACAACAACAGCGACACGAGCTCGAAGGGCAACAGGTAAGTCGAGAAGATCGCGTCGGAGATCTCTTGAGTCGGGTTACCCGCCGTCGGGCGCACCTGATCGCCGCCAAAGCTGTCGATGAGCGAGTAGGCCATCACAACGAACAGCAACACCGCAGTGCCGATGCCGAAGGGGATCATCTTGCGGTTTGATTCGACCCCCTCGGCACCCGGAGTACGGGTGAGCATGACGCCGAAGAGGAACAGCACGACGATTGCCCCGATGTACACCATCACCTGGGTGACGGCGAGGAACTCCGCCTGTAAGAGGATGAACAGGCCGGCCATGCCGGCCAACACGACGACCAGCCACAGGGCGGCATGCACCACGTTGGTCGTCGTCACCACCCGTACCGCGCCATACAACATCAGCGCGGCGATGAAGCCGAACACGATGTTGACCGGTACCGCATAGCTGGCCGTCTCGGCCAGAAGGGCCACCATCAGGAGCTCTCCTTGCGGGGAACCTTTTTCTGCTTCACCTGTGCGCCCGACTCGTAGGTCTCAAAGTCGGGCACGGTCTCAAACCACTCACCTAGTCGTTCCTTGTCGTGGAGCAGGTCGGCGATCCTCACCTCGGAGTACTCGTACTCCGGGGTCCAGAACAGCGCCTCGAATGGGCAGACCTCGACGCAGATGCCGCAGTACATGCACAGCGAGTAGTCGATGTCGAAGCGGTCGAGGTCGTTGACCGAGCGAGGCTTGCCGCCGGGGCGGCGGGGCGGGGCCAGCGTCTTGTGGCCCTCGATGTAGATGCACCAGTCCGGGCATTCCCGGGCGCACAGCATGCAGGCCGTGCAGTTCTCTTCGTGGAGGGCGATGACGCCGCGAGCACGGGGCGCCGGGGTTTCCTTCTCGTGCGGGTACTGAACGGTGGCGGCGCCTTTGGCCGGAGAGGGCGGCTTCAGTGGACCGTCCGGGAACATCGTCTCCATGGCGGTGCGAAGGGTGAGCCGCAGGCCCTTGACCAAACCTTGTAGTGGGGGTTGTGGAGGCATGTCATTTCTCCCAGCGGACAGCGCAGGCGGTAGAGCCAGATCGCTGCTCGCTCGCGTCGGTGAGCGGTATCACGGTGGGTAAGCTTTTCACGGTCGGGGCCGCGCGGGCCATTCCGCACGATGGCTTGACTTCGTAGCGTCGAACGGCGACGCCGACTCGCGGCCCTGAGGGTGATGAATCAGCCGATCGTGGTGCTGGTGTCCATGTCCTCCATGCCCATGTCGCCAAGGCCCATCATCATGCACCCCAGCAGCGGCGCCATGGCCGGATCGTTCTCGTCCAGGTCGTCACCGCTGAGGATCATCTCGGCGAAGCTCTGCTCGATGACCTTCCAGTCGATCCCCTCGAAGCACTCCTTCATCTCGGGCGTAAGATCCTGACCGCTGGAGTCCAGCGACTCCATGAACACCTGCTTCAAGTCGACGCACTCGGTGAACGAGTCGGCCACCACTTTGCGGTCGCCCTCGGACAGCTTCTTGAAGTCCACCTGGTCGCCGTTGCCGGACATCGCTTCAGGGGTGAAGCCGGCCTCCTTCATCTTGTCGACGCCGATACCGTCGACCATGTCGTCCACCCAGCACTGGGCCTGATCCTTGGGGATGGAGTCGTCCTGCCCGGAGGACGACTGAATGGCGCCGGTCAGTTCATCGACGTAGGCCTGATCTTCACTGGTGCGATCGCTCGTGCCGGAGCTGCCGGCGCCCGAGTTCGACGTCTCGTCGCCGCAGGCCCCCAAAAGGAGTGCCACCACACCGATAACCACCACGAACCTGGTACGTCCCACGACGACTCCTCCTTGTTGCGAACCGCTGACCATAGGCGACCGCCGGGTGCTGAATCCCCTTTCCCGGGCCCGGAAATCGACCCCTCAACAGGCCGGTGAGCCGGCCGGCAACGGCGCCACCCGTCAGCTGGTGGTCGACCTCGCTCAGTCGCGAGGGGTCGGCCCCTGGGCCGTCGCCGGTCGCACCCACGCGGCACGGGCCGACGGTCCTGATTGGTGCGTCGACGCGCACTCGTCAGCTCAGAAGGCGACTTTGAAGATGGCCGTCGCTGCGATGTTGACCAGCGCTGCGGGGATCATGAACTTCCAGGCCAGGCGCTGCAACTGATCCTCGCGGAAGCGGGGGAAGGTGAAGCGCACCCAGAACACGATGCCGGTCAGGATCAGCACCTTGGTGGAGATCACCAGCGGGCCCACGACGTGGAACGCCGAGTTGCTGATGCCCCACGATGCCGGCAGCGCCCAGCCTCCCAGGAACAGGGTGGAGGCGATGGCCGAGAACCCGATCGCAGCAGCGAACTCCGACAGGAAGAACATCAAGAAGCGGACGCCGGTGTATTCGACCATGAAGCCGCCGACCACTTCGGATTCGGCGATCGGCATGTCGAATGGCGGCTGGGTGAGCTCGGCCTGCATGGCCACCAGGAAGATCACCAGACCGATGATCTGGGTGAACATGTAGGGGTTGCCGATCCAATCGATCCCGAAGATCGCACCGTTGGCCTGGGCGGACACGATGCCCTGCATGTCGAGGGTGCCCGCCTGGATCACCACGCCGACCACCGCCAGGATCAGCGGCAACTCATAGGCGATCAGCTGTCCGGCGGCGCGCAGCGCACCGATCAGCGCGTACTTGTTCGCCGACGACCAACCGGCGATCAGCACACCGATCGTGGACACCGACGACACGGCGAGCACGAAGAAGATGCCGGTGCCCAGGTTGGCGACGTAGCCGTTGGGCCCGGCAGGGATGACGATGAAGAGCAACAGCGCGCTGGCCAACACGAGGAACGGTGCCAGACGGAACAACCGCTTGTCGGCGTCCCGCGGGGTGATGTCTTCCTTCTGCAGCCACTTGCCAACCTCAGCCACCAACTGCAGCGAGCCGAAGGGCCCGGCTTCCATCGGGCCCAACCGGCTCTGCATGAACGACACGAACTTGAACAGGTACAGGTACACGGCAGCAGCCGTGAGCGTCAGGGCCACGATCGTGGCCGCAAGCACCCGGATGAGCGTCTGCTGCCAGTAGGCCAACTCCAGCGCGAAGATGCTCACTTGTCGATGTCTCCCAGGATGAAATACAAGCTGGCCATGATGCTGACGATGTCGGGCACGTAGACGCCCCGGAGCAGCCAGGGTGCGATCGACACGTTGTTGAAGCTCGCCGAGCGGATCTTCACCCGGAAGGGCATCAGGTCGCCCTTTGACACGATGTGGTAGCCCATCTCGCCCAGCGGATTCTCGGTGGCCACATAGGCCTCGCCTGCGGGCACCTTGATGATGCGGGGCACCTTGGCCATGATCGGCCCGGACGGAATTCCGTCGCAGAGCTGGTCGATCATCCTCGTCGCCTCGCGGGTCTCCTGCAGACGCACCCAGTAGCGCGCAAAGCTGTCGCCGTCGGGGTGGGTCCAGACCTTCCAGTCGAGCTTGTCGTAGACGAGGCCGACGTTGTTGTCGCGCCGGATGTCCCAGTCGATGCCCGAGGCGCGGGCGTTGGCGCCCGACAGCCCGTACTGCAGGGCGACATCGGGGGGGATCACGCCGATGCCCCGGGTGCGCTCCTGGAAGATCTCGTTGCCGAGGAGCAGATCGTCCATCTCGTCGCAGAAGGAGCGGACCTTCTCCATCGCCTGCTTGGTCTCTGCAATCCAGCCCTTGGGCAGGTCGTCGAGCAGGCCACCGATACGGTCGAAGTTGGGGTGGAAACGCCCGCCGGTGACCGCCTCGATCTGGTTGAGCACGAACTCGCGGTCGCGGAAGGCGTAGAAGATGGCGGTGAGGCCGCCCACCTGCACGCCCATGTCCCCGAGGAACATGATCATGTGGCCCAGGCGGCTCATCTCGAAGAGGATCGTGCGAATCCACTGGGCGCGCTCGGGCGCCTCGACCTCCATCAGCTGCTCGGCGGCCAGGATGAAGGGCACCTCGTTGGCGAAGCTGCCCAGCCAGTCGATGCGGTTCACCAGCGTGGTCACCTGCGGGTAGGTGCGCACCTCGGTGAGCTTCTCGTAGCCCCGGTGCATGTAGCCGGCGAGGGGCTCGGCGGCGATGACCTGCTCGCCGTCCAGCTTGGCGACGATGCGCAGCGTGCCGTGGGTAACCGGGTGTTGCGGCCCGATGTTGAGGGTCATGCCCTCGGTCTCGAGCTCGATGTTCAACCGGGCGTCGGCCGCCTGCGCGGCGACGTAGTTGAGCTTTTCGCGATCGGTGATGGCGGTCATGACGCTCCCTCCGGCGGGGCCTCGGGTACCGATGTATCGGCGGCTGAAGCCTCGGGGTCAGACACATCAATCACCGGGGCATCGGGGGCCGAGACTTCGGCGACCGGGGCTTCGAGTGCGGGGTTCGCCGGTTCGGCAACCTCCGGCTCGGGCATCGGCTCCACATCGACGATACCGGGCCACGGCTTCACCAGGCGGGCCAGCAGCGGGAAGTCCTTGCGCAGCGGGTAGCCCTCGAAGTCGCCGGGCAGGTAGAGGTTGCGGAGGCCGGGGTGGCCATCGAAGGTGACCCCGAACATCTCCCATGCCTCACGCTCGTGCCACTCGGCACCGGCGTAGGTGTTGACCCAGGTAGGGACCGTCGGGTCCTCGTCGCTGCTCGTGTCGGCCCGTAGGCACAGCATCTCGTTGGTGGACAGGTTGCGCACCCGGGCAAACACCTGGAAGCGACGGTCGGCGCCGCAGATGCCGGGGGTGATCTCGGCCTGGTCGGCGGCGGCCGACACCCGCTCGAGCGTCTCCGATCCGGTCTCGAGGTAGCGCCCGTAGGGCGACGGCAGCCAGTCGAGCACCGACAGGAAGCAGAAGTAGCGGAAGCCGAGGTCGTAGCGAACCACCTGGGCCGCTTCGCCCCACGACTCGGTGGTCAGGCGGACGTGGGTGTCCAGGCCCGGCAGCACCTCTGAGCCGACGACGGCGTCGCCCAAGTGGTGACGGAGGGAGGCGACCAGCGCCTCGCGAGCCTCGTCGCGCTCCTCGGTTGCCTCGTCGTCGGAGGCTTCGTCGGTGGTCGCCGGAGCATCGGTGCTCACAGGTCCTCACCCCCGACCGTGATCGCGTCGCCGCGCCAGCGGGCGCCCATGTCCTCGTTCTGGATGCGCTGCTGCAACAACACGACGCCTTCCAGCAACGCCTCGGGCCGGGGCGGGCAACCGGGGACGTAGACGTCGACCGGAATGATCTGGTCGACGCCCTTGGTCACCGAGTAGCTGTCCCAGTAAGGGCCACCGGTGTTGGCGCAGCTGCCCATCGAGATCACGTACTTCGGCTCGGGCATCTGGTCGTACAGGCGCTTGACCACCGGCGACATCTTGTCGGTCAGGGTGCCCGAAACGCACAGCAGATCCGCCTGACGGGGGCTGGCCGGTAGCGGAATGACGCCGAGGCGCATGATGTCGTAGCGGGGCGCGCCCATGCCGGCAGCCATTTCGATGGCGCAGCACGCCAAGCCCCACTGGTACATCCACAGCGAGTATTTGCGGGACATGTTGAACAGTTTGGACAGCGGCTTGGGAATCTTGCCGCCCTCCACCAGGCCTAGACCCATCTCAGCACTCCCTTTCGCCAGGCATACAGGAGGCCCAGCAACAACACGCCGACGAACACGCCCATCTCGATCAGGCCGAAGACGCCGTACACCTCCAGGCGGGTGGCCCAGGGAAAAATGAACACGGCCTCGACGTCGAAGATCACGAACATGAGGGCAAAGAGGTAGTAGCGGATCTGGCTCTGCGACCAGGCCCAGCCCACCGGGTTGACGCCCGACTCGTAGGTGACGTACTTGTCCCCCACATCACGGGCGGGTCGAATCAGCCTGCTGATGCCCAACAACAGGGCAACCAGGCCAAATCCGGCGGCGCCCATGAGCGCCGCAGTCAGGTATGAGCGAAGAAATTCCGATTCGGCGGCCAGCACGATGATGCAATCTACTTGCGGCCCGAGAGTGGCACCAAAGGAGCGACGGCCGGTACCGCCCAACACGCTTGCTTCGTCCGACGGAATGCACGCTCATGGACATGAAAGTCGAGTTGATTCCCGTGCCGGTCGCCGACCCGGACGGCAACACCCTCACCCTCCAGGAGATGTCCTGGCGCACGGTCGTGCTGGCTGGCCACCTGCTGATCGGAGTATCTGTTGCCGAAGCGTCATTCTCCCGGCTGGATGCCACCCAAAAGGATTGGTCAACAAAGTGGTCGGGTACACCACGGCGCTACCAGAGCGATCACAGGAGCGTGAGCCCATGACCGATGCCATCACCCAACTGAAGGACGACCACGAAAAGGTCGAGAAGCTGTTCAAGAAATACGAGGACACGACGGACCGGGCGATCAAGACCCGGCGGAAGCTGGTCGATCAGATCATCGAGGAGTTGTCGACCCACGCTGCCATCGAGGAGCAGGTGTTCTACCCGATCTCCCGGGTGCTCTCCGACGAGGCACATGATCAGACCTTGGAAGGCCTCGAAGAGCACCACCTGGTCAAGATCACCCTCGCGGAACTCGAGACGTTGGACCCCACCGACGAGCGGTTCCATCCAAAGGTGACCGTATTGATGGAAAACGTGCGCCACCACGTCGAGGAAGAGGAGAACGACCTCTTTCCCATGATGCGCGAGACCTTCGGTCGCAACGACATGTCCGACCTTGGAGCCGCGCTTGACGAGGCTCGGTCAACTGCGCCGACCCGACCCCACCCGGCCTCGCCAGACGCCCCGCCCGCCAACCTGGTGACCGGGCTGGTTGCCGGCATCATCGACAGAATTCGCGACAGCATTCCGGGCTGACACCCGGAGAGGCTTCACCTCGTTGCTGAGGGCATGCGGACTCGGAGGATTTGCTCGACCCGATCGGGATCATCGGGCGTGATGACCGGGATAGGCCACTTACCAACTTCCAGGTCGAGTGCCCAGGTCTTCCGCGGACGGGTTCCGTCGAGATTGTAGAAGTGGCGGAAGTCGCCCGAGCCCCAGATGCGCCATCGACCGCGAAGCCGGGTCATTCGACGCCGGGTGACCGCCGACAGCGAGGAGTACGGGATTCGCTTGTGGCCCCAGAGGTAGTACCAGCGGATGTGCACGCAGTGCTCGTCGCAGGCGATGCGGCCGTCGTCGTAGATCACAGGAATCCCCATCCGGATGTGTCGAGAGGCACGTCTCTGAACCATAGGCCCGCGCCACCAGCCGGGTCGTTCGGCGGCGCCGTCGTGCGCTGACAAACTGCCGGGATGCGCTTTGCCGATGTCGTCGCTACCTCTGCCCTGGTGGCATCCGAGTCCGGACGATCCGCCAAGCGAGACCTGTTGGCCGGCCTGCTCGCTGCGCTGGCGCCCGACGAGGTGGTTCCGGCGGTCGGGTTTCTCACCGGCGAGCCACGTCAGGGTCGCATCGGGGTTGGCTGGCGCACCATCGCCTCGCTCGACCACCCCGTCGCGGTCGAACCGACGCTGTTGATCGCCGACGTGGACGTCGCGCTGAGCGCTGTTGCAGCGCAGACCGGACCCGGTTCCGGTGCCGCCCGGGTGGCACTGCTCGAGGCCGTATACGGCCGGGCCACCGCTGACGAAGCCCGATTTCTCACCCTGTTGCTCGGAGGCGAACTGCGCCAGGGCGCCTCGGCGGGGGTGATGGTTGAGGCCGCCGCCAAGGCCGCCGGCGTCCCGGCCACCCAGCTCCGCCGGGCCACCATGCTGGGCGGCCGCCTGGACGACACGGTGGCGCTCGCCCTCACTGGCGGCGCCGCAGCGCTGGGCGAGGTGTCGCTGCGGGTGGGCCGGGCCGTCCAGCCCATGCTGGCCTCGTCGTCCGCCGACGCCGCCACCGCCTGGGAGGACGCGGCTGTTGACGGTCTGGCAGTGGTGCAACACAAGCTTGACGGCATCCGCATCCAGGTTCACCGAGGCGCATCGCCAACTGGCGGGCCCGATGCGATCAGGGTGTTCACCCGCAACCTCAACGACATCACCGATCGCCTCGGCGACGTGGTCGATGCCGTGGCCGACATGCCCGGCGGTGCGCTGGTGCTCGACGGCGAGGCGCTGGTGACCGACCTCGACAATCGGCCCGTCGCCTTCCAGGACACCGCCGGGAGGGTGTCGGCCGACCAGGCCCGACCCGAGACGGTGCGGCCGTACTTCTTCGACGCGCTCCACGTCGACGGGGTCGACCTGATCGACGCACCGCTCACCCAGCGCCTCGACGCGCTGCGGCGCAGTGCCGCCGGCTGGGTGGTCGAGGGTGCACAGGCGACCAGTGCTCACGAGATCGCCGACGTCAACGAGGGCGCCCTGGCCGCCGGCCAGGAGGGTATCGTCGTCAAGGACCCCACCAGCGCGTATGCGGCCGGGCGGCGCGGCAGTGCCTGGCGCAAGGTGAAGCCGGTGCACACGCTGGACCTGGTGGTGTTGGCCGCCGAGTGGGGTCACGGTCGCCGCCGCGGCTGGCTTTCCAACCTGCACCTGGGCGCACGCAACCCCGCCGGAGGGTTCGTCATGGTGGGCAAGACGTTCAAGGGGCTCACCGACGCGCTGCTCACCTGGCAGACCGACACGCTCAGCTCCCTGGCCCGCTCGGCGGGCAACCCGACCGACGGTCACGTCGTCACCGTGCCGCCCAGCCTGGTCATCGAGATCGCCGTCGATGGGGTGCAGCGGTCCACCCGCTACGACGGCGGGGTGGCGCTGCGTTTCGCCCGCGTGGTTCGCTACCGCCCGGACAAGACACCGGACCAGGCCGACACGATCCAGACGGTCCGCGAACTGGGCTGAGGTCCGGCCTCAAGCGGACATCGGTGCTCGGCTCCAACTGGTGCCGACCCGACCAGGCGACGAGCGGCGTTGATGCCAACCGGGGCAGTAGCCGAAGGTGTCGACTTCGTTGGCATGCATCGGTTCGCTCACCAACCCATGCTGCCAATCACTCACCCCGGGTCGCGACACCCAGTGCATCCGCCCGCTGACGCAGCCACGCTGAGATTGCATTGCGTCGACAACGCCGATGAGGGCGAGGGTGCGGGTGATGAACCGCGAGTGGATCGAGCTGTGGCTGCACCGGGGGGACGATGCCGAACCCGAACCGCTGCGGGTCGGCTACTCGCCCGGCGCCACCGCGGCCGAAGTCATCCGGGCGCTCGCCAGCCACGTAGGCCAGTCCGATCACGCCGATCACATCGACGCGTCACTCGGCACCGAATGCTCGCTCGTCGGGGTCGATCCGGCCATCGGGGTGATCGACCCCGAGGCGGCCCTGCCCCATGGTGGACCGCGACGCGGCCAGGTCGTCAGGATCTACTGCGCAACCGAGCCGTCCCAGGGGACGGTCGCACCGACGATGGTGGCGGTCCGGCGAGGTCCCGACCGAGGCCACCGGGTGCCGCTCGGCGAGTCCCTTGTGGTGGGCCGAGCACCGGGCTGCGACCTGGTGCTGGCCGACCCGGCGGTGTCACGACGCCACCTCCGCCTCACCCGCCGTCGGGCCCTCGTCGAGATCGAGCCGCTCGGCGAAAGCGTCATCGGCCTCGACGGTCGACGACTGCGCACCTCGATGCCGGTGGAACCGGGAAACCCGATCCGGCTGGGCGACAGCGAGCTGGTCATCGTGGCGCCCACCCGACCGACGGCCGATGCTCCCGGCTCCCACCAGCGGCCGCCGCGGGCACCGTGGTGCCCCAACCCACCCAGCCTCGACATCGCCGAACCCCCTCGTCGCACGGGCGTGGGCACCGTGCCGTGGCTGTCGATCGGTCTGACCGCGGCATTTGCGATCGTGATGATGAGCGGGGGCGGATTCGGCGGTGGCATGGCCGGCAACATGATCTGGTTCTTCACCCCGCTGCTGCTGGCCTCCGGGGCGACCGAGTACGCCTGGTCGGCTCGCCGGACTGACCGAAAGGCTCGGGCCGCGTGGCGGACGGACCTGACCCATCGATGTCGTGCCCTCGCAGCGGCGCTCGAGATGGAACGCCGCCGGGAGGCCCATGCCTTCCCACCTCTCTCCGACTGGGCGCTCGCCGCACAGTCGGGCTCGGCGCGGTTGTGGGAACGTCGGCGCGAACACTCCGATGCCCTGCGCCTGCGGCTGGGTCTCGTTCAGGGGCGGGCCGCAGTCACCGGCGAACTGGCGTCGGTCGGCCCTGCCGATCTGCTGGCCGAGGCCTCCAATGCCGTCGAACGGGTGCGCTGGCGTCACGATCTTGTCTCGGCATTGAATTTGGCCGAGGTTGGCTCGCTCGGGATCCACGGCCCCGATGCCCACCTCTTGGCCGCATCGCTGGTAGCGCAGCTCGTCGCTGCGGTCGGTCCGGAGGACGTGGCGTTGGCCGTCGCCGTCACCGAGGGTCACGCACCCGGGTGGCGATGGGCGGCTGCCTTGCCCCACCTCCGCTCGGCGGCCGAGCTGCTCGACGGCCCCAGCACGGCGGGCGCCCGCAACCACGACCAATTGACCGCATCGCTCGCCGCGCTGGGTGCGGCCCGTCGCCGACGTTGCGACGAGACCGATGGTGAGCGGCGTCAGGCGGAGGTGCCGATCGTCGTCGTGCTCGATGGCGAGCTCGGTTCCCAACTCGAACTGCGTCGCCTCGCCGCCCTGTGCCGGTTCGGTGACGTGGGCATCCACGTGATGTGGTTGGGTCGGCGTCCGTCAAGAACCCCCCTGGGCTGCGGCGCAACGGTGACCACCTCCCGGCCCGGCCGGGCCACCGTCGTAGCGGCACCGGGAGAAGTTCCCCAGCAGGTGCGCTGGGAACACCTCGACCACCGCGTCCTCGACCGGCTGACCCGTCACCTGGCGCCTCGCCGGGACGGTGATCGCACCGGCACGGGTGCCGGGCTTCCCGCCGCCGTCTCCCTCGCCTCGATACCGGGACGCATCCCCGAGCCGGGCGGGCTCGACGCCATCATCGGGGTGGGTCCCGACGGCCCAACCCGCGTGGACCTGCGCCGTGACGGTCCCCACGCGCTGGTGGCAGGCACCACCGGTGCGGGCAAGAGCGAACTGTTACGCACCCTGGTCGCCGGGCTGGCCATGGCACATTCACCGCAGCGGCTCAACTTCGTGCTTGTCGACTTCAAGGGCGGCACGGGCATGGGCCCGCTCGCACGTCTGCCACACGTGGCGGGCATGATCACCGACCTCGACGTCGACGAGGCCCAGCGGCTTCGGCTGGGCCTCGAGGCCGAGGTCGACCGGCGCCTGCGGCTGCTGGACGGGGCCGGGGTGGAGAACCTGGCAGCGATGGAACGTCACGACCCGGTCGGAGCGCCGCCGGCGATCGTGGTGGTGATTGACGAGTTCGCCGCGTTGGCCCGGCGCGCACCGACGGTGCTCGACGCCCTGGTCGACCTGGCCCAGCGTGGTCGCAGCCTGGGGATCCATCTGGTCCTGGCCACCCAGCGTCCTCGCGGTGTCATCTCGGACGCCATCCGAGCCAACACCAACCTCCGGCTCGTCGCCCGCATGGCCGACGCTGAGGAGTCGATCGATGTGCTCGATAACCCTGCAGCGGCCCGGCTGGCGGTGGGCATCCCCGGTCGGGTGCTGATGCGGGTGGGAGCAGCGACGCCCACGGTTGTGCAGGTGGCGTTCACCGGAACGACCGTGGGTGAGCGGCCGCCGATAACCGTGGAACCGCTCACCCTGGACCGCCCGTCGCCCGGTCCGACGGTTGCACCCTCAGCGGGGGGCCGGACCGAGGCCGAGGCCGTGGTCGCCTCCACCCGCAGGGCCGCCGGTCATGACGGCGCCGCTCGGCGGCTGTGGCTGGAGCCGTTGCCGCCCCTTCTCGACCGGGCTGCCTGGGCTGCGCTGGTCGACCGGCGACCCGATGTTCACGCCGAGGCCATCACCCGCCGGGACCCACCCCGTCCGACGACCGCCACGACGCCAAGCTGGCCCATGGCGGTCGCCGACCTACCACGACGCCGACAACGAGGCCTGTGGACCATCGACCCGACCGGCGGGGTGCTGGTGGTGCTCGGCGGTGGCGGCTCCGGGCGCACCTCCGCCCTGCGGGCCCTGGCAATGACGGCGGCGCGCAACGGGGCCGCCGTCACCGGCCTCGACGGGGGTGGGTCGCTCGCCCGGCTCGACGGTGCGACGGTTGGGACGGATCCGCAGGTCTCGCTGGGTGCGATCGTGCCCGTACGCGACGACGAACGCATGGCTCGGCTGCTGTGGTGGCTGGAGACCGACCCAGCCATGACACCGAGGGTGCTGATCATCGACGGTTGGGAGGGCATCTGGGATCGAGCCGACCAGGCCGGTACGTCGAGCTGGTTCGCCCGGTTGGTCGAGCTGGTTCGAACGGCGCGCGGCCGGGGCCTCACCGCAGCGATCAGCGCCGATCGGGCCGGAGCCCTCCCCCCCGAGGTTCGTAGCTCCCGCACCGAGGTGCTGGCCCTTGCAGGGGCGGAGGCCGAGCCGGACCTCGGCCTCGACCGGCCTCCAGCCGCCGGCCAGCCGCCGGGTCGGGCCCGGTTGGTGACCGCACAGCCCCACCTGTTGGGCGGCGAGTCCGACCCGACCGAGGGCCCGCTCGTTCAGCTCCGCTGGATGGCGCCGGACATCGACCCCGGCCCGGCCCGGCCCGTCCGGCGGGACCATCCCGATGCCGCCCCGCTGTTGTCGACCTACCCGGCCCGGCTGCGGTCGTGGGACCGTTCGGTGGCGGAGCACGCGCCCCACGAAACCGGCGTGTGCTTCGGAATCGACCTGGAACGCGACGCGCCGGTAGGCACCCCTCCCCATGGCCCGTTCTGGGTGCTGGGGCGCCCGCGCAGCGGACGGTCGACTGCGCTGGAGGCGCTCAGAGCATTTCGGCCGGCTGGGACCGTGGGCCTCAGCGTCCTCATCCGCCCCGGTCGATCGATCGGTCAACCCGGCGCCTGGGATCGGGTCTTGGGCGCCCCACCCGACGCAGAGGGGGGATTCGGCACTGCCGAGCCGGTAGCCATGATGGCGATCGACGATGCACACCGCCTGGACGACGACCACTGGGCGTCGTTGGACCGATGGTTGGCGACGCTGAACGAACAGTGCCACGCCCCACTGGTGGCAGTGGCCGCCGATCCGGCCTCGCTCGACCGCTGGAACCCGGTGGTGACCTCGTTGCTGGGTCACGGTGCAGGCCTGATGCTCGCTCCGGAACCAGACGAGGATGGTCGCTTGTTGGGGGGTGATCTGCCCCGCTACCGACCTTTTGCCATGCGTGCCGGCCGCGGCTATCTCCTCAAACGGGGGCAGGCACCCCGCGCGGTTCAGGTGGGCTGGCCCGACCTTTGAACGACCCTCGACATCAAGCTACGCGGCGCCGGTCGGTCGACGGGTCGCGCGACCCGTAGACCCACGCAGCTCGTTGTGGTCTGATGGGTCAATCGGGGCGCCGGGACGCCCCGGCCGGGTTCTTGAACCCGGGGCGCTGACCACGGACGGAACCATTGATGGGCAGCGTGAGCGAACGATGCCGGTGGGCGGAGCCGTAAAGGCGCCGCCGGTGAGAGACGCCGGTGGCCACCTTCAAGGACAAAACCGGGGGACGGAACGATGTCAGCTCGAAGTGTCACGGATATCCGGCGGAGCGGAGGACATCACCACACGGCCATGGCCGGGACACCTCCGACCGGCCCCCCAGAATCCGAGGTCGACGTGGAAGCCGGCCCGGGCATCGGCACCGACGTCGGTCCTGCCTCCGGTCCCGGCCCCGACCAGTCCACCGACAGCCAAACACTGGTCGTCGAGTTCTGTGGCGAGGAATGGCTGGTCGGCCCCGACGATCATCTGGACTTCGGAAGGGCAGCCGGGCTGACCATCGATGAGTCCAACCGTTACCTGCACCGGCGGGCCGGGTGCTTTCGCCACAGAGCGGATCGTTGGTGGCTGCGCAACGAGGGCTCACACCTGCCCTTGAGCGTGCTGGAGTCGGTCGGCCGTCCGATGGTTGTCTTGCCACCCGGGGTGGAGACGGCGTTGTCGCCCGGCGAGTTTGCGGTGGTGCTGGCGGCCGGACCGACCCGATACGAGCTGCGGGGCCGGTGCCCAGACCCCCATGACCCCGCTGTCCCGCACGACGACCCGACACCGGGCGAGACCGAGCTCGACCACACCGTTCGCTGGGGTGTCTTCGAACTCAACGACGATCAGCGAGCGCTTCTGGCGGCCTTGGCGGAGCCCCGGCTGCGCGACCCGCTCGTCGAGCCGGAGCGGCTACCGCCCAACCGGCAGACGGCGATGCGTTTGGGCTGGACACTGTCGAAGTTCAACCGCAAGCTCGACCACCTGTGCGGCCGCCTCTCGCGCCACGGCGTCCGCGGCCTGCAGGGACGGGTCGGCACCACTGCCAACGACCGTCGCCAGAACCTGGTCGAACACGCCCTTGCCCACCAGCTGGTGCAGCCGGCCGACCTGGCGTTGCTCGACGACCTGAAGGGAACCCGGTGATGACCGACCACCTGCTGAGCGCTTCCGTCCTCACCGACTCGGACCGCACGAGGGTGGCGCCCCGGCGTCGGCCCGACGCTCGACCACCGCTTCCGGCGGGCGTGGCCCCGCCGACAACGCGACGCATTCGCCCGGTGCCGCCGGTTGATCCCCACTCCCCCTGGGGTGACGCAGCCAGCTCCGAGCCAGACGACTGGGACCGTCGCGCCGACCGACTGCAATGGTGGATGTCCGACCTCGGGGGCCCGTACCCGGTCAGCGTCGAGACCACCCACGACCGCGAGGAGGCAACCCACCTGCTCGAGCGAGGCCTTCGCCGTTTCGGCATCGACGTGATCGAGGCCAACGCGTCGCTGTTGAAGGGCCTGTCCCCTCCGCCCCCCGAACCAGCGCTGGTGCGCCTGGTTCGATGGCTCACCCGACACCCCGCCCGCTTGGAGGTGGTCGAAGTGCGGCTGGAGCCGACGGGGCACCAGTGCCGGGTGACTGCCCGGGCCAGCGGCGAGCGAGCCGCCGAGGCGCTGCGGGTGGCCCTCTCCGAACTCTCACCCGCTCCCCGACAGCCGGCGACATCGCTGGCGGGGTAGAGCGATTCGTATCGCTCACACCACCGCTGGGTCGGCCCCGCCGGACGACCCCGACGCCCCGGACCAACCCCCGGGATATGGTTCGCCGCGCTTGGTGACCGCAGCGGTAGCGGTGCGAGCCCGCCCGGGTTGGCAACGATGGCGCTGCGACCTGATCGATGAACAACCTGGCGGCACCCACCCCGAGAGCAGCGCTCACGCCGCCGGGCGAACGCCCGAAGATGCACGCGGGCTGGGCCATCCCAGCGTGGAGCTGCGGAAGTCGAACGATGGCGAAGCGCTTCTGTTGGCGGCCAGGGCCCAAGCACGTCTCGATGGCCACCCCGGCGTCGTGGCGGTTCACCAGGCGCGCCCGATCAGCGGCGGTCGATGCGAGGTGCGCCTGGGGTGGGCCGGCACCACGCTGGCCGGTGTGATCGGGCGACGTCGAGGCTCCGACCAATCGCCGTCCGGCGCCGACGGGCGGGAGGCACCGTCCATCGCCGATGGACGAGCGGTCGCCCCGGCCGACCTGGCACCCGGGCAGGCGCCAGACACGCGGCTGCCCGTCGCCGACCTGATCACGATCGGCGCCACCCTGGCCGCCACCCTCGACGACGCTCATCGGCTGCGTCCACCGCTGGTTCACGGGGCGCTCGACGCCACCGCCATCCGGCTCGATCGCTGGGGCCGGGCCCGCCTGGACGGTTTTGGCGCTCGATGCACCGAGCGGACCGTTCCCATCCCGGCTGACGACGTGTACGGCCTGCTCCTCACCTTGGGCGACGCCCTCGGAGTCGTGCCGCCGAACGGCGCACCCGCCGCTGTCGATGTGCGTCATCGCCAGGGGGTTGGCACGAGCTGGACGGCTGAAGCGGAGCCTCACGAGCCGGCCGTCGCGTTGATCTCGGAACTGCTGGCGTCGGTCACCCGGCGCCAACCCGACATCATCGCCGCCGGGGACCTCGGCCGAGCCCTGGAAGCCATGGCCGCCCGAGGCTCGGCGGGCTCAATCCTCTCCGGCGAAGCGCCGAACCCCGCAGAGCCGGCTGCGGTCCGGGCGAGCATCGGAACGCATCGCCAGGTGATGGGTCGCGCGGGGCCGGTTCGCCACGACCATGACGCAACAGCGGTGCTCGGCGGCGTGGCTCGGTCCGTTCCCCCCGGGCCCCTCCCCAATGGGCTGCGGCCGCTCCGCCCACTTGGGCAGGGCGGCCACGGCGAGGTGTGGCTGGCCCACGATCCCCTGTTGGCCCGCAATGTGGTGGTGAAGGAATTTTCCGCCGGCTCTTCGGCGGCCATGCCTTGCCCAACCCCCATGGCACGCGAGCTGACTGCCCTCACTCAGCTCGCCGGCCACCCGGCATCGATCGAATGCTACGGGACCGTCGCCGGGGAGCGACCTGTCCTGGTGTTGTCGTGGTGTTCGGAGGGCGCTCTCGACCCTGAACGCCGCTGGAGCCCAAGCGAGCTCGCCCAGCTGGGGGCGCAGGTCGCCGATGCGCTCGCCGTCCTCCACGGGCGCGGCCTGGTGCACGGCGACATCAAGCCACACAACCTGCTGCGCGACCGCTGGGGACTGGTGCGGTTGGCCGATTTCTCGTTGACCTGCCCCACCGGTGCCCCATCTGCGCCCGAGTGTTCACCCCGACACGCCCCACCCGAGCAGCTCGACGGCGGGCCGCTCAGCCCAGGGGCCGACCTGGCTGCGTTGGCCGCCACCCTGTTTCACCTGGCGGAGGGACGGCCGCCACTCGACCGCGGCGACGGGACCGAAGCCCTGGTAGCCCGGCGGCGGGCCGGGGCACTCGAGGCGCCTCCGGCCTCGCTCGCCGGCCTGCCCGGCCTGTCCGACTGGGTGATGGCGTGGCTGGAGCCCGACCCGGCCCGACGCCCATCGGGGGGCGCCGCGGTGGCAGCCGCCACCCTGCGCGCCCTGTACCGACCCGATCAGATCGCATCAGGTTCGGATCCCCCATCTCCGCGGCGACACCACCAACGTCCCCGAAGTCCCCGCTTTCGGGCGACGATGGTCGCCACCGCTCTCGCAGGGATCGTCGCCCTCGGGGCCCTCGCTCTTGGGGGTCCTGGCCCGGGACCGTCGCGGAGCGACAACCCCCGACCGACGATCGGCGACCGCGCGTCCCCTGCCACCGATTCCAATTCGGCTACAGATACCAACACAGATGCCGATACCGAGGCTCGGGTGACCGGTCTCGCCCGGCGGCTACCCCCCGCCGACCCGCTCGGCGCCGATGCACCCGCCGGGCTGACCCTCGATCGTCGAGCGGACGGCACACTGCTGCTGATCCGCACCGGGGATCCGGACCCGGACCTGTCGTGGGTACTGCGCCGCGACGATTACCCGAGACGTGGCGGGATCATCGAAGACCGTCCCAGCGCCTCGGGGCTGGCCGGCGTCGGCGGAACAATCGACGGCCCAGGGCCGATGCTCCGCCCCGGCACCGAACGATCATCGGTCCTCGCCGATTCAGCCGGGGCATCCTGCGTTCGGGTGGTGACGTCCCGCCAGCCCGCCGAGGTGTCGGAGCCGCTGTGTTGGGACTGAACTGCGAGGTACCGCCGCCTCGCCAACCGATGCTGAACAGCAGCGTGATGAGCGGAACCCGTCGTGTCGGGCGCCCATCATCCCGTACTCACCACGCGTCGGCCGGTGCCGAGGAGCCGGTCGAGCGGGCGAAGGGGCCGGCCACCCCCAGGATCACGATGGCGATGCCCAGAACCGAACCGAGCCCGAGGACGACCGAGGTGGACACGACCTTCAGCAGTCCGCCGGCGATCAGCGGTCCCGCCGTTTGACCGAACCGGCTGGCCGAGGTCCAGGCGGCCAACGCTGCGGCTCGATGCTCGTCGGGGGTGTTCGACACCGTGACCTCCTGCAGGGTGGGCACGAACATCCCCTCCCCGCCGCCGTAGAGCAGGGCTGCTGTGACGACGAGCACCAGGGTGCCCGCAGCACCGAGCAGCAGGAAGGTCACCACAAAGATGCCGCCACCTCCGATGATCAGCTGACGGACAGCGAACACGGCGCGCAGGCGCCCGAGGTTGAACGCAACCAGCGTCGACGTGACCGCCGGTACCGACAACACCGCTCCCCGCTTGGCGGCGTTCAGCCCGAACTCGCCTTCGAGGTGCAGCGGCAACACGGTGAGGAACAGCCCGTAGATGCCGATGAACACCAAGGTTGCGCCGACGATGCTGGCCAGGTTCACCGGATGGCGCACCGCATCGATCGCCCCGCGCAGCTGGTCGGCGACCGAGTCGATCCGGACGGAGGGGGTGGGTGTGATGACGAACCAACCGACCAGCGCCAAGGGCAGCGCAGCCGAATACAGGGTGAAGGTCACCCGCCAGTCGAAGAGTTGGGTGACGCCGCCCGAGATCAGCGGCAGCACTGCCAGGCCGGTGGTGAGCACCGCCGAATTGCGACCGATCAGCTTGGTGCGCCGGTCACCGCTGGTGACGTCGCCGATCAACACGACCGCCAAATTGAGCAGACCGGCCGAACCCACGCCTTGAAGAAACCGGGCGACGATCAGCAGCGGCAACGTCGGCGCCAGGGCCACCGCCGTGCCGAAGATGCCGAACATGCACAGGCAAGCGACGATCACCGGTCTGCGACCGATGCGATCGGCGGCGATGCCGACGATCGGCGCCACGAAGATGCCCGCTACCGAGCCCGAGGCGACGATGAACCCCGAGGTCGCCTCAGACGCCGAGAACTCGGCCAGCACGTTGGGCAGCGCCGGGGTGACCAGCGCGTTGGATGTGATCCCCACCAACGTCAAGGCAAAGGGAAACCACAGCGGTGTGCGGCGCATCAGGGGCACGGTAACGGCGAGAGTCGCTCTGCGGCCCCTCGCTCGTCGGGCCGATCAGCTGACGATTACTCGTCGGAGTCCGTCGGACGAGGCGCCCGGTACTCGAACCACCGTTTGCCGAAGACGACCCGCTCGCCATCGCGCAGCACGTGCGGGGCTTCGGCATCGAGCCGGGTCAGCTCACCCGGCGTGGCCTCGACGAACGTGCCGTTAGCGGAGCCACAGTCGACGATCGACACCTCGTCCAGCCGGCGGCGCAACTCGACGTGGTTGCGCGACACCGCCTGGGAGTCATCGGTCATCGTCAGGGTGTGCAGACGCGAGGGGTCGTCACGTACCCCGGGGTCGGGCCGACGCCCGATCAGCACGTCGCCGGGCAGCTCGACCGCCACACCATCATCGAAGAGCAACAGCGGGATCGACTGATCGTCATCGAGACCGTCGGAGTCCCAATCGCGTTCGTTAGTATCGTCCTTCGGGGTGCCCTCGTCCTCTGAAGCGGAGTCTTCGTCGGAACCGTCGTCGTCGGCCGGCTCACCGGTCACCAGGTCGACATCGGCGGCTCCCACATCGCTCGAAACCGCCCAGTCGCCGGCCCATGGCTCGTCGCTGAGGGGAACGTCCTCCGACGCTGGGGCGACAAAGCTGTCGTCAGCGAAGGGATCGTCGCCAAACTCGGGGTCATCGGGACGAGGATCGCCCGAGAGACGTTTGTCGCCTCGTGCATCGGCGTCCTGATCGTCCGATGCCGAGGCGTCGGATGCTGCGCCACCACCTGGTGCCCACGCCGGCGGCGGAGGCCATGCGTCGTCCGGGGGCGGCGGGGCGGAACCGTGGTGGCTTCGGCCCGGCGCTTCGGTGGTCGACGTCGCCGCCGTCCCCCCACCCGAGGAGCCCGACACCATGCCGCCGGGCACGCTGGGGGTGGTCACGATGGGCACGAGACCCGTCGCCTCACCAGCGGGTGACTGATCGTCGATCGGCGGGCCGTCGGGCTCGCCGTTCTCGGTGAAGGTCGAAGCGGACAGGTGCTCGCCGGTGGGTTCGGGGCGCTCGACGCCCTCATCGCCGGCCTGGCCGGCGGATCGGGCGGTGGCAGGGGTGGCGGAGCCGGAGGTGCCCGAAGGCTCCGGCTCCTCGCTGACGAGGCCGACCAAGCCGTCGGCATCGGTCGGCTGGCTGCCGAACTCGGCGTCGAAGGGCAACTGGTGACGGGACTGGCCCGAACCGCCGCTCACGGCGCCCGGTGAGCCCCTCGGGTCGGAGCCCGGACCGCCCTCGGTGGCGTCGCTCTCCTCGGGGGCGGCATCGGAAGCGGCGTCCCCGACCGTGGGACGCTCCGTTGCCGCCACCCGCTGCGAGCCGGCGGATGCGGGCGCAACCGTTCCGGGGGCGGCCACGACACCACCCGAGCCTGCGCCCGACTGGGCCGGTTGCGCCGCGGGCGGCTGGACGTCCCCACCGACCTCGGGTGCGGACACCGGCGGCTGGGACAGTGCGGCGGACCGATGTTGGTCTGAGGCTGACTCCGCACCGACCGGGGAGGCCGCGGGCTCGGGGGAACCGGCGGTGCCACCGGAGGCCTCGCCCGAAGTGGCAGGGCCGGTCGCCGATGAGGTGGCGGCCGCGCCGGCCACCGATCCGGGAGACTCGCCGCCACCTGGGATCAGCAGCACACCATCGGCGGGCACGACGCCGTGTTCCAGGTCGACCCGGTCGGGGGCGAGGCCTGCGCTCACCCCGAGTTCGATGCGGTCGGGCTGCTGAGCCAACACGAGCTGGGCCCACATGCCCGACACGTCGGCCACCACCCGTCGACCGTCGCCGACCAACACCTCGGAGCTGCCGGCCGCCATGCACAGCAGGGACGACCCGGTCTGCAGGACGGCGGCGAAGTCGGCCACCGTGTCGCCGGAGCGGGCCAGTAGCCAGCCGGCCAGGTCGCGGAACGCCAGCGCTGCATCGTCGTGATCGGTGCGCGCCACCCGATCGGCGAAGGCAGCCCCATCGCTCCATCCCGAGCTGACGAGGACCACGCACCCCGGCCACGAGTAGAGCTCGCCCGAACCGTCGGTCGGGATGGTGCGGTAGCCGTTGATCGCCATATGGGGAGCCCCTCGCTGGTTTGGATCTGCCGAACCCACCACGATCGTCGAGGATCACCCCGAGGAGCGGTGGACGCCTCAACTTACCGGGCCGGGCGCCCCCGGTGGGGCACCACGGGGAGTACGGTCATCCTTACGCTGTGCGGTGAGCGCTCAGCCGAGGATGACGACGGCCTGGCGGGTCAGGTTGGTGATCAGCCCGGGGAAGACTCCGGTGAGCACCACGCCGATCAGGCACAGCCCGATCGTGATCATGGCCGTTCGAGGCAGCAGCAGCTGGCTGCGGGTGGCCGGCGCGGGGGCATCCACGGCGTCGTCATCGGACGCCCAGAACATCGCACCAACGATGCGCAGGTAGACGAACGCCGAGATCACTGCGCTGAGCATGGCGGCAACGCCCATCCACCAGAGGTTGGCATCCACCGCTGCGGCGATCACGCCAAACTTGGCGAAGAAGCCGCCGGTGAACGGCACCCCCGCTTGGGCCAGGACGAACACCACCAAGGCCATCGCCAGCCCAGGACGGGTTTGGGACAGGCCTCGAAGGTCGGCGAGCGATGTGTGGCCGTCGCCTTCACGGCTGATGATCGTCACCACGGCGAAGGCACCGATGGTCATCAGGGAGTAGATCGCCAGGTAGAACAACGCCGCCGAAATGCCCTTGTCGGAGGCGGCCGCCAGGCCGACGAGGATGAAGCCGGCATGGTTGATCGACGAGTACGCCAGCATGCGCTTCACGTCGGTCTGGACGATGGCGCCGAGCGCCCCGCCGAAGAGCGACAGCAACGCCAGCGTTTCGATGACCGGTCGCCAATCGCCCCGGTAGGCGGGGAGCGCAACGACGAGCACCCGCAGGAGGCCGACGAACCCGGCGGTCTTGATCGCAGAGGCCATGAAGGCGGTGACCGGGGTCGGGCTGCCCTGGTAGACGTCGGGCGTCCACCAGTGGAACGGAACCGCCGCCACCTTGAAACCCATACCGACGATGAACATTGCGATGCCACCGAGCAACAGGTTGTCGGCGGTCAGGCCTTGACCGTCGAGGTACAAGCGCATGCGGCCCAGGTTGGTCGTGCCGGTGGCCCCGTACATCAGCGCAATGCCATAGAGCAGGAACGCCGACGCTGCGGCTCCAAGGATGAAGTACTTCAGCCCTGCCTCGAGCGACCCGATGCGGCGCCGGTGCATCGCCGCCAGCGTGTAGGCGGCGAGCGACAGGATTTCCAGCCCGATGAACAACACGACGAGGTCGTTGGCAGAAGCCATCACCATGCCGCCGGCTGCGGAGAACAGCATCAGGGCATACGGTTCGACGCCCTCGAGCCCCTCGCGGGCCAGATAGCTGTGGAACAGCAGGGCGACCAGCACGACCGCACCGGCGATCACCCAGTACGAGAAGACGGAGAAACCGTCGACCCCCACCGCTCCGGACACCGCCGAGGTCGGCCCACCGGTCGGGTCCACGATCATCGACCACAACGGGATGCCCGCCGCCATCGAGGCGAGGCCGATCGCCGCCGTGCCAAAGGACGCGACGTGGCGCGGCACTCCGCCGGGCAGCAACGCTGCGAGCAGCAGCAACACCAACGCGCCGCCGAACATGATCAGGACCGGTGACAGGTAGCCCCAGGCCACCTCGGGGGTGACCGCCGGGCTGCCGCCCTGGGCCACGCTGCCCGGAAGTGCTTGAAGCATCGTGGCGATCATCCTTCGCCCTCCCCGGACAGGCCCGTCTCAGCGTCAGCATCTGCGGCGATCGGTGCCGTCGGCCTCTCGGGTGCCCGATAATCGCTATGTCGTTCCAACTGGGTGACCACCCGCTCCACCGAGGGGGTGATGCGTTCGAGCACCGGCTGCGGGTAGACGCCCAAGAAGACGATGATGGCCACGAAGGACGCCATCAGCCAGCGTTGGCCGGTCTTGAGGTCGGTCATCGATTCGTTGTCGCCGGTCGGTTCGCCGTGGAAGACCCGTTGGTAGGCCCACAGCAGGTAGAACGCGGCGAGGATCACGCCGAAGACGGCGACGACCGCCCACCAACGGTGCGTCTGCCAGGCCCCCAACATCGAGAGGTACTCGCCGACGAAACCGTTCAGCCCGGGCAGACCCACCGAGCTGAGCATCACGAGCATGAAGAACCCGGCCAACATGGGCGCCTTGACCTGCAGACCGCTCAGCACGTTCATGTCCCGGGTGTGGCGCCGCTCGTAGATATAGCCGACCAGCAGGAACAACGCCGGGGTGGAGATGCCGTGGTTCAGCATCTGGATGACACCGCCGTTGAGGCCGATGATCGTGAGCGAAAAGATGCCCAACACGATGAAGCCCATGTGGGCGATCGACGAGTAGGCGATCAGGCGTTTGAGGTCGGTTTGCATCCCGGCCACGATGGCGCCGTAGATGATGCCGATCACCGCAACGGTCATCATCACCGGGGTGGCCCAGCGGGCGGCCTCGGGAAACAGTTCCAGGCCGAAGCGGATCAGCCCGTACGCACCGAGCTTCAACAACACGCCCGCGAGGACCACCGAACCGGCGGTCGGCGCTTCGGTGTGGGCGTCGGGTAGCCAGGTGTGCACCGGGAACAGTGGCACCTTGACGGCGAAAGCGAGAGCGAAGCTGGCGAAGATCCAACGGGCGGCGTTGGTCGAGATCGCCTGGCTGGCGGTCAGCTCGACCAGGTCGAAGCTGAGACGGCCGGTCGCACGCTGGTTAAGGAACGCCAGCGACAACAGCCCGACCAGCATGAACGCCGAGCCGAACATCGTGTACAGGAAAAACTTGTTGGCGGCATAGGTGGCGTTACCGTGCCCCCAACGGCCGATCAGGAAGTACATCGGCACCAGCACCAGCTCAAAGCAGGCGAAGAACAACAGCAGGTCGAGCGACAAAAAGGCGCCGATCGAGCCGGCCATCAAGAGCGACATCCAGGCGTAGTACGCCTTGGGGGCGTGGCCCGCTCGGGCGCCGAGGATGCTGATGGGGAACAGCACCGCCGTCATCACGACGAGGAACAGCGAGATGCCGTCCACGCCAAGGTGCCAGGAGATGCCCCAGTCGGAGATCCAGGGGGTCTGCACCTCGAACTGGTAGCCGGCATCCCCACGCTGGAACTGGGTGAGCATGTACACCGACAGCGCAGCGGTGACCAGGGCGCCGAGCAGGGCCACCTGACGTGGCGTGTCCTCGCCGCGGGCTGGCACCAGCATCACGGCCAGCGCGGTGAGGATCGGTGCAAGCACCAGGGCGGGCAGCAACGCCGGCAGCTCCTCGGACGTCGAAGCGAGCAGGGTGGAGGTAGCGAGCATGGCCGACATCAGATGGTCATCCTGGTCACGAAGTACACCAACACGGTGGCGGCGCCGACCGACAGGCCGAGTACGTAGCGGCGCAGTTGGCCGGTCTGCAGGCGGCTCAGGTAGCGACCGTCGCGCATCGACAACCGGCCGAGACCGTTGACCGCTCCGTCGATGATCTGACGGTCGAACTCGGCCAGCCCGTCAAAGAACCGACGGCCGGGCCCGGCAACGAAGGCGGACAGGCCCTCGTCGTAGTGCCAAGCCGAGCGAAAGAAGTTGGGCTCGATGCGGCGAGGGTCGGCCTTGCGCAGCAGGTAGACGCCGTAGCCGGCGGCAATACCCAACAGCGCGGTGATGACGGCGATGACCGCCAAGGTGATCAGCGTCGAAGCTCCGGGCGCCTCGTGGGGATGGGCCAGAACCGGCTCAATCCATTGCTCGAGAAAGCGGGTGCTCGTTGAGAAGGGCGTGCTGAGCAGACCGCCGATCAGGGCCAAACCGGCGAGCGCCACCAGCGGGATCCACATCAGGGGCGGCGATTCGTGCGGGTCCTGGCCCGCTTCGAGGCCGATGCCTTCCTCCCGGGGCTCCTCGATCGGCACCAGTGCCCAGTCGGTCCCACGAGCGTCCGGGCCGCCCCCGGCGGCGACGAGCACCGCTGCGGCCTCGACCTCGACATCGCCCTCACCGGCCGCCACCGCGGCGGCAGCGTCGGCGGCGGCGTCTTCGGCAGCGACCTCCTCCGGCCGGAAGCGCTCGTCCCCGAAGAACACGAGGATCACCTGACGGGTCATGTAGAACGCGGTGAGCAGGGCGGTGAGCAGGCCGAGGGCCCACAGCACCTTGCCGGACGGACCGAACTCCCAGGCGCCGGCGAGGATGTCGTCCTTGCTCCAGAAACCAGAGAATGGCGGCACGCCGGCGATGGCCAGCCAGCCGATGATGAACGTTGCGGACGTGATCGGCAGGTACTTGCGCAGCCCACCCATGCGGCGCATGTCCTGGTCGCCGTGAAGCGAGTGGATCACCGACCCGGCACCGAGGAACAACAGGCCCTTGAAGAAGGCGTGGGTGACGACGTGGAAGATGGCGGCTCCGTAGGCGCCGGTGCCGACGGCGAGGAACGTGTAGCCCAGCTGCGAGATCGTCGAGTAGGCGAGCACCTTCTTGATGTCGTTCTGGGCCAGCGCCACCGTCGCCGCCCAGAAGGCGGTCAGCACGCCCACCCAGGCGATCACGTCGTTGGCCCAGGCGGCCTCGAACAGGATCGGGTTGAGGCGGACCAGCAGGTAGACGCCCGAGGTGACCATGGTGGCGGCGTGGATCAGCGCCGAGACCGGCGTCGGACCTGCCATCGCGTCTGGCAGCCAGACCAACAGCGGCAGCTGGGCCGACTTGCCCACGGCGCCCATGAAGAACAGCAGCGCGATGGCGATGGCGGTCGCTCCGGTGATACCGGCCGCTGCCGCCGAGATGTCGAGGTAGTTGAGTGAGCCGATCGTGGTGAACACCAAAAAGGTGCCGAGCATGAACCCGACGTCGCCCACCCGGTTGGTGATAAAGGCCTTCTTGCCAGCGGCGGCGTTGACCTCGCTGCGGTACCAGAAGGCGATGAGGAAGTACGAGCACGCCCCCACCCCCTCCCAGCCGAGGAAGGTGACCAACAGGTTGGAACCGGTCACCAGCATCAGCATCGAAAAGGCAAACAGGTTGAGGTAGAGGAAGTACTTGGAGAACTTGGGATCCCCGTGCATGTAGCCGATCGAATACAAGTGGATCAACGCGCCCACGCCGGTGACGAACAGGCACATCGTGATCGACAAGGGGTCGGCGAGGAAGCCAATGTCGACGCTGAAGGCCCCGGCGGGGATCCAGCGAAACAGGGTGACGGTCACCTCGCGTTCCTCTTCGCCCAGGCTGAGCAGCCCGGCGAACACCACGACCGACGAGACGAACGCCCCGCCCATCATGGCGGTGGCCAGCCAGCCGGCGCGCTCGCCCATCTTGGGGCCTGCGATCAACAACAACACGACACCCAGCAGGGGGAAGGCGGGGATGAGCCAGATCAGCTCGGCGAGGTTCATCAGCTCAGCCCCGCAGTACCGAAATGTCGTCGGCGGTGGCGCCGGGACGGCGACGCATCAACGCCACGATCAGGCCAAGCCCGACCGTGACCTCGGCTGCTGCCACCACCATCACGAAGAACACAGTCATTTGGCCCACCCGGTCGTTGAGGGTCTGGGAGAACGACACCAGGGTGATGTTGACGGCGTTGAGCATCAGCTCCACACACATCACCATGATCAGCACGCTCTTTCGAACCATCAGGCCGACCAGCCCGATGGCAAACAGGCCGGCGCCCAACAGCAGATACGCGTCCTGACCGATGGTGAGGTCGGCGGCGAGCGGCGTCACTGCGGATCCTCGCTGTCGCGGACCAGATCTCCGGGCGATCCGGCGGCCTCGACCGGGCGGGGGCTGGGTGCCTGACCCGCTGCGCCGAGGTCGTCGTCGGGATCGTCGAGGAAATCCTCGGGGACGTCCGATTCGAAGATGTCGGTGACCTCCGGGTAGTCGTCGGCGTCGATTGGCGCTTCGCTGGAGCGACGGGACAACAGCACGGCCGCCACGACGGCGATTCCGAGCAGCGCCGAGGTGATCTCGAAGGCCCATACGTAGTCGGTGAACACCAGGCGGGCCAAGCCCTCAACGTCGCGCTCGCCCTGCAGCGAGCGGGTGACCGCCGCATCGGCGCCCGCGCCCTGGTCCCCGGCGAACAGGGCCAGCACCGACAGTACGGCGATGGCACCGCCGACCACGGCGGCGGCGACCTGCTGACCTTTGAGACGGTCGGCATCGAGGCGTTCCAGGCGATCGACGCCCAACAACATGATCACGAACAGGAACAGCACCACGATGGCGCCGGCGTAGACGATGATCTGCACGGCAGCCAGGAAGTAGGCCTCCTGGGCGATGAACAGTACGGCCACTCCGAACAGGGTGGCGATCAGCGACAGCACATTGTGCACCGGGCTACGAAACCCGACGACACCGAGTGCGCCGCCCAGCACGATGGCCGCCGAAATCGCAAAGACGACGAACTCGACCATCAGTGGGCCCTGCCTTCGTTGTGAAGGGAGTCGGGCTTGAGCGCCTCGGAATGTTCGGCGGCGTCGACCTGGTTGGTCGCCGGCTGATGATCCTCGATGGTCGACTGGCCGACCTCGGGGGCCCGCACGCCGAAGCCAAGCTCACCCGACCAGGCCACCACGCCTTCGAAGCTGGCGTCGCCCTGCGGCGATGTGGCCCGCATCCACGCCGACGTGTGCTCGTCCTCGTCGCCGGACCACAGCTCCCACGGTTGCCGCTGGGCACGACCCTTGTCGTCGGTGAGCAGCTCGGCCTTGGTGTAGATCGCATCGCCGCGCTGGCTGAAGGAGAAGGCGAACTGTTTGGTTTCGGTGATCGCCTCGGTCGGACACGCCTCGACACACAGGTCGCAGTGGATACAGCGCAGGTAGTTGATTTCGTAGACGTAACCGAAGCGCTCGCCCGGAGAGGTCGGGTCGTCGGGATCGTTGTCGGCGCCCCGCACGTAGATGCAGTTGGCGGGGCACACGCCGGCGCACAACTCGCAACCGATGCACTTCTCCATGCCGTCCTCGTACCGGTTGAGCACGTGTCGACCGTGCAACCGGTTGGGACGGGCGGTCTTTTCCTTCGGAAAGTCCACCGTGACGACGCGCCCGGTGTCGGACCGCTTGAACAGCTTCTTGAACGTCACGGCAAAGCCGTCGAGATAGCCCATCAGCGCCTCCCGGCCAGGTTCGATGATGATCCGGCGTTCGTCGACGGCCCGGCGTCCTTCGGCGGCAGCTCCACATCGGCCATCAACTCCAGATGACCATCGCTCCTGCGGGTCGCCGCCGCGCGCGAGGCGGCAACGATCGACGCCCATCCGGCGAGCAGGACGATGATGACCACACCGATGACCGCCCCCATGTTCCAACCCTGGTCGGCGCCCACCTTGATCGCGGTCAACACCAGGAACCAGCCCAACGCCAGCGGGATCATCACCTTCCAGCCGATCTCCATCAGCTGGTCGTAGCGATAGCGGGGCAGCGTGGCCCGGAACCACACGAAGACGCAGAGAAACACGGCCAGCTTGGCAAAGAACCAGAGGAACGGGATCAGCCAGGTGCCGAGGAAACCGGTGAGGCCGAACGTCGGGCCGGCCGGTCCGCCAAAGAACAGCGTGACGATGACCGCCGACATCGTGACCGTGTTCATGAACTCGGCCAGATAGAACATGGCGAAACGCATCGAGGAGTATTCGGTATTAAACCCGCCGACCAACTCCTGCTCCGCCTCGACAAAGTCGAACGGGGGCCGGTTGAGCTCGGCGGTGGCGGCGATGAAGAACACGATGAACGGAACCAGGCCGGTCATCCACAGGTTCCAGCTCCAGGTGGCCTGGCCAGCGACGATGCCGTTGGTCGACAGAACCCCGGCGGCCAGCAGGATCGACGCGATCGACAGGCCCAACGCGGCCTCGTAGGACACCATCTGGGCCGAGGCTCGCACCGAACCCAACAGGGGATACTTCGAGCCGGAGGACCAACCGGCCAGCATCACGCCGTAGACGGCGATGCCCGAGAACGCCAGCATCAACAGGATGCCGAATTGGGGGTCGGCCACCTGGACGAAGGTCTTGTAGCCAAACACCGACACCACGCCGTCGCTGCCATCGTTGAAGTTGCCTGCCAGCGGGATGATGGCAAACGTGCCGAAAGCGGGGACCACCGCCAGGAACGGGGCCAGCCGAAACACCACCTTGTCGGCGCGGTCGGGCAGCAGGTCCTCTTTGAAGGCCAGCTTCAGTCCGTCGGCCACCGTCTGGAGCA
Source organism: Candidatus Microthrix subdominans (assembly GCA_016719385.1). Taxonomy (NCBI): domain Bacteria; kingdom Bacillati; phylum Actinomycetota; class Acidimicrobiia; order Acidimicrobiales; family Microthrixaceae; genus Candidatus Neomicrothrix; species Candidatus Neomicrothrix subdominans. Next base: position 151,930 of record JADJZA010000001.1, on the reverse strand, counting down.
GCCCGAAGGGCCCGGCCTTGTTGGGGCCGATGCGGTTCTGCATGTCGCCGATGAACTTACGTTCGAACCAGACCATGAGGATCACCGCCACCAGCAGCGCAGTGAACGCGAGGACCGCCTTGAGCACGACGATGCCCACGACCGCCCAGCCGATGTTGCCCGACAACATTGGATCCATTACTGAGCTCCCCCCGCATGTCCAGAACCACCCGGATCGTCGAGCGTCTCGACCCGCACCTCGGTGAGGGGTTGGTCCGGATCGCACAGTGCAAGCGCTCCGGGCTGGGCGCCGGCGTTGAGCTCCAGGTTGCCCCGGGCGACGGCGTGGTCGCTTCGGGCGGGCACGGTCACCGAGCCCGATGGCGACCGGACGGTCAACTCGGCGCCCTCGGCGATGCCCAACTGACCGAAGTCGGCCGGGTTCATGCGCAGCTCGGACGAGGTGGCCAGCGGAGCACTCGAGGGCATGGCCCCCAGCATGGTCCCGCGGTCGTAGAGGCGGCGGGTGAGCACGAGGCGGAACGAGTAGCTCGAGATGGCCGGCACCTGGGTGACCTCGGGCGCTACAAATGCGAGCCGCTCGGGGAGGCCGGCTTCGGCCCAATCAGTGTCGTCGATCACCGGCACCAGCACGCCGTCCTGACGACCCGGGTCGCCCAGCAGGTCCAGTTCGGCGCCGGCGAAGGTCGGCACCACCCGCTCGATCTCGGCCTGAATGCCCTCGATCGAGGTGAGGCCCAGGTCGGTGCCCAGGCGGGCGGACAGCTCGGCGGCGATCACCCAGTCGGCCCGGGTTGAGCCCGGCGAGTTGACCCGCTGTCCCAGAGCACTGACCCGACCCTCGAGGTTGGTGGTTGTCCCGCCGACCTCGGCATGGGCGGCCACCGGCAACACGATGTCGCCCGCCAGGGAGGAGGCGCTGTGGTGGGTTGCCAAGCTGATCACGGTGGCCCGTTCGAGTGCCGCAGCGGTGTCGACGTCGGCGACCAGGTCGGCGAGCGGATCGGCGCCGAGCAGGATCAACGTCCGGATCCGACCGTCGGCGGCGGCCTCGATGATGCCGGCGGCGTCCAACCCGGTCGTCTCGGGCACGCGGTGCCAACGCTCGGCCATCCAGTCACGACCGCCGTCCAGGGTCATACGGCCGGGCAGCAGCCCGGGGGCCATACCCAGTTCGAGGGCGCCGCGCACGTTGCTGCGCCGCAGGGCGGTCAGGAACGTAGCGTCACTGCGGGCGCTGGCGATGGCGGCGACGGCGTCGGCCACCGGGCCGATCCCCTCGGCCAGCGAGCGGCGCCCGATCACGACCCGCAGCGGGCCGTCGCTGTCGAGCAGCCGCGCGGCGGCTGCGAGCAGGTCGGGGTCGACCGAGCCGGCGGGTTCGTGACCGACGTTGAGCAAGGCGGCGACCGACCGGCCCAACTCGCCCATTGGGATGGGCAGGTTGACCGTGGCCAGGTCGTCGAGGCTGCCGCTGGTCGGCGATGCATTGATCAGCTTCACCCGGTCGCTGTTGACCGCATGACGCAGGCGCAGGAACAGCACCGGCAGTTCCTCGCGCGGGTCGGGTCCGAGGTAGAGCACGGTGCCGCCCGGCTCGCAGACCTCATCGATCGTCGCTGCCGGCAGGCCGAGCGTCAGGTCGGCGGGCAGGCCGTCGCCCAGCTGGGCGTCGACGTGGTCGGTGCCCCAGACACCCTTGGCCAGCTTGGTCCAGGCGTAGGCGGCCTCGTTGGTCAGACGCGCACCGCCGAGGACCCCGATCGACCCCGGGCCGTCGGTATCGATCGCAGTTCGGATCGCGATCGCAGCGGCCGAGTAGGCCTCCGACCAGCGTGCCGTCTCCAGACGACCATTGCGGCGGATCTCGGGTGTTTCGATCCGGTCGTGCTTGAGGGCCTCGAACCCGAAACGACCGCGATCGCACAGCCAACCCCAGTTGACCGGGTCGCTGTCGACACCCTGAAAGCGCAGCACCTCGTCCCTGCTCGACTGCACGGTGATCCGACAGCCCACCGAGCAGGACGTGCACGTGCTCTCGACCTCGGCCAGGTCCCACGGTCGTGCCTTGAACCGGTACGGCTTGGCGGTCAGCGCTCCGACCGGGCAGATCTGGACGGTGTTACCCGAGAAGTACGAGGCGAAGGGCTCGTCGGGGAACGTCGAGATCTGCATCGTGTTGCCGCGGCTGACGAACGTGATCAGCGGGTCGCCGGCCACCTCATCGGCAAACCGGGTGCAACGGTCGCACTGGATGCAGCGCTCCCGATCGAGGTAGACGGTCTCCGACAGCGAGATCGGCTTCTCGAAGTGGCGCTTCTCCTCGACGAAGCGGCTCTCGCCCGGCCCGTAGGCCATCGACTGGTCTTGAAGCGGGCACTCACCGCCCTTGTCGCACACCGGGCAATCGAGCGGGTGGTTGATCAGCAGGTACTCGATCACCCCGTCCTGGGCCTTCAACGCGTTGGGGCTCTCGGTGTGGACGACCATGCCGTCGGACACCCACTGCATACAGCTGGGGGCCAACGCAGTGCCGCGCGGGCCTTCGACCTCGACCAGGCACATCCGGCACATGCCGACCGGCTCCATGCGCGGGTGATAGCAGAACCGCGGGATGTACACGCCGTGGCGCTCGACCGCATCGATCAGCAGATCGCCCTTCTGCACGGTCATCGTGCGCCCGTCGACCGTGATCTCGACCGGATCGGTGATCTCGATCGGCTTGGGGTTCTCCGGGGCAAACCTGGTGAGCGTCGGCCGTTGACGGCCGAGCTCGACCCGCACCTCGGCCGCGCCGGCGGTGTCGGCATCGACCCCGTCGACCGTGGCCACGTCATCGGCAGCGGTGTCCTCAGACATGCGCACCTCCAGCGGCAGAAGCCCCGTCGACCCGATCGGCCGGTGGTGGGTCGGCGGTCACGGTCAGGCGGGGACGGTTGTTCTCGGCCGCCGCGATGTAGGCCTCGAACTCCGGCCGGAAGCGGCGGAGCGCCGAGGTGATCGGGGCCACCGCAGAGGGACCCAAGGGGCAGATCGTCGTCTGCCTGGGCGGGAACGGCACCGCTTCGAGGCCCTCGGCCTCCCAGGCGGCGTTGGGGTAGGGCCCGGGGGAGATGTTGTCGCCGACCGACGCCAGCAGGCCCAGGTCCTCCGGACGGCCGTAGCCGTCGATGATGCGGCGAAGGATGCGCTCGAGCCAGGTGGTGCCCTCACGGCACGGGGTGCACTTACCGCAGCTCTCCCGGGCGAAGAAGCGCACCAGCCGCAGACAGGCGGCGACCGCATCGGTGGTCTCGTCCATGGCGACGACTGCGCCGGAGCCGAGCATCGAGCCGGCGCCGCCCACCACCTTGCCCTCGAGTGGCATGTCGAGCTGTTCGGGGTAGAACCACGGCGCAGAGCCGCCGCCGGGGATGAACATCTTCAGCTCGTGGCCTTCGCGGATGCCCTGGCCGAAATCCTCACCGAAGAACAGGTCGCGGAAGGTGGTCGTGCCCTGGGCCACCTCGTAGATGCCCGGTCGGTTGACATGTCCCGACAGGGCGATCAGCCGGGTGCCCGGGCTGGTTTCGGTGCCGACGGCTCGGTACGCCTCGGTCCCGTGGGTGATCAGCCACGGCAGGTTCGATAGTGTCTCGACGTTGTTGACGATCGTCGGCGCCATGTAGAGGCCTTTGGCGGCCGGGAAATACGGCGGCTTCAAGCGCGGCATGCCGCGCTCGCCCTCGAGCGACTCGATCAGGGCGGTTTCCTCGCCGACGATGTAGGCGCCGGCACCCCAGGCCATGACGATGTCGACCGAAAAGTCCGAGCCGGCGATGTTGCGGCCGACCAGCCCGGCCGCGTAGGCCTCGTTGAGGGCGGCGGCGATGCGCTCCTGGGCATGGGCCATCTCGCCACGCACGTACAGGAACACCTGTGCCGCCCCAACCGCGTAGGCGGCGATCAGCGAACCTTCGATCAGCTGGTGCGGATCGCGCTCCATGAGCAGACGGTCCTTATAGGTGCCCGGCTCGGACTCGTCACCGTTGACGACGATGTAGCGAGGCCACACGTCCCCGGGCATCAAGCCCCACTTTGCACCCGCAGGGAAGCCGGCGCCACCGCGGCCGAGCAGGGTGGCATCGCGCACTGCGGTCGCCACGGCAGAGGGCGCCATCGTGAGCACCCGCTCGAGTGCCTGGTAACCCCGGTAGCTGCCGGTGCTTCGATACCCATCGAGGGTGTGGCCGGCGGGCTCGGCGAAGCGTGACGACACCACCATCGGAACATCGGCGCCCGCACCGAAGGTGGTGATGTGATCGCGGTAGCTCATCGGTGCTCACCCTCGTCGGATGCGGGCGCCAGCTCCGTCTCGCGTCGGGCAAACCACCTGGGGGGCGCCACCTGCGTTTCGGGCGGCGCAATGATCGCCTGGCGATCGGCCGGGATGTGCTGACGGACCAAGGCCAGGGTGCCGTGCGGAGGCACGACCTCATCGATCGCCCCGGACGCGATGTCGTCGAGCAGCTCATCGAAGTCCTCGGCGCTCAGGTGGCCGAAGTAGCGGTGGTTGACCTGGCACATCGGCGCATCGGTGCATGCCGCCAGACACTCGGTGTCCTCCAGCGTGACGCGACCGTCGGGTGTGGTCGAACCGGAGCGGATACCCAGTCGTTCCTCGGCCCGGGCCAGCAGATCGGCCCCACCCATCACCATGCAGCTGATGTTGGTGCAGATGCCGAGCACGTAGCGCCCCGTCTCGTGCATCTTGAACATCTCGTAGAAGGTGGCGGTGCCCTGAACCTGGGCCGGCGTGACGCCAACCAGTTCGGCCACATGGCGCATGCCTTCGTCGGTGAGGTGACCGTGCTCCTCCTGCACCAGGTGACACAAGGGGATCACCGCCGACTTGGGGCGCGGGTAGCGGGAGACGATCTCCCTGGCCAACGCTTCGTTCTCAGGGCTTAAACGGCTCACGATCCCACCTGCCTAGGCCCGCTCGCGGGTGAGGAAGGAATGTGCCGCCACGGGTCGGGGTGCATTGCAGCGAAGGCTACCGACACCATCGCGACCCACCAAACCCGCTGCGGCACAGCGTGGTGCGGAGAGCTAACGGGTGCGGCCATCGGTCAGGTCGACGGCGTAGGGCATCCAACCGGCAGCATCGGTGTCCGGGCAGGAAAGCCCGTCGACGGTCAGCAGCGCAAAGTCACCACCGAAACGCCCGCCAACCGACAGCTGCCACCAGGTGCGCGACACCGGCGCCGGGGCGCCGCCCACCTCTGCCCCATCAAAGATCTCCTGGCTGTGCTGGGCATAGGCCGTTGTGGCCTCGAGGTCGCCCTGGGGGGCGCAGGTGTTGTACGTGCCGTACTCGCCCACGAAGATCGGCAACGCCCCGGCCGCGGCCCAACCCTGCATTTGGGCCAGGTAGTCGCGCCGCTCGGTCAGTCGCTGATCGAAGGGCACCTGCTCGGGGTCGTAGGCCGGGCGGCCCGGCCGGGCCTGGTAGGAGTGGTCCTGCACGTCGGCCGAGGCCCACCCCTCATTCGAGTACCCGGCACCGGCTTCGGAGCCGCCGGTGACAGCGATGGTGTAGTCGTGATGCGACCACACGACGTTGGGCTGCGAGATCGGGGTCAGGTCGACGCCAAAAAGGCTGGTGTCACCCTTGTTGGGACTGAGGATCAGGATCTTGGTGGGGTTGGCGCGTCGCAGCGATGCCTCCCCCTCGGCTGCCAGCCACTTGGCGTAGACCGAGTCGATCAGGTTCTGGCTGCGCGAGATCGCCGAGCCACCGGACGATTCGGCCTCGCTCACCGGCTCGATCGCAACCACGTTGCGACCCCGAGCGGTCGAGGCGTTGTAGCGCTCGAGAATCGTGCGGAGGAACTCGGTTGTCTCGGGCAACACGAGCACCTCGTCCATCAGCTCACCCAACTCCCTGGGCCGAGCCTTGCAATCGGCGTCCTGGGGCTGACCGGTGACCCGTTGCCAGGCCCAGGCCGGCACATCCCACTTCGCTCCGGACAGGCGCTCATCGGCGTCGCACGGCCCATCGGGCGCCCGCACGTGGATCACGTCCAGGATCACGTGGATGTCCGCAGCGGCGGCGTCGTCGATCATCCGGTCGAGCGCATCCAGCCCGTCGGGGTCGATCTTGATCGCGCCGTCGGCATCCTCGTATTGAAATCGAGGCCAGTCCAGCGCAACCCGCACGACCGAGAAGGCCGGGGCCCCCTCGGCGGCCATGGCGCTCAACTCGGTGTCGAGCAGCTCGGACGTCCACTCGCCGCCTCGCCGATACGGACCCTGCTTGAGGTTCACCCCGCTGAGCGCCACCGGTGTCTCCGCAGTGGGCGCGGCGCCGGGCGCCAGGGCCAGGGGACTCACCTCGTCGCCGTGGGCGCCGGTCTGAACAAACGCATGGGGCGACCGAGCGCAGAACAGCTCCTCGCTGCTCGGGCAGAGCTCGACCGGTTTCAAGGTGGTCGATGGGGCAGTCGCCACTGGCGACCCCGACGGCGTCGTCCCAGCGGTGCGTGCGGCCGACCCCTTCGAGGACTCCGACGAGCAGGCGACCACCACGACCGCCACCGCCAGGAGGGCCAGCGCAGCGCGCGTCTGCCGAAGCGCACTCATCGATGTGCTCCTTTGGCGCGCACCGGCGCGGCCGCGCTGCCTGTGATCATCCGCTCCGCAGCCTGCCGCCGCATACTCGTCTCCGCCCGTTCGCGTCCGCCCGCCAACGGGCCCGGCCGAGAGTCTGCCCCACGGAGCGCTCCAACACCGAGCATCGACATCGCCGGGCTGACCAGCTCGGGTAGGTTTGAGCGACACGATCCAGGCTCGCTGCGGTCAACACGGCGAGAGCCGCAAGCTGAGGAGACCGACTTGGCATCGGGGCACAGCTGGTTCCACCACCTGGTTGGCTTCAGGGAGACCACTGGGGATGAGGTGCGTGCGCAGCTCGTCGTCGACGGAGATGTGTTCACTTCGCTGGCAAACGGGCGGACGTTGACGTATGGCAGCCTGGCGACGCCGTCCTTGGCCGAGCTGCGGGCATCGACGACCGGGCGGCCAGGGCCGCTCTCGGTGAGCGAGATTGTCGCCGACGTGGCCGAGCTGCACGCCGACCCGCAGAACGAGGGCGCGCTCTTCCAGGTGGCCTCGCAGTTCAACCTGCTCGAGATGGTCAACCAGCACATCACCCCCGAGCGTGGGGTGACCGGCTACGCCGCGGATCGGACACAGGGGCCGGCGTGCGCCGTCGCCTGTGGCGCCGGCACGATCTACCGCAACTGGCTGGTGCCGATCGGGAACTCGATCGGACAGAGCGAAACGACCCAGGTCGACTGCCTGAAGGACCTGGGCAAAACGCTTGGCAACGACGACGGTCGGCTCTGGACGATGACGAACGGGTACGCCCTGGCGACGCCTGGCGGGCTGGCGGATATTGCCGATCGGGTGGCCGAGATGGCACCCCAGGATCGGGACGTGCTGATGGGCGGCCTCCGCATCGGCATTCAGGCCGGTACGGAGGTGACATTGCCCGGCGCCGGACATCCGACCCAGGCGTACGCCCCCCCCCGCCCCCCCCGCCCCCCCCCCCTCCCCCCCCCGGGGGCCGGGGGCCTCTCCCCCGCCCCTCCCCGGTGCGGCCTACGAAGCGACGTTGCTGGCGGGGGTCGCCAACGCCGAACGCACCGGCAACAAGCGCCTGTACCTGACGCTGCTCGGGGGCGGAGCGTTCGGCAATGTGGAGAGCTGGATTCTTGAGGCCATGGAGCGGGCGTTCGATCGTTGCTGCGATGCCGATCTCGATGTGGCCGTCGTGAGCTACAGCCAGTCGCGCCGCTTGAAGATGGCGTACAGGGTCAACGAGCAGATCAGCATCAGCGCAGCCGACAGTGCGGCACCCCAGTAGCTGGCAAAGCCGGGAAACCGCACGTTCATGCCGTAGTAGCCGCTGACCAGCGTGGGTACGGCGATGATCGCCGCCCAACTGGTCACCTTTTTCATGATCAGGTTCTGGCGGTAGTCCCGTAGGCTGAGGTTGGTCTCCACGATCGTCGAGACCAGTTCCCGGAGGGCGTCGGTGCTCTCAATAACCCTCAGTATGTGGTCGTAGACGTCCTGGTAGTAGGGGTACAGGTCGCTGGCAACCACGCCGCGATCCGGGCGCATCAGCCCGGTGATCACCTCGCGCATCGGCACGGTGAGCCGACGAAAGCGCAACAGCGCCTGGCGCATCTCGAACCAGTTGCGCTGGCGAGCGGGATCGACCGGCTGGTCGCGGAAGATACCGTCGCTGATCTCCTCGTAGAAGTCGTCGAATGTCGCAACGACATCGAAGTAGGTCTCGACCACTGCGTCGAGCAGCCCGTAGAGCAGAAAGCTGACACCATGGCTGACGAGGTCGCCCGAGTGATCCCAGCGGGCCAGCAACGGCTCCAGCGGGAAGTCGTCGTTGTGGCGAACGGTCACCAGCCAGCGGTCGCCGATGAACGCGTCGATCCGGGTGTTGTGCAGTTCGCTGCCGCTCCCAGTCGTCGAGAGAGCGTGACACGACAGGAACAGATGCGAGTCGTAGTGGTCCAGCTTCGGACGCTGATGGGACTCCAGGGCATCCTCGACGGCCAGGTCGTGCAGTCCCAACTCGGCGGCAATGGCGTCGAGTTGGGTGGTCGCCGGCCGGCAGAGATCGATCCACACCACGGTGTCGGCCTGCTCCAGGTAGTCGGACACCCGATCGAGGCCAAAGTGGCGATCGATGACGTTGCCGAAACGATAGGCCCGGCTGGCGACCGCCGGTGCCCCGCCGAACAACACCTCCGATGGTCGGGGTTCCGACGACGGCTGCGGCCCGATCATCGCCCGAGGGTATCTGGCGCCGCTCATGGTTGGCGTCATCGTCGACGGCGACCGGCCGCCGTCGGCGAGACTGTGACGATGCCCGACCCCTTCGCCTCAGCCCCGGTGCGCTCGCTTTCGCCCACCCGAGCCTTCGGCGCGGTGGACTGGGCGATGTTCGTCTCGATGGCGGGTATCTGGGGTTCGTCCTTTCTGTTCATTGCGATCGGACTCGAATCGATCAGCCCCGGCTTGGTGACCTTGTTGCGGGTGGGCCTGGGGGCACTCACGCTGGCCGTCTTGCCCGGACCACCCATGGCGGTCGACCCCGCCGACCGCATCAAGGTGGTGGCACTTTCGGTGCTGTGGGTGGCCATTCCGTTCACGCTCTTTCCGATCGCCGAACAGCACATCAACTCGGCGGTCACCGGATTGCTCAACGGCGCCATGCCCATCTTCACCGCACTGTTCGGCGTGCTGTTCTTTTCCACCCGCACCAGCGGGGCCCAATTGGCCGGGGTCGGGGTCGGCTTCATCGGGGTGATCGCCATCAGCGCCCCCTCCGCCGGTGAGGGTGGCACTCAGGCGTGGGGGGTGGCCCTCGTCGTCGTCGCCACCATGTGTTATGGCATTGCCATCAACCTTGCCGCCCCCTTGCAGGCCAAGTACGGCTCCCGTCCGCTGATGGGCCGCATGCTGGCGTTGGCAACGCTGTGGACGCTGCCCTACGGCCTGTGGGGACTGCCGTCGTCAGGCTTTGCAATTCGCCCTGCGCTGGCGGTTGCGGTGCTCGGCATCGTGGGCACCGGGCTGGCTTTTCTGATCATGGGCAGCCTGGTCGGCCGAGTGGGCGCAACCAGGGCCTCCTTCATCACCTACCTGATCCCCGTGGTTGCCCTGGTGCTCGGGGTGGTCTTTCAGGGCGACCAGGTCGAGGCGCTGGCCGTGATCGGTGTCGTCTTGGTGATCGGCGGCGCTCTGATGGCCAGCCGCTCCGAGACCCCCGGGACCACGCCGCCTGCGACCCCCACCTCGACGACCGTCGATACAGCCGGCACCGAGGAAGCGTCCTAGCGGTCGACCTCGCCCATGATCGGGTCGACCGACGAGATGATCGCCACCGTGTCGGCGATCATCGAGTCGCCCATCAGGTGGGGTAGCGACTGCAGGTTGTGGAACGACGGGCCCCGGATGTGCATGCGATAGGGCGTGCCCGAGCCGTCGGACACCATGTAGCAGCCCAGCTCGCCACGGGGACTCTCGATCGCCGTGTACACCTCACCCTCGGGCACTTTGAAGCCCTCGGTGTAGATCTTGAAGTGGTGGATCAGCGCCTCCATCGACTCGTCGATGCGGGCCCGAGGCGGCGGCGTGACCTTCTTGTTCTGAACCTTGTAGTTGCCCTTGGGCATCTGATCGATGCACTGGCGAAGGATCTTGATCGACTCGCGGATCTCGTTGACGCGAATGGCGTAGCGATCGAAGCAGTCGCCGTAGCTGCCAACGATCACGTCGAAGTCGAGGTGCTCGTAGGCCAGGTAGGGCTGCTCGCGGCGCAGGTCCCACGCATAGCCGGTTGACCGCAGGATCGGGCCGGTTGCGCCGAGGGTGATCGCCTCCTCGGCCGTGATGACGCCGACGCCCTGAAGCCGTTCCCGCCAGATCGGCTGACCGGTCATCAGCTTGTCGAACTCCTCCAAGCGACCGGGAATGAGATCGAGCACCGATTCCAGCTCGGCCTGCCAGCCATCGGGCAGGTCGGCTGCCACGCCGCCGGGCCGAATGAAGTTGTGGTTCATGCGCAGGCCGGTGACGAACTCCAGGAACCGCAGCGTCTCCTCACGCTCGCGCCAGCCGTACAACATCATGCCGACGGCACCCAGGTCCATGCCGTTGGTGGCCAGGTAGAGCATGTGGGAGCTGATGCGGTTGACCTCGCACAGCAGCGTGCGGATCCACGTGGCCCGCTCGGGCACCTCGACGCCCAACAGTTCCTCGGTGGCCAGCGAGAACACGGTCTCGTTGAACAGCGGGGCCGCGTAGTCCATGCGGGTGACGTTGGTGGGACCCTGGAGGTAGGTGAGCTGCTCACCGGTCTTCTCCATGCCGGTGTGCAGGTAGCCGATCACCGGGCGTGAGCGACGGATCGTTTCGCCCTCCAGCTCGAGCACCACCCGCAACACGCCGTGCGTCGAGGGGTGCTGGGGGCCGAGGTTCATGATCATGTTCTGATCCTCGGTGAGCCCCGAGTGCTCCTCGGCCTCGGATTCGGTCAGTCGCAGGACGTACTTGTCGTCGAGCAGTTCGGCGCGTGCGGCGTCGAGGGCGTCGAGCGCGGCCGACGGATCCAGTTCCTCGGGGGAACCGGCCAAGGAACTTGGGGCGTGTGATGACCCGCCGATGGACGACGCTGGATCGGTCGGCGCGTCCGAGATCGGTGCGGTTGGAGACGGCGCGTTTGGTGACACGACTGCTCAGGCCTCCTTGAACTGCACGGGGATGTCGCCCACTTCGAAGTCCTTGCGGAGCGGGTGCCCCTCCCACGAGTCGGGCATGAGGATGCGATCGACGCCCAGGTGGCCTTCGGGATGGATGCCGAAGAAGTCCCACACTTCGCGCTCCGGGAAGTCGACGGACGGCCAGACCGACATCAGGCTGGGAATGGTCGGATCATCCTCGGGCACCTGCACGCGCAGACGCAGCCGGCGGTGATGGCGGTGGTCGATCAGGCAGACGACCACCTCGAAACGCTCGCCTGTCACACCCCCGGGCAGGGGGCGATCCGGGTTCAACAGGTAGTCGACGCCGCACAGGTCGACACACATCCAGTACCCGTCGGCGCGCAGCAGTTCGGACACGTCGAGCAACCGCTCGCGGGGTACGAACATCACCCGCTGGTTGCCTTCCCCCGTCGTGGGAAACTCGGCGAACCGATCGAGCGTTGCCTCATCGGTGACGGCGGTATCGCTCATGAGCGGGGTGCCACGGTGACCGACTGACCCAGGTTGGGGCCATCGATGTGGATGTTGGCGCCGCCGTTGTAGCGTTCCCGCCGGCCAAGGATCTCGCCCGCACGGATCGACGCATGCAGCGTTTCGATGCCGTGCATCAGCGTCTCCGGGCCCGGGGGGCAGCCGGGCACGTACACGTCGACCGGGACCACCTGATCCACGCCCTGCACCAGGGCGTAGTTGTTGAACATGCCGCCGGTCGAGGCACACACGCCCATCGAGATCACCCATTTGGGGTTCATCATCTGGTCATAGATCTGGCGGAGCACCGGCGCCATCTTCTGGGAGACCCGACCGGCGACGATCATGATGTCGGCCTGACGGGGCGAGGCCCGAAACACCTCCATGCCGTACCTGGCCATGTCGTAGTGGCTGCCGCCGGTGGCCATCATCTCCAGTGCACAGCAGGCCAGACCAAACGTGGCGGGCCATGACGACCGGGTGCGGGTCCACTGCACCAGATCCTCCAACTTACCGGTGAGGAAGTTGTGCTCTAGGCCGGCGATGCCGTCGTTTCGGAAGGTCAGGTCGTTGCTCATCAGGCCGCCTCGGTCTCGGGGCGCGGGGTGGGGATGTCGACGACCGCGCCGCGACCCTCGGTGCCCACCCGACGCACGGTCGTCGTGGTCGTGCGGTGGGCGCCGATGCGGATATCGGATTTGCGAAGCCGCTTGATCGGCCCCCAGTCCAGCGCACCGTTGGAGACGAGGAACAGGAAGGGGATGAACAGCGTGGCCGAGAACAGCACGATGTCACCCAACCCGAAGCCACCCAACTCCCGGAAGATCTGGGTGAACGGGTACAGAAAGATGATCTCGATGTCGAACACGATGAAGATCATGGCCACCAGGTAGAACTTCACCGGGAAGCGCGAGGAAACGTCGACCTGATCGACGATCCCACACTCGTACGGTGCGTTCTTGCGGGGGTTGGGCTGAGGCGGGTTGAGCAGCCTGCCCAGCAAGGAGGAGATACCGGCGAACAGCGCGCCGAGGATCACCAGGGCCAGCACCGGCAGGAACTGGCCCATCGTCAGTCCTTCTCCTGCTCGTGAGCCTCGACCATGGCCATCTCAAGCTTGTCGCGATGGTGCAGCAAATAGGCAAAGGACACGAACAGCACCAAGCTGACGAGGGTGAACAAGGCAGGTACAAACCGTTTGTTGCCCAGGTTGCGCAGCTGGATCACCGACAGGGCATCCACATCGGTTCGGGGTTGGGTGGTCGCCGGCGGCTTGGAAGGATCGGGCTCGAAGTTCTTCGCCTGCCGCACGGTCACCACCGAGAGCAGGTCGGGGTTCTTCGGCTCGAAGATCGAGGTGATGCGCGTCCAAGCGCGGCTGAGCGCCGAAGTGTCATCGTCGGGCAGCTGCGGTTCGTCGGCCGTCTTGCCGCCGTAGAAGAAGACGTCCTCGACGAAGTAGTCCGCGGTTCCGGTAAATCCGGTCAGGCTGACCGACCGATCCGACGCCAGAACAGCATCGGCAGCAGCCGTGGTTTCGCCCCGGCGGGTGTCCTGCTCGGACAGGATGCGCCAACCACCCAGTTCTTCGTTGAGGTCCTCACGGATCTGGGAGTCGAGTGACGCCACCTTCGACAGCGTCAAGCGATGTTCCTGAGGGTCGGTCTCTACCAGCGAAGCGAATGCCGGGTCTTCCATGGCGGTGGCTTTGATGTCCGGGTACCGGTTCAACAGTTCCACCGGGTCGGGCAGATCCTCAGGTCGGGGAAGCGAATTGACCTGCTCGGTGACCGTATCGGAATCCCGCGACATGTTGACTTCGATGGCCTGCCACGACGGATCTCGGCCCTTGAGGCCGATGCCGTACATCCACCACACGGAACTCATCAGGAAAATCCATCCGAACAACCCAGCAAGGGTGATCAGGATGCCCAGCTTCACGCCGGTGTTGGTCGAGATGATCATGAAAATCGAACCGGGTAGCACGGCGACGGCGACGGCCACCACGAGAATGCCCCGGATCGTCGGGTCAAACGTGATCGCTGCGATCAACGAGAACATGGATCAGCCCTCTTCGGTGGGATTGGTCGGGACCGAACCGGCGGGTGCGGCAGCGGTTGGCGCGGCGTCGGCCTGCCCTTGGGCATCTCCACCAGCGGGCACCGCCGGATTGACGGTGGGGTCGGGAGCGGCGTCAGCCGGGGCAGCCTCAGACGATGCCTGGGGAGCGTTGTCAGGGTTGGCGCTGGGAATGCGATCCAAGTTGCGTTCGTAGGTGACGACCGACCACACCTGAGAGGGGTCGTACATGCCGAGCGTTCCCAGCTGGGGCACGCCCTCCGCATCGGCGTTGGGGTTGAGGCCAAAGCCGGGCATCTTGCCCGAGCCGACCGAGCGGCTGAAGTACTTCACGCCGTCCTCGGAGCCGGACATGATGAACTCGAAGTGCTCGTTGGGTGTCGACCGGGTCTCGATGCCCTGCAGACGAGGCCCCATGGCGCCGTACTGCAGGTCGTCGAAGGTCTCGCCGCCCTGGCCGTATGCAGCGCCGGGTACGTGACACCGTGCGCAGTTGTAGGCGCCGGAGGCAGCGTCGAGGTTGAAGAGGATCTCTCCGAGCTGCAGCTCGTCCGCCTCATCGAGCCGCGACATCGCAAACTTCCTCTCGTCCGGCGCGAGGCCTTGGTCTTCCGCCTCGGCACCCGCCTCCTTCGCCTGAACGGGATCGACGGGCAGCGGCAGGTCGGCCACGGTCTTCTGAGTTCCGGAGAACTCGCTGAAGGCCGCAGCCTTGTCCTCGTTCACCTGGCGGACGTCCATCATCCGCTGGGCCAGACCCTTATCGATCTGGGAGACAGCGTCGTCGATCTCCTTCGTCATTTCCTCTGGCTTCAGCTGCACCGACCACAGGTAGTCGATCACCTGGTCGATCTGCTGCTCGGTGAGGGGGCCGCCGCCGGGCAATCCCCAGGCAGCCATCGGCGTACCGGGCCGGCCGTAGTTGAGGATGTAGCGGACCTCGTCGACCGAGAAGCGCCACAGCACGGTGTTGAGCGCCGGGGCGTTCCACTGCACCTGGTCGACAAACTCGCCCTGTTCGTCGGTGATGACGAACGTCGCCACGCCGCCGACGCCTTCGGCCGCGTGGCAGTTGACGCACTGGGCGCCCTGCTCGTAAATCTCCAAGCCCGCCTCGACGAACTTCTCGTCGAAGGACTTCACAGCACCGGCCTGACGGCCGGGTTCGGCCAGCCAGTACAGCGGCAGGGCGACGGCGATCAGCAGCAACAACCCCACCGCTGCCATCAGCGAACGGTCGAGCTTGGTGGTCTCCAGCTCGTCGTCGTCCAAGTACGGCTTGCGGTTGGCGGCCAGTTCAAGCTCCGAACCGATCTCCTGGCGGCCCTTGCGGGCCTGGATCACCAGGTAGGCCACGCCGCCGAGCGCGACGACGACGAGCACGAGAAGGCCGATCGATCGTTGCGTGGTCTGCTGGGCTAGCAGCATCGTCATGTGTGCGACTTTCGTGCTCGAGGTCGGGGATCAGCGAATACAGACTGGAGCCGGGCGGCCCTCAGCGCAAAATCACTCTTCGGCGGAGCCGATGCAGTGCGGGCCCTCGGCCTCTTGGCCGGTGGTGTTGGTACCGATCGGGGGGCCTTCGACGATGGCTCCGGTGTTGACAACGAAGTTGCCGCCGGAGATCTCCATGGCGAAGCGGTCCATGCCACGAGGGGCAGGGCCGGCCTTTTTTTCACCGACCTGGTTGTACTGACTGCCGTGACAGGGGCACTCGAACCACTGTGAGGTGCCGCAGTCGGGAACGCGGCAACCGAGGTGGGGACACTTCTGGTAGAGGGCGAGCAGGCCCGCTTCCATGCCGACCAACTCGGGTGGGCTGTACACGCTGCGGGCCTTCTGCAGGGCGGCGCTGGGAAAGCGGACCAACCAGGCACGGGCTTCCGGCTTGTAGAGAAAGCCGCCACCCCCATCGATCGCCGACTCGAGGTCGGCAACCTTGCCCATGTTGATCTTGGAGCCGAACCCGCTGGAGCCGGTCGGCCACAGGAAGGCCACCATCGAGGCCGCTCCGAACGTGGCGGCGCTAAACGCTGTCAGCGTGACCGCCGACCGGTTGAGGAACTGCCGACGGGTGACGCCAATCGTCTCGGGGTCGGGCGGGGTGAAGGTGGCCACCTCCGCCTTGGAGGCGGGAACGACCTCCTTGGACACACGCTCGATCTCGGCGCTCTGCTCGACCATGCGGCCGGCCGGCACACTCTGACCCTGCTTGGCCTTGCGCTGACGGCGGTCGTTGCGCAGCGTCTCGCCCTTCAGGTCGCCGACGGCCCGCTCGCTGTTGCGGCGCAAAGCGGTGGCCAGGACCATGACGGCGGCCAGAACGACCAGAACGATAACTGCAATGAGGATCACGCCCATGGCGTCGCTCGCTTCCTCTCCGTCCACCCGGGACGGATGAATCGGGGTTGTGTGACGTGGCGGTGAGTGTTGTGGCGTTGGTCCATGTCAGCCTGGCTCAGAACTCGAAGAAGATGCCGTCACGCCACGGCAGCGTGAAGTTGAAGCCGGGTCCCCGGAAGAACGAACCGATGATGGTCAGGACGCCCCAGAACATCAGGTGCACGGTCATCAACGCGATGGCGAACTTCCGGAACTCCGGCTTGTTCGACGGGTTCTTGTCGATGTACGGCGCCAGGATCAACAGGAAGATGCCCATGCCGGGAATGGTCACGCCGGCGACCATCGGGTGGAACATCGTCAGCAGTTCCTGAAGGCCCAAGAAGTACCAGGGAGCCTTCGAGGGGTTGGGCGTCTGGTTGAAGTTGGCCAGATCCTGCAGCGGAGCGTTGACCACCCAGGAGAAGATCAACAGGAACGCCGTCACCAAGAGGGCTGCTACGAACTCGATGAGCAGGAGGTGTGGCCAAGTGTGGACCTTGTCCATCGGCTTGGCCTTGACGTCCTGGATCGAGCCGGACTTCACCACGGTGAGCAGGCGCTGGGTGTGTCCACCCGGGCCGGCGGCCGTCGGAGGCCCTGGGGGCGGAGCGGTCGCTACCGCCGTGCCACCACCGGTGGGCGCCACGCCGGCTGCGTCGCCGCCGCCGGCCTGCTTGGCCTTGGCGGCCTTGGAGCGCTCCAACAAGTGCGCCGGGATACGGCTGTCACCTGCCGGGGCAGCATCGCCGCCGCCCGCATCAGCGGGCGCCTCGGTCTTGGCCTTGTCGCGGGCGGCTTGAGCCCGCTTGAGGAGATGTTCGGGAACTTCGGTCATGGGTGTTCCTCTCCTAGAGCGGTCCGGAGATGCCGCCGTCCTTACGGACTCTCCAGAAGTGGATAGCCATAAAGATCACGGTCACGAACGGGAAGAATAGGACGTGGAGTACGTACCATCGAAGCAGTGTATTGGAGCCGATCTCGCCTCCGCCCAGCAGCACGAAACGCACCTGCTGACCGAACACCGGCGTGTAGCCCATCATGTTGGTACCCACCGTCACCGCCCACAGGGCCAGCTGATCCCACGGCAGGAGGTAGCCGGTGAAGCTGAGCAGCAGGGTGAGGGTCAGCAAGATGACGCCGATCACCCAGTTGAACTCGCGAGGCGCCTTGTAGGCGCCGTGGTAGAAGACCCGGGCCATGTGGAGGAACACCGAGAGCACCATGAGGTGGGCACCCCACCTATGCATGTTTCTGACCAACAACCCGAACGTGACCGAGGTCTGCAGCTGGTAGATGTCACCCCAGGCCTGGGCGGCGGTCGGCCGGTAGAAGAACATCAAGAAGATGCCGGTCACCGTCAACAGGATGAACAGGAAGAAGCTCAGGCCACCCAGGCACAGCGTGTAGCTGACCTTGACCGCGTGGCGCTTCACCTTGACCGGGTGTAGGTGGTACAACACCGAGTTCATCACCACATAGCTGCGGTTTCTCGGGCTGTCCGAGTATCCCTTCCGGAAAATGGATCCCGGACGGAAGATGGAGTTCCACGCTTGGGAACCCTGGGTATCGGCCCACAGCTTCGTCATCCGCTCTTGGAGCTTTTGAGTGCCGCCGGAGGACATGGTCTTGGCCACGAACTACTCCCTGATCTCAGTCGTCGTTACTGCTCAGCCCAGCCGCATCCCATAGCCGTAGCCATGGGTTGGGGTGCGCTGATGTTGGTCGCCGCCGGCGGCGGGAGCCCCGATCTTGCCGAGGATGATGACGCCCGTCGGGCATCGGTCGACGCACAGTGCGCACCGGGTGCACACGTCGTCATCGATGAGAAACATCACCTGGTCGGACGGATCCTGACCGGGCTGCTCGGTGTCGATGGCCTCCTCGATCGCGTCCGGGGTGACCATGTGGATGCACTTCCACGGGCAGATGTCCACGCAGCCTTCGCACATGATGCATTCGGACTGGTCAATGTGGATGAACTGCTTGGGCTTGACCGCCCGGCCCAGGTAGTCGGCGTCGACCTCCTGGAGCACGTAGTCGTCGACGAACTCGGGAAGCGGTGGGTTGGCATCGGTGACAGCCATCGACTCACCCCTTTTTCACGAGCGGGCGGCCATAGGTGGAGACCGGCACCGGCTTCGTCGTGCGCTGCGAACGGTTTTGCCACCAGGCCCAGATCCAGATGTTGAACCCCAGTCCGACGATGTAGATCATCGTGGCGATGACGTCACGGGCGACGACGGCCGGGATGTTGATCGGGAACCAGTTGAGCCAGGTGCCGTCCGGACCGAGCCACACCAGGTCGCTCCGCCAGCCGAGTTCGGCGTCGGCAAAGGTGAGCCACTGGTGGGGCACCACCGCATAGGCCCAGAAAAACACGCCAAAGACGTAGGTGGCACCCACCATCGCCTCACCCCAGGTGAGGGGCGTGCCCTCGGGTCGACGCTTGGCGTAGGGGAACACCGGGAGGATCATCAGAACCAGGATCACGATTGTGGTGATGAAGGCAACCACTGATTCTCCTCGCTAGCTGGGATTGGACGAAGTCGGTCCCAAACGGACCGGGTGGGATCGGACTGAACTCTACCCATCGGGTCCGCAGTTCGTGAATCGGCTCACAAGTGCGTCGACGGCGGGTTGGAGTCCGTGACGGTTTACCACTGCGGCGCCGCGAGGCACCAGATGGCGACCGATTCGCCGGGCTGTGTTGTTGGGGCTTCTGGGTCGGTCCTAACATAGCGAGCGTGACCGAGATCCCCGAACACCTGCTGGCCCGCAGCCGTGAACGCCGCGCTGCGCTGGGCCTTGGCGGCGACGATGCCGGCGGCAGCGCCGCCGCACCGGCGCCGGCCACTTCGGCCGCTCCCGCAACGAGCGCGGCGGCCACCCCGGCCCCTGCGCCCGCCGCCGCTCCCCCGGCTCCGCCGAAGCCACCCAAGCCCGACCTTCCCTGGGTGGCGGCCGCCAAGCGGCGTCGCAAAGTCCCCGCCTTCGCCCAGGCGATGCTGGTCGGTCTGCCCCTCTGGGCGCTGATTTTCGCCTTCACCAACGATGTACCTACCTCCGACGAGCTCACGCCCTTGGCCTCGGGCGCAGAGGTGTACGGCACCAACTGCGCGGCATGTCACGGCGCCGGCGGCGGTGGCGGCAGCGGTCCCGCACTGGCCGAGGGTGCCCTGCTGGTCACCTTCCCCGATCCGGCCGAACAGGTGCGTTGGCTCTACCTGGGCTCGGACGGCTGGAAGACCGAGGTCGGTCCCACCTATGGCGGGGTCAACAAGGCGGTGGGCGGCGGCATGCCCGCCTGGGCCAGCCTGTCCGGCGAGGAACTGCTCGACGTCACCCTGCACGAGCGGACCACCCTGTCGGGCGAAGAGTTCAACCTCGAGGACTGGCAGGCCGTGCTCGATGACCCGATCTTGGCCGACAAGCAGGCTGAGCTCCAGGAGACGCTCGACAAGTGGGAAGCCGAGCCACCGGTCGAGTAATCGTTCCCTCCTCACGACGGCCACGCTCGTCGAGGGCGGTCGTGCGCATTACCGCACGGCTTTAAGCAGCGGGCTCCGGCCGCTATGACCACGCCCGGCTTCGACCGCGAGGCAGGCTGAGGGGTCCCCCATGCCTGGAGAACTCCGATGACCGCCACGCTCACCCCAGCCGACGTCGCCCCCAACGCGCCCGTTCCGGTGTCCCCGATCGCCGGTGCGACCGCTCAACCCAATGGCGTCCCACCCGAAGGTGGACGTCGACACCAGGTGCTCGTCATTGGGGGCGGACCAGCCGGCGCCGCGACCGGCTACTGGCTGGCCAAGGCCGGCATCGACGTCGCCATCGTCGAAAAGGGTGTTTTCCCTCGCGACAAGACATGTGGTGATGGGCTGACCCCCCGCGCTGTCACCCAGCTTCAGGACATGGGCCTGAGCGATGAGCTGGAGCGGTTCCACAAGTACTCGGGCCTTCGCACCATCGCCCACGGCCGCACGATGGAGCTGGCGTGGCCCGACCACCCGATCCACCCCAACTACGGCTACGTCGTGAAGCGCTGCGATCTGGACACCTTCGTCGCCGACAACGCCGTCGCCGCCGGAGCGGTGATGCACCAGGGCACCGAGGCAGTCGGCCCGGTCTTCGAGGGCGGCCAGTTGATGGGCGCCACCGTCAAGCACAAGGCGTCCGGCGAGACCTATGAGTTGCGCAGCGACTTCGTCGTCGTCGCCGACGGCGCCAAAGGCCGCTTCGGCCGGGCGCTCGGCACCGCCAGAAACCGCGCGATGCCCCAGGGTATGGCGATCCGTGGCTATTACGAGAGCCCGCTGCACGCCGACCCGTGGATCGAATCCGCCCTCGACGTGCGCGACCGTCAGGGCAACGCGGTGCCCGGCTACGGATGGGTCTTCCCGCTGGGCGACGGCACGATCAACGTCGGCATCGGACTGTTGTCCACCTTCTCGGGTTTTAAATCGGTCAACACCAGCCACCTGATGACCGAGTGGGCTCACACCCTGCCCGACTACTGGGGCATCGACCCCACCGCCCCGATCGAGGCGCCCACCGGCGGGCGCCTGCCGATGGGCGGCTCGGTCAACCCCAAGGTCGGCCCCAACTGGCTGGTGGCCGGCGACGCCGGCGGCTCGATCAACCCGTTCAACGGCGAGGGTATCGATTACGCCTACGAGACCGGCCGCATCGGCGCCCGGCTGCTACGCGAGAGCATCGAGGGCGGCTCAGCCATCCCCCTTCAGCGCTACCCGCAGCTGCTCGATGACGAGTACGGGTTGTATTTCAAGGTCGGCCGTCTGTTCGCCCAGATCATCGGTCGACCGGCACTCATGCATCAGCTCACCCGGGTGGGCATGCGCAGCCGCACGTTGATGGAGTGGGTCCTGGCGATCATGGCCAACCTGCTGCGCCCCGACGAGCTGGGTGCGGCCGAGCTGGCCTACAAGTCGGCTGCCACGATCGCACGGGTCATCCCCGAACGGGTGTAGCGCTGCCCGTGCCGAACCGAACACACCGCCCACCACCCACCGTTTGCGGCGCGGTCTGGACCCAAGGCCGCCAGACGACCAAGATCCGGTGATGGGCAGCAGCACAATGGGTCCTCGGTTGATCGGACGCGTCTCCCTGGCCGTCGGGTCACGGCGATGACGCAGCCACCACCGTCCCCCGCGTTGGGGTCAATGTCGAGACCGAAGCCGACCGCCCCCGCCGCCGTGTACTCGAGCGGCGGAACCCCGGCCGAAGAGGAACTGCTCGGGTACCAGCGCTCGCCCGTCGACCTGCTCCGGGTGTGCATCTTTGCCGTCATCGCTGCAGCGCTGATCGTGGTGATGCTCCTCGTCCAGGATTCGGTCGTGCGACTCGAAGGCGATGCCGTCCGGTTTCTCGACCGGCTGCCCGGCACGATCGAGCGGATCATCCACGGGTCGCTCGAATGGCTGGGCTTCGTCGTCATCGGGGCCATCGTGCTCGTCCCCCTCGTCACGAAGCGTTTCCGGTTGTTCGGCTACGTGTTCGTCGCCGACGTCTTCGCGATCGGTGCGATGGCCCTCGTCCTGCACTTCGTCGACCGCAGTACCCCCAAGGCGATCGTCGCCCAGCTGACCGCACGCGACGGCATCACGGTGGCGACGACCTCGGGAGCGCTGGGCATCGCCGTCTGGACCGCATCGTTCATCGTGCTCGGCCCCTTTGTCGTGTCGCGTTGGCGTCGGGCCGCCAATATTGGGATCACCGTCCTGGTCGTCATCCGCCTGTTCGTCTCCTACAACCTGCCCGGCACCCTGATCATGGCCCTCCCGAGTGGAGCCACGATCGGGGCTGCTGTGCTGTACGCCTTCGGGCGGCCCGATCGCCGCCCGAGCGCAGCGAGGATCACGAAGGCGCTGGTCAACGACGGCTTGGCCGTGCGGCAGCTCAGCATCCTCGCTACCGACACCCCCGGATCGACCCGGTGCGAAGCGGTGCTCGAGGATGGCTCGCAGCTGCACGTCCGAGTGTCCGGGGAGGAACGCCGGGCCGCCGACCTGCTCAATCGGCTGTACCGGTTTATCCGCTACAAGCACGCCGGGGACGACCGCCCGTTCGCCTCGCTGGAGCAGAGCATCGAACACGAAGCGCTGATGGCCTACGTCGCAAGGGACGCCGGGGTTCGAACACCCGGGGTGCGCGCCGTCGCCCCGACAGGGCTGGACTCGGTGCTGATCGCCTACGACAGGGTCGAAGGGTGCCGGATCGACGAACTCGACGCAGGGACGCTCGGCGACGCTGCCCTCGACGACGCCGGGGTGCGCGACGCGTTCGCGCAGCTAGCCGCCATGAGAGGACGCCGCGTTGCGCACCGGCGCGTGGGGCAGAGCACCCTCATCGTCGGGGCGGAGGGCAGCGTGTCGCTGGTCGACTTCGCCTTCGGCACGCTGGCGGCGGACGACTCGCTTCTCGCCGGTGATGTTGCGCAGGCACTCGTCGCCATCGCCCTGATCGCCGGGGCGAAACGCACGACCCCCATCGCTATCGACGTGCTCGGTAGCGACGCAGTCGTCGCCGCTCTCCCCCGACTACAACCCCAGGCGCTGGCCCAACCCACTCGGGAAGCACTGCGTCGGCACAAGGGCCTGCTCGACGACCTGCAACGCCAGATTCGGGAAGCGACCGACGTCGAGGACGTACAGCTCGCTCAGCTGGAACGGGTCGACAAGAAGACCGTGCTGATGCTGGTCGTTCTCGCCGCCGCGACCTACGCCATGCTCCCGCAGATCGCCAACGTGCCCAAGATGGTCCAACGGCTCGGCGAGGCCAACTGGTGGTGGATGCCCGTGATCGCCACCTTCACCGCCGTCACCTACGTCGGCGGGGCCGCCGGACTGGCGGGCGCCGTGCCCATACGTCTGCGACCCGGGCCGCTCACCGTTTCACAGCTGGCTGCGTCCTTTACGGGCACCCTGGCGCCGGCAGGGGTGGGCGGTATGGCGCTCAGCGCCCGCTTCCTCCAAAAGCAGGGCGTCGACAAGGCTGTGGCTGTGTCGGCGGTGGGCCTCACCACCGTGGCCGGCTTCCTCGTCCACATGTCGATGCTCGCCATCTTCGTTATCTGGGCAGGCCGTCGCGCATTCCGCGGCGTCTCGCTCCCCAAGCCGGAATCGCTGCTCATCGGGCTTGCTGTCGTCGCCGTGTTGGCCGGCCTCGCACTGCTGGTGCCGGCCACACGTCGGCTCTTGCGCGAGCGCGTCTGGCCGACCATCAAGCGATCCGCCGATGGCGTCTCCGACGTCGTGCGCCGTCCGGCCAAGATGCTGGAGCTGTTCGGCGGATCCGCGCTGGTGACGTTCGGCAACATGTTCGCCCTGTACTTCGCCGTCGTGGCCCTCGGCGGCGGCCTGCCGCTGGCCTCGATCGGAGCGGTCTACCTGATCGGTGCCAGCGTGGCATCGGTGGCGCCGACCCCGGGGGGCATGGGCGCCATCGAGGCCGCATTGGTCAGCGGGCTGGTCGCTGCCGGCCTGACCAACGCCGCAGCGGTGCCAGCGGTCATCCTGTTTCGCCTAATCACCTTTTGGCTGCCCAACCTTCCCGGCTGGATCGGGTTTCGCTGGCTCCAGCGCCACGAGTACATCTGACGTCGCAGCGAAACCCGACCACACGGGTCGCTACATCGCCCAGCCACACGGGTCGCTACATCGCCCAGCCACACGGGTCGCTACATCGCTCCTCGCGACGACAACACCACTGGCAGGGTCTTGGCCAGGATGCCAACGTCGACCAGGATCGACCAGTTATCGACGTAATACAGGTCGAGACGCTGGTAGTCGGCAAAGGACGTGTTGCTGCGACCGTTGACCTGCCACATCCCCGTGATGCCGGGCTTGACCCGCAGTCGGTTATACAGCTCGGGGTCCCACTCGGCCATCTCCGAGGCCAGGGCCGGGCGGGGGCCCACCAGGCTCATCTCCCCCCGCATGACGTTCCAGAGCTGAGGCAACTCATCAAACGAGGCCCGACGCAACCAGCGACCGACCCGCGTGATGCGCGGGTCGCCGCTCATCTTGAACATTGGACCGTCGGCCTCGTTCAGCTTGTCGAGTTCGGCCAGTCGGGCTTCGGCATCGATGACCATCGTCCGCAGCTTCAGCACCTCGAATGGCCGGGCATGCTGCCCCACCCGGGTCTGGCGAAACAGCACCGGCCCAGGCGAGGTCAGCTTGATCGCCACAGCAGCACACAGCAGAAACGGCGATGCGAGAACAAGGCCCAAGCCGGCGAGCAGCAGGTCGAAGCTTCGCTTCGCTGCGGTCCGCCAGCCGTAACGCGCCACCGGCTCGACGTAGGCGACGGGAAATCGACCGAGCGGCCGCACGGTGAGTCGATGGGAGGCGATGTCGCGCAGCGGCCAGGTGATCTCGACGTGCAACCGCGCCTCGGACAACTCCCGAACCAAGCGGTTGGAGCGTTCCAGGCTCATCGCCGTGGTGGCGATGATCACGCCCTGAGCCTCTTTGGCATCGGCCAACTCCACCAAGTCCTCGCTCTGGTGATACACCGGGATGCCATCGATCGTCTCGGGGGCATCGGGGTCGTCGTCAACGAAGGCGACCACCTCGTAGCCGAGGTGTTTCTCGATGACGAACATGGCCGCCAGCGCCTGGGCCTCAGCGCTCGTGCCGACCATGAGCACGCGCTTGGTCGATGCCCCCCGGTAACGACGACGGGCAAAGATCCGCCGGGCCGCGTAGCGCTCGGCCCCCAGCGCCAGGTTGCCGACCACCAGCAGCCCGGCGAAATAGCCGCGCGAGATCGCCAGGTCGAACAGCGAGGCGATCACGACCAGCGCCACGATGCCGATGAAGATGGCGTGGGCGCCGCGCCGAACCTCGTCGATCAGTCTGGCGACAAACCGGGTGGTGTACAGCTTGTGCTGCACGAACACCGTCGGCCACACGGGGACCGACAGCACCAACAACGCCAGGTGCCGGCGCCAGTCCCCGGGCCCCCACCCACCCAACCGAGCTACGACGAGCATCACGACCAGCGAGCTGGCCAACATCACGACCGTATCGACGGTCGCCAACACCACCTTGGCGGCAAGCCCCGGGTGGCCGAGGGAGGGCGACCGAAAGTCGAAGTCGACCAGCTGTCCCGCAAAGTGGGATTGCCGCGTCCCAACCGCTTCTGTCGCCATGTGCGCCGCTCCCGCCAAGGTGCTCTCGCAAGCGCCCTTCAACCGGTGTACTTCCACCGAGGACGCGACCTTGAGTGTATCCAATCCGGGTCCACTATAGCGGGGTGGAATCAGGGTGATTCAAGAGCTATGTCGGGTTCACCCACCCTCCCGGATGAGATTCAGACGACAATTCCCGGGTTTACGGAAGTGCGTCCAGGACATCGTCGGGGGACACGGGACCCTGCCATGAGTCGACGACCTTGCCGTCGGCGTCCAACAGGATGCCGGCCGGTTGGGCCCGAATCCCGAGCATCTGCCACGAGTCGAAACCATCTTCCCAGAGCAACCGGGTGGCGGACATGTCGAATTCGGAACCGAATGTTTCTGCGTCGGCGAAGGTGTCCTGGGTGCCCAGGCCCACCACGGTCAGGTCATCTGAATGCTCTCGAGCCAACTGCTCGATGTCGGGAGCCTCTGCCCGACAGACGGGTCAAAAGGGGGCCCAGAACCACAGCAGGGTTGGCCGGTCTGTGGCGGCCACATCGGCGAGGGCCACCTGAGACCCGTCGGCGACGACCCTGAGGTTGATGGCGTCTGCCGCCTCTGCATCGAGCGGAGCCTCGCCGCCGGAGCTGGACGCGCTTGGTGCAGCATCGCCATCCGCAACGGCGCTTGGCCCGTCACCGCCGCAGCCCACGGCCAGGAGTGCGCCGGTCAGGACCACCCCACCGACGACGGAACGGATTGAAAGCGCACGTCCTGGCCGCAACGCACCGGACCGCTGGGTCACAGGATCGGGGACGGGGGTCACACCCTTCACGGTATCCCTCGTCGGATCGGCCTCAACATCACCTGCGCCGCTTCGGCTCACCGAGCGGGTCCTCCTGACACGTGGGGCACCAAAAGGTGACTCGCTGGCCCGCGCCCATCCGTCGCGTGGCGATCGGCGTGGCACAGCGTCGACACGACGCGCCGGCTCGCTCGTACACGGCCAGACCACCGGGGACCGTGCGACGCTGCCCGCCGACCAGGTTGGCACGCAGTTGACGCGCAGCGGTCGTAACCAGCCGACGACGCGCCGCACGGTCGAGCGAACCGACGGGGGTGGCGGGGTGGAGCTTCAGGGCCCAACACACTTCGTTGCGATAGACGTTGCCGACCCCGCAGCAACAGCGCTGGTCGAGCAACACATCACCCACGTCGGCGTCCGGTTCGGCGAGCCGCTCGATCGCCTCGACCGCAGCGTCGAGGTCGGCGTCGACCAGGCACAGGTCAGGCCCCAGGTGGGCGAGCGGTGAACGGGAAGTACCGAGGTCGGCGACCGGCCAGGTCCGCACCATCGGGGCCGAAAAACACAGGGCCTGCCAATCCCTGACGTCGACTCGGCAACGGAGGAGGTGCTGCGGTTTCGGCCACCGTCCACCCGTCTCGACCAGCCTCCAGGTGCCGGCCATCTGCAGATGGGTGTCGATGATCAACCCACCGGAACAGCCGATCAGCAGGTGTTTGCCCACAGCCCGAACCCAGTCGATCCGTTCACCGGGTCGAGGGCGGAGCCCTTGGAGGCGCGGCGCTTCGAAGCGCACCAGCTCGCCGCCCTCGAGCGCCGGTCGAAGCCGGGCGGCGGTCTTGTACAGGGTGTCTCCCTCGGGCATCGTCACAGGATGCCGCCGCCAGCCGCCGACGCCACCTCGGTCGTGGCACACTGAGGGTCCCCGCATGCGGCGGGCGCGAAGCGGGTACCGCTACCACGGTCCCGCCGTGAACCCAGGAGCACCGATGCCTACCGAAGTAGCACTCGCACGAGCCAGGATGCTGGCCGACAACCTGATGATCTCGGAAATTCCTGATCTGCGCTCGCGGGTGGCAACCCGGCTGGCCGAGCTGGAGTCCAGCCCGGAATCGGGCCGGGCGCACCGCCTGGCGGAGCAGATCTCACAACTGCTCGACGAAGCGGAGGGATTGGACGACGCTCAGCGGGCGCTGCTGCGAGGAGCGGTGGAGTACTTCGTGCTCGAGGACGATTTCGAACCGGGTCTGCAGGACGACGCCGAGGTCGTCCGTTCGGTCAGGGCCGAACTGGGCCTTACCGAGGTACCCGACCTTTTGGCAGCCGATGCCGCCGAACCCGAGAAGCGGTCCGCCCCCGCAGTGCTGCCGGCCGACGAGGAAGCGCTCGAACTGATTGAGGACGATCGCGATCAGGTGTTCGAGGACTCGCCAGAGCTGTGAGCGACCAGGGAGCGGGCGGCGAAGGTTCGTTCGGCGAGGTGGAGGTGGTCCACCCGTCGGCCAACGGCAACCCCTTGGCCGAGTCGGGTTGGCTCAGCCCTGAGCGGCTGGGTTCGGCCCGTGACTCGGTGCCGATGGTGTACGTCAACGCCGTGCCGGTTCGGGTCAACACCGCCGGCGAGGTGGTCGAGGTGGGCCTGCTGTTGCGCATGTTGCCCGACGGCTCGATGAGCCGGGCGGTCGTCTCCGGGAGGGTCCTGTACGGGGAGCGGGTGCGCGACGCCCTGCTGCGGCACCTTGCCAAAGACCTGGGGGCCGACGCCGAGCCCCGGCTGCCGGCCTCGATTGCCCCCTTCACCGTTGTGGAGTACTTCCCGGACCGGGAGGTCACCGGCTTCCACGATCCTCGCCAGCATGCGATCAGCCTGGCCTACGTCGTGCCGGTTGGCGGCCCGTGCTCGCCGGCCCAGGATGCCCTCGACCTTGCCTGGATCACCCCCGAGGAAGCAATCTCAGTGGCGACCGGCGGCGAGATGGCCAACGGCCAGGGACGCCTCATCCGCATGGCACTCGCCCACGCAGCCGCCCTGCCCTGACCGACGGGCCTGCCCCGATCATGACGTTGCGTCGCAACGGCGCCGCCCTGATCGGTGGCCTGCCAAGCTGACGGCGTGTCCATCAACTCCACGCTCGATCCGCTGCGCTCCGAACTCGACCGGTTGGACTACCTGGCCGACGAGGGCCTGGCAATGGCCCTGTTCTTGGCCATGCGGCTGAGCCAACCGCTCCTGTTGGAAGGCCCTTCCGGCGTGGGCAAGTCCTCCGCCGCCACGGCGCTGGCCGCTGCGCTGCGCACCCCGCTGATCCAATTGCACTGCTACGAGGGCAGCACCGCCGACGACGCGCTCTATCGGTGGAACCGGCCCAGACAGGTGCTGGCGCTCCGGCGGGCCGAGGCCACAAACGACCTTCCCCCCGACCAGGCACAGGACGTCAGCCCGGCAGCGACGCCGGCGACGTCGCTGGACGACCTCTTCACCGCGGACTTCCTCATCGACGGGCCGCTGCTGCGTGCGGTTCGCCACGACGACGAGGTGCCAGCTGTACTCCTGATCGATGACGTCGATCGAAGCGACGCTCGCTTTGAGGCCCTGTTGGTGGAGTTTCTCGGGCAGATGTCGGTGACCGTGCCCGAAATCGGCACGTTTGGCCCCAAGGTTCCGCCGATCGTCATCATTACGTGCAACGGCAGCCGTCCGCTCAGCGACGCACTCAAACGGGGCTGCCACTACCACCGGATGGAGCACCAGTCGGTCGAACGAGCGGTCGAGATCGTCCGCCGCCGAGTGGGTGACGCCGGGCTGCCGCTGATCGAGGCAGCAACCGCATTCGTCTTCGAGGTACGGACACTCGACCTGGACTACCCGCCAGGGCTGGCCGAGTCGATCGACTGGGTCGCAGCCCTCACCGCACTCGGCCTCGTCGAGTTCGAGACGAACGTTGCCCGCTCTACTCTGGGCTCGATCGCCAAGACCCCCGAGGACCTCGAGGCGATCGGCTCTGCGCTGGACGGGCTGGCCGATTCGCCCTGATCAGCGCACCACGGCGCATGAGATAATGAGGCCATGTTCCGCCACGTGCTGCTGCTGACCATGCGAGATGACGCCGACGACACCCAGGTCAACGCCTTGGTGGACGCGCTGCGTTCCCTTCCCGCCCAGATCCCCGAGATCGTCTCCTACCGAGCGGGCCGGGATCTGGGGCTCCGCGACGACACCGCCGACGTGGCCATCGTGGGCGAGTACGCCGACGAGGCCGCTTGGC
This sequence comes from Candidatus Microthrix subdominans, assembly GCA_016719385.1. NCBI lineage: Bacteria > Bacillati > Actinomycetota > Acidimicrobiia > Acidimicrobiales > Microthrixaceae > Candidatus Neomicrothrix > Candidatus Neomicrothrix subdominans. The sequence continues at coordinate 122,449 of JADJZA010000001.1, read as the reverse complement.
GCGCCTACCTGGCCCATCCCGCGCACAGGGCCGTCGTCACCGATCACGTGGAACCGCTGGTCGCGCACCGCCAGTCGGTTCAGTTCCACGACTGACGGCGCCACAGCGACGCCACCCCATGTGGTGCGGCATCCGGTTCCTCAAGATCGTCGAGGGTCACGATGATTCCGGAAGGGAGCGCAGAAACCGTCCGGCACCCGTCACGAGCACACCCGGGGGCAGGCGGCCGATCAGGCCACGGTCGGAGGTGACGACCGTTGTTTCAGGATGGTCGCCGTAGCGGGCCTCCACTTCCTCGACGATGCGATCGTCGGCGGCGTCCCGGCCCTTCCGTCGGGCATAGAGCACTTCGAGGTTGCCGCCGGCCGCCGCCGAGATCGCGTCATCGGGCGATCCGTCGAACACGAGCGCCAGCGCAGCGTCGATCGACCGGGCCCAGCGTCCTACCCGTTCGGCCAGCCGCGCGGCCGCTGCGGACGGGTCGTTCCACCACCCGTCGGCAGCAGATCCCATCACGTTGTTACCGTCGATCACCCAGAGTGGCGTGGACTGTCCCTCCGCCACCGGGTGCTCCACCCCCGGGTGCTCCACCCCGCGCTTCCGCCCCGTATTCACCGTTGGGCCACCGAGACCTTCTCGCCCGCCGGTGACCGACAGCAGCTCGCCATAGCTGGTGCGGTACACACTCTTCGGGGTGCCTGCCGCCGCCCAGAGCTCGCCGACCTCGCTGAGCGAGCGATCGACCAGCACGGTGAGGCCGCGGGGTAGCCCGGCGGGGCTCACACCGCCGATGGCAAAGCCGGTGCCGGACCGCACGGAATCCGCATCGGCCCGCCCGATCGTGGCGCCGTCGAGGGCGGCCCCCAACGCCTCGGTGTCCACCCGGTCGTCGCCGCCCATCACCACAATGATGGGTGCGCCGTCGGCGAGAAACACCAGGGTCTTGGCGATCTGGGCCTGCAACACGCCCAAGGCCGCCGCCGCATCGGCGGCAGTGCGGGTCGACTCGTCAAAGTGCCGAACCTCGGCGTCGATCCCGGCCGCGTCGAGGGCCTCAACCACCCGGGCGACGCTGCCGGACGTGCTCGCCGTTGGGGCGACACCTGCGTTCGTAGAGGTTTCGTTGCTCATCATCGAATGATCCCATGTTCAGCGACCGTGCGGCCGATCCCGGGCAGCCGCTCACGTCTCAAACGGGTTGATCACCAACAGACCGACAAACCGGTCAAAGTCGGCCACGTTTCGGGTGACCAAGGCCATGTCGTGCGCCAGCGCGGTCGCTGCGATGAGGGAGCCGGCAAGCGGAGCAGGATCGGGCACGTGGAGCGACGCCGCCAGAGCGGCGACCTGACCGTCGATCGGGAGCAGGCGCCTCGCAAACGTCGGCATCACCGCCTCCGAGAGCCAGGTTCGCAGGACGCTTCCGGTTGCCCGGTCACGCCGTTCCGCCAGGAGCACGCCGAGCTCCAGTTCATGGAGCGACATCGTCGACAGATACATCTCCGTCGCCGGCACCCCGTCCGCCCAACCGATCAGACCCGGATCGGCCTGTGATCGGGATTTGCGAAGCTCCGACACGATGCAGGTATCGAGGACGAACATCAGTCAAACATCGCGGGCGTGCCGTGCTCGGGAGCGTGGCGGGTCAACTCGATGTCACCATACCCCGGGCAGGGACAACAGCCGCCCCGCACCCGCGTGCCCCCGCCCTCCCTACAATTCCCCCCGCCACAGCATGCCGAACCCTCAGCCCACCTCCGCGTCAACGTGCCGTCGCTCTAACTTGATGCGAATGTCGTGGAAGAACGAAACGACGGTGTTGGTCGGCGTTGAGGAACAGCTCGCCTGGATGCGCGAGGCCGGCCTGGCCCGGGTCGGCTGCAACTGGCGCTGGCGGGGCTTCGCACTGCTGGCCGGGCAGGCAGCCCGATGATCGTCGCCCTGAGCTTCGATGCCGACCAGACGCTGTGGGACTTCGACGCCGTGAAACGTCGGGCACTTCGGGCGACCATCGCCGAGATGGAGCGGCGCGGCGACGTGCCGGCCGGCGCCGTCACCCCCGAGGCGATGGACCAGGCGCGGGACGTGCTGGTTCAGCGGTTCCGCGGCGCCACCCACCGGCTCGAGGAGGTGCGGGAGCGGTCCTTTGCCGAGGTGCTGACTGCGCAAGGCCACCCAACGCCCGATGCCGCGGCGGCCGTCCTCGTCGAGCACTACATGAACATCAGGTTCAACCAGATCGAGCTGTTTGCGGACGTCGCCCCGGCGATCGCCTTGCTGAAGGGCCGCTATCGACTGGGTCTGCTCAGCAACGGCAACACCTACCCGGAACGGTGCGGGCTCCACGACACCTTTGACGCTGTGGTGCTCGGCCCCGACCACGGGTTCGAAAAGCCGGACCCCCGGGCGTTCGCCATGGTCGCATCCCAGCTGGGGGTCGACGTCACCGAGCTCGCCCACATCGGCGACGACTGGGACGACGTCGAGGGCGCCAACGCAGCCGGTGCCACCTCGATCTACCTCAACCGGACCGGTGATAACCCCGGGTTTCGATCGGACGCAGACCACGAGGTGCGCGACCTCGACGAACTGGTGGGGCTCCTCGACGGGGAGCTTCGGCCCCAGGCCTAGGCAGGGCGGACGAGCGTCTCCAAGGACGCAACCGCGCCAGACGCACAATCCACCTGAGCGCCCCGCCCCGGGCTGGGTCCCAACTCCCAGGGTGTCGACTGCGCTGGGGCTGTCAGCGGAGGGTGAGGCCCCGGTAGCCGGTCTGGAAGCCGGCCGCTTTGAAGGTGGGTGCCAATCGATGGGAGGCCGACGGCTCACCGTCGATCGTCGTCAGCTCCATCTTGGACACCCGGCCGTCCTCGACCAGCTGCGCCATCGCAGGCACCCACAGCTCAGTGCGGGCGGCCGCTCCTCCACGGCTGTCGCCGATGTTGCTGGTGTCGTTGCCGTCGTCGCCGCTGAAGGTGATCAGGCTGCGCTGGCCACGGTCGAGGTAAGCCGCCGGGATGCCGTCGATGAGCACCACGTGGGCGCCCACCGTGCGCGTGGGGTTGCCGGAGGACTCGGGCCAGGCCAGCGCTGCGCCGTAGGGCTGGGCGGTGTCGACCGCCGCCAGAGTGCGCACCTGGGGCTCGGCGGGCGCTGACTCCCGTTCGGTTCGCAGCCGCTCGGCAGCGCCCTCGTGGGCAAACTGGGCGGCGCCCAACCCGGCGACGAAGTACCCCCGGCGCACCTCGCCCCGCTCCTCCAACAACTTGAGCACCGGGTACACCCCGGCGAAGCCGCCCTCGGCCCCCTCGGCCAGCGCCATCTCCCGGGTGAGCACGCCGTAACGGTCGAGCAGGCTCATCGCCCGCGCGGTGCGCACCTCCACCGAGGCTGAGCCAGGACCGGACCCGGACGGCGCTGCGGCGCCACCGGTGAGCCCGGCGACCAGCGACCAACGGCCGGCCGCAGCGGGCGGGCCCAGCCTGGAAACACGCGCCCCCCGGGGGGGGCCAGCGCCCCGCCGGCCTGCGCGACCGCCACGTCCCCGGCCGCCACCGCCCGACGACAGGCGACGGCGCGGCCCGGCCACCACGCGTGAGCGCACCGGGGCCAGCGAGTCGTTGGTGACCACACCCGCCCACACCAGGTCCCACAGCGCCTCGAGCACGGTCGGATCGTCGTAGGGGAGCTCGGCGGCGGCGACGGCGGCCTGAAGATCGCCCCAGAAGGAGGCACCGGATGCAGCCAAACGCTCGGTGATCGCCCGGTGGTGCGGCTCGTCGGGCGACTCGATCGGCTCGGGCAGCAACAGCGCCGCCCGGTCTCGAAAAGCCAGCCGGATGCGACCGTCGCTGGCCCCCAGCGACCCGGCGCCGGCCCACACCACCTCGCCAGACGTGCACAGCTCATCGAGCATCGCCGGCGAGTAGTCGCGCACCCGCACGCCCAGCAGGTCGACGTCGAGGATCGACACGGCCAGTGCGGCGCCCTCCAGCGTCTCGACGGCATCGGCCACCGCGTCTACGCCGGTGCGGCGGCTGCCGACGTGCTGCCAGGAGGGCAGGAACCGGGCCAGGGCGTCGCCATCAACCGGCTCCACCTCGCGCCGCAGGGCGGCCAGGCTGCGGCGCCGCAGTTGGCGCAGGACGTCGGCATCCACCCACTCGCTGCCGGCGCCCCCCGGGCGGAACTCGCCCGAGCTGACCACCCCGTCGGAGGCCAGCCCGTCCAGCGTCACCCGCACCACATCGAGCGGAAAGCCGAACCAGGCGGCCAGCTCGGTGGCGGTGAACGGGCCGTGGGTGCGGGCGTAGCGACCGACCAGGTCTCGAACCGGGGTGGGACCGGCGTCGGTGAACTCGGTGGGGAGCCCAAGGGGGACAGGCACGCCGAGTGCGTCGCGGAGCCGCCCGGCGTCCTCGGCCGCCGCCAGCCTGGCCTCGCCGGCGATCGACACGTCGTAGGCGCGTCGTGCGGTGACCAGCTGCTCGATCCAGGCGCCCACCGTCGCCGCATCGGCCTCGCTACGAACCTCGATATCGCTGGCCGCCAGCGGCCCGATGGAGCGCAGCAGGTCGTGGGCCTCGTCGGCGTCCCGGGCCCGGCGGCCGTCCGCCAGGCGCTGGCGTTCCAGCTCCACCTGGGCGACGACGTCGGCGTCGAGCAACGAGCGCAGCTCCTCGGAGCCGAGCAGGTCGGCGAGCAGGTCACGGTCGAGGGCCAACGCCGCGGCCCGACGTTCGGCCAGCGGGGCGTCGCCTTCGTACAGGTACACCGCCACCCAGCCGAACACCAGCGACTGGGCGAAGGGCGAGGCGGTGTCGGTATCGACGGCCACCAGCCGGGTGCGGCGCTGGGCCAGATCGCCGAGCAGGGTGCGAAGTGCCGGCAGGTCGAAGTGGTCCTCCAGCAACTCCCGGGTGGCCTCCAACAGGATGGGGAACTGCGGATACTTGGCGGCGACGCCGAGCAGGTCGGCCGCCCGCTGGCGCTGCTGCCACAGCGGGGTGCGCTGGTCGGGGCGGCGCTTGGGCAACAGCAACGACCGGGCGGCCGACTCCCGAAACGCCGAGGCGAACGCCGCCGTCGACGGCAGAGCCGCCACGACGAGCGCCTCGGCCTCGTCCGGGTCGATCATCAGCTCCTCGAGCGGCAGCTCCTCGACCGCCTCGGGCAGGCGGATGACGATGCCGTCGTCGGCCCACATCACCTCGACTGCGCCCTCGCCCAGCTCCTCGTCCCAGCGGTCGGCCAGGCGCTGGCGCAGCGCCACCGCCCAGGGGGCGTGCACCCGGCCGCCGAACGGCGACAGCACGCAGATGCGCCAGTCACCGATCTCGTCGCGAAACCGTTCGACGACGATCGTGTGGTCGTCGGGGACGACCGAGGTGGCCTCGGCCTGATCGTCGAGGTAGCCGAGCAGGTTCTCGGTGGCCCACTCGTCCAGCCCAGCGGCCCGCAGCCTGGCGGCCCCATCGCTGCGCTTGGCGGAGCGCACCTCGCGCACGAACGCGCCGACCGCACGGCCCAGTTCCACGGGGCGGCCGGGCCCGTCGCCGTGCCAGAACGGCATCTTGCCGGGCACACCGGGCGCCGGGGTGACCACCACCTTCTGGAAGGTGATGTCCTCGATGCGCCAGGTGGTGGCGCCCAGCAGGAAGGTCTCCCCCACCCGGCTCTCGTAGACCATCTCCTCGTCGAGCTCGCCCACCCGGGTGCCGTCGGGCAGGACCACCGCATAGAGCCCCCGGTCGGGGATGGTGCCGCCCGACGTGACCGCAATGCGTTGGGTCCCGCGCCGGGCCCGGACGACATCGTCGGTACGATCCCACACAACCCGGGGCGACAGGCCGCCGAACTCCTCGGCCGGATAGCGGCCCGACACCAGGTCCAACGTGTTGCGAAACTGGGCCTCGGACAGCTCGGCGAAGTTTGCGCAGGCGCGAGCCATGCCGTACAGCTCGTCGACGGTGACGTCGTCCAACGCCACGGTGGCCACCAGCTGCTGGGCCAACACGTCGAGGGGGTTGCGCACGATCCTGGTGTGCTCGATCTCGCCCGAGTGCATGCGCTCGGCCACCACCGCCGTCTCGAGCAGGTCGGCCCGGTGACGGGGGAAGATGCGCCCACGCGAGGGCACGCCCACCTGGTGCCCGGCCCTGCCAATGCGCTGCAACCCGGCGGCAACCGAGCCGGGGGAGGCCACCTGGATCACCAGGTCGACCGCACCCATGTCGATGCCCAGCTCCAGGCTGGAGGTGGCGACCAGCCCGGCGAGCTCGCCACGCTTCAGCTCGTCCTCGATCAGCAGCCGTCGCTCGCGCGACAGCGACCCGTGATGGGCCTTCACCAGCTCGATGCCGTCCGGGTTGGACGTACCGATCGATTCGGCGCCGGCGGCGACCACGTCGGAGCGGCCCGTCGCCGTCGCAGCCTCCGCCTGGAGGTTGGCCTCGTCGTGGAGTTCGTTGAGTCGGCTGGCCAGACGCTCGGACATGCGCCGGGCGTTGACGAAGATCAGCGTCGAGCGATGTTGCTCCACCAGCTCGAGCAGGGCCGGATGCATCGAGGGCCAGATGCTGCGCCGCTGCGGCCCGGCGGCGGCCGCACCCGCCTGGGGTTCCTCGACGATCGTGCCGAGCGACGCCATGTCCTCGATCGGCACCCGCACCTCCAGGTCGAGTTCCTTGGTGATACCGGCGTCGACGATGCGCACCGGGCGCGGCTTGGAGGCGGCGCCGCTCACCTCCCGACCCCCGAGAAACCCGGCCACGGTTTCGAGGGGCCGCTGCGTCGCGGACAATCCGATGCGCTGCGGGGCCGGGTGGTCGTGGCCGGTCACCCACGCGGTGAGACGCTCCAGGCTGAACGCCATGTGGGCGCCGCGCTTGGTCGTCGCCAGCGCGTGGATCTCGTCGACGATCACCGTCTGCACACCGGAGAGTCCCTCCCGGGCGGCCGACGTCAGCAGCAGGTAGAGCGACTCGGGGGTGGTGACCAGGATGTCGGGCGGGTGGCGGGCCATCTTGCGCCGGTCCTCCTGCGAGGTGTCGCCGGTGCGCAACCCCACCGAAGGCGCGGTGAACGACCCGCCCAACCGTTGCGCCGCCAGCTCGATGCCCCGGATCGGGCTGCGCAGGTTCTTCTCGATGTCGACCGCCAACGCCCGCAGCGGCGACAGGTACACCACCCGGGTGCCAACTCCGTCCGGCCGGGGATCGGTACCCAGCCGGTCGATCGCCCACAGGAATGCCGCCAGCGTCTTGCCCGACCCGGTCGGGGCGCACAACAGGGTGTGCTCGCCGGCCGCGATCGGCGGCCACGCCAAGGCCTGGGCGGGGGTCGCCTCGGGAAAGGCCGCGCCAAACCAGGTCCGCACCGGCTCGGAAAATGCCGCCCCGGCATCCTCCAGTTGGGCCTTCGCCGCTCGGTCGGCGCGTGCACCGCCCACTTCGGCGGCGGCCTTAGACGTTGGCACCCACCACCGAACCGATGCCGTAGGTAATGACGCACGAGAAGGCGGTAATCAACACCTGCCGCGCCCCGGAGAGCACCACCGACCGTTCGGTGAACCGGGCCAGCAGACCTCCGACCACGGCCGACAGGATGGTGGCGGCGACCACCGATGCCACGATGGCGCCGGTGCCCGAGCCGATGATCCACGGCACCAGCGGCACGATGGCGCCCACCGTGAACGCCACGAACGACGACCCGGCCGCCTGCCATGGCGAGCCGATCGACTCGGCGTGCAGGCCCAGTTCCTCCATGGCATGGACCTCGAGGGCCAGCTCGGGGTCGGCCATCACCTGGGTGGTCATGCGTTCGGCGGTCTGACGGTCGACACCGCGGGACCGATACAGCCTGACCAGCTCGCGATGTTCGCTCTCCGGATGATTCTTGATCGCCTCAGCCTCGACGCTCAGCTCACGCTCGATCAGTTCCTTTTGCGCCTGCATCGACACGTACTCGCCGGCGGCCATCGACACCGCTCCGGCGATCAACCCGGCCAGGCCGGCGACCAGCACCGTGTTGGCCGGTGGGTTGGCGCCCGCAACGCCAAGGATGAGCGCAGTGTTGGACACGAGCCCGTCGGAGATACCGAACACCGCAGCCCTGGCGGCGCCCCCGGAGACGTCTCGGTGATGGTGCACCTGCCAGTTCGCGCCGGAACGACCCGAGGAGTGGGTGCGGTCCTTGGCGTGGGCGTGGTCGTGGTCGGGGCTGGACTGGGTTGGCGCCGATTCGCCGATGTCTGGCTGTGCAGGCATGCGTGCTCCGAAGGTAGGTCCTGCCGTGGTTAGCCCGCAGGATACCCAGCCCGTTCGGCGCTGGTCAGTCCCGGCCGTCGCCGGACGCCGACGGTCCGGCCAGGCGGCACCCCGCCTCCCGCATCTGCACGTCGAAGAACTCCTCCGGATCGGCGACCACGTTCTGGAACTGGCCGAACAGCTCGAAGCTGAGGTGGCCGAACAGCTGGGTCCAGACCCCGGTCGCCGCCCTCAGCTGCCCATCGCTCAGCTCCGCCCCGTCCGGGTGTGCGGCCGACGAGCGGCCGATGGCGTCCTGGGACAGCGATCGGATGACATCAAGGGCCTCCGCCGTGGCCGGCGGTGCGTCGAACCGATGCTGGAGAAGCTCACCGTCCGCAGCCGCATCGGTCAGCACCGACAGCCATGTCGACGTGAGGCGCCGGGCCGGCTGGGCGGTCTCCGGGGGCGCCACGTAGCCGGGCACGGGGCTGCCGTAGATCAGTGCGTACTCATGTCGGTGCTTCAGCGCCCACGACCTGATCGCTCGAGCAAGGCTGACCCACCGCTCGACGAACGGCTTTCCCGCCGATTCGACGGTGGCACGTTCTGCCGCCGAAGCGAGATCGCCGTAGGCGTCGGAGATCAGCGCTGTCAGCAGGTCGTCGCGGCTCGGGAAGTACCGGTACAGCGCCGAGGAGGCCACGCCCAGCTGTCGGGCGACCGCCCGGAGCGACAGCGAGTCGGCCCCGTCCGTGCGCAGCTGCGACCTGGCGGCCGCTTTGATCTCGCCGACGAACTCGGCGCGGGCCCGGGCGCGTACCCCGGTGGGCTTGGGCTCCATCGGTACATGATGACCGACGAGCGAGAACACTGCCAACAAACAAGAGCAGTGCTCTTGCTTTTATCGGGACGAGAGTTCACGATGGACGAACCGAGAGCGGTGCTCTCGGGTTACTGGCAGGAGCGATCCATGAACTCGATCACCGCCCACCCGACAGCCTCGGACTCGCCAACGCCCGAACGGCCGGCTGCCGCCGGGCTACCCCGAACGCACTACGCCGCGCCGGGATGGCTCAGCCGCAACCTGATGAACCGGCTCGTACGGCGCCTAAGCCGGGTCGGCATCTCGGTGTGGGGTGCCCGCGAGCTGCGGGTTCGGGGTCGCAGCAGCGGCGAGTGGCGCTCCGCGCCGGTCAACCCGTTGAAGATCGGTCAAGAGCGCTACCTGGTGGCGCCGCGGGGCGAGACCCAGTGGGTCCGCAACCTGCGGGTCACCGGTGGAGGGGAACTGCGGGTCGGCCGGTCCATCGAAGCGTTCACCGCCAGCGAGGTGGCCGACGCCGACAAGGAGCCGATCCTGCGCGCCTACCTGAAGCGCTGGGCGTTCGAGGTGGGGGCGTTCTTCGACGGGGTCGACGGCGACGCTTCGGCGGCGGAACTGGCGCGTATCGCTCCGAACCACCCCGTGTTCCACCTCTCGCACGGCACACAGTAAAGCCACCCATGCATGAGCTGGGTGGCTTTACTCCCGAGGGGGTGCAGTAAAGCCACCCAGTGCGACCGTGGGTGGCTTTGGCGCGGGCCAACGGTTACCGGAGCGGGCCCCCCACCTCAGCACCTATCGGAGCTGACGCTCCAGGGCACCGAGGACGGCCTTGAAGGACGCTGTGGTGATGTTGGGGTCCAACCCGATGCCCCAGCGGGGCCGGCCGGAGTGGCCGATGCTCTCGACGTAGGCGGCCGCCGTGGCGTCCGAACCGGCGCCGATGGCGTGCTCCTCGTAATCGACAACGTCCAGGTCGACGTCGAACTCGGAGCGCAGACCCAACACCAGGGCGCCGATGGGACCGGACCCCTCCCCCACCACGGTGTGATGCGATCCGTTGCGGCGCACCTGGGCGGTCACCTTGGTCAGGCCCTCCTTGGTGTGCAACTCGTGGCCGACCAGCTCGAATTCGGGTGATTCGGGCAGGTACTCGTGCCGGAATGCCGCCCACATCGTCGCCGGGTCGATCTCGGTACCCGAATCCTCGGTGATGTTCTGGATCGTTTTGGAGAACTCCACCTGCATGCGCCGCGGCAGGTCGAGGCCGCGCTCCTCGGACATGACATAGGCCACCCCGCCCTTGCCGCTCTGACTGTTGACCCGGATGACCGCCTCGTAGGTGCGCCCCACGTGGTGGGGGTCGATCGGCAGGTAGGGCACGGCCCATGTGTCGTAGTCGTCGGGCAGAGCTGCAAAGCCTTTCTTGATCGCATCCTGGTGGCTGCCGGAGAACGACGTGTAGACGAGGTCACCCGCATAGGGGTGGCGCGGGTGCACCTCCAACCGGTTGGCGTACTCGGCGGTGCGGCGCAGGCGGTCGATATCGGTGATGTCGAGCTGTGGGTCCACGCCGGTGGCGAACAGGTTCATGGCGACGTTGACCAGGTCGAGGTTGCCGGTGCGCTCGCCGTTGCCGAACAGCGTGCCCTCCAGCCGATCGGCCCCGGCCATCAGCCCAAACTCGGCAGCGGCCACGCCGGTGCCCCGGTCGTTGTGGGGGTGCAGCGAGATGACGACCGAGTCCCGCCGGGAGATCGTGCGTCCGAACCACTCGATGAAGTCGCCGTAGACGTTGGCGGTGAAGCACTCGACCGTGGCCGGCAGGTTCAACACGATCGGCCGATCGGGGGTGGGCTCGATCACGTCCATGACCGCTTCGCAGATCTCGATCGCAAAGTCGGGCTCGGTCAGCGTGAAGCTTTCGGGCGAGTACTCGTAGCGAACTTCGGTGCCGGGGATGCGATCTTCCAGCTTGCGGGCCAGGCGCGCAGCGGTCGTGGCGATGTCCACGATGCCGTCGCGATCCAACCCGAACACCACCTCCCGCTGCAACGGGTTGGTCGAGTTGTAGAAGTGAACGATGGCCCGGGGGGCGCCCTCCAGGCACTCGTAGGTGCGCTCGAGCAGGTCGGCGCGGCTCTGTACCAGCACCTGGATGATGACGTCGTCGGGGATCAGGTCCTCTTCGATCAACTGGCGCACGAAGTCGTAGTCGGGCTGGGAGGCCGACGGGAACCCCACCTCGATCTCCTTGAAGCCCATGGCGACCAGCTCGTTGAACATCGCCAGCTTGCGGGCGGGGTCCATCGGGTCGATCAGCGCCTGGTTGCCGTCGCGCAGGTCGACCGAGCACCAGGTCGGGGCTCGGTCGATCCGCTGGTCGGGCCATGTGCGGTCGGTGAGCTGTACCGGGATCCACGGCTCGTACTTCTCGAAGTGCATCTTCTTTGGGGTCACGTTTGCTGGTGGCATGGATGAGTTCCTTGTTGCGGGTCCGATTGCATGGGTGCGGTTGGTCGTACTGGTGAAAGCGGCGGGCCGGCTGGTTGTCGGGAAAAACAACAAACCCCCCGGCCTGGAGGGCGGGGGGTGCGGGCGGGCGCGCTCTTGGTAAGTCCCGCCTTAGCTAAGAAGCAGTCCGGTACAAGTGGTCACGTCGCACAGTTTAGACACGTCAGCCGCCCGATGGAACCTCGACCGGTGAATCAGGTGAGAGCGGGACGGGTTGTCACCCTTGGCTCGGTGACTCGGCAGTGGGTCGGTAACCTCCGACCACATGGCGGCGTTGGACCTACTCCCCTACCTGGCCGCCGGGCTGTTGCTCGTCGCCGGGGCGTCCAAAGTGCGCCACCCCGACACGATGGCCGACGTCCTGGCCGTCATCGGCGTGACCAGCCCGCACGCCCCGTTCATCCTCGGCCTGATCGAGATCGTGGTCGGTGCCGCGGCGATGGTGTTCGGCGGGTTCGTGCTGTGGGGGTTGGTCACCGCCCTCTACCTGGCGTTCGCTGCGCTCCTCGCACTGCTCACCCGCAACGATGCCGAGGTCAGCTGCGGATGCTTCGGTCAACGCTCGACGCCGGTGGGCCGACGACAGGTGCTGGCCGACCTTGGGACCGCCGGCCTGGCGGCGATCGGCGTGGTGATCAGCACGCCCGGGTTGTTCGGCGCCGACCGCAGCCCAGCGATCACCGCCCTCCTCATCGTCGGCATCGCAGTAGGAGTCGCGGCACTTCGTCGTGCCCACACCGGCTGATTCCAGCCCTCAGGAGGAGAGCCACCACGGCCGAATTCCTGTTCCCACCAGAGGGGTTGGGGTGTGGGTGGTGCCGCCAGGGCGCATAGCGAAGCGGTGCCATGGCGGTATCGCCCACACCCAACCCCGGTCGCGATCACTCAGGCGCAGGAACCCGGCCGTGGGCGGCATCGCCGTACAACCCTTCGGCCCACTCCAGATAGTCGGGCCCATCGCGGAGGTGATGCCCGCCGTCGGCGCCCACCGTCTCACCGGTGATGAAGCCGGACTCGGGCCCACACAGAAACCGGATGAGCGGTGCCACGTCGCCGACCTCGCCGAAGCGGCCCAGCGGCGTGTTGTTCAGGTAGCTCTGCCCCACCGAGGACTCCTCCTCGATCATCGCCACCAGGTCGGTGCGGATGATGCCCGGGTTGACGGCGTTGACCCGCACGCCCGCACGGCCCAGCTCGTCGGCGGTGACCTTCACCAGCATGTCCACCCCGGCCTTGGCCACCGAGTAGGGCGCCATGAACCGGTGGGTCAGTCGGCTGGCCACCGACGACACCGCCACCATCGACCCGCCGCCGTTGCGCACGATCGCCGCACCAGCCTCACGAAAAACGAGAAACACCCCGGTGAGCGTGACGCCGAGGATGCGGTTCCACTCCTCGGTGGAGGTGGCCACCACCGGCCCCATCGTCCCGTCGCCCGCTGAGGCGACGACGATCCTGAGCGTTTGGTCGGCGTCGGCCAGCGCGACCGCTGCGGCGACGTCGGCATCGGCGGTGACATCGCCGGCGGACGTGCGCACCCGAACGCCTTCGGGCGCCTGTTGGCGCAGCTGCTCGGCGGCGGCTTCGAGCTTGTCGGCGGTGCGGCCCATCAGCGTGACGTCGGCGCCGTCGGCCACCAGCGCAGCTGCCGCCGCCAACCCGATGCCGCTGCCCCCTCCGGTGACGAGGGCCGAGCGCCCTTGAAGCGTCGGTCGGTCGGCCGAGCGTTGGACCATCTCAAATCCCCTTGGTGTCTTGCGAGACCCCCTCGGTATCGGGTCGGATCGCCTCGCTTCCCTTCCGGGAAACCTACTCAAGAGACATTCAAACTTGATTCATAACCATGTCGAGGGCGACGGGTGAAGGGTCTCATCGACGGTGGAGGCGGGCTCTCACCACATCCGTTCGCGGCCCGCTGACGGTCATGCACCCCACTTCGACGGCGGTAGCTTTGCCTGGTGAGTCACCCTGTCCCGGTCGCCGAACGGTCTTCGGATCGAACATGAGCCTGCTCCCCAGCGGCTTGACCCAGGTGACCCCGCGCCGCGTCGCCGAACGGCCCGAGCCGACCGGTTGGCTCGATCGCACCGTCGACGGAATCATGCGGCGAAGCAGCTCGCTGCCCGGCCCTCCAGCGACGAGGGCCTGGGCGTCGCTCAAGCTGTTTGCCGTCATTTTCGCGTCGCCGTTGCTGGGCCCAGGGCTATTCGCCACATTGCCGCTCGAGACCGCCCGGTGTCGCCGCCGGGCTCGCCGCATGCCGCAGGCGTTGCGCACCGACGACCCCGACGTGGTGGGTGCCAGCGCCCGGTTGGATCCGGCCGGGCGATACCTGGTGACCAGCGACCTGCACCGCTGCATTCCGGGCGGTCGTGACTGGCCCCGCCAGCAGGCGACCGACGACCTCTATCGCGTCGCCCTCGACCACTACGGGGCCGAGGGGTGGGGCCTGATCGAGGCCGGCGACGTCGAGGACTTCTGGATGGTGGGCGGCTCGGCGCTGGGCGTCGCCATCGACGCACTTCGCATGCTCGGTGCGGCGCTGTGGCCGATCGACCGGCGGCTGAGCCATGCCACCGCCCGCAACCAGCTTCAGCGGATCATTGACAACTATGAAGCGACGTACTCGGCGATCGCCGAGAAGTTTGTCGGGCCGGGACGATACTGGCGCCTGAGCGGCAACCATGACGACCCGCTGATCCGCCCGGAGGTCGCCTCGGCTTTGGCCCGCCGTCTTCCCGGGGCCGTCGTTCACGACCTGGTGTCGCTGGGCAATCCCGGCCAGATCCCGGAAGCGGTGATCACCCACGGGCATCTCACCGACCCGTGGAACAGTCCCAACGGGGCTTGGCGCGGCCGGTTCGTCACCTGGCTGGCGAGCGCGCTCGCCGACCTCAGCGGCGACGAGCCCGGCCTGACCGGGGCGGCCGCCCGAACCGCGCTTCTCGCCGGGCGTGCCGGCAATCGGCTGCGATCAATCCGTGGGCCGTTCTCGGTCGACCGCGACCAGTTCACCCTCAACGAGACCGAGCTGCACGAGTCCTTTGCCGGTCACTTCGGCGAGGACGCCGGGCCGTGGCTGGTGCTCGGCCACACCCATGTGCCCGGCGATGGCCCCTGGGACCCGGGGACCAACAGCCGCTACGAGCGCTACGTCAACAGCGGCTCAGGTGTCGCCGAGCGGGTCATAACGGCAGTCGAGTGGGACGGCGGCGCAGCCGAGCGCCGTCCGATCCTGGTGGCGATCGCCCGGATGAGCGACCTCGATCCGGTCGACGCCGGGCCCGAGCAGACCGACCCGGCGCACCGCCTTGCCCTTCGGGCGGGCGAGCGCACCGCGATCGGGTCGCTCGATGGCGAGCCGGTCGTCAGGGTGGTGCTGCGAGCGCCGGCCACGGTGCCGCCCCTCAGCGCCGTCTTCGCCGGGTAGCGCTGAGCCGTGGGCCGTTGCGGCGCAGGCCGAACGCACCCGACGCCGTCCCGGACGCGAGCGCGATGCCGGGTGTGAAGCGCCGTGCGTCCGACCGACGGGCGGTGGTGGCCGGCACGATCTCGTCGGCGGCGTTCGCAGGCGGGCACCGCTTCGTCATCGGCTGCTGGGCCACTTCCCCGGTCGGCGATCTGGTCGACGTGATGTGGACCGATCCCGACGATCGACGAACCCTGGTGGTCGGCGACCAGGCCGGCGCGGAGTTCATCGGATCGATCTATGAGTTCGATGAGGTGTCGGTCGAGCCGTTGCAGGTGGTGTCCGATGGGCGCCGCACGACGGTGAGCGCCGCCCGGTTTCGTCTCGACCTGATCGGCGGTCGGCTCAGGCCGGTGCCGCTGTGGCGTCCCCTGGCGGTTACCCGATGGGTGGAGGCCCCGCTGGCACGGGCCCTGATGGGGGTCGAGACCTACGGCACCTCACCGACCGGCGCTCGGGAGTGGTACCAAACCCGCGGCTGGCGGTGGGTAAGTGCCGGGAACGCCCACGTCGACGGGGTCGACCTGGGCGAGCCTCGGCGCTTCGAGCGCCCGGTCGGGGTGGGCTTCAGCGAACCACCCCGACGACCGTCGATCGTGTCGGTTCGGGTCACGATCGATCTGCCCTCGGCCGGGACCGCTCAGCGGCCGGAGTGACCAAACCCGCCATCGCCCCGCTCGCTCGATGGCAGCTCGTCGACGCTGAGGAGCGTCACTTGGCTGACCCGCTGGACGACCAGCTGCGCGATGCGGTCGCCGCGGCGAACCTCCACGGCCGTGTCCGGGTCGGTGTTGGCCAGGATCACCTGCAGTTCGCCCCGGTACCCGGCGTCGATCAACCCGGGCGCATTGGTCACCGTCACCCCGGAGCGCAGGGCCAGCCCAGACCGCGGCAACACAAACCCGGCGTGGCCTTCCGGGATGGCGACCGCCAGCCCGGTGGGCACCAGCGCCCGGGCGCCGCCCGGAGCCAGCGTGACGTCCACCCGCGCCCGTAGGTCCAGCCCGGCGTCGCCCGGCTTGGCGTAGCTGGGCAGCTCCAGCCCGGGGTCGAGCTGCTGGACCTCCATCGTGACTCGTCGGTCGTGAGCATTCCCAGAGCCGTCGGGTCGGTCGTTGGGTCGGTCGTCGGTGGGCATCGCCATGTGGCCATCTTGGCCTCCCCAACGCGCCCGGGGCCCAGTCGGCGTACGATCTCGTCGTGCTCATCTGGATGGACCTTGAGATGACGGGGTTGGATCACACCTCCGACGTCATCGTGGAGATCGCCACCCTGGCGACCGACGACGAACTCAACATCGTCGCTGCGGGCCCCGAGCTGGTGATTCACCAGCCCGAGGCGGCCCTGGCCGACATGGACCCGGTGGTGGTCAAGATGCACACCAGCTCGGGGCTGCTCGACGCCATCGCCGCGTCGACGACAACCTTGGAGGAGGCGGGTGCTGCGACGCTGGAGTTCATTAAGGCCCATGCCCCCAAGGCCCGCACCGTGCCGCTGTGCGGCAACACGATCGGCACCGACCGCCGCTTTCTCGCCGCCTATCTCCCCGAGATCGAGGAGTACCTGCACTACCGCTCGGTCGACGTGACCACGATCAAGGAGTTGGCCCGGCGCTGGTACCCGGAGGCACTCGGTGACCTGCCACGTAAGGCGACCAGCCACCGCGCCCTCGACGACATCAAGGAAAGCATCGAGGAGCTGCGCTACTGGCGCTCCAAAGTGTTCCTGCCGGTGACGACGGACGCCTGAGCGGCGCCGCAGCCGATTGGAGCGGTGCCGACCGGAACGGTGACGACGCCTGCCGTTCAGTCCAGCGAGCGCAGCGAAACCGCCGGCGTTTCATCCGGCGCACTGAGCCACACCTGATCGCCGTCCGGAGACAAGGTGAGCTCGGCCGGGCCGTAAAACAGCTGGGCGCGGTACTCGGCCTCGAAGCGCCCGCCCCCGTCGCCAACGCTTGCCGTCGCTCCCGCCTCGGTGTCCTCGAAAGCGGTCCAGATCACCGAGTTGTTGACATGGTCCAGCACGTCGATGTCGCTGCGGCGGATCGGCCACGGCGCTACCGAGGCCTCGCCGGGCGGGGCGGGGTGGTAAAGCCCGATCGGCACCCGTCGCTTTGGTCCGGCCTCAACCAGCTCGGGCGCCAGCCGGGCCGGGCGGGCGCCCGTTTGGTCGAGCGACGCCCACAGGGTGGCCACCCTCACGTCACCACCCTCGCCGCCGGCGAGATCGATGCGCCGCTCGGCCCACACCCGACCGACGGCGGAGCACCAGGTGTCGACGGCGACCGATTCGGCTGCGGTGGGCCAGCGGCGCACCTCCAGGGTGGTGCGACGCACGACCCACACCGCTCCGGGCGCCGGTCGCATGGGGACATCGAGGTCCCACAGGGCAACGTCGCAGAGCCGCAACAACGTATCGAGGCGGGCCCTTCGGTCCGGTGCGCATCCGGCGGGCGGCACCCGCATGGTCGTCGTCGGACGCTCGCCGGCGGGCGGATCGACGATGGCGACCGCCCCCGGCCGCTCCGGGCCGACGGCTGCGCCGGCTCCCACCATTGCGCCGTGTGCAGTGTCGTCGTTGGCCACACCCGGCACGGTAGCGGGGCCGGTCACGGCGGAGGAACGGGCCTCAGGGCGCGGTCGTCAGGGCGGCCCACCCACCACGCTGCGGTGAACGCTCGCCCGTCACCCCACGCTGCACCCGACAGAAATCTTGTTAAATACATTGACGCTGCACGCCGCAGGTGGTTTCCTCGTTGACGTTCCAGCACGGTCGCCTCTCGGGCGGCCACCCGAGAGGCCCATCATGTCCGCATCCCCGCTTCACGCAACGACCAGCCGCCTCGACGCGGCGACCGGTTGCGCGCTCGGCGAGATGCCGGTGCAGCCACGGGCAGCTTCGACGCTTTTCCCCGTGAGCAACCGCGTCGTTGGACGTTGTGCCGTTGACAACCCGGTCGTCGGCAACCTCACCGTCGTCGCCAAGCGCAACGTTTGGGTCACGCGCGGCACAGCGTGTGCGCACGCCACCGCCAAGCCGGGCTACGACAACCCGATTGGTGACGGGATCCGAGTTTCGAGAGGTACCGGTTGATGCAACAGCATCGACCAAGAACCTCTTTCGAGGCCGCCGGATCCCATCACGGGAACCGGCGGCTTTTCTGCTTTTCGGCCGAGGTTCACCGATCGACAACCGCCGAGAACCCACCGGCCATCGCCAATCAACACACAGTCACCACGCCGAGAAAGCACCATGATGATGATCACCGAAGTCAGTAGAAGCGAACACAGCGAGCTCTGTACCACCGCCGTCGCGGGCACCCCAGGGTGGGAGTCCCGGGCGGCCTGCTCCGATGCCACCGGCGAGGTGACCAAGCTGTTCTTCTCCGATGAACTGCCCGACATCGCCCTGGCCAAGCGGCTGTGCGCCGGATGCCCGGTGCTCCTCGACTGCCTCGAGGCGGCCGTCGCCCGCAACGAGCAGTTCGGGGTGTGGGGAGGGCAGCTGTTCGTCGGAGGGAAGGTCGTGCACTTCAAGCGGGCGCGCGGCCGCCCACCCAAGAACCCTCGGCCGGAGGAGCACCTGCCCCAGGTGCCGATCCCCGAGCACCTCCGGGAGCGGCTCAGCGCCTGAGCCGTTTCGGGCCGCCTCACCCCAGGTCGGCGCTACGTCCAACCCGGCGTCGCCGCCGGTGTGAGGGGCGAAGGGGTCGGGGTCGTTGGGGGCGGTACCGTGACATTCGTGAGCGGAGCCACCCCCACCCCCGAGCCCCGGCCGTCCGGCGGAGATGACGTGTCCGAGAACGCTGTTCCCGAGGGCACCGGGCCCTCCGAGGACGCGCCCGGCGACGCCGAGCCCGAAGACGACGGCGCCACCCCGACCGAAGAGCCCAAACCGCCCGGCCGGCCCGCCTCCAGAGGCCGGTGGGGACTGTCGCGCCGCGACCTGGTGTTGATCAGCGCCATCTCGCTGGTGGTGGCCGTGATCGCCGCCGCCGTCATCGTGACGTTGACGGACGGCAAGACCGACGACGACATCCTCTCGGTCGAGGAGTTTCTCGAGCCACAGGATCCCGGCGCGACGTCGGGTTCCGCCGAGGTTGGCGAGCCGGTGCCCAACCTCGACCTTCGGATGTTCGATGGGACGACGACCACGTTGGACGAGCTGATCGATCGCCCCACCGTCATCAACGTGTGGGCCTCGACCTGCGCCCCGTGCCTGCGCGAGATGCCCGACTTCGAGCGCGTCCACGACGACCTGGGCGACCGGGTCGGCATGCTCGGCATCGATTCGGGCGAGACCGAGGCCCAAGGTGCCCCCTTCGCCGAGCGGGTTGGCGCCACCTACCCGTTGGCTGAGGACCCCGATCAGGCCCATTCGATTGCGCTCGGCCTGGTCGCCCTCCCGATGACGCTGTTCGTCGAGGCGGACGGCACGGTGGCCGGGCAGCAGCTTGGAGCGATGGACGAGGCCGAGCTGCGCTCCAACATCGAGCGGTACCTGGGCGTCGCCTCGTGACCGCTCCCCACGTCCCTCGGCGGCGCTGATGGACGCCCCTCTGGCCTGGGCTTTCGCCACCGGCATGGCCGCCACGGTCAACCCGTGCGGCTTTGCACTGTTGCCCACCTACCTCACGTACTACCTGGGCCTCGATGACGGCGAGGACGGTGCCCAAGCGTCCACCGCCACCGCCATCGGGCGGGCGCTCAAGGTCTCCGGGGCGATGACCGCCGGGTTCCTGGTGGTCTTCGGCACGATGGGGCTGCTGTGGGGCTCGATCCGCACCTTCCTCCAGCCCAACCTGCCGTTCATCACGATCGGCATCGGCATACTGGTCATCGGGCTGGGGGTGGCCATGCTGGCCGGTTACGAGCCGACGATCGGCGTTCCCCGCCTGGAGTTGTCGGTGGGCGACCGGCAGCTGTCCTCGATGTTCCTCTACGGCATCAGCTATGCGGTGGCCTCGCTCAGCTGCACCCTGCCCCTGTTCGCCGGCGTGCTGACCTCGACGCTGGAGAACTCCAGCCCGTTGGCCGCCGGGCTGACGGTGGCCACCTTCGGGCTGGGCATGGGCCTGCTGTTGGCGGTGCTGACGATGGCCGTCGCCCTGGGCCGCACGTCGATCGTCCGCAACATGCGCCGGGTGCTGCCCTGGATCCACCGAATCTCGGGCGGCCTACTGATCCTCGCCGGGCTGTTCGTCGGCTACTACGGCTGGACGGAGTACCGCATCACCCGGGGCGATCGCATCGACGGTGGCCTCAGCGTGACCGCTCAGAGCTGGCAGGGCAGCGTGCAGACCTGGGTGGTGACCCACCAGGCCACGCTGGGCTGGGTGAGCGGGGCGCTCGTCGTGGCCGCCATCGGTTGGGTGATGGCCGCCCGCATTCGTCGGGACCGCACCGGGAGCGACGGCACTCCTTCCGACCGCTCAAGCCCCGACGGGCCGCCCACCGCAGCTGCTCACGCCGACGCCGCAGCGGGCGGAGTGACCGCGGCGACGAACCCCGATCAGGGTGCCAGCCGGTCGATCTCCCAGGAGCCACCGGTCAACCGGTAACGAAACCGGTCGTGCAGCCGGGCACGACGCCCCTGCCAGAACTCGAAGGTGTGGGGCACCAGCCGGTAGCCAACCCAGTGCTCGGGCCGAGGGATGTCCAAACCTTCAGCGTCGCGCTCGTAGCGCTCGACCAGCGCCTCGAGCTCGGCCCGGTCGGCAACGACTTCACCCTGCGGCGACGCCGCCGAAGCAATTTGGCTGCCCTGGGGCCTGTTGGCCCAGTAGGTGTCCGCAAGGTCGCCGTCGATCACCTCGACGTCGGCGTCGACCCGTGCCTGACGTTGCAGGCCCAGCCAGCTGAACAGCGCACTGGCCACCGGGTTGGCGTCGATCGCCTGGCCCTTGGCGCTCAGCCGGTTGGAGTAGAACACGAGGCCCGCCTCGTCCAGGTTGCGCAGAAGTACGTTGCGGACGCGAGGGCGACCATCCGCATCCACCGTGGCGACGGCCATCGCGTTGGGCTCGGGGACCTCCGCCCGACCCGCATCGTCCAACCAACGGCGCAGCTGGGCGACCGGGTCCGCCGCCAACTCGGCTCGTCTGAGCTCGCCGACGTCGTAGTCGAGTCGGGACGAGATGGGGTCGACAACCGGGTCGGAGGGGGCCATCTGCCCAGTCTTGCCCACCGGCCGCCGCCCGGTGGAGCCGCGCGGCATGGGGTCGGGCCCGCAGCCGCCGCCATACTGGTGTGGTGAACGCCGCCCTAGCGCCCGTCCTCAGCGCCCCCGTGGGCGCCGGTCCGGCCGGAGGCGCGACCCCGCTCTCACTGGGCACACACCGGATCTGGCCGCCGGTGGTGCTGGCACCGATGGCCGGCGTGACCGACACCCCCTACCGCGTCGTCTGTTCCCGCCGGGGGGCTCCACTGTGCGTCAACGAGATGGTGACCGCCCGGGCGATCGTCGAACGCCACGCGCCCACCCTGGCGATGCTCGACCATCATCCGTCCGAACCGCTGCGGTCGCTGCAGCTGTACGGCACCGACCCCTACTACCTGGGCGAGGCGGTCCGTTTTCTGGTCGACAGCCGCCCACTCGACCACCTCGACCTCAACTTCGGCTGCCCGGCACCCAAAGTGACCCGCTTGGGCGGTGGCGCGGCGCTGCCGTTCAAGCGGCCGCTGTTCGCCCGCATGATCCGCTCGGCCGTCGCCGCCGCCGGCGACATTCCGGTGACGGTCAAGTTTCGGATGGGTATCGACGACGACCACCTCACCTACCTCGACGCCGGCCACATCGCTCAGGATGAGGGCAGCGCCTGGGTGGCGCTCCACGCCCGCACCGCCGAGCAGCTCTATGCCCCATCGGCGCGCTGGGACGCGATCGGGGAGCTGGTGTCGGCGCTCGACGTGCCCGTGCTGGGCAACGGCGACATCTTCGAGGCGTCCGACGCCATCGACATGATCGACCGAACCGGCTGTGCCGGCGTGGTGATCGGCCGGGGTTGTCTGGGCAAGCCGTGGCTGTTCTCCGACCTGCGCGCCGTCTTCGATGGCCACGAGGTGCCGCCGCCGCCGACGCTGCGCGAGGTGTCCGCCACCGCGTGGGAGCACGCCCGGGAGGCGGTGGCCTGGCGGGGCGCCCACGAGGCCCTCCCACCCCGCCGCAGCCGGGCGGCCGCCCGCCGCTCCGCCATTCCCCAGAGTCCCGAAACCCGGGCGATCACCGCCTTCCGCAAGCACCTCAGCTGGTACCTGAAGGGCTACCCGGTGGGCGGCGACGTCCGGCGGGCGGCCTCGCTGGTGACCTCGCTGACCGAGGTCGAGTTGCTGCTCGCCGGCCTCGACCCCGACGCCGAGCTGTTGGTGGGCAACGAACGGCTGGTGCGCTCCCATTCCGGGGGTCCCCGCCGGGTGGCCCTCCCCGACGGGTGGCTGGGCGACCCCGATGACGACCCACGCCTCGACCCCGCAGCCGAAGCTTTCAGTTCAGGAGGCTGACCGATGAACGACCCCAGGCTGGTGCTGGCCAGCGCTTCGCGCCGCCGCCGGGAACTGCTGGCCGAGCTGGGCCTGCACCCCGAAGTGCGGCCCCCCAACGTCGACGAAACCCCGCACGCGGACGAGTCGCCCGACGCCTACGTCACGCGCCTGGCCTTCGAGAAGGCCGGAGCCGACGTGCAGGCCGACGAGGTGTCGCTGGGCGCCGACACGGTCGTCGTGCTCGGCGACACGCTGCTGGGCAAGCCGGGCAACCCCGCCGAGGCGGCCGACATGTTGGCACGGTTGTCGGGCCGCACCCACCGCGTGCTCAGCGCCCAAGCGCTCGTCGGGCGCGACCATGCCGGGGCGATCTCGACGCGGGCCAGCGCCCTCTCGATCGCCCGGATCAGCTTCCGAACGCTGGGCAACGCTGAAATCGCCGGCTACGTCGCCACCGGCGAGCCGATGGACAAGGCGGGCGCCTACGCCATCCAAGATGCCGGCGGGGTACTGATCCAGCGCCTGGAAGGCCGCCGCGACACGGTGATCGGCCTCGACCTCAGCTGGACCCTCCGCCTGTTGGACGGCGCCGGCATCGAACGCCGGGCGGAGCGCTCAACCCGTTAGGGCGCCTCGATCGTCGTCATGCCCCGCATGTACTGCAGCAGTGGCTCGGGCACGCGCACCGAGCCGTCTTCCTGACGGTAGGCCTCCAGGATCGCCGCCCACACCCGCGGGACCGCCATCGCCGAGCCGTTGAGGGTGTGCACCAGCTGGGTGCCGCTGCCGCCCTCGGCCTTGTAGCGGACGTTGGCGCGACGGGCCTGGTAGTCGGAGAACCACGACACCGAGGACACCTCCAGCCAGGCGTCGGCACCCGGCGCATACACCTCGATGTCGATGCTGCGATGGTGGCTCTGGCCCAGGTCACCGGTGCAGATGTCGACCGTGCGCCACGTCAATCCCAACCCGGCGATGCCGGCCAGGGCGCGGGCGAGCAGCTCGTCGAACATGGCGGGCGCCTGCTCGGGGGTGGTCAGCGCCAGGATCTCGACCTTGTCGAACTCGTGGCTGCGCAGCATGCCCCGGGTGTCGCGGCCGGCCGATCCCGCCTCGCGGCGGTAACACGGCGTGGCGGTCATGTAGCGGATCGGCAGCGCGGCCTCGGCCAGCGTCTCGTCGCGGTGCATCGAGGTGAGCGGCACCTCGCCGGTGGGGATCGCCCACAGGTCGTCGCGCTCCATGTGATAGGCGTCGTCGGCGAACTTGGGCAGCTGACCGGTGGCGGTGAGCGTTTCGGAGGTGACCAGCGACGGCGGACGGACCTCGATGAAGGCATCGGCGTTGAGGTCGAGCCCGTACTGGGTGAGCGCCCGGCTGAGCGTGGCGCCTGGGCCGCGAAGCAGGCTGAACATGGCGCCGCTCAACTTGGTGGCCCGTTCGGTGTCCAAGATGCCCAGCGTGGCCCCGATGTCCCAGTGGGGCACCCGCTGGGCCTCGCCGTAGCTGTCGATCGCTGGACCGCCGCTGGTGAGCACCGGATTGTCGCCGTCGGAGGCACCGTCGGGGGCGTCGGGATGGGGGACGTTGGGGATGACCAGCAACAGGGACCGCAGCTCGGTCGCCTTGGTCTCGGCCGCCGAGTCGAGCTCCCGCTCGCGGTCGCCCAGCGCACGACTCTTCGCCTGGAGCCCCTCGGCCTCCTCGCGCCGGCCGTCGCGGAAGAGCGCACCAACCTGCTGTGACAGCGCGTTGATCCGGCTACGGAGCTGGTCCCGCTCGGTGTTGAGGGCGCGAACCTCGGCATCGAGCGCCGCTGCGGTGGCCACCTCTGCTCCCAGTGACTCGTCGCGCCGACGGGCCAACGCCGCGGTCACGCCGTCGAGATCGTTACGAAGTGAGCGGACGTCCAGCATGACCGAGACGGTAGTGGCTCAGCCGGTGAGGACGGTCGCCAGGGCGGCGGGAAGCTGCTCCGGGGCATCGAGCACCATGGCTGCGCCGGCAGCGACCAGCTCGTCGCTGGTGCCGTATCCCCACCCGACGCCGACGGCGGGCAGGCCGAGGGCCAGCGCCCCGGCCACGTCGTAGCGGCGATCGCCGACCATCGCTGTGCGGCCCGGTGCTTCCCCTCCCATCCGCTCCAGCGTCCAGCCGAGGATCTCGGGCTTGTGCAGCCGATCGAACTCGCCGGCGCCGCCGATCACCTCGAAGTAGTCAGCGATGCCCAGGTGGCGGCACACATCGGTGGCCATCGCCACCCGCTTCGACGTGGCCGTCGCCAGGCGAGCCCCGCCGCTACGCAGGTTGGACAGGGCCTCGACGATGCCCGGGTACAGCACGCTGCGCGCCAAACCCTCGGTGGCATAGCAACTGCGGTAGGTCGCCTTGGCCGTCTCAAAGCCCGCCGGGGCGACACCGTGGGCGGCCAGCGTGTCCTCGAGCGGGGGGCCGATGTCGGCCGCCAACACGTCGACCGGGGGCGCGTCCAGGCCGACCGACTCGATGGCCCGGGCCAGGCACCAGGTGATCGCCGGCGCCGAGTCGACCAGTGTGCCGTCCACGTCGAGCAACACGATGGCTCCGTCGAGAGGGCCGAGCGAAGGTGCGATTCTGGGAACCATGGACTCGTGCTGCATCCGCTCACGTTATGGGAGGAGGTCTCCCCCTACGCTGTGAGCCATGTTGTCGAGGTCGAAGTCAACCGGTCCGTCGCGCCGTTCGGTCGGTCGCTGTGTCCCCGTCGGTCGAGCTGCGACGGCCGCCGTGGCGCTGGTGCTGATGGCCTCGTGTTCGGGAGACGGCGAGACCACCGCCAAGCCGATGGACGAGACAGCGGCCGCCGGACGCGACTCGAAGGCGGACGACGCACAAGGCGGGTCCAAGGACGTGGCCGAACCCGGAGCGGCCACGCCGTCGGCAGGGTGCGACTCGGGCCCGCACCCTGCGGTCAAGGCAGCGAAGACCACGATGGAGGTGGCAGGCGAGGAGCGCTACTACCTGCTGACCGTTCCCGATGGCACCGACGAGGCGCCGGCGCCGGTCGTCTTCGACTTTCACGGCCTGATGGAAGGTGCCGAGCTGGCGGCCAAGGCCAGCAGGTTGCCCGAGCTGGGGACCGAGGAAGGGTTCATCACCGTCGTCCCCAACGGGCGGGGCAATCCGATCAGCTGGGATATCGCCCCCGACCCCGCAGCCAACCCCGACATGGCCTTCGTCGGCGACATGTTGGATACCATCGGTGCTGAGCAGTGCATCGACACCTCCCGGGTGTATGCCACTGGGCTGTCCAACGGCGCCATGATGACCTCGGCGATCGCCTGCGCCTACCCCGACCGCTTCGCTGCCGTCGCTCCGGTGGCCGGGGTCATGGCGACCTGCGACTCCACCAACCGTCCGGTGCCGGTGTTGGCCTTCCACGGCACCGCCGACCCGATCCTGTTGTTCAACGGCGGGGTGGGCAACCTCGGAGGTTTACTCAGCGGCGACGCCGACGTCTCCAACGTGCCAGAGGCGGACCTGCAGGGCGAGGGCTATCCGCAGTCGGTTGACGAATGGGCCGTCCGCAACGGCTGTGAGGACGACTTCATCGATGACCGGATCGAAGACGACGTTGTGCGGCGAACCTATGACTGCCCGAAGGACGCCGACGTCGTCTTCGACATCGTCGAGGGCGGCGGCCACACCTGGCCCGGCAGCGAGCTCAACGCTCAGCTCGGCGCCATCATGGGGCCGACCACGACCAACTTGGACGCCTCGGCCGCCATGTGGGAGTTCTTCGGTCGCTTCCAGCTGCCGACCGACTGACGGGAGCCGGCTGCCGGTCCCTCGGCGGCCGGCAGTAACGTCAGCGATCGTGACAATCGCAGTCGAGGTCGACGACCTCACGGTCCGCTACGGCAGAATCATCGCGGTCAACGGCCTGTCGCTCACCGCCGGCTTCGGTGCCGTCACCGCCGTTCTGGGACCCAACGGAGCGGGCAAGACGTCGACGATCGAATGCTGCGAGGGATACCGCCGGCCGTCGTCGGGCCAGGTGCGGGTCGACGGGTTGGACCCGGTGGCCGATCACCAGGCCCTCACCGAGCGCATCGGGGTGATGTTGCAGGGCGCGGGGCTTCCCCGCCACCAGCGCCCCCGCGACGTGCTGGCGCAGTTCGCCGGCTTCTACCCCGACCCGCTCGATCCTGCCCGTCTGCTCGAGCAGGTCGGCCTGGCCCATCGGGCCCGCTCAACCTGGGGAAAGCTGTCGGGCGGCGAACAGCAGCGCCTCTCCCTTGCCCTCGCACTGATCGGGCGGCCCCGGATCGCCTTTCTCGATGAGCCGTCAGCCGGCGTCGACCTCGAAGGACGACTACTGATCCGTTCGTTGATTGCGCAGCTGCGCGACGACGGGGTTGCCGTCGTGCTGAGCACCCACGATCTGGACGAGGCCCAAAGCCTGGCCGATCACATCGTGATCATCGACCGGGGCGTGGCGGTCGCCTCTGGCACCCCGGACGACCTCCTGCGCCTCGAATCGGGTGACGAGGTGCGCTTCGGTGCCGACCCCGGCCTGGACACCGCCGAGCTGTCCAGCCGCCTCGGCGCCCTCGTCACCGAGGCAAGCCGAGGTGAGTACGTCGTAGCGGCGGCAGGCACGCCCCGGCTCGTCGCCACGCTCACCTCCGCCCTGGCGGACTGGGACGTGAGCCTGGCCGATCTTCGGGCGGGCCGAAAACGCCTCGATGACGTGTTCCTTCGCCTGACCGGCGAGGTGACCGACGCAGGACAGCCCCCGGGAGCGTCCGACCCGCCCGTACCGGATCCGTCGGGATCCGCTCCAGGCGAGGAGTCCCGATGAGGCCGTTCCTCTCGCAGTGGCGGGCCGAATTCAGCCTGGCGATGCGCCAGGGCGAACAGTTGCTCGTGTCGGTGGGCATCCCACTGGGCATCCTGGTGTTCTTTTCCCAGATCGATGTCGTGCGCTTCGACGGGGTCGACGCGGTCGACTACCTGACGCCGGCGACGATGGCCCTGGCGGTCATGTCCACCTCGATGGTCAGCCTTGGGATCGGCACCGGGTTCGATCGCAACTACGGCGTCCTCAAGCGGCTCGGCTCGACCCCGCTGGGCAGGGGTCGCTGGTTGGCAGCCAAGGTGGCGACGGTGGCCACGATCGAGGTCGGTCAGGTGGCCGTGCTGGCGATGGTGGGCGCTGCGCTCGGATGGCGCCCACCCCCGACCTGGCCGCTCGGACTGGTCGCACTCGCCCTCGGCACCGCAGCTTTTGCCGGGATCGGGTTGGCTCTCGCCGGACGCCTACCCGCCCTGGCCAACCTTGCAGCGACCAACAGCTTGTATCTGGTGCTGTTGCTCATCGGGGGCATGGTCGTCCCGATCGACAAGTTCCCGGCGCCGCTTGCAGCGGTCGCACACGCTCTTCCCGCAGCTCCGCTGGCCGGCCTGACCGTGACCACGATGGGTCCCGAGAGCTTCGCCACCGGCTGGCTCTGGGGCGTGCTGGCCGGATGGGCCATCATCGCGCCACTCGTAGCCGCCCGTACGTTCCGCTGGGACGGCTGAAGCGCCGCCCCTCCGGGCTCGCTAGCCGCCCGGGGCGGCCGGGTCTTCCAGCGGCACCGTCGTCTGGATCGGCGGCGGGGAGGTGAAGTTCTGGTTGCCGGAGTCCGTCCAGAACGAGAACGTCGACAGGACGGCCACGTAGACGATGACCGCCAGGATGGCGCCGCCGTAGAACAGGCCGCTCAGCTCCTTGCCGTCGTAACGGAGGTGCATGAAGAACCCGGCCACCATGACGAACTTGATGATCATCAAAGCGATCAGCAGCGGGCCGTAGATCTTGCCGTTGTTGAGCAGTTCGGGCAGCGCGATCTCGATGGCGGTCAGCACCGCCAGCACTGCGCCGACCTTGATGTAGATCATGTCGGAATGGTGAACCATCCGGTTGAGGCCTTCATCGGCCCTCAGGTTGGCCGCCTCCTCGGCGGTCAGGGTGTCGTGCTCGCTGAACGGCGAGCTCGGCAGGGTCTCGGTGCCTTCATCGGGGCTGGACGTGCTCACGTGGACGCTCCTACTAATTGATCAGGTAGACGACGGTAAAGATGAGGATCCACACCACATCGACGAAGTGCCAGTACAGGCCGACGATCTCGACCCCTTCGGCCTTGGACTGCGGGATGCGGCCCTTGAAGGACAACACCATCATCGTCAACAACATGAGGATGCCGAAGGTGACGTGGACGCCGTGGAACCCGGTGAGGGTATAGAACGACGACGTCGAAACGTTGGTGGTGTAGCCGAAGCCCTCGCGCACGAACTCGGTGAACTCGTACACCTGCCCACCGATGAAGATGGCGCCGAGGAAGGCCGTGGTGCCGAGCCACAGGCGCAGCCGGTGATGGTCACCGCGGGCGATGGACGTGACCGCCAGCACCATCGTCAGCGAACTCATCAACAACACGAACGAGCTGGCCGACGTGAAGGCGATGTCGAACACGTCGGAGATGGGCTCGGCATTGCCGACGATGCCCGGCGCCATGGGACGGTTCTTGTACAGCATGTAGGTGGCGATCAGGCCACCGAAGAGCATGCAGTCCGACCCCAGGAACACCCACATGCCCAGCTTCGGGTTGGAGATGCCGGTGTTGGTGGCATGCCCGCTGTAGTCGTCGGGCTCCGCCGATGCCGGGGCCGAAGCCCCGGAAGCGGTGAGGGTGTCAGACATTGGCGGTCTCCTTGGTACTCACGACGCCTTCGACTTCGACGTCATCGCCGTCCTCCGCCTCGTTGCCCTCGGGCAAAGCCGCTTTGGAGTCGTCGGAGGGGTCGTGGTCGTGCCCGTCAAGCCCGGTGTGACCGGCGTCCGGATCATCCGACGGTTCCAGGATCCAGCCGACGAAGCCGGCGATGAACAGGGCCCCGCCCAGCACGGCGAACCACAGGTTGAAGATGACGCCGTAGCCGATGAAGGGCAGGCTCGAGGCCAACAGGATGGGCTGGAACGACGGCGAGGGCAGGTGCACGCCCACCGAATCGCCCTTCTGGGCCACATCCTCCATGTTGGCGATACGCACCGGGCGACCGTCCTCGTCGTGGCCGTACTTGAGGTGCCAGGCCTCGTCGATCTCGTGCACGGTGGGGATCGGGTCGTAGTTGTACGCCGGCGTCGGGCACGGGATGGTCCACTCGATCGTGCGGGCGTCCCAGGGGTCCGGTCCGACATCGACCGGGTTGGCTTTGTGCGCCCGGTAACTCGAGTACACGTTCCACAGGAACAGGGCGACACCGATCGCCATCGTGTAGGCGCCGAGCGTGGCCACGAAGTTCCAGAGGTTGAAGCCCTGGTAGTCGCTGTAGGAGAAGATCCGCCGGCTCATGCCTTCCATGCCGAGGACGTGCATCGGGCCGAACGTGGCGTTGAATCCGATCAACACGAACCAGAACGCCACCTTGCCCACGCCTTCGGAGAGCATGTACCCAAAGATCTTGGGATACCAGTAGTAGGTGGCCGCCAGGAAGCCGAGCACGCCACCACCGAAGATCACGTAGTGGAAGTGGGCGACGATGTAGTACGTGTCGGTCTGCTGGGTGTCGGCCGAAG
This sequence comes from Candidatus Microthrix subdominans, assembly GCA_016719385.1. Taxonomy (NCBI): domain Bacteria; kingdom Bacillati; phylum Actinomycetota; class Acidimicrobiia; order Acidimicrobiales; family Microthrixaceae; genus Candidatus Neomicrothrix; species Candidatus Neomicrothrix subdominans. The sequence continues at coordinate 92,307 of JADJZA010000001.1, read as the reverse complement.
CGAACCCGTGGGTCACGCCTGACAACCCGCCGATGGTGAACATCGCCACAAAGGAAATGGCGTACATCATCGCCACCGTCATGCGGATGCGTCCGCCCCACATCGTGGCCATCCAGTTGAGGACCTTCACCCCGGTGGGTACGGCGATGGTCAACGTGGCCAGCGAGAACGCTGTGACCGACATCGGGCCCATGCCCGAAGCGAACATGTGGTGGGCCCACACGCCGAAGCCGAGGAAACCGATCGCGATCCCCGAGAAGATGACGAAGCGATAACCGAAGAGCGGCTTGCGGCTGAACACCGGGATGATGTCGGACACCATCCCGAAGGCCGGCATCACGATGATGTACACCTCCGGGTGGCCGAAGATCCAGAACAGGTGCTGCCACAGCAGCGGGTCACCGCCCTTGGCGCCGTTGAAGAAGGTGGCACCGAAGCGACGGTCGAAGGTCAACAGGAACAGCGCCACCGAGATGACCGGGATGGCGAAGGCCAACAGGAACTGGGTGACCAGTGACATCCAGGTGGTGGTCGGGATGCGCCACCAGGTCATGCCGGGAGCCCGCATGTTGAACACGGTGACGATCAGGTTGATCGAACCGATCAGCGAGGCGAGACCGACGATCTGCAGGCCAACGGCGTAGAAGTCGATGCCGTGACCCGGCGAGAAGACCACGCTGGAGTTGGGTGCGTAGTTGAACCAGCCGCCGTTGGCACCGCCGCCGAGAAACCACGAGGTGTTCACGAAGAGGGCGCCGAAGAGGTAGATCCAATAACTGAGCGCGTTGAGGCGAGGGAACGCAACGTCCCGAGCGCCGATCTGCAGCGGGATGAGGTAGTTCATGAAGCCAGAGGCCATCGGCATGATGAACAGGAAGATCATCGTCACGCCGTGCATGGTGAACACCTGGTTGTACAGGTCGGCCGACAACAGCGTCTGGTTCGGCGCAGCCAGCTGGGTGCGCAGCAGGAGTGCTTCGACGCCGCCGACGATGAAGAACACCATCGCCGTGCAGCTGTACATGATGCCGATGCGCTTGTGGTCCACCGTGGTGATCCACGAGCGCCACCCGGTGGTGCTGCTGGGGCGGGTAAACACGCCCAGCGGTCGGCTGGGACCCGTGCCGTTGCCGGCTGGTACCAGATCGCCCGAGCCAGGCCCATCTGGGTCGACTGTGGCGGGGAGGTTGGTCTTTTCTGGTTCAACGATCGTCATGGTGGTTCCTTCGATCCGTTGCTCAGTCGAGTGTGATCAGGTAGGCGACCAAGGCATCAATCGTTGCCGGGTCGAGGTTGAGGTTCGGCATTCCTTGGAGGTTGTCCGGCATCATCGGCTTCATCGCCTGCGGATTGGCCAGCCATTCCTTGAGTTTGCCTTCGTCAGGCGTTCCATCCTCGTAGTACAGGGGGAACATGTTGCCTGCGAACCGGTTCCGACTCATCAGGTGGGTCAGGTTGGGTGCTACGCCGGGTCGCACGGTCGGCAGCGCCGCACCGTCGAGACCCTTGTAGTCGTTCACCGGGCCCTCATCGGAATACTCGCCCTCGGAGGTGAGGCCGTTGACCTGGTGACAGTAGGCGCACTGGGCCAGGAACGCTGTGCGACCCTCCTTGGCGAGCTCGCCGGTCGGCTCGGCCGGCGGCGCCTGCTGGCTCTGCACCCAATCCTCATACTCGGCGGGCGGTAGCGCCTTGACCTCCATGCGCATGTAGCCGTGGGAGAGCCCACAGAACTCGGTGCACTGGCCCTGGAAGACTCCAGGTTTGTTGGCTTGGAAGCCCAGGAACTGGGTGCGGCCGGGGACGGAGTCCATCTTGCCGTTCAGCGCAGGGATCCAGAAGGAATGGATCACGTCCCGACTCTGAACGTTCAGCTCGATCGGGCGGCCGGCCGGGATCACCATTTCGTTGGCGGAGATGATGTCGAACTCACCATCGTCGTTGGTGTCGTAGCGGTACTCCCACCACCACTGCTGGCCGAAGACGTCAATCTTGACGGCGTCCGGCTCGCGATCCTGCAAGGCGAAGATCGTCTGAACGTTGGTGACCGACAGCACGGCGAGGATGACAGCGGGCAGCGCGGTCCAGGTGAGCTCCAGCGGCGTATTGCCGTGAACCTGCTTGGGATCGCCCTCACCGTCGCCTTCGTTGCGCCGACGGCGGTACCTGATCACGATGACGACGATCAGGCCCTCCACCAGCACGAAGACGATGGCGGCGATGAAGAAGATCGGCTTGACCAGCGTGTGGATCTGATCGGCCTGCTTGCCCTTGGGGCTCAGGGTCGTCAGCGGGTAGGTGTCCTGGTTGCCGCATGACACGAGCACGCCAACCAAGGCGACGCCAAGGAGGACATGGCCAGCCCGGCGGGCCGGTGCTGGGAGTCTGCTGAGAAAGTTCATCGAATGGTCCATCGGTAGGGGTGGATCGATCAGGTCAGGACGCCGCAGCGGATGCTGCGGAAGCGGACGGGTACAGCAACGAGGCAACAGTCTGGCCCCCGGGTGCCGCCGTCGACGAGGCGGCCCCCTCCTCAGTGTTGTGATCCTTGTTGTTGTCGGCAACCCCACCCCAGATGCCGGCGCCGATCACGATGACGCCGAACACCAACACGACCGCCAGCACCAGGCCACGGTTGATCGACGGCCGGGCCGACAGCACGAAGGCCATGGTCAACACGATGAGCGCGAGCGCTCCGGCAATGATCGCTGCGCCGAGGCCGGCGGTGGCGAGGAACAGCCGAGACATCGAGAAGACGATCACCGCCAGGCCTGCGGCCACACCGACCGGCACCTCGAGCGGCCAGATCACCCGGCCGCGTACGGCCCGGTTGACCTCGGGGTCCGACGAGGTGCGCTCGCTCCACACGGTTAGGGTCCACTCGGCACCGACCAACACCGCCACGAAGAGCCCCAGGCCGAACAGAAACGGTGAGAAGGACAGACCGACGACGGCGATGCCGATGCCGATGGCGAACAGTGCGGGCCAGGGCACGACGCCCATCGGCGGCTGATCGGCGAAGGCCTGGTCGGACGCTTCTACCTGAACGATCGCCTCAGCGTCGCCGTCCCGAAACGCCGTCGTGATCGCGCCCAAGCCGACGCTGAGACCGGCAAAACCCATCAGGGCGGCGTAACCGAAGTGGTCACCCACCCCGCCCTTGTAGCCAAAGGTGAGCGGCCCGAGGATGGCGTCGACCCCACCCGATCCACCGAGCGTGGTCCACGCACCGACATCCATGGTGTTGGTAATGAAGCCGTACAGCAGCGCCGAGATGAAGGCGCCGATGGCAAGACCGAAATAGGTACGAGACCCTGTGTTGATCATGAGATCGTTCGCCTCACTTGGTGATGTAGACGGCGTACCAAACGAGTACGAACACGCCGACCATGGTGTGCCAATAGACCGCCGTCGCCGACCAACCGTCGGGGTAGCGGCTCGAGAACTGTCCGGCGAACGTCCGGAACGCCATCACCGCCAGCATGAGCAGACCGGCGATCGTCATCGCCACGTGGGCGCCGACCACCGCAAAAGTGGCACCGGCCTCGGGCTGGGTGCCGACCGCCAGGTCGCTCTGGGCCAGGAGGTACCAGGTGCTGTTGAGGAATGCCAGCCCCAGCAACGCCGTGATCCCAATCGCCCAGTAGGCCTGAGACCGTTCGTCCCGGGCGATCGCCCAGACCGCCCATTGCATCGACAACACCGACAGGCCGAGACCCCAGAACATCACGTTGGGCTGGGTGAGCGGCATCGACACGCCATCAAAGAAGTTGTCCGACGCCGACCGGATCTCCAGGTAGTTACCCAACAGGATGACCACCAACATGGCGGATGAACCGGCCGCAAGCGCCGCGCCGATCACCGTCTGGCGACGCTTGGGCAGGACAGGTGGCGCCAGCTCGGCGGGAATGGAACTCATCGGTCGCTCCCTTCGACGTCCGCTGCCTTCTCACGCGCATCCAGCAGCGGCGAGGCGGACGTCACCTCGGGCAACTCGTCATCGAAATTCATGGTGGACGGCGGTGACGCGGTCAGCCACTCCAGGGTGTGTCCGTCAAACGGGTCGGCGGGACCGGTCTCGCCGGCGCGCAGCCCAACGATCAGAACGCCCGCCGCACCGAGCAGGCTGAGGGCGAGCACGATCGAGCCGGCGGCGATCAGCCAAGCGGCCAACTCACCGGAACCCGTTCCACCGTCGATCGAAGCGATGGCGTCGACGACGCCACCGGCACCGGCGATCACTGCACCCAACCCGGCGAGCAGGGCCAAGCCGGCAGCTGCACCCATGGCGGGAAGGGTTCCGGTGAACTTGACCCCCCAGAAGGCCAGGGCGGTCAGCAGCCCGACGACCGATGCTCCCAGGATGACGTTGGATTGTGCGCTGATCAGGCCGTTGATGGCGGGAAGGCCCAACAGGCCGTCCTCGCCGCTGCCGATGGTGTTGACCGCTGCCAGGCCACCGAGGATGCCGGCCAGCGTCAGCAGCGCCAACGCCGCCAGCGAACCGATCAGGGCGCCGGGGGCCGACGGTGCCCCGTCCAGGCGACGGAGCTCGGGAAGCAGGCCCCCAAGGCTGGCCAGCACCGCCAACAGCGCCAAGCCGGAGAAGGCGATCCACACGAACGTGTTGAAGCTCAGGGCGGGGTCGACCGCCCACACCCCGAAGGAGGCGACGCCAAGGATGACCAGCAGCCCGCGGAAGGCGAAGCGCTGCATCAGCCGGCTGCCGGTGGCGACCGGGACGATGTCGACGGCAAGCCCGATGACCGGGATGGCGAGGATCCAGACCGTCGGCTGCCAGCCGAGGAAGCGCAGGTTGTCGACCGAATCCATTTTGATCGCCCCGGCATTGGAGCGATTGGCCTGCATCAGCACGCCGACCGCCACGATCGCCGGCACCGTCGCCAGCCACAGGGCTCCCGAAACCAGCATTGAGAAGGCGAACATGGGGGTGCGTGCCAGGCTCATGCCCGGGGCACGGAGCGTCAGCACCGTGGTCATCACGGCGATCATGCCGCCGAGGATCGACACCGCACCGGCGATGAGCGCAAACACGCCCAACCGGCCCATCTCGAGGGAATTTCCACCGATGCCGCCATCGCCGAGCATCGAGGCGGCGAACAGCACGGTCGACACCAGCCAGGAGTAGTACGACAGCGCTACCAGGCGGGGGAAGGAGATACCGCGGGCACCGATCTGCAGCGGTACGACGTACACGGCGATGCCGACGATCAGTGCGAGCACGCCGAGCACGACGACGGCAATATCGGCCGACTCGCGCACCTGGAGCGACCAGTCGCCCAGCAGGGCGTCGCCACCGTTGGCGCCGGCCCACCCGAGGGCACGAACGATGAAGCCCACAGCGGTGACCACCAAGGCGGTCACGGTGTAGCGACGCCCAAGCTGTTTGTGGTCGACCGTGCCGATGAAGCGCTCGATCGCCGTCAGCTCGGCCTGCGCCGACGAAATGAAACCATCCCGATCCGCCGGGCCAAGTTCAGCCGGTGCGGCAGGGGGCGCCTCAACCGTAGATTCGGTTACTGCCATATCCGTTCCCTACCTCGACGTCAGAAAGATCGCTCAGCGGCGTACATCCGTGCTGCATCCGGCAGCGCGGACGACACGACACTACTCCCGGTGGGGCGGAGGGTGGAAAACCGTGCGCTGTCCCGGGGCCAGCCCAACGTGGTTGCCTCATAGCGGCCAGGCGAACCCGGCGAGCTGGTCGACGGCCATCGCCCCGAACAGCACGGTGATGTAGGTGATCGACCAGCCGAAGAGCCGCATCGCCGTGGCGGGTGTTGGGGACCGCAGCACGGCCACCGCAGACCAGAGGAACACCGCTCCACTGATCACAGCTGCGGCCAGGTAGACCCAACCCAGGTCGGCGACCGGGGCCAGCACGAGCGACACGGCGACCAGCGCCAGCGTGTAACCCAGGATCTTGCGGGCGGTGGTGTTCAAGCTGGCCACCGACGGCAGCATCGGCACGTTGACCGATGCGTAGTCCTCGCGGTACTTGACCGCCAGCGCCCAGAAGTGGGGCGGTGTCCACAGGAAGATCAGCAGGAACATCAGCCAGGGTGCCCAGCCGAGCGATCCGGTGACGGCCGCCCAGCCGATCAGTACCGGGCCGGCCCCGGCGGCACCGCCGATCACGATGTTGGAGCTGTACCGCCGCTTGAGCCACATCGAGTAGATGCCGACATAGAAGGCGAAGGACGCGAACGCCAGGAGGGCGCTCAGGGGGTTGACCGCAAACCACAGCAGGGCGATGGCGATCACCTCGATCACCAGTGCGAAAACCAGCGCATTGCGAGGCGTCACCGCCCCGGTCACCAACGGGCGATTGACCGTGCGCTCCATCTTGGCGTCGATGTCGCGGTCGATATACATGTTGACGGCATTGGCGCCACCCGCCGACAGCGTGCCGCCGACGACCGTGGCCAGGATCAGCCACAGCGATGGCAGGCCCCGCTGGGCAACGATCATCACCGGCACGGTCTCGATGAGCAGCAGCTCGATGATGCGGGGCTTGGTGAGCGCCACATAGGCCGCCACCGCTCTCCAGCCGGTGGCGCTGGCCGCACCGTTGCCCGACGGCGCATGGTTGGTGAGGGTGCTGGCCGTCCGCATGGTCCGAAGGGTACGCCCCCAGGACGGCCGGTGGCCAAGCAACGATGCGTCAGCGCTGGAGCTCACACCACCCAGCACTAGCCTGATCGCCGTGAACCCAGGGCCGATTTCTCCGACACCGTCGCCCCCGATCGGACAGGGATCCGACGGCGCTATGGCCCGGAAGGGTGATGCAGCACCTGATGCCGACCACCGCCTCCGTCGCGTTGCTCAGCAAGTCGCGGCGCTCATTCGCCAACCGGTCAGCCCCCGGGCCTATCGGCGGTTCACCTTCGCTGCGCTGCTCCTGCTCGGCATCATCGTGCTCACCGGTGCAGCCGTGCGCCTGACCGGGTCAGGCCTGGGCTGCGAGGACTGGCCGCGGTGCTCCGATACCGAGGTGATCGGGGAGCTGTCGGGGGCCAAGGGCATTGAGCAGGCCAACCGCCTCTTCACCGGCGCCGTCTCGGTCGCCGTCATCGCTGCGGTTCTCGGCGCTCTGCGTCGGCGGCCCTACCGGCGCAACCTCACCCTGTGGGCATGGTCGCTGGTCGCCGGCGTGGTCGCCCAGATCGTGTGGGGCGGCGTCACGGTGCTCACCGACCTCAACCCGGCCGTGGTCATCGGTCACTTTCTCATCTCGATGGTGCTCGTCTGGTCGGCCACCGTGCTTCATGTGCGCGCCGGATCGCTCGACGACGCCGGCGGCCCGATGCCCAAGCCGGTCGGCGCCTTTCCGCGGGTCACCGCGGCGACCTGGGCGGCGGGCGGTGCGCTGTTGGCCGTGCTGGTGACCGGCCCTATTGCCACGGGAACCGGGCCGCACGCCGGCGACGCGAACGCCCCACGGTTCGGTTTCAACATCTCATCGGTGGTGCGTGTGCACTCGGCCACCGCTTGGTTGCTGGTCGGCGCGGTGGTGTGGCTGGCGTTTGAAGCAGCCCGCAGCAAGGACGGGCCGACGATTTTCCGCACGCAGGTGATCGTGTTGTTGACCCTCGCCCAGGGCGCCGTCGGCTACACCCAGTACGCGCTGGGAGTGCCGCCGGTGTTGGTGGCCGCCCACATCGTCGGGGTCACCCTCCTGGTCGTGGCAATCACCCGAACGGCACTCTTAACCCCCGGCCCCGCCTTTCACGCCCCGGAGGCGACATGACCACGTCCGCTCCGGACACCCTTGAACGCGTCGAGGTGGACGAGTCGTTCGATCTTGACCGGCCATGGGTGGTGATCGTGTGGAACGACCCGGTCAACTTGATGGAGTACGTGACGTTCGTCTTTCAGAGCCTCTTCGGCTTCTCCAAGGAGAAGGCGACCAAGCTGATGCTCGATGTCCACCAACTCGGCCGGGCCACAGTGGCCACCGGCACCCGGGAGCGCTGCGAGCTCGATGTTCTGCGCCTGCACGAACATGGGCTGTGGGCGACGATGGAACACGACAAGTGACTACGCCGGGCGGCCCGCCAGACACCGATGAGCCGTGGTTCGTGCCGGTGCTCGCCCTCGACGACACCCAGCACGGTGACGGGTCCGAGGACGACGCCGACGACTCCGACGTTTCCGAGGTGGCGCCCGGAACCACCCTGGCCTGGAGCTCGTGGGCGGGCGAAGAGCAGGTGCCCCGTCGGCTGGCCGCCGCCGCCGGTGCGCTGGCGCTCCGCCTGACCGAAGCCCTGCCCGAACTGTCGCATCAGAACCCTGGCGGCGGCGAACGCTTCGAACATGCCCAGCTGATCGCCGTCCTGGCCAACGCGTTGGGGGTCGTGGTCGAACTGGCCGACGACCGGCCGTTGGCCGGGGACGATCTGGCCAGGCTGCTCGGCGCCACCCACGACGGTGCGGTGATCGCCGCCATCGTCGCCGAGGCCACCGACGAGTCGGCGGTCACCCAACAGAGCGCCTGGTTACGCCGTACCGGCGAGGAGGTCCATCGAGCAATGTGGAGACGATTTCATCCGGTGGGAGACTCCCGGTTCCGGGTGCGGCTGCGAAGAGGTGAACGTGCCCTGCTGCGCAGGGTCCTCGCCGAACAGCACCAGCGGCTGTCCGAGGACGGGCCGTCGCTGGCACCGTTGTATCCGCCCGGTTATGGCGACGGCGACGACGCATCAGCGGCTCGTTCCGCCGAATTCTCTTCGCTGACCAAGGTCGACCTGACCGCGACGCGCAGCTCGGCGCTCGAACGGGTTCAGGCCTCCCTCGAGGACCGCGAGATCGACGCGGAAACCCTGGCTGTGTGGATGCGCACCCTCAACGATGTGCGCCTGGTGATGGCAGCCGAACTGGACATCACCGACGACGAGCAGGCGCCGCCGGCGCCCTGGTCGGCCACGTTTCCCGCCTGGCGCACCTACGCCGTGCTCGGCAATTTGGTGCATGAGGCCGTCCTCGCACTGCGAACGCAGCTCTGACACTGCGAACGCAGCTCTGACACTGCGAACGCAGGTTGAACAACGGACGCAGCGCTCCACAGCGAACGAGACGCGAAGCGGGCCGAACCCGGAGGTTCGGCCCGCCTTGTCATCTGGTGGTCGGGACCGGCGTCGATCCGGTGACCTATCGCTTTTCAGGCGACCGCTCTACCAACTGAGCTACCCGACCGTAACCACAGAAGCCGGTCCCGGGGGCCGAAAGGCCCTCGGATCCGGTAACTGTGGTGGCGGTCCCGACGGGATTTGAACCCGCGACCTCCGGCTTGACAGGCCGGCGTGCACTCCAAACTGCACCACGGGACCAGCACTTATCCCAAACGAGCCAGGCCCGCTCGGGAGACGACACTCTACCCGATCCCCACCTGCCCTCCGCCAGTTGACAGCGCAGCTGCCAAAATCAGTGCGACGTCGTGGTCTCCTCGGTCAGGCGTTGAGACACCGAATCTCGCTTCGATGGTCCTCGACGAGGGCTCGACGGGCACCCCCATCCACGACCCAGCGAGCAGAGGCGCACTACCAGGGATCCCGACGACGGTGAGCACCCCCAACGGGATTCGAACCCGTGTTGCCGCCTTGAAAGGGCGGTGTCCTAGGCCGCTGGACGATGGGGGCCAGTCCCGCGCGGGAACGGCCGATCATAGCTTCGCCCGGCCCCCGTCCGGTAGCCGGCGCCGTGAACCGCACGGTGGGTGGTCTCGATTTCGGCTTCCGAGTTCCACCGCAGCCGCTGGAGCGATGTAGCTCGGCGACGCAGCTGAGGAGTCCTTGTTCAGGCGACGCCGAGGATGCCGGGCAGGTTGGTGTGGTCGTCGAGGAGCACCTCGGCCTCGGGCGCCTCGGTGACATCGTCGCGCCAGTGGCGATACCGCACCGACGTGATACCCATGCCCAGAGCACCAGCCACGTCGGTGCGACGCAGATCCCCGACGTGGGCCGCCTCGACAGGCTCCACGCCGAGCCCCTCGAGAGCGTGCGTGAAGATTCGGGGGTCGGGCTTGTACACGCCGACGTCATCGGAGAACGACCAGTGGTCGAAGTACTTCAGTACGTCAAAGTGCTCGAGGTAGCCCCGCAACGTCACCGACGGCGTGATGCCGACGTCACAGACGATGCCCAGCTTGATCCCGGCGTCACTCAAGGTGCGGAGCGTGGCTTCGGCGTTCGGGGCCAGCGTCCGCTCGGTGACGGACAGGCCTCGGCGAAGCTCAGCGGCAACTGCATCGTGGGCGGACGGGTCATCGATCGACAACTCGCCGAGCACCTGGGCCGACCATTCCTCGGGCGAAAACGGACGGTTCTCCCGCCAGCGAACCTCGTAGAAGTCCTCCGCTGCGGCGGTGGCGGCCAGCAGCGCCTCCCTGGCGACGTCGGCCTCGACCGAAGCGAGGGCCACCATCACCCGGTCAACCCGCTGATCCGACGGCGAATGGTGCTCCCCGATCAGGGTGTTCCAGAAGTCATAGGTCACCGCCCGCAACGGTGGACGGCCAGCCCGAACAGCTTCAGGCGCGATCTCGCACCACCCCTTCACTGCGCGCCGCCGCGCTCACCGCTGCCGCCACGCGATCGGCGACCCTCGTGTCGAACACCGAGGGGATGATGTGGTCGGCGGCCAGGTCGTCGCCAACGACCGTGGCGATGGCGTGGGCGGCCGCCAGGTTCATGCCAGACGTGATCTCCGTGGCCCTGGCGTCGAGCGCCCCACGGAACACTCCGGGGAACGCCAACACGTTGTTGATCTGGTTGGGAAAGTCCGAGCGGCCGGTGGCGATCACCGCTGCGATGTCGGCGATCAACTCGGGCCGGATCTCCGGGTCGGGGTTGGCCATGGCGAACACAATCGGGTCCGCCTTCATGCTCAGCACGTCCTCGCGGGTCAACACGTTCGGGGCGGAGAGCCCGATGAACACGTCGGCGCCACCCATGACGTCGGTGAGGCTGCCGGCGAGCGCCTCCGGGTTGGTGTGCTCGGCGAACCACCTCTTGGACGGGTTCAAGTTCTCCCGGCCGGTGTGCACCGCACCTTGAGAGTCGACCCCGATCACGTTGGAGACGCCGGCCTCCATCAGGATCTTGGACACCGCAACCCCGGCGGCCCCAACCCCGGACACGACGATCTTCAGATCATCCATGCGCTTGCCGACGATTCGCAGAGCGTTGTCCAGCGCGGCCAGGGTGACGATGGCGGTGCCGTGCTGATCGTCGTGGAACACGGGGATGTCGAGGCGCTCGACCAGCGCCGCCTCGATCTCAAAGGCGCCGGGGGCGGCGATGTCCTCCAGGTTGATGCCGCCAAAGGTCGGCGCCAGCCGGGCCACCGTCTCGATGATCTCGGCGGGGTCTTTGGTGTCGAGGCAGATCGGGAAGGCATCCACCCCGGCGAAGTGCTTGAACAGCAGCGCCTTGCCCTCCATCACCGGCATGGCGGCCTCGGGGCCGATGTCGCCCAGGCCGAGGACGGCGGTGCCGTCGGAGACGATCGCCACCGTGTTGGCCTTGATCGTCAGGTCGTGGGCGCGCATCGGGTTCTTCGAAATCTCCATACAGACCCGGGCCACGCCAGGGGTGTAAGCCATCGACAGGTCGTCGATGTCGCGCAGCTCCGACAGCGACCTCAGCTCGATCTTGCCGCCCTCGTGCAGGTCGAAAACCTGGTCGGACCACTCGAGCACCACGATGCCGTCGATGGCGTTGACCGCCTCGAGCACCTCCTTCTGATGGGCCTCCCCCGAGCAGTACACGACGGCGTTCTGCACCAGGTGGGAGGTCTTCACCTCGAAGCCATCGAGGGCTGCGATGTTGGCGCCGACCTCCCCGATCGCCATGGCCAGCCGTCCCAGCATGCCGGGTCGGTTTTCCATGCGGACGCGAATGCGCAGCGAATAGGCGGGTGTGGGAGTGTCAGCCATTTTTCTCACGCTACTTGCACGGGCGAGGTGCCACGGAAGTCGACCATCGCAGGGGGGGGTTTTCCCTCCGGACGCGCCAATGCCGGAGACCTTGCGGCCTCCGGCATCGACGCGTGCACCATCCCAACCATTTCGTTGGGAGGACGGTGACTACTTCGCCGGCATCAGGACCGAGTCGATGATGAAGACGGTGGCGTTGGCGGTCTGCACGTTGCCGCAGACCACACTGGCGTCGTCGACCTTCATCGTGTCGCCGTCGGCGGTGATCTTCAGCTCGGTGCCCTGCAGGCTCGTGGCCTTGCCGGCCTTGATCAGCTCGTCGGCGCTCATCTTGCCAGCGACCACGTGCACCTTGAGGATCGTGGCGAGATCACCGGTCGGGTCGGCCAGCAGCGTGTCGAGGGTCTCCTTGGGGATGGCCTCGAAGGCCGAGTTGGCCGGGGCGAACACGGTGAGTGCCTCCTCGGAGTTCAGCGTGTCGACCAGGCCGGCGGCGTCAACCGCGGTGACCAGGGTGGACAGCGCCGGGTTGTTCGACGCAGCGGTGGCCACGGGATCCGCAGCCATGCCCTCGAAACTGCCGGAGCCGTCTGCTGGCACATCGGCGCAGGCAGGGCCGAAGTTGTCCTCGGAGTACGCCGAGGCCTCTTCGCCGCCAGCCTCAGCACCGGCATCCCCGGGCATCAGGACCGAGTCGATGATGAAGACGGTGGCGTTGGCGGTCTGCACGTTGCCGCAGACCACGCTGGCGTCGTTGACCATCATCGTGTCGTCTTCGGCGCTGATCTTCAGCTCGCTGCCCTCGAGGCTCGTGACGGTGCCGGCGTCGATGAGGTCGTCGGCGCTCATCTTGCCTTCGACCACGTGCACCTGGAGGATCGTGGCGAGATCGCCGGTCGGATCGGCAAGCAGCGTGTCGAGGGTCTCTTTGGGGATGGCCTCGAACGCCGAGTTCGCCGGGGCAAACACGGTGAGGGCTTCGGCCGAGTTCAGCGTGTCGACCAGGCCGGCGGCGTCAACCGCGGTGACCAGGGTGGACAGTAGCGGGTTGGTCGACGCAGCCGTAGCCACCGGATCCTGGGCCATCGCATCGAAGCTGCCGGCCTCGCCTTCCGCTGGCACGTCGGCGCAACCGGGGCCAAAGTTGTCCTCGGAGAATGCAGCGGATGCCGACCCGGCGGCGGTCGTGTCGGCGGATGCCGAGGTGGTCTCGGACGCCGACGTGGTGGAGTCGTCATCGGAGCAGCCAGCAAGAATCAATGTGCCGACCAGTCCGAATGCGACGATGGCCTTACGGGGCTTGGTGTTGAAACGCATGATTGGGTTCCTTTCGCAGGGATTTTTGTGGACGCGGCGGACGTTCATGTCACGTTCACCACGATCTTTTGCCAGCCGGTTGCACCATCGGGGATGGGCATGACCCGGTCGGACGTCTGGGTTTCGCCATCGGCATTGGTTGCCCGGACGACGATGTTGTGACTGCCTGGGACGGCTTTCCAGCCGTAGGACCACTGGACCCAGGTGTCAGCGGAGGGAACGGGGGCGAGGTCGGCTTGGACCCATTTCCCGTCATCGATCTTGAGCTCGACCTTGTCGATCCCGACGTGAGGGTCCCAAGCGACGCCGGCCACCGCCACCATGCCGGCTTCAACCTTGTCGCCGAGACCGCCGGGGCGGTCGATGCGGCTGAACGTCTTGATGGGGGCCTGCTCAGCCCAGTCACGCTTGCGCCAGTAGGCCTGCTCGTCGGCGAAGGTGGTCACGTTCAGTTCGGCCAACCACTTAGTGGCCGACACAAAGCCGTACAGGCCGGGAACGATCAGCCGAGCTGGGAATCCCCGCTCGATCGGGAGAGGTTCGCCGTTCATGCCGACGACCAGCAGGGCGTCGCGGCCGTCGTAGATTGTCTCGATCGGGGTTCCGGCGGTGAAGTTGTCGACCGAGCGGCTGAGCAGCTGGTCGGCGCCGTCCTGAACGCCCGCCTCGTCGAGGATCTCGGCGAGGGGGACACCCAACCACTTGGCGGTGCTGGCATAGGTGCCGCCCACCTGATTGGAGACGCACACCAACGTGATGGTGCGCTCCACCAGCTTGCGGTCGAGTAGATCGGCGAGGGAGTAGCTGCGCTCCTCGTCAACCATGCCCTGCACCTTGAGTTCCCAGTCGTCGCCGTTCACCCGGGGGACCTCGAGGGCGGTATCGACCCGATAGAACTTGTCGACTGGAGTGATAAACGGGGTGAGACCCTCAATGTCGGGGTCGACGCCCGAGGGCAGCGTGACGGCCGGATCAGCGGGCGCTGGGAGTGCAATGTCGTCCCGGTTGGTCGACACCTTGAACACCCCGGACAACACCCTCCCGAGACCACCGGCCGCGGCCGCACCAGCGACGACGAGGGAGGAGCCGACCAGAAAGCGACGGCGGTCGGTGGACTCGGAAACCTTGTCGGCCGCCTGGGGCGGCCACAGCAGCAGGTCCATGACCAGCCATGCCACGATCCCCCCGACGATGCTGGGAACGACGGCGAGCGGGCCGGCACCAACCCGGGTCAATGCCGAAGCCGCACCGACGAGGCCGAAGAGGGCGGCACCGATCGGTGCGGCGATGCGCCGCTTGGTGGTGATCACGCCGATCACGGCGGCGAAGAGGAACAGAAAGATCGTCGTGCCGATGATCAGCGCCGTCTTGTCGTTCTCGCCGAACGTCCGGATGGCGAAGTCTTTGGCCCAGCTGGGCACGTTGTCGACGACGACGTTGCCCACGGACAGCACCGGGGACTGCACCGAGGGAAAGAACGCTGCGATCAGCTCGGCGACGCCGAGTGCGGCGCCCGCTGCGATCAAACCGGAGGCTGCGCCGGCGACTAATCTGTCATGCGCCAGTTGATAGGGACCAGGGCTGCGCCAGCTGCATGGGACCACTTGTGAGGGGTCGTTGAGGTCGGCGGGGTGATGATGGTTGCCCCGGCGGCCGTCGCGGGACTGCGTGCGGGTGTGCTGCGAAGGGCGGCTGGGGTGTTCGATGGCCTCGCCGGGCGGGTCAGTTCCGGGTGAGCGGGAGGGGTGGTTCGGTCCAGACGGTTTGGGTGTCGGGGTCCCAGCGGTGGTGTCGGTAGCGGCGGTGCGCGACCTGGCGAGTGGTGCCGAGAGCAGCACCGATGTTGGCCCAGGAAGCGCCCCAGTGGAGCGCCCGTGCGACGGCGGCATCGAGAGCTTGTTGGGCGGCCTTCTTCGCGGCGACCGCGTCGGTGGTGGCAGTGAGAGCGTCGGCGCGGAGTCGTTCGGTTCGGTCCATCGACTGTCACCGTATGGTGACGCGATGATGCCTGCCAGCAGGTGCTGACAGGCATCATCGGTGGAAGCGGGGAGGGTGCCGGTCGTTAGTCGGCAGGCGGTGGTGTGAGCCGGGGTTTCTGTCGGTCCCGGTAGCTTTCCCCGTCGATGACGAGTTCGAACGCGGCGGACGCGAACCGGTCGATCGCTGATTGGGCGAGGAGCTGGTCGGCGAGGAGAGCCAACCATTCAGACGGGTCCCTGTTTGAGGTGATGACCGTGGATGCTCGCCGGTGTCGTTCGACGACCAGGTCGTAGAAGTCGTTGGTCGCTGATGCGTCGGAGGCGGTGAGCGCATAGTCGTCGATGATCAGTAGATCGACGCGGAGGAGTTTGCGGAGCTCGACGTCGAGGGTGTTGTCGAGCCTCGCGATCCGGAGCCGTTTGAACAGCCGGTCGGACCGTTCGAAATGGACCGATTTCCCCCGCCGGATGGCGGTGTGCCCGAGGGCGACGGCGAGGAACGTTTTGCCGACACCGACCGGTCCGATGATCAAAGCGTTCTGGCCGGCGTCAACAAACCGGAGGCTGGCGAGTTCGTCGAGGATCGCCTGGTTGTAGGTGACGTTCGCGGTGGCGTCCCAGTGCTCCAGGCGCATCCGCTGATCGAGCCCGGCGGCTTTGGCTTTTCGGGCCGCCGAGGTGGTGTCACGGCGGGACACTTCGTCGGCCAACAACAGCTGGAGGAACTCGGCATAAGACATCTTCGAGGACTTGGCCAACGCCAGCCGTTCGGGGAGCGTGTCGATCAGTTGACCGAGTTTCAGCCGGCGCAGTGTTGCGGTCAGTTCGGGGGTGATCGACGGGGTCAGGGTGCTGGTGGGGCTCATCGTGTGACCTCCCGTCCGGTGGCGAAGTGGGAGGCGTCGGCGAACCGGCCAACGATCACGTTGTCCGGTGGCGGCGGCTCGGCCGTCGCCTGTTCGGCCTCCAACGCCCGCTCGACCATTCCAACGATCGTGGTCACCGACGTCGCGCCTGCGTCGACCGCTCGTTCACAGGCAGTGTTGACCCGGTCGTTGCCGTAGCGGTCACAGGTCCGGAACAGTTTGTAGACGTGGCGCATCCGGGTCCATGGCAGCGGGCCGTCCAAGATCACATCGGTGAATGCGCCGATCGACTCGCCACGCCGGTAGGCCTGACGGCGTTGCGATTCGATGTCACGCATTGCGTAGTCGGTGCGCTCAGATGGCAGGTCGGCCGGGTCCGTCACCCTCGCCCCGGGTTTCTGGCGGGGATGGCATTTCACCAACTGTCCGGCGGCGAAAATCTTCACCAACACCTTGTCAGCCCGAACATCGACGGTGGTGCCGATCAGGTCCCGGGAACCGAGAGAGCGACTGCCGACCGAGATGTGGTGGCCCGGGCGACTTTCCGGTCCGGTAGATCGGCAGGTCGTAACGCTCCTCCGGCGCTGGAAGGAGTGCTGGTGCTTCGATGTCGGCGAACATCACCGCCGGCTGCGCCTGGGGTCCCATGGGTGCCAGCCCCGCCCGAGAGGCACACCACGCCTGCTGCGGTCTGCGCCCGGCCAAACAGCCGAAGTCCTCACCCGCCCAAAACGAGGTCTCACGAACTGGACCGCCTGCTCAACACGCCCCTTGTCCTGGGGTGCGCACCCGGCCGGGTCGATCAGGAACCCCGCGACTGGGCGTATTCGACGAACGCCACGTTCAACACCGGGTCGAGCGCCGGCTTTCGTCACCACCGTCGCCAGTTGTCCGGCACCAGCACCTTGAACACCCCACCGAAGAACACCCATGCCGCCTCGCACCCGTCGATCACCGGCAAGGTTCTGGGAACGACAACCACACAAGGTGTGACGCACACACCGGCGGTGAACACCAGCGCCCACACCCGCCTCCTTTGCCGGTCTCCCGTCGAACATGCGGCCCAACTCACCGAAATCGACCTGCAACCCACCCGGCTCACCATCAACAACCGGGACCGTCGACCGCCGGTGACCCGAACTCGGCAGCCAGGAAACGGTTCAACGTCCGCTCCGGGACCACCACCCCTGCCGGCCCAACAACTGACCATCTTCTTCGCCGGCACCCGGCCGTCCCGCCAGCCCTTCAGCCTGTCTCGATGCTCGGCGAGCGCCGCCCACGACTCGCCGTGACGATCCGCCGGGCCGGCGCCAACTCGACCATCACCGCACCCACAAAATCGTCGGTCAAACGCTCCGGGCTGTCGGTGCGGACCAGCCCCGGGCCTCCGCGATCCTCACCATCTTGGTGACCGTTTTCCGGTCACCGGACCATCTCTGCGATCCGGCGGAACCCGATTAGGGACAGCCACAACCTCAACACTTCACGAACCTCAAACACAGGAACCTCCCGGTATGCCATAGACCCCGCCTTTCGGGTCTGACGCAACGACGGCAGTTCAGCGTCTACGACACCGACCCCGGAAGACCCCCCACCAAGTGGTCCCTTTCAGCTGGCGCAAGGTGGTCCCTACCAGGTGGCGCAACCCCCCAAAACTGGTCCCTACCAACTGGCGCACGACAACTAATCCACCGCGCTCGTGGCGAGGGCCACGAAGCGCACCCAGCGCCTCCCCCACCCCGGCGATGCCGGGGGTGGGGGAGGCAGAGTCGGCGTGGGAGCCGGACTCTTGGGGGGTGGGCTTGGCTGGGGTCACATCTCTTCTTCGATGCCACCCTCGACCCCGGATCACCAGTTAGGTGTGACGCTGGACACATCTCACCTCGGGCGAGACCACCCCGAACCCGGGAGCCCAAACGACCGCCAGACCGCGCCCTGGGCTCCCCACTTGCGAGAACCCTGCCGGTGCCTTCCGAACCCGGGAGCCCAAACGACCGCCAGACCGCGCTCTGGGCTCCCCACTTGCGGGACATCACTTTGGGTGCAGACGCGGCGACGCCACCCGGGCGGGTGGCGTCGTCGGGACTCTTCGGTTGTGGGCTGGATCAGCTGAATTCGCCGACGGCGACCGGGTCGTGGTCCGAGGTCACCACTCCACCCTCGGTTTCAACGGATATCGCCAACGCCTTGGCATCGGTGGCGGTCTGAAAAGCGCTGACCATCGGTCGCCGGCCGAGCACCCCGACCGAGACGACATTGTCGTCGCGGGCGGCCCACAGCTGGTACGTCTGGCCGGCCGGCAGCTCGGGTAGATCCTCGGCGAACAGATAACCGGTGCCGTCCTCGGTGACGGCGGCCCGTACGTTGACCTTCAGGTCACCGCCGGTCAGATCGACCAACTCCGAGGATGGATCGGCCAGGGCCTGTTGGGCGGAGCGCTCGATGCCACCCGACGCCATCTCGGACGAGAGGTTGTCGATGCGGGTTCCCTGTCGCACGACCAGACCGCCGAGCATCAGGACGGCCACGACGGCCGCTGCTGCCGCAGCGAGCGCCCAGCCCCGCACGCCGCCAACCCGGGTCGCCCGCCGACCTGGGTCGCCGGCGACCGCACCGGAACGAGCCGAACGACGTTGGGCGAGCTCGTCCACCGGGGTTGGCTCACGCCTGACGTCGACCATCTCGTCCCGCGCGGCATCTAATGCCCCATCGGCATCGGCATCGGCGGAGGCCTGGTCACGGCCCCCATCGGAGGCTTCGTCCGTCCGGCGATCGGACGACCGCACACCGGGTGGGATGCTGAGCGCGCCGTCGGGGAAGAGCGCGTCGACCGATGGCGCCGAGCCCGTGCCGCTCTCAGCACCGGTTTCAGCGAGGCGGTCGCGCAGTCGGTCCCACGTCCCGATCGGTGGGGCCGAAGCGGCCTCGGCCGCCAGCGCATCGACGGCGACCTGCATGGTGGCCAGTTCTGCCCGTGCGCTGGGGGAACGCTCGAGCAACATGTCGACCTGGAGACGTTCGTCCCCGGACACGGCGTCAAGGGCGTAGGCCCCCAAGAGGCTCTCGATCGAGTCGTCGGCGCCGGCACCGTCTGGTGCACCGCCGCCGAAGTTGCCAGTCATGTCTGCACTCCTAGTCCAGCCGCTTCCAGGTGGGAGGCGAGCTTGGCGAGGCCGAGGCGGATACGGCTTTTGGCCGTTCCCTCGGGGATGGACAATTGGGTGGCGACCTCCCGGTAGGTGCGGCCGCCGAAGTAAGCGAGCACGATCGCGTCGCGCTCAGATGCGGAAAGCTCTTCGAGGGCGTTACGGATGTTGTCGGACCGGATCATCTCCCACGCCTCCCGTTCAATATCGGCGGGCGGCCTGGTGGTGGCCAGGTCCACCTCGTGGCGCTCTTCCCGATCGCGCCGGGCCTGCTCGCTCCGGATCCGATCGACCGAACGGCTGTGGGTCATGCGAAGCAGGTAGGTGCGCAGCGTGCCCCGCTCGGGGTCAAAGCGTTCGGGCGAGTTCCACAGCCGAACAAAGGTGTCTTGAAGCACCTCTTCGGCGATATGGCGGTCGCAGATCACCCGGTTTGCCAGGCCGAACACCGCGTCGCCGTGTCGGCGGTACAGCTCGCGCAGCGCCGCCTCGTCGTATCGGCCGACTGCGACCACAAGGGCGGCGTCGGAGAGAGCTGCGAGTTCCGGGTCCATCTGCTCGTACTCCGAGCCTGCGTGGCCTCGTGGATCACTCATCAGGAACTTTCTTTCTCATCGCCGACCGCCCATTGCGCTCGCGACGCCCGAACCGCTGAGATTCGAGCGTCGATCGTCTGACGGTTTGGAGACGGGTTGATGCGGCGATTCTATGAGGCGACGCCCATCGGATGCGCGTCATCCGTAACCGGCCTGCCACAGCGTCAATCCCTCCGCCGGCGCCACCGGACCACACTGCTGGCGGTCCAGCGACTCGAGCGCCCGGGCTACCGAGTCCACGTTACGCCGCCCCTCCCCCACTTGAACGAGCGTGCCGACCATCGAGCGCACCTGGTGATGACAGAACGAGCTGGCCAGAACCCAGAAGTCCAACCGGTGCGGCCCGTCACACCGGACGTCGAACTCGTGCAGGTTTCTCACACGTGAGCGTTCCACCTGACCGGGAGCCGGAGGGGTCCGGCGACAGAACGTCGAAAAGTCATGACGGCCGACGAAGGCCTGGGCCGCCGTGGCCATCGGGGACGGATCGAGTTCGCCCTCCCGGTGCCAGACGAAGCGCGCCACCTGCGGGTCGACCCAAACCGAAGTGACCACCGAATAGCGGTAGCGACGCCACGTTGCCGAGAAGCGGGCGTCGAACGTCGTCGGCACGATCTGGGCATCGGTGACGGCGATTTCCGGCCCGAGCATACGGTTGAGCGATCGCATCAGGCGGGCCGCTTCGAGGCCCTCCTTGTCGGTGTCGAAGTGCACCACCTGACCACGGGCGTGGACGCCGGCGTCGGTGCGACCAGCGCAGGTGACCGTCACATCGTGCCCGCACATGCGGCCCAGGGCGGCATTGAGCTCGCCGGCGACGCTGCGGATGCCGATGTTGACCGCAAAGCCCCGAAACCCGGAACCGTCATAGGCAACGTCAAGCCGCCACCGCGTCATGGCCAACCAACCGGCAGAGCCGTCGCCATCGGTGCAGTGAAGGTCCTGGACCGCTTCGCCAAGTCCCTGACCTTCACTCCCCCGACGTCGACGACGGGTTCATCGAACGAGACCCCAGACGCGGAGCGTCGACAGGTCGTGGGGGTGGTGGCATCCAGGCGCATAGCGGATCGGCGCAGGGATGTCATCACGCCCACGGCCTGCCGACCGCGCGCACTCAAAAGAGCGTCAGACCAGTTCGATGATCGCCATCGGCGCGTTGTCACCCTTGCGCTTGTCATCCAGCTTGAGGATGCGGGTGTAACCGCCCGGACGGTCGGCGTAGCGCGGACCGATATCTTCCATCAGCGTGTCGGCGATCTCGGTGTCGTTGAGGAAGGCGAGGATTTGGCGGTGATTGTGCAGGCCACCCTTGGCGGCCTTGGTGATCACCTTCTCGGCCACCGGGCGCAGCGCCTTGGCCTTGGCCTCCGTGGTGACGATGCGCTCGGCCGCCATCAGCGACGACACGAGGTTGGCCAGCATCAGTCGCTGGTGCTTGGCAGAGCCGCCAAGCCGCTTGCCTTTGGTTGGCGTGCCCTTCATCCGAGCTCCCGGGAGTTGAGGGACAGGCCCCGCTCGTCGAGCTTCACAAGAACCTCGTCGAGGGACTTCTGTCCGAAGTTGGTAATGGCCAGCAGATCATCGGGGGTCTTCGACAGCAGCTCGCCTACCGTGTTGACCTGAGCGCGCTTGAGGCAGTTGCGGGGTCGCTCGGACAGCTCGAGATCTTCGATCGGCAACTCGAGGTCGGGCGACACGCCGGCCGCCGGGGCCAGGTCGCCCAGCTCCAAGCCTTCCGGCTCGTCGGTCAACTCGGCGACCAGCTGAACCAGACCGGTCAGCGTGGCGCCGGCCGAGGCCAGGGCGTCGCGGGGCGACAGCGAGCCGTCGGTCTCGACGTCGAGCACCAGGCGGTCGAAGTTGGTCGACTGCTCCACCCGGGTGGGCTCGACGATGAACGACACGCGGCGCACCGGCGAAAAGATCGCATCGATCGGGATGGCCCCGATCGTGGTGTTGCCCTTGGTCGAGTCGGCGGGCGAATAGCCGCGGCCGCGTTCGATGGTGAGCTCCATCGCCAGCTGGCCGTCCTCGTTGATCGTGGCCAGCGGCAGTTCGCCGTTGAGTACCACGACCTCGTCGGTGGTGCGGATGTTGCCGGCGGTCACCGTGGTGGGACCGGCGACATCGAGGCGCACGACCACCGGGGCGTCGGACTCGGAGCTGACGACGACATCTTTGAGGTTCAAGATGATGTCGGTGACGTCCTCGGCGACGCCTCGAATCGTGTCGAACTCGTGCAGTGCGTCATCGAAGCGAACCGAAGTAACGGCCGCTCCGGGGATCGACGACAGCAGGGTGCGGCGAAGCGAGTTGCCCAACGTGTGCCCGAAGCCGGGTTCAAGGGGGCCGATGGCAAATTGCTGCCGGGTGTCGTCGCCCTCGTCGAGGGCTTCGACCGTGGGTCGTTGGATCACGAGCATGGTGGTCGCAACCTTCCTGGGGGGTGATCGTGGCTGAATGAACTTCTTTGGGAACGCCGTCGCCGTCGGCGACGGCGTTCCCGAGAATTACTTGGAGTAGAGCTCGACGATGAGCTGCTCGCGCACCGGCACGTCGATCTGCTCGCGCACCGGCAGCTCGCGCACGGTGATCGAGTTGTGGTTTTCGCCACGCTCAAGCCATGCGGGAGCGGCGCGGTCGAGGGTGTCCTTGTTCCAGGTGATCGTGATCATCTCACGGCTCTTTTCCCGGAGCGTCACGACGTCACCCTTGCGGAGGCGGTAGCTGGGCGTGTGCACCCGGCGACCGTTCACCTCGAAGTGACCGTGGCTGACCAGCTGGCGGGCCTGGGGGCGGGTGGCCGCCAAGCCGGAGCGGTACACGACGTTGTCGACGCGCAGCTCGCAATAGACCAACAGCGTTTCGCCGGTCACGCCGGGGCGGCCGGAGGCCTCCTCGTAGAGCCGGCGGAACTGCTTCTCGGTCATGCCGTAAGTGAAGCGAGCCTTCTGCTTCTCCTGAAGCTGAAGCAAGTACTCCGAGACGTTGCCTCGGCGACGGGTTCGCCCGTGCTGGCCTGGGGGGTAGGGGCGCTTCTCCATGGCGAGAACCTCGCCCTTGGTTCCCCAGATGTTGGTGCCGAGTCGGCGAGAGACGCGCGCTCGGGGTCCTGTGTAGCGGGACATGTCCTAATTCCTTCCTGCTACTGACGGCGCCGCTTGGGCAGCTTGCAACCGTTGTGGGGTACGGGGGTGACATCCTTGATACCGATAACTTCGATGCCGAGGGTTTGGATGGACCGGATGGCGGTTTCGCGGCCTGAGCCGGGGCCCTTCACCATCACGTCCACGCGACGAACGCCGTGCTCCATCGCCTTGCGGCCGGCCTGTTCGGCGGCCATCTGAGCGGCATACGGGGTGGACTTGCGGGAGCCCTTGAAGCCCACGTTTCCGCCCGACGCCCACGACAGGATGTTGCCCTCCTGGTCGGAGATGGCGATGATCGTGTTGTTGAATGATGACTTGATGTGCACGATGCCGTGAGTGACGTTCTTGCGCTCACGACGGCGGGGTCTCCGTGCGCCGGCTTGTGGCTTGGCCATTCGCATTCCTCAGCTTGGTTCGGGTGATCGTGGGGTGGTGGAACAGGTACCGAAATCGTCGCCCCGGTCGAGCGATGAGTCTCGGTGTCGGGGTGACTACTTGCGGACCTTCTTCTTACCGGCCACGGTCTTCTTCGGACCCTTGCGGGTGCGAGCGTTGGTGTGGGTGCGCTGGCCCCGGACCGGCAGGCCCCGCCGATGGCGCAGGCCCTGGTAGGAGCCGATCTCCATCTTGCGCTTGATGTTCTGCTGCACCTCACGGCGCAGGTCGCCTTCCACCTTCAGGTTGGCCTCGATGTAGGTGCGGAGCTGGCTGACCTCGGCCTCGGTGAGGTCCCGCACGCGGGTGTCCTCGGGAAGGCCGATGGCCTCCAGGATCGCGGAAGCCTGGTTGGGCCCGACCCCGTAGATATAAGTGAGTGAGATCACCAACCGCTTCTCGCGGGGAATGTCCACTCCAGCAATGCGTGCCATTTCTTAGCGCTCCTCGATCATCTGGATCTCAACCATTCGGGCCGTCTCAGCCTTGCCGCTGCTTGTGACGCGGGTTCTCGCAGATCACGCGCACGGTGCCACCTCGACGGATGACCGTGCACTTCTCACACATGCGCTTCACGCTGGTTTGAACCTTCATGATTGCCTCTCGCGTTTTGTCCGGAGACGGTTCCGGACCGACTACTTGTAGCGGTACGTGATACGACCCCGGGTGAGGTCGTAAGGGGTGAGTTCGACCTGCACCTTGTCCCCGGGCAGGATGCGGATGTAGTGCATACGCATCTTTCCGGAGATGTGAGCCAACACTTCGTGCCCGTTTTCCAACTCGACGCGAAACATCGCATTGGGCAGCGATTCGTTGACGGTGCCTTCCATGACGATGGCGTCTTCTTTGGACTTCGGCAGGGTGACTCCTCAGTTGCGGACGGACGAATGCCGGCTGGTTGGGCCGGCGACCGTGGCTGGACGAACGAAAGGTTGAAAGCTTGGGTGGAAGCGATCAACCGGGGCGTCGCACACGCTGAGCGCATGCGGGCACGCGGCGGCACGACTTGCCAACAAGTCGGCAGAGAAGCTTACCCCGCCGGGGACCGGAGACAAAACCAGCGGCCGGATCATCGGGCCAACCCGTCGTTGATCCCCGTGACGACGCGACCTGCGACGTCGGCGACAGCGCCGGCTCCGTCGACGGTCACCAGGCGGTTCGACTCGCCGTAGCGGGCGAGGAGCGGCTCGGTCTGCTCGGCGTAGACCTCCAGGCGGTGACGCACTGCGGACTCGGTGTCGTCATCGCGCTGGACGACGGCGCTGCCGTCGACCTCACAGATGCCCGAACGGGCGGACGGATCGTTCGCCGTGTAAATGTGGCCCTCGGCCTTGCACACCCGCCGCGAGCTGATGCGCTCGACGACGACGTCTTCGGGAACCTCGAGGTTGATCGCCAGGTCGAGCGGCGGGTCGGCGATCTGGTCGAGGTCGTCGGCTTGGGTGGGCGTGCGGGGGAAGCCGTCGAGCAGCCACCCGTCGGCGGCGTCGCTCTGAGCAAGCCGTTCGGCGACGATGCCGCGCAGCACGTCGTCGGGTACCAGGTCGCCCCGGTCCATGATCGCTTTCGCAGCCAGGCCGATTTCGGTTCCCGCCGAAATCGCAGCCCGAAAGATGTCGCCGGTGGAGATGTGTGGCACGCCGAAATGCTCGGCGAGCAGCTTGGACTGGGTTCCCTTACCGGCACCCTGTCGACCGAAGATCACCAACCTCATGACACACCCGCCCTTTCAGCCATCAGCGCTTCTCCGGCTTGTTCGACAGGAAGCCCTCGTAGTTGCGCAGCATCAGCTGGCCATCGATCTGCTTCATCAGCTCGAGGGCCACGCCGACGGCGATGAGCAGCGAGGCGCCACCGATCGAGAAGGCAATGCCCGAGTTGGCCCGTCCCACGATCATGACGACGATGATGGTCGGCGCCAGCGCCAGGAAGGCGATGAACAGCGCTCCGGGGAAGGTGATCCGGTTGAGCACCTTGGCGAGGTAGCGCTCGGTCTGGGGGCCGGGTCGGATGCCGGGGATGAAGCCACCCTGCTTGCGCAGGTTGTCGGCCTGTTGCACGGGGTCGAAAGCGATCGACGTGTAGAAGTAGCTGAAACCGAAGATCAGCAGCCCGAAGATGCCCAGGTAGACCGGCGAGGCCGCCTGCACCAGGTTGCCGTCGATCCAGCGCCGCACCGCATCGCCCCACCCACTCTTGGGCAGGACGTTGACCAAGAGGACGGGCATCTGCAGGAAAGCGGAAGCAAAGATGATCGGGATCACGCCCGCCTGGTTGACCTTCAGGGGGATGTAGGTGCTCTGGCCCCCGTACATGCGGCGACCCACCTGACGCTTGGCGAACTGCACCGGAATCTTCCGGACACCGTTCTCGATGTAGATGATGAAGATCAGCAGCAACACGGCCACGCCGGACACCAGCAGCACGGCGAACCATCCGTTGGAGGCCCGCAGGCTGGCGCCGACCGATGGAAAGGCCGAGACGACCGAGCTGAAGATGATCAGCGACATGCCGTTGCCAATCCCCCGCTGGGTGATCAGCTCGCCCATCCACATCAGCAGGGCGGTGCCGGCGGTGAACGTCAAGACGATCAGCGACAGGGTGCCCAGGTTGAAGTTGGTGACGAGGGAGATGTTCTCGTTCGACGTCAGCCCGCCGCCACCGTTCTGGAACAGATAGACGAAGCCCGTGCTCTGCAGCACGGCGATGCCGATCGTGACATAGCGGGTCCACTGCGTGATCTTGCGTTGCCCGACCGCCCCCTGCTGTTGCCACTCCTCCAGCTTGGGGATGACCACGCCGAGGATCTGCAGGATGATCGACGCTGTGATGTACGGCATGATGCCCAAAGCGAAGATGGCAAACTGCGTCAACGCGTTACCCGAAAACAGCTGGAGATAGCTGAGCACCCCACCCTGTTCGGCCTGCGACTTGATCGCTGCGACGGCCGACTGATCGATACCGGGCGCGGGGATGTATGAACCCAGCCGATAGAGCGCCAAAATGAACAAGGTGAAGAAAATCTTGTTCCGGAGCTCCGGTATCTTGAAGAGGTTGCGCAGCGAGGAAAACACAGGGAGCTCCAGTTACCGCTTAGCGGTTGGTGTGGGCCGATCCGTGGAACGCAGGGCGCACGGCATGGGGCAGGTCGAGTCGCTCGACGCTGCCGCCCGCAGCGGTGATCGCAGCCTCGGCGGAGGCGGAGAAAGCATGAGCCTTCACCGTGACGGCGCGATCGATCTCGCCACGTCCCAGCACCTTGACCAGTGAGCCCTTGCCAACCAGCCCGATGCCGAGCAGGGTTTCGGGGCTGACCTCGTCCAGGCCGCACTCGGCGATCGTGTCGAGGTTGATCGGCTGATACTCAACCCGGAACGGGTTGTTGAAGCCGCGCAGCTTGGGCAGGCGCTGGAACAAGGGCAGCTGACCGCCCTCGAAGGCGACCGGCACGGTGTTGCGAGCGTGCTGGCCCTTGGTGCCGCGGCCGGCGGTCTTGCCGCCCTTGCCACCGATACCTCGGCCGACACGCTTGGAGCGACGCTTGGCTCCGGGTGACGGTTGCAGATCGTGGATCTTCACGATGCATCCTCCTCGACGCTGATCAGGTGGGGGACCTTATTGATCTGGCCCCGCATGTCGGGGGTGTCCTCGAGCACGTTGGTCTTGCCGATGCGGCCGAGGCCTAAGGCGCGGAGGGATCCGCGCTGCTTGGGCTTGCTCCCGATCGCAGATCGGGTCTGTGTGACTCTCACTTTGGCCATCATCGAACCTCGGTCGGTTCGGGGGCCGGACCGCGCTCGGACTCCTGCCACGCACGCCACAGGGCGGGGGGCATGAACTCCTCGGGATCGAGACCGCGAAGGCGAGCCATCTCGTCGGGGCGGCGCAGGCCGCTCAGCCCGGCCATGGTGGCCCGCGCGACGTTGATGTAGTTGGGCGAGCCCAGGGACTTGCACAGGACGTCGCCGATGCCGGCCTCTTCGAGGATGGCGCGGGCGGCGCCGCCGGCGATCACGCCGGTACCGGGGGCGGCTGGCTTGAGCATGACCCGGCCGGCGCCCAGTTCACCGATGATCGGGTGAACGATGGTGGAACCGGCCATCGGGACCTTGATCAGGGAGCGCTTGGCCTCTTCGGTGCCCTTCTGGATCGCCAGGGGCACCTCCTTGGCCTTGCCGTAGCCGAGGCCGACGCGACCGGCGCCGTCGCCGATCACAACCAGCGCTGTGAAGGAGAACCGACGTCCGCCCTTGACGACCTTGGCCACCCGGTTGATGTTGATCACGCGCTGTTCGCGCAGTGACATGTCGTCGCCGCGGGAGTTGCCGCGGTTGCTGTGTGGTGCCATCTCTAGAACTCCAGTCCGCCGGAACGGGCGGCATCGGCCAATGCGGCTACCCGACCGTGGAAGCGGAAACCGCCCCGGTCGAAGACCACCGTGGTCACTCCGGCGGCCTTGGCACGCTCGGCGATGCGCTCGCCGACCGCTGCGGCCGCCTCCTTGTTGGACGTCGCTCCACCCGACAGGTCGGATTCCTGGGTCGACGCCGCAGCCAGGGTGACCCCGGCGGTGTCGTCGATCACCTGGGCCATCACGTGTCGGTTGGACCGATACACGGAAAGGCGGGGGCGTTGTGTGGTCCCGCTGACCGTCGCACGCACACGGGCGTGGCGACGTATGCGGGATCGGCGCTTGGCGTTGGTCTTGTTGGTCATCTCATGCTCCTGGCCCGGCTCACTTGCCGGCCTTACCGGCCTTGCGCTTCACGTGCTCGTTGGCATAGCGGACGCCCTTGCCCTTGTAGGGCTCCGGCGAACGCAGCGCTCGAATGTTGGCGGCCACCTGACCGACGACCTGCTTATCGATGCCGGTGATCTCGATGTAGGTGTTACGAGGAAGCGTGAAGGTGATGCCCTTCGGCGCCTCGACCGTGATCGAGTGGGAGTAACCGAGCTGGAGCTCCAGGGCATTGGACCCCTTGGCCGCCGCTCGATAACCCGTACCGACGATCTCGAGATCCTTCTGGAACCCGGTGGAAACGCCGACGACCATGTTGTTCACCAGCGAACGCGACAGGCCGTGCAACGAGCGAGTTTCGCGCTCGTCGTCGCCCCGGCTGACGTTGACTTCACCGTCGTTGACCGCCACTGCAATGGCGCCCGGGATGTCCTGGCTGAGTTCGCCCTTGGGGCCCTTGACGGTCACGGCGCTGCCGTCGACCGACACGGTGACCCCGGCGGGGATGGTGATCGGCTGTTCTCCGATTCGTGACATGTCAGCTCCTACCAGACGTTGCAGAGGATCTCGCCACCGACCCGGCGGCGACGTGCCTCCCGGTCGGTGATCAGCCCCTGGCTGGTGGACAGCACCGAAATCCCGAGGCCGCCCAGAACGCGGGGCACCTCGTTGGATTTGCGGTAGATGCGAAGGCCGGGCTTGGACACCCGCTGCAGACCGGAGATCACGCGTTGGCGCTCCGGGGAGTACTTCATGGTGATCGTCAGGGTGTTGCCCGGGCCGTTGGGCGCAGGGTTCACCTCGTACGGGCCGATGTAGCCCTCACGACGGAGGATCTCGGCGAGAGCCAGCTTTTGCTTGGATGAAGGCATGCGCACCTGGTCGTGCATCGCGATATTCGCGTTGCGAATCCGGGTGAGCATGTCGGCGATGGGATCAGTCATTGACATTTTTCAGACTCCTCTCACCAGCTCGCCTTGCGGACCCCGGGAATTTCTCCCGCGTGGACCATCTCTCTCAGACAAATACGACACAGTCCAAACTTCCGGTAGACGGCACGTGGACGGCCACAGCGCTTGCAGCGGGTGTAGCCACGGACCTTGTACTTCGGCTTGCGGTTGGCCTTCTCAACGAGTGCCTTCTTCGCCATTACTGCTGCCCTTCACGTTTGAACGGGAAGCTGAAGGCGTCGAGCAGGGCCTTGCCTTCAGCGTCGGTACGAGCGGTCGTGACCAGCGTGATGTCCATACCCCGGGAGGCGTCGATCTGGTCGTAGTCAATTTCGGGGAAGATCAACTGCTCGGTCACCCCGAAGGTGTAGTTACCCCGGCCGTCGAAGCTCTTCGGCGACAAGCCACGGAAGTCGCGGATGCGGGGGATGGCGAGGTTGACCAACCGGTCGAAGAACTCCCACATGCGGTCGCCCCGCAGGGTGACCTTGACACCGATGGCGTTACCCTCACGCAGCTTGAAGCCTGCGATCGACTTCTTGGCCTTGGTGACGATCGGCTTCTGGCCGGTGATGATCGTCAGGTCGCCGATCACCCGTTCGATGAGCGCCTTCTGATCGATGGCGGCGCCGGCGCCCACGTTGACCACGATCTTGGTGAGGCGGGGCACCTCCATGACGTTTTCCAGCCCGAGTGCGGTCTGGATCTGGTCACGCAGCTCGGCGTTGTAGCGCAGCTTCAGGCGAGGCCCGGGGGCCACACCGTCGTAGTCGCCCACGCTGATCACCGGCTCGGACTCGGCTTCTTCGGCCTCGACGCCGGTCGTTTTGGCAGATTTGGTCGCGTTGCTCACAGCTCACCTCCGCTCTTGCGGGAGATTCGGGTTTTGATGCCGTCGTCGGACACCCGGTAACCGACCCGGGTTGGCGTGCCGCCCTCGACCAGCGCCACATTGGACACATGGATGGGGCCCTCGGCCTCGCGAATGCCGCCAGGTTGACCCTGCTGGCGTGGCTTCTCGTGATGCTTCTGGACGTTGACGCCCTCGACGAGAAGCTTCTGGGCCTTCGGCATGGCCTTGATCACCACGCCCTCGGTGCCGCGGTCCTTGCCCCGCAACACGACTACCCGGTCGCCTTCACGGACCTTCATTTTGGCGGGCGCTTTGGCCTGCTTCGTGCGTGACATCACAGCACCTCCGGGGCGAGTGAGACGATGCGCATGAACTTGGCGTCGCGGAGTTCACGGCCGACCGGACCGAAGATGCGGGTGCCACGGGGCGCCCGATCCTCACGGATCAAGACCGCTGCGTTCTCATCGAAACGGATGTAGGAACCGTCGCTGCGACGCCGCTCCTTTTTGGTGCGCACGATCACGCAGCGCACGACCTCGCCCTTCTTGACGGCTGCACCGGGGAGGGCGTCCTTCACCGTGGCCACGACGATGTCGCCGATCGAGGCATAGCGGCGGCGAGAGCCTCCGAGCACCTTGATCACCAATACCTCGCGGGCACCGGAGTTGTCCGCAACCCGCATGCGGGTTTCCACTTGGATCATCGGGCACGCTCCAGGATCTCGAGCAGGCGCCAGCGCTTGTTCTTGGACAGTGGACGGGTCTCGACAACCCGCACCCGGTCGCCGACGTTGAGGGTGTTCTCCTCGTCGTGGACGTAGAGGCGCTTGGTGCGTCGGACCGCCTTGTCGTAGGCCCGATGCCGGACCTGCTGGGTGAAGCTGACGGTGACGGTCTTGTCCATGCCGCTCGAGGTGACGATGCCCTCGCGCACCTTGCGGGAAGGACGGGTCTCGGCGGTGGTGTCGTCCGCGTTGATGCTGGTCTCGGCCATTTACGCGTTCTCTCTCTCGGCGGCGGCAATCTCGCGCTCGCGCAGCTCGGTCAGGATTCGGGCGATCATCCGCTTGACCTCGCCCAGTCGGGCGGAGTTGTCGAGCTGGCCGGTGACCAGCTGGAACCGAAGGTTGAACAACTCTTCGCGTCGTTCGGCCAACTGGGTCAGCAGCTCGCCATCGGCGATCTCTCGAATGGGGGTGTCGTTACGGGCCATCAGATGCCCTCCTCCCGGGTGACGATGCGCGCCTTGATCGGCAGCTTCTGGATCGCCCGATCGAGCGCACCGCGTGCGACTGCTTCGTCGGGGTAGCTCAGCTCGAACATGATGCGGCCCGGCTTCACCGGGGCCACCCAGCGCTCCGGGTTGCCCTTGCCGGATCCCATGCGGGTCTCGGCCGGCTTGGCGGTGATCGGCTTGTCGGGGAAGACGGTGATCCACACCTTGCCACCGCGCTTGATGTGGCGCGTCATGGCGATACGAGCTGCCTCGATCTGCCGGGCGGAGATCCAACCCGGCTCGAGCGCCTGCACGCCGTACTGGCCGAAGCTGACCTCGGTTCCGCCCTTGGCGGTGCCCTTGAGGCGTCCTCGCTGGTGCTTGCGGTGTCGAACCTTACGTGGCATCAACATGGGATCACTCTCCCTCGTTCGGCCGGAAATGCTCCGGTCCCTTGGACCGGGACTGGGCCTGACGCTCGATCTCTTCTTCCTCGGTCAGCAGCTTCTCGAACTCCGGATCCGCTTCCTTGAGGAGGGGCGCAGGCTCGGTTACCTCGGCCGGGGCAGCATCGTCGTCGCCGGCGCCGGCGGGCACCGGCGGAGCGGGACGGGACGACACCACACGTGAGGTGGGTTCCTGGCCGGTGGACTCGCCCACCGCCATCGCAGCCTCTTTGGAGGCCTTGTCCTCGCCCTGGGGCTTGTAGGGCAGGATGTCGCCCTTGTAGAGCCACACCTTGACGCCGACGCGGCCGGTGCTGGTGGCGGCCTCGCGCAGGCCGTAATCGATGTCGGCCCGCAGGGTATGGAGCGGCACCCGACCTTCGCGGTACCACTCGGAGCGGCTCATCTCGGCACCGCCCAAACGGCCACCGCACTGAACCCGGATGCCGAGGGCGCCGGCCTTCATGGCGTTCTGGACCGCTCGCTTCATCGCACGACGGAACGCCATGCGGTTGGCCAGCTGGTCGGCGACGCCCTGAGCGATCAGGGCAGCATCGAGCTCGGGCTGCTTGATCTCTTGAATGTTGAGCTGCACCTTGGGGTTGCTCGTGATCCGGGCGAGCTCCTGGCGGAGCTCGTCGGCCATGGCGCCGCGGCGCCCGATCACGATGCCCGGACGGGCGGTGTGCAGATCGATGCGCACCCGATCGCGGGTTCGCTCCACCTCGATGCGGCTGATGGCTGCGTTGGCCATGCGGCCCATCAGATAGCGGCGGATTTCCCAATCCTCGACCACGTAGTCGACGTACTGCTCACGGCTGGCGTACCACCTGGACTTCCAGTCGGTGGTGATTCCCAGGCGAAAGCCGTACGGGTTGACCTTCTGTCCCATCAGGCGTCGTCCTTATCGTCGGCTGCATCCGCAGTGTCGTCGGCTGCATCCGCAGCGTCAGTGTCGTCTGCGTCGGTGTCGTCTGCGTCGGCCTCGGCAGCTTGGGCGGTGGCTTCCGCCTCCTGCTCGGCCGTGGCCTCGTCGGTGGGCGTGTCGTCCACCATCTCCGGGTTGACCGCTGCGGTGGCCGGTTCAACGACCTCTGCCTCGTCCGCCACCGACTCGTCGGCGGTGTTGGCGTCATCACCCCGGCTCGCCGCAACGCGACGAGCTCGGGCGGCGGCGGCGTCTGCGGGGGCTCCACCACGCTCGCGTCGATCGCTGAGCTCCTCGGCCGACAACCGTCCGACGATCACCGTAATGTGGGTGGTCCGCTTGTTGATGCGAGTGGCTCGGCCTCGGGCACGGGGCCGAAAGCGCCGCATCGTCGGGCCTTCATCGGCATAGCAGGCGGCGACGAACAGTTCGTCGGCGGGCAGGCCGTCGTTGGCGCCGGCGTTGGCGACCGCCGAGGCGACCAGCTTGGCGATCGGCCGACCGGCGTCGCGGTCGCAGCGGTTGAGCTCGTCCATCGCATCGGCGACCGGCAGGCCCCGGATCAGGTTGAGCACTTCGCGAGCCTTGTAGGCCGAGAAGCGAGCATGGCGCAAGACGGCGCGGGTGCCCGGACGTTCGTTGGTCTTCGTTCCGTTCTGGGCCATCGTTACCGCCCGCCTCGCGCCGTGCGCTCCTGGCCGGCGTGAAACTTGAAGGTGCGGGTCGGGGCGAACTCGCCCAGCTTGTGACCGACCATCGACTCGGTGACGTACACGGGAACGTGCTTGCGGCCGTCGTGCACTGCGATCGTGTGACCGACCATGTCGGGGATGATCGTCGAGCGTCGCGACCAGGTCTTGATGACCGTCTTCTGGCTCTTGTCGTTGAGCGCATCCACCTTCTTCAGAAGGTGGTCGTCGACGAAAGGGCCCTTCTTCAGACTGCGGGGCATATCAGGACTTCCTCGGGTTGCAGATGTGGTGACACCAGAACGCCGGTGTCGAATGGCGCGAGGTGCTCGTCGGCACCGCGATGGGCTCGGCCGGGTTCATCGGCGAGACCCGCGGGTCCGACGACGACGCACGATCAGCTTCTCGGACGGCTTGGTCCGATCGCGGGTGCGGCCCTCGGGCTTGCCCCACGGCGACACCGGGTGGCGACCACCGGAGGTCTTGCCCTCACCGCCACCGTGCGGGTGGTCCACCGGGTTCATCGCAACGCCACGGGTCTGGGGGCGCTTGCCCTTCCAGCGGTTGCGTCCGGCCTTGCCGATCTGGATCAGCTCGTGCTCGACGTTGCCCACCTGGCCGATCGTCGCTCGGCAATCGATCGGCACACGACGGCGTTCGGTGGAGGGCAGCCGCAGGGTGGCGTAGCCACCTTCCTTGGCGACCAACTGCACCGATGCGCCGGCGGAGCGGGCCATCTTGGCTCCACCGCCGGGCTGCAGTTCGATGTTGTGGAGCGTCGTGCCGACGGGGATGTAGCGCAGCGGCATGGCATTGCCAGTGCGAATCTCGGCGCCCTGACCCGACTGCACCTCGTCACCAACGCTCAGGCCCCTCGGGGCAACGATGTAACGCTTCTCGCCATCCAGGTAGTGCAACAGAGCGATGCGGCAGGTGCGGTTGGGGTCGTACTCGATCGTGGCGACCTTGGCGGGGACACCGTCCTTGGTGCGACGGAAATCAATGACGCGGTAGCGCTGCTTGTGCCCGCCTCCGCGATGCCGCGAGGTCTTGCGACCCTTGTTGTTGCGACCACCGGTCTTGGTCTTCTGGGTGACCAGCGACCGCTCGGGGCTGGTCGCAGTGACATCGGAGAAGTCCGAAACGGTCTGGAATCGACGTGCCGGACTGGTCGGCTTGCGCTTTCTGAGGCCCATGAGTCTCCCTCTCAGCGAACTTCGAAGAGTTCGATCGCGTCACCCTCGACGAGGGTGACCATGGCCCGCTTGGTGTCGGAGCGGGATCCGTACGTCATGCGCTTGCGCTGACGGATGCGCTTGCCGGGCCGGTTGAGCGTGTTGACCTTGACGACCGAGACGCCCCAGATGGTCTCGACCGCTTGGCGGATCTCAACCTTGTTGGCATCCGGGGCCACGATGAAGGTGTAGACACCCTCATCGATGAGGCCATAGGACTTTTCCGACACCACCGGTCGGATGATGACCTCGCGTGCGTCTCTCATGAGTCGTCTCCTGAAGCGGCAACTGCCGGGGCCGCACCGGGCAGCGAATCACGGGTATAGATGATGAAGTCGTTGACCAACACGTCGTAGGTCGTGACCTGACCGGCGTGGAGCAGCGTGACCTCGGGGAGGTTGCGCATGCTGCGGGCAGCGAGTTCGTCGTCACGGGTGAGCACGACGAGGATGCGTCCGGTGGCACCCAACGCAGTCAGTGCGGCCTTGGCCGCCTTGGTGCTCGCGGTGTCGAAGTTCCACTCGGAGAGCACGATGAGCTTGTTGTCGGCCAGGCGGTCCGAGAGCGCCGAGGCCAGCGCCAGACGCTTCATCTTCTTCGGGGTGCGCTGCGCGTAGCTGCGGGGCTTCGGGCCATGGGCCACGCCGCCGCCACGCCAGTGTGGTGCACGGATCGAGCCCTGCCGAGCGTTGCCGGTGCCCTTCTGGCGCCACGGCTTGCGACCGCCACCACGCACCTCGGCGCGGGTCTTGGTCGAGGCGGTGCCCTTACGGTGGGCCGCCAACTGGGCGACGACCACCTGGTGCATCACCGACACGTTGGGCTCGACGCCGAACATGGCGTCGTCCAAGTCGATCGAGCCGGCCGAGGAGCCGGAATCATTGAGTACGTCGACGCTTGCCATCAGCTCTCACCCCCGCCGACGCCGGCCTTGATGGCGTCGCGAATCACGATGTAGGACCCCTTTGGACCGGGTACCGATCCCTTGACCAGCACGACACCGGCCTCGGGGTCTGCCCGGACGACCTCCAGGTTGAGTGTCGTCACCTTCTCGCCACCCATACGACCCGGAAGACGGGTGCCCTTGAACACCCGGCCCGGCGTGGCGCAGGCGCCGACGGCACCCGGCTTGCGGTGCACCTTATGGGCGCCGTGGCTGGCGGGCTGGCCAGCGAAGTTGTGGCGCTTCATGGCACCGGCGAAGCCCTTACCCTTGGAGACCCCGGCGACATCCACACGGTCGCCGGCTTCGAAGATCGAAGCGTCCAGCTGTTGACCGACCTCATAGGAGGAGGCGTCGCCCATCCGCAGCTCGACCAGGCGGACACCGGGATCGACACCGGCGGACTCGAAGTGGCCGGCCTCGGCCAGCGTCAGCTTGTTGGCCGACCTGGACCCGAAGGTCACCTGGACGGCTTCGTAGCCATCAGCGCCGTCGGCGGAGCGAACCGCCACGATGCGGCAGGGATCCACCTTGACCACGGTAACCGGCTGGATCTGCGAGTCCGCATCCCACACCTGGGTCATGCCGATCTTTTGTCCCACGATTGCTTTGTTCGCCATGACGGCTCGTCCTTGGTAGCTGGCCGACGCACCCGGAGTGGTGCGGATCGGTCGATTTGACGGGGCAGGAGGTTTGCTCGCCCTCTCACGCAAACGCTCCGCCCGGGCTGGCCCGGCGGAGCGACGTCTCGGTTGTGTCTCGTGGTTCCATCCGGATCCCCGATGACCTCAAGAGTCGGGGTGAAAAGTTCCGGTGGCCTGCGAGCGCCTCAATTGGTGGGACGGGGGTGTCCCACACACGAAGGGGAAACCCTACCGGTCGACATCCCAGGCCACAAACTCATCCGGCGGGAATCCCGTCGGGCGGTGCCGAGGTCGACCGGCGGGGCGATCCCCGCCGGCACGCTGGGTCAGTGAATCTTGATCTCGATGTCGACGCCGGCGGGCAGATCGAGGCGCTGCAGCGAGTCGACGGTCTTTTGGGTGGGCTCAAGGATGTCGATCAGGCGCTTGTGAACGCGCATCTCGAAGTGCTCGCGGCTGTCCTTGTACTTGTGCGGCGAACGGATCACCGTGACGCGGTGCTTCTCGGTGGGCAGCGGAATCGGCCCACGGATCGAGGCCTGTGTTCTGACAGCGGTCTCGACGATCTTCTTGGCCGACTGGTCGATGACCTCGTGGTCATAGGCCTTGAGGCGGATGCGAATGCGTTGGTTGGCCATGGAAAGCTCCTGGGAGAGAGGCGGCGTCGTACGCCGACTGCGTGAATCGTCGAGTGTCAAGGAACGCTGGTGCATTGTGCGCACCACGGAACGGGTCACTCTAGCGGGGGTGCGCACCGCCGCACCACATCGGACGACGTTCGGGCACGGGAGCCGCTGACGGACGAAAACGGCAACAGCCGGGACCCGATGTCCCGGCTGTCGGCGTACCGCTGGCTGAGGCCCCATGTGGGGC
Source organism: Candidatus Microthrix subdominans (assembly GCA_016719385.1). Classification (NCBI taxonomy): domain Bacteria; kingdom Bacillati; phylum Actinomycetota; class Acidimicrobiia; order Acidimicrobiales; family Microthrixaceae; genus Candidatus Neomicrothrix; species Candidatus Neomicrothrix subdominans. The sequence goes on along the minus strand of JADJZA010000001.1, from coordinate 55,349 downwards.
AGCGTGCTACTTGATGACTTTGGTGACCCGGCCCGCACCCACCGTACGACCACCCTCACGAATAGCGAACCGCAAGCCCTCCTCCATCGCGATCGGCGCAATCAACTCCACCGACATCGACGTGTTATCCCCAGGCATCACCATCTCCTTATCAGCAGGCAACGTCACCGTCCCAGTCACATCCGTCGTCCGGAAATAAAACTGCGGCGAATACGCCGAGAAAAACGGCTTATGCCGACCACCCTCATCCTTGGTCAACACATACACCTGACCCTCAAAATCAGTATGCGGCGTAATCGAACCCGGAGCAGCCAACACCTGACCCCGCTGCACATCATCCTTCTCCACACCACGAAGCAACGCACCAATATTATCCCCAGCCTGCCCCTCATCCAGCAGCTTCCGGAACATCTCCACACCAGTACACGTCGTCTTCGTCGTCGGCTTCAAACCAACAATCTCCACCGCATCACCAGTATGAACAGCACCCTGCTCAATCTTCCCCGTCACCACCGTCCCACGACCCGTAATCGAGAACACATCCTCAATCGGCATCAAGAACGGACGATCCAAATCACGCTCCGGCTGAGGAATATACGCATCCACCTGCGCCATCAACTCCATCACCTGATCCTGAGCAGCCTCATCACCCTCCAACGCCTTCAACGCCGACACCGGCACCACAGGAATATCATCACCAGGAAACTCAAACTCGGACAGAAGCTCACGCACCTCAAGCTCCACCAACTCAAGAAGCTCCTCATCATCAACCATGTCCACCTTATTCAAGGCAACCACAATCGACGGCACACCCACCTGCCGAGCCAACAACACATGCTCACGCGTCTGCGGCATCGGCCCATCAGCAGCCGACACCACCAAAATCGCGCCATCCACCTGCGCCGCACCCGTAATCATGTTCTTGATATAATCCGCGTGCCCCGGCATATCCACATGCGCATAATGACGGTTCTCAGTCACATACTCCACATGCGACACATTGATCGTGATCCCACGCTCACGCTCCTCCGGAGCCTTATCAATATTGTCGTACGCCGTCGCCTCATTACCCGGAACCCGATCAGCCAACGTCCGCGAAATCGCCGCAGTCAACGTCGTCTTCCCATGGTCAATATGACCCATCGTCCCCACGTTCATATGAGGCTTGTTCCGCTCGAACTTCTCCTTGGCCATCAGGTTGCTCCTTGTTGTGGGTAGATCGTGGGTGGGGGGTGGTGCGCAGGGATAAGGGTAGTGGCGAGGGCGGGACGCCCGTGCCGGGGGCGGCCGTCAGCGGCCGGTGACCCGAGCGACGATCTCTTCCTGGATCGATCGCGGGGTGGCCTGGTAACTACCGAAGTGCATCGTGTAGTTGGCCCGGCCCTGGGTCTTCGAGCGGAGGTCGGTCGAATACCCGAACATCTCCGACAGCGGCACCTCGGCGTCGATCACCTGGTTGGCGCCGCGCTGTTCCATCTTGCCGACCTTGCCGCGCCGGCTGTTGAGGTCGCCGATGACATCGCCCATGTAATCCTCGGGCGTCACGACCTCGACGTTCATGATCGGCTCGAGCAGTGTGGGCTTCGCCTTCCGGGCGGCCTCCTTGAAGGCCATCGTTCCGGCGATCTTGAACGCCATCTCCGACGAGTCGACGTCGTGGTAGTCGCCGTCGGTGAGCTCGACGCGCACGTCGACCATCGGGAAACCGGCGAGGACCCCCGAGGTGAGCGCCTCCTCGACGCCGTGGCCCACCGACGGGATGTACTCCTTGGGAATGCGTCCGCCGGTGATGTTGTCCTCGAAGCTGAACCCGCCGCCGGGGCCGGTGGGGATGACGTTGATGACGATCTTGGCGTACTGGCCCGAGCCACCGGTCTGCTTTTTGTGCAGGTAGGTGTGCTTGATGACCTCCTGGGTGAGGGTCTCGCGGTAGGCCACCTGCGGCTTGCCGACCGTGGCGTCGACCTTGAACTCCCGCAGCATGCGGTCGACGATCACCTCGAGGTGCAGTTCGCCCATGCCGGCGATGATCGTCTCGGCGGTCTCCTCGTCGGTGCGCACCTGGAAGGTGGGATCCTCCTCGGCCAGCGACACCAACGCCTTGGACATCTTGTCCTGGTCGGCCTTGGTCTTGGGCTCGACCGCGACGTGAATCACCGGGTCGGGGAACTCGAGCGACTCCAGCTGGATGAAGGCGGACGGATCGCACAGCGTGTCGCCGGTGCGGGTGTCCTTCATGCCGATTGCCGCGACGATGTCGCCGGGGCCGACCCACTCCTGTTCGATCTGATCCTTGGCGTGCATCTCCAGCAGGCGGCCCATGCGCTCCTTGTTGCCGCTCCTGGTGTTCAACACCTGATCACCCTTGGTGATCTTGCCCGAATACACCCGGAAGTAGGTCAACTTGCCGACGTGGTCGGCGGTCATGATCTTGAAGGCGAGGGCGCTGAAGGGCTCGTCGTCCTCGGGGGCCCGGGTGATCGGCTCGCCCTTGCGATCGGTTCCGTCCACCGGCGGAAGGTCGAGCGGGCTGGGCATGTAGAAGCAGACTGCGTCCAGCAGCGGCTGCACACCCTTGTTTTTGAAGGCGGTGCCGTTGAGCACGGGCACGAGCCCGTGGTTCAGGGTGGCCTCGCGCAGGGCGGCCCGCAGCTCGGCGGGGCTCAGCTCCTCCTCGTTGATGAACTTCTCCATGACCGTCTCGTCGGTCTCGGAGAGCACGTCGATGAGTTCCTGGCGGTATTCGTCGGCCAGCTCCACCATGTCGGCGGGGATGTCGGTGACCTCCCAGGAGGCGCCCAGCTCCTCGCCGTTCCAGACCCACGCCTGCATCGTGACCAGGTCGACGATGCCCGCGTACTCGGCCTCGGCGCCGATCGGCAGCTGGATCACCGCCACCTTGGCGTTCAGCCGCTCCTTGATCGACTTGAGGGCGCCGAAGAAGTCGGCGCCGGTGCGGTCCATCTTGTTGATGAAGCACATGCGCGGCACGTGGTATTTATCGGCCTGACGCCACACGGTTTCGGTCTGCGGCTCCACGCCGGCCACCCCGTCGAAGACGGCGACGGCGCCGTCGAGCACCCGCAGCGAACGCTCCACCTCGACGGTGAAGTCCACGTGGCCCGGCGTATCGATGATCTGGACGCGGTGGTCCACCTTGTTGACCGTGTCGGTCCAGTGGGCGGTGGTGGCAGCCGAGGTGATCGTGATGCCCCGCTCCTGCTCCTGGACCATCCAGTCCATCGTGGCGGCACCGTCGTGCACCTCGCCGATCTTGTAGCTCTTGCCCGTGTAATAGAGGATCCGCTCGGTCGTGGTCGTCTTGCCGGCATCGATGTGGGCCATGATGCCGATGTTGCGGGTTCGTTCGAGGGGAAGGTCTGACATGATCTAACTCGGTTCCTGCGTCTGCTGCGTTTCGGTGGGGTGTCGTCGGTGGTTGGGGATGTCTGCGTGATCGAGACGGATGTGTTGGCAACGGGTCGGCTGGTGAAACGGCCGAGGCTCGGGCAGTTCAGCCCGAGCCGTCGACAACTTCTGGAACTGCGACCGTTGCCGAGGCGCTACCAGCGGTAGTGGGCGAATGCCTTGTTGGATTCGGCCATCTTGTGGAGATCGTCACGGCGCTTGACCGAGGCTCCGATGCCGTTGGAGGCGTCGAGCAGCTCGTTGGCCAGGCGTTCGGCCATCGAGCGCTCCCGGCGCTGGCGGGAGTAGCCGACCAGCCAGCGGATCGCCAGCGTGTTCGACCGGCGGGGGCTGACCTCGACGGGGACCTGGTAGGTGGCGCCACCGACACGGCGGCTACGAACCTCGAGGGCCGGCTTGACGTTGTCGATCGCCCGCTTGAGGGTGCCGACAGGCTCCGAACCCGTCTTCTCCTCGATCATGGTCAGTGCGTCGTAGACGATCTTCTCGGCCAGCGAGCGCTTGCCGCGCCGAAGCACCTTGTTGACGAACTGGGTGACGAGTACCGAGTCGTAGACCGGGTCCGGGGAGAGTTCGCGACGGGTCGCAGGTCCTTTACGGGGCATCTCAGCTCTCCTTCTTGGCGCCGTAGCGGCTACGGGCCTGGCGACGATCGCGCACGCCGGCGGTGTCGAGGGTGCCCCGCACGATCTTGTAGCGAACGCCGGGCAGGTCGCGCACCCGGCCCCCGCGGACCAGGACGATGCTGTGCTCCTGCAGGTTGTGACCCTCGCCGGGAATGTAGGCGGTCACCTCCATGCCGGATGACAACCGCACACGGGCCACCTTGCGCAGCGCCGAGTTCGGCTTCTTGGGGGTGACGGTGTACACGCGGGTGCACACCCCACGACGCTGGGGGGCGCCCTTCAACGCAGGCGTGGTGTTCGTCTTGCGCTTGGTAGAACGGCCATTTCTGACCAGCTGTTGGATGGTGGGCACGTGTGACCTCTTCGTGGATGTAGTACGGATGTGGGGGCGTAGCGGACGGCAGCGACACAGGCGAGCCGCCGGCGCAGGGCCCCCGGAGGAAGCCCGCCGAAGCGGCGCACGCGAGCCTGCGCGCAGAAGGGCTGACCACCCTAGCGAGCAGTGCCCGAGCGGGCAAAGCCCACCCGGGCAGGGCGCCGGGTGGGATCGGGTCGGTGCCCTTCCCGGCCATCCACTCAGATGCCTCGTCTCCCCGACGTTCAGGCGAGGGCGGGCGCTGCCAGCTCCAGCTGATCTGCGGCGGCTTCGGCCTTCGACGCACTGCGGGTGATGCGCTTGCGGTCGGCGCCCCAGGCGCACAGCAGGTCGATCATCAACGAGCGGGTCAGGCCGGGCAGGTCTGGGATGGCGCCGTCGGGCAGGTTGGTGAAGAGCGAGGCGCCGTTCAACATGGCGACAAACTTGGCCGCACGCCGATCGGCGTCGACCTTGTTCAGCACGCCCGCTTCGACGGCTTCGTCGATGAGTTCCCGGACAAGGGTGGCCCACTGACCTGCGGCCTCCAGCACGGTGGCCTGATCCTCGGGGAGGATGGAACGCCCGCCGTCGGTCAGCAGGAGCAGCTGGAGAAAGAAGTCGTCGCGCAGGGATCCGGGGGCCCGAACCACGAACTCGACGAAGGTGGTCAGGCCGGCCTCGGCCTTACCCTTGGCGTCGAGGCGACCCATCTCGCCCTGCCAGCGCGGGGCGGCATCGGCATAGGTGGACGTCAAACGTCCGATCGCCAGCACCTGCAGCTCGGCGACCAATGCAGACTTGGATGCGAAGTACGTGTACGCCGTGCCGACCGCAGCACCCATCTCACGTGCGAGGGCCTGCATCGTCAACGCCTCCAGCCCGCCGTTGAGAACGATGCGGATGGCGGTGTCGATGTACTCCTGGCGCTTGCGCTGACGGTTCGCCGCCCGCCCGGTGGGCGCTGTGGTCAAGGTTTGGGTCATGGTCGTACTCCAATTGGGTGGCTTGAAGGCCGTTGTGTTGTGGTTGATCCCATTCGCCGGATTGGTCGGGCAGGGATGTGATCGCCCGTAGGATTGACATCCGATGACGCCTGGTACCCGTTTTCGCCACCGAGCAACCACGAGTGCATCCCGGTGGGCGGTTGCGCTCCGGGCGCTGCGTCGCGCTGCGGCTCGTCTTGCTGCACGACGTCGGTCGGGTTCGGTTGAGAACTATCTCGACGAGATCGTACGAGACGCTGTGGATATTCCCATGTCATCGAACGAGATATCTCACTCACGAACCTCACACGTCGGCCCCTTCGTCGATCCAACCGAACGCAGGTCGATCGGACGACCACCTACCGATGAATCTAAGCACCGATCCACTCAATTGTCCACCACGTTCAATCAATCCGAAATGATCGAACGGTCGGATTCGTGAAAAATCTCGCCATCGTGGCACCGAGCCCCGTCCCGTTTCGCGAGGGCGGCGCCGAACGGCTCTGGAACGGCCTAGCGGTAGAACTCCGACGTCAAGGAACCCCCACCGAGCTACTCAAGACACCGGTAAGGGAACGCACGCTCACCCAACTCGTCACCGGTTACGCCGCCTTCGCCGAATGGGATCTCGCACATTTTGACCAAGTGATCACCGGCAAGTACCCGGCGTGGGCGGTCGATCACCCCAACCACCGGTTGTGGATGTTGCACCCGCTGCGCGGGCTGTACGACCGCTATCCGACGCACCTGCCTGCCGGGCCCGGCCGGCGAGTCGACCCGGACCTGGCCGCTGCGCTCGAACTCCCCGGGCGCTTGGCCGCCCGCGCCTCCGCATCCGGCGTGATCCTCGAGATCGCCGACCGTCTCGCCCGGGCCGCCGAGCGGCTCGGACCCGACCACCCCGACCTGGCGATCCCCTCGCCGACGGCGCGAGCGCTGGTGCAGGGGCTCGACCACCACCTCCTCGCCGCCTCGCGGGTGCGTTCGCACGCCGCCATCAGCGCCGAGGTGGCCACCCGGCCCGCCTGGTTCCCACCCGGAATCCGCCCGCTGGTGGTCCATCCCCCGCTCGACACCGACTGGGCGGCCGTCCTCGCCGGCCTCGCTCCCCCCGAGCGCACACCGGGGGCGCCGCTGCGCGTGCTCAGCGTCGGCCGGCTGGAACGGGCCAAGCGCCACGACCTGGCGATCGCCGGCGTGAAGGCCATGACGCGCCCGGCCCGTCTGCGCATCGTCGGCACTGGTCCCGATGCTGATCGTCTGGCCGAGCTGACGACCGACGACGAGCGAATCGAACTGCTCGGCGGACTCGACGACCGGGGCCTCGCTGAGGCCTACGGCTGGGCCGACGTGCTGTGTTTCACCTCCGATCGCGAGGACTACGGCCTGGTCACGCTCGAGGCGCTCACCGCCGGGCGGGGCGTCATCGCCACCACCGACGCGGGAGGCGCGTTGGAGCTGCTGAACGATTCGGGCGCCACCGGTGCGTCCCATGAAGCCGACGGCCCGGCGAACGGGATGGTCGTCGCGCCCCGGGCGAACGACCTCGGCGATGCGCTCGACTCGATTGCGGGCACCGACGGGCTGGTCGAGCGGATGGGTGAGGCCGCCCGCATCTCATCAACCGCACTGTCGTGGGAGCGCACCATCGAGGCGCTCGTCGATCCGCCTCGAAAGCGTCGGGTGGCCGGCGCCCCCGGGCCGGTCCAGCAAGCTGGCCAAGGTCCGTCGGTCGTGGCGCTCAGCACCTACCCGATCGGCGAGCGCCGCCAGGGCGGAGAGCTGCGGGCGTTCCACCTGCTCGCCGGCCTGGCCGACGCCGGGGCGCAGGTGTTGGTGGTGTCGCTCACCACCGATGCCGACCGGGCGGGCCGACGTCGCCTGGCACCCGGATTCGACGAGGAGACCGTCGCCATCTCCCCCCGCCAGAGCGAGGCCGAGCACCGCATGCGGCTCGTCTCCACCACCCACGCCATCACCGACATCGCTGCGTCGCTGTTGTGGTCGGCAACCCCCGAGTTCACGGCGTCGGTCCGGGCCGAGTTGGCCGACGCCGCTGTCGCCGTGTTGGTCCAGCCCTATCTGGCGAGTGCGTTGGCGGCGCTGGCTCCCCGCCACCTGCCGGTCGTCCTCGATGCCCACAACCACGAGGCGACGATGAAGGCCTCACTCCTGGGAGGCACACGCGGTGGGCGGTGGCTGGCTCGGGAGGCCGCCGACGCCGAACGGCTGGCGCTCGATCTGGCGGCTGCGGTCGTGACGACCACCGCTCAGGACGCAGCGCTGTTTCGCCGCGTCGACGGCGTCGACGCGGACGCGCTGCACGTCATCGCCAACGGTGCCTCCGTCATCGGCTCGCCCTTCACCGATGGGGCCGAGCGCAGCGCTCTCGGGGACCGCCTCATCGGACAGCTCGGACTGGGCGGGCCGCCTGCGTCGGTCGGGACCGGCCTCCGGCCTCGACGCCGCCTGGCGGTGTTCGTCGGCTCCGGCCATCCGCCCAACGTCGACGCCGCCCAGCGCATCGTCGACGCCGTCCGCCATCGCAACGATGTGGCGGTCGCCCTGATCGGCCGCCACTCGGAACTGCTCGGTGGCCGTCTTCCCGACCACATCGTTGCCTTGGGTCGCGTCGAGAACGAGGTGCTGGCTGACTACCTGGCCGGTGCCGACGTAGCGCTCAACCCGGTCGAGGAGGGCTCGGGGTCCAACCTGAAGCTGATCGACTACTTCGCGGCCGGGGTCCCGGTGATCACCTCGCCATTCGGCGCCCGTGGCGTCGCCGACCCGGAGCGGTTCGCCCTGCTCGCCCCCCCGAGGGGCCTGGGCGCCGCCCTCGACGCCTTGTTCGCCGATCCGGACGCACCGACACGGGCCCGGGCGGCCCGCGCCTACGCCGAAGCACACCTCGACTGGTCGTCGCTCGGTCGGCGCATGGCCGAGGTGACGCTGGCCTTGGCCCGCCCACCTGCCGATCGGGCCGCCGGGCAGGCACCGACGCCATTCGTGGAGGACCGACGATGAACTCCCCCGGGGATCCCACCGATGCATCGCCAGCCCGCCGACCGCCCACGCTCCGACCGATCGTGTGGGCCGACGTCACCAACACCGTCGCCAGCTCGGGTACGACCGGCGTCCAGCGCGCCTCCAAGAACCTGCTTGCCCCCTTGGCGGACCGGGACCCGCGCCTCGACCTCCGCCTGATCCGCTGGTGTCCGGAGTGCGCCGCATTTCTGCGCCTCGACGACGACGAGCGACGACGCTTCAGCGATGACGCCCCTCCCCCGGACCGACGGGTGGACCGACTCCCCCAGCGCATCCGACCCGTCGCCCGCCGGGTGGCCGACCGGCCGCTGCTACGGCGGCTCAACGAGGCGATGCGCCGGCGGCGCCGTCCACCCCACCCGGTCGACGCCCATGCCGGCCTGACGGTGAGCATCGACGACGGCACGTTCCTCGACCTCGACGCCGCCTGGCACAACCCGCTCGATCGTCGGGACCTGCTGCCGGCGCTGTCGGCGGCCGGCGTCCGCACGGCCGTGCTGTTCCACGACCTGTTCCCGATCGACCACCCTGAGTGGTCCGACCGGGGCACGCGGGAGCTGTTCCCACCGTGGGCCGACGCCCACCTGCGCTTCGACGCGCTGATCGTGGGCAACTCCGACTGGACGCTGCAACGGGCCCTCGATCGACGTCGAGGAATGGGACTGCCCGATCCCGGTGTCTCGGGGGTGGTGCACCTGAGCGGGGATGGAGGTGCGGGCCGTGACGAGCCCGTCGCCCCGCAAGGTCCGACGCCGACGGGCGCCCGGCCCGGCCTCCCTCCTCAACTGCAAACGGCAGGAGCATCCGAACGGCGCCTCGACGGCTACGTCATCTGTGTGTCCACGCTGGAGCCGAGGAAGAACCACCAGGTGCTGCTCGACGCCTTCGATCTGTGGTCACAGCGGACGCCGGGCCTGGGCCTGGTGTTCGTCGGGCGGATCGGGTGGAACACCGAGGCGCTGGTGCGACGTATCGAACGCCACCCCCTGCTCGGCAGCCAACTGTTTTGGTTTGCCCACGCGGACGACGAGACGATGCGCACCCTGCTCGGGGGTGCGACGGTCGCGGCGATGCCCAGCCATGCAGAGGGGTTCGGCCTGCCGGTGCTGGAGGCGCTCGCTCTCGGGGTTCCGGTCGTGACGACGAACGGCGGTGCGCTCGGCGAGGTGGGCGGCGACGTGCCCCTGAGGTTGGCGGCCGATGATTCGGAGGCCTGGGCCGACGCGCTGGTGCGCCACCTCGCCGACGAGGACTATCTCCGGACACGACGGGCCGAGGCCCGACGCGCCGCTGGGGCACTGCCCACGTGGAGTGCGGCCCGGGACGAACTGGTCGAGCTGCTCACCCGCCTCGCTCCTCCGTCCTGAGTTGACCCTCGGCCGGCGGTACAGCCGGTAGCATCGCAAGCCGCATCCGTCTGGTTGCGGAGCCCACCCCGACCCAGAGGTCAGCTGTGTACGACCCCCCGGCCATACCTTCGAGATCGCAGCTCTGACGTGCAGGTCCTGTATCTCTCCAACCGCCCCGAGGTACTCGCCGTCACCGTCGAGTCGTTGCGCACCGCGGTAGCCGAGGAGCTCGAGATCCTGGTCATCACCCCGGCCCCGACCGGCATCGACGGCGTGACCGACCTGATCGAGTCCGAGTTGCTCACCGCGGCCGAGCGGCGGGAGGCCGCTGCCGCCGACCACAGCGGTCGCAACACGATGCTGCGCGACCTGGCGGTGCGCCGGGGCCCAACCGCCGATCGGTTTCTGCTCTCCGACGACGACTACCGACCCCTCGGGCTCGTCCCAGCGGACTTCTGGCTGCGGTCGGGCAAGTTGCGCCACTACGTCAGCCACGACCTGGCCCGTTGGCGGCGTCTCAACACCAGCTACGACGGCATCCAGCTCAACACCTGGCTGGCGCTGGCCCAATGGGACTGTCCCCACCTCGGGTACGGCGCCCACCTTCCTCAGATGATCGTCCGCGAGCATTGGCTGGAGGCCTTCGACTCCTGGGCCGCGCTGTCGCAGGCGACCGCAGCGGCCGGGCACCCGGCCGGTTGGCTGGTGGACGAATGGTCGCTGCCGCTCAACTGGGGGCGTGGCCGCCACCCGGGCGACTACCACGAAGCCGAACCGCACCGCACCCTGTGCTGGCCGCAGTTCCCGTGGGAATGGACCCGCGACTACCGGGCGCCCCGCTACGACTTCGAGAACTTCTACCCGCAGCATTACCAGCCCGGCGGGCTGTTCGAAGGACTCCCCGAAGTTGCACCGGCCAACCCGGCGGCTGCGGCGGCGACAGCCTTCGAAAAGGCGCGCCGCTGGCACGAACTGGAACGCACGATGGTCGACCTGCGGGTTCCCGACGGCCTGGTCACGCCATGGACGGGGAGCGCGTCGAAGCGCACCGCACTCGCCGGGCTCCGGCTGGCCAAACGCTTTCGTACCTGGAGCGACCTGGCTGCGGCGGGCCGCGACGAAGACGTAAGCGAGGACCTCCGCCATGGCTGAGCCCACTGACCTGACCCCGGCCGACACCGACGCTACGGCCCGCTCACGCTCCCTCGCCGACCTTCCCCGATGGGAATTGTTCCTGGCGCTGTCGATGGTGACGATCGGGCTCATCGCCCGCCTGTGGCCCCGAGGGCCCTTGTGGCTGGACGAGGCGCTGTCGGTCAACATCGCCCGCGTCCCGTTCGACGAGCTGGGCGCTGCGCTCAAACAGGACGGCCATCCACCGCTCTACTACGCCCTGTTGCATCTGTGGACCGACCTGGCCGGCACCTCGACCGCTGCGGTGCGAGCGCTGTCGGTGTTCTTGTCCTTCGCCGCCTTCCCCCTCGTCTGGATCGTGGCCCGCCGTGCGGGCGGCACCCGGGTGGCACTGTGGTCGGTGGCCGTATGGGCCGTGTTGCCCTACGGCGTCCGCTACAGCACCGAAACCCGCATGTATGTGCTGATGATGGTGTTGGTGCTCGCCGGGTGGTGGTTCCTCGAACGGCTCTGGACCGAGCCGCGTTGGCCGGACGCTGTCGCCCTCGCTCTGATCGCCAGCGCCCTGTTGTGGACCCACTACTGGTCGATGTGGCTGCTCGCCGCGGTCGGTTTGGCCACGCTGCTGCGCTGGTGGCTCAACCGCGCCGAAGCCCGGGCGTTGCCCGAGCTGTTGTTCACCGGCGGGGCGCTGGGCATCGCCGGGGTCAGCTTCCTTCCCTGGGTGCCCACCCTGTTGTTCCAGTCCCAACGCACCGGAACCCCCTGGGGCGGGGTGGAACGGCCGACGACCGCCGTGGTGATCACGATCATCGAGTTCGCCGGACGCGCCTCCGCCGAACCCCAGCTGATGACCTATGCCCTGGTACTCCTCGTCGTTGTCGCCCTGGTCGGGCACACCCGCAACGGCGACAAGTGGGCGCTCATGCTCGCCGGCCCGGTGCGCCACGGCGCCCTGTGGGCGCTCGGCCTGGCGGCCGCCACCCTGCTGATCGGCTCGACGGCAGCGATGGTCGGCGGTGCCACGTTCGTCAGCCGATATGCGGCGGTGATCTACCCGATCGCGGTCGTGCTGATCGGCTGGGGCCTGGCCAGCTGCCCACCGCGACTGCGCGGCGCCCTCGCCGCGGTCGTGTTCGCCGGCTCGCTGGTCGGCGTGGCCCTCGAGATCTCGATGCCCCGCTCCATCTCGGGAGTCGCCGCCGACGTGATCGAGGCCGAGGCGCCCGACGCGCTGGTCGTCACCTGCCCCGACCAGCTGTCGGTGGCGCTCAGCCGCGAGCTCGACGACGGACAACAGGTGGTCTCCTTCCCGGACCCAGGCTCCGACCCGAGGTTCATCGACTGGGTCGACTACGAAGCCCGGGTCGACGACGCCGACCCCACCGCGGTCGCCGCCGAGGTGTGGCGGTTGGCCGACGGCCGGCCGGTGGTGTTGGGCTCCGCCGACACCTACGCCACACACGTCACTGCATGCCCGGCCTTCCTTCGGGCTCTGTCGAACGGCCACGAGCAACGTGACCTGCTCGTCTCCACCGGCAAAGATGCCTTCGAGCACATGAGCCTGGTGCTACTCGTACCATGACTGACCGGCGAGGACTTCCAGCCCCAACCGCGCTTTCGGGAGCTCGGTGGAACACCTGCGGAACCATCGACGCCACCAGGTGGTGGCTGACCATTCTCGGCACATGGGCCGCCGGCCGTCTTATCGTGCTGATCAGCATCCTATTGTCACCCCGCTTGGCTACCTTCGTGCCAAAAGCGGTCCCCCTCGGGATGGACCTACGCTGGAGAGCGTGGGATGCGCTGTGGTACGAGCGGATGCTCACCCTGGGGTGGGATGGTGTCTCGCCTGAAGGCTACCGGTTCTTCCCCGGTTACCCCCTGACCGCCGAGCCACTGGCCATCCTCTTCGGCTCCCTTGTTGCCTTGTTTATGGTCAATTGGCTGACTGCCCTCGGGGGCATCGCCTTGGCCGGAGAACTTACGAAGCGGACTACCAACGACGATGCGCTAGCACGCCGAGTAATCGTATTGACTGGCATCTTTCCGGCCGCAATGGCACTGGTGCTGCCCTATAGCGAAGGCCTAGCGCTCCTGCTTATAGCCGCCGCACTGATCTCTCTGCTCGGCCACCGTTGGAGATGGGTTACCGCGCTGGGGCTCGCCGCTTCGGTGGTTCGTCCCACGGGGGTACTACTGGTGGTCCCGGTGGGTATTGAACTGTGGCGGGCTTGGCCAGGAACTACGGCGCGCAGCAGAACGGCAATGCTTGCCGCCATCGCCGCACCGGTGATCGGGCTGATCGGAGTGTTCACTTGGGTCGGCGTGGCCTCCGGTGACTGGGGACTACCCTTCTCAGTTCAACGCCAAATCCGCGGGGGGTTTCTTGATCCGGTTCGGGCTGTGGCCCAGCTTCCAGGTGAGGCCTTAGGCGGCAACCTGTCAGATGGCGTTAACCTGATATTCGCCCTACTGCTGTTGGCGGGGGCAGCCGGCATGTGGAGGGTAACTTTGCCAGCATCACTGAGGGCGTTTGGCATTGTCTCGCTCGTCGTGGCGCTGTCGGCCAACAACATCGACTCGATCGGCCGCTACGGCATGGTGACCACGCCTCTCATCATCGGCCTATGTGCCTGGCTCGATCGTCGTTGGGTCTACGCCGGAGCATTGGCCATCTCTACTTCTGGTTTGGTGGCCATGACCCTGGCTGCGCAGTGGAGCCTCGTGGTGCCGTAGGCTCCGCCCGCCAACTGCGCCCGCCGGGCCGGAACGGGTTCCTACTCAGAGCAGATTGACATCTCGTCCGTGAAACTCCGGCAGGTGAAACCGGGAGGAACAACACCGGACAACGTTGGATCTAACGGGCTAACCACCGCTGCCAGAACGCGCCCCCCACCTCCAAGATCTACAGTTGTTGCGCAAGCCTCGCCTTCGTCCGCTCGACCGCCGTAGTAGCCATTGATCGGTGTATCCGCCAGCGATGCGGCAATGACAGCATCCTGAAAACTCATCAAAGCCTCGGGGGAATCTGTGCAGTAATAGGCTGGCGCAATCCTGACCTGGTCAAAGCCCGACATCTGCGACGCCAACAAGTCAATGTTGGCAACCCTTTCGTCATCACTTCCAAGCATTTCAGGAACAAAAGAGCGGTACCTTGAGGTGTCAACAAACTGCAGAAGAGCAAGAAGAGCCATGGTCGTCGCCAGCATGGCCTCAGTGACACCCAGACCCCGCAAACCACCGATCTAGCCAAACAAGCGAGCCCAAGCTCAAACCGTAGCCGACGATCCAAAAAAACCTGCCGGAAGCACGAAATTGTTGAATAATACCTGAAGCAGAGCGGGGCGCGATCACCAGCATGACGCAGACTCCCGCCCCGAACACAAGAACGAGAGTCAGACGCCAACGCGTTACGAGAACCTCACGGACAAACAAAAGACCCACCAAAGCGCCCGCCTCCGACAGCGTTGGAAGTGGGAGGAACCACGGTCCTCACCCGGATAAGGAACGGTTGGCTTCCAGTGCACCACATGTGACCGCAAAAGCTTACTAATACAAGCGCGACAACGAACCCCTTTCGGATGAATTCGAAGATCGCCCTTATTCTAAGAGGGTTGCCAACAGGGCCACCACACCCGGCCCCAAGAGTAACCCCCTGAGCCTTGTCGATTTAATAGGCCATTCATCGCCGGGCAGAGGGTGGACCACGGCCAGATGGACCAGCAAGTGGACCCCAACTCGCCATCCCCCCCCCCGGTAACCCATCACGACCATGAACGGGGGCGACACTACCGAAAGAACCAGCCACACCGAACCTGCTTCCGGCGATCCTTCGAAAGCACCGAGCCCCAAACGGCCGTGCCCGAAAGAGATGGAGTCCCCACAGCGCTTGCTGTGCAGGTCGGCGGATTGCCCACGCCGCCCCTGAGACCCCCCCGCCATGGATTGGTGCCAGGCTTCGGCTCCCTTTTCGCCCTTCCACCCGGCCCCCCCCCCCCACCCCCCCCCGCCCCCCCCCCCCCCCCCCCCCCCCCCCCCCCCCCCCCCCCCCCCCCCCCCCCCCCCCCCCCCCCCCCCCCCCCCCCCGCCCCGCCCCCCCCCCCCCCCCGGCTGGCTCGTCCCTCGCCGGGCCCTATCCCCCTGACGACATCAAAGGCGGCCACCGCGCCGACGACGATCACCGCCGGGGAGGCCACCGCAGCGTCGCCCAGGGCGTCCAGCGTGCAGCGGCTGACGACCTCGCGCCCGGTGGTCGCCGACTCGATCACCGCTACCGGCGTCGCAGGGGCCAGGCCGCCCGCCTGCAACTCGGCGGCGATCTCCCGCCGGTGGGCCACGCCCATCAGAATGGCGATGGTGCCGCCCACCCGGGCCAGCGCCCGCCAGTCGACGTCCTGCTCGCCGGGGCGCCGATGACCGGTGACAACGCTGTACCCGGCCGAAACGCCCCGGTGGGTCACCGGGATGCCGCCGGCGGCCGGTGCGGCGACCGACGACGAGATCCCCGGCACCACCTCGACGGGGATGCCGGCGCGCTGCAGTTCGAGCGCCTCCTCCCCGCCGCGACCGAAGACGAACGGATCGCCGCCCTTCAGTCGCACCACCCGGCGACCCTGCCGCGCCAGGTGCACCAACATGGCCGAGATCATCTCCTGGGGCGTGGCCCGGCCCGGGCGCTTGCCGACATCGATGCGTTCGACGCCGGCGGGGATCAGCGCCAGTACCCCGTCGCCAACCAGGGCATCGTGGACGACCACGTCGGCGTTGGCCAACTCCCGAGCGGCCCGCAGGGTCAACAGGTCCGGGTCGCCAGGCCCGCCGCCGACCAGCACCACCGGCACCACCGGCACCATGGCCTGCGTCGGGTGCTCGGCGCTCACCGCCGACCTGTCGGGCCGCTCGGCGCCCGGCTCGACGGCGCTCACGACGCCACCTTCCTTCGCCGGGACTTCGCTTCCGGCAGCCAGGGCTGCATCGCCTCAACCCCCACCGCGTCGGCCCAGTCGCCGAAGTTGGTGTCCGGGTCGGCCAGGTCGGCGAACCGCTCCAGCACCGGCCGCAACACGTCGACGATGTCGGCGAGCAGGACGTCGGGCCGCAGCAGCGACGCCAGGCGACCGCTGGCGCCGCCCACGTACACGTCATAGGTGCGCTTGCTCCGGCCGACGACGCCCAGCTCGGCCGAGTAGGGCCGGGCGCAGCCGTTGGGGCACCCGGTCATGTTCAGCCTCAGCGGCAGCCCGGCGTTGCCGGTGTCGGCCAGCAGCTTCTCCAGCGAGGCCACCAGGTCGGGCAGCACCCGCTCGGACTCGCCCAGCGCCTGGCCGCAAGTGGGCAGCGCCGGGCAGGCGATCGCCAGGTTGCGCACCGGTGCCTGATCGGCGGCGAGGGGAAGGTCTCCCGCCCGCAACAGCTCGGTCACCCTCGACCGGTCCCTCACGCCGCACAACAGCAGGTCCTGGCGGGGGGTGACCCGCAGCTCGGACACCAGGCCCTCGGCGACAACGCCGTTGATCGTCCGGCGCCGCGCCTCGTCGAGGCGTCCCGACGGGATCGGCACCGCCAGCGTGCCCGCCGCATCGGCGGCGGCGCGCGTGGGGGTCAGCAGCACCGGCACCGCACCGTCGGCCGGTGCGGCGAGGGGATCGACCCCGGCATCCAGGTGTGGCTCCGGTCGCCCGTCGGCGTCGTGCCAACCCAGGTGGGCGTGGGTGGTCCACGGGAGTAGCTCGTCCGGTGGGGCCAGGGCGGCGCCCAGACGCTCCTCCACCTGGGTGCGCAGCCAGTCGATGCCGCGCTCCTCGAGCAGGTACTTCAGCCGGGCACGGCTGCGGTCTTCACGGTTGCCGTGTACACGCTGGGTGTCAACGACGGCGGCCACCAGGTCGACCACCTGCTCGGGCGGCACCCAAGCCAGCGGTTGGGCGACCATCGGATAGGTGTCGTCGGGTCGGGCGTGGCTCATGCCCATCCCGCCGCCGGCGAGCACGGTGAACCCGGTCAGCGCACCGTTCGTACCCCCGGTAAGGGTGGGCACCAGCCCGACATCGTGGCTGTGGATGTCCACGCAGTCGTCACCGGGCCAGGCCAGACCGATCTTGAACTTGCGGGGCAGATAGGCCTCGCCATAGATCGGCTCGACCGGACGGTCGGGGTCCTCGCCGGGCCCAACATCCCCCGGACGCGGCGCCGAGGTGGCGGACGCGGCACGGTCGCCGTTGACGAACAGCTCCCAGTAGGCGGCGGTGCGGGCCCGGAACCGGCCGACGAGTGCTGCGACCGTCGGGGCCAGCACCGCGGCGCGGGCGGGGTCGGGCAGCGGGCAGGCCATCACGTTGCGCACCACGTCGCCGCACGCCCCCAGGGTGGTCAGCCCGGCGGCGTTGATCTCGCTCACCAGATCGACCAGGTTTCCCTTGGGCACCAGGTGGTACTGCACGCCCTGACGAGTGGTCAGCCGCAGCGTGCCGTCACCGATGTCGGCGAGGGCGTCCAACGCCGCCCAGCCTTCGGCGCTGATCACGCCCCCGGGCACCGACGCCCGCACCATGCAGCCGTGGGCCAACGGTTGTTTGGCCTGGGTGCGCTGGCGGCGCACGTCGCGATCGTCCTGTTGGTAGATGCCGTGGAACTTCAACAGCATGGGGCTGTCGCCGGCGAACGCGTCGCCGCCCGCTTCCAGGTCGGCGGCCAGCCCGCCTCGCAGGTAGTCGCTGGCGACCTTGATCTCCTCGGCGCTCATCGGCCACTCCTTCGATTCGTCAGTTCGGCGTCGTTGGGGGTGATTCCGCTGCCGGTCAGGGTCACGGCCGCCCCGACCAACGCCGGTTGGGCCAGGTGCAGACCGCACTCGGTCTTGACGTCGCCGGCCCACCGGCCGGCGCGCGCGTCGTCGCCCTCGGCGACCGGCACCGTGCAGGGCCAGCAGCCGATCGAGGCATAGCCCCGGTCGGCCAGCGGGTGCGCCGGCAGGTCGTTGGCCGCCCCGTAGGCGGCCACGTCGTCGTCGGTCCAGGCGGCGATCGGGTTGATCTTCGTCACGTTGCGGGCGGCGTCGCTCGCCACGACCGGGGCACCGGCCCGAGACGGCCCATCGCTGCGCCGCAGCCCGGTGACCCAGGCGCTTTTGCCGAGCAGCGCCCGGTTGAGCGGCTCCACCTTGCGCGCCGCGCAGCAGGCGTTGGTGTCGCTGCGCCACACGTCGCGATCGGTGCCTGGCAGCGGGTGGATGGTGCGCAGGTTCAGCCCGTAGCGGCGGCGCAGGTCGTCGGCGTACCAGTCGGTCTCGGCGAACAGGTAGCCGGTGTCGAGCAGCACCACGTCGGCCTCGGGGATCGTCGAGGCAACCAGGTGCACCAGGGTGGCGTCGCCGAAGCTGGCGGTGACGACGAGCCGATCGCCGAAGCGGCCGTTCGCCCAGCGGAGCACCTCGATCGGGTCCTCGGACGGTGGGGAGTGGGAGGTCATGGCGGTGCAGTTCATCAAACTCGACTAACTAGGTCAACTTTGTCGAGTAATGTCCTCACCGTGTTCGACTACCCCGCGTTTCTCAACCTGGCCGACGTCGACGTGCTCGTCGTGGGCGGCGGCCGCATCGGGCTTCGCAAGGTGGCCGGTCTGGCCGGGGCCGGCGCCCGGGTTCGCCTGGTCGCCCCCGAGGTCGACGCAACGTTCGATCGGTCGCTCGTCGTCGAGCACCGCCGCCGCCCCTACCGTCCGGCCGACCTCGACGGCGTCCGCCTGGTGATCACCGCCACCGGCGTACCCGGCGTCGACGACGCGGTCAGCGCCCAGGCGACCGCCGCCGGCCTGTGGGTCAACGCCGCCGACCGGCCGGAGCACTGCTCGTTCATCCTGCCGGCGATCGCCCGAGCCGCGCCGTTGACGGTGGCGGTCAGCAGCGACGGCGCCAGCCCGGCGCTGGCGGGTGCGGTGCGCGACCGGGCCCGCAACCTGCTGACCGACGAGGTTCGGGATCTGGCACTCGAGCTGGCCAGGCGCCGCGCCGCCATCCACGCCGCCGGACAATCGACCGAGGACATCGACTGGGCGGTGATCATCGACGACGCGCTCGGACCTGCCGACGGTGCGCTCAGCGCCTCCGGCGGCGCTCAGCCGGAGGCCGGCCCGCACTGCCTGTCGAGCGCCAAGGCGTAGCTCTCGGCGAGCTGTTGTTGCCCCTCGGCGTTGGGATGGTCGGCCAGCGTGCCGCCGACCGCCGGCCCGAGGTCGGCCCACTTGGCGCCGTCGTAGGCCGCCACCCTGGGAGAAATACCCATCACTCGATGATCAGCGGCCACGTCACCATCGGGTCACACCACCGGCAACTCGGGTCAGCCGACCGCTCGACCTCAATCGCATCTGCTTGACGCCGACGATCCTTAGGTGGTCCTTCGGTAGGGTGCCCGGTCGACCCTCCGGGAGGACCCATGAAGTTCAGCGCTGCCCTCGCCTTTACCGATCCCGACCAGTACCTGCCGTTGGCCAAGGCCTGCGATGAGGCCGGCATCTGGGCGGTCGCCTGCTCGGACCACGTGGTGCACCCTCGCCAGATTTCCTCGCCGTACCCCTACACCACCGACGGCAGCCCCCGCTTCAAGCCGCAGACTGCGTTCGTCGACCCGTTTGTGGCGATCGCCGCCATGGGTGCGGTCACCGAGCGGCTGCGGTTCTTCACCAACATCTACGTGCTGCCGCTGCGCCACCCGCTCGGCGTCGCCAAGCAGCTCGCCTCGATCACCTCGCTGATCGGCAACCGGGTTGCCCTGGGCATGGGCGTCGGCTGGATGGAGGAGGAGTTCGAGCTGATGGGCGCCGACTTCCGCACCCGCGGCAAGCGCGCCGACGAAGCGATCGACATCATGCGCGGCCTGTGGGAGAGCGAACCGGAGTGGTTCTCCTACGACGGCAAGCACTACCAACTGCCCGAGATCGAGATGACCCCGCGCACCTCCGAGCCGGTGCCGATCTACGTGGGCGGCATCTCCGAGTTCGCCTACAAGCGCGCCGCGCGCCTAGGCGACGGCTGGATCTCCGACCTGATGACGACCGCCGAGGTGGGCGCCGCCATCGAGCGCATCGAGCACTGGCGGGCCCACTACGGCACCCAGGACAAGCCCTTCGAGTACATCGTGTCCTGCTCGGACGCCGTCAACGCCGACGGCTTCGCCCGCCTGGAGGACCTGGGGGTCACCTCGGTGCTCACCATGCCCTGGGTCTATACCCGCGGCTTCACCGAGGAGCTCGACGAGCGGCTGGCGGGCATCACCGACTTTGCCGAACAGGTGCTCTCCAAGCAGTAGGCGGAGCCCGGCCCTTCGCCGGGGCGCTCATCCGATCGTCGCGATCGAGGTGTGACCCTTTACGCTCGCCAGGGTGTCGACGACGAACCTCAAGCGCCTCATCGCGTTGATGATCGGAATCAGCACGGTCACCGCGGGGCTGTTCACCTGGCGCGGCGGACAGATCGGCTCGACCGCCGCCTACAACGACCGGCAATCGGTGGGCGAACAGATCGATGTGGAGACCGCCGAGGTCGACGTCAACATCGAGGCGGCACGCCAGGCCCGCCAATACGACCGGTACCTGGCCGACTATGCAGTCGCTGGTGGGCTCGACTCCGACGCCGAAGCGCTCCGCAGCACCGGGCAAGGTGAGCTCGCCGATCTGGCCGAACGCCAGGCAGCCGCTCGCCGGGCCGCCGCGACTCAGCGAGCCACCGACGCCGGAGTCTTCGGACCCAGCACCCTCGGTGAACGCTCCGAGGCCGCCACGGCCCAACCCCAGGCCTTCGACCTCGAGGAGCGAATCGACGAGTTGCGGGTACTCGAAAGCACCGGGTTGGGTTCGGCGAGCGACCTTCAGCCCCAGCGTTGGGCGGACGAGTCCTCGGCCATCCGACGGCGCATCCGCAACCTGACCTACTGGGTGGGGTTGTTGTTGAGCGCCGTGGTCGTGCTGACTGCGGCTGAGGTCACGGTCAGCAGACGGCTCCGGCTGTCGGGGTTGGCCCTGGGCAGCATCTTTCTCGCCACCGCCTGGATCGGTGGGCTGGCGACCGGGTTCATGTCGTGAACGACCGCAAGCTTGACGACCGCACCCCCGACGAGCGCGATGAACTGTCGGAGTCGGACCCCTACAAACGTCGCGTGGCGGTGGTGTTGGCGGTGCTGGGCCTGCTGGGCGCCTGGATCGGGGTCCTGCGGGTCGACTCGGGCAACAGGGAGTCCTACTACGCCCGAGAGACCACCCGGGCAGCGGCGGAGTCGATGAGCGCCAACATCTCCAAGGGGTCGCTCGACGGCCTTGAGACCGACCTCGACGCCGAGGCGGACGCCCTCGAAGGAGACGCCGGCTTCGACCCGGTCGGCTTACCGTCCGACGTGGGCGAGGTCGATCGGGACCTGGCCTCCGGCGACGCCGCTGCCGGGCTCGACGCCGGCCGGCGGGATGAGCTGCGGCGCCGGTTGACCCTGCGAGCCGAGCGGGACCGGCTGCGGCGCAAGGCGCTGGCCGAGACCCGCGTGGGCTACAACAACCGCACGTCCCAGTACGAGACCGTGCTCACCACCCTCGGGGTGGCCCTGTTTCTCGTCGGCTTCACGCTGGTGCTGAACCGGCGCACACGGCCGCCGGTGCTGGTGCCCGGCCTGATTCTGGCCGTCTACGTGGCCGGGTGGGCGCTGTGGATCCACGCAAAAGACATTCCGAGCACGCCGACGGCGGCGATCGACGCCGCGGCCGTTGGGGCCACCCACGCTGCATTCGGCGAGCACGACAAGGCCACTGCGGCGTTCGACCGGGCCATCGCTGCCGACCCCGACTTCGTCGCCGCTTACAACGGCCGCTCGGTCGCCTCGTTCCTCATCACGAACCCCGACTTCCTCGAGACGCTGGCGGTCATCGACGCCAACACCCCGGAGGCCGACCAGGCCCAAGCCGACGCCGAGACAGCGGTGTCGCTGAGCAACGAGCAGGACTTCACCAGCTTGTTCCTGTCCGGCCTCTACAGGTTCTACGACGACGACTTCGATTGGTCCGCTCGACGGATGCGCCAGGCGCTTGAGGTCAATGACCGGGCGCCGGAGGCGTACCTCAGCCTGGCCGCCGCCGAACTGGCGAGGGGCAACACCGACGAGGCCGTCGACCAGCTCGCCGCCGGGGTGAAGCTGCTCGGGCCGGCCGAGGACTCAGCCGAGGCCCGACAGCTGGCCGCCGACCTGTTCACGCTGCTCGAACAGGTCGACCTGGCCGTACCCCAACACTCCGACGGGACCGACGAAGTTCGAGCGCTCCTGGCCGCCGGCGAGGCGCGGCTGGTGTTCGGCGACCTCGCCGAACCAGCACCCGAGGGCGGCTCCTTCACGCTGGAGTCGTCCAATTTCGACCAGGACGCGCCCGGGCAGGGCGCGCCGGATGGGAACGACCGGGCCACGCTGTCGATCGAGCTCGGCTATGCCGAGCTGCCCCCCGACAGCGCAGTGTCGTTGTACGTGTTTGAGCAACCGGCACCTGGGGCGGCGTTTGTCCAACGCGCCGAATTGGCCCGGTTCTCCACCGTCGGTGGCTCCGGCACGCTCTCGGGCAGTGCGTCGCTCCAACCGCGTTGCACCCCGGTTGCGTTCCGCTATGACGTCTACGTCAACGGTGCGCCCGTGACGTCCTTCGACGCGCCCGGGGGCACCGCCACCTGCTGAGCCCGGTCGTGGAACCCGGCCGCAGCGGCGGTGTCGTCGGTGGCCCGGAACCAGATGAACACGGCGACCAGACCCATCACGGCCGCCGCGACGTAGAACGCGGTCGATGCCCCCTGGGCAAACGAGGCGCGGGCGCCCTGCGCCAGCGGATCGCCAAGCGCACCGGGGGCACGTCCGGCCACCTCGAGCGCCGCCCCGATCGAGCGACGGGCGGCGTCGGCAGCTGCGGCGGGCAGCTGGGCGGGCAGGCTCAGCGACTCCCGGTACACCGACGTCAGCACCGAGCCCATCACGGCAATGCCCAGCGCCCCACCCACCTCGCGGGTGGTGTCGTTGACCGCCGACCCGACTCCGGCCTTGCCGGCGGGCAGCGAGCCGACCAGCCCGGCGGTGGTCGACGGCATCGTCAGCGCCATGCCGGTCGCCGTCAACACCAGGGCCACCATCGCCACCATGTAGGGGGTCGACGGGCCGACCTGGGCGAACACCAACAGACCCGCCACCATCGACACCATGCCGACAAACACGGTCTTGCGCACCCCGATCCGAGCCACCGCTGCCGGGCTTCTCGGCGACAGAACGACCATGACGATCGCGGACGGCAGCTGGGCGATGCCCGCCAGCAGGGGCGAGTAGCCGAGCACGAACTGGAAGTACTGCGACAGGATGAAGAACATGCCAAACATGGCGAAGAAGCCCGCCGTGATCGTCAGCGCCGATACCGAGAACGCCCGGATCCGGAAAAACCTGGGGTCCAACATCGGGTGCTCCACACGCAGCTCGTAGCGCACGAACAGGGTTCCGGCCACCACGGCGCCGACCAGGGTGCCAACCACCAGCGGGCTGGCCCAGCCGTGTTCCGGGCCCTCGATGATGCCGAACAGCAACAGGCCCAACGTCAGCATCGACAGAACGGCGCCGCCCGGATCCAGCGGGGTGCCGTGCGGGTCCCGACTCTCGGGCACGACCAGCACCACCGCAACCACCGCAACCGCAACGATCGGAAAGCTGATCAGGAACACCGCGTGCCAGGAGTAGGCCTGCAACACCACCCCGGACAGCAGCGGGCCCAACGCACCGCCGGCGCCGGCAAACCCGGCCCAGGAGGCGATCGCCTTGGCCCGCTCGCGCGGCGGGAACACCGAGGTGATCACCGAGAGGGTGGATGGCATGACGAAGGCGGCACCGAAGCCCATGATGCCGCGGCAGACGATCAGCGGCGCCGGAGTGGCGGCGAGGGACGCGGCCAGGGTGGCCGCCCCAAAGACGACCAGCCCGAACAACAACGCCCGCCGACGCCCGAAGCGGTCGCCGAGCGCGCCGGCCGGCAGCAGGAAACCGGCGAACACCAGCGGATAGATGTCGACGATCCACAGCAGCGCCGACGGCGACGGGTTGAGGTCGCGGATCAGGCTGGGGATGGCCACGTTGAGGCTGCTCACCGCTACGACGACCAGCACCAGCGACTGGTTGGCCACCCACAGCACCCGGCGACGATGGGGGTGCCCCACCATCGGGTCGAACTCGGCGTCGGTCTCGACGCGGCGGGCGGCCCGGTGGGCGCGACGGGAACGGTACTGCTCGGGGGGTGGGGCAGACATGAGCGCCGGACCCTACCGCCGCGTGCGGATCGTCCACCCGCTCCGGCCCGGCCCTGCCCCGTTACGGTGAGTGCCATGGCAGCCAGCCCGCAGACGACGTTGCGCCCGCTCGTCGCCATCCTCGAAGAGCTGGCGACGCATCCGCCCCCGCCGGTGAGGGGCGCCCCGCTCGACGAGCTGCGTCACCTGCTCGAGGGGGCGGCCCGCACCGCCGTCGCCGGGGTGCCCGCCGGTTCGCTGCCGCTGCGCGCCCCCAAGTCGGCGATCGCCGATGCGATCCGCTGCGCCCGCTTCGCCGCCGCCAGGCGCAGCATCGGTTTCGAGGCCGGCTCCCCCGACGCGCAGCGCACGCGACGTCGCGGGGTGGCGGCCGATGTGCTGGTCGCCCACGTGCTCGCCGGCGGCGCACTCAACGAGCCCGCCGCGCAGATCGTCCTCGATGCCTGGGAGGCGCGAAGTGAACACAACGAACTGGAAGCGGTTGCCGACCTGGACGACTCGGAGCGGACGGGCTTCGACGAGGACTGCGTCGAGCTGGCCGCCCGGCTGCGCGCCGACTGGATGGACCTCCAGTGGGACGCCGACGGCGAGGGCGGCGGCGCACGGTGGTGGCCCCGCAGCCAGAGCACCGCAGCGGTGGCGCTGGCCGACGGCGACGTCGTCATCACCATGCGGCCCGACGTCGAGCTGGGCGGCCCGGCCGCCCGCCTGCCCCCTGCGCTGATCGAGGTGAAGGCGACCGCCCTCGCCCACGATCACAGCTTCGACCTCAACCTCTATGCCCTGGGCATTGGGCTGCGCGACGGCCTGGCCCCCGCAGCGGTGTTGCACTGGAGCCCGGGGACCGGCTGGGTTGAGTTGCCGCCGGTGACGATCGAGGTGCTCGAGAGCGCTGCCCGCCGGGTGGCCCACGCCCTCGACGTCCTCGGCTCGCTCGCCCGGGGCGAGACGCCGGAGGAGACGCCCGGCGCCCACTGCGGCTGGTGCCCCGACGCGGCGATCTGTCCCTCGGCCAACCCGTCGGCCCAGCGGAAGGGCGACATGCGATGAGCCCAGAGCCGACTGCCCCAGAGCCGACGAGCCCAGAGCCGATGAGCCCAGCCTCCGAGGCCGCCGATGATCGCGGCGCTACCCGCCCGGTCCCGGCGGCGGTCGACTGGAGTTGGCGCACCCGGCTGGTCGATGCCCTCTCCCCCATCGCCGCCCGGCTGGGCGACGGCGCCCCTCCACGGGTGGATGTGGATACCTTCGGGCTGGCCAACCATCGCCGCTGCCCCGGTTTCGAGTCCGAGCCGTTCGCCTGGAGTGCCCGCTTCGCCCGTCGGACGTTGGGGCTCGAAGCCCTGGCCGAGCTGCCAGCCGTCGGCTACCGGCCCAACCGGGCCCTCGACCGCGCCGAGGCCGCCCAGGCCGGGCGCAGCCTGGGCGAGTGGCTGGCAGAGCTCCCCCCGGGCGGCCTCAGCGCCGTGCGCGCGGAGGCGGCCACCTGGCTGGCCGCAGCCGTCGCCACCGTCGGGGTGGGCCAGGTCGCCGGCCTGGCCTGGGAGTCGCCCCCCGGCCGCTTCGAGTGGAAGGTGCCCCACACCCCGCTGCTCGTGTCCGCTCGGTTGGAGGGGGCAACCGCGGATCACCGCCGGGCCACCGACCTGGGGCTGATCCGCCTGCTCGACGGCCCGCTCGACGTCGCCGTCGAACGCGCCGAGGCCGGCTGGCTGGCCGTGCTGCATGCAACCCGGTTTGGGGTGGAGCCCACCCGGGTGATCGTCTGCGACCTGCGTCAGGGCCGACGCCGCACCCACCGCGTCACCCCTGCGCTGCTCGACGGCGGCGTGGCCGCAATCATCACGGCCGCAACAGTCGCCGTCGGCCGGTCGCTCGGCGACGCCATCAACCTCACCCCGGGCCGCCACTGCGGCTACTGCGCCCGGCGGGCGGTATGCCCCCAAGCCGCGCTCGACCTTCCCGTTTAACGCACCCGACGGCTCCAGCGGTTGGCCTCGTCCAGACGGCGCTGCAACTGGGCCTCGGTCGCCTCGGAAATGCGGGTCACCCCCGACAAGCGGTTGAGCTCCCGGTTGACCTGGGCGTGGGTCATGTTGGCGCGCCTGGCAAGGTCGCGCGCCAGGGAGGCGTTGCGGTCGCGCAGCTCGCTGCGCCGCTGGCGGGCGGTCAGCTGAGGCTTCGCGTCCGCCCCCTGGGCTTCGCCGGGTACCGGCTGCGCCCGAACCCGCCCGTCCGGCGTCGGCGGCGCCACCAGCTCCAGGTCGACCCCACGGTCGTCGTCGAGGCCGTCATCATCGTCGTCGCCGTCGTCGGCGAACACGCCCTCCGACTCGGCCGGTTCGTGCTGGGCCACCGCACCGATCACGGCGAACAGCGACATCTGATCGGCCTCGTCTGCGCCGTCGGGCGAATCAAAGGCCGGCTCGTCGCCGCGCTCGTCGTCATCGTCCCGGCGCCGCTTCGCCAGGCTGTGGCGGCGCTGTGTGGCAAGCGAGTCGGCGTGGGAGCGCAGGCGAGGGTCGTCGGGCAGGAAGCACCAGGCCCGCTGGCGGGGCACGCCGCGCGTCCAGCGCACCAGGCGACCCATCGCCTGCCTGAAGAAGAGCTCGGTCGACGTATTGGTGGCGTAGACCCCGATCCGCAGCCGGGGGATGTCGACGCCCTCGGACACCATCCGCACCGCCACGATCCACGGCTCGCTGCTCTCGGAGAACCGGGCGATGCGGTCCGAGGCACCGGGGTCGTCCGACACCGCGACAACCGCCCGGGTGCCCAGCTTACGCAGCAGTTCGGCGATGCCGGTGGCGTGCGCCTGGTCCATCGCGATCACCAACCCGCCCGCCTCGGGATGCACCTGGCGCAACGTCTGGAGCCGCTCGTTGGCCTGCGCCAACACGGTCGACATCCACTCGCCCTCCAACGACAGGGCGGTGCGCAGCCGCTGGTTGGCCAGGTCGCGGGTCAGGTCGTCCTCAAAGGTGGCAGCCACCTGGGCGCCGTCGGGGGCGACCCACTCCATAAACCCACCGATGCGCGGGAAGAACAGCGGCCGCACCACGCCGCGGTCGGCCAGGGCGTCGCCGTAGCCATACTCGAAGTCGGGTTGGGCCTCGTCGAGGTGGTAGGTGACGAACGGGATCGGGGTGACGTCGGAGCGGAACGGCGTGCCCGACAACGACAGCCGACGTCCGGCGTTGGCAAACGCAGCCATGATCGCCGTGCCCCAGGCCCGATCATCGCCGGCGTGGTGCACCTCGTCGAAGATGACGAATGCCCCGGCGGCCAGCCGGGACAGCTCAACCGAGCTGGTGGCCACCTGCTGATAGGTGGTGACGATGCCGTGCACGTCGCCCGGCAGGGTGCCTTCCCGGGCGGACCAGGCGGGGTCGAGGTGCAGCCCGAAGCGGGCCGCTGCATCGGACCATTGGGTCTTCAGATGTTGGGTGGGCGCCACGACGACCAGCCGACGACCCCGGGTGCCGGCCAGGTACTGGCTGGCGGCGGTCAGCGCGAACGTCGTCTTGCCGGCGCCGGGCGTGGCGACGGCCAGGAAGTCGTCGCGTTCGGACGCGTTGAACTTCTCAAGCGCCTGGTGCTGCCAAGGCCGCAGCCGTATGCGTGTCGCCATCATCGTGACCGGTTGGGCTAGAGGATCGGGGGGGGAGTTCGGGGTGATCGGGACCGACGATTCTACGGGGCGGCCATCGCCGCCCGGGTCATCGACAGGTCCAGCCGGCGACGCTTGCGGTCGATCCCCACCACCATGACCCGCACCCGCTCCCCCGGGGCGACCAGCTCCTCGGGCCGAAACCCACGCCCCTCGGCCATCTCGCTGAGGTGCACGAGCCCCTCCAGGCCCGACGGCAGCTCGGCAAACGCCCCGTAATCGACCAGCCGGCTGATCGTGGCGTCGCTGACCGTCCCCTCCTCCAGCGTTGGAAGGGGGTCGTCGGCCAGCCGGCGCAACGACAACCCGATGCGCCGCTTGGCACGGTTGAGCTCGATGACGACCAGCTCGAGTTCTTGGCCCGGCTTGGCGTGGTCCTCCATGCTGGCCACCCGGCTCCAGGACATCTCGGTGCGGTGCAGCAGGCCTCGGGCGCCGGCCAGGTCGACCAGCGCGCCGTAATCGGTCATCGCCACGACCCGCCCGGTGACCGTCGCCCCTACCTCGAGACGTTCGAAGACGGAGCGCTCCTCGGCCCGCCGCTGGGAGCGCAGCACGTCCCGGCGGGACACGACCACCCGGTCGCGATCGCGGTCGACCTCGGTCACCCGCACCTCCACCTCGGTGCCGACCAGCTCGGACAGTTCTCCGCCGCGATCCTCGAATGCCTGAGAGGCGGGCAGAAAGGCCCGCAGGCCCAAGTCGACCAGCAGGCCGCCCTTCACCTGCTTGAGGACGGTCACGAGCAGGGCCGCGCCGGAGGACCGGGCGGCGTCGATCCGTTGCCAGGCGCGCTGCTTCACCGCCCAGCCGCGGGAGGTGGCCACCCTGCCCTGCGGGTCTTCCCGGGCCAGCAGGGCGACGTCGATCGAGTCGCCGACCGCTGGCACCTTGCCGTCGGCGTCCTCGACATCGCGGCGCATGACCACGCCGGGACGTCCGTCGACCATCTTGAGGACGATCTCCCGGTCGGTCAGGTCGTCGACGGTGGCGGTGATGATCCGTCCGACGTGAACCGCTGGTGGGGCGCCCGGGTCGGCGGGCGGGCGAACGGATGGTTCGACGCTCGGTGGAACGGACGTGTCAGGGGCGCGACCGGGGCGCCGTGCCGTGGCGGTGCGGCCAGCGGTCGCCTGCCGGTGCGGCAAGGATCGACCGTGGGGGCGGTCCCGGGGACGGGGGGGCGGTTGGCTTGGGGTGGGGCTGGACACCGATACCTCGCAGGTGTCAGAAGGTGGAACCCCAGTGTGCCCCCTCGCAGCGGCCAACCGCCCTCGGGGTTACCCGGCAGGCATCAGTGGCACCGAAGGATCACCGCCGGATTGTGGCCGATCGAGTCGACGATCAGCCCTGGGCCAGGACTGCAACGGACACGACATAGGCGGAGGCCAGCGCCACCCCAGCGGCCCGCCCGATCCGAGCGCGCGTCACCATCAGGACGGTCACCACCGCGACGCTCAGCAGCATCACCACCATCCCCCGGTGCACCACCGCACTCGTCACCTCCACGCCCTGGCCAATCACCCCGACCAGGCCGCCGACCAGCAGGCTGTTCAGCAGGTTGGAGCCCACCAGATTGCCGAGAAGCAGCTCGTCCTCCCTGCGCCGCACGGCCTGGATTGCGGCGGCCAGCTCTGGCAGCGAGGTCCCGAGGGCCACGATGCTCAGGCCGACGAACCCGCTCGACAGGCCAAACCGGTCGGCCAGGTCCACCGCTCCGACCACCAGCGCCCGGGCGGCGGCAACCGTGCCGACGAGCCCGATCAGCGTGCGGCCCACCTCCATCCAGATCGGGTACCGGCGTTCCTTCTCGGTGTACTCCTCGACGTCGGCGGTCAGCCGGTCGTTGCGACTGCGGCGCGCCTGCACCGCCGTGAGCGCCAGGTATCCCGCCAGGCCGACCAACAGGATCAATCCGCCGACGAGGGTCAGCTTCCGCCACGCCAGCAAGGCGACCAGCACGCAGGAGCCCAGCATCAGCAAGGCCTCTCGGCGCACGATCTCGGAGTCGACGCGCACCACGCCGATCATCGCTGCGACGCCCAACACCACGGTGAGGTTGGCGGTGTTGGAGCCGACGATGTTGCCGATGCCCAGGTTGAGGTCGCCGTCGACCGCCGCCAGCGTGGAAACGAACACCTCGGGCAGCGACGTGCCCAGCCCGATCACCAGGGTGCCGATCACCACCGGCGGGACCGACAACCGGTCGGCCAGCACG
Source organism: Candidatus Microthrix subdominans (assembly GCA_016719385.1). Classification (NCBI taxonomy): domain Bacteria; kingdom Bacillati; phylum Actinomycetota; class Acidimicrobiia; order Acidimicrobiales; family Microthrixaceae; genus Candidatus Neomicrothrix; species Candidatus Neomicrothrix subdominans. Next base: position 25,237 of record JADJZA010000001.1, on the reverse strand, counting down.
GCGGCGCCGTCGACGAACCAGTCGCTGCTGTAGGCCAGCGCGGCGACGCCGACCGCGATCAGGAGGAGGGACCAGATCAAGGCGGCCATCTTGGCATTTCCAGCAGCCGCCCTGGGCCACGCGCCCGACCGTCACGCACCAACCGGTAGCCGTCACGCCCAACTCGGGAGCCCAAACGACCGCCAGACAGCGCTTTGGGCTCCCCACTACGGAGGTCACTCCCAACTCGGGAGCGCAAACGACCGCCAGACCGCGCTTTGGGCTCCCGACTACGGAGTTTGTTGCTGGGGTGCCTGGCCGCTGGGCTCAGTTGAGGTGCTTGAGGGCCTCGCGTTTGGTCAGCCCGGACAGCTCACCATCGTGGGCCACAACAAACGTCCGAACCGCCGCCGGGTCCACGCGTGCGTACTGGCGAAGCGCCCATCCGATCGCCTTGCGAATGAAGAACTCGTCGTCGCCGGCGCGGGCCTCGCAGTAGGAGAGCAGCCGCTGCGCATCGGTCGCCTCCCCGAACAACAACTGATGCAGGATGGCGGTGCGGGCCAGCCAGAAATCGTCGCTGTGCACCCAGCGGTCCATCGTCCCGGCCAGCTCAGGATGGGTCCGCACCATCGTGCCCACCGTGCGGGTGGCCAACGGATCGACCGTGTCCCACCACGACCTGGAGGTGAGAAGCGATCGAACTCCATCGAGGTGTCGGGGTTCAAGGCGCGACGCCTGCGATCGCAGCACGTCGCAGGCCACGTAGGCGAACTCCCGTTCGGACTGCTCCCAGCACTCGACAGCGAATGCCAACAGCTCGTCGGGTGAGGCGGCTTTGGCGGCGACCAGGGTCGGTCGGGTGGCCGCCCGGCGGTCCTTGGCCCCGATTCCCAAAAACGGAAACTGGTTGCGCAGGTAGGCCGACATCGCCTCTGCCCGCTCGGGCGCTGAGGCTGCCTCCAACCGGCGCCGCAGCGCCGCCATGTCCAACTCAGACGTCGACTCCATCACGATGATCGTCGCACGCAGCGGTCCTGTGGCCCATGCCGACGCTGTGTGAGCGCCCCGCCACTTGACCGATTTGGCCATTTTGACCAAAGTCGCCTCATCGACACGGTCACTGCTGCTGAAGCCAAAACCAAGCTGGTGCCCATCCGGCGCCGGGTTGCCGGTGGGATGAAGCGTCAGATCACGTGGTCGATGCGGCGGTGGGCTCGACCCGACCACGACAGTCCGGCGCCGGTGACCTGGGTCGCCCCCAGCCCTAGCGAAGCGGCGAGGACCCGCAAGGATGCCATGCGTCGAATCTCGGTCGTCGGTTGCCCAGGTGCTGGCAAGACGGCCTTCGCCCGACAGCTCGCCGACCGGCTGGACGTCCCCCGGCTCGAGTTGGACTCCATCTTTCACCAGGCCAACTGGACGGAGTTGCCGGGCGATGAGTTCGAGCGTCGGACCGCAGACGTGGCCAACGGCGACGGGTGGGTGATCGACGGGAACTACTCCCGCGTTCGCGACCAGGTGGTGTGGCCGACCGCCGACACCGTCGTGTGGCTGGACCTCCCCCGGCGCGTCGTGATGACGCGGCTTCTTCGCCGCACACTTCGGCGTGTGCTCACCCGGGAGGAGCTCTGGAACGGCAACCGGGAGCGCGTCCCCAACCTGATGTCGTGGGACCCCCATCGATCGATTTTGCGTTGGGGGTGGACCCGTTACACCCCCTATCGGGAGCGGTACGACGCGGCCACGAACGACCCGGCCTGGGATCATCTCCGGTTCGTCCGCCTTCGTACCGTGCGCGGGGTCGCCCGCTTCCTGGACACAACCGCATCGACCAACCGCCGAGCCTCGACGGCGCTGCCCGGACGCATTGCGCGGCCCGGGAGGGGACGGACCGCCTCGTAGGCTGCGGAGCGTGAACACCGAAACCTCCACGAAACCCGGAACCGGCGGCGTCACGCTGCACACCATCCGCTGGACGCCCGATGCCACCCCCAGAGCCGAGATTTTGCTGGTGCACGGGTACGGCGAACACTCCGGCCGCTACGAGCACGTCGCCCAGCGGCTGTGCGATGCCGGTTTCGCCGTCACGTCGCTGGACCACCGCGGCCACGGGCGCACCACGGGCGTCGAGCGGGGGACGGTCGACAACTTCGACTTGTTGGTCGACGACCTGGCGTCGGTCGTGACCGACCTGAGCTCGGGGACGTCCGACGGCGTGCCGTTGTTCGTCTACGGCCACTCGATGGGCGGCCTGGCCACCGTGCGCCTGGCCGAGCGCGGCGACGAACGCTTCGCTGGTCTGATCATCACCGGGCCCGCCCTGCAGACGGCGGCAAGCGTGCCCAAGCCCGTCTTGGCGATCGCCAACGCACTGGGCAGGATCGCTCCCAACCTGCCAACGATCGAGCTGGACGGCGACGCCATCTCGCGGGTTCCTGCGGTACGGGCCGACTACGACGCCGACCCGCTGAACTACCGCGGCAAGGTCACCACCGGAACCGCCAGAGAGCTGTCGGTGGCCATGAAGGCCGCCATGGAGCAGGCCGGCCGGATCACCGTGCCCGTCCTGATCATGCACGGCAGCGACGACACGCTGGCCGACCCCGCCGGGTCGGTGCGGTTCTCATCTGCGGTCGGTTCCAGCGACCGGACGGTCAGCATCTGGCCCGGCTGCTACCACGAACTGCACAACGAGCCCGAGGCAGACGACGTGCTCACTACGATCATCGACTGGATCGACGCCCGCCGCTAGCTCGGGCCCGAAACACGGTCCCACGTCCCGGTGATGAGCTGCTCGGTTCGGCGGGGCTCTGCCTTGAAGGGTTTCCTCGATCCACGCAGCGGCTACAGGTCGGGCATGCCCATGTCGAGCTGCCCCTTCTCGGCACCGCCGTCGACCTCGAGGATCTTGCCGGTGATGTAGCCGCCGGCGGGCGAGGCGAGGAACAGCGCCGCCGAGGCGATCTCCTCCGGCTCACCGATGCGTCCGAGCGGTGTGTTCCCCTCGATCGCGGTTCGCATCCCCTCGTCCTCGGTCACCATCTCGAGGGCCGAGGTGGCGATCGTTCCGACGGCGATGGCGTTGACCCGCACTCGGGGCGACAGGTCGGCGGCCGCCATGCGGGTCCAGTGGGTGAGCGCCCCCTTGGCCGTGCCGTAGGCGATGAAACCCCTGCTTCCGGTCCGGCCGCTCAGCGACGAGATGTTGACCACCGCGCCGGTGCCGTCGTTCTCCAGCATCACCGGCACCGCCGCCCGGGTGAGCGCATGCGCCGTCGACACGTTCCACTCGAAGGCGCGGGTCATCGCATTGGGGGTCGTGTCCAGGAACGCGCGCGGCATGGACCCACCGACGTTGTTGACCACGATGTTCAGGCGGCCGAACGCCTCCTTGGCGGCACCGGCCAGGCCGGCGACAGCGTCGAGGTCGCTCAGGTCGGCGGTGACGATGTGGGCCCGTCGACCCGCCTCCTCGATCCGGCCGGCGACGGCCCGCAGCTGGTCCTCGGTGCGGGCCGAGATCACCACGTCGGCGCCCGCCTCGGCCAGGGCCACAGCGATCGCAGCGCCGATCCCCCGACCGGCGCCGGTGACCACCGCGACCTGCTCGTCAATGCGAAATCTGTCGAGAATCATCGCTGGCTCCCCTCGGCCCCTGGCCTCCGGCCCCTGGACCGGGCCTGCGCGCTCGAACGCCCGACCGTCGCCCGCCCCAGATCACCTCGGGAGACGGTTGACGGTGGTCAGGTCGAGAGCGCGGTCGATGGTGCGCTGCCGCGGGTGGCCGTTGATCGAGATCCAGGCGTCGGCACGAACCTCCACCCGGTGGCCGTCGACGGCTGGGTCCTGGGCGACGATCTGGGCCGCTGTGACGAGCAGGTCGACCCGCGAGGCGAGCTGGCCGACCTGCCACGGCTCGAAGACGTCGTCGGGGTCGACCGTCGCCGACGTTCCGGTGGCCGTATCGGTGACGACGAAGCGCACAGTGCCGGTCTTCTCGGTCAGCATCACCCGCAGCGACCCGTAGTAGCCGGCCTCGTTCTCGGTGACGTCACCCGCGTACAGGTAGTGCCGGGCGGGCACGACGACGTTGACGATCGCCAGGGCGGCGACCGCCACCTGAACCCTCCGTCGCGGTGGTGACACCTCGGTGGTCGGGGGCACATCAGCCGGTGCCTCGAACCGGCCGATCGAGCGAATCCAAGCCAGCGTGCGCTCGGGCCAGGCGGGCGAGAAGAACACCGGGGTGAGCAGCATCATCGCCCAGGGAAACAGGCCGATCTGGAACAGGGCGGCCGTCGAGAGGTGGAAGAGGACGACCGCTGCGTAGGCCCAGGGACGGGACCGCCTCCACAGCAGCCAGCCGACGATGGTCAGGTCGAAGATCAGCCCGGCCCAGGAGGCGACCAGGGCCGTGGTGGGAAGCTCGAACAGCGGGCCGACGACCGGCCGGTCGCTGCGGGCCGCCAGCCACATGCCGAGCGGCTCGCCCCGCACCAGCCAGTCGTCGTTCAACTTGGCGATGCCGGCGACGACGTAGACCACGCCGATCTGGGCGCGTGCCGCCCACACCATCCAGGCCGGGACGACGGTGGCCGGTGCGAGCCGACCGCAGCGCACGTCGAGCGACCACCGCCGCCCGACCGGCAACACGAACAGCAGCGCGCCCAGCAGCGTGATCAGCCAGTAGTGGTTGAGGTAGAGGGAGGCGTCGATCAGCTCCATCCACACGAATCCGACCAGAAAAACACCGAGCGCAGCCCGGGTGTGCCAGCCGAGCGCAATGGCAAGCCCGGCCATGGCGACGACGGCGACATGCAGGTACGCCCCGACACCGGGAAGGGGCGCCACCCAGTCGAAGCCGGGGTAGGTGAGGTGGTGCTCGGGCGCCAGGTAGAGGGAGCTCACCCAGCCGCGCGCGAGAAAGCGGACCGTCGATGCAACGACGAGCAGCCCGAACGCCATCCGCAGCGCCTCGAGCGACGCCGACGAGACCGGTCGGCCGTACAGCGGCGGCGCCGAGCCTGCGGGTGGTGCGGGGGCCGGAGCGGCCCCCCGCTTAGCCGGCGCTGTCGCCGTCGGCATCGCTGAAGGTCACCGTGACGCCGAGTTCGGCGACCACCTGGGTGGCGACGGTGGCTCGCAGCTCGTTCATGGCGGCCAACGCCGCCTCGCTGGGCTCATCGTCGGCAGCCGCTTCGCCGTCCTTGGTCGCCGCAATCAACTCGTCGGTCTCGGAGCGCAGCTGGGCGGTGAGGTCGTCGTCGAGCAGAGCGCTGAGGCCGCTGTCCCCCTCCGGCCCGAACAGCAGGTCTTCGACCGAGTTGCTACGGGCCTCCAAGTTGGCCGCATCCTTGTTCGCCAGCAGCGCCAACAGGTGGTTGACCACCGCGTCGATCCCCACCGCGGGGTCGGCCAGCTCGTCGCGGTAGGGCTCACCGTCGTCGGGATCCGTCCAAGCGGCGGTCACCGCATCGATCCCCGATTCGGCCAGGGCGGTGGCGGCGTTGGCGTAGTCGCACTGGCGCTCGTCGAGCGGCGCCTGCTCGAGCAACGTCAGGACCGCCCCGTAGCCGCGGGTGTCGGCGCCCACGTAGGCGGCCAGGTAGTTGACGTCGATCGTCGCCGGCTCCTCGGCCGCGACGAGGTCGTCGACATCCTGGGCGTTGGCGGGCCAGTCGACGATCGAGTTGGACCGCAGGTCGGTGGCCGGCCCCAACCAGAACGCCTCGGCCTCGTGCCAGCGGGTCTGGGCGGCGGCGACATCCTCGGCAGCGGCGTCGAAGTCGGCCTTCTCGCCCGACGCACAGGCTGTCTGGACCGCCGCTGTCGCAGCGGCCGCCACCTCGGGTAGCGCCTCGAGGGTCTCGGCGCCCTGTGTCGCCAGGTCGGCGAGCACATCGCCCCGATCGGTGCCACCGGAGCAGCCGGTCAGCAGGCCGACGACGGCCAGCGCGCCGATCGCAGTTCGCTTGACGGAGCGAGCGGTCGTCGACCTCGGCGTCCTCAGCTTCAACGGTTTCCTCCGGCTCACAGGGCCTCCAAATAGGCGATCAGTTCGGCCCGTTCGTTCTTCTCCAGCGCAGCGAACGCATCGGCGGCATCCTGACCCTCGCCGCCGTGCCACATGATGGCCTCGTCGAAGCTTCGGGCCCTGCCGTCATGCAGCATAAAGCGCTCGCCGTTGACCACCGGCACCAGCCCGAGCCCCCACAGCGGCGGGGTGCGCCACTCGGAACCGGTGGCGACAAAGTCGGGGCGGTCGTCGGCCAGGCCGGGGCCCATGTCGTGCAGCAACAGATCGGTGTGTGGGCTGATCGTCTGCTCGCTGAGCTGGGCGATCTCGCTCGGTCCGGTCGTCTGGCTGACGGTGTGGCAGCCGGCGCAGCCGAGGTCGTCGAAGCGCTCCGCCCCGGCGAGGACGTCGTCGTCCTCGTGGTTGCGCATGGCCGGCACCGCCAGCGTCTTGTTGTAGAACACGACCCGGCCGAGGGCCTCCTCGGGTACCTCCGGGCTGCCGCCGTCGGGGGCGGCCAGGCACTCGGCGTCGCCCGGGTTGCAGTTTTCGTCGGGGTGCAGCGGCGAGGTGATGCCCATGTCGCCGAGGAACGCTGCGGCCACCTGCCCCTCGACGGTGCCGACGTTGGCCTTCCAGCCGAAGCGGCCCACGATCGGTTTGCCGGTGCGGGGGTCGGGCACGATGTTGAGACGTCCGGAGATGCCGTCGCCGTCGGTGTCGTCCGGGTCGACGGCCGACCGCAGCGACTCCTCCGGGATCGCCTCGAGCAGTCCGGCCCCCATCACCTGGGGCGCCAACCGAGGGGAGATCTGCACATCGTCGGCCAGCGGACCCTGCGACAGGTCGGCGACCGAGACGTCGGGCCGGCGGAGCTCGTAGTCGGTGCCGTCGTCGAAGCTGTGGGACTCGGTGACCCAGTCGATCGCCATCTTGCCCTCGGGCTCGACGCCCCGGATCGCCCGGTCCTGCAGCTGGTCGCCGTAGGTGGGCTCGGGCACGGGGCCGCCGTCGGCCCCGGCACCAGGCACCGACAGCCGCAGCAGCAGCCCCAGGGTTGAGGTGTCGCCTGCGTCATCGGGCGGTGCCCCCCGACCGTCGAGGTTGTGGCAGCTCGAACACGCCTGGGCGTTGAACGTGGGGCCCAAACCATCACGCGCCTTGGTCGACGCCGGCGAGGTCACCCAGTTCTTGGTGAAGAAGCTGTCGCCCACCTCGAAGCTCAGCCGCCCGTCCGGGTCGAGCCCGTCGACCGGCAGCGCAAACGCGTTGCGGGTGGCGGACGTTCGGGTGGCGGCGCCACCCAGGTTGGGGTCGAGCGCCGCCGGCTCTTCGCCCGCGCCTGCACACGCCGCCGTGATCAATCCGACGGTCATCAGCAGTGCGGACAGACGGCGGGCGAACGCTGTCACGAAACCTCGACGCTCAGCCCCAGGTCGGAGGCTTGGGCGACGACCAGGTCGGTCTGGGCGCTCAGGGCGTCCATCGTGGTCTTGACGGCGAGACGCCCCGGCTCGTCGTCGCTCACGCCGTCGCGCAGGTGCTGGTCGAACGGTGCGGGGATCTCCTCGGCGTCGGCAACGCTGGTTTCGACCGCCTCGACCAGCTCGTCGGCGGCGGCCTCATCGTTCTCGGCGAAGAGCTGGGCCAATCCAGGGCCGGACACTCCGCCCGGGTAGTCGCCGGTCACCACGTTGGCCACACCCTGGGCGTTGGCGACGATGTCCTCGGTCGTGTTGTCCGAGAAGCACGAGTGCTCGTCCTCTTCGCTGCGCTCGGTGTAGGCCACCGACATGCGCTCACCGGCCAGCTCGCCCCGGCTCAGCTCGCCGACGCCGGTGACGATGTTGGTCAGCGCCTCGTCGGTGGGCAGGGCGAGAAACTTCACCCGAAAGTTGTCGTCACCGTCTGGGTTCCATGCGTCTGTCACACCCTGCAGGTCGGTCAGCAGCAGCTGGGTCGCCGAGGCCAGGTACTCGCTGCGCCGATCGGCGTTGGGGGCGTCGGTGTAGTCGGTCGCCGGGCGCTCGCCGGGCCCGTCCTCGGACAGGTCCTGGCCCCACAGCAGAAACTCGATGGCGTGCCAGCCCGTGGACACGTTGGTTTCGCCGCCGGCCTCGTTGAGCGATGCCAGCGTGTCGGCATCGAGCGTCGGGTACTCGTCCGGGTCGTTGATGATCCCAGCCTCGGGGTCACCCTCGACGTAGTCGACGTAGGACTCGTCCATCGGCCAGGCGTTCAGCCGTCCCTCCGGCCCGGTGTCGTCGGCGTCGATCGGGCCGCCGTAAAAGCGGAACGCCTCGGTCACGCCGTAGTCGGGCCGGGCGGTCAGCCAGGCCTTCCTGGCCGTGGCGAGCGTGTCCTCGGTCGGATCGTCGAGGAATGCCTCGATGTCGTCGCCCATCTTGGTGGCGCTCTCGACGCTGGCCGCATAGCTGACATACACGCCGTCGGCGTAGTGCCCGACGACCTCGGAGCCCACCGCGGAGTCGACCGTCGACGATTCGTCGGTGGTCGAGGCCTCATCGCTGCCCCCGCAGGAGGACACGATGAGCACGGCGGCGAGGGCGGCTGGAAGCACGGCTGAAAATTTCACTCGGTATTTTTAGGCTGCCCTAACAACCGATGTCAAGGTTGGGTTTCGCTGACTGCCGCAGCGTCGGCGTTCGACCCGCTGGGGACCAGCTCGGAGCGCCAATGGGTACGGTGGGAACCGTACGTCTCGACTTTGACCTGCAACGGACGCGCGACCGGGAGCCACCGAGCCGCACGTCGTCGGCTCGCACCCAAGAACTGGAGCACCATGGACACGCCGTCGAACCACACTGCGCATCAGATCGATCCCACGATGACGCTGGGCGAGATCGTCACCCTCAAACCGTCACTTGCCGCCGAACTCCAACGGCGGGGGTTCGACTTCTGTTGCCACGGCGACCGAAGCCTCGCCGACGCTGCCACCGAACTCGATCTCGACGCGCAGAAGGTTGCGGAGGACCTGTCGTCCATCCATCAGGACGAGGCGCCCGCTCAGTGGGCCTCCCTCGGTCCGATCGATCTGATCGACCACATTGAGTCGACGCACCACCGTTACCTGTGGGACGAACTTCCACGGCTCGGTCAGCTGGTCGACAAGATCGCCATGGTGCACGGAGACCGGCATCCTGAACTCGCAGAGGTGCAACGGCTGTTCGTCGAACTCCGCAGCGACTTCGAGCCACACCTCACCTCGGAGGAGCAGGTGGTGTTCCCGGCGATGCGCTCGCTCATGTCCTCAACCGACGCCCAGTCCGGATCAGCGGTCGATGAGCTGCCGGGTGAGGTCCGGTCGTTGATGGCCGAGCACGAGGTGGTCGGCGGCCTCCTGGAACAACTGCGGGAGATCACGGCCGACTACACGGTTCCGGCCGACGGCTGTGCCTCGTACACCGAGACGTACCGGGCACTGAGTGCGCTCGAGGCCGACACCCATCTCCACGTCCACAAGGAGAACAACGTGTTGTTCCCGACGGTCGAGGCGCGCACGTCCGCCGGGGCACGCGCCTGACCGCACCGGTCGCCTGATCGGCCGCAAGCGCCCCTTGGGTTACGTCTGCCCGGCTGGACGGTCGGTTACCGACCCCTCAGCGGCGGCGGAGGTGATGTCGGCGAGGGCCCGTTCGAGGCTCGGGTAGAAGTGTTCCTCGTCGAGCGTGGTGTGCAGGCCGTAGCGCTTCACCAGGCTCTGAAGTCGGTCTCGCATCTCGACGAAGGCCAGGTGGACGCCGGCGGCGTTGACTTCCTCGTCCAGGTCGCGCAGCACCTCCGCCGCGGTGACGTCGATGTCGGTGACCGCCTCGCACTGCAACACCACCCACCCGGGGTGCTGCTCCCGCACCAGGCGACGGACCTGGTCGCGGAACTGCCCGGCGTTGGCGAAGAACAGCGGCGCCTCCCAGCGGAACACGACGATGTCGGGAAGCTGGGTGGCGGAGGGGTGCTCGGTCACGCTGTGCCAGCCGCCCAGCTCCGGGACCTCCCCCAGAACCGCGCCGTGGGGCCACCAGTTGCGCCGGAAGAACAGCAGCACGGCCAGCACGATGGCCACGACGATGCCCTGAAGCACGCCCAGCAGGATCACGCCGGCGGCGGCGACCAGGCTGATCACCAGCGACGACGGCCGGATGCTGGCGTAGCGCCGGAGGGCGCCAAGGTCCATCAGCGACAGCGCCGCCGTGATGACCACGGCGGCGAGCGCAGTCTGGGGCAGGTCGGCGAGCAGCCCGTTGAGGAACAACAGCAGTGCGGCGACCAGTCCGGCACCGACGAGACCGGTCACCTGGCTCTTGGCACCGGCCTGGTCGGCGACCGCCGTTCGGGAGCCGCTGACCGAGACGGCAAACCCCTGGAAGAAGCCCGCTGCGATGTTGGCCGTTCCGATCCCGACCATCTCCTGGTTGGCGTCCACCTCCTCGTTGTGTCGGGCGGCGAAGCCGCTGGAGGTTGCGATGGTGTCGGCGAGCGACACCATCGTGATGCCGACTGCGCCAACCAGAAGCGGGACGACATCGGACCAACTGGTGAACGGCAGCGACGGCGCCGGAACGCCCCGAGGCAGCACGCCAACGGTGGTGACGTCCGAGGCTGCCAGATCGAACACCGCCGACGCGATCGTTGCGCCCACCACGGCCACCAACACCGCCGGCACGATCGTCGTCAGGCGCGGCAGCACCAGCAGCACCGCCAACACGCACAGCCCGGTGACCAGCGTCGCCCGGTTGGTCCGGTCGACGTTCCGAAGGAACTGGCGCACCTCGTCAACAAAGCCGTCGGCGTCGGTCGAGAACCCGAACAGCTTGGGCAGCTGCCCCACGATGATCGTGACCGCCAGGCCGTTGAGATAGCCGACCCGCACTTCGCTCGACAACAGGTCCGCAACGAAGCCCAGCTTGGCGAGCCCGAGCCCGATCATGATCACCCCGACGAGGACGGCCAGCATCCCGGCCAGGGCGATCGCGCTCTCCGGGTCACCGGTGACGAGCAGGGGCGTGATGGCGGCCAGGATCAAGGGCGACACCGACGAGTCCGGCCCCAGCACCAGCACCTTCGACGGTCCGAACACGGCGTAGGCCACCAGGCATGCGATCGTCGTGTAAAGCCCGGTCACGGGCGGGAGGCCGGCGAGCTCGGCGTAGGCCATGCCCTGGGGCACCAGGATCGCCGCCAAGACAACGCCGGCGATCAGGTCCGGGCGCAGCCAAGCCCCCTCGTACCGTCGCAACGTCCCCAGCCCTGGGGCCCAGCGCGCCAGTGTCTTCATCGATCCCGACCACGCGGCATGCCGGTCACGACGAGCCCGCGTTTGAGCGCATCAGAAGCGGGCCGGGACCCATCGCAGCGTCCGGTCCGGCTCGACATAGTCACCATGGCCCTCCCGCTCGGGCAGCTCGACCCGCTCCGGCGCGTTTCGCTCGTAGGGGATCTGGCTGAGCAGGTGGCTGATGATGTTGAGGCGCGCCCTGCGCTTGTCGTTGGAGTCGGCGACGTACCACGGGACGGCGTCGGTATCGGTGGCGGCGAACATGGCGTCGCGAGCGCGCGAATAGTCGTACCAGCGCGAGTACGACTCCAGGTCCATCGGCGAGAGCTTCCAGGTTTTCCGGCCGTCCTCGATGCGGGCCCGAAGCCGTCGAGTCTGTTCGTCCTGGTCGACCTCCAGCCAGTACTTCAACAGGATGATCCCGGACTCGACCATGACCTTCTCGATCGCCGGGACCAGCTCCAGGAAGCGCTCGACCTCCTGTTCGGTGGCGAACCCCATCACCCGCTCGACGCCGGCCCGGTTGTACCAACTGCGGTCGAAGATCACGATCTCCCCGCCGGCCGGGAAGTGCGCCATGTACCGCTGGGTGTACATCTGGGACTTCTCGCGTTCGTTCGGCGCCGGTAGCGCAACCGTGCGGAACACGCGTGGGCTCACCCGCTCGGTGAGGCGCTTGATGACCCCACCCTTGCCGGCGGTGTCTCGTCCCTCGAACACGATGCACACCCTCGCCCCCGTGTCGACGACCCACTGCTGAAGATGAACGAGCTCGACCTGGAGCTGCTTCAGCTCGCGCTCGTAGGGCTTGCGCTTGAGCCGCTTCGGCCGGTCGGCCCCGTCGGGCGTCGCAATGCTGCTGCGCGTACCGCCGTTCCCGTGCTTTCCGTGCTTGTGCTTCTTCTTGTGCTTCGCCATGTCAATCCCCCCGGTTCATCGGCGTCGACGACGCCGATGTTCGACCCGCTTCCAGGCCTCGGGCCAATCGTTCCACCCTCGCTCCTCCTCGGCCCGCAGCCCGGCGACGAGCTGCCCGGCGACGAGCGCCGTCGACCATTGCTCCTTGGCAGCAAGCCGCAACCACTCCTGAGCCACCTCGCAGTCGTGGACATCGCCGAGGACGTCCTGCAGGCCACCCAGGTCACGCTCGAGTTTCTTGGACCTCGACCCCAGGATCGGCCGCGCCGCGCCTAGGGCGGCCCGGCAACGTTTCGCGACGATGCGGGTCCGATGGAGCACCGCCGGGCTTGGATCCCGTTCCAGGTGAGCAATGTGGCGATCGAGCTTTTTCCAACGCCGCCGCACCATCGCCCGGAGGTGATCCTTGTCGGTGACCTCACCGGCGCCGGGCCGATCGGGGTCGGCGAGACCTGCGACCGATTTCACCAACGCGTCGAGCAGATCGACGTATCGACTGCTCTCCAGCGCCTCGAGAACCATGGCGCCGGCCTGCTCCGCTTGGAGGTCACAACGGTCCACCAATTTTTCCAGCGCCTTGGTGTCCAGCGGCGAAACCTCGTTCTTAGCTGCGACCAACCGGGCACGCAGCACATCCAAATCACGGCGGGCGCTCGTGGCATCAGCCAGCCACCCGAGCTCCCGAGCGAGCGCTGCGGCCGATGGCCCATCGAGCACGTCGAGAACATCGACGAAGGTGCGAAGGTCGGACCGGAGCCGTCGGACCGCCACCCTGAACTGGTGCAGGTCTTCCTCATCGCCGCCGAGGCGGATGCGGGGGTCATGGAACAGCAGCTGATCGAGCGAACGGGCCATGGCATGCCCGACGGCCTCATGGACGGTTGGCTCCGGCGGCAACGTTGGGACGACCACGTCGGGTGGGCCCAGCTGGTCGGTGCCGAGCACCCGCATCAGCTTCGGCACCTGCGACCCCCGCCGACACCCGGCGCTGCGCAGTGCCGTCACCATCGCTCGTCGGGCCCGCTTGGCTCCGAACCCGTCGAGCTGCTCGACCTCGACCTCGTCGAACTCCAGCACTGGACCGTCGGTGCGGGTGCCGCAGACGTGGTCGACCGCGACTTCGACCAACCCGGCACCATCGCTTGTCGTCAAGCGTTGGGTAACCCTGGAGGTGACCAGCGTTGCGACGACAGTCGGTGTCCTGCCGCGCAGTTGGGCGGTCAAGAGCCCCAGCAACGCTCTGGGCACGTCCGTTTCCGGGCCGTCGACGTCGACCTCACGTCGCGCAAGGTGGTGTGACTTGCGCGACCTCGCCGGAAGCTTGACGGTCCATCGACCCCCGCTTGGATCCGACCGATACCTCAACGTGATCGACGACCGGGCGAGCGCCAGGTCGTCGGTGTCGAAGTAGCGGGCGACGAGCCGTACAGGTTCGGCTGGGCCGACGCCTCCACCGGTTGGTCGTGTTCCGACGACGACGTCCAACAGGCCGGGCATGGAAAAACCCGACGGCGGCACCAGCTTCGTTTCGACTTCCATCATATATCGACCTCCGTATGCGTCATCAGCTCACCATGTGCCTCACTTTGACCGACCGGCGACCAGGTCTGCTCACCCGCTGCGGGTGACTGCGCGTCATACCCCCACCGGGCTCCCCGCAGGCTCGTGATCGGCAGGGTCGCCGTCGCGTGCTGGCGACTCGTGGGGAAGCCCGCCGGTGAACGCCAGCGAAACGAGCGCCAGCAGCGCTGCCGCCAGCAATCCGGCCTTGAGTGCCTGGAGCTGAGCGGTCTCGTAGTCGTCGACGATGGCGGCGCCGGTGCGCCCGTCGATGTCGGCCTGGGCGGCCGCCGCCTCGATCTGGGATGAGTCAACGAAGTCGATGCCGGGCTGGGCGGCGACGCTCACCTGCGCGCTCACCTCGTCGGCGATCCTGGTGTCGGATTCCACCTGGTTGACAAACGCACCGGTCAGCCCGGCCAACACGATGGCGCCGATCAGCGCCACCCCGAGCGACGAGCCGAGCTGCTGTCCGGTGTATTGCAGCCCGCCCGCCTCGCCTCGACCGGAGGCATCGACCGAGGACTGCACCACGTTGCCCAGCTGGGACACGATCAGGCCCATACCCACGCCGAGCACCGCCATCGACACGGCGAACCCGGCATCGCCCAAGTCCGGCTTGACCGTCGCCAGCAGCGCGACGATTGCAACGACGGTGGTCATCAGGCCGGCGCGTACGATGCCCCGAACCGGGAAGCGGCCCGACAGGCGTGACCCGACGGCGGAGGCGATGAACATCGTGATCGAGACCGGCAGCATCTTGATGCCGGTCTCCAGCGCATCGAGCCCGATCACCAACTGCAGGTACAAGGGGATCACGAAGAACACACCCATGAGGATGAGGTTCTGGGAAAACAGACCGATCAGCCCGGAGCGCAGCGGCACGATGCCGAGCAGCCCCATGTGGACCAGCGGGTCCTTTCCATGCCGCTCACGACGGTGCTGCCAGGTGACGAATGCCCACAACAACACCCCGCCGGCGGTGATCACAAAGATCGTCAGCGAGAAGCCAAACACTTCGATCGGCGAATCCTTCGGCCTGATCCATCCCCAGGTGGACGACTGCAGGGTGCCCAGCACGACCGCTCCCAGGCCGGTTGCCACCAGGACGCTTCCGACGACGTCGAGCTTGGGCGGGGTTTCACCGGTCTTTGCGTCGCCGATCAGGTGGGTCATCGCCAGGATGAACAGCACCAGCACCACCTCGCCGACGAACACCACCCGCCAGGACAGCTCGGTGGTGGCCCAGCCCCCCAGGATCGGGCCGATGGCGATCCCAGCACCGGCGACCCCGCCGATCACGGCGTAGGCCACCTTGCGTGCCGAACCCTCGAAGTTGCCCGCGATCAACGCCGCCAGCGCAGGCAACACCAAGGCTGCGCCAATGCCCTCGAGGATCGACCACCCGAGCGCCAGTACCGCCACCGACGGGGCCACGGCGGTCAACGCCGAGCCGCATGCGTAGATGATCAGCCCGACGGTGAACGCTCGCCGCCGGCCGATGATGTCGCCGATCTTGCCGCCGGTGAGCATCAGCATCGCCATGACGAGGCAGTACAGGGTGATGACCGCCTGGATGGTGGTGACCGTGGTGTCGAAGTCGCGGACCAACTGGCTGATCGAGACGTTCATCACCGACTGATCGAGCACCATGACGAACTGCGCCGTGCCCAACGCGATCAGCGGCAACCACTTCTTCACGACCCGCTCCCCCTGCCGAGCGACCCGCCACAGCGGCCTCGCGTGTGCGACGAAGCTACCCGGCGTCCGAAAGGCTGTGCAGGATTTTCACTCGACGAAGTTCTCGTACGCGGTTGCAAACCGTCCTCAGCTATCGCTGATCAGGGCGACGAGGCGGTGCAGGGCGTCGCCGAGGCCGTTTGGGGCACCCGATGACGGCGACCCACCGGGGTGCTGCGGGGCGACCCGCACTCGGAGCGCCCCTGGACGGGAGCGAAACTCAACCGGGGAGTCCATCACCAGCGCCTCGCCGTCGACGCCCAGTGGGATGGGCTGGTCGGACTCGACGACAAACTCGGCACAGGTCCACGACGACGACAGGCGACTCTCCCCGCGTTCGCGTGTGGCGGCCACCCCGAGGACGCCGCCGTCCAGCCGCGGCCTGGTCCCGTTACCGAACAACGCGCCCAGCCGGTAGGGGTTGTTCGACACCATCAGCACCGCGGCCGACCCGCGATCGCTTCCGTCCGGGCCGAGCCAGCGCATCGCCGCGCCGCCGTCCGCATCGGGACCGACCACGTCGGAGACCGTGTCGAGCAAGGTCGACACCTTCGCGTCGCGATAGCCGTCGCTCTGCACCGCAGAGGCATACACCCCCATCGACACGTTGTTGACGAAGACCCGCCCGTTCACCTCGGCCAGGTCCACCCGGCGCTCGCGACCGCCGGCGACGAAGGCGTCGAGGGCGCCGACCACGTCGTCGCGGTCAACGCCCAGGTCGAGGGCGAAGTGGTTGCGGGTGCCGGCGGGGATGCACGCAAACGGCAAGTTGTTCGCGGCCGCAAACGTCGCAACCAGAGCCTGCGTGCCGTCCCCGCCGGCGGCAGCCAGGCCGTCGGCACCCCGGGCGACGGCGTCAGCGACCAACTGCACCAGGTCGTCGCCTGGCTGCAAACCGATCGCCTCGATGCCCCGGGCCGCGGCCTCCGCCGCCAGGTTGTTGGACACCGCCTTCCCGCCACCCGACTTGGGGTTGTAGATGACGACCGGTCGACGCGGCGGATCCACTTCGGACAGCTCGGACGTCGGTTGAAACGTTCGGCGGGTGGCAACGGCGACACCCGCCAGGAGCGCGGCGAGCACGGCCAAATCCAGCACCATGTTCTTGGCGACCAACACCACGATCGCAGCGAGCAGTACCACCACGGCCGCTGCGGCCAGCACCGCTCGGGCAACGGAGCGACGGCGCGCTGCCTGATAGGCGGTGGTCGCCCCTCCGATCAGCAACGCCCCGAAGAGCAGGCCGAACGGAAAGTTGCGCACCACGGCCACGATCAGTGCCGCCAGAAACAGGACAAGCAGCACGAGGGTGAGCGCCGCCCAGCCTCGCTGCGCACCGCTCGGCCCGACCCGCCCGGTCGACCCCGCACTCATTCGGTAGCACCCGACCCAAAAAGATAAGAACCCATCTCAGCATGCTGACCGGGTGAAAGGGCGCCGTCGTCACCCGCTGCGGGTGATCTCGCGCCGGGCCTGACGCGTTGCCGGCGAGTCGAAGCAAACGGAGCCCCTCGGCCAGAGGGGCTGAGGGGACGTCGGCGGCGACCGTTCATGACGCCGGTACCAGGCATCCCGACTCGGCCAGTGCGTACTGCAGTTCCACGAACGCGGCGGCGCTGAGGTCGACGTCCCACCACTTGCGACGCTTGCCCGCCGTCCACCCCACCCAGTGCTTGCGGACACCTGTGGCGTGAGGGCATCCAACCGTGATGGATCGGCGACCTTCGCCTATGCGGAGGTAGGCGCCAGACCGAATCTCGACGGCGGCGCCTCCGTCGTTGCCGGTGTCGCGACGAATGAACAGCGTGCCGGTCTCGACCGCAGCCGGCAGTGGGACCAGGCGGCGGCCGGTGCCCATGCGGTGGGTGAGGGCGATCCCCTCTTGCGTCACGGTCAGCCGCGAGCGGAACGCCTTGGCGGCCCACAGCACGGCGATGATGGCGGCGACCAACAGGCCGACCGCAACGAGAACCACGACAGGTTCCCGGACAATCTGCGACAGTGACGGATCATCGCCGACGACGGTCGGGCTTGGATCGGCGACCAGAGCAACGCCCACAACGACGAACCACACGACCACCAGACCGGCAAAGGTTCGCCGTATGCGGTGATCGATCCCGACGAGGGTCAGGTCCGCATCGTTGCTGCCCGGCGCCGCACCGACGGTGTCGGGGTGCTTGTCCCGGAGATGACGGCCAACGTTGGCGCCCTTCAGGCTGGTGGCGCACGCCGGGCACGGCAGGTTGGCATCGGGGTTCCCAGCGCCGCGCCGCTGGGCGGCATCGACCGATCGGCCTGCGGTGCTCTTCTGATCGATGGTCCGCAAACGAGATCTCCCCGAACTCGGGCGCTCGAAGCCACCCACCCAGACGAAAGAAACCGTACTCGTCGCCGCACTGTCTGCGTCGAAGATTGATTCATCTGCCGGAGGCGGCGACGGGAGTCGCTATCGGCTCGGCGAGTGACCAGCGAAGTGCTCCAGAAACGCGTCGAACTGATGCTCCTTGTCGAAGCCGGTCGTCATCAGCCGCCGGCCGGCTCCGCCCATAGCCCGTGCCGAGTCGCGATCGACGCCGAGCCGTTCGATCGCAGCGGCCAGCCCGGCGATGTCACCGGGCTCGACCAGCAGGCCGGTCTGGCCCTCATGGACCACTTCCGGCGTGCCGGCCAAACGGCTCGAGACCACCGGGAGGCCCATCGACATCGCCTCGAGCAGCACGTTGGGCAGGCCCTCCTTGTAGAGGCTGGGGAGCACCAGGACGTCAACGATCTCGAAAACGTCGGCTGGCGTGCGCGTGAATGGGTGAAACTCCACATGGTCCTGCAGGCCCAGTTGGCCAACTTTCGCCCGCAGCAGGCCCTCGTCGGGCCCGTCACCCACGAGCAGCAGGTACACATCGGGCAGGCCCGAGCGGATCCGGGCGACCGCCTCGAGCAACCCCACCTGACCCTTGCGATGCTCGAACGACCCCAGGTTGCCCAACACCGGAAACGCACCGTCGGGCAGCACGTACGCCAGCCGCGCCCGTTCGGCCCGCTCGGCATTCGGGGTGAACGTCGCCACGTCGGTTCCCTGATAGATGAGGCTCACCCGGTCGGCGGGGATGCCGTAGTGCTCGATGAGGTAGTGCCGTGTGAAATCGGTGATCGAGATCACCTGGTAGTTGATGTCCTCGGGGGGCGCATAGAACTCGCGCAGGTACTCCGGGACGATCGTGCCGGTCTTGGGCTGCAACACCGTCGACAGGCCCGCCTGCTCGATGCACCGCGCAGCAAACCGGGAGCAATGGAAGCCGTCCCGAGGAGGATGGACGGTGCAGACCGCAACGTCCGCCGCTGCCAAGGCATCGATCCAAAGGTTCTGGTGGGCGACGTCCTCGGACACGACGTCGTCGAACCCGTAGGTGACCACCCGCGCGTCGGTGGTCACGCCGTCCCGGGCAACGAATCCTCCGGAGGGAGTCAGCAGCGTGACCTCGTGGCCTTTCGCCAAGAACACCCGAACGGCTTCGGTCACCCAGATCTGGGTCCCGCCGTGAAGGTGGGTGTCCTCGATGAAGCAGACGTGCGTCACTGAGACTCCGATGCGCGATCGAGGCGATCGACGATCTGCCTGAAGGTGTCCGTCAGCGAATCGAGCGAGTAGCGGGCGAGGACCGCCTTGCGGTTGTGCGCCTTCCGTTCGGACTGGCTCTCCGGATCGAGGAGGGCGGAGGTGAGGCTGGCCAGGAGGTCCTCTGGGAACGCACCGTCCGGAAACTCCTCGTAGAGGATCACCTGCTCTGAAGGGCGGCCCATTCCGACGACCTCCTCGAATACTGCCCGGGGTTCGTACTCGCTACAGACGAGGGGGATGCCCGCAGCGGCCGCCTCCGGGATCGGCAGGCCGCGACCCTCCTGCATGCTCGGAAACACCACCAGGTCGGCGAGATGATAGATGTCGACAATGTCGAGCTTGGTCGTCAGTGACGGATGGGTTTGGCATCCGACGGAGAAGGCTTGGAAAAGCCGGCGACCGACGTCCAAGGGCACCGAGTTCAGCGTCGACCTGTACGCGTCGAGCAGCCGGTCCATCGCATCTCGATGCTCGATCGGAACCGGCCCGCTGACGTGGAGCGTCAGGGTCATTTCGGGACGTTGATCGAACACGAACCGGAACGGCTCGTACTGCAGAAGCGCGGCGATCAGTTCCCAGTCCCTCCAGATGCGCTTGCGAGGCACGATACGGGTCGGCTGCAAGAGATAGAGCGCACCGTCGGCGGTGATGTCGAGCTGCAGATCGCGATGTGCCGCGCACACCAGCGGCGCTTGATCGGCCATCCACGTGCCGAGCGTCTGCTGAAAGCGACCGACGGAGGCGGGCTCGATCACCGGGGTTCCGCCGAGCACGTGAGCCATTTGCCGACGGTTCTCGACCTTGCGCGCCGGCGTGGGTTCATCGAAGAAGCTGGCATCGATGGCGGTTCCGATCGTGAAGACGCTGTCGGGATGGAAGTGGAACCGGTCGATGAGACGCCGCGATTGCACCGGGTTGATGTTGGCCTGTACCCAATTGCGACCGTTCCACGGAAAGATGCGTTGGAGGAAGGAGAAGAACTCCTCGTTGTCGTGGTTACGGAAGAAGTGGTCACGCGGGCCGGGTTCTTCACCCGGGTTGCGTTTGCATCCGGCCTTGCCGCCTTCCCAGTAGAAGTCGTGGTTGTTGTTGATGACCGCGCAACCGGTCACCTCGGTTGCGAGCACGATGGCCAGCGCGTAGGCCACATTGCCGGGGTTGGAGTTCGTATTGACGATGACGAGGAGGCCGAGGTGGTTGTCCTCGATGTAGTTAACGAGCCGCTCAGCGAGGACGAGCGCCTGCTGCCACATCTCGGCCGACAGCTCGCTTGACTGCTGACTCCCCGGCGGCAGGTCCTCGAAGAAAAGACGGGCGAACCACTTGCCATCGTCCCACTTGTCCCAGCCGTCTGCTCCCTCCAACCGGCAGCGTTGCCACTCCGGGTCGAGGATGGCGTCCGCCTTCTCGCCGAAGTTTCCCGCTATGCAATGGATCGGGGCACCGGGCGAGATCTCGGTGAGGCACCTCGCATACTTGGCGATCTCCATCGACACTCCGTCGATGTCGAAGGCGAAGGTGACGAATCCGATGCCTTGGGCCATACGGTCCCGCAGGCTGGACGACGGGGGATCGAAGGTGTGTCGAGCGAGCTCGTCCAACACCTCGCTGATGCCGTCGCCTGTGTCGACGTGGCGCTGCTTCAGATCCTCAATGCGCACGAGCATTCCGTTTCCGGTTGGCGGGTTTCCATGCCCATCATCGTAGGTTTGGTGACCCGTTCGTAGCCCATTGGCGGTTCGCTTTCGACCCAGGGCTCGTGAGTCCCGCTGCTCAACCCTCGATGTAGCCCGAGTATCATGTGTCCGCCCTTGGCCACATGTGGTGTCAGCGCCGACGTCTGGCCCGGCTTGGAAAATGGAGACCTGCCAATCGACCACCCGACCCCAGGCTCCCACCTGAGCAGATCCACGGCATGGGTTGCTGCGCTGGGCATCGTTGCCGTGACTGTTCTTGCCATCGGCATCGTTGGCTCAACGCGCGCCGAACCGGGCGAGGTAGCTGCGACAGGGGCCAACGTCCCGAAGCCGGCGGACGGCGCCTCAAAACCGACATCGAAGGCTCTTTCGGCGACCCAAGCCCAAGGGGCTCCTGTTCGGCCGTGGATGCGCCGCTTCGAGCCCGGCGAGCGCCCGCCCCAATTCGTGGTGTTCTCCTTTGACGGAGGGGGCTACAAGGAACGCTGGCAGCTGTTCCTCGATACAGCCAAGGCATCCCAGGCGGCGTTCACCGTGTTCATGACCGGCACCTATTTCGTCCCGGAGGCGTCCCGGACCGACTACACCCCACCCGGTAACCCGCCGGGCATGGCCGACGTGGCGTTCTCGAAGAGCGATGAGCAACTGGCCACCCTGTTGACCAACCTCAACCGGGCCGTCGACGAGGGCCACGAACTCGGCAACCACGCTGTGGGCCATCTTTGCAAGGGGATGTCGACCGAGGTGGGTGCCACCTGGTCCGCCGACCAATGGGGTCACGAACTGGACCAGTTCACCGCCTTCTTCGAACGAGCTCGAGACCGAGCGCCCGAGCTGATCGGCGAACCGCTGCTCGCCGACCCCAACTCGGTCGAGGGATTCCGGGCGCCATGTTTGGAGTATCGGAAGGAGGCGCTGACGCCGGCGCTGCGGGAGCGCGGGTACCGCTACGACTCCAGCGCCATCGCTACCGGCGTCGAGTGGCCAACCATCGATGAGGGACTCTGGGAATTCCCCATCTCCACCGTGTACTTCGACGGCGACCGCACCCTCACCCTGGATTACAACCTGTGGTTGCAGTTCAACGGCGGCAAGAACCGACCCGAAGACGCGCCCAGCATGCGGGCACGCACGACGGAGGTCTACGACGCAGTGCTCGACTTCGTGATCACCGGCAACCGTGCGCCGCTGGTGATCGCCAACCACTTCAACAACTGGAGCGGCAACGCCTTCAACCCGGCAACCGCCGACTTCATGGCAGCTGCATGCCCACGAGCAGATGTGCAGTGCGTGCCCTTCACCACCGTGGTCGACTGGCTGGAACTGCAAACCCCCGGCTACCTCGACGCCATGCGAGCCGAGCCCACCGGCTATATCGACATCCCGACGACATAGGCCGGAACCCTGCGCCAATCCCCGCAGCTGTGCGCTGGGAACCCCCGTCGTGTGATCAGTCGGCGAAGACGGTCAACTTTCGAATCGGGGCGTTGTCGGGTGACACCGGTTCGTCGAGGGTGACGTCGGATGCGTCGCTGCTCAGGACAGCTGCGAACCGCCCCGTACGGGCGGCCGACACCACCGTGCTCTGGTCACTCACGAGGTTCAGGTTGGTCGTCGAGTCGACTCCGACAAGCGACGGCTGACCCGACTTCTGAGCGTCGGTCACCACAATCTCCGGAACATTGCCTCCCGGCCCTGAAACTGGCGAAGCAGACAGGGCCTGGGTTGTTTGCAAGCCGGGTTCACCGGTGGCTGTGCCCAGCGTGCGGTCGGTCAGGGGGCGCCACCTGCCGTCCACCAGTTGGCTGGCTTGGGTGTTTGTGCAGAGCAGCTCGCCGTTGATCGAGAAGTCCCCCGTGACGCCGGCTTCGTAGGGTTCGGAGATCCTGCCTTGTGCAGTGATCTCTCTCATGAGGAGCTTGGTCGTTTCCAACCCGGCGTCGGGTGCTTGACCAGGTGGAACACTCCGTGGCGTTGCGGCGCCGGGCGCCGGCGCGGTGACGATCACTTCGCCGGACTCTGTGACGGTGGCTCCAGGCGGTGCGGTCACACCCGGCGGGATGAAGGTTTGAACGTACGTCGTGGTCTCCGTGGAGCACATCCTCCGCACTGCCTCGGTTTCTCCGAGGTCATCCCACGCGCCGCCGGTCCAGCGGTACAGATGCGACGCATCGGTGTCGGTTCGGACCGCGACGATGACGGCGTCACCTTGCGCAGCGGCCCGCAGATCGGAGAAGCCCCCGTCGAGTCCGGTCAGGTCAGGCCCGTCGACGGTCTCGACAAGAGCGCCGTCCTCGATCTGGTAGAGACGCACGTTGCCCTGAGGGCTGGAACACACGTCGCCCTGCTTCTCTCCTTCGCAGACACCGGCGACGACCGACGTGCTTGTGGTGCCTCCAACGACTTGCCACGAGAACCCTTCGTCGATGGTCACGGTGTCGTCCCATGCCGACGACTCAAGGTCAAAGGCCGAAACGAGCAGAGACTCACCAGTCGTTCCCGACACCACAAAGTGGTCATCCGTGGCGCTGATCGTGTCTGCCGCTGTTGCCAAAGGCTCAGGGAGCTCGACACTTCCGGCCGCTCCAAGACCATCTGCCGTCACAGTGGGGCCGCCGTCTGACCCGCAAGCAACAGCGGTGGCTGCCACGAAGGCAACAAAAACGCACGTCATGAATTTAGTTCTCATGTTGAGGACCACCCCTCATAGGTATGGTGATCAGACTCTGCACGGGGCGTAATGCGAGCGAGTAGATCCGCCGTAAATGGAGCACGAAACCAAATGTAGTCACGCCTGCTTCCGCCGTCGGTGGTCGAACTGGTCGAAAGTTCACCAGCACCACTCGTGGCCTCAGTCCATCCGTTATTGCGGTAGTCGTTCAGCGCTGCGGTTCCGGAGTGACCCGGGGTGATGTTGTAATCCCCGGCTGCGATGTGCGGCGCCACAGTGGTTCGCATGTAGGTCGCTTGGGCCGAGCTGGACGCGTCGAGATCCAGGTGGGTGCTGCAGGCCTTGATGTCGGAGCGGCCGCCAACCGTCGCAACGTTGCAGACATACCCCCGCTGTTCATAGTTGGGATTGACCGGGTAGAGGCCGTAGGAAACGCTGTCAGCGTTGCCGAGGAAAAACATGGCGTTTCCAAAAGATTGGCAATTGGGCTTGCCCAATGGGTGTTGTAAATACGACGCAGATGAATACTCTGGCAGCTGCGCCGCGAGTTGGGCTAATTGGTTTGAGCACACTTCCTGCAGCATGATATATTGCGGCTTCGGGTCCTGCGCCGAGATAGTGTTGACCAACGCAGAAACAACGTCCGGGTTATAAGCAGTGTTCCCTTTGTATCCCCAAATGTTCCAATCGAACACGAAGCCGCCATTGCCTGGACCATGGCAGGCGGGCAACAGGGCTCCCAAAACTGCGAGCGCCACAGCCGATACCGCTAGTCGTCTTGAAGAGATCATGTCGCTTCCCCACGAGCAGTCGTCCAAGTGCGTGTCCGTCCACACTAGCGAAGCAGATTTTTCAGCCCCCATGTCGCAACCTCACCATCGGGGCTTCGCACGCTTCACCATGCGTTCAGCGGACAGCCGCTCCATCGGCTGGGCCAGCTGGTCGCCTCACCGGCAGCCCTGAACATGACCAAATCCTCCCTACGAGCGAGACCGGCTTGCTACGGTCGAACGGTCGCCTGGGTCACGTCTCGTGGAGGGAATTGATCATGACTATCATTCAATCGCGCATCCGGATGTCCGTGGTGTTGCTCGTCAGCATCGCCACGTTGGGACTTGTCAGCGGGTGCGGGTCGGCCGGCGTGCCGCCCAGCAACGTCACCACCCTCGCCGGGAGCACCGCCGGGTTTGCTGACGGCTCCGACACCACCGCCCAATTCAATGGCCCGACCGGGGTGGCTGTCGCCCCCGACGGCACCGTCTACATCGCCGACACCAACAACCATCGAATCCGGGCCACCAACCCCACCACCGGGCAGGTCACCACACTCGCCGGAACCGGGATCGTCGGTCATGCTGACGGCCCCGGCGACACCGCCAAATTTGCTGTCCCGTTCGGGGTCGCAGTCGCCCCGAACGGGACCGTCTACGTCGCCGACACCAACAACCATCGGATCCGGGCAATCGACCCGACCACCGGCTCAGTCACCACCGTCGCCGGAACCGACAATGCCGGGTACGCCGACGGCCCCGGCGCCAGCGCCCAGTTCAACGGTCCGACCGGGGTGACGGTCGCCCCCGACGGCACCATCTACGTCGCCGACTTCTTCAACCATCGGATCCGGGCCATCAATCCGACCACCGGCTCGGTCACCACACTCGCCGGCAGCGGCTCCGGCTTTGCTGACGGCCCCGGTGACACCGCTCAATTCTTCCGCCCGTTTGGGGTGGCGGTCGCCCCG